>JAEXFN010000014.1 GCA_023400055.1 Bacillota bacterium
CATTGAGTTACTGAAAGAGCTCATTGAGTGACTGAAAGAGCTCATTGAGTGACTGAAAGAGCTCATTGAGTGACTGAAAGAGCTCATTGAGTGACTGAAAGAGCTCATTGAGTGACTGAAAGAGCTCATTGAGTAACAGAATGAACTGATTCGATAGCATCAATTCAATAAAAACCATTTCTGCGGCACGATACGCGGCGAGATGATACGGAATGGATGGGAGTAAGCGATGGCTCAAGCGGCAAACCGCACGGGTGTTATTTCTTGGAACGCATTGCGCAACGGCGAGATGGTCGTGGCGTTGCTGGTCATCTTGGTCCTGACGATGTTCATTGTTCCACTGCCAGCCTTTATGCTGGATTTTCTGATCACCATCAATATCTGCGCCGGTTTCGCCGTGGTGCTGCTGACCACCTATGTGCAGAAGAGTCTGGAATTTTCGGTTTTCCCGACGCTATTGCTGCTGACCACCTTGTTCCGGCTGGCGCTGAACGTCTCCTCGACCCGGCTGATTCTGCTGAACGCCCAGGCGGGGCGGGTCATTGAAGCTTTCGGGCAGGTGGTGGCCGGCCACAACTACGTGGTCGGTTTCGTGATGTTCATCATCCTGACGATCATTCAGTTCCTGGTCATTACCAAAGGCTCGGAACGCGTGGCCGAGGTGGCCGCCCGGTTCACCCTGGACGCGATGCCCGGCAAGCAGATGAGCATCGACGCCGATCTGAACGCCGGGATGATCAATGAGACCGAGGCGCGGACCCGCCGCCGCGAAGTGGAGCGCGAAGCCGATTTCTACGGGGCGATGGACGGCGCCAGCAAGTTCGTCAAGGGCGACGCCATCGCCGGGATCCTGATCATCATCATCAACATCGTCGGCGGTTTCATCATCGGAGCGACCCAGAAGGGCTTCACCATCATGCAATCGCTCCAGACCTATTCGTTGCTGACCATCGGCGACGGTCTGGTCACCCAGATTCCGGCGCTGTTATTGTCGACCGCTACCGGCATCCTGGTGACCCGGTCGGCGTCCGAGGACAACCTGGGCAACGATTTGGGCCGCCAGTTGCTGGCCTATCCGAAGATCCTTTATTTTGTGGCGGGCATGATCGGCTTCTTCGGGCTGATTCCGGGAATGCCCAAGCTGGCCTTCTTTACCATCGCCGCCATCGTCGGCTTCCTGGGCTACCGTTTGCATCAGGCGCCGCTGCCCGCCAAGGAAGAGCCCGGCCGCGCCGCCGGCAGCGAGGAAGCCGCGCCGGAAGAGGTCAAGAAACCGGAGAATGTCAACTCCCTGCTGCAGATCGATCCGATGGAGCTGGAGATCGGCTACCGGCTGATTCCGCTGGTCGATCCCAACCAGGGCGGCGACCTCTTCGAAAGGGTGACCATGATCCGGCGCCAGACCGCCTTGGAGCTCGGAATGATCCTGCCGCCGATCCGCATCCGCGACAATATGCAATTGCAGCCGACCTCCTATGTGATCAAGATCAAAGGGGTCGATGTGACCAAAGGGGAGATCATTCCCAATCATTATCTGGCCATGGACCCCGGGATCGTGTCGCAGCCGATCGAGGGCATCGCCACCACCGAACCGGCCTTCGGCCTGCCGGCCATCTGGATCACCGAGGCCCAGCGCGATGAGGCCGAAATATCCGGTTATACGGTGGTGGATCCGCCCTCGGTGCTGGCCACGCACCTGACGGAGATCATCAAGTCGCACGCCTATGAATTGCTGGGCCGGCAGGAAGTGCAGACGCTCATCAATAATCTCAAGGAAGATTACAATGTGGTCGTCAATGAGCTGATTCCCAGCCTGATGTCCATCGGCGAAGTTCAGAAAGTATTGGTCAACCTGCTCAAAGAGGGCATTCCCATCCGCAATTTGGTGACGGTGCTGGAAACCCTGGCGGACTACGCCCCGCTGACCAAGGATGTGGAAATGCTTACCGAATACGTGCGCCAGGCGCTCAACCGGCAGATCACCAAAATGGTGCAGTCCGAGGACGAAATCATCCGGGTGATCACCCTGGATCCCGATCTGGAGCAACTGCTGGTCAAAATCCAGAAGGAGGCCAGGGAGGGAGCGGGTCTGGCGGTGGATCCCCGCTTGATTCAGCAGATTTACGACAAGTTGGGCACCTTGATGAAAGAAGCCAGCAACTCCGGGGTGCAACCGATCATCCTGTGCTCGCCCGGCGTGCGCTTGACTTTTCGCAAATTGACCGAACGGCTCTCGCCGAAGTTGATGATCTTGTCTTATAATGAGATCAGTTCCGAGGCGGAAGTTCATTCCATTGGGGTGGTGGCAATTCATTCATGAGAGTAAAACGCTACGTGGCAGGAACGATCCAGGAGGCAATCGCCCGGGTCAAGAGCGATCTGGGGCGAAATGCCATTATCCTGCATACCAAGCAGTTTAAAGAGGGCGGGTTTCTGGGTTTGTTTGCGGAACGCCGCTTTGAAGTCATCGCCGCGGTCGACGAAAACGCCGCCGCGCAAGTCCCGGCCATTGGCGGGGCCGGGGCGCGGGATGGCGGCAACGGCCCGGAAGCTTCATTGCGCAGCGAACCGCGCCCGCTGGAGCCCGGCGCGAGCGTCCCGAGCCCCGCAGCCGCGGCCGCGGCTGTGGCCGAGCAGGCCAGGGAAGCCGCAACCGAGCCGTTTCTAAAAACGCTCCAGTCCGAATTGAGCGACCTGAAAAAAATGCTCGTCAAGGTCACCGGCTCTCCCGAAGAAACCGCCGCGGAAAGGAACCCCGTCCTGGCGACGGTCCGGAAACGCCTTCGCGAACTGCAGCTGGATGAGGGGTTGATCGAGCAACTGTTTTTGCAGATCCCCAATCACGTGCTGAACAATCCGAATATCTCCGAGAAGATCATCTTGGCCCGCTGCGGCCATCTTTTGGTCAACAACCTCGCCTTCGACGGCGGGATCGAGCAGGGCGCCCCGCCGGAGCAACAGATCGTGGCCTTAATCGGCCCGACCGGCGTCGGCAAAACCACCACCATCGCCAAATTGGCCGCCAATTTCAGCCTGTATCACAACCGGAAGGTCGGCCTGATCACGCTGGACACGTTTCGCATCGCGGCGGTGGAGCATCTGAAGACCTATGGCGACATCATCAATCTGCCGGTGGAAGTGATCTACACCGAAAGCGATTTCAACCGGGCGCTGGAAAACTTGCGCGATTGCGATTTGATCCTGATCGACACGGCCGGCCGCAGCCCGTACAATCAGTTGATGCTGAACGACTTGAAACGTTTCCTGGCGCACCCGAAGATCAGCCAGATCATGCTGGTGATCAGCGCCACCACCCAGTATCGCGACATGGTAAAGATCATCGAGCGTTTTTCGCTGATCTCCTTTACGCATCTGATCTTCTCGAAACTGGATGAAACCGAGAGCATCGGCCCGATTATCAATTTGGCGTGGCAGAATAAGGTTCCGCTGGCCTACCTGACCACCGGCCAAAATGTTCCCGATGATATCGAATTGGCCAATCCGGCCCGCTTAATATCACGTTTTTACAAGGGGTCCGTTCATGATAATGGCTGATCAAGCCCAACGGCTCCGGGAGATCATGGAGCGCCATAAAAAAGCCGCGGCGCCGGCCCGGGTTATCGCGATAACCAGTGGCAAAGGCGGCGTCGGCAAGACCTGCATCTCGGTCAATCTGGGGATCGCCCTGTCCAAACTCGGCAAACGGGTTTTATTGGTCGATGCCGATCTGGGCTTGGCCAATGTCGATGTGATGATGGGTATCGTGCCCCGTTTCAATATGGGCGATGTCATTTTCAATGGCAAAGAGCTTTCCGATGTGCTGGAGGAGGGGCCGCACGGCCTGAAAATATTCGCCGGCGCGTCCGGCCTCCAACAATTGGCCGATCTGAATGATGTCAATTTGGATCATTGTTTGAAAAATCTAATTGAAATTGAAAATTATGCCGATATTATTTTAATTGATACCGGTGCGGGCATTTCCAAGAATGTTCTCAAATTCGTGCTGGCAGCCGGCGAAGTGATCATTGTGACGACTCCGGATCCGACGGCGATTACCGACGCCTATGGCATTATCAAGGTGTTGGTCGGCTACGACGCCCAGCTGCCGTTGCGGGTCATCGTGAACATGGTTCAGACGGCGAAGGAGGGAGCTCAGGTCATTCAGCGGCTAAGCACAGTCTCCCAGAAGTTCCTGGGCATCAGTCTGGCCGAGCTGGGTTATTTGCCGGCGGATCCCGTGGTGGCGAAGGCAGTGAAGGAACAGACGCCGTTCGTGATCAACCATCCCCATGCCTCGGTCACCCGTTCCCTGAACCAGATCGCCGATCGTCTGCTGGCGGGCGACGGGGCTGAAGAGCCCAAACCAGTCGCTGCTCCAGTCAGTTTTTTTGAACGCTTCGTTAAACAACTGAGACGGGTATAAACAGATGGATCTTCAAAAAGACGATTATTTGGAAGTTGAGCTGCTGAATAAGAAACAATCGTTATCCTTTCTGAGCCAAGTGATCGATCGGGCCGGGGATTGGATCGCCATTACGGTCCCGGATGACCAGTCCGGGGTATTTACGACCGGCGCGTCGCTGAAGATCGTCTTTTCCAAAAAAGATGACGCCTTATATGAATGCCGAACCAAAATCGTGGCACCGGTGGCCGGCGGGGACAGCCTCCGCGGCTCGCAATCCTTTTATTACATCAAGGTCAAGGCGCCGACGGCAGTCCTGCGCAACCAGCGCCGTTCTTACGTCCGGGTGAGCGTGCGGATCGGCGTCGATCTGCTGTATTTCTATGATGAAGGGGTGCCGGTTACCGCGTTTACGGTGAATTCGATCGATCTGAGCGCGGAGGGAGTCCGGGTGGAGACGCCGATGCCTTTGGAGTCGGGGGTGCGTTTGATGGTGGCGCTGTTGCTGCCGCAATTAAACGGGGTCGAAGAGATCTGCAGCCACGCCGAGGTCGTACGCAGCGAGTTGATAGTTCCGCCCGAACCGGGGTCGCTGGCGACCTACGGTACGGCTTTGAAGTTTATCCGCATTCCGCAGATCAATATGAAGAAGATTTTGAAATTTGTTTATAAACAGCAGGAATTGCAGGCGAAAAGTCTAATTTAACCGTTAGGGGGTGGCCGGATGGATGTCTCGCAATATTTAGGCGTTTTCATGGATGAATGTCAAGAACATTTACTTACGCTCAATCAGTCATTGCTAGAGCTGGAACATAGTCCGGAGGATTCCGGGATCCTTGACAAAATCTTTCGAGCTGCTCATACCCTAAAAGGTGCTTCCGCAACGATGGGTTTCAGCAAGATGGCCGACCTGACCCACGCCATGGAGGATGTGCTAAGCAAGTTGCGCGCCAGGGAACTCAGTCTGAGCGCGGATATGATGAATACATTGTTTGAAGCCGTCGATCTCCTGGAGATCTTGACCAATAAGATCGGCGAGGGCAAAGAGGAAGATATCGAGATCGGCGGCGCGGTTCAGGAATTACGCCACTTTGTCGCCGCCGATAAGGCGGAAGCCAAAGCGGAACGGCGCCCCAAATTCATCTTGCGCTACCTCGAAGCGGAGCGGGAACAGATCGCCGCCGCGCTCGATCAAGGCGCCAAACTGTACCATATCGACGTCACCCTGGTCGCGGATTGCCCCTTGAAGGGGGCCCGCGTTTACATGGTGATGCGCGAGGTCGAAAAGCTCGGGACGGTGATCCGCACCATCCCGCCAGTGAAAGAACTGGAGGAAGAAAATTTCGACCTTCGTTTCGTCATCGGTTGCATTTCGACCGCCACCGCCGCGGAACTCCATAAGGCCGCATCCAATATCTCCGACGTCGCCGCTGTCCTGGTCGAGGAGATCCAACTCGATCAGCTCCAGCTGGAGCGGAGAGTTCAGGATAGCGTCGCGGAGCATGATAAAATAAAGATTACGAACAGTCCCACCGTGCGGGTGGAAATCCGTAAGCTGGACGATTTGATGAATCTCGTTGCGGAACTGGTGATTAACCGTTCCCGGCTGGAATCGCTGGGATCGTCCCTCGGCTCCAAAGAGCTGGATGAAGTGGTCGAACAAGTCGGTCGTCTGACCTTGGACTTGCGGGATAGCGTCTTGAAAGCGCGGATGGTTCCGGTGGAAACCGTTTTCTCCCGCTTCCCGCGTTTGGTACGCGATTTATCCAAGGAACTCGGCAAGCAGATCGACCTGGAGATCTTCGGGAGTGAGACTGAACTGGACCGGACGGTGATCGACGAGATCGGCGATCCCCTGGTTCATATCATTCGTAACGCCATCGATCATGGCATTGAAAATATCGAGCAGCGTAAGGCGGCCAACAAGCCCGTGCAGGGCAAAATCACGCTGAACGCCTATCAGGAAGGCAACAGCGTGATCATCACGGTCACCGATGACGGGCGCGGCTTCGATCCGCAAAAGGTCCGCCAAAAAGCGCTCCGTCTGGGCTTGGTTTCGGCGGAAGCCGTGGCGGAGATGCCGGACGAGCAGATTCTCGATTTTACTTTCCTGCCCGGATTCTCTACCGCCGAGAGAGTGACCGATGTTTCCGGGCGCGGCGTCGGCATGGACGTTGTCAAAACCAAGGTAGATTCCTTGGGAGGCCTGGTCCATATCGAGTCGGAGCTCGGCGAGGGTTCCCGAATCGTCATCCGGCTGCCGTTGACCCTGGCGATCATTCAAACCTTGATGGTCCAGTTGGGCAAGGAGATCTATGCCATTCCCTCGAGTTACATCGAGCAAATCACCAGCCTCAACCGGACCGATATTAAAAAGATTCGGAAACAAGAGGTTTTCATGTTGCGCGGCGAAGTGATCCCGCTCATTCGTCTCCAGGATGTGCTGGAGATTCCCGAGGCCCAGAACGCCCATTTCGAAGAACTGGACGTGATCGTGCTCAAAGTGGGAGAACGGCTGGTCGGTTGCGTGGTCGACGCCTTATTGCGCCAACAGGATGTCGTGATAAAATCCCTGGGGGGCTTCCTGGGGGCGATCAAAGGGATCGCCGGAGCGACGATTCTCGGGGATGGGCGGGTCGCCTTAATTTTGGATATTCGGGCCGTAGCCTAAAATAGAGGTGAGGAAATCATGCGGGACAAGCTGCAAGCACGCGAAGAGACAAAACAGTTGGTCGTTTTCAAGCTCGGCGACGAGGAATTCGGCGTCGATATTCTCCAGGCGCGCGAGATTGAAAAGCTCGATCAGCCGATCACCCGGGTTCCCAAAGCGCCGGTTTTCGTCGAAGGCGTCATTAATTTACGGGGTGAAGTCATTCCCATTGTCGATCTCCGCAAACGATTCGGCTTGGTGGTCCGGGATATTACCCATCAAACGCGGGTCATCATCGTCGACTTGAACGATAACCGGGTCGGGATGGTGGTCGACGCGGTCGTCGAAGTGCTGCGGGTGAATGTATCGGACATCGGCCCTGCTCCCGCCATTACCAAAGGAGTGGATTCTTATTTCCTAAACGGAGTCGCCAAGCATAATGACAGGCTAATCATCTTGCTCAACCTCGAACGGGCGCTTTCCGCCGAAGAGGCCAAAGAATTGAATTCCATGGCGCTGGAGGAAGCCCAATGATCCAGTTGGAAGACTTGAACAACGTTCAGTTGGATGCTTTGAAAGAGGTCGGCAATATTGGCGCTGGCCATGCCGCCACCGCCTTGTCGCAGATCCTGCTCGAAAGGGTGCAGATGACTGTGCCTCACGTCTCCATCATGCCGCTCAGCCAGGTGGATCAGGTCCTGGGCGGGCCCGAACAGGTGGTCAGCGGGATTTTTATGCGGGTTTTTGGTAATGCCCCAGGGAAAATCGTTTTTCTTTTCTCGGAAGATGAGGCATTATCCTTAGCGGATTCGGTAATTCGGAATAATCTGGGTCAGACGGACACCGATTTTCGCGAGTCCGCCTTAAAAGAGATCGCCAATATCATGACCGGCGCTTACTTATACGCATTGACCCGGTTGACCGGTTTTAACATTTTGCCTTCCGTTCCGGCGCTTGCCACTGATATGGCCGGGGCCATTATTAATACAGCTTTGCTGGATCTGGGAACCGTCGGCGATTTTGCGTTATTGATCGAGACACAATTCAGTTTGACGACACGCAAGATCAACGGCCATTTCTTCCTGGTCCCCGATCCGGATTCGCTGGAGTTGATCCTGAACGCTCTTGGGGTTGGAACTGAATGGACGAAGTAATCCGGATCGGTATGGCTGAATTGGCAGTTTCGCAAGCTCCAATGAAGATTACTACCTTGGGACTGGGGTCTTGTGTGGGAGTCTCCATCTACGATCTCTGGGCAAGGATCGGCGGCATGATTCATATCATGCTACCTTACAGTTCGATGGCGTTGAAGTCCGAAAATCCGGCCAAATTTGCCGATACCGGTTTGCCACTGTTAATCGAGCGCCTGGAGCGGTTGGGCGCTTCCCGGGATCGCATGCTGGCCAAGATCGTCGGCGGGGCCGAGATGTTTAAAATCGATGGGCATGATGACCGGCTGCGCATCGGGGCGCGGAATATCGAAGCGGTCGAGCAAATCGCGCAGGAACTGGCGCTAAGAATCATCGCCCGCAGCGTGGGCGGAAATACCGGTAAAAGTATCGTTTTAAATATCGAGGACGGCAGCGTCCAGATTCGAATGATCAACGGAGTTGTTATCATATGAGCATGGAAGACAGGCGGCCAATGGATGGTAAGGCGTAATAGGAAGAAGGAGGGTAGCGATGTCTTTCGACAAGACTGCTCAGAATGAGGAGAGTTTATGGCATGATTATCTATTGTCAAAGTCTCCGGCTACCAGAGAATCGATAATCTTAAAATATGCACCCCTGGTAAAATATGTCGCAGGACGCGTTGCAATTGGCTTACCATCGAATGTAGAATTTGATGACCTTGTTAGTTTCGGGGTTTTTGGTTTAATGGATGCGATCGAGAAGTACGATCCGTCCCGCGGAATCAAATTTGAAACCTATGCGATATCGCGAATACGCGGTTCGATCCTGGATGGTTTGAGGAGCAATGACTGGGTACCCCGTTCGGTTCGTCAAAAGGCCCGAGAATTAGAGCGAATCTGCTCCGAACTTGAGAATAAGCTGGGCCGTTCCGCTTCGGATCAAGAGATCAGCGATGCGATGGCCATCAGCGTCCAGGAGTTTTACGAGTTGTTATCGGAAGTAAGCAGTACCACCTTGAGTTCGCTGGATGAACTTTGGCTGGTCCATTCCAATGATGAGGATTCGGTACGGGTTCTCGACTTGGTCCGTAATAATGACAGTGAGGATCCGCTGCACCAGGTGGAGATGGAAGAGATCAAATCCACCTTGGCCACAGCCATCGACTGCCTGCCGGAACGGGAACGGATGGTTATTGCGCTTTATTATTATGAGGGCTTAACCTTGAAAGAGATCGGCGAGATCATGGAGATCTCCGAGTCGCGGGTTTCCCAAATACATACCAAGGCAATTTTTCGGCTGCGAGGCCGATTGAACCGCTGGCGCAAATCATATACGGAGATTTAAAAAATGAATGAGGGTACTGCGAAGATTTTGAATTATGAGGGCCGGTTCCGCTTGGAAATTTCCGCCGATGGGATGGAAGTCTATTTGACGATCTTCCCGCGGATGGGAACGCGAAAATTGCCCGATGTCCAGGAAATCCTGGCGGCATTGCAGGCCGCGGGCGTTACCTATGGTATTCAGGACGATGCCATTCGCGACGCGGTCGAGCGCGGCACCGAAAAACCGGTGCGGATCGCCGTGGGGATGAAGCCGACGCCCGGCAAAGATGCTGAGTTCATTTTTTATTTTAAGACCGGTGTATTTCGGAAAGCGGCCATCGAGGACGGTTATGGCAAGATCGATCGGGTCCAGGCTCAGCCGGTTCAGAGCGTGGAGGCAGGGCAGATCATCGCCGAAAAGATCCCCGCCAATCCCGGGCAACCGGGCCGGGACGTCTATGGCAAACTGGTCCCCACCATCGCGGGAATGGATAAAGAACTGGAATTGGGTCCCAACGTATTCAGCCTTACGGCCGATCAGTCCCGGTTAATCGCCACCGCCGCCGGAGAGCCCATCTTGTCTCAGAAGCGGATCGGGATTTATCCCGTTCAGGTCATTAATTCCGATGTCAATATCGAAACTGGCAACATTCAATTCGCCGGAAACGTGGTAATCTTCGGCAATGTGGAGATCGGCATGAAAGTGGAGGCCGAAGGGGAGATTTGCATTTACGGCAGCGTGGATGCGGCCGCCATCAAAGCGGGCGGGAATCTCTTCATCAAAGGCGGCGTATTCGGCAGGGGCCGGGCGACGCTTGAGTGCGACGGGGATTGTTCGGCCCGTTTTCTCGATAACGTCATCGTCAATTGCCGGGGTTATCTGAGCGTTTACGAATATATCATGAACAGTCAGGTGAACGCCGACCTCAAGGTAGTGGTCGAGGGCGGTAAGGGACAGATCGTCGGCGGCTTGGTCCGTTCCGGCGAGGAGATCCTGGCGAAAACGATCGGTTCGCGCTTGGGAGTTCAGACGCTCCTGGAGGTGGGAACTCCGCCCCGGATTAAGCTCGAGTATCAGGAGACCGAAATCATGCTGCGGGAGAATCAGATTAGCCTGGACAAGGCGGAAAAAGCGCTCAACCTGCTTAAACAGGTTCCTAATCTTCCGGATGACAAACGGGTGATGCTGGATTCCCTGATCAATACTTCCGAGATTTTGAGAAGGCGGATCGCCGAGGCCGAGGCAAGAAAAGAAGAGCTTGGGGCGGAAATCGTGCGGAGCTCGAGCCAGAATGGCCGGATCCGGGCCAGTGAGTATATTTATCCGGGCGTGATGGTCTATATGGGGCGGACTTCTTTCCGAATTCAAGAAGAGATCCGTTATGTCACATTGATTTATCGGGATCGGGAGATAAAAGTTCAGTCATATTATTGAATAGGTGGTTGAACGCTGATGCTGAAACCGGTTGACTTGCAAACTGTCATGCCCCGCTCGTTTGAGCTGCAGAAGGTTCAGCAGACCCATAATATTCGGCCTGCTTTGGAACAGCATGAATTCGCCAAGGAGATGGACCGTCTCGCGCAGCAGCAAAAGGTCCAAGTCCAACAGGGCAGCGGTTCCGCGGCAGGCCAGATTATTGAGGAAGAAAATCCCGAAAGGCAAAAGAATAACGGACGGCGTTACCGCCGTTTTCAGGCGAAGAATTCTGATAATTCCGAGGCGGTCAACTCGGCGGAGGATTCCGTCAGCGAAGAGCGGGGACGCCTGATCGACATCAAAATATGACTGCGGTCTGGATGAGGGGGCGCTCCGATGAATGGCGGTTGGTTTTTCAGCATCATCCTGATGAATCTGTTTTGCTTGATTGGCGGTTATTTTCTGCAGAAACGGGCTCTGGAGAACCGGGTTAAATCCTTAAAAAAACAGATCGCCGAACTGGAAAACCTGGTCGCCGCGATCATTGAGGAGTTTGAAAATGTCGCCGGAATCCGACCGGAGAACGAACTGGCTCCGGTGGAGAATTTGCCGTCCGTGCTCAATCTTTCGCGGGCGGTTTTTTCGGAAGATCTGTCGGAAATGGCACAAAGCGTGACCGATGAGCCGTTTCCGTCCGAAAGTGAACCTTTCGCGGAGGCGATTTCGGTGCAACCGGAAACCGAGGCGCCCAAGACCAACGAAGACTATCGCCAGAAAATTTATCGTCTGTGGCAGAGCGGCGAGACTGTCGCCGATATTGCCAAACAGCTGGGCACCGGCCAGGGTGAAGTGGAGCTGGCGCTTAAATTCCAAAAAGGAGCCAAGCCATTTCATCGAGTGATAAAGTGAAGTCATTTTCCCTGGCTGCATCCGTTGCTTTTCCGGGTTTTGCTAGCCGCTCCGGTTTGGCGGCCGGAGTTTATCACGACGCTATGAGGTGCTGTTCTGCCCGATGAGTGAATTCGAATCGTCTGTTCAAAAAAAACGGCCTGAGATCGGTTTTGAGCGAGTTTTTGGGATTTTATGTTTGCTGACGCTCATTTTGCTCTTTATAAATTCCGATTTTTTTTCGATAAAGAAATTAGAAGTGAAAGGCGAGCGTTATGTCTCGGCGACGGAGATCATCATGCGCTCCGGCTTGAGGCCGCGGCAGAACATTTTCCTGATCGATACCGGCCGTGCCACAGCGAACCTGCTGAATGAACCGAGAATTGCGGCGGTAACCATTGCAAGGCACCTTCCGGATCATGTGGTCCTGGTCATCCGGGAGAGAGTTCCTCGCTGTTGGATGGTTTACCGCAATGGTTTCCTGATCATCAGTGACGGCGGGGTGCCGATCGATGACGCCGGGGCTGAGCCGCCGGCCGGACTGCCTTTGATCAGCGGAGTCCAAGCTGGTCCGGTGCAATTTGGCCGGCCGCTTCGAGACGCTAAGCTGGAGAAGGGCCTGCTGATTTTGAAAGCGGTGGACGCAGGCTTGCGCAAGTATCTGACGGAGCTGAATCTGGACAGCTACCGGTTGTATCTGAATCTTCCCGGCCATAGCGACCGGGTGGAGGTCAATCTGGGAGATGCGACGCAGCTAGCCAAGAAACTATTCAACTTGAAAGCGATCATCAATAATGTCTCCACCCGGGGTCTGGTGAAAATCGATCTGCGGATTCCTGACGTCCCGACTGTCTTAACCGGATCGTCGGAGCACGCCCGACCCTGAGCGCGCCAGTTAAAGATCATGATAAATATTTCATCAGTTGGAAGGTTAATCCGTTTAATTGCCGAATTATATTAACTTGGTTCAGTTTTTCTGGCGTGAAAGGCGCGAAAAAAGGGACCGATGCAAGAGAGGGGCTTAGCAAATGCTCGAATTTGAAGTGGCACAACAGCAATTTGCATCTATTAAGGTTATCGGCGTGGGCGGCGGTGGCACCAATGCCGTGAATCGTATGATCGAGGCCAAGATTCAAGGCGTCGAGTTTATCGCGATAAATACCGATGGACAGGCGCTAAATCGTTCGAACGCCGATATTCGATTGCGGGTCGGCGATTCGTTGACCAAGGGCCTGGGCGCGGGCGCCAATCCTGAGATCGGCGAAAAGGCCGCCTTGGAAAGCAAAGAAGAGATCATGGGGATACTTCAGGGTGCGGACATGGTCTTCATCACCGCCGGAATGGGCGGCGGCACCGGTACCGGCGCCGCTCCGGTCATTGCCAAACTGGCCAAGGAGATGAATGTCCTTACCGTGGGCGTGGTGACCAAGCCTTTCTCCTTTGAAGGCCGGGTCCGGATGTCTCAGGCCGAAAAAGGACTGGCCTCATTAAAAGAAAGCGTCGATACGCTCATTACGATTCCCAACGAACGTTTGCTGCAGATCGTCGATAAAAAGACTTCCATCGTCGATGCTTTTCACAAAGCCGACGATATTTTGCGTCAAGCCGTTCAAGGCATTTCCGATCTGATCACCATCACCGGTTTGATCAATGTGGACTTTGCCGATGTCAAGACCATCATGAGTGACGCCGGTTCGGCCCTGATGGGCATCGGTTTGGCCAAGGGCGATGACCGGGCCGTCGAAGCGGCCAGAGCCGCCATCCAAAGCCCGTTACTAGAGACTTCGATCGAAGGTTGCCGCGGCATTCTGCTGAACATCACCGGCAGCAGCAATCTCTCCCTGTTGGAAGTGAAGGAAGCCGCCGACATCGTGACCGAGGAAGCCGATCCCGAGGCCAACATCATCTTCGGCGCGGTCATCGATGAGTCGCTGGGCGAGGATATCCGGGTTACCGTGATCGCCACCGGTTTCGATCAGCGGCGCAGCAACAACAAACGAATCGGCGATGTTTTCGAGTTGCGCTCGATCATCAACGACGAGCCGGACATTCCGGTGTTTATGCGACGAAAATAGCCATGCGCTAGCTTTTAAATATTTTTTCGGAAAAGCGTTACCGTTTACGGTGAACGCTTTTCCGATTTTTAGGAGCATTTCGGCAAAAAGCGGAAAAAAACGGAAAATTACGAGAGAGCTTCTGCCTCCCGCGCGCCTGGAGGTCAGCTGGCTAAGAATTGCTTCGGGAACAAAATTTTAGCGGCGCTCGGTTCAGCGACTCCGGATTGGCATAACCGGACCGGCTCGGGCATATATCTGTATTTTAGGGCGCCTTGGCGCAGCCATGCCGTTTGGCGGCGCTCGAATGAGCCCGGCCGCTGGCTGGGAAGGGTGAGATCGGCGCGAAAGTCAAGAGGATAACTTATGTTTTACAAGGCTTTTTAGAAAGGAAAGCCGGAGGAGTTCCGGTAAGATGTGAGGGGTGGTGATTCGCTTGGATATGATCAAGGTCTATCTCGACCAACCGATCATTGGCGGAATTCTCGGCTGGATCCAGGACGGTACGTTGCTGTGGATGGTCGGACAGATCAGTTCCGTGCGCGTTGGATGGCCGAGATTGCTCCTGGGAGGCGCGATCGGCGGCTGCTTTCAGTTTATGCTGTTATTGAACCAGGCCTCGAGCGGATTGCTGAACCCATGGGTCTTATCGCCGTTCATATTCATGATTCTGGTACCGTTATTGATGGTGGCGGCATCCTTCTATCCCTTGACCCTGCGGCGGCTCTTGACGATCATCGGCTATTTTTACTTGCTCTCCTTTCTATTATCGGGAATCCATTGGGGGGTCGATAGTCTAAATCAGCGTTATTTTCATTGGAACATCTCGCTTTGGTGGCGGTTCTGCCTGCATTTGATGTTCATCTTTTTATTGGGCGAGATCGGCTGGGGAGTGGTCCACCGCAAGGTTTGGGACCAGATCTGCCTGTTCCCCATCCAAATTGACTGGCAAGGTCAGAGCTTGAAGCTGAACGCTTTATTGGATACGGGCAATCGGTTGCACGACCCTTTGACCAGAGTCCCGGTCATTGTGGTGGAATTTAACCGCATCAAAGAGTTGTTGCCCCCGGAGGTCTTACAAATGGTCGAGCACATGCAGCGCGGCGAATTGGCTGACAATTTAAGCATCCCATACTACTGGGAAGAGCGGGTACGGCTGCTGCCATTCCATTCGCTCGGCAAGGACCACGGGTTGATGGTCGGTTTCCGTCCGGACCGGGTCAGCGTCTGGCAGAAGAACCGGGAAGTCGAAAGCAGCAACGTGGTGGTGGCCTTTTATAACCGGGCATTGTCGCCGGAAGGTTCCTTTCAGGCATTGATTCCTCCAGCAATCTTGGGAGCATGAGCGCTATTCCAAAAATTTAAATGAGGAGCGAGGCGGATGTTAAGTCTGAGTAAGCAGTGGAAGCAATGGAAGCTTCAATTGAGGTTGCTGTCGGTCCGAATCATGCTGCGGTTAGGAATGGCGCCGCGCTTTATCGGTTACATCGGCAGCAGTGAAGCTTTGCCTCCGCCATTGACCAACGAAGAAGAACTTTATTTGATCGAGAAATTAGCGCTCGGGGACCGGGCCGTCAAGGCGATTTTGATTGAGCGCAACCTGCGGCTGGTGGTTTACATTGCCCGCAAGTTCGAGAATAGCGGCGTGGGAATCGAAGATCTGGTTTCTATCGGGACGATCGGTCTGATCAAGGCGGTCAACACCTTCAATCCCGAGAAAAAGATCAAATTGGCGACCTATGCCTCGCGCTGTATTGAGAATGAGATCCTGATGTATCTGCGCCGCAATAACAAAACTCGGGCGGAGGTTTCCTTCGACGAGCCGCTCAATACCGACTGGGACGGGAATGAACTTTTGCTCTCCGATGTCTTGGGGACAGAAAACGACTCAACCTATAAATATGTCGAGGAAGAGATCGACAAGACCTTGCTCGACTCGGCCATGGAGAACCTTTCGGACCGGGAGAAGGTCATCGTGGAATTGCGCTTCGGTTTAAAAGACGGCACCGAGAAGACCCAAAAAGAAGTCGCCGATCTGTTGGGCATCTCGCAATCCTATATCTCCCGGCTGGAAAAACGGATCATCAAAAAACTGAAGAAAGAGATGCGGCGGCTGGATTAATTATTTGTTCAATCGGCAGTCAGGCGATGATCATAAGGGCGCTGTCCTGAAAGAAAGGGCGGCGCCCTTTTTTTATGGGCACCAGCCGATTTCGGCCCAACGTAGCAAAAACTGGCTGGGAAACCGTACCGGCCAGTTTTTTTGCAAACGGGTCCGCCATTTGCAGCACTGGTAAATCCCACCGCCGGATAAGCCGTCGCCGATCGGGCCCGGACGATTCTTCAAACGAAGTTTGGGCAAGCTTTGGCGGTCCGGAGGAAATCCAGTTTTAGCAGGAGTTTTTTATCGAAAAGTCCGGCATGGATTTCCAGATGGCTTTGTCACATTTTGCAAGCCCCGGTTTTTCGGGTATAAATCAAAAAAGGGCTGGCAATAATCATTTCTAGACAGCTCTCACAGGGTTTGCACTATAAATGCAGAGCTATCGAAGCAGGTTAATCGTTGCGGGGGACGCGGACCGGAGCGAGACGGACTTGGTATAAAGGTTAAATTCAGGAGTGATCGGCTGAATGTTAGTGAATAAAGTCGAAATCTGCGGTGTCAATACCGCGAAACTGCCCGTCCTTTCCAGCAGCAAAATGCGGGAGTTGCTGGAGCGGATGCAGTCCGGGGAGCGTTCGGCCCGGGATGAACTGATTAACGGCAATCTGCGATTGGTCTTGAGCGTGATTCAGCGGTTCAACAATCGCGGCGAGTATGTGGACGACCTTTTTCAGGTCGGTTGTATCGGTCTAATGAAAGCCATCGATAATTTCGATCTTTCGCAGAACGTCAAGTTCTCGACCTATGCCGTCCCGATGATCATCGGCGAGATCCGCCGCTATTTGCGGGATAACAATCCGCTCCGGGTCAGCCGCTCGCTCCGGGACATTGCCTATAAAGCCTTGCAAGTCCGGGATGCGTTGGTCGGCCGCAATTCCAAAGAGCCGACCGTGGCCGAGATCGCCGAGGAGTTGAAAGTGCCCCGGGAAGAAGTGGTTTTCGCGCTCGATGCCATTCAGGAACCGATCTCGCTGTTTGAACCGATTTACCATGATGGCGGCGATCCGATCTTCGTCATGGATCAGATCAGCGATGAGCGGCACCTGGACGGGCAGTGGCTCGAAGGGTTGACGATCAAAGAGGCCATGTCCAAGCTGAACGACAGAGAACGGCTCATTCTGAAGATGCGATTCTTTGACGGACGGACCCAAATGGAAGTGGCCGATGAGATCGGCATCTCGCAAGCGCAGGTTTCCCGTTTGGAAAAAACCGCTCTCAAACATATGCGCCGCTATATTGCGGATAATACCGAGAAGAACGACTAGCGGGACTTAGGGATTAGGAGGCCGAACAGGTTGATTCGTCAACGTATCATAACAGTTTTGGTAATATTGGTTGTATTTGCGGCAATCGGGTTTCTGGGATCGGGGATTGCCTGGATGCGGGATCCGGCGTTGGACTCGTACAATCAGGCCAACCTGATCCGGCTGCGGGTCATCGCCAACAGCGACTCGCCCGTCGATCAGACCATTAAACTCAAGGTCCGGGACCGGATCATCCAGGTGACCGAACCCCTGCTCTTAAGGGTCGAGGATCCGGCCCAGGCCGAAAAGATCATCCTGCAGCACATGGAGCAGATTCAGCAGGTGGCGCGGGCGGAATTACGCAAGAACGGCCGGCCCATGCCGGTCAAGGTCACCCTCGGCAAGTTCGAATTTCCCGACGTGAATTATCCTTTCGGCTTGCTGCCGGCCGGAAAGTACAAGGGGTTGCGGGTCGTCCTGGGCGAGGGCCGCGGCAAAAACTGGTGGTGCGTCCTTTATCCGCCGCTCTGTTTATTGGCGCCGGACGCTCCCGGGTTCCGGGGCACGCTGACGCATCCCGCCAAAGTCGAATACCGGTTGGCGTTTCTGGAGCGGATGCTGCATCAGAAAGGATTGTCCATGAATCAGTTTTGGATCGGTTGGAGCAGGTTTCTGGGGATGTTATGACCGGACGGCATTATCGTTCAAGGATTGCAAGCGTGCGGCGGGAGAGCGGAGGAGCGGAGACCTCTGCTTCTTTTTTTATGGGGAGCCGGCCGGAGGGGCGGTCCGTAGCGGACATTGGCGCGAATGGGCCGAAATATTTTAAACTATCATTAAATTTGCATGGTAGCGGTTGTATTTTTAACGAAATCATGATTAAATAAAAAATTGCGTACTGTATAATGGAATAATAATGTAAGGTGGAACGAGATGCCAATTAAAACCAGCGACCAAATCCGGAATATCGCGATCATTGCCCACGTCGATCATGGCAAGACCACTCTGGTGGACTGTATGTTGCGGCAATCGGGGATTTTCCGGGAAAACGAAAAAGTGGTCGAACGGGTGATGGACAGCAATGATCTGGAAAGGGAACGCGGGATTACCATTCTTTCCAAGAACACCGCCGTTTATTACAATGATACCAAGATTAACATTGTGGATACGCCGGGCCACGCCGATTTCGGAGGCGAAGTCGAGCGGGTGCTGCGGATGGTCGATGGCGCTTTGTTGCTGGTCGACGCCTTTGAAGGGCCGATGGCCCAAACCAAGTTCGTGCTCCGCAAGGCGTTGGAAGTCGGCTTAAAAGTGATCGTGGTCATTAATAAGATCGACCGCCCCGACGCCCGGGTCAATGAAGTGCTGGATGAGGTCTTCGACCTCTTTGTGGAGCTGGAGGCGGATGATTGGCAACTGGATTTCCCGGTGATTTATACGTCGGCCCGCCAGGGGATCGCCTCGCTGGATCCCGATCATGCCGGCCGGAACATGCAACCGCTGTTCGAGATGATCCGGCGCGAGATCCCGGCGCCGTCCGGCGACGCCGATCTGCCGTTGCAGCTTCAAATCACCACGCTCGATTACGATGATTATGTCGGCCGGGTCGGCATCGGCCGGATCTCCAACGGGACCATCCGGGCGAGCCAGTTGGTCAGCCTGTGCAAACAGGACGGCAGTCAGGAGCAGATCAAAATCGGCAAGCTCTGGATCTACGAAGGGCTGAAGCGGAAAGAGGCTGACGCGGCTTCGGTGGGCGAGATCGTGGCCCTGGCTGGGTTGGGCTCGGTCAATATCGGCGAGACGGTCAGCGACGCCGAGAACCCGGTGCCCCTGCCGTTGCTCACCATCGACGAGCCGACGCTGACGATGACCTTCATGGTGAACGACAGCCCGTTCGCCGGCCGCGAAGGCAAGTATGTCACCTCGCGCCATTTGCGGGACCGTTTGTTCAAAGAAGCGGAGACCAATGTCAGTCTGAAAGTGGCCGAGACCGAAACTCCCGATGCCTTTCAGGTTTCGGGACGCGGCGAACTGCACCTGGGGATCTTGATCGAGACCATGCGCCGCGAAGGTTACGAGCTGCAGGTGTCCAAACCGGAACCGATCCTCAAAAAAGTGAACGGCCAGACTTACGAGCCGTATGAAAGACTCTTCATCAGCGCGCCGGAGGAGTTCTCCGGGAGAGTCATTGAAAATCTGGGCCGCCGCCGGGCCGAGATGCTCAATATGACGCCGGCCGGCATCGGCCAGGTGCGGATCGAATTTTTGATCCCCGCCCGCGGCTTGGTCGGATTCCGCTCCGAGTTTCTGACCGAAACCAAGGGCGAGGGGATCATGCACCATTTATTCGACCGTTACGGGCCCTGGAAGGGCGAGATCAGCGGCAGGCAGCGCGGGGTGCTGACCGCCTTCGAGACCGGCGACGCCTCGGCTTACGGCATCCACAACGTGGAGGACCGGGGCATGCTGTTTGTGCAGCCTACCGAGAAAGTCTATGCCGGGATGATCGTCGGCGAGAACGCCCGCGAGGGCGACCTGGACGTCAACGTCTGCAAGAAGAAACATCTGACCAACATGCGCGCCAGCACCGCCGATGAAAGCATCAAGCTGACCCCGCCCCGGGTCTTCAGTTTGGAACAGGCCATGGAATATATCGAAGAAGACGAGTTGGTGGAGATCACGCCGCAGTCGATCCGGATGCGCAAGAAGATTCTGGACCGCAGCGAGCGCGACCGCAGCTATAAGCGGAACCGCGACAACGCTTGATTTGCAGGGACGACTGCCGTCCCGCAGTTTCGGTTCGGCTTCGAGCCAATTTTACTCGTTGAATTGTAAGCTAAAGCATTTGAGGTATGCTGGTTTTAAGTTTTTGGACCTAAAACAAGGATTCCGCCTGCGGGCGGACAGGGGTTTAGCGGCAAACCCCGTGCAACCCCGCCACTAAGGGGACGCTGCTTCCCCTTAGACCCCGCGGGTGTCCGGTTCATTCGCGAACCGGCAAGGTAAATGGACAATGAAGTTTTGCCGCCGGTCTCCCTTGCCGCCGTCTTGCATAAGATGTGGTTTTGTTTTTTTAGGCTAGATTATCTACCCGAGCGGTCTACAAGGAGGTAGACCGGCACGGCATTGCGAATGGAGCGCATGCCGTTGCCCAACAGGAATCACTTTCAAGCAGAGTTACGATTGGCAGAATCGATTCTTTACTTCATTCGGTGCGCTTGGTAAAGGTAAATGCCGGGTCAAGGGCCGGCATGAGGCCCTGCGGCAGGGTAGGTCCTAGGGGTTGGCCGTTCAACCCCTGGACATTTCGCACAGGATTAACCTGGATAGACAAGAATTTCTCCTAGAATACATCTTTCAGTGACTCAGCAAGCTCCTTAATGATTATCAAGTTAACTCCGCAAGAAATACGCAGGCATGATGAAGGTTAGGTCTCGCTTGCAAACCTCTCTCTATGCTCTCCCCGAATCGGGGAGAGTAACCACCATGCTTCGAAGCCTAAAAGCTTTTGGACCTCGGAGGCCGGTGGTTCCCCTTCCCGATTCGGGAAGGGCCAAGGGTTAGGTCCATAGACATCATGACTTATCCTTCAATCCCTTCCCTGAGCGAGCGGAGCTCTTTCAGTCGCTCAGCAAGCTCGCTCAGTGACTCAACAAGCTCTTTCAGTCACTCAACAAGCTCTCTCAGTGACTCAGCAAGCTCTTTCAGTCGCTCAGCAAGCTCTTTCAGTCACTCAACAAGCTCGCTCAGTGACTCAGCAAGCTCTTTCAATCACTCAACAAGCTCTTTCAGTCGCTCAACAAGCTCTTTCAATCACTCAACATCGTTTTAAGCGTAGGTATGGAGCTAACTTGATAATCATCAAGATATCTTCAGCGACTGAAGAAGTATCTTGAACGACTGAAGATCGATCTTCGATGACCGAAGGAACATTTTAGACGGGAACATAAGAATAAAGAAAGAGACCATCGCTTGGGACGGTCTCTTTTTCTACGCTTTTATGCTTGCAGTCGCTCACTTTTTGACCGCGATATAGTCGCGGGCCACGATTTTTTGGCCTTCCGGGCTCAGCACCCAATCCAGGAACGCTTTGACCACCCCGGTCGGGGCTTTCTTGGTGAGGAACAGGAAGGGCCGCTGAATCTTGTATTTCTTGGCGATGACGTTTTGCTCGGTGGCGATCACGCCGTCGATGCGCAGGGCTTTTACCGTTTTGGCATCCAGCGCGCCCAGCGAGATATAGCCGATGGCCTCCTTGGTGATGGAGACGGTCTGCTGGACCGCGCCGGTAGAAGCCTGCACCAGACATTTGTTGGTATTGGGAGTCTTGCCGAGCACCAGTTCTTCAAAGGCGCCCCGGGTTCCCGAACCGGCTTCGCGGTTGACCACCACGATGGTTTGATCCGGGCCGCCGACCTGTTTCCAGTTGGTGTATTCGCCGGAATAAATCTGCTTCAGCTGTTCGCTGGTGAGGCCGGTGACCGGGTTGGCCTTATTGACGATGATAGCGATGCCGTCTTTGGCGATGGTGGTCTCGACGACGCCGGTCTCATCGGGGTTCAACTCCCGGGAGCTGCTGCCGATCTCGGCGGTGTTGGCCATGGCCGCCTTGATGCCGGCTCCCGAACCGCCGCCCTGCACGAAGATCTTGACGCCCTTGTTTTTGGCCATGAAGGCTTGCGCCAGCTCTTCAGCCAACGGCTGCACCGAAGTCGACCCGACGATGTTGACGGTGCCGGAAAGAGCGGCGAAACTGGTCGCCGCCATCAAGAGCAACGCGCCGACAATGGCGAGTAAGGCGATTTTTTTCATTGTTAATCCTCCTCTATATGTTGCAATAAGTTTTTATACCTTCAAAATCATTGCAACATATTTCCTTAATTTATAAGTTGAAATAAATACCGCGATTCGTCCTTTTCCAGCCATGCCTTACGGATGGAAAAGCTTATTTAAAAAATTTATTTCAACTTATATCGTATTTCTTATTAAGAAAATACCATCTTCAGATTAAGAGAGCAGCTTTCCGAAGATTAAGAAGAGATTAAGAATGAGGCGAGGAAGCCGTCGCCAAGGGCCGGCGATCCTTGCGCCGGGCCGCCTTGCCCGAATATCAATCATCGGTTTTTGGCGGCTTAAAGGTATGCCGTTCGATGGATAAGCGGCTTTCCAGACCGTTGATCCGGATCGAATCGATGGCGTGCAAGCGCAGCCGGCCCTGCTCATCCTTGCGCCAATAGAGGATCGAGGCGCTGTAGGGCACGCCTTTCCGCACCAGGCCCCGCAGGCCGGCGGCGCCGGTGGTTCCGGCATCGTCGATCACGGTCTGGTCTTGCTCGGAGACCCGGTATTGGTGATCGTGGCCGTGCAGAATCAGCGGAACTTTGCCGATCAGATCCGCCGCGAAGACCCGTTCGTGGACAGCCACGATATCCGGCGTTTCCTCCATCGCCAGGACCCGGTCGGTGAGGGTGGCGGCGGTCGCTTGCAACTCCGCCGGCTCAGCCACATCCGAATCGAACCGGCTCGAAGCCGGATCGGCGATTCCCGCGATGCTTAGGCCGGCGATGGAATAGCGCCCGCTGCTCAGCACCCATACGGAACGCAGCTTTTTCAAGCGTTCGATGATCAAGGGCGAGTCATGATTGCCGGGGACGAAGATATAGGGAATCCCCAGCCGCTGGATGCGGGGGATGAGCTCCGCCTCCACCGCGGTGCCGTAATCGGTCAGATCGCCGGTATCGATCACGAAACGGATCTTGAAATTGGCGATCAACTCCTGCATCAGATCGAAGGCCGCCGGGTTATTATGAATATCCGTGACGTGCAGCACGGCCAGGTCGCTATCCAGGCCCAGGTTTTGAATTCCGTCGGCTTGCTGGTAAAGCAGCGAGACATCCTGGGAGACCCTTTTCAAATTGGCGCTCAGCACATCGAGATGGTTCAGGCCCATGCTGATCAGGTTCATCGCCCACGGCGCGCCGGCCAGCACCCCTTGATACTCGGGATGCTCCAGGGCATCCGGCTGATAGGTGCCCAGGGTCCCGGCGACCAGCAGCGCGATGACCAGCACCGCGACCAGAATGCCCACGCCGAACAGCGGCCGCGGCGGAAAGACCCGCGCCACCAGCAAGGCGATCAAGCCGCCGCCGACGCCGAAGAGCGAGACGGCTCCGAGCAGCGTCAACAGGGCCTGGCTGACCTCTTTCTGAAAGGTCGGCAACCATTGCGCCTGGGGCGGAATCGCGTTCAACTGGGCGGTCAGCTTGTTCAGGTCGATCTGGTTTAAGGTGATCACCAGCTGCAACGGGAAATGATGCGATTTTAAAAAGAGCTGGCCGATGGGGGGAATATTGATCAGGGTCCCGCCGTTCCAGTTCCAGCGGGTCTCGAGATTAAAGGAGAACGAGTAATAATTGAAGGATACCTGGGCAAAGAGCTGCACAAACAGCAGCGTCATCAGAATGACCAGCACGATGACGAGGCTGTTTTTGATCCAGGTCCGATTCCAGTCCATTTTCATTGGCAACTTCATCCCCACGACCTCCTCTCCGCTACGGTGGGTCCGAGTCATCATTATAACATATCACAAGAGCGCTGTTTTTAGTGACAATTGACCGGAAAAGGAATATTTTGCATAGGACTCCAGTATAAATTAGATGATTGCGACAGCAATGATCTACAAATCCTTCGCAGAGGTGATAACGATGCCAAAGTGTGGTGAATGCGGCGCATTCTTGGAGGATGGCGGTTTGATCTGTCCGATCTGCGGCACCACCGTAACTGCCGGAGCGGCTGAAAGGACCCTTCCCAATCAGCCCCGGGAAGCCAGGCTCGTCGAAGAATGGCTGACATCGCCGGGGAAGAATGCCAGCCCGGCTCCAGCGACCCCGGCGCCGTCAAGTCTTGCGGATGAAACCAAACTTGGCAGAGCCGGAACCGCTGCGGACAGTCAAGTTCTGGAATTCGCGACGCAACTGGAAGTGGGTTCGGCATCCGAAACGGATTCCAGCGGTCACGCTCCGGGAGCCACTGTGGAACGGGGTGACGGGGAGAATCCGGGCCATTTGGGAAAAGGCCTGATCAAACCGCAGGTCGTCGCGGTGGAACAGGACGGTTATCATTTCAGGTATGATGAACCGAAACTCAACTTTCTTAAGGTGGATAACGCTCAGGATAAAGTGGTGGAATTCCGGGTAAGCAGCGAAGACATGGAACGGCTGAAAGAGGCAAAGGCTCCGGAGGCGGCGCCGCCGGCCGAGCCCGTTTCGCTTGGCGCGGCGGAAAATGACGCCGAGCTGTCCGCCGCGCCCGCGGTTCAAGCCGGAACATGGGTTAGCGAGGAGTTCGGCGAGCAGATAACGGAACCGGCGAACCCGGAGCAGGAGCCGGCCGATGCGGACCCGGCCGAGCTCGGCAAGGAACTGCTGGCCGATGAGATCCGTGAAACAGAGGCGGAACTTATTTCGGAAAGCATCGATCTGTCCGCCGCCGATCCGGAATCACTGCCCGACACCGAGCTCCCCGAGCCGGAGCTGGTGGTGGAAGTGGAGCCGGAGACGATCTGGACCGGAGTCCGGACCCATTTGGGCTTTAGCTCCAAGGATTCGTACCGGCTGACCAACCGGGAGATTCGTTCCTTGGGAGCCTATGGCCAGACCCTGGGAGCGGTCGATCTGGCCACGGTGACGGCGGTCCGGTTGGAACAGCCGTTGCTGGGCCGCCTCTTCGGCGTGGGGGATGTATTGGTCTTTGCCCGGAACGAAGTGAAGCCGGCCTTGATCGTCAAAAGCGTCAAGGAACCCGACCGGGTCCGGCGGTTGTTAGAAAAGTTCATCCGGCGGCATTGATAGCCTTTGGCGTCCGATTGCGCAGAAAAACCCCGGTTTGTCAAAGCGGGGTTTTTCTGTTACAATGATAACCGGAAAATGATGCTATATATGTCGCAATAAGTTTTTTGAATGCCCGAATCAATTGCGACATATTTTCCGCGATTCATAAGATGAAAAAAGTTCATTAGTTTACCCATTCACAGCCGGCTTTAGGGATGTGAATGCTTATTCAAAAACTTTTTTCATCTTATATAAGGAGCCTTGCCAATGGCTGAGCCGGTGATCATGATCAGTGCTTGTCTGCTGGGGATCGAGTGCCGTTACGACGGCGGAAGCAAACCAGTGCCCGGGCTTCCGGCCAAACTGGCTGGATTCAAGTTGGTCCCGTTCTGCCCGGAAGTTTGGGGAGGGTTGCCGACCCCGCGGCCTCCGGCGGAGATTCGCGCGGGCGACGGCGCGGCAGTGTTGGCCGGGACGGCGCGGGTCGTCGATCGAACCGGCCGCGACCGGACCGCCGAATTTCGGCGCGGCGCCGAGCGACTACTGGAGCAGGTCCGGCAATGGCAACCGGTTTGGATAATCGCGAAGGCCAAGAGTCCCTCCTGTGGGGTCGGCCGGATTTACGACGGCAATTTCGCGGGTCAACTGCGCGACGGGGATGGGGTCGCGGTGGCCCTGCTGCGTCAGGCCGGGATCACTGCCATTTGCACCGAGGCGGAAATCGAACCGTTACTCCAAAATTTGTCAGGGAATAACTGTTGACCAAATAAAGATGGAAGTGGTATAATAATTTGTGCGTGAGATGCGGGAGTAGCTCAGTTGGTAGAGCGTCAGCCTTCCAAGCTGAATGTCGCGGGTTCGAGCCCCGTTTCCCGCTCCAAAACGAATGGACAGCTTTCAAGGCAACTTGAGAGCTTTTTATTTCGAAAGGGTTCGGTTTCCCAATTGTTGAACGGGAAGACCGGATGTGTTATAATAAAGTCCTGATTATTCATGCGCCTGTAGCTCAGGGGATAGAGCAACGGACTTCTAATCCGTTGGCCGTAGGTTCGATTCCTACCAGGCGCGCCATTCGGAATCGACGAGGGTTTGCATCGGGCAGGCCCTCTTATTTTTTGCCGCTTAAAAATCCTTTCTGCCAAGAATTTTTCAAATAATTTTCGAAGAGCAAGAATCATTTCTCACCGCTTTGGATCGAATTCAACAGGATGTTGATATCATTTAAGGCGCGCTCGTGGGCTTTATACGGGGCGTTGCGAATCGACCAATCGAAAAGGACGCCGCGCGATATCCGCAAGATCAGCGAGGATATTTCAGCCGGCGGATAGGCGGTATTCAATTCTCCGGCGTTGATGGCTCGCTCCACCAGATTCCGCATGCAAGTATGAAAAGCCCGCTGTTCCTCGATCACAAATCTGCCGCTGGTTTTCAGCTGAATCCGCAAAATCTGCGCAAAAAGCTTCGGCCCGAGCGTTTCCGCGCCACTGGTCTGCCGGTGGATCAGATGCCGGATCGCGTCCAGATGGGTCACAAAATCCCGGGCGTCGAATTCCGTTGCGACATAAAGATCGAAATCCAAATAGGCCTCCATGATCAGCTCTTCCTTGGATTTATAATAATTATAGAAACTGCCCACCGATATTTGAGCATCGGTGCTAATGTCGGAAATGGTTACCTCCTCGTAATCCTTGGTTTTAAAGAGCGCCATGGCCTTTTCAAAGATGAGTTTTTTGGTTTGAATCGCCTGCAACTGACGGCTGGTCAAATTTTTTTTCATCGGTCCCACCTAATTTATGATTGAAGAATACTTCCATATTATAGAGAAGTTTTTTCATAAGGGCAAGTCTCCCGCTGCTTGCCGGCAGCGCTAAAATGTTTTGTTAAAATTTTAACGAACGGATTAATTCTCAGCGACCCGGCAGCGATTTCGGCCTTCATTTCAGGTATTCCAACGTTCGGCCGTTCCATAACGGGCTGTCCGTACTCGGCCGGAAATCCCGCCAAATAGGCCATTCCGGTTTTTCATCGCTGCGGGTTGCATTTGACAACCATTTTTCAAAATGTTATCCTTTAAATATGAATTATATTCACTGAATTTAATTCATATTATAAAACAACCGATCGATTCCCATGCGTGCCCATTCATAAAATTACAAAAAGGTAAGGTGAATCCGATGGCAGGAAAGTATCAAGCGTTGTTTACGCCGTTGAAAATCGGCACGGTGCAGATCAAAAACCGGATCGTCATGTGCCCGATGGGAGGCACCGCGCTGATCGAGAATGGCCGATTTCACGAGACGGCCGCCAACTTCTATATCGAACGCGCCAAAGGCGGGGTCGGGCTCATCGTTCCCGGAATCGCGCATATCACGGATATGTGGGGCCGGGGCGGCTGGCTCCATGAAGCCATGGCGGCCAACCTGGAACCGCTCCGGCGGACCATGAAGACGCTGCACTCCTATGATTGTAAACTTTTCATGCAGATCGGGGCCGGCATGGGACGGGTGCTGTCCATCCATTCCGGGATGCTGCCCAAGGACAGCGACCTGGTAAAGGCGATGAACGCTCCCTCGGCCGGATTGCCCAACGTATGGTGCCCGGAAAGAAAGCACCGCGAAATTACCAAGAAAGAAATCCAAGCGATTATCGACTCGTTCATCCGATCCGCCAAGTTGGCCCAGGAAGCGGAGATCGATGGCGTTGAAATTCACGCGATCCATGAAGGCTATCTGCTCGATCAATTCGCCGTGGCGGCGACCAATCACCGCAGCGACGAATACGGCGGGTCGCTCGAGAACAGACTGCGCTTTGTCACGGAAATCATTAAGGGGATCAAAGCCGCCTGCGGCACGGATTTCCCTGTAACGGTACGTTACAGCGTCGCGAGCAAGATGAAGGGATTCAACTCGGGCGCGCTGCCGGGCGAGGCTTATCGGGAATTCGGCCGCAGCCTCGAGGAAAGCCCGCAAGTCGCCCAGTTGCTCGAAGCCGCGGGCTGCGACGCTTTGAACGCCGACAACGGCTCTTATGACGCTTGGTTCTGGGCTCACCCGCCGATGTATATGCCCATGGCCTGCAATCTGCCCGAAGCGATGTATATTAAAAACTTCGTCCGTATTCCGGTAATCTGCGCCGGACGGATGGAGGATCCGGATATTTCCGCTCCGGCGGTAGCCAACGGTTCGATCGACGCCATTGGCCTGGCCCGGCAGATGCTCTGTGATCCCGAATGGCCCAACAAGGTTCGCGACGAGAAGATAACCGATATCCGCCCCTGTATCGCCTGTCATAACGGCTGTTTCGGCCGCCTGTTCGCAGGCAAGGGGACTTCCTGCGCGTTGAATCCCGCCGCCATGCAGGAGGAACAATACAAAATCGAGCCGGCGCGGACGGCGAAAAGGGTGGCTATCGTCGGCGGCGGCATCGCCGGCATGGAAGCGGCCCGCATCTGCCGGTTACGCGGCCATGACGTGACCATCTATGAAAAGAGCGATAAACTCGGCGGCGTGTTCACCTCGGCGGCGGCGCCCGACTTTAAGGAAGCCGACAAGAAACTGCTAAAGTGGTATATCAAACAGATTACCGATCTCCGGGTGGACGTCCGGTTCAATACCGAAGCCACGCCCGAAACGATCAAGCAGTCGGCTCCGGATGCGATGATCATCGCCACAGGCGCCAAGCCTAAAAAAATCCCGGTGCCCGGGATCGAGGGCGACCAGGTCATCGAGGCGATCGACTTGTTGCTCAAGAAGAAAACTGCGGGCGAACGGGTCGTCGTGGTCGGCGGCGGATTGACCGGCTGTGAAATCGCTTACGATTTGGCGCGGGAAGGCAAAAAAGTTGCGGTCCTGGAAATGATGGACGATATCCTGAAAATTCCCGGTTTAAGCGCGGCAAACGGCAATATGCTGCGCGAATTGCTGAATCATTATCAGGTGGAAGTATATACTTCGGCCAGGTTGAGCCAAGTCACGCCCAGCGGGGTCTGTTTCACCGTAGGCCGCGAGGAAAAAAGAATCGCGGCGGATTCGATCGTATTGGCAGTCGGCTACGATTCCTACGCGCCCCTGGCAGAGGAGCTCGGGGACGGCGGCGAACTGTATACCATCGGGGATGCCAAACAAGTTGGCAACTTGATGGACGCTGTCTGGGCGGCCTATGATGTCGCGCTGAAAATCTGAAAACGAACCGTTAATTCCGGCATTAAACTTTCTCGGGATCAAAAACCAGTGTGCAAAGTACACTGGTTTTTCGCATGTAAAGCCTTGAAAATCGGGAAATAGCTACCGCCCTGCCGCGGCCTGCTAAAATAACCCCAATATTCATCGGTCCTTCACCGGATCAACACATTGCGGAGCTAACGTTATAGCTAAAATCGGGAAAGGAAGGGGAATGACCATGAAAAAATGGTTGAGCGTAATTTTGCTGGCAGCTCTCACGCTAGGCTCGGCAAGTTTAACTCTGGCAGCTTGGCCGTCCAATTTTGAAGGAAAACCGGTTAAGCTGCTCGATGGGCCCAACGAAGGCTA
Organism: Bacillota bacterium; assembly: GCA_023400055.1. GTDB lineage: Bacteria > Bacillota > UBA4882 > UBA8346 > UBA8346 > Hydrogenispora. The sequence goes on from JAEXFN010000014.1 coordinate 29,636, forward strand.
TTTTATCTGGAGCGATAAGGACGGGTTGCATCTGCGGGTTAAAACCAAGGGCGAAGCCCATGTTTTTAGCGGAAGAATTTATACGAACGGCAATTTTGACAATATTCTGGTGAAAACCTTTCATGATCAAGACAATTTTGACAATAGCGGCCCTAACGAAATTCGTTTCCGGCTGACAGCGACGGATAAGTTCGCCGGTATTGATTTTTATGTCACGGAAGGCCAATATGTGGATTTCGATTTAAGCATGGATGGCCATAAAGTCGATGCCAACCGGGTTTTTATCGGAAGAGACGGCTGGCATCCGGGGGATTCCAAATTTACGATTCTTTGTAGCGACGGGGAGCGCCCCGAAAGAAGCAGGACCGTAATTATCTTTGATGGGTGGGATCGGCCCGAATTCGGTCCTGGCCCGCGCCGCCCGCATGGTCCGCGACCCGCTCCTTGGTGATACGCCGATGATCAACAAACTATAAATCGAGGACCGTTTCCGGGAGGTATTCAATCGACGGAGCACCGGTATCTCGATTGAGGACCGGGAAGCCGAAAGAGCTCATTTTGTGGATAAGTGAGCTCTTTCAGTCGCTCAACGAGCTCATTTTGTGGATAAGTAAGCTAATAATTTAAAATTAGACCGGAATGGCTTTATCAGGACATATGTTTGGAAGCGATGCACGAAATTTGGAAATGAAAATACCCCCTGCGCCACGACAGCTTTGCTTAAAACTGCAAGAAATGGTATCGCTTGAGTCTTCGGTGCGATTACTGACGGACGCTAAGCATATCAACAATTTATTTAGGGAATCACGATCCTAGTCCCGTTTTCCCCAACCCACTCGGCAAAAGACTTAAGCGCCAGACCGTACTGTCGGGTTTCTTGAATGTCAAATCCGAAACCGGGAACGGACTCCATCCACTCCATGGCATGAACAGTTCCTTCCAACAGGCCCCGCTTTACGGCTTCCTCATTGCTTACCCTTTCGAAGACAACTTTTTTATCGAGGACGCTGCTCAGCGTCTGGGCAATCTGGGTCATGGAAAGCTCATCTCCGGCGACATTGATATCCTTTCCGTGAAATTGCTCCGGATTCTCAAAAGCGGCCCGGGCGAATTGGGCTGTGTCCGCTCCGCAATTCAATTTGATCGGGGTATCCCCATTCATGGTGCCAAACAGAACCCCCTTTTTTAACTCCGGCGCCATCATTGCGGCAAGCGGCTCCGCAAAATTCTCCATGAACCAGCAAGGGTGCAAAATCGTCCAATATCGGAAACCGCCATGGCCGATGCTCGCTTCGATTTGGTACTTGCTCTCCCAGTGCTGCGCTAAAAACGCGTGTTTGTCCCAACGCGGGAAAAGATTGCTGCCTGCGACCGAGCTGTGGACTATTTGCTCGATGCCGGCTTGCTTGGCGGCTTGCACCATGTTTGCGGCATTGCGCGGCTCAACCGTCGGATCATAGGGATCGGCGTACTGTACCGAAAAAAGCGCCGACACATTCTCCAGCGCGGGCGCCAGGGATGCCGGATTTGCCAGGTCGCCTCGGACGATTTCGGCGCCCTTTGCGGCCATCTGCTGGGCAGCCGCTGATTCCGGGTTCCTGGTAAGAATGCGCACCCGATGGCCGTGCGCCAACAACTCACGGGCTACGTTTCCGCCTTGGGTTCCTGTGCCACCGATGACTAATATGGGCTGTGATGGGTTCGGGGCCATATCAATTCCTCCAATCTCATTCAATGTTTAATAAAATTATATTACCGTAGTACAATAAAGTCAATATATAGGTAAAGATAAAGATTACCGATGTCGTATAATTTGATATTTGAGGTATGATGCTTTATAATGGGAGTAAGCAAGGGGAGGTGCCATGGTGAAACAGAAAACCACTACCAAAGACGCGCTGCTGAACACGGCCATTAACCTGTTTCGGGAAAACGGCTTTGAAAATGTGACCGTCGAAGATATTTGCAAGGAGATTGACGTAACCAAAACAGCCTTCTATTATTACTATAAATCCAAGGATGAGCTGATCCGCGATTTTTTCTGCGGCGAGCATATGTTATCCCACAGTGAGTTGGCAGCCATTCTGTATGAGCAAGATTGCGCCAAGCAGATCCTGCGCATCATGGAAATGAGGATTCAGCAAGTAACACGGGCGGGATTACAGCTAGCCAAGGAATTATACCGGGTTTACCTCAAAGATGAGGCCCTTCCGCTAGCGGAACAGAACGAGCTGAGCGATATCCTTATCACATTGATCAAAAGGGGACAAGAGGCCGGCCAAATCAAAAACACCGCCGCGCCAGAACTGTTGCAGAACACAATCTGGTATCTGTCCAATGGCATCATTCTGAAATGGATCATGATGGGCGGCAGCTTTGACGTGCTGGAAGAAAATCGCATCCAATTTGCAGCCGTGTTTTATTAGGAAGCTGACGGAGCGCTTCGGACTCCAAACGAAGTGCCCTTTTCAACTGAAAATCATTAGGTAAGGTTCGGCTAACCGGCCGGGCTTTTTTTATAGCAATTTTGAGAATGCGCGTCATTACTGGACGCATAAAACCGGGCTTCGGCCCGGTTTTTTCCCGCCTTTATTTTCGTCAAGGGTGCCATTGGCATAACCCTTTTTTAATAATTTTTATATAATGAATAGGATTTAACGGGTGTCAAACGGTCCGACGCTTATTTTAAGGTGACCTGCGATAATCGCCAACTTGGGAAACTTTTATTCAGAGGTGAAATGGGTGTCCAATAAAAATCAGCAGATTCGGGAGCAGCTGCAAATCATTCAGGGACAGATCAGGCAATTGCCGATAAAACCATCCCGGAAAGACCTTTTGCTTGAAAATATGAATACCGCGATACATTGTTTCGATACCGGAAACATCCAATGCACGATCAATAATTTAACCATACTTACCGATCAGGTTTTGAGTTGGCAGGGGAGTAGCCGGTGCTTGGCCAACATTTATGATTCATTATTAGCGGAGCTTCGCCGGGTGCAGCAGTGCTTAGTCGGCCTACCCGATTCTGGAGTGGCGAGGAATCCGGGATCCACTGGACCCACCGGGCCGATTGGGCCAACTGGGATGACCGGAGTCACGGGACCGGCAGGAGCGGCTGGAGAAGCCGCTGGAGCGACCGGAGCCACCGGGCCAGTGGGAACTGCGGGGGTTATCGGTTCAACGGGGGCCACCGGGGCAACCGGACCGGTAAGCACAGCGGGAGCCACCGGCGCAACGGGAGCCACTGGACCAGTGGGAACTACGGGGGTTATCGGTTCAACGGGAGCCACCGGGGCAACCGGACCGGTAGGAGCAGCGGGAGCCACTGGGGCAACCGGACCGGTAAGCGCAGCGGGAGTTACCGGCGCAACGGGAGCCACAGGGCCTGCAGGAGCCACAGGCGATCCAGGAGCGACCGGAGCCACTGGGCCTGCAGGAACTGCGGGGGTTATCGGTTCAACGGGAGCTACAGGGCCAGCGGGAGCGGCAGGTGATCCAGGAGCGACCGGAGCCACAGGACCGGTAGGAGCAGCGGGGGCCGTCGGTTTAACGGGTGCCACGGGGCCAGCGGGAGCAGTCGGAGCTACGGGAGCAACTGGACCGATAGGAGCAGCAGGAGGTTCCGGTTCAACTGGAGCAACTGGGCCGGTAGGAACAGCAGGAGCTGTTGGTTCAACGGGTGCTACGGGGCCAGCGGGAGCTGTTGGCGTAACGGGAGCCACAGGATTAGCAGGAGCAACAGGCAATCCAGGAGCGACTGGGGCCACTGGACCGATAGGAGCAGCAGGAGGTTCCGGTTCAACTGGAGCAACCGGACCAGTAGGAGCTGCCGGTGCAGCCGGGGCCACGGGGGCTACGGGACCGGCAGGAGCAACCGGTCCGGTAGGAACAGCGGGAGCTGTTGGCTCAACGGGAGCCACTGGACCAGCAGGGGCAACTGGGCCTGCAGGAGCAACAGGCGATTCAGGAGCGACAGGAGCCACAGGGCCGGTGGGAGCAGCAGGGGCTGTTGGTTCAACGGGTGCTACGGGGCCAGCGGGAGCTGTTGGCGTAACGGGAGCCACAGGACCTGCAGGAGCAACAGGCAATCCAGGAGCGACTGGGGCCACTGGGCCGGTAGGAACAGCAGGAGCTGTTGGTTCAACGGGTGCTACGGGGCCAGCGGGAGCAGTTGGCGTAACGGGAGCCACAGGACCTGCAGGAGCAACAGGCGATCCAGGAGCGACCGGGGCAACTGGGCCGATAGGAGCAGCGGGAGCTATCGGGGCAACGGGAGCCACAGGGCCTGCAGGAGCAACAGGCGATCCAGGAGCGACAGGGGCCACTGGGCCGATAGGAGCAGCAGGAGGTTCCGGTTCAACTGGAGCAACCGGGCCAGTAGGAGCTGCCGGTGCAGTCGGGGCCACGGGGGCCACGGGACCTGCAGGAGCAGCGGGGGCTGTCGGTTCAACAGGAGCCACAGGGCCGGTAGGAGCAGCGGGAGCTGTTGGCTCAACAGGGGCCACGGGGCCAGCAGGAGCATCCGGAGCAATCGGAGCTACGGGAACCACAGGACCTGCAGGAGCAACAGGCAATCCAGGAGCGACCGGGGCCACTGGACCGATAGGAGCAGCAGGAGGTTCCGGTTCAACTGGAGCAACCGGGCCAGTAGGGGCAGCAGGAGCTGTTGGTTCAACGGGAGCCACGGGACCAGTGGGACCGGTAGGCGATCCAGGAGCGACAGGGGCCACTGGGCCAGTAGGGGCAACGGGAGCTGTTGGCTCAACGGGTGCTACAGGACCAGCGGGAGCTGCCGGTGCAGTCGGTACTACAGGAGCCACCGGGCCAGCGGGAGCTGTTGGCTCAACGGGAGCCACAGGACCTGCAGGAGCAACAGGCGATCCTGGAGTGACTGGAGCCACCGGTCCGGTAGGAACAGCGGGAGCTGTTGGTTCAACAGGAGCAACTGGACCAGCGGGAGAAGCCGGAACAATCGGAGCTACGGGAGCAACCGGGCCTTCAGGAGCAACAGGCAATCCAGGAGTGACCGGGGCCACTGGACCGGTAGGAGCAGCAGGAGCTGTTGGCTCAACGGGAGCGACTGGGCCTGTAGGAGCTACCGGTACAGTTGGGGCCACGGGAGCCACCGGGCCGGTAGGAGCAGCGGGAGCTGTTGGTTCAACGGGTGCTACTGGACCCGCAGGAGCAGTAGGAGGTTCCGGTTCAACTGGAGCCACCGGGCCGGTAGGAGCAGCAGGAGCTGTTGGTTCAACGGGGGCCACAGGGCCAGCAGGAGAGGTCGGAACAACCGGAGCGACGGGAGCAACCGGTCCGGTAGGAGCTGTCGGTGCAGTTGGGACTACGGGAGCAACCGGGGCAACCGGGCCAGCGGGAGCAGTAGGCGATCTAGGAGCAACTGGAGCCACTGGGCCAGTAGGGGCAACGGGAGCTGTTGGTTCAACGGGAGCAATCGGGCCAGTAGGAGCCGCCGGTGCAGTCGGGGCCACGGGGGCTACGGGATCTGTAGGGGCAGCAGGAGTTGTTGGTTCAACGGGAGCCACAGGGCCTGCAGGAGCAACAGGCGATCCAGGAGCAACCGGAGCTACGGGAGCGACCGGACCGACAGGAGCAGCGGGAGCGGCTGGCTCGACGGGAGCGACTGGGGCAACCGGGCCGGCGGGAACTGGGGCCATTATACCTTTTGCCTCAGGAACTCCCGTCACGCTCACCACGATCGCGGGGGGATTGGTGGGCACTACCGGATTGGTGAGCTTTGGCAGCAATCTCAGTGGAGTTAGCATCGTCGGAGGAACGATCGATCTCACCAGTCTGACCGATTACGCTTTCTCCGTTCCGCGCAACGGAACCATAACATCGCTCGCGGCGTTTTTCAGTACAACCGCAGCGCTTAGCCTAGTTGGTTCGACGATCACGATTACGGCGCAGCTATATGAATCGACGACTCCCAGTAATACTTTCACTCCGATGGCGGGCGCCGTCGCCACCTTAGCTCCCGCGCTCACGGGCATCCTGGCGATTGGTACAATAAGTTCCGGGTTGACCAGCGATTTGTCCATACCCGTGACAGCCGGGACTCGTTTGTTACTGGTATTTTCCGCAACCGCGGCAGGACTCAGTCTGGCGAATACGGTCGCCGGCTACGTCAGTGCGGGCCTTTCCATCACTTGATATCCAAATAATCACCTTGCCGAAAATACCAGACTGAATTTCTTAAGTGAAGCTACTGTTGGGTGAAAGCCCAATTTGAGAAGACCCGGGAATCGTCCCGGGTCATTTTTTTAGACATACATGGTTGTGGTTTAACCAGTCAAAAGTGAGCACCACCCAGGTGCTCTTATAAATTTTATCTTCAATGGCCAAAGTAATCACGTCGCGCTCGAATGCACTGTTTCCTTAGCCGGGAGGGATCGCTGGTGCCCAATAAGACCCGCTTGATTGCGCTGTTCGTATGGTTCTTAACCCTATTGGTCGCGTGCTTTTCGGTAAAGACTGCTGCGGCGGCGGAACAAAAAGTGGTCATCCTCAATCTGCCCAGTTTTGATTTATTGGAATATTCCCAGCGGTATCCCAATTTAATGAGGTTTATTTCAACCAGCGCAACCGGGTTGGTTACGATTCCGTGGCGGGCCGATCGGAATGATTCTTTGGGGCTTCGCCTCAGCAACGACATTCGGAAAAAGGACGCCGCTCATGCGGCAAACCTTGCCAGTATCGACGGGTATCGGCTGGATCAGCTCGGCCTCGGACAAACTTTGGCTGAAGAATCGAGAATTCTGCCAGCGGATAATGCCGGGCAGAAAATACTGGGCCGATGGGATTGGCTGATCGGCCGCCTTTTAGCGGAGACCGATTTCCGGAATACGTTGGTGGTGCTTTGTTCGATTCGAAAGTCGGCAACGTCGAATGCGCAATTGGCTTCGGTGATGATGAAAGGGTTGGATTTTTCAAGCGGAGTTTTATGCTCCCCCAACACCCGCAAAATGGGAATCATTACGTATAACGATCTTTATTCGACCGTATCGGCCTCGCTGCACTCCGAAACCCACCCGGGTCTGCGGATAAAAAGCAAACCCGGGCGGTGGCAAGCAATCGTCGCGAGCCAACCGGCGCTGCTGCAAAATTATACAGTCCGTTGGCCGCTTTTAAGCGGGTACGGTTATTTAACGCTGGGCTTATTATCGCTATTGCTGCTCGGAATGTTTTTTAAAAATTATCATAAACTCCGCAACTGTTTAAGCTGGGGTTACTTGTTTTTGCTCACCGTTCCGGGAGCATTCCTGGCCGCAGCGGTAGTTAATCCTTTGACCTGGACGGCCATCCTCGGCTGTGTCCTCGGCATATCCGGACTCCTATTTATGGGGTCCTATTTTTTGGCGGGCCGGGATAGTTTCGGAACCCTAGCATGGATCTCCATCATCACGGCGGGATTGATAGCGGTTGACGGGGTATTCAACGGCTATTACGAATACCAATCTTTTTTAGGATACTCGGTGGTCGCCAGCTCCAGATATTACGGCATCGGGAACGAGTATATGGGGATATTGCTCGGTTCCTATATTGCCGCGGCCGCTTTGGGCCTTCGCCATGATACGCGCCGCCGCCGCCGGGAATTTCTTTGGCCCATGACGGTTTTGATCGGATTGCTTTTTATTCATCCCAATTTCGGCGCGGATGTGGGCGGGGGGATTACGGCCTTGATCGGTTTGGGGATCACCAACTACCTGTGGCTCAACCAACCGATTCGGCTCAAGGAAATCGGCCGGCTTTGCGTGGCGACGGTTTTTCTGGTGGCTTTCGCCGGAAGCTGGGATTACTATCTCGATGCCAATTCCATGAGCCATTTGGGGCAATTGATGAAGGCCGTTCACGACCAGGGGTGGGTGGTGCTGGTTAATCTGGCAGCCCGGAAAACGGCATTGAATATCCGTTTAATAAGCACTACGCCGCTGAGTTTGGTTTTAATTGCGATTTTAATCGCTATCCCGTTTTTATACCGCAACCCGCCCGCTTTGATCCAAAAATTCAAGGTGAAGTATGCCGAGATCGTCGCCGGTTTGACGGGGTTGAGCGTTACCGCCCTGGTTGGCATGATCACCAATGATTCGGGGATCGTTTCGGCAGCAATGCTTTTTATGTTTGGGATCGGGTTAATCGTGCTCATGGTAAATTCGGAATTAAATGGTTTTCGGTCTGGCTGAAGGATTAAATCAGAATTAAATCGATTTGCCCCTCTTTATTGACGTATTGGCTTTTTATAATGATGAGAGTTTAAAACGGATGTGTGCTCCTGTAGCTGAAACTTATAAAGGCCTTTTGCCTGTTTTTGTTTTACATCTTTTTAATAAGAATTATTTCGTTAATAAAATTCGAGACTGGATCATATTTGAATTCGATATGATGATTATTCTGATTTATTATAATCATATAAAGATTTTCTTTTTCGGTTTTGACAGCACCGGGCCCCAATATTGAATAAGTTTCCTCAATCTTTTTTTCTTTTTCAGGCGAATATTCATCTTCGGGTTTATACTTGGAAAATAACTTTAAAATATCTTTTTTCTTTGAGTTGATAGTAACGCCATCAGTGATAAAGCCCCTAAAAGGGAGAAAATAATCATTATTTTGTTTGTCAAAGGTCTTAGTCAAGTATATATGCAGACAATAGCATAGTTCCTTTTTATCAACCTTAGGGCTATTAAACCAAAAAGAAAGTCCTTTGTTAAAATAGTTAAAAACCGTACTTATATAGGCTGCTAATTCTTTTGATACATCTCCTTTTTCGCCGATCATTGGTCTGCCAATGTTATCGGTCAATTTATCCATGGACATACTAAATAAATAATTGTTATTTATTTTGGCATTGATTAAATCGATTTTATCCTGAGGCTGGGGTTGAGCTGCAAAAACAGATGATGATATCAATAAAATAGTGACCAATAAGATTCTTTTCATTAGGTTTACACCTTCAAGTTGGTTTTTGCTTTCCTTATTCTAAAAATATTACCAGTAAATTTTGTGAATTAATCTATTTTGTCTCCAGATATTTGTTAAGTACATTTAAAATTTCATTTCGATAGTTAAAGATATCATCTACCTGGTTGATGGGAAGTTTCGTTTCCTTTCCATCTGTAGGGAGACCTATATATTTTTTTGTACCATCGAGATATAAACGACAGATCCATTTCCAGGTACTATTATCAAAAATAACACTAAAATAAGACAGAGTATCTTTATATGTAACACGTTTAGGCTCAACTAATTCTCGGCATATTGACTTAATTAAAAAGAATGTCTCCAGTTCCATAGTGGTAGTTATAATTGCTTTTTTCTCATCAATTTCAGGATTGGTTTCGACTGTCGGTGCTGCTTCTTCAGTTTGAATAGAGGTTTCAATAGCTGTTTTAATTTTTTCACTTATAACTTCGTTTATGTATTGACCTAAAGCGCGTTTAACTATAGGTTTGAATTTTTCGATAACATTTTGAGTCGCTTTGCCAGAGTAGATTTCTTTAAGAAAGAAACGAATTAGTTCCTCAGACGGCTCTTTAATTTCCTGGTCAAAAATGGTTTTTATATTATTAGTGTATTTCAAAGTAATTGCTGCCGAAAAAAGCTCATCGGTATTGTAAACTTCTTTTTTAAATTTTTTTAATTCTGCTACTGTTGATTCTTTAACATCAAACAAATCGAATTCAAGAAAAGGGGAGTCGTCCATCTTGTTTGGTTCTTGAATATCCGAGAAAAATTTATAAATAATACCATTTGTAAGAATTGCAAATTTTGCTTCAGTTACTGAGAAATATCTATAAAGTTGGGAATCATGATTTGTTAGTGGATCATCAATCGGTTTTGCTTCAATAAGAATGGAAGGCTTGCCATTGACAAATATGGCGTAATCAACTCTTTCACCCTTTTTTACGCCAACATCTGCAGTAAATTCGGGGATTACTTCGCCTGGATCGAAAACGTTATAGCCAAGTAGTTGGACAAACGGTAAAATTAAAGAGTGCTTTGTGGCTTCTTCTGATTGGATTTGTCCTTTAACTTCTTGAATCTTGGCAGAAAACTGTTTGATTTGATCTATAAAGTCCATAAAAATACCCCCCATATATAAATTAAAGCGCTCCCTTGGAGCGCTTTTAGTTAAGATGTTTATCTCCTATTGCTGGTTCGGCTCCCGTTCAAAACTGTGAAGATTTTAAGTTACAATATTGTTTTGTCATATGTGGCACTAAATATTTCCCCTATCAAAGTAATAAACCGAAAATTGGTCGCCGTAGTTTTTTAAATATATGGTCGTTCTCGACAGTTGCCACGAATTATCATTCGATTCTCCATAACTGTCGATTAATGATTGTTTCAATGCCTCAAAGAGGAAAGCATATTCATTGTCGCTGCTAAAGCTTTTTCTATAAAAAATTAAACTTGCTTCTCGTAATGCTCTATTTTTAAAGCCATATTCAACGATGCCTTCTTTTCCTAATATATTTACGGTATAAATTAAAACATAAACATCATTAGCAAGCGTATCGTCGTGACTTAAGGTCAATTTTTCTTGTTGCATAACTTGTTCAGGGCTCATTCCCCAGTTGGTAAGCCTAAAGTCATGTTCTTCCTCGGCCAAAACGGACATATTGAACGAAAGAAACAGAATGATAAAGAGAAGAATTTTTTTCACAGAGTTCGCTCCTTTTCAATACCGAAAATAAAAACGACCCCCTCGGGTCGTTTCTAAGATGCCTATTATGCGAGTCAGCCCGTCCTGAGCTATCCTACTCTCGTCCTGTTCCTTCTTGTCCAAAATACCTTCCAAATTCTGCCGCAATCAAACGTAATTTCCTGCTTACTATTATAAATTACATTATCCTTTTTTACATTAAATTTTTTAATTTTTTCCAAAAATCGCTTGCGTTTGGGCAAGCGATTGTGACAAAGGGTATCGCATTCCATCCTTTGGTCCTGGGCCAAGACATGGCAGTCCCAAAATCGACTTTTTCGGTCGCTGAAATCATTTCTTACTTTTGTGCACGGTTGCTTATTTTAAGTCATAAGCTTATTGAGAAGCCGAAAGAGCTCATTTTGTGAATAACTGCTCTCTTTTTGTGGATCAAAGAGCTCTTTCAGTCGCTCAACAAGCTCATTTTGTGGATAAGTGAGCTCTTTCAGTCATTCAACGAGCTCTTTTTGTGGATAAAAGAGCTTGTTTTGTTAATAAAAGAGTTCTTTTTGTGAATCAATGAGCTCATTCAGTCGTTCAACGAGCTCTTTTTGTGGATAAGAGAGCTCATTTTGTTAATAAGAGAGCTCTTTTTGTGAATAAGTAATCTATTCCTGTGGATAAACGAATCTATTGAACCCAGCAAATGATTTTGGCTGTGGATAAGTCGGGGAAGTGCAGGGCTAAAATTGTGCAGGAGTTGAAAAACTCGATTGCTTCATTTTGCCTCGATCCGTGATAGAGATTCGATAATCCGGTTATTAGCATCGAGCTGAACTTTTCTGGCATCAAAAAGAGCGCGGATTTTTTCTCCGAGATCATTTTCAATCCGTACAACTGCCGTTTCAACCTGGTCTGCGTCAGCTTTTAATGCGCTGACATCAGTTTTCATTTCTGTCATATCTTGAGTCGTTTTGGCAAGAGTCTCTGTAACTAGATTTTGAAATTTCTTATTTTCCATCGTTAGGCTTGTCTTTTCGGTATTTGCTTAGGACATACTGTTTCAGTTTTTCGAGCTCATCGAGAGCTTCGGGAGGGAGGTCACTCATTGGATCGCTTACTCGGTGAGCGACGCTGGTTTCGGGTTGCTGGCGTACATCGGTACGGCCGAGAAGGTAATCAACTGAAACATTAAAATAATCAGAGAACTTTTCAAGCATATTTAGATAAGGTTGTTTTTTTCCTGATTCATAATAAGCAATTGTACTTTGACTAAGGTTAAATAATTTCCCCAAGTCTAATTGGGATATCTTTCGTTCTTCTCTAAGGGCTTTTAATCGCTCGCCAAATGTAGGCATTAATTGCTCCTCCATTCTAAACAACTTAATAATATTACTTTTAGTCATATTTGAAAAGCGCTCATGACTAACGGATATATTTTTTTAAAACATGTATTGACTAATGACTTTGGGTCATATATAATCGAATTAAACAAAATGACTTTAGGTCATATTGGGTGGTGAGAAAAAAAGTGAAAACTAAGATTAAGAAATCTAGAGTAAGAATAAGAAACCAACGTATGAGTCAACTTCGAGAGAGATTTAATTTGACGCAAGAACAATTAGGAAAAGAAGTTGGACTTACTCAAAGTATGATTAGTCACATTGAAGCTGTTAGAAAAGATGCAGGTAAAGAATATAAGATTTTGCTCACCTCTTTTTTTAACAGAAAACTTCGCCAAGTTGGTGAGAGCATCACGGTAGATTGGCTTTTTTATGAGCAAGTTAATGACTTAAAGTCATTGAAAGATTCGTTTCAGCAATTCTCTTCTACTGGGACTGAAGGGTGACAGGATTTGAAGCTATGGCTCCTCTTACGAAAGGTTAATCCCGAAACAGGAAGGAGGCAACCCCGTGAAAATCGAGATTACAGACTGTATCATGAAAGGTGATCAACCTGTTTATCTTGCATCTGTCGATGGAGGACCGTCGAAACTCATGAGCCTGTCAGAACTAAAACCGCACTTTGATAACCCTGGTGACCAGATTATCGTGAACATTAAAGAAGGTATCGATAGGCAGGCGGGATTTGAACCCACGGCCCGCTGATTAAGAGTCAGCTGCTCTATAAGAACGAGGAATTTTAAGTCCCTTGCGTGACGGATGAAAGTTTGGTTTGAAGTTTTTTAGTTGAACTTATATCGACTGAAACGGACAGGGAAATTAATTATCCAAAGGGGGTTTTCTCATGCTGGACTACCATTGCACCGGCATTCAAAAAATGATCCTTGAGCGATTGGTCCAGATTCATGAGGAGATCGTCGGCTTGGATCCGGAGTATCGGCAATTGGGAGAGCGCCCGGACGAACTGTTAAAACAGATCACCGCCAAACTGAACCGCGAAGATCAGCCCTTGCTGGTTTTCATTTCTGTCATATCCTGAGTCGTTTTGGCAAGAGTCTCTGTAACTAGATTTTGAAATTTTTCATTTTCCATCGCTAGGCTTGTCTTTTCGATATTTGCTTAGGACATATTGTTTCAGTTTTTCGAGCTCATCAAGAGCTTCGGGAGGGAGGTCACTCATTGGGTCGCTTACTCGGTGAGCGGCGTTGGTTTCGGGTTGGTTTTGAACTTCGGTGCGCCCAAGAAGATAATCCGTGGTGGAATGTAAAGCATCCGCTATTTTAACAATGATATCTGTTTGTGGAGTGCGTTCACCAGTGACATAACGAGATATAGTAACCTCTGTCACTCCAATTTTAGAGGCGAGTTCTTTTTGGGTCATATCGTTTTCTTGAAGTAGATTCGAAATTCTTTTGCCTATCATTTGCTCACCTTGAGTTAATGCCTTTAACCAATATTATAATTTATAAATAAATAATGGTCTTCTAAATTAACCAAAGTTACTATTTTTTTATTGACTTAACCAAGTGGTTATGATACATTATTATCAACCGATCGGTTAATGAAAGGATGGCAAAATGAATTCCCTTAGACTTGGATAGACCCACAGATTCGAAGTCTGCCACTTTATCGAAATAAATCTGAAGACCAAATCATATGAACGGAAGGTGCGACCCTTTGATTCGTAGTCAAATACTCAAAGAAATAAGCTCAGAAGTCTATTTTTCAGTATGTATTAGTTATACCGAGGCCATTACAAAATGAGAAGTGTCATAATAAATTTTTGAATTGTAAGTGCTTTCATTCGACGCCTTAACGGATAAAAATCGGGAAAATTAATTATCCAAAGGGGGGTTTCTCATGCTGGACTACCATTGCACCGGTATTCAAAAAATGATCCTCGAGCGATTGGTCCAGATTCATGAGGAGATCGTCGGCTTAGATCCGGAGTATCAGCAATTGGGAGAGCGCCCGGACGAACTGTTAAAACAGCTCACCGCCAAACTGAACCGCGAAGATCAGCCCTTGCTGGATGAATACGATTCTGCCTGCACGGCTCGGAGCTGCCGCCAAGACGAGCTGATCTATAACGAAGGGTTGATGGATGGAATCTCATTGGGTTATTGGGTGGCCCTGGTGGGGCGGGGCGTGGAAAAGATTAGAGTTTAACGGCAGCAATCAAACAGGATGTGTGGCACCTTTCCTTATATCCTAATCAAAAGGGCAGGGGGATGGATTCCTTGCCCGATATGGAATCAGGAAAGAACTTCTGGATGCTCTTTTTTTTGGCCCACGGTTCCGACGGCGGGTTACTTTTTTGGCGGCAAAAAAGTAACCAAAAAGGCGCTGGATTCGGCCTAATCCATCCATGGGGCCTCATCTTTGCGACGTCCTGTCGCAGAGAACCTACGGATTCCCGTCCTCCCTTATGCATCCGGTAATCGTCTTCGCCATCCCTGGCCTTCTGACTGGCTACCGGGTCATGGCTTTCGAAGTCCCCTCCGCAGGGCGACCGCAGTTTTTCATCCGCGAAAAGAGGCGTCGCCCGCCTTCATCCTTGAAGGCGGTGGGTGGTCGAAATTTAAGTGCATTCATCAAAAATGAATTTAGTAGCTTAACTTGGGATGAGCACCCGTCTCCAAGGAGGGAGACGGCGCCGCTTCTTTTCAGGAAGAAAAACAGCGGTCGGGGCCGGAAGCCTGCGCTTAGTTGCCAGGCAGATTGCCATGGATGGCGGCGGCATTCTAAAACCCCGGATGAATCAGGAGGCGCCGGAACCTCGGTTCCGGCTGGGCGGATTCCAAAGGGTGTCCCACTACACCCTTTGGTCCTGGGGGGTGGGGGCAGGAATAGCCCCCATCGGCGTTCAGTTGCTTTCAGTCTCTTACATCATTGCTTACTTTTTACACGGAAAGTTAAGTTTTATTTTTAAGTTACAAATTTATTCTAAAAAATTATTCCAAAA
This sequence comes from Bacillota bacterium, assembly GCA_023400055.1. GTDB lineage: Bacteria > Bacillota > UBA4882 > UBA8346 > UBA8346 > Hydrogenispora. Next base: position 44,664 of record JAEXFN010000014.1, read on the forward strand.
AATCAACGAAATCTATTGACCGCGAATAACATTTTTGCTATACTATAGTCATGATGCAACCTTCCGGAAGGGTTCATTCTACCCATTCTATTAATTGGAGGCAATAATCATGGAACAAGAAGTAAACGAAACCAATAACCCCACCAACTTGACGGCCGATCCCGCCGCGGACCCAGCCAAGAAATCGGTCCCGTCCCAATCGTTCGAGTTCAAACTGGCCCGGATCGCCGAACTGATCGCCGGGATCCAGGCCCATGCCGAGCCGCTGGCGCAGCGGGGCATCGATACGGCGTTCATTACCAAATTCGACGCCGATTATCAGGCGCTGCTCGACGCCCACAACGCGCAGTTGGCTTGCAAAGCCCGGATGATGGAGAAGACCGAGGAGATCCAGGCCAAGCTCAGCCAGATTCAGCTTACCTACTCGGACGCCCGCGCCCAGGTGAAACGGATCTTCCCCAAATCCACCTGGCGCGAATTCGGCATCACCGATCAAAGGCTATAATCACTAATCCATCAGGAACTTGGGACGGACGCGCTTTGACGGATTGCCCGAAAGAAAAAAGGAAGGCGTTTATTTTTTACCCCATGCGTTCATTTTAAACAATGAGCTGCTATATCAAGTAAACGTTCCATCCCCAAGCCCCGTGGGCAAGCGAGCGGGGCAACGGTCCAAAGAGCCCGGTGATCTTTGGTCATCAGGCTCTTTGGTAATTCAACCAATGCCGGACAGGAAGTGGTTAGCTCATGAAAGAAGCCTATTATTTTTCCCATGACAGCAACGCCCGCAACGATCCGAAAATCCGGGCGCTGCGGAAGCAGTACGGGATCGCCGGCTATGGCCTGTACTGGATTATCATCGAAATGCTCCGGGAGTCCGCGGAGTATAAACTGCCGTTCAAACCGTACATTTTGGACTGTCTTAGCGAAGAGTTGGGCGATGATGCAACCGACGTCCAACAGTTATTGAACGATCTCATCGCCAAGTTCGAATTGTTGCAAAGCGACGGCAGCTACTTTTGGTCCGATTCATTGCGCAAACGGATGGAGTCCTACGATTCCAAACGGGAACAATCCAGACGGGCGGGGCTGAAAAGCGCCGCCCAACGGGAGCGAGGCGCCAGCGGCGCAACGGCTCCCGAACGTCCGTTGAACGGTCGTTCAACCAGGAAAGGAAAAGAAAGTAAAGCAAATCAAGCAAATAAAAGTAAAGAAAAAGATCATGGGGATCATCATCAACCGGCGTGCGCGCCCGAAACCGATGCAGCGGTTTCCCAAGTGGTAACGGAGTATCAGCAGCAGATCAATCCATCCGCTTCGCCGCTGGAGATCGAAAAAATCCTGGCTTGGCTGAACGATTTCCCGGACGACGTGATTGTAAAGGCGATGGAGATCGCGGTCAGCAATAACAAACGCAATCTCGCCTACATCGAGGCCATTTTGCGGAACTGGTCGAAGGAGAACCTGCGCACCCTGACGGCCATTCAATGCCACGAACGCGAGCGCGAGTCCAGGAAAGATCAATCGAAAATTCGGGCCGCGCCGAGCCGGCCCGGCAGTTCGCTGGAATACTTGAGAAAACGGATGGAGGAGGCCGAGCGAGATGACCGATCAGGAAATCATGAAACTAACCTACATGGCCTTGACGGCATTCCCGTTGAAGCGCGAGTTGTCCGGGCCGCAGATGGATGAGCTGATCCGGGTGTGGGGGCTGGTTCTGGCGGATATCCCTTATCCGGTCGCGGCGGCGGCGGTGCTCAAGGTGCTCTCCGCCGCCAAATTCTTCTCGACGCTGGCCGAGATCCGGGAAGCGGCTTATTCGTTGCTGCCGGGGCCGCCGTCGGCCGAGGAGGCCTGGGGCGAGCTTTATCGGTACATCACGAGCGGCTCCAATGCAATCCGCTTCAAGTATGACGGGATCGGGCCGAGCTTTACGAATCCGCTGCTCCAGAAGACGGTCGAGCAATTCGGGGTCCGGTCCCTGTTCGAGTAGGAGAATATCGACGTGGTGCGGGCGCAATTCATGAAGGCTTACGCCAAGAATGTCGAGGCGGACCGGGAACGCAAGCTGGTGGAGCGGGTGCGGTCGATCGCCGCGGACGATGCGGCGCGGCTGGAAACCATGGGATAAAGTCGGTCGAATCCAAAAATTTTACGAAGTCCATTTTAAAGGCTTTATCTCATGAGCGCGTGGCTTTAGACGGGATCGCGGCGGCAGTGACATCGTAATTTGGGGATCGATATTCGTTAAAATATAAATAACCATTTGAAAAAGTCACCTTTTTTACCTATTTTTACAAATAGGGAGGAGGTGATGAAATTGCAGAGTCGAGTGATGAAACTCCGGCAAAAAATCGAAGTGGCCCGAAAAGAAATGGAAAGGTTATGGGATGTAAAGAACCGGACGGATCCCGAAGTTTTAAAAGCTGCCGAGAAAGTGGATGAGTTGTTAAACGAGTATAGTAAATTGTTAGAGCAAAATGCAGAAGAGTAGGAAAGCGAGCCGTCACTGATGTGACGGCTTCAGACTGCCGGGCAGATTCCGGACTCTAGAAAGAAGCGCGGCGGCCGACGGATGCGCGGTGCCGACCAATTAGAGGACCGGGGATAGGGGCCGTGTCGCTCCAGCGAGCTCAAATCATGATAAGCTCAGAAAAGCCTGTTGAAGAGGTCAGAAAATTGGATTTTCCTGCATATCTTGAGAGTGAATAGGAAGTGAGAACATGGTTAAACCGCTGATCCGAAAGCAATATGGCTCGGGTGAAGCTTACGAACGAAAATTAGTAAAGATTATGGAGCGGCTCGGTGTCGATACCTATAACTTCAACTGGGATCGTTGGGGCTGCTTCGTTGAGTTCCGTTATAAAGGGGAATTATACCGCATCGATCATTCGATTGAAAACGCAAAGGCGCGTGGCATAACGCTTCATTATGGCTCGGATTCGTTCGCCCAAGTGGTTTTGGCGCTTGAAGACCTCGCCGGAATCGTTGAACGGGGGATTTATGAGCTTTCAACCTGGGTAGCCGGCATGAAATATTTAGCGCCTCCCAATGTTGTCCCGCACTGCTTTGAATTCCTCGGTTTCAAACGGATCCCGGCCGGAGTCGGGGAAATCAAGGAACGGTACCAACAATTGACCAAGCGCTACCATACCAGCTTGGGAGGGGATGAAGAATATTTCAGACGATTGCAGATAGAGACCGAAAAGGCACTAAAATATTTCGATCAACCGCCGGAGCCATCTTGATGATCGCTCCGGCCGGTCCATTTATTTTTTTAAAAATATTTTTTAATTCCCTAAAAAAATGAAACAAGGCCGATTTTACTCGGCCTTGTGATGTGGAGTCAAGCCATTAGATAATGGCGTCTTGCTTCAATAATTGTTGCCGCAGGCTTTCAATATTTAAAGTACGCATTGAAGTGTCGGTTTTAATGGCTAAAGCAGCTGCGGTTCCGGCGGCTTCGCCCGTCGCCATGCAAGGCGGTTGCCCTCTTACCGAGCCCAGCGCCGCTCGGTCCACCGAGATGGCCCTGCCGACCACCAGCAGATTGTCCGGCCCCTCTTTGGGGAGTAAACAACGGTAGGGAATGCCATAAGTTTTGCCGTCTTTGATTTCGAGCCACTTCCGGCCCCCATGAATTTCGCCGACTTTACCGCCTTCAAAGCTGTGAATGTTCATGGCTCGACCGCAGCGCGCAATGGAATCCTCAAAATCTTTGCCGTTCCCTACATCTTCTTGGGTTAGCTGATATTCGCCGATAATTCGCCGGCTCTCCCTGATGCCTAACTGTGAGGCAGTTTGCAGTAAATAGGAATTTTCATAACCGGGAATATATTTTCTCATAAATTTGGCTAAACGCATCGCTTGTTTCCGGGTATTAAGTATTGCCAGGCTAACTTCCTTGCCGTTGGTCGTATTGACATTATAGGCCATATCGGCAATTTGGAAAGTTTGATCGGGAAGGACTTGACCCCAGCGAAAGACCGAGCTGATTGCGAAGAACGGCAACGAGTTTTTGGCGCCTTCCGCCATCGGATAATCGCCATTGTTGTAAGCCTGGTTGATTAGCTTATAAAAGGCGATGATGTTTAATGGCAGGTTTTTAAGGTAAAGTTCTTCCCAGGTCTTAATATCCCCCGACTGGACTTCTTCGGGGTTCGCTTTCAAGTAAGCGATTGTCTTGCTGAGATCAACGCCGCCCGTGATGAAAGTCAAAGTTATCGGCTGAAATTCTCCATTTGGGCCGCCAACTTCATATGGTGCGCCGCTGCGGGCGGCTACATCAGCGTCTCCGGTTGCGTCAACGACCATTTTGGTTTTGATGAGATGCTGTCCGGACTTATTCTCTACCAGAATCGCGGTGATTTTGCCGTCCGCTACCACTGGGCGGGTGACCAGCGACTGAAGCCAGATATCGACTCCCACTTCACGACCGAATTCTTCCAGCACAAGCTTGGTGATTTCCGGATCGGTCAAAACGCAACTGGTGGAACGGCCCTTTTCACCCCACGCACCACCGGCTTCCACCAGACGGTCATTGACTTCTTGGGGAATGCCGCGAATGACTTGGTTTTCGTAATAATTGTTATATTGATAAACATTTACCGTATGGCGGTTGCGATGAACCCGCATTCCATGGAAACCCATGACCAAACCGCCGGTGAACATTCCGCCGAGACTCTCGGCTTTTTCAATTAAGATCACTCTAGCCCCACTGCGAGCGGCTGCGATCGCCGCTCCAAACCCGGCCGGGCCACCGCCGGCGACTAAGACATCAGTTTCTACGGTCCGAATCTGTTCTTGAGTATTCATATTGTCACTTCTTCCTTAGTATGTTAGACATTTTGAAGATAATAAGTTTTTGGGTATCCCCATAAAGCCGATGATTACTTACCGGTCATCACCTTATGAATCCGGTCATAAAGAGCATTGGCAACTTGTTGCGGAGCTTTTTTACCGAGATACATCAGTTGTAATTCCTCATGAATTATCCGCTCAACGTCATTGCCTTGCTCGACATCCGAGGCTAAATCAAAACCATAGCTCGTCATGATTTCTTTGATGATACCGGCCGATTTAACTTTGGCGGAATAGTCCGGATCGTCGAACACTTGTAACATTGAAGGATCATTCATGCCGCTCATCGCCATTGATTTTTGAGTATTAAAGTTACACGTAATGAATTTGATAAATTCCCAAGCCGCTTCCTTGTTCGGACTATTGCTGTCGATGCCCAAGCCCCAGCCATCCGAATAAGCCGCCGACCGTTGGGAACCTTTGCGAGGGAGTTTGATAATCGCGTAACCGACTTTGCCAACCACTTTGGATTGTTTCGGATCTTCCATGACAGTGGCTATGGGACTATAGACGACGGACATGGCGATTTTGCCTTGCGCAAATGTCGAACGATCAGAGTATTGATCCCAAGAAAGCGGGTTCGGGCACAGACCTTCCTTGTTTAAAGTATTTAAGAATTCCAGCACTGCGAGGGTAACCGGTTTTTTCAAATCAGGACTGGCGTCGTCTTTTTGAGCGTTAAGTACCCTGCCGCCCATGGCTTGAAGGAAATAAGCCAGCGTAGGGGCGTCATCAGAGAACGCTAAAGAACGAATACCGCCCATCCCATAAATTTCAACCTCACCCGAAGCGGAGCGTTTCGTCAACTTCCGGGCGGCTGCTAAATATTGATCCAGGGTTTTAGGAACCGACAGCCCGGCTGCTTTGAAAAGATCGGTACGATAAAACAGAATTTGGGCAGCTGAGGAGATGGGTAGCGAAGTGATTACGCCACGGCGGGTACTCCGCGAGATCAGGGTTTTCGCTCCGAAGATGGCTTTCGCATCCAGCTTGTCTTTTTTGAGAAGCGGATTTAATGGCGCCAGAAATTTTTCCATCCGGCGAGACCACTTGGTATCCACTGGGATAATATCATAGGTGGGAGTTTTCGTAACAAACTGGGTCATTAACTTTGGCAGCAGCGAGTTCAAATTCTCGGCTTCAGCTTCAACCCGAATCTTCCCTTTATGCAAATTATTAAATTGCTTAATGTAATCCGGCAATGCTTTGGCCAGCGAACCGGTCGACGTCACGATGCGGACCACCACTTCATTATCGTTGGCTGCGGCTAAACCGACCGAAGAACCGAGCGCGAGAGCTACGATTAGGATCAATGCCCAATTTAGGTTAAATTTTCTGAATTTCATTTTAGTACCCCCTTTGTAATTTTATAAATTGCTTTTTCATGAAACGAGCCGCTAAATTTAATGGCATCCCTCCTTTCCCAAAACACAAAATAAAATGGGCAATAAGTTTTTAGCGGGTATCATCAAGTAAGTAAAAGACGATATTATCAGCCTTTTACAGCACCCATCGTTAAGCCACGCGCCAAGTATTTCTGTGCAAAAATGACAAAGATGACAGGGGGAATCAAAGCAATCGTCGCCGCGGCGGTCATCGGTCCATATTCGATTCCTTCCGCAGTTAAGAACGATAGGACCATCAAGGGCATTGTCTTTACATTGCGGCTGGTCAGCATCAAGGCCATGGCAAAATCGTTCCAAGCCAGGATAAACGTATAAGCGCCTGCGGCGGCGATCCCCGGGGTAGTAACAGGAAGAATAATCTTCCAGAGCATTCCAAAGCGGGAACAGCCATCCATGTGAGCGGCTTCCTCGATCTCTACCGGCACATCGTCAATAAAGCCGCGCACCATCCAGATGGCGAATGGGACGTTAATGGCGGTATAGGCGATGATCAATCCCAAATGGGTGTCATAAAGGCCATAATTTTGAAAGATAAGAAATAGTGGAATAGCGCTGGCTAAGGGGGGCAACATCCTCGTGGCCAGGATCGTTACACCGATGATTCCTTTGCCCGGGAAACGGAATCTCGACAATGAATAAGCTCCAAATATGGCGAAAATCATCGTGAATAACGTTGATATGAAGGCGACGATGAAACTGTTCTTGAGATAAAAACCTAAATTGACCACATTGGTTGTCCCTGCGCCGCCGAATAATAACTGGTACGATTCCAAGGTCGGTTTAAAAAATATCTTGGGGGGAATGGCCATCGTTTCCAAGGGCTGTTTAAAAGAGAGCATAATCACCCATAGCACTGGAAGGATAGTAACGACGACGGCGATGCTAAGGATGATATAGATCGAAAATGATTTCAAGAGTGCGCTTGTTTTTTTCATCCTTTTTCACCTCGGTAAATCCGTAACATGGGCCATGCGGTGAGGATTAAGGTAATAAACAACATCAGATAGGAAACGGCAGCGCCCGCTCCGAACTCCCATTGCACTCTAATCTGTTCATAAAGATATGTTCCTAAAACCAACCCCGATTTTAACGGACCGCTGCTTTGCCAGATGCCATAAATGATGTCGAAAGTTCGTAAGGAAAACATGATTCGAAAGAGTGCTACCAAAATGATGACCGGCTTTAGCCAAGGCAAGATTACCGCATAAAGTTGTTGAAAGAAATTGGCCCCATCGACTTTTGCTGCTTCCAGCAATTCATTCGGGATCGATTGTAAGGCGGCCGAGAACATAAGCATGGTGAAAGGCATATGCATCCATGTTTCAATGGCAATAATGAGGGGCATGGTTAAAGCGGGATTCGAAAGCCAACCGACTTTGGAAATGCCTATCAAAGACAGGACCCAGTTAGCCACCCCAATTTCATCTTGAAGAATAATCTTCCATAACATGCCGACGACTGAGGGGGTGAGCATCATTGGAATCAATAACAAGGTACGGAAAATCGATCTGCCCTTGATGTCGGCGTTTAGAAGCAGAGCCAGCCCGAAACCGATCAACATTTGAAGCGCGACAGTCCCGACGGTTAAGATTAATGTAAGTTTAATCGAGGTTAGGAAGTCTACATCACTGAGAATCCGGAAGTAATTTCCCAATCCGTCAAAGATCGGTGTAGCCTGCATCATGGGGCTCCAACGCTGCAAGCTAACAAAAAAAGTCCATAACCACGGATAAAGGATCATTACCGCCAACACCAATAGAGCGGGCGTTAACCAAAGAAAAGGTTCATACCATTTGATTCCGATCCCCCCTTTGAGTGCCGAATACCCGGGCACTATAAGTTTTTTAGAGTCTGATCTGCTCATTTCACTACCTCCCGTGAATATATGTGTTACTTGCGATTCTAAATGAGCGGGGTAAATTATAGCGGCGGCATCTTTTTTTATAGGAAACGTTAAATTTAACGTTTGCGTAAATCGCAAAAAAAATTATCAGTGGGAAATTATTCAATTTAAGCAGAGTTTCGAACAATAAGTTGCGGGGTAAGAATGACCTCTTCAAAAGCGGATTTTTGAGACTTCGACTCGATCCGCTCGATCAAAATTTCCACGGCTTTCATGCCCATTTCATAGACGGGTTGGCGCATGGTTGTCAAAGGAACCTTCAAATGAATCATAAAATCCAAATCATCATAACCAGTCAGACAAACATCATCCGGAATCCTGAAACCGTGTTCTAACAATGCCTCCATTACACCAACGGCTATCATGTCGCGACCGCAAAGCGCACAATCGAAAGTGATTCCTTGCGCCAGGATTTCTCCCATCGCCAGATAACCGGCTTGAAACGTTGACGGAACTATTTTCACCATATGTTCCTTATATTCAAGCCCATTTGCAGCAAGAGCCTCTTTATAGCCTTCCATCCGATCATAAGCGGCCGAACTGAAAAGCGGCGAATTGAAGAACAAAATATTACGGCACCCTTTACTTATCAAGTAATTGAAGATTGTTTTGATGCCTTCCCGGTTATTGATAATAACATAGTCAGTTTTGATATTTAAAAAACGTCGGCCCACATTGATAAAGGGGATTTCGGATTTTTGCAGCATGTGAATTCCTTTTTCCGTGAGCTGACTCGGATGAAGAACCACTCCGTCCACTGATTTTTCCAGGAGCAATTTTATGGCGCGTATTTCTTGCTCCGGATCCTGATTGGTGTTGCACATTAAAATGTTATAGCCATGCGCAATCGCGGTATCATCGATTCCTTTTACCATTTTTCCGGAATAGGGTTTGGTGATATCTTCGACGATGACCCCGATCGTTTTTGTGCTCTTCGTACGTAAGCTACGAGCGGCAGCATTGGGTAAGTAACCAAGGTCCATGGCTATTTCTTTTATCTTTCGCCTGGTTTCTTCGCTAACGCCGTCTTTGCCGCTGAGGGCTCGGGAGACGGCAGTAACCGAAAAATCGCCTGCTTTAGCAATATCTTTAATTGTAACGCCCATGGGAATCACCATTTCAAATAGATTTATAACGCAAACAATAACTTTAACGTTTGCTATACTTTAGTTCGTCATCAAGAAAATGAATCCTTCTTCTCTGCAAAATAAATTTTTAAATTTCTTAATAATTTTTTAAGATCACAGCTATGAGAACTAACATCGATATTTTTCAAAGGAATAAAAGACTTTATCGAAATGCAGCGGTAGGTCCTTCGTGAGAGAAAGTATAATGGTTTCAGCTCAGTGTGAGGAAATCAGACTGAAAAAAGATTGTTCGGGAGGCATCTAGAAGGTGAAAATATTGCAAAGCGGCTGACGGCCCTTTGAATGCCGGGAAATGACCGAAAAGAAACCAGCGGTGAAAAGGCAGTCGCGCTAGAAAATGACAACTGCCGAACATAAATATTCAGAACATCTAGTTTTGCTACACATAAACTAGGAGATGAGGTGAAAACCATGAATAACCGCATCGAGGTCAACCTTACGACGCGTCGCCTTTCCTATTTCGAAGGGGATCAATTGGTTAAAGAATATTCTGTTGGAGTAGGAAAAGCATCAACTCCGACACCCGTTGGGCATCATTATATTGTTAAAAAGCTCGCTGATCAGCAGGACATTCCAGTCGGATTGGGTACAAGGTGGATGCATTTATCAGCAGGGAATTCATGCATTCACGGGACAAACGATGATAATTCGGTAGAAGGGTATGTTTCTGGTGGTTGCATCCGAATGCACAATGAAGATATCGAAGATCTTTTTGAGAAGGTTGCGATAAATACACCAGTTATAGTTACAGAATAAAGGCAAAAAGGCCGGGCGTTACAACACCCGGCCTTTTTGTCGCATGGCGGGAGTGGCTTTTTGTCCATCTCGGCCGCAATCCCTGAAAGCAGATGGTTTAAAACCCAAAACCTTATGAATAAGCACTATGGGGGGCGGCGAGTAAATAATTAGAATGGAATAGAAAAAATAATGAAAGAACTGTCCAAAAAAATTGATTTTTACCGATATTATATAAAAGCGACAGGAGGGAAGCGGTTATGAATACGACGGTTTATAATGCGCTCACTAAGTTAGAAGATGATTTTCAACCAGCCCTCGATCTCATCTATCAGGATTTTAAGGGCATTCGGAATCGCTCCGCACGTCCCGAACATTTTGATAATTGGCGTGAACGCGTTAAGGATAAATATCCGTTTGATTGGCCGCGGCTTTTGAACGCGGTACAGGAACGGTTGGAAATGGAAAGGAATTCGATAAAAACAGCCTAAAATGATAAAGGAGGGCAAGATGATGGAAGCCTTAATCGTCAAATGGGTATTGGTGGTGGGGTTGTTTTCATGGGCCGTGATTCGGATAATTTCCGTTAACCGACCAACGAATCGAAACACTGAAAATTCTAAATCGAAAGGCTCTATCATCCAGTTCCCAAGGTAGTAGAACTCAGGAAGGATGGGATTGCTCGACGGTTTACGGAGCTACGGCCCCAGAACGCGGCGTTAACCGTGACTTCGTAAAATGGGATTTGAAAGCTTGACCGTCAAAGGAAGACACGGAATTCCAGTTCACGGGAGAAACTCATAAAGAAAATTGATTTTACTGCGATGGCCAAGGAATCGGGGTTTATGCCCGAGAACGTGCCAAACATATCGGAAGACTGCGCTCGCTAAACTGTTCCAGGAATCGGAACGGTTTTTTGATCGGCCGGGTAAGGGACCGCCGATTTGCAGGGCTGCCTCTATAAAGAGACAGCCCCTTCGGATTTAATTAAGCGCGTGAAGCAATAATCAGGATTTGGAACGGGAGTTTCTTTTCAAGGAAAAATTCATGATTATCTAAGGTTATGAATTTTTCGACATCAATGAAACCAGTGATAGCTGTGCCTGGGAGTTTCCCGACTACGAAACATTGTTCTTCACTCACAATTTTTACAGTAGCTTCAGATATGCGGTTTTCCTCAGGAGTTTTACCAAAAAGCATTTATATCACTCCTTTCATATCTGAATGAGGAGTACTCCCGTGGCTATAATATGCCGGGAAAAAACGAAAGTTTATGATTTCACCGGTTTTATTATAAATTCATATCATTTTGTGACATTTATAACGGAGTCCAATGATATAAAATTAGTATTATTATGACTCTGAATAATATTTTTGACCAAAGCTAGCCCAAGGTTTAATATTTCGGTAATTCCTAGCGGGTGGTAATAGCGAGGAATTTTACAGTCGCTTTTGGGGGAATTTTTTCGGGATGATTGGAATATATTCCGAGATTGCGGCGGGCAGATGGGCTATTGGAATAGAAGGGCGGCCTCTTTTGAAGCCGAAAAAGATCAAAAATTATTTGCGCGGAACGCAATGCGACCGAATCGTCGAAATTAGGTCCGGCATTCTCCGGAATGTTAAGTTTAGATTAAGCGATAAAATTCTGATGGATGATTCAGCGAGACCCTCCGATATATTTTTCGGGAGGTCGAATGATATGCTCAGTATCTCAAGAAAAGAAAGGGTTTTTAATGCGATGGCGCTCATAAAAAGGGGAATATCCCCTAAAAAAGTATCCGAAATGACGGGTATTTGCATTGAAACTGCCCGTTACCTGCAAGATAATTTTTATGAAGCGGATTTGGATGAGCCGACGTTAATTTTGCCGATAAGAATCTTACATTAAGCTTTTTTGAAGACTAAGCGTAGCAATAAACCGAAACGGCCGAAAAGGCCGTTTTTGGTTTATCGCGATGGGTTAGAAGGCATGGGGGATAAAGTCTCCGATGATTATCAAGTTAGCTCCGCAAAGGAAAATGGGGCATGAGTAATGCAAGTCTTGCCCAATTTATCAAAGACCCGATTTTCACAAGACTTATGGTTAAAACGATGCTGAGTGACTGAAAGTTGTGTTTGTTGTATCTTAGGAGAAAGTTTTGTCCATCCAGTTTAATCCTGTGCGATGTGTCCAGGGGTTGAACGGCCAACCCCTAGGACCTACCCTGCCGCAGGGCCTCATGCCGGCCCTTGACCCGGCATTTACCTTTACCAAGCGCACCGAATGAAGTAAAGAATCGATTCT
>JAEXFN010000057.1 GCA_023400055.1 Bacillota bacterium
ACAAAAGGAAGATCTTTATCCACAAAAGATCGATCTGGAATCATTGCAGACAGATCTTTATTCACAAAAGATCGATCTGGAATCATCGCAGACAGATCTTTATCCACAAAAGATCGATCTGGAATCATCGCGGACAGATCTTTATTCACAAAAGATCGATCTTGATTCACAAAAGATCGATTTCTGGGAGTAAGTGAATGGCTGAAAGGATGGGGGATTGCTTCCAAAAGCGCGGCGATTAACTTTTTGGTCCTGCGGGCGGGGTTTATCGCAACGCTTCTAAAAGATATAAACGAGAAAGATTACGATCAGGAGGGTTTATCATGTCGGAAATTCAAGCGACCACCACGATGGACAAGATTGTCTCCTTGGCCAAACGGCGCGGCTTTATCTTTCAATCCAGCGAGATTTACGGCGGGTTGAACAGCTGTTGGGATTACGGCCCACTCGGCGTTGAGTTGAAAAACAACGTCAAACAGGCCTGGCGCCGTAAAGTGATTCAGGAACGGGACGACATGGTCGGACTGGACGCCAGCATTTTGATGCACCCCAAGGTTTGGGAGGCCAGCGGTCATGTGGCAGGATTCACCGATCCGCTGGTCGATTGCAAAGTCTGTAAACAACGCTTCCGCGCCGATCATCTCGAGGGCGACCGTTGTCCGGCTTGCGGCGGCGAGCTGACCGAGGCCCGTCAATTCAACCTGATGTTTAAAACCTTCATGGGGCCGGTCGAAGACAACGCGGCCGTGGTCTACCTGCGGCCCGAGACGGCTCAGGGCATCTTCGTGAACTTTAACAACGTTTTGACCACTACCCGGATGAAGTTGCCCTTCGGCATCGCCCAGGTCGGAAAGTCTTTCCGTAACGAGATTACCCCGGGCAATTTCACCTTCCGGACCCGTGAGTTCGAACAGATGGAGATCGAGTATTTTGTCAAGCCCGGCACGGATGAACAGTACCATCAAGAATGGATCGACCGCCGTTTCCAATGGTATCTCGATCTGGGCATCACCAAAGAACGGCTCCGCCTGCGCGAACACGCCGCCGATGAGTTGGCCCATTACGCCAAAGGCTGTTTCGACATCGAATATTACTTCCCGATGGGCTGGTCGGAGCTGGAGGGCATCGCCAACCGGACCGATTTTGACCTGAAGCGCCATGCCGAGTACAGCGGACAGCGGATCGACTACTTCGATCAGGAAGCCAACGAGCATTTTGTGCCCTATGTGATCGAGCCGTCGGCCGGAGCCGACCGGGGCACGCTCGCTTTCTTGCTGGATGCCTATCATGAGGAGCCGGATAAGGATGAAGTCCGGGTGGTGCTCAAATTGCACCGGGCCTTGGCTCCCTACAAGGTGGCCATTCTGCCGCTCTCCAAGAAGGAACCGCTGGTGGCGATGGCGCAGGGCATCGAACGGGAGCTCCGCAAATACTGGATGGTCGATTATGACGATTCCAAGGCGATCGGCCGGCGCTACCGCCGCCAGGATGAGATCGGGACGCCGTATTGCGTGACCATCGACTTCCAAAGCTTGGAGGATCAGGCGGTGACGGTGCGGGATCGGGACACCATGGAGCAGGAGCGGATTCCCGTGGCCGAGCTGACCAAGTATCTCTGGGAGAAGCTGGCCTGGTAAAGAGGCTGTGTTTCAGGATGAAAAGCGGCCAACTTTAGATTTACGCAAACCGCTTGACACGGCTGACGGAATCGGATAATATTTTGATCGTTAAGAGGGAGTAGTTATGATTACAAAGTCAACAGCATGGTAAAGACGTTCGAGTCTTGCCTGGCTTTGTAACCTAAGTTGCTTAGGAGACGAGACTTTTAACGTAATCTGCGGATTATGTTAAAAGTCTTTTTTTATATATAAATATAGTAAATAATGGAAATCGGCAATGATTCGGCTTCGTGTGCTACCGGCTAATCTTTATAAAGAAAGGAGCGGTCGTAAAATGGTTTTATAAAAGATTTTTTCACAGGATTTAAAGAAAGCTCGCTACACCGCCGCGGCCCGTTTTCGTGCCAGAGAAGGATATCTTCATTGATAAAAACGCTATATCGTGGGAAAACCAAGTCTGGAGCGGTTTCAATTTGAGCAGATTAACGTCAATCAACTATTTTAACGGGAGGAAACCATGGAACCTTTAAAAGATCCCCCCTTATTTCATACCATGGAATCGAATCAGGTTTTACAGGCTTTGGCCACCGCCGCCGAGGGCTTATCGGAAAATGAAGCAGAGCGACGACGGGCGGTTTATGGACCGAATGAGTTGGATGAGGGCCAAAAGAAAACGGTCTGGTCCATGTTTGGGGAACAGTTCAAGGATTTGATGGTGATCATTTTGTTGGTTGCCGCGGCTATCTCCGGTTTTATGAAAGAGCTGACGGATACCTGCATTATTCTGGTGGTCGTATTGATCAATGCCGTGCTCGGGGTAGCCCAGGAGAGCAAAGCGGAAAGAGCCTTGGCCGCCTTGAAGAAAATGGCCTCGCCCTACGTAAAGGTGAAACGGAATGACGAGACCCACCAGATTCGCACCGAGGAACTGGTCCCCGGAGACATTGTTCTGCTGGAGGCCGGCGATTTTGTCCCGGCGGATCTGCGGCTGCTGGAAAGCGCGAGTTTAAAGATTGAGGAAGCCGCCTTGACTGGCGAATCGGAGGCGGCCGAGAAGACTGTTGCCACCATCCCCGCAGCCGACATTGTGATCGGCGACCGGAAAAACATGGCGTTCTCCGGGAGCAGCGTGACCTATGGCCGGGGCACCGGAGTGGTCACGGCGACCGGCATGAAGACCGAAGTGGGCAAGATCGCGGCGCACATTGCTCATCATGAAACGCAGGAGACGCCGCTCCAGAAGAAACTGGCGGAGCTGAGCCAATACCTGACGGTGGGGATCGTCGCCGTTGCGGTGATTATTTTTATCGTCGGCGTGGTTCAGGGCCGAAACAGCCTGGAGATGTTCCTGACTGCGGTCAGTCTGGCGGTGGCGGCCATTCCGGAAGGGTTGCCGGCGGTGATCACAATCGTCTTGGCTCTGGGGGTTCAAAAGATGGCCAAACGGAATGCCATTGTCCGGAAGCTGGATGCCGTGGAGACGCTGGGCAGTACCGGCATCATCTGTTC
This sequence comes from Bacillota bacterium, assembly GCA_023400055.1. Lineage (GTDB taxonomy): Bacteria > Bacillota > UBA4882 > UBA8346 > UBA8346 > Hydrogenispora. The sequence goes on from JAEXFN010000057.1 coordinate 3,129, forward strand.
CGATAAGACCGGGACATTGACCCAGAATAAGATGACCGTTCAAGAAGTCTTTGTCAACGGCTCGCTTTCCGCCGTCGCCGACCGGCCGGAGGGCAGTTCCGCCACGGCTTTCTGGCAGATCTTGGCGCTATGCAACGATTGCCGGGTAAAAAAGGCCGAGAACGGCCGGCTCGAAGTTCAGGGCGACCCCACCGAAGTCGCGCTGGTGCAATATGCGGCGGATGCGGGGTTCCGCAAGGACGAGTTGGAAAGCGCACACCGGCGCCGTTCCGAGCTGCCATTCGATTCGGAGCGGAAACTGATGTCCACTGTGAACCAGCTGAGCGAGGGGTTGCGCGTGATGACCAAGGGTGCGCCGGATCTGCTGCTGGAGCGGTGCGACCGGATTCTATTGCCGGAAGGAGTCCTGCCGCTTGCAGCCGAACTGCGGGAAACGATCCGGAATGCCAACCGGGCCATGGCCGGCAAGGCGTTACGGGTGTTGGGAATCGCCTTTAAAGATATCACGCAATTGCCGGAACAACCCGACAGTGACAATCTGGAACAAAAGCTGATCTTCGCCGGATTGGTGGGAATGATCGATCCGCCCCGGCCCGAAGCCCGCGCCGCAGTGGCGGTCTGCCGCAAAGCCGGTATCCGGCCGATTATGATCACCGGGGATCATCGGGACACGGCCGCCGCCATTGCCAAGGACCTGGGCATTCTGACGGAGGAGGACGGGATCATTACCGGCAGCGAATTGAACGCGATTCCCGATGACCAATTCAACGAGCAGATTGGCCGCTATTCGGTATATGCCAGAGTATCGCCCGAGCATAAGGTGCGGATCGTCAAAGCCTGGCAGCGGCGGGGCAAGATCGTGGCCATGACCGGGGACGGCGTGAATGACGCCCCGGCCTTAAAAACCTCGGACATCGGGGTGGGGATGGGGATCACCGGGACGGACGTTGCCAAAGGGGTCTCCAATATGGTTTTGGCGGACGATAATTTCGCCACGATTGTGATCGCGGTGGAAGAGGGCAGGAAGATCTACAGCAACATCCGGAAGAGCATTCAATTCCTGCTCTCGTCCAACCTGGGCGAGGTCGTCACTTTGTTCATTGGAACGATGCTCAACTGGACCGTGCTGCTGCCGATTCACATCCTGTGGGTCAATCTGGTGACCGACACGTTTCCTGCCCTGGCGCTGGGAATGGAAAAAGCCGAACGGAACGTCATGGCGCAGCCGCCGCGGCCGGCCGGTGCCAGCTTCTTCGGAGACGGGGTGGGCACGAGCATCATTTACCAGGGGATCCTCAAAGGACTGATCACCCTAACCGCCTACTTGATCGGGATTACCTATTATTCGCGGGAAGTCGCCACCACCATGACCTTCGCGACGCTGGGGCTGATTCAATTGACGCATTCCTTCAATGTCCGCTCCAATACCCAATCGCTGTTCCGGTTGGGCATCGGAACCAACGGCTATCTGATCGCCGCGAATGTGTTTTCCGGGCTGCTTCAGGTATCGGTGATCCTGATTCCGTTCTTGAATGACCTCTTCAGGGTGGAGCATTTGAACCTCACGCAATGGGCGATCGTGATCGCCGCATCGTTAGCGATTATTCCCATCGTGGAAACGGTCAAATGGTTCGGGAGGCGGAAGGCTCGTCATAGCCGGATGTCTTCCTGACGCGCAATGACCCGGCCCGCGGCCGCTTCCAGTTGCCCCAGCGGATCATGCTTGCACAGGTCGCCAAAGTTCAGGCCGGTCAGGCTTTCGATCGTGGCCAGCGGCAATTGATAGGTTTGATACTGGCCGTAAGCGAACTCCAAATTGCTGATCAGATTTTTCTGGCTCTGCAGATAGGCGGTGGCCGAAAGCTGGCCGTCCGCCTTGACCATTACCGCGATCTTCCAAAACTCGGCCGGAATCCGGAATTGGCCGCGGTAGATCAGGTCGTCGCTCCGGAAAACCGGCCCGGTGAAGATCGTTACTTTCAGATGGTATTGGCCGGCGTTCCCCAGAAGGTAGTTCTCCAGATCCAGCCAGGTCTGTTGATTCAGGTTCTTGTGCTGCGGCGAACAGTTGGTGAAATGGAAGGTGTCCTGGTTGGCGCTTTGGGCCGCTTCGCCCCAGACCGGATCCTGGCGCCGCACCAGATGGCCGCGATCCAGGTCGTTATTTTCATACAGCGCCGGCCCACATTGATACTGCTCATCCAGGCGCGGATCGAAATACCATGGTTCGGCGTCGCGATCGATATGGACCAGCTGGCCGCCGTCGATGTTGACCGCGGTGTAAAAGGCCAAACGCCGCGATTTGCTCATCACGATCGAGAAATGGGTGTAATCCAGGACCCGGCCTCCGCTCTTCAGCGGTGCGATATCCGGGGCCAGATCGGCCTGGAGCTTGGGCAACGGCACCTCATGGTCGGCGCCCAAGAATTTCGGATCATAGCCGGTCAGCTCCCGGTACCGCGCCTCATCGAGCACCGCAACCTGCATGGGTCCGGGTTCGAGCCGGGCCGCTGCCGTTTGGGCCGCCATTCCGGCCAGGAGGGGCTCCAACAGTTGCTGCTGGGTTGCGTCGAAGGTCGAGCGCTGCAAGGATACGAATTTGAGGATGCAGCTGATCCGGATGCCTTCGTTGGCGAGGTACTTGTCATTATCGCGGGGATCGGGGACTCCCGAATGATGCAAGGCGATGACCGCCCAATCGTCGTTGAAAACCGGGGAACCCGATGAACCGGGCATGGTATCGGTCGTATAATGCAGAAATTCGTCAAACACGTCGGTGATGCGGTTCTCGCGGATGGCTACCGCTTTGGGGGCGCCGGACGGGTGCTGGATGATGGAGACGTACTCGCCCAGCAGGGCCTTGCCCGATTCGCCGTGCAACGGCAGAAAGCCGAACTCGTTCAGCCGGCTGCCGTCCCCGGAATTCTCCTCCACCGCCACCAGGGTGAAATCGAGCCCGGGATCGGTCAGGAAAAACCGGTCCGGTTCGAAACGGAAGCTCTTGATGGGGCGGGGCATCAGGTTCAGATCGACCTCGCAGTTGAACTGGGCCAGACTGAAACGGGCGGCGTCGGCGTTCTCCAGGACGTGGTTGTTGGTGAGCAGCAGGGCGGGGGCGACCAGAAACCCGGTGCCGTGGCCGAGCACCCTTCCCAGGTGGTCGCGGAGTTCGATCCGGCAGACCGGTTTGCCGGCCCGGAGACCGGCCTCCAAATAAGAGATGGGAAAAAGGTCGCTCGCCCCGATCAGCCGTTCCAGCGCGAGCCCGTCGCGGGGATCGATCAGCGCCTTGCGCACCGCGGCGCGGCGCGGCGTATCCACTTCCAACGGATTCTTGGTCAGCAATTCCCGCTGGATGCGTTCCCGTTCCGCGGTCCGGCGAAGGTAACGGTTCTGGGCATCCTGTTGTTGCACGGCCAAGCGATCTTGGAACTTTGAATTTGCACCGCAGAAGATGATGGACATGGCGGGCCTCCTTTGCGAATTTGAGGGGCAAGGACTTTATCCAGAATATGGGACGAATTGATTTTATTGTATCAAAAAAACATTCAAACCGCCAGATGGCATAATAACAGTTGCACGGCGCAGCGCGATTCGCAACCTTAATAGAATATGCCGGACCGGCTTTGCAGTTGCGATTTCTTTATCGTATATGGGATTAACGCGAGCCAAACGAAGCGCGGCGTTCCCCCGAAAAATAACGGGCCGATCCGCTGCTTTGGCGGAGGCCCGTTGGTTAAAGTTATATTCTCAAACGATTCCTTGGTCCGGCCGTTTCATCGTCCGGCGGCCGGTTCAGGATTTTTTCTCGCGGAGGCCCACTTCGACCAGCGTGACCTGCAGCCGGTATTTCTGGTGGGGATTGGCCGGCTTAATGAGCCGGATCAGGTATTTATTGTCTTTCTTGGGGTCATCGGAATTGGTCAGCCGGACGGTCTTGTTGAAATCGAGAAAATCGCCGTGATAATTGCAGTAGACCAGGTCGTCGTCTTCGTTGAAGCGGCCGTCCAGGTTCCAGTCCACGACGTAAAAACCGATCTTTTTATCGCCGATCATCTTTTCGGCGTATAGACACTTGCGCGTGCCGATGGCGATTTGGGAATGACCCTTCACCGTCACGTTGTCGTAGGTGTAGTAACCGTGATCGTCGATGATGAAATTGCCTTTCTTATCGGTGCGCCGGTCGGCGTCGGAATTGATCTTGTAGGTGCTGGTGACGATATAGTCGCAACCGGTGTCCTCGTCAAAGAAGGTCAACTGGAACTCGCCGCTGCGTTCCAGGTAATGGCGTTCCTGATCATCCCCGTTGTCCAGATGGCGGTTCCAATCATCGCCGCTATCGGACTGTTTGACGACGAAAAACTTGACCCGGCGGTGCGCGTTGAAGTCGTATACCTGAGTCTGGAAGCCGGCAAAATCGTTGGCTTCGACGTAGTTGGCAAAGGGCGAAAAGCCGCCTTGAAAACGGCTGACGAACAGATAATCGGTCTTCCCGATATGAAAGGATTTATCCAGCGCCAATTCGTTGCGGTACTCGACCAGGCGGCTGCCGGATCCGACGTCATAGTAGCTCGGATCGGCCTGGGCGATGACCCGGTAACCCCAGCCATCGTTGGAATCGGCCAGCCTCAGCTCGCCGGAGAAATCGACCAGCCCCAGATTATCGGTACATCCTACCAGCAATAACGAGAATGCGACAACGAAAAGCAGCAATAACCAACCGAAATGTTTGCGCATAAACTTTCCTCCCGCCCGCTAATTGGCATCGTCAGCATTGGAACGACATTACCGGAACTTCCCGTTTGATTGGCTCCGGCCGGAGCGGGGATGTTCCACGTTGATCCTCGATAACCAAGTTTTGGCTATCTTACCTCTTTCATGATACCATAGATACCGTAATAATGCCATTGGCAAACGGAAGGGATTTGGCGCGATTTGGAAGGAGATAACTGGCCCGGGTCGAATGTAACATGGATTGGAATTATATGATTACGAAATAAAAAGCCTCCGACTTTATTCGACGGGGAAAGAGTTGATTGCTTATGGAAGCTACTCGTGTGCCGCGCGTCAAGATCTGTTGCATCGCCACGGTGGAGGAAGCGCGCCTGGCCGTGCAAGCGGGCGCCGCCGCCATCGGCCTGGTCGGACCGATGCCCAGCGGTCCGGGGATCATCGCCGACGAGCAGATCCGGGTCATCGCGGCTGCCGTGCCGCCACCGGTGGCCACCTTCCTGCTGACCAGCGAGGTCGAGCCGGCCGCGATCATCGCCCACCACCGGCGCACCCGGACCAATACCATTCAACTGGTGGACCGGCTGGCCCCCGGCGTCCACCAGGCGCTCCGGGCGGAACTGCCGGGCGTGAAGATCGTCCAGGTGGTCCACGTCCTGGATGAAGCCTCCCTCGCTGAAGCGATCGCCGCGGCGCGCCATGTCGACGCCCTGCTGCTGGACTCGGGGGATCCCAACCTGGCCGTGAAAGAACTGGGCGGCACCGGCCGGACCCACAACTGGGGGATCAGCGCCCGGATCCGGCAGGCGGTGGACATCCCGGTCTTTCTGGCCGGGGGTCTCAACCCCGGGAACGTCCGGGAGGCCATCGCCGCGGTCGGTCCGTTCGGGATCGACGTCTGCAGCGGCGTCCGCAGCGACGGCCGGCTGGATGCGGATAAGTTGCGGCGTTTCTGCGCGGCCATGCCACGCTGAATGGACCGCCGGCGCTTTTTTAAGCGGAGCCGGGTAACAGCGCCAAATCGCGGCGGCCCGTTTTTGAACAGCCCCGGGGGCGCTTTCCCGGCGCGGTACTTCTTATTTGCCTACCCGTCCGTTTCATTTCGGCGGGCGATCCCTTCGTTGGGTTACGGAATATTTTGATTCAGTAACTGAATGCTTTCGTTCAGTAACGGTTGCTTTCGTTTGGGTAACTGAATGTTTTCGTTGGGTTGCGGATTATTTTCGTTCGGTAACTGTTGCTTGCGATTCAGTAACTGAACGCTTACGTTTGGTTACGGATGCTTTCGCTTCGGTAACTGATCGTTCATTTTCAGTAACGGAATGACTTCATCCGGGAATCGGGATGACGGAGGCGGCGGGAAAACATGGAGCGGCGGTCGGCGGCGGAGCCGGTTCAAAATTTGTCGGGATCGTTTTGAAAACTGTCGCTGGCTTTGGCGGCGTCGCCGATCGTACAATGAACGTTGGAAGCGGCAGGATACCAGCGGATATTTTGTGAAAATGAGAACTTGTCGAAACCGGAAGGAATCGGCGCTCGTTTAGCGAACTTGCTTTTTAATCGCCGGAGCGCGGAAATAATAACCATATTACACGATAAACAGGAGGTAGTGGAATGAGCAAAGCGGATATTGGTCTGATTGGCCTGGCGGTGATGGGCGAGAATCTGGTGATGAACATGGAGAGCAAGGGGTTCACCGTCGCCGTCTATAACCGGAGCACCGAGAAGGTGACCCACTTCGTGGAGGGCCGGGCCAAGGGAAAGAACATCATCGGTACTTATTCGATCGCCGAACTGATCCAAAACTTGAAAACCCCCCGCAAGGTGATGCTGATGGTCAAGGCGGGGCAGCCGGTCGACGACTTCATTGAGCTGCTCATTCCGCACCTGGAAGCGGGCGATATCATTATCGACGGCGGCAACTCCCATTTCCCGGACACGACCCGCCGCACCGAATATGTGGAGAGCAAAGGCTTGCTTTACGTCGGCACCGGCGTTTCCGGCGGCGAAGAGGGCGCGTTGCTCGGGCCGAGCATGATGCCGGGCGGATCGCCGGCGGCCTGGCCCCATGTGAAACCGATCTTCCAGGCGATCTGCGCCAAGGTGAGCGACGGCAGCCCGTGCTGCGACTGGGTCGGCGAGAAGGGCGCCGGGCACTTCGTGAAGATGGTCCACAACGGCATCGAATACGGCGACATGCAGCTGATCTGCGAAGCCTATCAACTGATGCGCGATCTGCTGGGGATGTCCGCCGACGAGATGCACCAGATCTTCAAGGAATGGAACCAGGGAGAGCTCGAGAGTTATCTGATCGAGATCACCCGCGACATCCTGGCCTATAAGGATAGCGACGGGCAGCCGATCGTCGACAAGATCCTGGACACCGCCGGCCAGAAAGGCACCGGCAAATGGACCGGCATCGCCGCCCTGGACGAAGGGGTGCCGCTGACCCTGATCGGTGAGGCGGTCTTCGCCCGCTGCCTGTCGGCCATGAAAGAGGAACGGGTGGCCGCGTCGCGGGTGCTTCACGGACCCCCATCGGAGTTCGCCGGAGACAAGAAGGCTTTGATTGAGGATATCAAGAATGCCCTGTACGCTTCGAAGATCGTCTCCTATGCCCAGGGCTACACGCTGATGCGGGCCGCCGCCAAGACTTACGGCTGGAACCTGAACTACGGCGGCATCGCCCTGATGTGGCGGGGCGGCTGCATCATCCGCTCGGTCTTCCTCGGCAAGATCAAGGAGGCTTTCGAGCATAACCCGGAACTGAGCAACCTGTTGCTCGATCCCTTCTTCAAGGAGAAGGTCGAAGGGGCGCAAGCCGGTTGGCGAAGGGTCTGCGCCGCCGCGTTGACGAACGGGATTCCGATTCCGGCCTTCACTACCGCGCTCTGCTATTATGACGGGTTCCGGACCGAAAGGCTGCCGGCTAACCTGCTCCAGGCGCAACGCGATTATTTCGGCGCCCATACTTACGAGCGGGTCGACCAGCCGCGCGGCCAGTTCTTCCATACCAACTGGACCGGCAAAGGCGGAAACACCGCGGCCTCCACTTATACGGTCTAAACTAGACAACCGTCCCATCGGCAAGCAATCCATGCTGTTCCCGCAGGCCTTTCGGCCTGCTTTTTTTATCCCGGGAACCTTCAGGGACGAGCCGGCCAAAAATAATCCAAGAAATCCGAAAAGAGTCCGATTGTGATTTGGCCTGAAACTCACTATGATAAACTTTATGTAACGGTTTTTTGACGGTTCCGCGCTATCCGATTGGGATGCGCGGGACTTCCAAACTGCCTCAAAATTCGCTCTATCAGCGGTTGGATGGAAAACCCATGAAGGTATTTCGCTTAATGCATCCAATAAGAAAGATGATAGAAAAGCAGAGCAGATGAACAAATTTTAGTCCCATATTAGAAGCCATGGGATAAAGTCTGACGAATCAAAAAAACTTTATGAAGTCAATTTCAACGACTTTATCCCTTGCTTCTCTGAGCCTTTGTGTTCAACCTGCCCTTTGGTTAGGGTTTATCACAACGCTTTTAGGTGAGGTGCGGTAATGTACCCGGTGCTGATTGTCGAAGATGAGCCGATTCTCCTTAATGGCCTGGCCAAGCTGGTCGAGGACTCTGCAATGGGGTTCGCGGTGAGCGGGAAGGCCGCCAATGGGGCCGAAGCGGTCGAAATGATCGCGACCCTGGCGCCGGCCCTGGTCATTACGGACATCCGCATGCCCCGCATGGACGGGCTGGAGCTGACCGCCTGGATCCATCGCGAACAGCCGGAGATCAAGACGATCATCGTCACCGTCTATTCCGACTTCAGCTTTGCCCAGCAGGCCATCCGGCTGGGGGTGGCCGATTTTCTGTTGAAACCGGTCAAAAAAGAGGAACTCCACAACGCCCTGGCCAAGGTCAAGACGCTGCTGGACGACAGGCTCGCCGCCGATTCCAGCGTCTTCTTCGCGCCGGAACTGAACGGATTGTTCGAGGCGATCGTCCAGGCGGTGCAACTGCTGGATTCCGCCAATGCCGCCCAAGCGGCCGACCGTTTCTGCGATTTGTTATGCCAGAGCTATCATTTCCCCTGGCATTTCCAGTTGCAACTGATCGTCAGCGTCTTCGAGAATCTCCATAAACAGTTCCCCGATGTGACCATCAGCTCCGACATGACCTGGAGCGACGGCCTGTTCGCGTTGCATGTCAAGGACCAGCAGCAGCTGCGGCAGTATTTCGGGGCGCAGATCGCGCTGTTCGTGGCGAAACTGGCCACCCAACGCGGTTCCGTCGGCCGCCAGGCCATCAGCAAGGCCAAGGAATTCATCGAAAGCAGGTATGCCTCGGACATCGGGCTGAAAGACGTGGCGGAAGCGGTGTATCTCAATCCCAGTTATTTCAGCCAGATCTTTAAGGACACCACCGGCGAGAACTTCATCAACTATCTGACCAGGGTCCGTGTTGAAAAGGCAGCTTCCATGTTGCAACAATCGGAATTGAAGATCTATGAGGTCGCCAAGGCAGTGGGCTATAGCGACCAGGCCTATTTCAGCCGCATTTTCAAACAGCTGATGGGAGTCAACCCCATCGACTACCGGAGGCGGTTGGGCATATGAATCTTAAACCATGGCCGAACCCGGCGGTTTGGATGCGCTATTTCAAAAAGAATTCCATCCGGCGCCGGCTGTTCCTGTGTTTCCTGTCCTTGGTAGTCCTGCCCCTGCTTTTTCTGGGTTTCATCTCCTATTTTATCGCCACCAACAGCCTGGAGAAGAACATCATCCTCAGCTCCAGCGAGATGGTGGACCAGATCTCGCAGCATCTCGAATTATACTTGCGCCAGTACCAGCAGGCTTCCCTGTCGGCGCTGGGCAACCAGTTCGCCAGGGATTTTTTGACCACGCCCGCCGCCGACCAGGCGTTAATGTCCTACCATATGCACCAGGTGCGCAAATACTTGTTTGACCCGATTATCAGCGGCAACTACGAGATCGAAGGGATTCATCTGGCCCGTTTGGACGGGTGGGTGGCCTCGGTCGGCAAGAAAGACAACCGGCCGGTGCTGATCAAGAATCCGCGGCTGCTTAAAGAAATCACCTGGCTGAACCAGTTGCCCAGGGACGGCTCGATGCTGGTCAGCGAGGTCCAATCGCCCTTGTTCTGGCAAGGCTCGCCAGTGATCACGCTGGCGCGGCGGATCGCGGCCGCGGGGGACCCCGACCGGATTCTGGGGATCTTCTGGATCGAATTGAGCCTCAGTAAGATCCAGGCCATCTGCGAGCAGGTCCGGCTGGGCAAATCGGGTTACATCACCATTGTCGATGCTTCGGGCACGGTACTCTACGATCCCCGGATGAATTTCATCGGCGGCCGGTATCCGTTCGCTTTCCGGCGCAAGCTCTTCGCCTCGTCGGCCGGGCATTTCCTGGCCGACGTCGAGGGCATTGGGTCGCTCGTGATCTATGACACTTCCCCCGAGAACTGGCGGTTGGTGGCGGTGGTGCCGTATTCGGAGATCGCCAGCGGCGTGCTGCGGCTCAAGAGCATCTCGTTCCTGGTGATCCTGTTGTGCGTCGGCGCCAGTATCTTAATGTCGATCGCTTTCGCGGCGACGATCACCCGGCCCATTATTAAGCTGCAGCGCACGATGGCCGAGGCGTCCAAGGGCTATCTGGACCGGGTGGTTCCGGTGGAAAGCAGCGACGAAGTGGGCAGGCTGACCGAAAACTTCAACCTGATGCTGCAAAAGATCCAAACGCTGATCTCCGACAATTATCTGTCCAAGATCCGTCAGGCGGAGGCCGAGTCCAGGCAGCGCCACGCGGAACTCCTGGCGCTGCAAGCCCAGATTAACCCGCATTTTCTCTACAATACCCTCGGGACCATCAGTTCGATGGCGGTGCTGGAAGGGGTCGATTCCATCAGCAAAATGACCGAGACATTGAGCGATTTTTTCCGGTATTCGATTCATACCGGTCAAATGATGGTTACGTTAGGCGATGAGCTGGCTCAGGTCGAGCGCTATTTCGCGATTCAGAAGATCCGCTTCACCGACCGGATCGCGCTCGATATCCAGGTTCCCGCCGAGCTGTTGAGTCACCCGCTGATCAAACTGACCATCCAACCCTTGGTGGAGAACGCCTGCGTCCACGGGTTGGAATCCTGCCAACAAGGCAGGATCAGCGTCACCGCCCAAAGCTGCGGCGCTCTTTTGACGATCCGGGTCAGCGATACCGGCGCCGGGATCCCCGCCGCCGAACTGCAAACGCTCCGGCGTCTGCTCGAAAGCTCCGACGCCAGCGACAGTTCAGGCAGCCGTACCGGCATCGGCTTGCGGAATGTCCATTCCCGGTTGAAGTTGCATTACGGTAGCGCCTTCGGCCTCGCAATCGACAGTACCGAGGGAGCGGGGACCACGGTGATCGTTAACATCCCTTTTCAGGTCGAATCAGCCAGTTGATATTAAATCTAATTCAAAATGGCATAAGTTTTAACAAAGGGGATGCGATATACGCTTCCCTTCGTTTCTGTTCAAAAGTATTTAGCGAGCTACTTCCCTGACTGAAGGTATCCCCTGGCAATGATTTTTTACTAACTCCGCTTTTCCTTCATCGTTTCTTAACCAAATATTCTCTAACAAATCCGAATTCTGTCCTATTGTGAGCTCTCAAGCTGGAGATCTATACTGGATACGAAGTTTCGCTTCGAAGCAAGAGAGGAGTTCAGAATGGGTAAGACAGAGTTCATCAATGGGATCATTGCCCAAATGACCATCGAGCAGAAAATCGGGCAGTGCGTGGTGGTAGGCATGTCGGGAACCCAGATCACCAACGATCTGCGGGAAGCCATCATCCAATACCATTGCGGTGGGATTCGTTTATCCCCTTTTACCCGGATCTTTCGTTATTTCAGCGATTCCCAGGCCAAGCCGCAAGAACTTGGCCCCGATTATACACCTTCACGGCAGAAGCTGCATAAACCGGGTCCGCCGCCGTATCTCAGCCCGGAAGAATTCGCGGCCCGCTTGAATGAGCTGCGCGATTTGGCGGCGACCCGGGAGCCGGCCATTCCCCTGCACATGGCGATCGACCAGGAAGGGGATACCAGCAAGGATTTTTCCCGGGGCGGCGTGGTGCGGTATCCCTCCAACATGGGGATGGTCGCCAGCGGCGACCCGGAGCTGGCCTACCGGATCGCCCGGGGCATAGCCAGGCAGATGAAGGCTTCGGGGCTGGACATGATCCACTCGCCGGTCGTGGACGTCAACATCAACCCCCAGAATCCGGAGATCGGCCACCGTGCCTTCAGCGACGATCCCCAGGTGGTCGCCGAATATGCCGCGGCCATGGTGCGAGGATTCAAAGAGGAAAAGGTGATCGCCGCGGCCAAACATTTCCCGGGCCGGGGCGACTCCGTGACCGACGCCCATCACGCCTGTCCCTGTTTGGATGTGGACCTGAAACGTTTTTATGAGGTCGAGCTGTATCCTTACCGGAAATTGATCGAAGCCGGGGTCGACGCGATCATGGTTGCCCACGGCATGTATCCGCGGATCGATCCCGATTTCATTTCCACGGTTTCCCGGAAGATCGTCACCGGGCTGCTCCGGGAGAAACTCGGCTTCCAAGGATTAATTACGACCGACAGCATGACCATGGGCGCCTTGATCGACCGCTATGGCATCGGCGATTCTTGCGCCATGGCATTGGCCGCCGGGGCCGACCTCATTTTAATGAAAGCTGAAAACAGCTGGCGTGGCGAGATGTTTTACACCATCCGCAAATATGTGGCGGACGGCAGAATCAGCCGAGCGGAGCTGGAAGAGAAAGTTCGCCGGATTTTGGCGCTTAAATACGATTACGGAATGTTTGACCATATGGGCAAGGTGGATGCCGTTCAAGCCGGTGCGGCGTTTCGGGAGCCGATCGTGGTGGAGACCGCTAAGGAAGCCGCCCGCAGAGCAATCCTGATCGCCAAGGATGAACCCAAAGCGCTCCCGTTGCGCAAAGACCGCAAGATTTTGCTCATCAACCAACAGAACAGCATCAAATCGCCCAACGACAGCTTTGATCATCCCGCGCTTTTCCAGGAGTTGCTGGAAACGGAGCTTCCGGAGCTGCAGACTTATGAAACCAATTTTGGCTGGAATGCGGATGACGAGGCGGAAGTACTCCGGTTCGTTGCGGAGAATCAGTTCGAGCTGATCCTGTGCACCCATTTTTATGATCGGACTGAAAAACCCCACGAATATGTGAAAACGCTGATCGACAGAGGCTATCCGGTGGTTCTGATCACCAATACCCCTTATTGCATCGAGGGGATCGGCGGGATGATTCCCGAGGCTCCAACCATCATTTTAAATATGAACCTGACTCCCGAAGGTTACCGGATCACCCGCGACGTCCTGCTGAACCGGGTGCAACCAGAAGGTTCGTGGCCGCTGGCCAATTATAATCCGTTCAACTTATAAGTTTTTAATCAAAAATGAAGATTGATTATGGATCGAGCTGGGGAATTGATCCCAACGGATAGAGATCGATCCATAGTCCTTAGTCACCGAATGATTACGCTACTTTCCCGGTTCCGGGAGAATGGATTATCATTTCCTGAAAAAAGTCCAAGGAATCCGAAAGTCGTCTCATTGTGGATGTTACACGCTTTATATATTATAAACTTGTTATGATTCATTAATAATGTTTTAAGCATCACGAAACTTAGAGGGATGGTTGCCGTAACATGAAACAGATCGCACAGGACCCGTTTTTTGAAGAAAAGGTTAAAGACCCGAACTCGCTCATCAACCGAATCGTCACTCATCGCTGGTGTTATGTATTTATCCTTCCGATGATGGTGATGTTCGCCGGTTTTACTTTATGGCCGGTGATTGCCAGCGGTTACTTTGCGTTATTCGACTGGAATGGGGTCGGCTGGCCTCAAAAATTTGTCAGGCTGGGGAACTTTATCGAGCTGATCAAAGACCGCTACTTTTGGAATGCTCTCCGTAATACATATCTTTATGCAGTGCTGCAGACTTTGCTCAAACTGCCCGTGGCCTTGATCCTGGCGGTGATCTTGAATAATCCTCGATTAAAGGGCGCTTCACTGTATCGGACCCTCTATTTTCTGCCGGTGGTAACTACCACCGCGATCATCGGGATCCTCTTCACTTTTATTTTGAATCCCTATAACGGCGCTTTCAACCATATCTTGCTCGGCTTAGGCCTGATCAAGCGGCCGGTTGATTGGCTCGGCGTCGGGGACTTGGCTTTTATCATGGTCATCATCGTGGGCGCCTGGCAGAAGATTGGCCAATATATGATTTATTGGCTGGCCGGACTGCAATCGATCCCAGAGGAACTTTATGAGGCGGCCAGAATTGATGGGGCGAATGCGACACAAGTGTTCCGGCATATTACGGTTCCGCTGTTGAAACCGATTGGTGCGGTCATCCTATTGCTGGGATTTGTGAACTCGCTAAGAGTGTTCGATCTGGTAATGACGATGACTGGCGGCGGACCCAATTTCGCTACCGACATGATGGGAACTTACGTTTACCGCAACGCTTTTTCGGTCGATTCCGGGATCCCACGGATGAGTTACGCGGCGGCGGCTGGTTTATTATTTGGAATTTCGCTGATCATCGTAGCGTTGTTGCAATCCGGATTTATCAAAAAGCTCCAGAATATTCGCAGTAATCAGAGTTTGTAGGAGGGTAAAAGATAAAATGTTCAAACGGTTTTCGACTCATCTATTGCTGATCGCTTTCGGTTTTCTTTGGATTTACCCATTTATCTGGATGCTCTCCGCATCGTTCAAGACCACCAAGGAGCTCTTTGATGTCAATAGTGTTTGGCAACTGATCCCGTCGAGCTGGCAGTTCCAGAATTATGTAAGGGCATGGACTGTGGCTAATTTCTCCGGATATTTCTTCAATACCGTTATTGTCACTTGTGCTACCGTTTTATTGGTATTGTTTCTTACCGCGACCTGTGGCTATGCGTTTGGGAGATATGACTTTCCGGGTAAAAAGATAATTATTGGTTTACTGGTGGCCACGATTTTCATTCCTTCAGGCTATACGGTGATACCTGTTTTTGATCTCATGAAACGGATGGGTTTATTAAACACTTTGGCGGCCGTTATTTTGGCCGAGGCCGGCGGCGGTCAATTGCTATACATTCTGATGTTTACCGGTTTCTTCGCCGGTTTGCCCAAGGAATTGGAAGAAAGCGCCCGGATTGACGGAGCCAGCTTTTGTCAGGTTTTTGCCCGGATTATGTTGCCGTTAAGCATGCCAATCATCGCTACGGTCGGGATCTTTCAATTCATGAATACATGGAATGCTTTCTTTAATCCCCTGATTTTCACCTTGGGCCGACCGGAACTACGAACTCTGGGAGTTGGGATGTTCGCTTTTACCGGGGAATACTCATTTGACTGGACCGGTGCGACGGCGGCGGCTTCGATTTCATTGATTCCCGTGATTGTGGTGTTCTTATGTTTCCAGAAATTGTTCATCAACGGCGTGGTTGGCGCGGTGAAAGGTTAATTGACGCTTGGGCCGATGAAGGGGGTGAGATGATTTCATTTCAAAGCGTATTTCTTACATAAAGTTGCAATAAAAAGGAGGAGCGTATTTTGAAGAATCGCAAATTAATCTGGTTGCTCGTGATTGGTATGTTGGTTACGCTTTTGACCTCTTACGGGTTCGCTGAGTCAAAAGTGAAGATTGTCGTTTGGACCTGGTCGCAGGAACAGGCCAAATTCTTTGAAGAAATGGAAAGGTCAATCGAAAAGAAATATCCGGAGATCGACGTACAATTTACTACCATCACTCAGGCACAGTACCGCAACAGCCTGCCGCTGGCTTTTCGCGGTGATAATGCGCCGGATATCTTTTTCGAATCCAATCAGCCCGCCGACATCGTGAGTCAAGGTTTTGCCCGGTCGATTGATGAATTTATGACTCCTAAATTTAAGGCGATGTTTCCTCCCGAATATTTCTATGAAGGGGTCTGCAAGATCAAGGGTAAGATTTACGCTTTGCCGCAATCGAACTATAAGATACCCCGGCCGACCTATCTTTATTACAATAAGGAAGTTTTGAAGAAAGCGGGATTGAATCCCAACAAACCACCCCGTACCTGGAGTGAACTCCGGATCATGGCCAAAAAAGTTACTGTGGCTGGAAAGGGAGAGTATTATGGTCTGGCGATGGTCGGCAAGCCGGCGCATGATCTCAACCGGGTGGTAACCCCATTGGCCTCCACTTTAGGAATTCAGGAAAATTCCAACGGTGATATTGACTGGAGAACCGGCAAATGGCAAGAGAATGATCAGCGCTGGCTCGAGCTTTTTGAGTTCCTCAAAAGCATGAAGGATGACGGCAGCTTTTTCCCAGGTTTTGCTTCGATGGACAAAGATTTGGCCCGGACCTATTTTGCTCAGAACAAAGCCGCTTTCTTCATGGACGGACTTTGGTTGCCCGGCAATTTTCAAGCCATGGGCTATACCAACTTGAATTACGGAGTGGCTCCGCCGCCGGTACCGGATAAAGGCCGCCAAGGATACATGTATCTGACCCCGAACACCACTCCGATGTGGTATATGTCTTCCCAAACCAAATATCCGAAAGAGACTTGGAAGGTGATGTCCTTCATCTATTCCAACGAGTATCAACAGAAATTTGTAGCTGGGAATTTCGGATATTCACCGTTAAAGAATTTTAATAACGCCAAATACATTCAAGATCCGGTTTTGAAACAGATCATCAAAATCGCACCGTCGATTGCTCGCCTCGGGATAATGCCTTCACTCAGGAATCCCGCCTGCGGTAGCGTAAAGATCGTTACTAGCGTGAATACGATTCATCCCACCATTTGGGAACTGATGACTGCGGCTTTGATGGGTGAGGCCGATTTCAAAGCCGGTTGCAACGAGTTATATAATAAAGTGACTGCCGAATTTAAAAAAGAGATCAAAGATTTGCAAGCTTCTGGCGTTAAGGTTTCTGAGAATGATTTCATCTTTAAGAATTGGGATCCGATGAAGGATTATACATTGGATATGTATGGTAAATAATCTATTCCAAGAGCGTTAGGATAAACCAGGGCGTTCACAAAAGCTCGGAGAAGTAAAGGATAAAGTCGCTTCAAATCTGTTTGCCAGCTTTCTATGATTTAGAAAATTTTATCCCATGACTTCCGAATTGAGACATCTGGCCTGAGAAGAGCTGTGACAAAATTTCATGGAAGAAACACGGCTCTTTTCATTGAAAACTTTACAAGAGGAAACATAATGGATGAACTGGCACAAACGCTGAAGGAATGGAAGAAAGAGCGCGATTTTCTAATCGGCGTCGATTCGGACGGATGCGTTTTTGATACCATGGAAATTAAACATAAGGAATGTTTTATACCCAATACCATCCGTTATTGGGGACTTCAAGCAGTCGCGAAGTATGTGCGGGAAACGGCCGAATTCGTGAATCTGTACTCAAAATGGCGGGGATTGAACCGTTTCCCCGCCTTGATCAAACTTTTCGATATGTTGGCGGAACGAGCTGAACTCAAAGGCGGAGGCTTCAAATTTCCCGCGATTGCTTCCTTGCGAGAGTGGGTCGCAACCGAGACCAAACTCGGCAATCCCGCGTTGGCAAGAGTCGCTGTCCGTCAAAATGATCCGGTTTTAAAGACGGCTTTGACATGGTCGGAAGCGGTAAACGATGCCATCGCTGTCATGATCCGTGGAGTACCGCCCTATCCACTGGTACGAGAGAGTTTACGGAAAATGCAGCGCTTCGCCCAGGGCATCGTGATCTCTCAGACACCTCGTGAAGCGTTAGAAAGAGAATGGAACGAGCATGATCTTGCCCGCTATCTTACTATCATTGCTGGTCAAGAGTTGGGAACCAAGGGAGAATGTCTAGGATTGGCCAAAGCCGCCGGAGAGTTTCAAGACGACCGAGTCCTAATGATTGGGGATGCGCCGGGCGATCTGGAAGCGGCCCGAGCGAACCGGGCACTTTTCTATCCGATTATCCCAGGCAATGAAGAAATATCCTGGCAAAGATTCCATGAAGAGGCTTTCGAGTATTTTATCCGGGGCCAGTATCGCGGTGACTATGAGGAAAAGCTCATTGCCGAATTCGAAAAGGCCCTGCCCGCGCTTCCCCCTTGGCAAAAGTCGTTAGGATAATCCACCGAACCATTATAATATCTGGAATAAAAGGGAGGAGAAAGGATGAATCTGAGAAAAAAGGCAATAAGTTTGGTTTTTTTACTGTTTTCGCTTGGGGCGTTACTGACATTCCAGACTGCTGTACAGGCGGAGCATCCCTTCACGCCAACGGTGATCGATGACGCCATGAACCAACCACTCCAGTATTTCGGTTTGGACTCTGCGGATGAGGGGACCAAT
Organism: Bacillota bacterium; assembly: GCA_023400055.1. Taxonomy (GTDB): domain Bacteria; phylum Bacillota; class UBA4882; order UBA8346; family UBA8346; genus Hydrogenispora. The sequence goes on from JAEXFN010000057.1 coordinate 21,272, forward strand.
CCCGGTAACTGTAAACGGTCCAAAGCATTTTATTATTTAACTTTAGTGGCCCATTATGATCCAACTGCTGTCGCTAGCGATGGCGCTTCGGTAAAAGACAGAGTTTTAGGACACATTCGTAACGTTATCAGCGGTGGAAAAGAGCCCGATTGCGCTGGGAACTTGATGGGCTGGTCTCATAATATGGTCGCTCAGGGGCTACTGCTTGCGAAAAACACGCCGGTTGTCTGGGACAATTTATCAGTGTCGGAAAAAGAGAAGTGCGATTGGTTAATGAAAGGTTTGGCGATCGCCGGCAACTGGGCTTTTAATGATCATAATGATTACAAGACGGGGCTCAATCATCTCGGTAATTTTGCCAAAACCAACAACCCCAATTATCTGGGGTATCTTCAAGTTATCATCGCCGCCAGCCTTTATTTCGGCGACACTACCTTAAATGACATTTTTGCTGGTTTTGACTATGATGCTTATATCGCTAAATTCAGCAGTTTGGGTTTTACGAATATCGTATCCTGTTGGACGACGAATCGCGACAAGAGCGGCAAATCGGTCGATAACAAGCTGTTAATGGAACGAGGAGGAAAAGATACCTATGGCGGTTCAGGCTCGGGTGTTAAGGTTCCCTTTGTTTGGTATGGCATAGGTTCCAGCGATCGGTTCGGCATCTTCAAAAAATTGGTCAGCCTTACGTATGACAAAGTTGTTTTTGACCGTATCGACTTTAAGGAAAAGAACGGTTCCGATGCAAGTTGTTATATTATTACCAAAGGCACATCCTCGCCATATCTGGGTATGTACGGGATGATGGATGAATTTGACACCACCGATTCAAAAGGCGTGCGCAGTGATATTTCGTATGCGTATGAAAGCTGGATGAACAACCTACCGACGCGAGTGAATCTGTGGCTCCTCGGTTACTGGCGGGATGATCCTGAAGTAACGATCCCGATGCGAGTCGGTTCCGAGGATTTGATCTACAAATTGATCAACGGCTGGCATAGTTATTCGATGGGGACTTTTTGGGATAGCAACGCCAATCGGGTCAAAGATTATTATGAAGCCGACCGGTGCGGCGATAAAGGCTATTTTTATGATAAGGATATTTGGCGCAAGTTGTTATATCCCGATCCGGCCAATCATCCCATTTCTTCCAGTCCGGCGCATGCGGGATCCGCCGTGAAGTGAGCGATGGAAAATCAGCCAATGTCAATAGTGCCGTCGATAAGCTAATTAGCTACCGTCGGAAAGTCCGCTATAATTGCCGGCGCGGACCCATCCCGAAAGTGAATGATCTGGGTCCACGGAGGATTTCACCATAGGCGCAAGAGTATTAATTAGCTTTTGGAGCCACGTTTTTCGCTTAAAACCAAACCAGGCCAAGGGTCGGTTTGGTTTTTTTTTTGCTCAAGATTTTTCCCCGAAAAAAGTCCAAGGAATCCGAAGACCCTCTCATTGTGGATATTGGCGGCTTTTTATATTATAAGTTTGTTACAGTCGGTTAACGATTGGAGCATCGGCAAAACATCATGAGATTGGTTGCCATCATCAAACAGTTTTTGTTAGAAAACTGTATTTCGGCGAGAAAGGGGCGTGAATGGAAAGGGATACATTGCACAGAGAGTCGGAAGAAAGGGAGGGATCCGAAAGAGGAAAGATGACCATTGTGTTTGGGCAAAAAAATAATTAGTCAAAATACAAAGATACAAAGGGAGGACTTTGGGAATGAAAAGACTGTTGATGATTGTTTTAAGCGGATTATTGGTCGGAATATTGTCTACTGCCGCAATGGCGGCGGTCGTTACAACCCAGGGAGATATCCGGACTTGGGCAATGTACTCGACAGACGGTAAACAATCGCTCACGGATTTCTTCTTTGATCGCTATATCCTCAGCTTGAATGTAGAGCAAGACAAGACATTGGGGCTTAAGACGAGGACCGAATTCCGGAGTTACGGGAATGGGGTTACGAATGATATTCGTTCAGAAGCGTACTTTTATAAAAAAGGCCTTTTCTTGCCGGACGACCAGATTCAAATGGGTACTTTCGGCCTCAGTGTTTACATGCCGTTTCGTAACAGCGGATTCGACCCCAGTATCGTCACATTACCGGTAGGAAGCAAACTAAAAATCGGACAAACTGTCGGAGCGATTTACACATATACGCAACCGCTGTTTAATGTGGCGGCCGGCCTCTCCAACAACAGACAGAATGAACAATCCGAACAAGCCGGAGACGGACTGAATGAAAGTTTACGGTTTAATTATACGCCCATCGACGGTCTAAAGATCGGTGCCGGTTGGGAATATGTCGGTAATAAAGCTCCTTCAGGTATTTATGACGATTCCAACTATCATAATGTCAACTGGGTAGTGGATGCCTCCTATAATAAAGCTCCTTATGGAATCGAGATTGATTATGGCACCACTAAAAAAACTGTCAATGGTTCAGCCGGCGACAGTCAATCGGCGTTATCCGTCGAAGCTGGATACAATGTCGGTCCGACCCTGATATATGCCGGAAGGGTTTGGGATGTTAATGATTCCGGTTTTATCAAAGATTATTACACGGGGCCCACTACTGGCATGGGCAAAAATACTTCACTTGCCCAGATCAACAATAGCTTCACCGTAGTCGGCATTGCCTGGCCTGCCAAAATATACTCGAAGGGCATGAATATACAGCTTGAATATGTCCGAGTTGATAATACTTCCACAACTTCGGGGGTAAATTCCCTCGGCTTGCGATTTGATTATGAGTTTTAAAATAAAATGATGGCAATGCTCCCAGGATTTCCGGGAGTTTGTCATCGAATCAGGAGGGGAAAATGAAAAATAGAAAATTCTTCTGGATGCTAAGCCTGATGGCCGTCACCATAAGCGTGTTTCTTACGGGCTGCGGCGGCTCAAAAACCAGCGCTTCGACGGAGCCCGTTTCAACACCGCCCGCGTCTACCACTTATTTAAATGAAGGGTTTGACGAGCCTTTGAACGCTTATTGGGGTTCAGCGAGCAGCGGAACGGCTGCCATTATTAACGAAAACGGGAACAATGTCCTGCAACTCGCCGCCACTAATTCTGGGGAAGCTCGTCTGATTGCCTTAAATGGCCCATGGCCCAGTCCATCGAATTATAGCATTCGGGCTTCGCTAAGAGGCGATACCATTTCATCCGGTTCGTATGTCCGAATTATCGGCAGGTACGTAGATTCAAATCATTTTTATGATGTCGCAGTAGGTCCGAATGGGAAAATTTATCTATACTGCAGAAATGGTTCCGGAAATAATATCGCCTTGGGTTCAAGTCCTGCTGCGGTTACTTTTACAGCGGGTGCTTGGTACACCGTTCGAGTAGATTTTATGGACTCCACGATTAATGTCTATTGGAACGAAAGCGATACTCCGACACTCACGGCGACTGATTCTACTTGGACTACTTGGACAACAACCAATGGTTTGCCGGTGGGCGTGTTGTCGGATAAGAATGTTACAGCATCCTTTGATAATATCATCGTAACATCAATGTAAAAAATGGAATAAGTCGCAAGACTCAGCCAGAGAGGCCACATTCTCCGGGAACGCACCGGATGTGGCCTTCTTCTACATATCAGCGACTGAGTGATTGATAAATTTAAAAAATCTGAAGCTAACTCCACAAGGAGTACGCAGGCACGATAGGGATTTAGGTCCCAACCCGATCAAGGAGGATGTTGATGAGACAAGTACACGACGAAGGGATCCGCCAGGCGGCTAAGTTTGCCAGCCGGCCGGCGGTGGATCGCGCTTATTGCGAGCGGGCGCTCCAGTTTGTCCTGGCCAAAATCGATCAGAATATCGCGGCCTTCACGGACGGCTTCCCCGCTCCCGCCAGCAAGGACCATATCTACCCGGTCATTCCCAATGACAAGTGGACCTCCTCATTCTGGACCGGTATGCTTTGGCTGGCCTATGAATGGACCGGGGACGAA
>JAEXFN010000045.1 GCA_023400055.1 Bacillota bacterium
AGATCTTTATCCACAAAAGATCGATCTGGAATCATTGCAGACAGATCTTTATTCACAAAAGATCGATCTTGATTCACAAAAGATCGATCTTGATTCACAAAAGGAAGATCTTTATTCACAAAAGATCGATCTGGAATCATCGCAGACAGATCTTTATCCACAAAAGATCGATCTTGATCCACAAAAGTAACGATGGCGGTGATTGTCATAGTTACTTGATTCACAAAAAATCGATCTTTTGGAGATAAGTGCGGGGCATGCCCATCCTATCCAGTTTTCAAAGATCAATAGCTGGTCTTCGGTTAACTTCATCTGGCACAACGCGTTAATGAAGGCCTGAATCATTAAACTCATGTTTGAATCATTTTAAGGCGACTCTTTCCGCTCTGTAGTAAATCCAAGCCGTTGCCCCGAACCAGATGATAAATGTCAGCGGTTCGAAATAAGCGTAGCTGTCTTGCAGCACGAATAAACCCAGACCTTTTAACGCTTGCCCAGTCAGATAGCCTAAGAAAGCAAAACACAGAATGTAAGGATAATAAAAAAACTTTCGAACGGGCAGAAAGTACAGGTACAACATAAAAGTAAACGTCCAGGCGACCGGGGTCCAGATTGAAAATAGTCCCCAGATGCCCAAGGGCCCCAGATTCAGGTATTTAAAGAGATGAAAAACGCCACCGGCCACTACGATTAAGGCTACATTGGGGACTCCTCCCAGCAGAAATCCGTATATGAAAAATTTCTTGTACAAAAATTTCGGAATTAACAGCAAGGCTCCGACAAAGAGCATCATCGCCAGCAAAAAATAATACATATCTTTGCCAAAGGTCACGGTTCTTTACCCCGCTTCGTTTTCAAATCATATTTATCCGAGCCTACTTATTACCTATTATCTTTGTTTTCCGCTAAATTTATGAGGTTGGCAAGGCCCAGTCCTGCGGGAGCGAAATTTTACAATGATGGATTGATTCTTCATTGGGTTGGGGACGGCTCCGCGAAACTCATAAAAATTACTGGAATGACTGGAATGAAAGGGTCGCTTTATGGTATATTGGAAAAAACATTTTCAAGTTTCATAAAGCAAAAGGAGGTTTTTTATATGAACCAGCTGGAAGAAGGCAAAACTCTCCAACTCGATTATAGCAAGATCGCCAAGATCGCTGCCAAATGCCCGGATGTGATCCCGGTAGCCGTCCAAAACGCTGATACGCAGGAAGTAATTCTAGTAGCCTATGTGAACGAACAGGCTTTAAAAGTGGCGGTGGAAACGCGGACCGCCGTCTTCTGGTCGACTTCCCGGAATGAGCTCTGGGAGAAAGGCAAAACTTCCGGGGAAACTTATGATCTGCTCGAGGTCCTGGTGAATTGCGAACAGAACTCGCTGGTTTATAAGGTGCGGCCCCGCCGGGGTGGAATCTGCCATACGAAAAACCAGGCCGGCGAGGCGCGGAATTGTTATTACCGACGCTTGAATTTGGCGACGTGGGAATTGGAAAATCTGAATCCTTAAAATCACACCCTTCCCCCGGCAATGTCATGAAAGTGACCGCGAAAAAAACTTCCAGGCCATTGAACGCAAACCGGACGATAAATCACCCCGCCACATTGGCAGCACGAAAGCCGAAAATGCCGTATTCGTCATTTTCGGCTTTCGGCAAAAATCGCTCGCCTGAGGTCGATGATGCATTGATACTACCAAAATTCTTTTTTCAGGACGACCGGAGCAAAGTTTATCTGCGAGTGCTGCGACATTTCCGCGCAAACTGCACATAATCCTCCAAAACCTGGATTAACTTCCCCTCCAGTTCCGGCGTCAACGGCCTTTTGAGGCTAAACCCCGGAATGTCGGCGATAATCTGATGGATTTGGTACGAATGGTAACCCAATGACAACAACTGTTGCACCAATTCTTCGGCTTGTTCCGGGATATCCATAAAATCCCCACCCCTTCAAAATTCGAAAGCCTATGGACTGAGTTTGGCAAACCGCCGCGGGTTTCACACCCGCGACGGTTCTGTTTTGTCCAGCGCGTGATGATGACGAGCCCTGAAAGCATTCCTTCGTCTAAAAACGGCGCTGGATTATTGGGAACATCACTTCTAGCAATGGCTCACTCGCTCGCTGCGACTAAGTTCAAGACGGGCCCGGCGCCGCTCATCACGCTGTTTTTGACGGATTGGGCATTTTCCGCGGTATAAGGATAAAAACTTCTCGGATCGAAAACGTTGGCAGGCAGATACTCCACGATCTCGCCCGAGGAATCGTCCCTGTAATTATTGGACGCCTTCAGATACCCGGCCGGCTCCCCGCTCAAAGTGTTGCCCGGGTCATTGATCTGTGAAATCAAGGTGGGGTGCGGCGTGTTTTCAAAATAATTGGCTTCCAAATAAACCTGGGCCTGACAGGTGCTGCCCACGCCGTACCCGCCGCGGTCGCTGCCCAGGATGCCGACATTGGAATAGTAATTGTTAAAAATATGCGCCTTGCCATAACGGGCTCGCGGATGACGCGAATAGGTCCCGTCGAACCAGTTATGGTGATAGGTTACCGCCAGATTGACATCCCCGGTTTCACTTTTGGAATGACCCAAGAGACAGGTCTTCCGGTGGTTCATGAAATGATTCCACGAGACGGTCACATTATAGGAACCCTTTTTGATATCGAGTGATCCATCATGACGGCTGCCATTGGGATCATTATCCGGACTGTCGGTAAAACTGCAATGATCGACCCAGATATTATTGCAACCTTCGACCGCTATGCCGTCTTTCTCGTCGGAATGGCAATCCCGAAAAGCAATGTTGCGAATGACGATATTGCTGCTATCGACGATTTTAAAGCCGAAATCCTGAATCACGGCATTGTTTCCGATGCCCAGAATGCTGATGTTGCCGGTCCGCTTAATACTGATCTCGGAAGTATAGCCGCTGATCGTTCCGGAAATATAAAGAATCAAGGGGGTCTTCGGATCGCTGGTTTTTTCCCGAGGCTTCATAATATCGGCCAACTGCTGGCCGCTGGTAACAACGATTTGCTGGCCACCGGCGCCGCCGCTGGTTCCGGTTCCCAGCGAAGCAAAACCGACGATTTCTCCACCCGAAGACGGGTTGGAGTCGGTGCCCGAGGGAGTTGATGAACTGCTTCCGCTGCCTCCTCCGCCGCAACCGGCGATCAATACGCTTATCAGTAACATGCCGCAAATGCCCGTCAGCCAATTTGATGATTTTTTCAAGACTTTAACTCCTCCTGTAAAGATACTTTGGAAATAAATTCTATTTCTCCCCTTCTTCTGCGACGCAACAAAGAGTGTGTAAATATCGCTTATGGTATGATTGCGATATCGTTCCCTACGTTGCCGCGCGCTCCGATATCGCGTCCATTGACGCCTTTGCCTTTCAAGTCGCTGTCCGCCGCCAGTTGCAGGAAGAAGCCGTAATTAATTGAACCATCGGCATTGCGGGAAATCGGTGCGGCGCCAAAAGTATACGACGGGGTCACTGCAAAATCGGCGGCGGTGAGCGTCACGCCCATATCATTGTCATAAGACTTTTTGTCTTTATTGTAAAACACATTATGGGAAGCCGTGCTGCCACTGGGCACATGACCGACATCGCTGCCGCCACCCTCCCACGACAGGTTATTGGTCATGAAATGAGCTCCCTTGGAAAAGGCAAAATTGTATTCCTCGGTAGTCTGGGTTGTCGGACCCATGGACATGGAATTGTGCCAGGAGGTGCAGTTACTGATGTCGATCGGCCCCGGATTGCTGTTGTCGGTAAAACCGTGTTTTCGGTTATAGAACGCGATGCAACGCCGGACAATATGCGAAACCGCGTTGCTGGAGGAACCCAGTTTATAGCCGTTGCCATCGCCGTCTTTATTTAGAGTACCGCTGGAAAGAATTCCATTGCTGTAGGAGACACAATCCTCAATCGTTACTGGTCCGATGACGCCGGTGTCGGATTTGGTGTAGAGGTCCCAACCGTCATCGCTATTATTATGGGCAATACAGCCACGGAAGACATTGCCATAACCGGTGGTGAGCTTGCAAGCGAAACCGTCGGCGTCTTCGCCGTCCGAGTCCGAATTGTCATAAGAATCGCAGTTTAGGATCAGATTATAACTCGGCCATTGGGAAATGCTCTGATATGAACTGCTGATCCGGCCGAGCTGCAATCCGGAATCACGATTGTAGCGAGTGGTGCACCTTTCAATGACATTGTGGCTTCCACCGACGAAAATACCGTTGTCGCCCGCCCGTTCCACGATCAGGCCTTGAATATGCCAGTAGTTGCCGTAGAGTTGCAGGCCGCGATTGGTCGAAAGTTCCGTTTGCACGGAAAAATTCAAGATGGGAGTTTCCCCGGCATAGGCGGAGAGCGTTTTGAGATTGCCGGAAGCGCCGTTATTGCCCTCCGGGATCGTAATCGTGGCAGAATAATTATAGGTTCCGCCGCGCATGAAAATCGTACCGCCGGGAGAAACCATGGCAATAGCGCTCTCGAGCGTGGTTGGGCTGTCGATGGTTCCCGGATTGCTCGCCAAGCCATTGGTAGAGACATAAATCGGAGTCCCTGGGTCAACCGGCGAACCGGGGGAAGTGGGAGTAGAGGAACTGGTCGCAACGACTTCGATCCGATCGATATAAATCCCGCCGGCTCCGGTTCCGCTCCATTTGCCGCCACTATTGATCTGCGGCCGGATTTGGATTACATTTGAAGTCGGCGCGGCGAGCGGAATTTCTAAAATATAGTATGTGCTACTCGTAATGGCGTATGTCCCATAGGCGTTTTGGGCCGGACTGCTCGTACTATAATCATTGCCGACGTAAATGGTAATGGGTTTGGTAGTTCCAGCAGCATTTTTAACTGTCAATCTCAGCGTAGCATTCGACACGCCACTCAAGTTGGGGACCTTAAATGCGATCCGTTGCGCGTCCGCACCCGCCGGATCCGTTGCTTTGCCCCGATTATCCAAGGCGATGGTTCCCTGCCCGCCCTCTGCTGTTCCGGCGTAAATCGGGCCCGGCATATCGGTCGATGGAAAGCTGGCGGAATTATCGAGCGTAGACGGATTCGCCTGAATATCGGTGCCGTTCGGCACGGAGTCGAAGGTCTCGACGAAAAAGGCATCTCCACCCGGCGGTGATGTCGGAGGCGGAGTGGAGACTGAACTCTTTGAACCTCCGCCACCACAACCGGCACTGATCACGGCAATAATTAAAATAATAAAAAAGAAACAACAGACGAAAAAGCGATTTCGATGTTGAGTCAGTTGAGTCATTGAAAGCTTCTCCTTTTATAATTTGCTATTCGATTCCAGAGAGAAGAAAAATCATGGATTCGTGTATCACTTACTGTCAGAAGTCATGGATTGATCTTTTTCACTAACTTTATTGCATTGTAGAAAGCTGAAATAGTTGAATTACGAATGAAACCTTCCCCGATCCGCCATCCGTTTGGCATGGCTTTTTATTTTTGCGAAGTTATTTCTCAAAATCGAGTTGCCTCATCCGGGGCAACTCGATTTTATTTCAAGGGCATTGCTTAAGATTGCTTAGACTGCATTCAATTGCCAATTACTGAAATATAGGAAATATTGATGCCGCTCTTTGCAGAATAAATAACATAATCACCGTTGGCAGGAATGGTATAAGTAAAAGCTCCTAACTCTGTTGCTCCAGATACAGCTGGGGGGACTTGGCCCAAATCAGTACCCGTACCGACAACACCTCCATTCACCGGCGCGACCATTACGTCGCGTCCCGCTGCATCACTACCGCTGCTTACTGCGAGCGCAGTAAGATGATCACCGGTTTTTGCAGTGAAGGTTACTCCTCTAGTAGCAGGATCTGCTCCGCCTAGTTTTATTTGTCCGTTATATGATGTGCCATCGTGGGTGTCTGTATGCTTAGCAAACGTTACAGCGGAACCGAACGTAAATCCGTTGTACGTACCTGGGAGTGTCAACGCCTGTAACTGAGTTAGGCATTCTCCCGGATTCAGCACCAGGTTGGTAGCAGAAGGCTCCGGGCTCGGACTTGGACTAGGACTCGGGCTTGGGCTAGGACTTGGGTTCGAACTCGGTATTCCGGTCACTTCGATCTTATCGAAATAAAGACCCGCGGCTCCGTTAGAACTGCCGCCGGCAGTCGGACGAAGTTGAATCACTTCCGAACCGATAAATGAGGCGCTCAGCGGAATGGTGACGACAGTAAAGGCTGAACTGGGGGCGATGTCGTAGGTCCCATAGGCTCTATGACCGCTAGCTCCGGCATTGCCGCTTGTACTGAAGCTGTCACCGACATAAAGCGTGATCGTTTGAACGGCAAGATTTTTAACTGTTAATTTTAGACTCGGATTGGTCGCATTTTTTAAACCGGGAATCGTAAAGGCGATCCTTTGGCCGTTTGGCCCTTGAGCGCTCGCATCCCCGTTATCTAAGGCCAAGACCCCTTTTTCACCCGCTCTACCCACATACAACGAACCGGATATATAGTTCGCTGGAAAACTATCCGGATGATCGAGCTTTGTGCCATCCGCCTTAATATCGGTGCCGTCCGGAACCTGGTCGAACGTCTCCACAAAGGACTCCGTCGATCCCGGAGGGTTAGGGTTAGCGGGAGCGGCCGAGCCTCCACCTCCGCCGCAGCCGCTAAAGAGTAAAGCCAGTACGACGATTAAGAGCACGGGCAAAAACATCACCAGAGATTTTTTCACGAAAAACTCCTCCTTCTCAATTGGGTTGACAATACGAAGAAATACACTGCTGTTTGTCGATCGCGCCACGTTTGGCTGGGTGATTCATTGGCTCGGGTCAGCGCCTCCAAATTCATTGATTTTTATCGTTTTGGTCGCTATGGAAACTGACCCGGATCGACTCGGTCAAAATCGTCTATAGTTTTGCGAGTCATCACCTCCTATAAGCACTATTGCCTTTCGCTAACAGAAAAATAGCATCGCTGTTTCATTACCTAGATCGATCATCATCACAATTTGTATTAACAGAAATAAGAATTGTACGTATAAATTTTATGAAAAAATTACCTTAAAATTTTATTTAATTATAACACTTCTTAAATTTAATTCTCAACCTTTGAAGGATTTTAGACAAAATAAGTCATATTTGACGCGCTTTTAAAATTGCGGATGACGTGAGGTTTTAAAAACGCCCTGGATTATCATTGAAATATTTAACGGCGAGGTCTGAATTTCGAACTTATCGATAGCAAGATTTGTTCGGATAATTATATTAGTTATAGAGATGAATTTAATTGGTGATGACTTCCGATAGAAACCTCGGCCAACGGGATGGTCAAAATCGCCACACTTTGAGGAGTTTTGACCATCTCATCATGAAAAGAAAAGATTAGGAAGCATTATTAAGGGGCGGCATGAGGCCTATAGGGCGGGGTAGGTTCTAGGGTTAAAAAAGCTGATCACGGATTCATGGATTTAAGGATTTCACGGAAAACCCATTTCTCGATCTCCAATCCGTGGCTTTTCATCCGCTAAATCCGCGATCAAGTCTTTGTTCTCTCGCGCTGGTTGTTCGGTTATTGCCGAAGGTCTCTATTAAAACCATGGGTTCCAGTTTTGTGGATAAAGTGCTCTCTTTGCGGATCAATGAGCTCTTTCAGTTACTCAACAAGCTCCTTCAGTTACTCAATGAGCTCTTTCAGTCACCGAACAAGCTCCTTCAGTTACTCAATGAGCTCTTTCAGTCACTGAACAAGCTCCTTCAGTTACTCAATGAGCTCTTTCAGTCACCGAACAAGCTCCTTCAGTTACTCAACGAGCTCTTTCAGTCACTGAACAAGCTCCTTCAGTTACTCAACGAGCTCTTTCAGTCACTCAGCAACCTCTTTCAGTTACTCAACAAGCTCCTTTAGTCACTGAGCAATCCTTTTTTGTAGTTTTGTAAAAATCGGATCTTTAGTTAAGTTTGCATTGCTCATGCCCCGGTTGCCCATGCGGCGCTAACTTGATAATATTAAATGCCTTGTTATAAAGATAACAAGGCATTTTCTTATTCTCGGCAGACTATTATGATTTATCTAGAATAAGTTGACCTATTCTGAAGCCCAACTTGCAGTATTGTGTGTTAAAAATTATCTGAAAAGGAACATCTTATCGTTCTAAATGGCGAATAGTTTAATTCCAGAACTAAACACTATCCAAAACACCAACATTCTCAATATGCGGCAACATGACGAACGAATAATTAACTCCGGTACAATTATCGACCTGGGCTTCTCAATTCGTCGTTTTACCATACTAATTATGAAAGAGGCCGCTTCCCTTCCCAGTTCGGCTTTGGGATGCTTCACGGAGGTAAGTTTGACATCAGAAACCGTTGCTAGGCTGGAGTCATTATAACCGATAATCGAAATATCCTCGGGGACTCTTAATTTGGCTTGACGAATCGCGTCTAAAACCCGGATAGCATCCAAGTCATTATAACAGAAGATTGCCGTGGGACGTTCGGGCCGGCTCAACAATTCTTGAGTAAATTGAAACGGAAATCGGCTGTGTTCGGTTCGATATTGATACTGTCCGATCAATGAAGCCGAAGGTTGAATGCCATATTCAAGCAAAGCCTTTTTATAGCCGGCTTGCCGATCGATCCCCTGTTTGACGTCAATATTGAAAATACCGGCGATACGCTGATGGCCCAACTGCAATAAATATTGCGTTGCCAAATATCCGCCCAAACAATCATCGACCACGACATAGGCCGGATCCAGGTCCGGGCAATAAGAATGAATCATCAAATAAGGGACTCTTTTGCGTTCCAACTCGCGAAAGTATTTGATATTGCGGCTGGGAAGCAGATTCTGGGCTTGTTCAATGATCACGCCATCGATCTCGCCCGCCAGAATCTGACCTAAATATTCATCCTCCAATTCCGGATCGCCACCACTGAGAAATAATTTTATCTCAAACTTCGCTTCACTGAGTACCCCGGCGATGCCGCGGATAATGTCCGGAAAGATAAAATTAGTGATACTTTTGATAATCACCGCGATACACCCGATTTTGTTCGTTACTTGGTTGGTCACAAACGTTCCTCGGCCTTGCTCGCGGTTGATCCATCCTTCTTTCTCCAGGTCGCCTAAGGCTTTGCGGACCGTATGGCGGCTCAGTTTAAATTGCTGAATCAAAATGTTCTCGGTGTGAAGCTGTTGTCCGGGCACCAATTCGCCCCTGCGAATTTGATCGCGGATATATTCTTTTAGCTGATGATATTTAGGCACGCCCTGTTTTGGTTCATACATCAAAGTTTCTCCTTCGAACAACAGTCTTTCGATTGAATCAAAAGTTGCTCCGGTCCAATTGTTAGCGAAACCATACATTTTGAGATTATTATACTACTGAACTAACTTTTAATAAAGCATAAAGGTTACGGCTTTCATATCAAAGCTGCGTTAAACCGGTGATTCTTTTGGATCGAAGCTATTAAATCGGATGAATATGATTTCTATCATGGCTTGGCTACTTTTATGCAAAAGAGAGCATTTTATTAAGGACGCAAAAAAAGCGCACTTTCGTGCGCTGTCAAGAATGACGGTGAGCCAAGCGTTGTGCGATGGCTCCGGTGCCTTCTTTCAATACTGAAGTCCAATGTCTACCTTGGTCCTTTACCAGCCGGACTGTTCCGCGAGCCGGTTTCATCATCCGTTGCGACTTCATCGCTCTTTGCATTCCCGAAGCCATGCCCCGTTTTTGCCTGGCCAACATCACCAAACCAACCGCTGCGCCAATCAAGCTGCCGGTGACAATTCCCCGAATTACCCGATGCATCTGTTTCACCTCTCTCCGCTGGTATCGATGATATTATCTCCAGCGGAAAAGCGGTTAAACCAAAATTTTATCCCGCGACAAGGTCAGCTTGGCAATAAAGTCCCTGCTAAACTGCATCTTCAATTATGCCGCCACCCAATACCAGATCTTCCTGATAAAAGACCACCGACTGCCCAGGAGTGATAGCTCGCTGCGGAGTGTCGAAACGCGTCTCCACCCGTCCGTCGGGCAACGGTCGGATGATTGCCGACGCTGGAGGAGCCGCATAACGGATCTTAGCTTCCACTCGCAATTCCTCCGTCAGACCCGGAATGGCAACCCAATTGATGGATCCGGCCACCAAGCCATCGGCAAAAACCTCTGCGGCGGTACCGACCACCACCTCATTGGCGTCCGGCCGGATTTGGACGACGAAAAGGGGCACACTGGAGGCGATCCCCAGCCCCTTGCGTTGCCCGATGGTGTAATTGATGATCCCGGTATGTTCGCCCAAGACCTTGCCCGATTTGTCGACGATCTTACCCGGCCGGACCGCTCCCGGCTTGTACTCGTCAATGAAGCGCCGATAGTCCTGGTCCGGCACGAAACAGATCTCCTGGCTGTCCGGTTTATCGGCGACCCGTAAACCAAGCTCGGCCGCTTTTTGGCGGATAGCCTTCTTCGTATAATCCCCCAAAGGGAACAGGCTCGCTTCCAACTGGGCTTGAGTCAACCCATACAAGGCATAGCTCTGATCTTTGGAAAGATCAAGTCCCTTCCGCAACACCCACCGCCCCGTCGCCGGGTCCCGGTCGCGCCGGACATAATGGCCGGTGGCCACGTAATTTCCGTCGAGCGCTTTGGCCTTGTCCAACAGATTGTTGAATTTGAGCTCTTGATTACAGATGATACAGGGATTCGGCGTTCGACCCTGCAAATATTCGGCGACAAAATAATCGATGACCTTCTCGCGGAACGGTGCTTGCATATTGACCACATAATAAGGGATACCCAGTTTATTCGCGACAGAGCGGGCATCCTCTACCGCCCCCAGGGAGCAGCAACCGCCTTCCGCTTCCAGATCATAGGGTAAATCGGTCTGCCAAATCTGCATGGTCATGCCAATAACTTCATAACCCGCTTCCAGGAGGAGCGCAGCCGCGACTGAGCTGTCGACTCCTCCGCTCATTGCCATGATGACCCGCTGCATCAGCCAGCTAACTTGGAACGATAATCTTCGATAGCTTTGTGAAGCGCATCCGCCGCCAGATTGGAACAATGCATTTTTTGCGGCGGTAGGCCGTCTAAGGCCTCGGCCACTGCCTGGTTGGTGATCTCCAGCGCTTCCTCCAGGGTCTTTCCTTTGACCATCTCCGTGACCATACTGCTGGTAGCGATGGCCGCCCCGCAGCCGAAGGTTTTAAATTTGACGTCCTTAATCCGGTTGTCCTCCACCTGCAGATAAATCTTCATAATATCGCCACAGACGGCATTGCCGACTTCGCCCACGCCGTTGGCGTCCTCGATCTCCCCCACATTCCGCGGGTTTTGAAAATGATCCATTACTTTGTCAGTGTACATGAGGCACACTCCTTCCGTTGCGAATTATTATAGAGCGGAGACATGGCCCGCAATTTATTGACGATCTCCGGCAAAACTTCCAAAACATAATCAATCTCTTCCTTGGTGGTAGACTTCCCTAAGGTCAGCCGCAATGACCCATGGGCTACCTCATGGCAGATTCCCATTCCCAACAAGACGTGTGAAGGTTCCAGCGATCCCGAGGTACAGGCCGATCCGCTCGATGCGGCGATTCCCTTCAGATCCAGGTTTAACAAGAGCGACTCACCTTCAATAAATTCGAAGCTGAAATTGACGTTGCCCGGCAAACGTTGGGTCCGATGACCGTTCAGCCGGACGTACTCGAATTTCTGCAGCACATTATCGATGAGGTAATCGCGCAACTCCGTCAAGCGTTGGCTGGTCTCCGGCAGCTTTTGGTTTGCCAGCTGCAGAGCCTTGGCCAATCCGACGATTCCCGCAATATTTTCAGTGCCGGCCCGGCGATTCCGTTCCTGCGCACCACCATGGATCACCGGCGTCAGACGGACCCCCTTCCGGGCGTAAAGGACGCCGACTCCTTTGGGACCGTAAAACTTATGGCCCGCCAAGGACAGCAGATCCACGCCCAAATCTTTCACATTGACGGGGATCGAACCCGTGGTCTGAACGGCATCGGTGTGGAAGAGAATCTTCCGTTCCTTCAGGATCTTGGCGATCTCGGCAATGGGCTGAATCGTTCCCACTTCGTTATTGGCATGCATGATCGAGACCAAAATCGTCTTATCGGTCAAAGCTTTTTCCAAATCGGCCGGATTGACCAGTCCGTCGCCGTCCACCGGAAGATAAGTAACCTTAAAACCCTGTTTTTCTAAGAATTTACAAGTATCAAAAACCGCATGGTGCTCGATGGCGGAAGTAATGATGTGATCGCCTTTTTCACGATACGAAAGCGCTACTCCTTTGATGGCCATATTGTCGCTTTCGGAGCCCGATCCCGTAAAGATGATCTCCGACGGTTCTGCGGCGCCAATCTCGCCGGCCACCACGGCTCGGGCCTGATCGAGCGCTTTGCGGGTCTCGCGGCCAAACGAATGGATGCTGGACGGGTTGCCGAAAGACTCGACATAATAAGGCAGCATTGCCTCCAAAACCTCCGGATCTACCGGAGTCGTCGCGGCATGATCCAAGTAAATACGTTTCATTCTGAACCATCTCCTATTAAATATAGTACATTGGATTGGAACCATGTAAAGTATGGTAATCGTTGATCAGATCCGCCAGTGTCGTGGAATCGAGCACCTCCACCATGCTATCGCGCAACCGCTGCCATAAAAGGCGGGTCGCACAATGTCCGGAAAGACGGCAGACATCCGTATCAGCGTCTTCCACCACGCAATCTACGGGAGCAATCGGGCCCTCCAGCACGCGCAAAATATCGCCGATTTTGATCTCCGCCGGATCGCGGGTTAAGTTATAACCGCCCAACGCGCCACGAACGCTAGTGACCAAACCCGCTTTGCGCAATGCCGCGACGAGCTGTTCCAGATACGGTTCGGAGATTTGCTGTTTTTCAGCGATGGTCTTCAAAGTCACCGGCCCCTCCTGGTTGTGAAGAGCCAGTTCGAGCATAGCTCGGATCCCATACTGACCACGCGTCGATACTTTCAAGTTTAAAACCCCTTTTTATATTGTAGTAAAAAAGTCGGCTTTCAATCCCGAGTTTTTTAGTACACTTTCTAAACCAATCCTACCATAACTTTTATAGTATGTCAATTATTTATCCATCAATGAAATGAAAGCCTTAATTCCTAACATACTCCTTATACACATAAGGAGTAGTCATCAATGAAAGCAGGCTCCAATAATTGGGCAGAAACCTTACCCGCTGGCCGATTCGCGGTTTCCGCTCGCAGGCCAGCACAGTATAATCGCTGCTGCCGCCGAGAATCGTAAGACCCGGCTCCAAGGGTGTCAGGCCGCTGAGGGGCGTATCCTGATGGCCGATATTTAGCAACGCCCGCCATCCCGGCTCGACTATCGCCAAGTTCGGCTGGCGGCCAAAAGCATCCAGGCCGATTTCACCATCGGAATGGGCCGGCTTGCGTTGCATCTGAATGATCTCCGCCTCCACCTGGAAAGCATCCCCGTTCAGATCGGGCAGCAAGGTCCCGCGCATCGTTTCGTGGCCGAGCAGGATCCCTTCCCCGACCCGCAAATGGTTAATCCCCGCCGGCAGCTGTCCTTGGTATAACAGCGGCAGGCTGCTGGAATTGCCTCCTGAGACCCAAGTGACCGGCAACCGATACCTGGTCCGCAACTCGGTTGCTAGACCGGCCAACCGTTCCAGCTTGGCTACAGTGGGAAGCGCTCCGGCGAAGCAAGAAAAATTAGTACCAATGGCGGTCACGTGCAATTTGGGGAGCCGCCGGCAATAATGGGCCAAACGAAACAGCCCGGCCGCGTCGACGCCTTCGCGCAAATCGCCCAGGTCCACCATGAGCATCACTTCATGCTGCTCGACGAGAGCATTAAGGGCGGCTAGCGTTTTAACTTCCGCATTCAGACTGAGATTGGCCACTGCGGCAATTTCGTTTAGCCGGCCGAGGCTCGGCAGACGCAATAAGACCCGGCGCGTGGCCGGGAAGTGTTGCTGAAGCCGTGACAAATTTTCGCTGCGCGAATCGCCGATCTCGCGGGCTCCCGCCTCAATCAAAGACCGGGCGATCCGCAGATCCCCGGCCACACCCTTCAGAACGACGGTCAATTCCACTCCATTGGCCCGAGCCCGTTCTTGGAGACGCTCAAAATTGGCAACCACCCGGTCTGGATAAATTAAAATTCGCGGTGTTTTTATCTTACTCATTGGGTGGTAAATACCTTTCCGGCCTCAACCGACGCAACTTTTCCGCCAGTTCTTTCTCCCGGCCGTACTCAGTCGGCTGATAAAAGACTTTATCCCGCAAATGGTCCGGCAAATATTGCTGATCGACATACCCGCCAGGGTAATCGTGGGGATAGCGATAGCCGATCCCGTCGCCTAATTTGCGGGCTTGGGAATGAGAGCTATCCCGCAAATGCACCGGGACCTCCTGCCCCTCCATGGCCTGGACTTCCGCCATGGCCCGATCGATCGCCGCGCAACTGGCGTTCGATTTGGCGGCGGTGGCAATGTAGATGGCCGCCTCGGCCATAGGAATCCGCGCTTCGGGGAGCCCAACCATCTCCACAGCCTGGGCCGCCGCAGTCGCCACCAATAAGGCCATGGGATCGGCATTGCCCACGTCCTCGGCGGCGTGAACGATCATCCGGCGGGCAATAAATTTGGGATCCTCGCCCGCTGTAATCATCAGCGCCAGATAATATAAGGCGGCGTCGGGATCCGAGCCCCGTAAGGATTTGATAAAAGCGGAGATCGTGTCATAATGCACCTGGCCATTCCGATCGTAGCGCAAAGGCCGCTGTTGCACACAATCGCTGATGATGGCCAACGTCAGCTCCCGGCACTGGGTTTCTGGATCCGGCGACGTGGTCAAGGCCGCCAACTCCAAGGCATTCAAAGCGATCCGGGCATCGCCGTTGGCGACCCCTGCCAAATGCTCCAAGGCATCCGGGTGAAGTTTCACCCGGAAATCGGCGATTCCCCGTTCGTGATCGTCCAAGGCCCGCCGGACCACCTCTTTTAAATGGCTCACCCCCAGCGAATGAAAACGAAATATCATGCTCCGGGAGATCAGCGGCGAATTGACTTCATAAAGCGGATTTTCAGTCGTGGCGCCGATCAGCAGGACCGTTCCATCCTCCACGGCCGGCAGCAGGGCATCCTGTTGGGACTTGTTAAAGCGGTGGATCTCGTCGACAAAAAGAATCGTCTTTTGGCCATACAGTTTGAAGCGATCGGCGGCCGCGGCGATGATCCGCCGGATGTCGGCGACCCCGGCGGTCACGGCATTTAGCGTTTCGAAAGTGGAACGGGTTGTATTGGCGATGATCCTGGCTAAAGTCGTTTTACCGGTTCCGGGGGGACCGTAGAAGATCATCGAGGACAACCGGTCGGCCTCGATCGCCCGCCGTAGCAGCCGCCCTACGCCGACGATCTCATCCTGGCCGATAAACTCGTCCAAATTACGGGGCCGCATCCGGCTGGCCAAAGGCGCCTCCCGGGACAGGTTTTCCGAAGCATTGACAGAAAAAAGATCCATTTGGCATTCACCTCGCATTGATACACCCGATCTATCTTTTACCAAGAAGCGCATAATCCTGCTGGCCGTAAAGAAAAATCTTTCAGACAAAGATTTCCGGTCGCCTTTCACCGGAAAAGCTGGTATAATACCATACCATTGGGATATGTTCCGTAAACTCGATGAATTTTCATCCTGACGGAACAAAATATGTAAATGAAATGATCTTTTGGAAAGGAGATGGCTGGAATGATTCAAAAAAGAATCGTCGGCTCAGTTCTGGCGGCAGTGATGGCTTTGAACACCACTGTCATCGGTCCGATTTTGTATCTCAATGCTCAAACGGGAAGAAAGCCGGGGTCTGAAAAGAGCGAATCCCATAAAGCGGCGCCCATTCAATCGAAACCCTTGCAAGCAGGTGCCTCGAACCAGACCAGCCAGACCGTTCGGCAACCGGAAAAACCGCAAGCGTTGGCAAGCGCCAACGGTCGGAGCAATTCTCGGGGAACCCCCTCCAGGCAGCCCGGACTCGCGGCCGATCAGTTCGCTATGTTGGCTCGGATCATTCACGCCGAGGCTGGTGGCGAAACCTTACAAGGACAAGTAGCGGTAGGAGCGGTTATCTTAAACCGGATCCGTTCCGGCCGATTTCCGGCGACCGTCGCCGGAAACGTTTTTAAACCCGGTGAGTTCGAATCCGTTTCGAACGGCTATATCTGGGCCCAACCGACCTCCGAATCGTACCGGGCGGCCAACTTAGCCGTTAAAGGCTGGGATCCGACCCATGGCGCGTTATATTTCTATAATCCCGCCAAAACCAGCTCCCGTTGGATTTGGAGCCGTAATATCGTGACGATCATTGGTGAACACCACTTTGCAATCTAATCCCAAGTGAATGATAGTGAAAAACCCCTTCGCCAAAGCCGGAGGGGTTTTTCATTAAATTTTGATCGACATCGTTTTCAACTGAGGCGGGAGCGGACCTTCTTTGGGTTAAAGAGATCTGTTTCGAATCAGCCAAAATATACTTCCGATTGCTACAAATGCCACTTTTGTTATTAAAAATGTTCGCACAGTTATTGCGCATGATTGTCCAGTTGTTGAATTAGCTTACGCAGTTACTGTAGATGCTTGCTGAGTTACTGTAGATGCTTATTGAGTCACTGTGAGTGCTCTCTCAGTTACTGTACATAGTTGTTCGATTACTGAATCACTTTGCACAGTTACTGCATATGCTCATTCACTAACTGAAAGATCATGTTCAGTTACTGAACATGATCTTTCAGTTGCAGTACATAGTCAAATTAACTCTGCTCCCCCGGATTTATCCACTCGCGATTCTATCCCTGTCCTATTTACATGGAAACTGATTAACTGTTTTGGGGATTAATCTTCATGCTCTCCACCGAACCCTCGGGGCTCACCATAAACCGCCAAATCTTATCGGAATATTTCTCAGCGTACTCTACCTGCCAACGGTCATAATTAAAACTGATTCCCAAAAACTTGCCGAGTTTGAGCGCCTTATAACTGGCCCAGGTCTCGACGGCTTGCTTGGCCTGGGTGGCGGATGAAATCGCTCCCTGTTGAACGCGCACCTGGGAACTGAAGTTGTCCGGCGTATACTTCGGCGAGAAGCCAACGACCTGAGCCGGCAGTTTCCAGTCACCGTCCTTTAAGCTCAAGGTCACACGATAGGGCCCGGCAAGCTTGTACTTGATGATGTTATTGGGCCGAAAACTCAGGACAACGGTCCGGTTTTCGGGCGTCCACTGAAAAGGAATTACCGAAGTGCTTAAGGATACCCAATTGCCAGCCCGCATGCCCTCCAGATCGCCGGTCACAATAAAATTGCCGTCGCGGAATGACTGCAGATCCAAACGGAAGTTGATGCTCTCCGCTTTTTTATCGTTATCCTGGTCAACCAGAGTAAACGTGCCTGGTACCTCCAGTACGACTTGCTGATCGAGGACAACGTCGGTGGGCGCGGCACCGCTGGGAATCATCAAAAACAGCATGATCCCGAGTACTATCCCGATGAGCAATACTTTTTTAATCAAAAAAATCACCCCGAAATGTTGTTTCAGAGTGATTCTCGATCATGGTTGACAATCCTTTATGTAATATCCGCCAACTGAGAGAATTATGCATCGCGCAGGAAAAACCTTCACGAACCATTTGGTTCGATCGACGCGCCGGAGTTAATCCCCGGCGATTCGTCAGTCGAGGCAAATCCCGGCAATTGACGTTTCGCCCGGCGGCTATGAGAGAGCCATCTTGTTTAACACGGCAAAAACTTGATCTTTCTCCAACGGTTTCAAAACCACATCCAACGCTCCCGCCTTCAGTCCGCTGAGGATCTCGTTTTTGGAAGAACCGGTGCTGCAAAGAATGATCTTTACCTCCGGATCCATGAGTTTAAAATAACGAATCGACTCGATGGCGTCGCAATCCGGCATGAAGAGATCGCGGATAATCAACTCCGGATGCACGGTCGAGAACAGTTGCTTGGCTTCTTGATTGGTACCGGCCTCGCGAATTTCGTGTCCTGCTTCCCGCAAGTATTCTTTCAGTATTGCCCGTACTAAGGGGGAATCGTCGATGAGCAATATCTTCATTGCGTCACTTCCCTTAGAAGCAGGCTAAAAGGAGTCGCCCGACTTTAAGCGCTGCTTTGTTAAGCTTTGCGGCCACGCCGGTTTTGGGCCGGAGTTTATCCCGATGTTTTAAGCTAACCAATGCTGAAATATTTCTCGCCCGTTAAAGAATTTCCTTTTTTTTATTTTTTTGTAAGAAATCCAGTCTCAATGAATGACCGCGTCGCCGGTATGAACCTGATAGGACCAGTTCCGGCCATTGTTGTTATCCCAATTTTGGGCACTGTCCCGGAAGCAAAAATTAAAATTGGCAGGCTCCGAGACTTGGACCGAGATCGACCAACCCCCGTCACGGGTTTTCTTCATGGGGATGTCCATTACGTTTCCCCATTGTTCGTTCCCGTAACCGGCATGGAGGAATATCTTGTCGGCTCCCGAAGCAGCCAAATGCCCTTTATATTTGATTTTTACTTCATCACCCAAAGTAATCGGCACTGGGTCCAAAAATATACCATCCACAACTTCCTCGGTCTTTTTTTTACTCGGCATCTCTCCGCCACTCCTTTGTTATTGTATCAGAATTTTACTGGAGTATTATGCCCTTACCAAGGTTCGATTATGATGCCAAGGTTTAAGGATCGCTTATGAAGGAAAACTTGTACCTTTTGGAGTCTTCGGCATCAGAGCGGTGATTATTGTCCCAAGGCCGAATTATGGGTATCCAGGGCCAACTTAAGTTGCTTCTTCGCCACCACTTTATTGATGGCTTCGGCCAATTCGTTGATCTTGTATGGCTTTGTGACCACGCCGCTAAAACCGTATTTTTGATAATCGGCCATCACCGGATCGTTGGAATAGCCGCTACTGACGATGGCTTTACATTTCGGATCCATTTCCAGTAATTCTAGAATTGTTTCTCGGCCGCCCTTGCCACCGGGGACTGTCAAATCCAAGATGACGACGTCAAACGGATCGCCGGACTCCCGCGCCTGGCGATACAAGTCCAACAGTTCATTGCCATCTTGAGCCAACCGGACCCTGTAACCAATATATTCCAACATCTGACCGATAAGATAGCGGATATTCAGGTCGTCGTCCATCAATAAGACTTTTCCTTCCCCGGTGATAAAGCTGTCGACGGCTTCGTCCGGCGAATTCAGGAGATGATCGCTGCCCTGCAAATAAATGTTAAAACAAGTCCCCTGACCCTCTTTGGACTGAACATCGATGTAACCGCCATGCCGTTTGATGATCGAATACGAAGTGGCTAAACCCAAACCATTGCCTCTGGGCTTGGTGGTAAAGTAAGGATCAAAGATCTTCGTCAACAGTTCCTCCGGAATACCGACTCCCTGATCTTGAATGGAAAGTTTGATATATTTACCCTTAGGAATCAGCGAACCCCGCTTCACGTGTACATTCTCGGCTTTCACAAAGATCGTTCCGCCATTGGGCATCGCTTGATAAGCGTTGATCACCAAATTGTTGATCACTTGACTGATCTGCCCCTGATCTACCTCGACCGACCATAAGTTATCAGCGATCGTGATTTCACATTTGACATTGGTGCCGCGCAACGCGAACTCAGTAGTGTCGCGGATAATATCGGCGATCGAAGCGGTCTTTTTAACCGGGGCGCCACCCTTGGCGAAGGTCAGCAACTGCTTGGTCAAAGCGGTGGCCCGTTCGATCGCTGCCTCGGTATCCTTTAAATACTTTGAGATATCGCGATCTTTCTTAAACATCGCCCGGGCCAATTGAACATTGGCCAGAATCTCGGCCAGAATGTTGTTAAAGTCATGGGCGATGCCGCCGGCCAAAACACCGAGAGACTCCAGTTTGGCCGCTTTGAAGAGTTCCTCCTCAATCTTGTGTTTTTCGGTGTTGTCGTGGAAAACAAGCACTACCCCGATGATTTCGCCATTGGAATTGCGGATCGGGGAACCGCTCAAACCCAAGATCCTTTCTCGTAACTGGCGGTCGACCAGGACGATATTATTGCTCATTTCGAGACTATCATTGTTTTGAATGACCCGCTGGTGGATGTCCGTATATTGCTCGCTCGTCTGATCATTGATTAAATAAAAAACCTCATTGAGGGAGCGGCCCAAACATTCCTTCTGGGACCAGCCGGTTATCGCTTCCGCCGCTTTATTGATGATGATGATGTTCCCCTCGACATCCGTGGCGATGACGCCTTCGCCGATCGAACGCAATGTCACGGTGGAACGTTCCTTCTCTGCGGTTAATTCTTCCTGAATCTGTTTGTCCTTCGTGATATCCTCAATCATCACAATCGCGTGAAGGCCTTGATTGGCCGTATCCTGTAATCCGGAGACCGTCACGCTCCCCCAGATGAACCCCTCCTTTTTACAAAAGCGGTTTTCCACATAATATTTGTTGATTTTACCGGTCATCAGTTTGCTAAACATGTAATTACCAGGTTCCCGATCGTCTGCGTAAACGAGATCGGTGAAATTCAATTGCTGAAATTCGTTGTCATCGTAGCCGAAGATCTCCAATGCGGCCGGATTGTTTTTAACGATTCGACCGTTCTTGTCCAGCAGCAGCAGTCCGATGCCCACACTGTTAAAAAAGGCATCGAAACGGTCTTCACTGATCCGCAATGCAGCCTGGCTTAATTTTAGGTTCTGGGAAGGCGCCATGATGGCAACCCGGACAATCCCGATATAACTGAAATAAATTGACAACCATTGTAAAAAGTAAGCGCCTGTCGTCAGCCACTTTAACGAGAATTGCTCCGAAACTAAGAACAATACGGTGGAACCGCTCAACAAGCCCAATGCTGCAAAAATATGATAGCCGAATTGGCGTTGCCAACTCCGGAAGCGTAGCAGGACGACAAACGCTCCGAGCAACATCAGGAATATCAAATACCAAATCCAGCGCATGCTCTCTTTAATCGGAGCCAGCCAAGGAAAAGCAGCGGCTTGACTGAGTCCGATCAGCCCGAGGCAGACTAGAAAAAATCCGCCATACAAATAATGAACGCGTTGAACCTGGTAACGGGTTCGGGCTCGGCTCAGCAACGGAAACGCCAGAAACAGCGAAGCTTGAAGCAATCGGCCGAGAACATAAACCTGCGCGGCGAATTGTTGCGGTTCCCGGAACAATGCCGGCTCATAGCCCGTAACGACATACGCCAAATCAAAGCAGCCCATCCATAAAAAAACAGCACCCAAACTCATTAAATGCTGATTGTCAGAAAAACTCCGGGCATTCCAGATCGCCATCCAGATCGTAAAGGATAGCAACGTCCCGGTAATTTCCGCAATCCCACTAAAAAGCCCCTCCCGGGCTGGACCCACCCAAATAAAAAACATCAGAAAAACCGTTGGAATGATTAAATATATTAAATTTTGCCGCTGGCGATGTTCCACTTTAAACCTCCGGTTTTTTTGTAACCATAAAGTTTAATCCAGTGCTCTGGTAAAGCTTAACGCGGAAATGAACCATTAATTTAACCTGTTGTGCTAGTTGATGATAATGTTACTGTACAAGGACTTCGGAACGCGTATAGAGTGCACCATGAATCGTCGTCCGGTACGATGGGGGTTTGGACCTATCCTTCCATTCCTTCCGCACGGCTCTATCAAACGTTGCCGCTGCTTCCGAATGTCGATCCGGGGATTCGAATGATGCTTTGCCGACGATAACCGGGTTTTCATGCCATCGAATTGCTAAAGTTGTGCCTTTTATGGAATCCATCTAGCACAACGCGTTAATTAGACTTCATCTTTAATCATCAATATCTTTATCTACAAAAGTTAGATCTTAATTCACAAAAGATCGATCTGGAATCGTCGCAGATCGATCTTTATTCACAAAAGATCGATCTTGATCCATAAAAGGAAGATCCTTATTAACAAAAGGAAGATCTTGATCCACAAAAGATCGATCTGGAATCATCGCAGACCGATCTTTATTCACAAAAGATCGATCTTTTGTGAATAAGTGAGTTACGCGAATCATCCGGGCTGAAACCGGAACGCCTCCGCCCGCCGTCTTTACGATTTCAATTCCATGGCCGTGAATCTCAGTTTGCTTCTCAAATTCCTCCGCTTTGGACAGAGTTTATCCCAACGCTTTTTATTTCCCGTATCCAAACCAAAATCTCAGCGCATCGTCTTGGCTATTTCCTGGATAGGCTGATCGGCCATCCTGGGCAGTTTCAAAGTTCATCTGGCACAACGCGTCAATTTATTATATCATAAGATTTTTCTATTTGCCCAATCCCTTCCATTTGATTTTAAACCCATATTACGAAAAAAGCCTACTTTAGGCAAGTAGGCTTTTTTCGTAATAACAGTAACTGCGGATTTCAGCTTTTTCCCCAGGAGTCGCGCAGTCCAACAGTACGGTTGAAGACCAGGCGATCTGGTCGAGAGTCAAGATCTACGCAGAAATAACCCTGGCGTAAGAACTGGAATCGGCTACCGGATTGAGCATCTTTTAAACTCGGTTCCACCTTGCACGCGTTGAGGACGATTAAGGAATCGGGATTCAACGCCGCGTTTTCGGCGGGATTTTCATCCAGGAACAAGTGATCATACACTCGGACCTCGGCATCGAGGGCATGCGCGGCTGAAACCCAGTGGGAAGTCCCCTTAACTTTCCGGCCATCAGCGGACCAACCACCGCGTGTTTCCGGATCATACGTACAATGTAGCTCCACGATCTCCCCGGTGGCCGGGTCTTTGACAACGCTTCGGCAGGTAATATAATAGGCATGTTTTAGACGGACTTCCCGCCCCGGCGACAGCCGGAAATACCCTTTGGGCGGATCCTCCCGGAAATCGTCCCGTTCAATATAGATCACCTTAGAAAAAGGGACCTTGCGGGTACCGAGTTCAGGATTCTCGGGATTAATCTCGGCATCAAACTCTTCGACTTGGCCATCCGGGTAATTGTCGATGATCACTTTGAGCGGTTCCAACACCGCCATCACCCGGGGCGCTTTGATATTCAGATCTTCGCGGATGCAATGCTCAAGCAAAGCGATATCCACGATGCTATTGCTTTTGGCCACGCCGATTCGATCGCAGAAGTTGCGGATCGATTCGGGAGTATAACCTCGTCTCCGTAAACCCGAGATGGTTGGCATTCTTGGATCACTCCACCCGTTTACCGCTCCATTCCGGACCAATTCGAGCAGTTTGCGCTTACTCATAACCGTATGATTGAGATTCAAGCGAGCAAATTCGATCTGTTGCGGTTTAGCCGGCAGATCGAGATTCTCAATCACCCAATTGTAGAGGGGGCGGTGATCCTCAAACTCCAACGTGCAAATGGAATGAGTGATCCCTTCCAAGGCGTCCGAGATGGGATGGGCATAATCATACATCGGGTAGATGCACCATTGATCGCCGGTACGGTGGTGGGTCGACCGCAGGATCCGGTAGATCACGGGATCGCGCAGGTTGATATTGGGCGAAGCCATGTCGATCTTGGCCCGTAAAACCTTGGAACCGTCCGGAAATTCCCCAGCCCGCATCCGCTTGAAAAGATCGAGGTTCTCGGCGACAGGACGGTTACGGCAGGGACTTTCCTTGCCCGGCTCGGTAAGTGTACCGCGGTGCTCCCGAATTTCTTGCGCACTCAAATCGCAAACGAATGCCTTGCCGGCTTGAATTAGATCAAGCGCATATTGATAGAACTTTTCATAATAATCGGAAGCATAAAACAAGCGTTCTTCCCAGTCAAATCCCAACCAGCGGACATCTTCCTGAATCGAGTCCACATACTCCGTATCTTCTTTGCTGGGATTGGTGTCATCAAACCGTAGGTTACAGATGCCTTGATTTCGTTGGGCGATCCCAAAATTGAGACAGATCGATTTGGCATGGCCGATATGCAAATAACCGTTGGGCTCCGGAGGAAAACGGGTATGTACTTTACCCCCGTGCTTACCGGTTTTAAAATCTTCATTAATAATCTCTTGAATAAAATTGGTGGATATTGCCGGATTATTTGGTGAATCGGTTGTCTCTTCCTCGGCCGAGAATAGTTTGGCGTTGTCAGATTCCATCATTGTCCTCCTTAACAGATAAAAGAATACCCGCAAACTCGTTTGATAAACAGTTTTCTTACATGGGTCTCACATTATACTCCCTTATTATAATATCTATTGAAAAAGGTTTGCAAATTTTTTTTGGTTAGATGAACCCAAGATTATCGTTCATTGAAATCAAAAACGGTGGCCCAATAAAAGATTGAGCCCGTGATTGGTTCCTTTTCCGAAACTGGTCCCGATATATAAAGTTCCGAAGACCGTCGGACTGACCAAACCAATGGATAGGTCGGTATGCAGTTGTGGATCGGACCATTCCGCAAAAGCTCCCCCTCTTTCGACAAACGTCCCCAAGTAGAGACTTTTCCGGGTCAGCGGTAACTTCCTCAAATAGCGCAGATAGCCGATGGTGCCGAGCAAATAATGGTTGCCCTGAAGCTCCTGAAACTGATAGGTCCCCAGTTGCAATGGTCCACCGAGCTTAAACTTTTGGACCAGCGGGAGATCCCCTTCAAAAGACGAACCTCCGGCAAGCGCGGCCACCAGGATATCATGCCCGCCCAGCGGATTGCTCCAGCGCAAGCTGGCTTCGACTGTACCAAACGGTTCGGAGGCTCCCGGAGCCGCATCATACCAATTACTTTTAAGCATCCCAAAAAAGCTTCGGCCCACCGTTTCATCGGCATTCATATACGTGAATTTCAGCTCGGTTTTCCGAACTGAACCGCTCAGGTCGCCCAGATCCAGGTAATTCCCCACTGTAGTGCGCAGGCGCTGATGGCCAATTTGATATCCCAAACGCAATTCTGCATATTTATTCAAAGTAAGCCCGGCGTCCAAACCGATGTCGCCATTAATCACCTTGTAACTTTGCAACCTGTTGCCATTCTCAAATAAACTGCCGTCAGTCTGCTCCAACTTCAGACTGGGGGCCAAAAACCATTGGCTGTTGCCGAGTGGCTGATAGAATTCAGTCGCAAAATAAGGAAGAGACCCGATTCCGATATCGGTCCGCAGTTCGGAGTGTCCGCCGGTTAAATTATACGCCGTACTCCGAAATCCAGCCGTAAGATCCCGATAATCAGCGCCATCCCAGTTGGCCTGCAGGGAAAAACTGATAAACGGCGGACCATAGTTTTTTTCGACCACCGTGATTAGCAGAACCGGCTTTTCTTCCTTGAAAATCATTTCATAACGCAAACTCTCATATAAGCCGCACCCGGAGATTTGGGTCAGCTCCTTTTCCAGATCGGTCAATTGCAACGGCTTTCCTACGAAAGAGCGTAATTGCTTTTGAATCGCTTTACGGTTCGCTTCATTGGTTCCCCGGACTTCAATGGCTTCGGGCACCGCCGTGAGCGTCCGCCGGCGCTCGGCGCGTCCGCGCAAATAAGCTTGCCAGGTTTTTTCATCCACGGCCAATTTTTTTAAGTCAGCGGCCTGCCGGGCGGCCGCCTGATAACCGGCGCGAATGAATTGATCGATTTTATTCCAGTCCATAAATGAAAAATCGGCAATCTCCGGATGAATGACAATATTGGCCAATTCCAGAGCTCGGCGCGTATTCTCATTGATAACCGTATTGACGGAACTCATTAAAACCGAATCAACGCCGGTGCTCGTCTGATTGTGATTATCCTGATTGCAATTCACGGCGATTACCACATCGGCGCCCATGTTTTTGACCACATCCGCCGGGACGTTATCCACCAGGCCGCCATCGACCAGCAGGCGGTCATCCCGCTGCACCGGGGTAAATACGCCCGGCACGGCCATCGTCGCCCGCATCGCTTCCGCCAGCGAACCATCCTTGAATATATAAGGTTCCGAATTGCGGATATCCGTTGCAACGCTGCGATACGGGGTGGGCAACTCGTCAAAACTGCCGATATTGGAATACGGCAGGGTAATCCGGCTCAATAAGAGACTGACCCGGTAAAGTGAGAGTCCGTTGGGGATAATCAGTTTATGGCGCAGCCCGATCTCTTGAATCGGATATTCAAACCGGTCCTCTTTTCGGCGAAAATCTAAAGCGTAATAAGGCGGAGCCGAGTCGAAGATATGATTCCAGTCAATCCCCTTCACAAAAAGCGCTATTTCCTTCGGGGACATTCCCAGGGCGTAGAGACCGCCCATTAATCCACCCATGCTGGTCCCGGCAACGGCGTCCACCGGAATATGGTTTTCCTCCAGCCATTGCAAGACTCCAACATGCGTAAAACCCAACGCGCTGCCGCCACCCAGCGCTAGTCCAATACGCGGCCGGGAAGAATCGGCCGCGGTGGCCGCGTCGACCTTCAGCGCGCCAAACCGTGAAACCAAAATAAGGCAGCCCACGATGAGCAGTAATTTGCGTATTGCTTGCAGTGTTCATCCCACCCGTCCCATAATGAAATATCCAGTTCTTTCTGTTGGTAGGTATTCTCCGATCCTTGACTATTTCCTTTAGAATAAACCTGGATTGGAAACAATCGGCATATCCAACGCCCCGGAAATATCCCTCGCGCTTCAAAAAAGAAACGGCCAATCGGAAAAAATCCGAACTGGTCGCTCCACCATCAACCCTATCAAACCAACGCTTCGCACCAAATCTGAAATCAATTGCTCGCGCCTTACCCTTTAAGCGCTCCCGTAGCAATTCCTTCCTGAATATTTTTCTGGAAAAATAGATAAACGATAATTACCGGAATGACCGACATGAAGTTTCCGGCCAGGATCAACTCCCACGAAGTGCTGTAGAGCGTATAAAACGACTGGGTCGACAAAATCAAGGTATAATTATTCTGATTGGAGATAAAGACCAGCGGCAGCAGAAAATCGTTCCAAATCCAGATAATTTGCAGCAGCGCCACGGTAATATTGATCGGTTGCAGCATGGGGAAGATAATTTTTTGAAACGACTGCCAGTAACTGGCCCCGTCAATCAACGCCGCTTCCTCGATTTCCTGCGGAATCGTCTTCACAAAACCATGGTAAAGAAAGATCGGCATGTTGATTCCAACCCCGATATAAACCAGGATGACTCCCCATATCCGGTTAAGGATATGCAATTGCGCGGAGACCTGCACTAACGGAATCATGATCACGGAAAACGGAATCATCATTGATGAAATAATCAAAAAGAAGATCACGTTGCTGAGAACGGTCTTGGTCCGAGAAAGCTTGTAACCGGCCATGGCACTGAGAAGCACAATCCCGAAGGTCCCGCAAACGGTAATGATGAATGTGTTCCATGCCGAATGCAGGAAATGCATCGATTGAAAGGCGACGACATAGTTGTTGAAGTTAAACGCCTGCGGCCAGGCCAACACCGCTTGGTTCATTTCAGCGGTCGTTTTAAAGGAGTTCAGTAAGGCCATGAATAACGGGAAAAGAATCATTAATCCGGTGCAAAGTAAGAAAAGAAAGCTTAACACCTGGCCAACCGAAAATTGCTTCGAAAATTTCAGGATAAAATCATTGCGCAAGATCGGCAATTTCCCGACGCTCATAGCTCCACCTCTCTCTTCTTCATCAACGTGATTTGCATTAAGGATACTACTAAGATCATGATGAACAAAATGATCGCTTTGGCACAACTATAACCCATCCGCATGGTGGTACTGAAAGCGTCGTAATAAAGGTTCAGGCTGATCGAGGCGGTTGACCAGCCCGGTCCGCCGTTGGTCAAACCGAAGATCAGATCAAAAGCCTTAAACGAATTATTGATGGTCACAAACGTACAGATCGTCACCGCCGGCATAATCATGGGTAAAGTCACCTTGATAAAATTCTGGAACGGATTGGGGCCGTCCAACTGAACCTGATCCTCCAATTCGCGGGGGACTGTTCCCAACGCAGCCAGATAAATAATGATAATATAGCCGAGTCCCACCCATAACGATACGAACACGATGGCCCAAAACGCGAAGAATGGATCGGCCATCCAAGGCTGGTTCAGAAAACCGATCCAGCTGAAATGCTGGCCCAGGTTAGGGAAAACTTTTAAAAAAAGAAACTTTAACATGTAAGCGCCAACGATGGCGCTGATCATATTCGGCAGGAAAAAAACGGTTCGGAATATCTTGCGGGCTACTTTCAGATTGGCGATTAAATTGGCGATCAACAGTGCCAAACCATTTTGCAGGATCACCATCACCAGGGTAAAATTCAGTGTAAAAAAAGTCGCGCTCTTAAAACGTTCGTCTTCCGTGAAGATCTCCAGATAGTTCCGGAAATTAATAAATTTATAGAACGGCGCGATCCCGTTCCAGTTCGTAAAACTATATAGCAAAGACTCAACCATCGGCAGGGCCATGAAGACCAGGAAAAAAAGAAATGCCGGCATGACGAAGATATAAAAAGAAAGCCGGCTTTGGACGTTGTACTTTACAGACATTCCTCGAATCCTCCGTTAACTCAATGTAAAAGGCATTGGCGCGGCGAACACGCCAATGCCTTTCAGCCTTTGGGCGGGCAATTTAGTTGTTCACTCCGTCGCGCCAGGCCTTGTCGAGCGCTTTGACAATATCGGCCCGGGTCGCTTTCTTCACGTAATAAAGCTGAAGCTGGCGGCCAATCTCTTGTTTGACAGTGTTCGGCATCAACGGGTCTTCGTAGCCCATTCCCTTTTTCACATAGGAGAGCGCCGATTCCACCCACGGATAGTATTTAAACGTATGGACCGTAGATACCGGGTTGAATTTCAGATTTTGATACAGCGCATTGGAGTCTTTCTTATCCAGCATGTAATTCAATAACGCGAAGGCGACCGTCTTGTTTTTGGATTTGGAGTAGACTGACAAGCCTTTCGAAACCGAAATATTGATCATGGTCTGTTTGGGATCATCCGTAATCGGTAGCGGAGCCACCGCTAGGTTGAATTTGGGGTTGGCCTTCAAGATCTCCTCCGCCATCCAGGGTCCTTGCACCCACATAGCGTATTTACCTTGGGCAAACTCAGCGGCGCCGCCAGAGGAAGTAATATCCATGGCGTTGGTGTTGCCGTTGGCGTTCACCAGGTCGATGATATCAAAATACTCTTTTAATTCGGCGAAAGAGGTAGTTCCCTTATCCATCCGGCTGACAAAACCCTTATACTTGGTTTCATTCAGCGCGCCGACCAGTAAAGAGTTGAAAAGTTGCGGCACCCAGTCCTCGTTGTACGCTAACAGGAATGGCGTATAGCCGGCGGCCTTCAACTTTTCGATATTGGCTTTCATCGCGCTCATCGTCAGGGCTGGCGTAATGCCGACTTTGTCGAAGATGTCCTTGTTATAATCGTATCCCCACCAAACGCTCTCCAGCGGCATGCATTTGATTTTGCCGTCCAGCGTGATAATGCTTTTTACGTTCGGATACAGCGTTTTCACAAACGGCTGCTTGCTCAGATCCTCTAGATAACCGGAACGGTTGTACTGAGGTCCGGTGTTGGTTGGATGGATAAAGAAAACGTCTGGAGCATCCCCGGAAGCGAAGCGGGATTGCAAAATCTGCTGCGAATTGACGGCGGCCGGCGTTTCAAAATTAATCTTCACCGTCGTGTCGGTCTGAGCCCGATATTTTTTAGCGAATTGATTGAAATAATTGGCGTAAATATCGCGAAACTGGGGCTGATCAATGAAAATATTGAGTTCCACCGTCTTGTCCGCTCCCATTACCCTCTGACCCGTTCCCCATAACACGCCTACGAGAACCAACATCAGTAATACTGATAAGAAACGCTTCATCATTAATCCTCCCTTTGATCTAAGTTCAATCCATATGTTTTCGTAAACATATTGTAACACCTTTACCATAACTTATCAACATTATCTTCCAATTCAGGACTTTTTTTCTTGGCGATCCGTCCTATGCTTGACGGCGACTGCGGAAGGTGATAACATTGTTTAGAATCAATTAAGCGGAGGAACAGAGCGGTAATGGTAACTCAGCGGGATGTCGCCAAACGAGCGGGGGTCTCTTTTATCACTGTTTCCAGGGTGATTAACAACAATGGTTATGTGAAGGAAGAAACCCGCCAGAAAGTGCTCGATACCATTAAGGAGCTAAACTATTACCCCAATCATATCGGGCGGGCTCTCCATATGCAAAGCGTCAATACCATCGGCGTCATCATTCCGGCCCCCGCCAATGTCACGGTGCACGGCACCGATTATTACAACCTGTTGATGGCCGGAATCGAAAAATCGACGATGGCCGGCGGATTCGACCTGCTCCTGTCCACTCACCGCTCCGAGGATCCGCAAGTCGACTATTTGCGCCTTTATTACCAGCGCAAGGTCGACGGCCTGATCCTGATTACTCCGGATTTGAACAACCCGCAAATCCCGGCTATCGGACGGAACAACATTCCGTGCGTAATCATCGGCGACCGGCCGGCCGGCCAGGCCATCAGCTACGTAGATACCGACAATTTCAGTGGTATGTACCGGCTCACCGAACACCTCATTAGCCGGGGCCACCGCCAGATTGCCTTCGCCAAGGGGCCGGCCAACGCCCGGAACGGCCGCGACCGCTTCGCCGGATTCCTGCAGGCAATGAAGATGAACAACCTGAGTCCCGCGGCGGATTGGATCCTTGAGGGAGACTTTACGCCGGACTCCGGCAAGCGGGCATTGCAAAGAATCCTGGCCCACGGCCGGCATACCGCTAAGTTGCCGACCGCGTTGGTCTGCGCCAATGATCTGATGGCCCTGGGAGCTCTCTCCGAAGCGAAAAATGCCAATCTCAAAATCCCGGAAGCACTGGCGCTGGCCGGATTCGACGGGATCGGCGTCACCGCTTTGACCGATCCGCCGTTGACCACGGTCCTGCAACCCTTGTTCGATATCGGTTTTACCGCTTCGGAAATGCTGCTCTTGAAGTTAAAAGACCCCCAACGGCCCCAGGAAAATAGAATTTTCCCGGTTGAACTCATTCCGCGGCAAAGCTCCTAACCGTCCTTGCCAAGCTGGGCAACGAATCGACAGTCTCCGGCGCTCAATCATTCCAAAATGATGGTTTGGATGGAATGTCCGGGACTAGCGATCGCGAATGAATTGCCCTGGACCTCCAGGGTAAACTGAAGCGCCTCATCTTTCCGGTTCAGCACGACCACGACAATCGTCCCGTCGGGATTGAGGAACGCCGCCAACTCCACATAAGCGCCGTCCACCAGGCAGCCGATGCGCCGGGCGCCCCGCTCGATAAATTTGCTGAAATGCCCCATATAATAGTAGGAACTCTGGAAAAATACCTCGCCGGTGGCGGTGTTCACAACCACCGGCGCGTCACAATAGTTGCCCGCGTGGTTGGGTCCGCCCTGCAGGTCCAGGACCATGTTCCAATCGATCCAGCCTACAGTGCCGCTGTTCAAATCGCCCAGGATATTATGGGCGTAAATCTCGCCTCGATCCCATTGGCCTAGCTTCACACCCTTTTCGATGCACCCTTCGGTAAAAAGCAGCGGCTTGTCGGAAAACTCCCGGTAGGTTTTTTCGATATTGACGAATTGATCCCCGGAATACCAGTGGAATCCGATTCCCCAGACGTATTGGGCGGCTTTGGGGTTGGACAGCGATATTTTGGCCCGATCATACACCAGATCCCGGTTGTGATCCCAGATTACGATTTTTTGGTCGGCCAAACCGTTTCGGCGTAGCGTTGGCCCCAGGTAATCCCCGACGAAATCGGCCTCTTCCGCCGCGGAAAATATACAGGAATCCCAGGTTTGCACGGCCAACGGCTCGTTTTGCACCGACACTCCCCAGACCGGTATCCCCTCGTTTTGGTATTCCCGGATGAATTGGACAAAAAATCTGGCCCAAGTCTCGCGGTATTCCGGTTTGAGCTTTCCGCCGCCATTCATTTTGCCGTTGGTTTTCATCCAGGCTGGTGGGCTCCAGGGAGTAACCAAGAGGTCGATCGGCCGGCCCGTCGCCCGGATGGCATCCTTGATCCAGGGCACTAAATAGCGGCGATCCCGGTCGATGTTAAAATGCCGCAGTTCCACGTCTCCGTCCACATCGTCGCATGAATAGTTCCCCAAGGAGAAATCGCAACTATTCATATGCACTCGGCACAGCCGGTAATTCAGTCCGGTATCGGCCGCGAAATAAGCATCGATCACCTTTTGGCGCTGCGCCGGATCGATCTGCGCTAAGACATACGCGCCCGCTTCGGTAAAAGCGCCGCCGAATCCTAAAATCGTTTGATATTGCTCCTGCGGATCGATCCGGACCGTAATCGGAATGCTTGGCTGATCCGCCCCGCGCACCCCCGCGCCGATATCCGCCAAACGCTGGCCCGTATCCTGGGCCGTCTGAATAATCCGGAGCTGAGGATAACCATCCTTCACCTTGATTGCTGCATTTTGATACGCTTCCATTCGAATCTCCTCAATATGATATACGTAAACATATAGATCATCTTAATAATAGCTTGCTCGTTATATTAAATCAAGAGCAAAATTGCCCGGGGGAACCGCCCCTTTCGTCTATTTTCCCGCTATGGGCCAAAAATCTCATATTAATTCGCATCATAAATTTCGAACGCTGACGGTTTATCATGAAACGAGCGGTTCAGCCTCACGGTTTAAAGCGGTTGCCACTATCGGTTCTGTTTCCAAATGAACTGTGGCTCCAGCCGCCGTAGTTCTTTTAGTTACAAAATGATCTATGGCGGTGAGTGCCTTAGTTCTTTCAGTAACAAAATAATCTATGGCAGTAGGTGCCACAGATCTTTCGGTTACAAAATGATCTATGGCAGTAAGTGCCATAGTTCTTTTTGTTATTGAACGTGGATATTCTGTAAGTAAATGAACTCCGGCAGTAACCGCCGGAGTTCATTTTATAGCAAAAAAGAAAGCCCTTTTCGTAGGACCCTAAAATGTTGATTTTCCGAGCTCTCGTAGTGCTCGTTACCAGCGCGCGATCGTTCCCGGTGGGTAAAATTCGGCGCCATGCTCAGTCACAACTTTTTCATCACGCTGACGGAGAAGCCTTGGCCATTATAGGACGGATTGCGCATTCTTCCGTGCTGCCCGTTGGAGACGTGCATTATCTTGCAGCCAATGCTCACGGCATAATTCTCATTCAAAGCGTAAATGAGTTTCGGCCCCAGCCGCCACATGAAATTGTAAAAATCGCCGCCCGCTGGAAAATTCTCATTATAAAAGATGATGCCGCCGCTCATATCCACCGCCAACGCTAGTTTATCCCATTGCCACGGCTCATAGCGCACCAGATAAACCGGCCCGGCGCCGACGGCTTCATCGCTGATATGGATATTGGACTCCGTGATATAGCCCCAGGCGCGGCTGATGGTGACGCCGCTGTAAAAAGACAGGTTGGGATGGCGCGGGGCGGCTTTTCTATGAAAAAAAACATTCATTGAGATCGTATCAAGCTGACGGTTTTCCCACATGGGCGAGAGACGTTCCGTTTCCACCTCGCGATCCGCCTTACCACAGGGCTCCGAATCCGGCGCAGTTTCATTACCCAGCGCTATTTGGGCGCATCCCAAAAGCAATGACCAAAGAATGATGAAGCAAGTCCATTTGCGCAAATGATTCCACTCCTCTGATCCATTTTAATGTAAAAGGAAAACGGGATAGATTTTTCAATTATCGGGGACCGTCTGACAATGCTTCGCCCCCGGGCCCTTTCTACTTTTTATAATTAAAGCAAGCGTCCCAATAATAAACTGAGCTTGCGATGGTTGGCCTCACCAAAACTGGCTCCCAGATAGAATGTTCCGAAAAAAGTCGGGCTTACCAGTCCGACAGAAAGATCTGTCGCGCAACGGATAGCGGACCAATTCTCAAAGACACCGCCGTTCTCGAGGAAAGTAGCGAAGTACATATTCTTCAGGCCGAAAAGTTTCCCGATCTCCCGGACGATACCGACCGTTCCCAATAAATAATTCTCGCCGCGCAATTCGTCGAGATCATAGGCTCCCAATTTTAGCGGTCCGCCCAGCGTGAATTGTTGCAATAGAGGTGGGTTGCCACTGATCGTGACGCCGGCCGATACGGTGGTGAAGATTGCCTGCCTTTCATGGATCGGAACGACCCATTTGAGGGTAGTTTCGGCAGTACTGAAAGACCCCGGAGCATTGGGGGCTTCCGAATACCAGTTGCTTTCGAAATCATATAAAAAAGCGTCATCCAGCATTCGGTTATTGGCCTTACGATAACTCCATTTAAATTTCATTTTACGGACCGGGCCATCCATTTCTGGCAAGAGAGTCCCGACTATCGTATCGTTACGTTGATATCCAATCTGATAGCCGAATCGGGCTTCGGAAAACTTGCTGAAATTGTAACCTAGATCCAATCCGACGCTGCTTTCGCCGACCTTAAAATCGCTCTTCCGTTTTTCATCCTGAAAGACACTACTTCTGCTTTGTTCTAACTCTAATTTAGGCGCCAAAAACCAGCCATTTTCCGCGAGCGGTTTATAGAGTTCGGCCTTTAAGGCCGGAGCGGTCCCCAATGCCAGATCGGTACGAAGTTCGGAGCGGTCCCCCGCCAGGTTATAGGCAGTAATTCGTGACCGGAGATTTACGTCCGCGCGGTCCCCTACGAAATTCATTTGCAGGATATATCGGACAAACGGCGGACCGTAAGCCATCTCCTGCACCGTGATTAACAAAGTCGGCGTTTGATCGCGGAGAATCACTTCGTAGCGTAAGTTTTCGTAAAAGCCCGATCCCATGATATCGATCAACGCTGCTTCTAACGCTGTTGTATCGATGGGTTTGCCGATAAACGGCAGGAGCCGGGCTTCGATTTCAGCGTGATTACTTGGATGGGTACCCCGGATCTCCAGGGCTCTGGGAACCGGCGTTTGCAGCCGTTTCCGTTCGAAACGCTTATGTAGATATGCTTGCCACATTTCCGGATCGACTGCCAATCTTTTTAATTCTGCGCCCTGCGCCTCGGCCGCCCGGTAACCGGCCGCAATAAACTGATCGGCCGCGTCCCAAGCAAAGGAAGACAGCTCCCCGCTCTGAATGTTTAAGACGATATCCGCCAATTGCAAAGAATGCTTGACATTCTCGTTGGTGAGGGTATTGATGGAGCTCATCAGCATCTCATCCACCCTGCGCAGATCCTTGTGGACGTTGCTTTGATTGCAATTCACCGCGATCACGACATCCGCACCCATTGCCTTGGCGACATCGGCCGGGACATTATCCACCAAGCCGCCGTCCACCAACAAACGGCCCTCCCGCTCGACCGGAACGAATGCTCCCGGGATGGACATCGTGGCCCGCATGGCTTCGGCCAATGAGCCGTCCCCCAGGATGACCTTTTCGGAATTCCGAATGTCGGTAGCCACGCAACGATAAGGAATCGGCAACTCATCAAAGCTGTGCAGGGTGGAATAAGGCAGAGCGAGCCGGCTAAGCAACAGGTTTACCCGATAGATGGAAAGCCCGTTGGGGAGATAAAGCTTGTCTTTTAGACCTATCATAATTTCTCCCGGGTAATCAAGTTTATCTTCTTTGCGCCGGAAATCTAACGTATGAAACGGAGGAGTGGAATCAAACAACCGGTCCCAGTTGAGGTTTTTCACGAGCTGTTCGATTTCAGCGGGACTCATTCCCATCGCGTAACATCCGCCCAAGAGGCCGCCCATACTCGTCCCCGCGACATAGTCAACCGGGATGTGATTCTCTTCAAGCCATTGTAGGACCCCGATATGCGCAAAACCGATGGCGCTTCCTCCCCCGAGCGCCAAACCGATTCGCGGCCGCGATTGCACCGTTTCCGCCGCCACGGCTGGGGAAATGCTGAAAAAAAGCAATAGCAAAAAAGATAACCCGCGATAGATCCATTGATTGGCTAAGCTCATCGCCGCTGATCCCTCCGTACCCGGCATTGGCCGGGAGACTTTAAAATGCTCTTCCATCAATTCTGCGTCAACCCAGCCGCCCCTATGACGGAAAGCTTCCATCCGCTTGCTATCCACTGATGATCCGGTTCAAATACCAAGTCATCCGCCGGATCCGGAAACACAATTCATAAAAATCCTCCTCGTAGCGGATTGAGAAGAAGATAATCTTGGAATTGCCCTCACGGCCGTCCCAGGAAGATACGATCGTAAACTCATTGAATTTTTGATTGTGCCATTCAAAGGAAATCGGCCAGATTCGCCCCTCATGAAACATTGCGAAAACTTTGATCGGTTCTTTGACTTTCTCCGTAAGCATCACCTTTCATCCTCCAAACGGTTACCCTATGTCGCCGCTTCTCTCTCTGCCTTGCCAGAACAACGCCGGTCCAAAAGACTATGAAATTGGCTCGTCTACAGATCCTTTGATAAACCTGCCTTTGATGGAAACGAATAGTTCCCGGAGCCGCTCAACTTCGGTATACACTACCGGTACTACGACCAAGGTCATTATCATCGAGGAAGTTAAGCCTCCAATCAATGCCCAGCCCATACCATTTTTTAATTCGGCTCCGGAAGAAGCAGCGGTTGCTATCGGCAACATTCCCAGGATCATGGTCAGCGTGGTCATCAAAATCGGTCGCAATCGTTCACGCCCGGCTTCCAACAGCGCTTCTTTAATATTGTAACCTTCGGAGCGAGCCCGGTTTGTAAAATCCACCAACAAGATCGCGTTTTTGCTAACCAACCCGAGCAACATAATGACGCCCAAAATCGACATGATGTTCAGTGAATTCTTGGTCAGGGCCAGGGCCAGAAAAGCCCCGATGACCGCCAAGGGAATCGAGAATAAAACCGTAAATGGATAAACGAATGAATCATATAAAGCGGCCATAATCAGATAGACGAAGATGATCCCGGCCAGCAGCGCCAATCCAAGGCTGGCGAAAGAATCCGCCTGGCTTTTTAAAGAACCGATCGGCCCTATCGTAACTCCTGGAGGCAGCTTCTCCTTGGCTACAGCCTGAATGATGTCGTTGCCGATATCGCCACTGGCCCGGCCGGCTGCTTCCGCATACAGGTTAATGGCATAATTGCGGTCCTTGCGTTCCAATTGAGTAGGGCCGATGTCCCGGGCAATATCGGCAAATTGGTTGAGCCTTACCAATTGGCCCATCCGGTTAATTGCGGTTAAACTCCCGATATCGGAGGTTTGAGTCCGGTCAAACTTGTCAAGCATGACATTGATGTCATATTCGGTGCCATCTCCTGGGTCTTTATATTTGGAATCGGTATTCCCGGCTAGCCCTACTTGTAAAATATTTCCGACATCGGCAATGTTCAAATCGAAAGTGGCCATTTTATCGCGATCGATTTGGACTTTCATCTCCGGTTGACCCAATTCCGAAGAGAGCCGCACATCGTATGCCCCCGGAACCTGCGCCGCGATTTTTTTGACCCGCTCAGCGGTTTGCGCCACCGTTTCCCAACTGGGGCCACTGATACTAAATTGGATCGGCGCCGAGATTCCCATGTTGACAATGCCGGGCAAGGTGACATGCGCCGTAACTCCAGGCAGCTTTTCCAGTTCCTTCTTCAAGAGCAAGCGGATCTCGTCGGTACTCCGCGTCCGTTGCTTCTTGGGAACCAGTTTAATATAGAAAATCGCTTTATTGCTTTCCGTCCGTTGGCTTTCACTGATGCCAGCCCCGATAAAGACCGTATCC
Organism: Bacillota bacterium; assembly: GCA_023400055.1. Classification (GTDB taxonomy): domain Bacteria; phylum Bacillota; class UBA4882; order UBA8346; family UBA8346; genus Hydrogenispora. The sequence goes on from JAEXFN010000045.1 coordinate 37,737, forward strand.
AGCTCGGGTATCCTGGTGATGATTCTTTCGATATCTTGGGTTTTAAAATTGGTATCCTCCAGTTTGGTCCCGGGAGCGAGCTCCAGCGCAACGGAGATTTGGTCCTGGTCAATTGCTGGCGTAAATTCCGAGCCGACAAAACCGAAAGGAACCAGCGCCAGCGCTCCAATAAACAGCAGTCCGGCGATGAGCAGAATTTTCCCCGGATTATCCAAGCTCCAACGCAATACTTTTAAATACTCCTCGGCCAAGATTTGGTATTTCTGTTCGAACCAGCGACCGAATCGGCCCATGAGTGTCCCGGCGGTTAACTGTTCCAATTTGCTAAAACGGGATGCCAACAAGGGAGTGACCGTAAAGGATACGAAAAGGCTCATCAAGGTAGTTACCACAATCACTACCGAAAATTCCCGCAACATTCCGCCGATGACGCCGCTTACCAAGGCCAGCGGCACATAGATCACCACATCCACCAAGGTAATCGACAAGGCGGTGAATCCGATCTCGTTCCGGCCCTCCAACGCGGCAACCCTTTTATTCTTGCCCATTTCCAGATGGCGGTATATATTCTCCAGCACCACAATGGCATCATCCACCAGAATGCCGATGACCAGCGAAAGGGCGAGTAAAGTGATCATATTCAGCGAATATCCGAAAAGCCACATGCCGATAAATGCGCAGACCAATGAGGTGGGAATGGCGACCATCACGATGATTGAGTTGCGGACACTGTGTAAAAACAACAACATGACTCCAGCCACTAGCAAAATGGCTATGGCTAAGTCTTCTTGAACCGCATGAGCAGCCGCTAAGGTAAAAGTGGTGTTATCCATTGCAACCTTGGTTTGCAATCCGTTCTGCTGATATTCGGTCTCCAACTGTTGCAGCTCTTGCTTCACCCGCTTGCCGACATCCACGGCATTGGCGTCGGACTGCTTTTGAATCGTTAGCGTCAAAGTGTTCTTGCCATTAATCCGGGCCATCATGGTCGGATCTTTTTTGCCATCTTGCACTTCTGCCAGATCGGAAAGCCGAATATACCCGCCGGCCTCCGACTTCGTTACCACCAGCCTGCGGACCTCCTGAAGCGAGGAAAATTTACCCGCCAGCCTGACGACAAACTGCTTGTCACGATCTTTTACCGATCCGGTGGGAAATTCCAAATTGGCGTTTTGAATCGCCTGTAAAACTTGTAAAGTCGAAAGACCATAGGCTTTAAGCTTTTGCGTATCGATATTGACTTTAATCTCCCGTTCCGAACCGCCCACTACAGTTACCTGCCCCACCCCAGCCTGTTTGGACAGCCTAGGGATGACGGTATTCTCAACGAACTGGTAGAATTGAGTATCCGTAAGATTGCTAGTGGCCCCGACGATCAAAATCGGCATATCCTCGAGGGATACTTTGGAGAGCGCCGGGATCTTGGCCCCGGAAGGCAAATCGGGTAAGATTTGATTCACTTTACGTTGCGCATCCTGCAATGCCGTATCAATATTGGCATTTTGCAAAAAATTAATGGTAATGATCGACACCCCCTCCGCCGAGGTGGAGACGATCGTATCCACTTTGTCGAGACCGGAGACGGCGTCTTCGATCTTTTTGGTCACCGCCGACTCAATCTCGCTGGCGGAAGCCCCGGGATAGGTCGTCTGGATAGTGACGACCGGAATATCCATTTTGGGAAACGACTCGTATTTTAGCTGGCTGTATCCAAACACGCCCAGTAAGCTCAGGACCGCAAAGATAACGATGATTAAAACCGGTCTTTTGATTGCGAGTTCAGTAATTGTCATAGCTTTCATCCTAACTTGTTAGTTTAATTTTAATGATTGATTTTTCATCAGTCATTTCATAACCGTTTCTCTCGCTTGAGCCTGCAAATCATTTTGCCCGTTGGTGAAAAACCGTTCTTTTCGGTCAGACCTTGAGTTACGACAATATTCATGCTACCCTCCGTTCTGATTACAACATTTGAACGATTAATGCAGCTTGTTTTCCCGGGTCAGAGACGACCGAGTCGAACATTGCCGGTTTAAGCGGGTATGGTTCGTCATTCGCAATCCCGACCCGAACTGGATATGTATGAGACTCGCCGGCTTCGACAGCAATAATTTTAACTTTCCCGGCAATCTTCCACCCGGGATACGCGTCGGTCGTCACCACAACCGCGTCTCCCACCCCTGATGGAAAGACATCTTTCTCCCCGATACCCGCCGATCCGGCCGTAGCAGCGCCTGCGAATAATGAAGTAACTAGCGAGTTATGATGCTGACATTGGGTCCCAACCATCTCCACCTTGTTATTAAATGAAATGAGTCCAATCAAAGCCGCGACTAAAAATGCATTAATCATGATTACCGCTTTTTTCATTGGAAACTACCCTTCTTTCATGATTTAATTTTTTGCCGATCCGACCATACTTTACCCTCTTTAAGCTTCAAGCTTGGACGTTTTTAATAACTGAATTCCCATTGCCAGTTTTTAACTTATTTTAAATTCGTAGATTAATGCAAGTACTTGCCCGCTCAACAAGACTTATAGTTCGTCATGCAGGTACTTGCATGCATTGTAAAAATTTTATTCCTTCCTTAATTATATTCGGGATGAAAAGTTTAATAAATTATTTTATACGATAAATTAAATACTGACTTGATTGACTTTAATTTGGACTTTAAGAATTAAATTTGTTTAAAATCTACTTCATCCTAGTATCGTTATTGCAATTAACCAAATATATTCACGCTTTGATTCCTTTTGCAAAAATCTCCACCATCTTCTCTCGGTATTTCTCAAGAGTTTCTTCCATTTCATATCCGGCATAAAAAAGACTAGTAATTATACCGGCATTGATCATCATAAAATTGGTTGCCAAGATTTCGGGTTCTTCGACGATAATTCCCTTTTCCTTCATTACCGAAAAATACGAAATGAGTTCTTGTTTAGCCCGATGTGAAATCCTTTCCATAAAATTATTGTCTTCTGCACCTGTTAGTAAGTCGCCACTGTCTTTAATGTTCATTTGGAGTAATTTTGAATTTCTTATAATGATATCGTAAAAAAATGAGGCGATAATTAACAAATCTTTGGATAGGTCCCAGATAATTTGTTTATGGAAGATTTCTTCAAAGCTGGGTTCAAAAACATATTTTGAAAAGACTTTATTGTAAAGAATGTGTTTTGTCGCAAAATGCCGGAACAAAGTGACCTCATTGACTTGGGCCTTGGCGGCAATTTCTTTGGTGGTAACGGCAGCATATCCCTTTTTTGAAAAAAGTTCCATCGCGGCAGCTAAAATGGAATCAGAAGTGTTCATCTCGGGCATTCATGTACATCTCTTTTCATGAAAGTATTCACTTGCATACATTTTATAACTACCGTCCTCTTTTGTCAATCATTATAATCTATGGAATGTCATCCATAAGTTTACGATTTGCGAAAAAGAAACCAAAAGCCGAAGCTACCGCCAGCTTAACGGTTCAGGAAAATGAATTGGCTAAAGCAGTGTTTTAGCACTACGACTTAAAGCCAATACTTGATATAATGCCCTATGAAATAATAATAACCTCCTGTTTCGTGAAACAGTATATGGGAACCGATAAAAAAATATCCGCGATCGGAAGGATTTCTTTTTTCGCGGAATGAATATCTTCGGAAGCTAAGTATGCATGCTTATAGCTAAATAAGCACGCACAGTAAATGTGTAAACTTTTTAGTAATAAAATAATATCTTCTGCAACTGAGCGCACATTTTGCATGACTGAAGATACAGTTTTCCGTTATTTTAAAGTATTGAATCATTTACGCCCAAATAAGTGATGTTCGCGTACGGCGCCGCATAGATGAGCGGTTCTCGCAATTCCGCGAAAGCCTTGCTCAACTGAGAGGCCACCATTTCTACTCCCATGGTATCCAGCCCCAATGATTGTAATTGTTCAAAATTAGCCGGATGCGTGACCACGAATAATTTGAAATTGCGCTGTGCATCCTTGGTCCAGTAAGCAATCTGGCCGACCACATCATATTGATCGTAGAGTTCGTGGATGATCTGACATTGATCTTTGGCGAACCAGAACTTAAACTTTTCTTCCGTATCCCCCAGTCCATCCCGGCATTCGGCGAACAGGAACAGATAACCGCCGGGAGCGGTGATCTTACTGCCGGAGTAGAGCGATTTAAACGACTGATAAAAATTAATATCGTAAGGAAATCCACCGGCGCTGCAAAGAACGATATTCGCCCGCACGGGGACCTCGATCTTATACTTGGATTCCGCAAAAGCGACTCCCGCCTCAAAAACGGAAGTGAGGCGGCCGCAAAAAGCCGTCAGGATCTGCCCGTACATGTTGGTGACCACATTCAGGCAATAAAGTTTGTCCTGATTGGGATCGAGCAGTTGAACCGCATGGAGCATATCCTCATGGATCGGGTTTCCGGCCAGAATTCCGATCTGGCATTTCTCGTGCATTTGGTCGCCCTTTAGCATCAACCGATGATTGTTCAAAATGGTCTCGCTGCCGGAGACGCCCGGCAGGATCGATTTACGTCCGCCGCTGAACCCGGCAAAATTATGATAGGTAATATTCCCGGTGACCAGTACCTTATCGGCGCGAACGATCTCCTGGTTTATGAGAATCCGGTTGCCGCTCGGGGTAGTCCCCAGTTCCACCAGGTTTTCCCGGGAATGATGATTCACTATTGGGTACCGGGCATAAATATCCTCTCCCACCAGCCTTTTCAATTCGGTCTCGGTGCACTGACGATGATTACCGACGGCCACCACGATAAGCATGTTCTGCGGCTTCGCTCCCAGGGTTTCAAGCTCTTTGAGCAATATGCGCAGATAGGCATGGGTCGAGCAATTGCGGGTCACATCGGGGATGATAATCGCCAGACGAGTGGTTGCCCCGCGCCCAAACCAGTCGGACAATGTATATCCGGCAAGCGGATGGGCTAGGCTCCGCTCAACGGCGGAGGCCTGCCCAAGTTCGGATTGATGACCCAGGGCCGCTTCATCGGGAGCCAAAACCCGAACCCGAGCCCCTTCCGGTTTTAGCGCGGCCAGATCGATCATTTCGTTTCCAAAGCCTAGCTTCATTTTTGTTTCCTCTTCGATTCGAAAATTTTTGGGAAACGGCTGAAATCATCCGATTTCAGCCGTTTCTTTTCATTTCAAAACCACTGATTCCCGGTTACGCGCCTCTTACTTTTTCAACACCGTTTTGACCTGTTTATTCATTTCGGTGACGGCTCTCTTGACATCGATATTTTTATCCTTATAGACCGCTTCCATGGTAGGCACCAAATACTTATAAATGACTGTGGCATTTTGTTTGATATACGGACTCATATACAATTGCTTCTTGTTCAGTTCCGCAGTCCTGGCGATCGGCTGCAAGATGGGATCGCGGGCATACTCGGCCCGAGCTTCCAGGTTTGCCGGAACGTTCCCCGAGCCTTTTCCCCACTCATAAGCGTTATTCTTGGTTTCCAGCCATTTCACGAAGTCCAGGGCAGCTTGGGTTCGCTTATCATTGATCCGGGTAAAGCCGAACATGTGCATATTCGCAAAGGAAGCATATTTGTCGAAAATCTTCGGCAGCATCATTACCCCGTAGGGCACATTGGCCTTGTTCAATCCGGGAATCAGCCATGATCCGTGCATAATCATAGCGGCGTTGCCGGTGACAAACATCGAATACGCGGTCTGCCAGTCCGTCAATTGATCGGTAGCCACATTTCCCTGGAGCGACTTCAGGAAGCCGATCGCCTCGATCATTGCCTTGCTGTCTAGCTTGGGATTATTGCCGTTTTTGTCCCATAATTTGCCGCCCGCTTGCAGGAAGAACGGCCAGGTGTCCCACCAGGCATGGACTCCCAAACTTTTAAAAGCAAACCCATAGCTCCCCGCCTTCTTATCCGTCAGTTTCCGGGCGATGTTCAAAAATTCATCTTTGCTCAACAGAGCATCGTTGGGTACGGTGATGCCGTTTTTAGCAAAAATGTCTTTGCGGTAATAGATTACATAAGGATGAGTGTCCAGCGGAATGCCATACTGTTTCTTCTCGAAAAAGGTCAGGTCCCATAATGACTTATCGAATGTCGCCGCTTTAAAGTTCTTTTGGGCCAGATCGTCAATGGGTTTGATGACTTTCCCCACGTTCTCGGCCATCCGGTCCGCCGGCAGAGTCAGCAAGTCGGGGCCGCTCCCCTGTGAGATCGCCAGCTCTGCCTTTGTAAACACTTGATCCCAGGCCATCGAGATCGTATGAATCTTTAGATTGGGATGCGCCTCTTCATAGAGTTTGACCAGTTTGTTCATGACCTCGCCATCGGGTCCAGTATGGCCATTCCAAAACTCCACCGTCACCGGCTCATTGGCGCCGTGACAAACCGACATGCCTATCCCTAGCAGAAAGATGAACCAAATCCACAGCTTCTTTCCCATTCTTCCTTCACTCCTCCTCTTTTATGATAAGCCCGTCAATAGGCTTATTCACTTGTTACCGCTCAATACGTTGCTCCCCGAGATGTATTTCTGAAAGATAATGAACATGATTACAATTGGGGCAATGGTAAAGATCGCCCCGGCCATCAACGAATTGATCCAGGAGATATCGTTTCCGACCGCGGTGGCAATGCCCAAAGTCAATGGAAACTTATTGGCGTCGTTTAAAACCATCAACGGCCATAAGAAGCTGTTCCATTTCCAAATGAAAGTGAAGATGGCGATGGTAATCAAGGAGTTTTTGACGATCGGCAGAAAGATCCGCAGAAAGCCCTGGATCTGGGTGCAACCGTCGACGATTGCCGCTTCTTCATAATAAGCCGGTACATTTTTGAAGGATTGGGTCAGAAAAAAGATCCCGAAAACGCTCTCCGCGATCGGCAGCGCTACCGATAAATAAGTGTTCAGCAAGCCCAGCTTGGCCACGACTGTATAAAGGGGCACCAGATAAGCGGCGAGCGGCAGCATGACCGTAGCCACCACCAGATTGAAGAAGAACTTGATGAATTTGCTGGTGGATCTGGCGAAGACATAGGCGGCCGGCACACAGATGATCACATTCAGCACCATCCCCAGCATTGCAATAAAAAGTCCGTTCCCCAGCCAACGAAAGGCGGGCGTCGTCGCAAACAGGCCTTTCCAGGCGTCGAGCGTAAACTGGCTGGGCAACAGAGCCACCGGTTTTCCCAAGAGATCGGATAACGATTTGAAGCTGCTGAAAAAAGCTAGAACCGTCGGATAGATCAAAAATATACTCAGGATGATCAGAATGAAACGGGTCAAAAAACCGGCGAAGTTTCTGTTATACATAATTTACCTCCTTCACCAGTTTCAGTGGGATGAGTGAGATCAAATAGGTCACCGCCAACATGATCACGCCCATGGCGCTCGCCGCATAGAGGTTATGATCACGAAACGCGGTTTGGTAAATATAGAGGTCCAACGAAATGGTGGAGTTGTCGGGGCCGCCGGCTCCCAGCCCGAATCCGGAACCGGTTAAGATCCAGATCAGCGGAAAGATTTGAAACGATAGAATAATTCCGGAGACGATAGTATAGACGAAGATATTGCTCAATAAAGGGATGGTAATCCGGAAGGTTTTTTGAAACCAGTTGGAACCGTCGATATTGGCCGCTTCGTAATAAGAAGCGGGGATCTCGCGCAAGGACGAGTAATAGATATTCACCATGTAACCGGTATAAACGAAGATCCAGACGAAGGTAATCACCGCTTTGGCATAAAAAGGATCCGACAGCAAGGCAATATTCGCGAACTGAACCAGGCCCAAAAGCTTTAATACCCCGCTAAACAGGCCGATCTGCGGCTGAAAAATGTACTTGAAGATAATCCCGGTGACCACCATCGGAATCACGTACGGAAAAATCATCAGCGTTTCATATCTTTTGGCCAGTTTTTCCGCGTTTAGCTCCTTGATCAGAATGGCGATCAATAACGAGAGTATCGCTAAGAAAACATTGCCCGTGATATAAAATAATGTATTTAGTAAAGCTTTTCCGAAAATTCCATCGCGCAGCACATTGCAATAGTTGAGCACCGAAAATCGGCTGGCCTGATCGGATAAGCTCAAAACAACTCCGTATAGCAGCGGAAACAACAAGAAAATTACAAATATTACGCTGAAAGGCGCTAACAACAGGAACATGGACAACTTGCTCTTCAAGCTACTCACCACCTTTAGTATCTAGCCTTTGGCAGGCTTATTCGTTCGAAATCGTCTGATCGCTCAGATGGGTTTAGCTTTATGTTTAGTGATTGTCACACTCCTCCCCTGCCATTTCGTTCTTCCGCCGGGCCCGATTCACGAATTGTGTTTCGTTATGCGCAACAACGTTCCAATAACAATGCAAAAAAATAAGCAGCCGACACTGCGGCTGATCCTATGAAATAATCCTACGGGCACCCAATTCGCGCGATATCTCGTGGGCCGCTTTTAAAACTAATTGGGAAAGTTCGGGGATTCTGTCCTCGGTGATTCGCACGCTGGGTCCGGAAATGCTCAACGAAGCCAGCACTCGCCCGGTATGATCCCAAATCGGGGCGGCGACACATCTCACTCCCAGTTCGTGCTCGATATTGTCCAGGGCATAGCCGCGCTCCCGGGTGATTTTCAGCTCCTCAACCAAGGTATTCGCGTCGGTAATGGTATTGTCGGTAAACTTGTGGAAATTGATCTTCTGAATGATGGCATTGCGTTCATCCTCCGGCAAAAACGCGAGGATCGCCTTGCCGACACTGGTGCAGTATAACGGAGTCCGTTTCCCCACCACAATCGTCGACTTCAGAGTATTTTGCGCTTCGACAGTTTCAATCGACATGGCTTCACAGTCGTCCAGTATCCCCAAGTGAACCGTTTCTCCGCACTGCTCGGATACCTTGCGCAAATATGTCCCCGTCACATCGCGAAAATTGAAAGTATTTGCGACAATGCTGCCCAACTCCAGGACGCGTAATCCCAAGCGGTAGGTATTATTATCGCTTTTCCGGACAAAACCATAATCCTGCATCGTTGCCAGCAGCCTGAAGACTGTGCTTTTCTGCATGCCGAGTTCCCGGGCGATCTCGGAGACCCCCCATTCGTCTTTGTTCATTTTGAATAACATCAGGATCGTCAAAGCTTTCGCAACCGATTCGATCTTTTGTGCCGCCATCGTTCCCATTTCCCCGCTTTAAGAGTTATTTTACAATTCGGTCCGAAAGCCGGACCCTTTATCGCTTTCCAACGATCATCTTATCGTGCCTTATAGAGGAACATTGTTCCTTATTATTGCTATAAAAATTCTCGCCAAGTCCCATTTTTCCTTCTTAAAAATAAAATTTTTTTTAATTTTTAGAATCGAACTTCATATCATCAAAATCTTGATCCACAAAAGATCGATCTTTACTCACAGAAGATCGATCTGGAATCATTGCAGACAGATCTTTATTAACAAAAGATCGATCTTGATCCACAAAAGATCGATCTTGATCCACAAAAGATCGATCTTTATTCACAAAAGATCGATCTGGAATCGTCGCAGACAGATCTTTATTAACAAAAGATCGATCTTGATCCACAGAAGATCGATCTTTATTCACAAAAGACAGATCTTTATCCACAAAAGGAACTATGGCGATCATTGCCATAGTTCCTTGATTCACGAAAGATCAAACTATAGGACTTTCAGTTCTTTCAGCACTGCTTTAATTTCAGCAATCTCTGGCGGGGTACCCGGGGTTAGCGGCAGTCTCGGATAACCGGCGTTGTATCCGACCAACCGCATTGCCTCCTTAATCAGGCTGACTGGATTGGTACGATCGTTCTGGCCCATAATCCGGTAAAACTTCATCAATTGGCGTTGGGTATCGGCAACTTCCTGGACCCTTCCGGCGAGGAAAGCGTCAACCATGGCCCGGATCTGATGACCCAGAACATGGGAAGCGCCGCTGATGACCCCGCCGATCCGGCGGGCGCCGCCTTGAGCGTAGGCTTCAATCACCATGGTGTCGTCGCCGTTATAAACGATGAAATCTTCCGGCGTGGCATTGAGAAAAGCCGTAATTTGTTTGGCATTGAGTTCAGCCTCTTCTTTGACGCCAACGATATTTTTAAGCTTCGCCAATTCGGCAAGCGTCTCCGGATTCACATTGACTCCGGTAAAAATCGGAATGTTATACACCAGCATATCCACTTTGATCGATTCCGCGACTTTTTTATAATGGTTATACAGTTGGGCTTGATTGGGCTTGGTATAGTAAGGAGAAACTACCATGACCAGTTCATAGCCGAGTTCTTCCGCTTTCTTGCTTAAGGCGATGGTCTCGACCGTAGACGCGCAACCAGTACCCGCGATCAAAGGGATCTCCTGGCCTACCGCCTCTTTGATGGTTTGGAACAGCTTGACTCGTTCATCAAAGCTCATGGTGAAAAATTCGCCAGTGGTTCCCGAGAGCACAATTGAATCCGCCAATTTATCAGCGACCAGTTTCCGGGCAATACTAGCCGCTGCTTCATAATCAACGCTTTGATCTTCTTTAAACGGAGTCACCATGGGGACCAGGATCTTGCCGTACTTGTCTTTGTTAAACATTTAAAATTCTCCTCATTAATAAGTATTTTGTCATGCGCCTAAAACATTAGTTAGAATGAACTGTAAACATTAGAACGAACTGCTCAATTGTTGCAATGCTCTTCGAATGCTTTCTTTCTCTGTCGCGCTGGCCGCAGAACGCGGACTCGCGGCGATTCCAACCGGACGTCCGCTCTGATTCAACGCTTCCTTGATCCGGCGCGGGAATTGCGGCCCTTTGATCATGCTCCACACTGGATAAATTTTGGCTTGAAGTGCCTTTGCGTGCTCGGAGTCGCCCGCCTTAACCGCATCCCAAATCTCTACCGAAATCTGCGGAAACAAAGTCAAGATCGCTGCGATAGCCCCAGTCGCCCCCAGATCGAAGGTAGTATACAGCATTTCGTCGGAAGCGCTGTAAATTAAGCCTTTTTGGCCACAAGTGATCATCATGTCCATAAAACTTGGCACCCCGCCATTGCTCTGCTTGATCCCGATTACGTTGACAATGTCCAACATCTTATAAAATGAATCCGGTTTGATCTCGTTTTGGGGTACGACATTATAAATGATGATCGGTAATCCCACCGTTTCGGAAATCCGGTCATAATACTGGTAATTGCCATCCGCATCGGTACCGCCCAGATACTGAATGGGAGTAACCATCAACGCCGTGGCCCCGGCCTTTTTGACGGCCAGCGCCGTCCGAAGCGCATCGCGGGTCGAGGTCCTGATGATCCCGACAACCACTGGAATCTTTGCGAAATTTTCCTCCTGGACGATTTCCACCATCCGGACCAGTTCCTCGTCGCGCACCAGTTCTCCCTCGCCAGTGCTTCCCCCGGGGCTAATACCGTGAATACCGGCCTTTAAAAGATACTTCACCTCCCTTCGCAATAATTTTTCATCCAAAGTTTCTTCCTTGGTGAAAGGTGTGACGATGGGAGAGATAATTCCCGGAAAAACCGGTTTTTGAGCCATTGTGATTCCTTCCTTTCTTATCTAATTAAATTAGAAAACAATAAAATATCGTTCCGTATTATGCATTTATGTTCCCTTTAATAGGTAGAAAATTAAATCCATTATCGTAGCGTTGTCATTAAGGCGCTTCTTTTCTCAATCATGGTAGCGATGTTCCTCATCATAAAACATTGTTTCGTAAGATAACTAAAAAATAATAGGACCTTTCCCGTTGGCTAGCGCTAAATGTTCGACCGTAGCAAAAGCTCGCTCAATATTAGTTCTTGAACCGTCCAGCGGGGCGTTTATCAAGGTATCCTCCTTGGCAATCAAATCGAACAGTTGGCTGCGCTCTTGGGGATCGACGATCCCCAACCCGGCCAAAGTCCCAGGCACTCCGATCGCCATGATAAACTTGATAAAAGCGCTGATTTCCGTCTCCGGCTTGCCTTGCAATACCTGCTGCACCGCCAGGCCGAAGGCGACCTTTTCACCATGCAGATACCCGTCGGCGGAGCGAAAATTGGAAAGGCAATTATAAATCGTGTGTCCAATGGCTAAACGGGCGGCTTCACCGGCCAGTCCGCTGATGACACCCACCAAAAAAATAACGGTATCAATTATCTTTTCAAGATCCTTGCTGATCAGTGAAGCGCTTGCATCTTTAATTGCGACGGGTCCGTTATCCAATAAAATTCGGTTACATTGCGTCGCTAAGTTCAAACTGGCCTCCGCCGTCAGATCGAGCTGGGGCATCATCGCGGTATTCAAGGTGATCTCATGCCATTTTGCCAAAGAATCAGCGATTCCGGAAGCGAGATAGCGCACCGGGGCTTTGGCAAGCACATCGTAATCAACCAAAATTATTCGCGGGGAATCAACATATTCCATGACCGACTGGTAGGTACCTTGATCATCGTAAATCACCGCTAACGGGGTCCATGCGGCACAAGTGGCAGCGATGGTCGGAATGGTTACTAACGGTTTATTGGCCATGTTACTGGCCGCCTTAACCGTATCCAGCACCCGGCCACCGCCCACGCCGATGAGCAAATCGTAATCTCCTTCCAGCGTCTCCCGGCGATATTGCTCAATCTTGGTCGGCGAGCAAAACCCTTGAAACGGACTTATCGTATATTCAACGTCCGCTCGGTGCAAGCTCGGAATTAATTGGTCCCGGACCGCCGCCAAAGCCCTCGTGCCTCCGATGATTAAAGCTTTTTGCCCCAGTTTTCTTGAGCAGTCGCCAACTTCGTGGATAATTTCACGCCCGCGCCGGAACTCATTAGGAGCTATCCTGACCGATAACATAGTATCACCTTTTCACTCATTCAAATTTAACAGCTATCATTCACCTTATTCAAAAGCTTCAAAATGTCTTTCATCGTTATTCAAACAAGTTAATGCGTACCGATCATCATTGGTGAAAGGGGTGGTCGGGTTTTTACGTACTAAATCCTCCCGGCCACCCCGATTTTTAAGAATAGTCCGGCGCTTCAAGCTGAATTGGAATGCGTTAGCGATTCGTTAATATGTTTCATAATGCTTTCTTGTCATTCATTGATATGGGTAATTAGTTGCGGTACTTTATTTTTAATTTGGGCAATACTGACCGTGTGGGCCATCTCGCCTTTATCGTTAGCGGAATAAACCCCGATTACGCCTTTCAAATTCTTGGTTGCCATTAACACCGCCCGTAACTTTTCGCCATCAGTACTTTTGGCTCTTTTTATCGCATCCGTCAAAATCAATACGGCTCCATAGTTAGCGGCGGCGTTCAATTCAGGAGTTATTTTATATTTGGCCTTATATTTTTTAACGAAACTGACCACACTCGGCATTGGATCAGTCGGCACTAGATCGGTGACGGTATACCAATCTTCAACCCACTCTTTATCCATTAAGTCCAATGTTTGAGCAGTACTCGAAGCCGGCGAACCGATTACTGGTATTTTAATGTTCAATTCCTTCAATTGCCTGCCAGTAATCGCAGTCTCCTGCTCGTGGGTCCACACAATCATCGCATTTACATTTGCGGTTTTCATTTTAATCAATTGGCCAGTCATATCTTTATCCCCGGAATTGTGTCCTTCACTGATTACTGGTATATTGACACTCTTAAGATATTTCTCCATTACATCGCGCGCGCCGGTTCCAAACTCGTCATTATTGAATAATATCCCGACTTTTTTCGCCTTTAGTTTTTCCACGGCAAATTTAGCGGCGGATTTAGCGGTCAGCGAATCCGAAACTCTAATTCGAAATATGTAAGGATTGCCCAGTTCAGCGATTTTCGGACTCGTGCCCGCCGCCAAGCAAGGAATAGCTGCTTTCTTTATTATTTGTTCTGTTCCCATAAGCGTCGCACTTAAAGTAGGACCAATTAATGCAATTACATTTTCACTAATTAATTTATTAACAGTATTAACCGCCATGGCGGCATTGCCTTGATCATCTTCAAACGTTACCCGTAATTTTTTGCCTAAAACCCCGCCTTTTTGATTGACCTCATCCACAGCCATCAATATCCCTTGCTCGATTCTTCCCCCAGTTTCGGCAAAAGATCCGGTGAGACCCGTGGAACAGCCGACTAGAATCTCTCCTGATGCGGCAGACGTAGTCATCCCCAGCGGAATCACGCTAAAAATAATGACCACCGAAAACAAAATGATTAACAACTTTTTGGTCTTCATATCTACTACCTCCAAATCTTCTTTATCTTCTTTTACCTATTCAGTATCTTAAACTAAAAAATACCTGTAGCTATCTGATGATCACTCCTTTCGCGATATTTCTCCGATGAATTTATATTTTTTTATGACTTCACTTCCTTTCTATGTTATCTATCCCGTACTCAAGCTAGGTTGATTTATCGTTCCTTATTGCGCAATATTGTTCCTTGATTATAGTATGTTTTGGTCTTTTCTAAGAAAATTAAAAGCCATAAACTTTATAAGATAAAAATATTACGATATTTTTTTGATTTATAAATGCAGAAGTATTGTTACAAAAATTCAAGCGGCCAAATGAGTTAATTGCAGCCTATAATAGCGTTTAATTTAAAGTATTTTTGATGATATCAAAGAATGTAATAAAAAAATTACCCTCCCAGATATGCCCGCTTAATCTCCAGGCTATTCGCTAAATCTTCACTTTTGCCTTGATATTTAATAAAGCCGTTTTCTAATACATAGCCCCGATACGAAATTTTCAGTGCCATATACGCATTTTGCTCAACCAAAATGATCGGTATATGCTTATTTTTATTAATATTCAAAATAATTTCGAACATTTCATCGACAATTACTGGCGCCAAGCCTAAAGATGGCTCATCAAACATGATTAATTTGGGATTTACCATTAAGCCTCTTGCAATAGCAAGCATTTGTTGTTCGCCACCGCTCAACGACCCTCCCATCTGTTTGTGACGCTCTTTTAACCTCGGGAACATCGTAAACATTTCCGCTATTTTTTCATTGAGTTCTTTGACATGATATCTTTTGCTGTATGCGCCCATCTCTAAATTCTCGGTAACGGTCAGTTCGGGGAAAATTTGTCGTCCTTCCGGGACATAGACGATCTCTTTTTTGACAATCGCATCCGTCTTTAATTTGTTGATGGCCGCCCCCAGAAAAGTAATCTCGCCGACTTTTGGTTTATTCAAACCCATAATGGTTCTCATTAAAGTAGATTTGCCAGCTCCATTGGAACCGATGATTGAGATGATTTCATCGCTTTGAACTTCAATTGAAACCCCATGTAAAGCTTGGACTTTTCCGTAATAGACATCGATATTCTTAACAGTCAGCATTTTCAGCCCACCTCCATCGATTCCTTACCAATTTTAAATTTTTCACCTAAATAGGCTTTAATGACTTCTTCATGGTTTTGGATTGCTTTGGGTGGGCCTTCGGCGATTTTAGCACCGAAATTTAACACTGTAATTTTATGAGAAATATTCATAACCACATCCATATTGTGTTCAATTAAGAATAAGGTGATCCCTTGATCAAATACTTTATTTAAGATCGCGATAAATTCAATACGCTCGGATGGATTTAGTCCTGCAGCGGGTTCATCCAACAGGATCAATTGGGGATCGCTCATGAGAGTCCGGCCCAGTTCGAGTATTTTTTGGCGTCCATAAGGTAAATTTTTAACGAGTTCATCCTGAAGATCATATAAACCGATAAAATTTAAAATTGCTTTGGCTTTTTCACGCAATTCTTTTTCTTCTTTATTCGCCCCAGCGATATCCAATATAAACTTTACCAACCCCATTGAGGTTGAAAAATGACCGCCAATCATTACATTCTCGATGACGGACATGGAGTTAAATAATTTAATATTTTGAAAGGTTCTGCCCATGCCTTTTCGCGCGATCTGGAAAGTCGGCAAGAGATTGATAATTTCATTTTTATAGGTAATGGTACCACTGTTTGCTTTTAGCACCCCGTTGATCAGGTTCAAAGTCGTCGTTTTCCCTGAACCATTGGGTCCGATTAAAGCATGGACACTTTTCTCTTCAACTTGCATCGAAAGATTATCAACGGCTATCAAACCGGAAAAACGCTTGGTTACTTTATCTAATTGCAGAATCGTTGCCAATTTGTTCGCCACCTTTCGCTTTCCTTACTGTTTTTAATTTGAAAAGATTTTTGATCAGTGGTACCAACGACACTAAACCATTGGGCAAAATTATCGAAAAGATCAAAACAATGATACTGAAAACAAGCCAGTAATAATCCTTCAGGAAACGTAACAGTTCAGGTAGGATAGTCACCAAAATCGCGCCAATGATATTACCGAAAACCGAACCGATTCCGCCTACCATCATCATTACAATGAAGTTAAACGATAAATCGCTGGTAAAACCGGCCGGGTTAATATAGCCCATCAAGTGGGCATATAACGCGCCGGCAAAACTACCATAGATAGCAGCCAAAGTAAAAGCTTTAATCTTAATGTCCGCGATATCGATGCCACAAGCTTCCACGGCATCTACATTGTCCCGGATCGCTTTAAACGCCCGTCCCCATTTCGAATTGACAATCCGGCTTGAAATAAAGATCATCATGATTGTGATCACAACCAAAAAATAATAGAAACTGATTGGGGTACTGATACTAAATCCAAAAAAATTATAGCCTTGGATATTTGTGACACCATGGGTCCCTCCGGTAATATTGCTCAAATTGGTAAGCATTAAACGAACGATCTCGCCGAATCCCAGGGTTGTCAAAGCCAAATAAACACCTTTAACGCGTAGACTAGGATAACCCAATCCAATGCCGATCAAATATCCGGCGCCAATGGCAACGACTAAACATAGCCAAGGGGAGATATGATAATTGATAGAACATAATGCCGATAGATAAGCGCCAATTGCCATAATTCCGGCCGTACCCAAATTCATCTGCCCGGTCAGGCCGATAATAAAATTGAGACCCAACACCACAATTAAATTAATCAAGGCTTGGTTAAACAGCGTTTGATAATAAGCGTTTTTTAACAGTAAAGGCAAGAAAAATAGCAATATAATCAATCCTACCCAAACAATGAACATTCTACTTTTTTTAATGTTCAAGGTCATTAACCCCTTTATTTTTTAATAGCAATCCAATATCAAATTGCTTTTTTACCCATGATTCCCTGAGGTCTAATTAGAAGAAACACTATCAGCAGGACAAAGGCTACAACGTCCTTATATACAGCAGGCATAAAACTGACACAGATGTTTTCCAGGATTCCAATGAATAATCCGCCTACGATGCTTCCTGGGAGGTAACCGAATCCGCCGACCACACCAGCAGCAAAACCTTTCAAACCGATCATCCCGGCCATATTACCGTCCACAGTAAAAATGGGAATGATTAAGATGGCAATGATTGCGCAAATCATTGAACTAAGCGCAACCGAAACTTGAATCATTTTAGGAACATTGATCCCCATTAATGCCGATGCTTCCTTGTTTTGGGCGATACAGCGCATTGCTTTTCCTATTTTCGTTTTCTGAAAAATAAGTTGCAGACCAATGACGATTAAAATTGAAACGATAATCATGTAAATATTGGGATTGGGTAAAACAATATTGCCAATATGCGTTGTCCCATTTAAAAAGCCGCTGATCGTAAAGGGAGTCGGTCCCCAAATTAAGCGGCATGATTCCGTGATAATTCTCGCCAACATGATCGTTCCCATCACCGCAAATATATCGGAGAACATATTGCGCAAGGGATTAAAGATTCCCGCCGCTACAATGGCCCCAAAAATAGCCATGGCAATCAACGTGAAGATAAGCCCCAAAACGGGATTGAGCCCCATCCCTAAAATAAATGTCCCACCAAAAATATAAGCCCCTAATACGATAAATTTGTCATGTCCGAAATTCACCAAGCTGCTGGAATTCCAGATTAAAGTAAATTCGATTCCTACCAATGAATAAATAAAACCCATCGCGATGCCGCTCATCAAAAGTTGCAAAATAATCTGAAGCATAGTAAAAATCCTCCATTTTCCACCATTATCGAGCATTTTGCAAGAAGACTCTTCATATTCCAAATTAATGATCGATTTTTGTTTTAACTTATCTTGATGATCGGGATGACCAACTATAAGCACAGTTCATGTGCTATAGGGCTGATTTAGCTGAGTGAAAATCGATTAAAGGAGGGGTATTCAAATCCGAAAACGATGAACCTAAATTTGAATACCCATAAGTTAACTGTCAAACACTTTCTCAAGAGATTTTTGCCTCACTCATGCATGCATTAAAATAACATAAAGTGCTCACTGATTTATGGGTTGATACGGACATAAGTAAAATTACTCTTTGACATGATCAAGGATTTGGGGCGTTTTATTCTTAATTACCGCAATACTGGCTTCATGCATTAATTCTCCTTTTTCATTGGAATAATAAGTTCCAATAGCCCCCAAAATATTCTTGGTCCGCAATAATGAATCACGAATTTTGTCACCATCGGCGCTCTTCGCTCTTTTTATTGCATCCGCCAGTACAATTACGCCCCCATAATACGCAGCGGCATATAATTCCGCCGGAACCTTATATTTTGCTTGGAACCGCTTTTCAAAATTTTGCACCCTGGACAAAGGATCGGTCGGTACGATATCGGTTACGCTAAACCAGCCTTCGACCCATTCCTTTTCCACCAGATTTAATACTTGATTGGTAGTGATTCCGGGCCCACAAACCACCGGAATGTTGATGTTCAATTCCTTCATTTGTCTACCCAGGATCGCCATTTCCTGATCATGGGTCCAAATAATCAGCACATCGATTTGGGCATTTTTTAGCTTAATTAATTGACCGGTCATATCTTTATCGCCCGTGTTATGGCCCTCGCTTACAAACGGCACGCGGATGCTCTTCAGGTAAGCGTCGATGACGTCCCTGCCACCGGTCCCGAATTCATCATTGTTATAACACATACCGACTTTTTTGGCTTTTAAGTTTACTGTGGCATATTTGGCGGCCAATTTAGCCATAATCGTGTCAGAGGCTCTGATCCGAAAGATATAGGGGTTGCCCAAGTTAACCAGTTTAGGATTGGTGCCGCCGGTTAGCAGCGGAATGCCGGCCCGTTTGACGATTTGTTCGGTAGCCATGACCGTCGAACTTAAGGTGGGGCCGACCATGGCGACAACGCCTTCGCTGACCAGTTTATTAACAGTATTTACAGCGGTTGCCGGGTTATTTTGATCGTCCTCAAATACCGCTTTCATCTTTTTGCCCAAAACACCACCCTTGGCATTGATCTCGTCAAGTGCCATGTTGACACCCTGTCTCACTTTTTCCCCATCCACAGCAAAAGCACCGGTAAGGCCGGTAGAGACGCCGATCAAAATTTCCTTCGCTGCCGCCGCAGTGGATGGTGCCGCTGAGCCAAGTCCTAATACGATTGTAAATACCATTACGAAAACTAAAATGAACTTTAGAACGTTTTTTTGTTCCATCATCAACATTCCCTCCTATTTCTGTTTCTTATTCATTTCTGAATCAATTTTTTAATTGAACAGTCGCACCTCCCTAAAGATTCTTTCGAACAAACTAGAAAACCAGGGTGTCCCGGCCTATTTCCTTTACTCCCGTCTCATAAGGAAGCGCCAGGAATGGTTTAAGCCATTTTCACCTTCAGGGATTTCATAATTTTTCAGAAGATTTGTTCCGTATTATGCAATATTGTTCCTTTAAATAAGCAACAATAAGATATGCCCCTGGATAAAACGGAAATCTCCTCTCCTCAAATTAAGCCAAATATCGCTTAATTTGAAGGTTTAAATTTCATCGTTCAATAATATCCAGTGATATTAAGCAACGATCTCATTCCTATGTTCCTTATCATGCAACTACGTTCTGTATTATAAGCTATTTTATTCGCCGTCCGATTTCAATAACCCTTTTTTCTATTCACTTTTTTGCAATTAAATTTTAATATTTTAATGCTGGATAACTCCCTATAACAACTACCGTCACCCTTTTCATTCTGGACAGTTATTTTTAATTGACAACAATAGCCATTGGATTGTCCCAGCACGATATTAAATTAACGCGTTGTGCTAGATGAACTTTGAAACTGCCTAGGATGACCGATGAGCTTATTCAGGAAATAGCCAAGACGATGCGCTAAGATTTTGGTTTGGATACGGAAAATAAAAAGGGTTGGGATAAACTCCATCCGAAGCGAAGGGATTTGAGAAGCAATCCGAGATTTACGGCCATGGAATTGAAACCGTAAAGACGGCGGGCGGAGGCGTTCCGGTTTCATCCCGGATTATTGGCGGAACTCACTTATCCACAAAAGATCGATCTTTTGTTAATAAAGATCGATCTGCGATGATTCCAGATCGATTTTTTGTGAATCAAGATCTAACTTTGGTGGATAAAGATCGATCTTTTGTTAATAAAGATCGATCTGCGACGATTCCAGATCGATCTTTTGTGAATCAAGATCTAACTTTTGTGGATAAAAATCTTGATGATTGATGATTAAAGATGAAGTCTAATTAGCACAATGCGTTAAATTAGCTCTGACGCTAACCGCCGGAGTTCCTCTCTCTACACTTTTCAGCCGTCCGTTAGCTTCCAGAAAAAACAAAAAACCAGCTTTTTAGCTGGTTACAGACTGTAGACAAATCCGGACGGTGGATTTGTCTACAGTTCACGAAGGTTTTATATCAAGCCATAATACGTCAGTTATCAATATTCTCAGCGTTTTGCGGCTAGGTTCGCCTTTAATGTTTCAATTTGTTGCGCCGTCATCCCGCCGGAAAGGAGATATTTTTGCGCGGCCGCCGCCAGATCGGCTTTGTCCAAATCAGCGGTTCCCGCCATAAACTTCAGCATATCAAGGACATCGCCGGAAATCACCTGATACTTATCGGTACCCTTCTGAACGCCATAGTAGTTGATATAACTTTGCATATAATCTTCAACAATCTCATTCTTTGAGGCGCCCATCAACGATTCAAGCAATGCCGCAAAGAATCCGGTGCGATCTTTGCCTTCGGTGCAATGGATGAGATAGGGCCCTTGATTCTCCGCCATAAAGGCAAGGCCTTTAATGATGCTTGCTTTAAACTCCGCGCTGGCATAGGCGAGTCCCATATTCAAACATAATACTCGATTATTCTTTAAAAGATCGGCATAGTATGGGGATGCAAAATCCTTGGCCGCCAGATACGTCTTAATATTCTCGGTGGAATCGGCAAGATTAATAACGGTATTTACCTTCGCCCCTTTAATGAGATTATCCGCATAGGAAGCGCGGCCCAGTTCGTTATTGATCGGGCTCGAACTGCGGTAAACCGCCCCTTTGGCAATATTGCCCGCCGTGATGCTGCGGAAATTAGCAAATATCTCATCAGAGGGATAATCCGCGCGGTTATCGGTGCGCTTTAACTTGCGAATCTCGTACTGCGTGAGATATCCCTCGCGGCCGGTCAGCATAATTGTAACTTGGTCACCCACTTTGACGTGAGCGATCTCATTAAGCTTACCATAATTGATACATACTGCGATATTGGTTTGTCCCGGATAGGCACGAACCAGTGGCTTACCGGCATCGACATAGTAACCGTCCAGAAATGGCGCCTCAAGCACAAAACCGTTATCAAAGATCGCGGTTACCATGTCGCCCGTTTTAAAGCCCAATTTGTAGAAGTCCGCGATTGAAATTTCCGTCAGGGCATGCCCGTATTTTTCGATCTCTTTAACCGGACCGGATATATTGGGAGTCTTATAAACAGAATCCGCTGAGAGCTTTTTCTTAAGCGCGGCAATTTCATTGGCGGTCATGCCGTATTTCTTAAGATAGTTCTCGCTGGCCGTCGCAAGGTTGGCCCCCGAAATGTCGGTTCCCTTGGGATATCCGCAAACCACCGTGGTCAATGAAGTCACGATATTGCTGTTGGCGATGGAGTTATACTGCTCGCTTCCTTTTTTAACTCCGTAGTAGTTCTCATAGGTAACCATATAATCGGCAACGACTTCGTCAAGCTTCGCACCCATCAGCGACTCTAAGACGGCGCTGACAAAACCGGCCCGATCTTTACCCTCAGTGCAGTGGATCAGATAAGGTCCGTTATTTTCCCTCAAGAAACGGAGTCCCTTGGCCAATTTCTTCCCGAAGTCTGCCCCGGCAATATTAACGTCCATATTCAAAGCTTTAACTTTACCGGCATCATAAAGCGACTTGTAATAGTCCGAAGCAAAATCCTTGGTTCCGAAATAACCTTTAATTTCTTCAGCCGAATCCGATAAATTGAGGATCGTTGCAATCCCTACCGCTTTAGCCAACGCATTGGAATAAGCCGCGCGACCGATTTCATTATTTATCGGGCTGCTGCTTCGGTATAAAACAGCGGGCTTTATTCCGGTCGTCGTAATACTGCGGAAATTGGCAAATATTGAATCCGTGGCATAATCAGCGCGTACATTGGTGCGTTTCAGCTGACGCAGCTGATACTCGGAAAGATAACCTGCCTTTTCCGCCAACGAGAAGGTTAGCTTATCGCCCACCTTGACATTATATTTCGTTGAAAAGTTACCCATGTTGATAGCAACAATGAGTAAATTATTGGCCTTGTCATCGCGCACTACCAGGTTTCCGGTGTCGACATCACTATAAGAGGTACAGAAGGGTATTTTAAGTACATTTGTGCTCACCGTAACATCGAGGATATCGCCCAATTGACAACCCGCATCATAGAGGGCCTTCGGTTTAATGTCCATCGTCAGGTTGCCGTATTTTTGCACCTCGGCGACAATTCCCACGACATCGGCATGGCTGTCCGCCGCCTTGACCGCCAGCGACAGTGAAAATGCCATCGCCATCACGACAACCATCAGTAGTGAAATAATTCTCTTGGTCTGTTTCATAGCTTTCCTCCTCAAAAATTGGTATATTGGGGTTTGTAAAACGCACCAAACAGTTGGTTTGATTTCGGGGCGGGATTCTCCTCCGTTTTTATCGAAGTATATCCTCAAATCTAGATAATGTTTCGATGTTTTTCCCATAATTTCCTGCTTGAATCCTAACAACATCCGACTCTTCAAACTTCAATCTGATGGCTAGAGGAACATGAAAAGACCGGTCCAAAGCAACACTCCATAGACAATTTTCAGAAAAACGACCTCATTGGCACGATGGTGCGCTAAGTTGCCCAACCAGGCGCCAGCAGCCAAAAAGGGCAATGCGTAAAGCAACAGAATGATTACTTGCGGGGTGATGAGGCCGGCTCTGAAATCCCTGATCAGAATGATGCTGTTCAAGGTGAGCCAGAGTAGGCAGAGGGTGGCCCGGAAATTTTCTTTGCGGGGCAACGCCTTGGTAGCGTAGACGACCACCAACGGCCCCCCGGACCCGAACGCGCCATGAACACATCCCCCCAAAAACAAGCATAATCGCGAGCCCAGCCAATGGGGAGGATTTGCCTTTGGGCCGGGATGAAAGACCTTCCATAAACCGCGCAAGGAGACGATGACCATGAAGACAGCCAGGATCTTACGGAGCACCCCCTCCGGGAACCGGGTAAAGAGCCACATCCCAACCGGCAACCCCAATCCCACATAGATTAGGATCGTCCGGAACTGCGGCCAGACAATATGGGGCCAGGCAATGATCACTACATACAAGGCTAACAAAAGCGCCAAAATGACCAGGATCGGGACAGCGGATTTGATCCCCACCAGCATGATGCAGAACGGTAATGCCAACACGGTACAGCCAAAACCGGTGATCCCCTCCAAAAAATGGGTAGCCAAGATCACCAGGCCAAATCCTAAGGCGATCCATATGTCCATTGCTGTACTCCCATTATTTAAATCGGTTCCAGAAAACTATTGAACTTCTGCTGTAGGACCACCGTGGCCGCGCCGATCGCTCCGGCGTTCTCTTTAAGTTGGGCATAGACAATAGTCACATTTTGCAGGCTAGCGTCTAACGCCAATTCCTTAGCGGTTTTTTTGATGGAATCCAACAGGAGGGCTCCGCCGCCCAACAGATCGCCAGCTAAAATGATCATCTCCGGATTCAATAGATTGATCACATTGACAATGCCTTCCCCCAGATACTCCCCGGTCTCTAAAACGACTGCCCTGGCCACCGGGTCGCCCGCGGCGGCAGCCTCCCAGATCATCTCCAGTTCCAGTTCTTCCGGGGCCGAATGAATTTTGCTTCCGAGGAGCGAGGCACTCTCCTGGGCCTCTAATATCTTGGCTGCCCGTTTCAAAATCGCCGGGGTGGCAGCGAAAGTTTCGAGACAGCCGCGTTTGCCGCAGCGGCAACGTTGGCCGTTGCGGTCGATCGTGATGTGGCCCAGCTCCCCGGCTGTAAAATTGACTCCGTAATAAGGCTGCCCGTTAATGATGATACCCGCCCCGATGCCGGTGCGACTGACGATACAGATCAAATCCTTGGCCTTTTGACCCGCACCGAAGATACGTTCGCCAAGCGCTGTGGCCTGGCTGTTATTTTCAACGTAGACCGGGATTCCGAACTCAAACTCGAAAACGTCTTTTAACGGCACATCCCGCCAATCGGGCAAGTTGGGATAATAGCGGCAGCATCCGGTTTCCACATTGATCAAACCCGGGGCGGCAATCCCGATCCCCATAATACTTTCCGGTTTGATCGCTGATTTGGCCACCGCTTCCTTTACGCAGTTGACTAATTCTTTCAGGATCTCATTCCGTCCTCCCAATTCGTTGAGGGCTCGTCGTGACGCATAAATGACCTCTGCCTTAAAATTGACCACCACGGTTCGCACCCGGTTTCCGTCGAAATCCATCCCTACAATATAGCCTGCGGTCGGATTGATCTCCAGCAGGAGCGGGGGTCGGCCGCCCTTTGAATCGCCGATCCCCGATTCTACTATCAAACCTTCTTCCATCAATTCAGTGACTAGGCTCCACACCGTAGAATTGCTAAGACGGGTTAGATTAACCAGATCATAACGGGAAAGTTGTTTATGCTGGCGGATCAATTGCAACAACGCGTTTTTTTTATGGGTGCGTTGCAGAATAATATTGGACTGTTCCGAACCTTTCTTCTTCATTTTGCTCCTTACCATGGGTTAAAATTAACATCGGCTCAGACGATATCACATGATATTACCATAAATGTTCCGCAAATCCTCCTCCGAAACGGGACGGGGATTCAGTTTAATATTGGGATGAAAACTTTCCTGGATGATTAGCTGTAAATCGGCAGGGCCGATTCCCAGCTCGCTTAAGCGAACCGGTAGGCCCAACACCCGTTTCAAACCGTCGATCCGGTCGGCCAATCCGTCAACGTTCCGGAAGCCCCAATAATGGAGAAAACGGTCAAACTTTTCTCGTACCGCCGGATAATTAAACCGGGCAAACTCAGCCAATGTTAACGCGCAAGCGACGCCGTGATCGATGTGATAACGGTAGGTAAGTACAAAAGAGACCGCATGTACGGCAGCGGTTCGAGTCTGGCTAAATGCCAGCCCCGCCAACAGACTGGCTGTCGCCATGTTCGTCCGGGCTTCGCTGGCGTCGGGCTCTAAACAAGCCCGTTCCAGGTTGCCCAGGATCAATCGTGCCGCTTCCATTGCCAAGCCGTCGGAGGCAGGATTGGCGGTAATGGCCCAAGCCGCCTCCAGTGCATGAGAAAGCGCATCCAGCCCAGTAGCGGCGGTAACCCGAGGCGGCATCGACCAGGTCAGTTCCGGATCGACCAGCGCCAGCGTCGGGTAGAGCCAAAGGTTGCTAATGGGCTGTTTGGCCTGATCCCTAGTGTTGGTGACGACCGCCACCGAAGTTACCTCGCTGCCTGTGCCGGCGGTGGTCGGGATAGCCATCAAAGGCAATCCTGACCGCTCGAATCGCAACTGCCCGCCAAGATAATCCGTTACTGCACCTGGGTGAACCGCCAGGATGGCAACGAGCTTCGCCGCGTCCAAGGAACTGCCGCCACCCAACCCGATTACCAGATCGATTCGTTCCTGCCGCGCCAAGCGGATGGCGCGGTCGATGGTGTCGCTGGTCGGGTTGGATTCTACTTCATCAAAGACCAAGCAGGGAAGGCCTTGCAGCAGCCCGGCGATCCGATCCGCCAGTCCCAGTTTCCTGCTGAGCAATGGATCGGTCATCAATAGCACCCGCGTCGACCGGAAGCCTGTGATTAACTCTTTCAGCTCGGCCAGTCTCCCTGGGCCGAACACTACGTGCGTCGGATTTTGAAATTGCCACAATCCCGGCATCGGATCCGCACTCCTTTATTTATTTGAAGTTTTCGTTCTCAATCTCTTGGATTTTTGCGAAACCAACCGCCTGCATCTGTCGGCGCTCCTCACTGAATCCCGCGCCAATCTCCGCACTCAGCCAACGTTTGACGATGTCAAGCGCTACTTTTTCCCCCACGATCCATGCGCCCATACACAGGACATTGGAGCGATTAATCACGTAATTCAGTTCGGCAACGGTTGCCGATTCGACTGCGCTGGCATAAACGCCTTTAAACTTATTGGCGCAGATGCAAACGCCCGTTCCCGTACCGCAAGTGAGGATGCCCCGCTCCACGGTTCCGTCCTGAATGGCCCGGGCCACCCGCGGCGCGGTCTCATAAAACTTCAGCGGCTGATCTTCATTCTGCATCCCCAAGTTAACCACATTGTGGCCAGCCTCGACCAGATAATCTTCGATCATTTTCATTAAACGAAACGAACTAAGCTCGGCGGCGACAGCTATTTTCATGATATCCTCTCTCCTTCCATTGAATGACCTCCTGGCAGGCCGCGGCGATATCCGCCGGCCGGAACCGATAGCGCTCGACCAAATAGGGGATTTTGCCCACTTCTCCGAACTGATCACGGACCCCCACCCTCCGTACCGGCACCGGGTATTGGCCGGCGGTCAATTCAGCGACGGCGCTGCCCAATCCGCCGATGATATTATGGTTTTCGACCGTGACGATACAGCCGGCGGTCCGGGCTGCGGCCAATACCGCCTTTTCATCGAGGGGTTTGATCGTCGGAAGGTGCAGGATCTCGGCGTTGATCCCGGCTTCCGCCAGTATCCGACCGGCCTCGACCGCCAGGTGAGTCGTATAGCCGGTGGCGCAGATCAGCACATCGCTCCCTTCACGGATGCTCACCGCTCGCCTGATCTCGAAGGAATAATGTTCGTCAAAGACCGGCGGCATCTTACCTCGGATCAACTGCAGATAAACCGGTCCCTGATAAGCGGCGATGGCTTGCAGCGCGGAACGTAGCTCATAAACATCGCAGGGCGAGATGATGGTCATTTGCGGTATGGCCCGCATAATCGCAACATCTTCAAAACACATGTGAGTTCCCCCATTGTATTCGGCGGTAACGCCCGGGGCGGTTCCGACTATTTTCACATTGAGCCCGGCGTAGGCGACCGAGATAAAAACCTGATCACAGGGACGCCGTGCGGTAAACGGAGCGAAAGAAGCCGCGAAAGGAATCTTTCCGTCAGCCGCCAGCCCGGCCGCAACTCCGATCAGATTTTGCTCGGCTACCCCGACATTGACGGCCCGTTCCGGGTAGCGAGTGGCGAAAGGGACTGTTCCGGTAGCCTTCATCAGATCGGCCTCGACAATCGCGATCCGCGGATCTTCGGCTGCCAATTCTATCAAGGTATCGCAATACACTTGTCGCATTTCCAAATCGTGTAACATTGCCTTTCCTCCTTAGGCTCCGGCGAGATCGCGCCGGCTTTGTTCCCACTGTTCTTGGGTCAAGCGCATATTGTGAGAGGCGACCTGATCCTCGGCAAAAGAGATGCCACGGCCTTTATGGGTATAGGCTAGGACGACCACTGGTGCGTCCCCAACTGTGGCGGCTTCGTTGAAGGTCTCGGTCAGCCGATCCAAGTCATGGCCATCCACCTCCAGCACCTTCCAGCCGAAGGAAGTCCACTTGGCCGTCAAGGGTTCCAAGGGCATCACTTCGGAACAGGTCCCGTCAATCTGCAGCTTGTTATCGTCAACCACGGCGATCAGATTATTCAGGCGGTATTTGGCAGCCGTCATGGCCGCCTCCCAGTTTTGGCCCTCGTTCAATTCACCGTCGCCCAGCAGGACGAAGACCCGGTTTGCCCTCCGGTCCATCTTGGCGGAAAGCGCCATGCCGACCGCAGCCGAAAGCCCTTGGCCCAATGCCCCAGTGGTCATGTCAATTCCCCGGGTCCGGCGCATATCGGCGTGGCTCGGCAGGTTGGTCCCGTCATGATTCAGCGTCATCAGCTCGGCCTCCGGGAAATAGCCCACCAGCGCCAAGATAGCATAGAGTGCCGGTCCGGCGTGTCCCTTGGAGAGGATAAAGCGGTCCCGGTTTTCCCAACGTGGATCGGACGGATCGATTTTTAAGATCCGGTAATAAAGGGTGGCGATGATCTCCACGACCGAAAGGGCGCCACCGACATGACCGGAACCGGCCTGGTAAATCATGTCCATGATCAAACGGCGTGTTTTGGCGCAAACCTGTCGTAGCTCTTCATTGCTGATCGAACTCATGCGATTGCCTCCTTTGGGAAGTAATAAAATAAAACCAGTTTAAAGTTCTTGAAACGGCACTCCGATCAGTTCCGCAAAGATGCGGAGTTCGGGACGAATGTCGCCCGATATCAGAGAAAAATGGTGTTCATAGCCAGCTTCTAAAATGGCGGTGAGCCGGGCGGTAACGTCGCCCTCCACCCGCAAAGCGAGGGAAACGCCGTTAAAATGACGCGGCATGGCGGCCTGCTTCCCATAGAAGCAGCCGATTCGTTCCTCCCCATCGACATCTAAACCGATCCGGGCCGCCGTGAAATCGTCGCCGCCGATCTCGAAATCTAAAGAGACACCCACCTTGCGGTTGGGATGGAGGATGGCCCCCACCGGTCCATTCGCCAGGTTTAACGGTCCGGCTCCGCAATGCCAAAAGACCATGGTGTCACTGGACGGGTCGATATGGACCAAATCCATCAAGGCCGGAGTAGCGCCGCTCAAGCCGTACTGGACGAGCTGAGTGACAGCCCCGTAAATATCGGCTTCACAAGCACAGGGCACTCCGCTGGCGGCCAATTCGCTCATGGCCCAGCAAGGCATCGCCTTCAGCTCGCTAGGGAGCTCGGGCCAACAACGCAGCGCCAAAGCAGTCAGCCCCAGCTCGGCGACGATCTTTCGCAACACTGGCAGCATCGCGGCGGACTTGGAACGTTGGTCCGCCGCAATGCGCTCCGCTCCTTGAAAACGGTCGGCCAGTCGTTCGGAAGTTTCCTCCGCCAACTCCCGGACCGAATTGGCGATCGCCGTCAGAGGAACCGGTACGATTTCTATCCCATAACGTTCTTGCAACCGGTCGTACTGAGCCTGCCACGGATAGAAGCCATCCGGTGCTTGACCGATCACGCCCAGTTTAGCCTGCCGGAGAAAGGTCCGGGTCGCAGCCGCCCGGGCAATCCGAGCCAGCTGCGACGCGAACTCGGCCGCTCCGGGCGGGCCATAAATCACCTTGAACCAATAACGGTTCAACCGGAGATAATTGGCTCCCAGATTCACCCCGCACATTGAATTCAAGCGCAAGCGCCGTTCCAGGGTCTCCTCCGGTTCCGGCAGCACCCACAGCACCACTGGCAAATGCAAGTCGGCCAGGAAGCGGTCGATGATTGACCAAAGCGCGAAACTTCCATATTGGACGATCAACAGATCTGGCGAACCTTGGGCGAAGATGGCGGCACGCGCGGCATCAGCCTGCTCCGGCTCGGTTAATACCTCCGGATAAGTCCGCAAGTCAAAATCGGCCGTTAAGCCGGCGATAGTCTGCTCCAATCGTTCCCGGGCATGATCAACGTCAAAAAAGATTCGGCCTACCGATATCAGGGCTACTTTTGGCTTTTGTAGCATTTGCTCACCTCATTGGATTTACTTGTTGAATTCTCGAATTTTATTCAATTGCAATCTCTGCCCGGGCTGGCCAGGGGTCAAGCCGTATCATCAAACGACGGCTTTCCGAAAAATATGACCATGAGGTCGCCTCAGCCGGAGTGGAACCGATCCTTTGGCCGTTCACTTTAACCGTCCCGGGCCGCTTAGGATGGAAAAACACCAGTTCTTGAACCTTGCTGTCTTCCCTGCTCTCTATCCGCAGCACTGTTCCATTCGTTGCCATTCGGAAAAAGTCGGCCGGCAGGATCCCGTAACTTTCGAGCGTCGCCTCGGTGGCCCCACAGATCTCCAAACTGTTTACTACCGGGGTTTTATCCAGGATAGGAGAGAGCACCGGTCCCTGCGGAATGACGGCTCCGGTCTTGACAAAAACCGGGATTCGTTCCAGGTCGGCTGGATAAGCGAACCCGGTATTTCCGGCATAAGCCTCTCCAGTCCAGTAATCCAGCCAATTTCCAGCCGGCAGATAAATTCGGCGTTCCCGGCTGCCCGGCCGGTAGACCGGGGCTATCAAAAGCGACTCTCCCAACAGATACTCATCCTCACACGCCACTGTCAACGGGTCATCCGGATAATCCATGGCCAGCGGCCGCAGCGCCGGCGTGCCATCCTGAGTGGCCTTGGCCGCCGCAATGTACAGATACGGCAACAAACGATACCGTAAATCGGCGTATTGCTTAAAGATGGCTAAGGCTTGCTCCCCGTACTCCCAGGGTTCCCTGGGCGTAGTGCCGTGACACCGCATCAGCGGGCAGAACGTTCCAAACTGAACCCAACGGATATAGAGCTCGGGATCGGGCTGCGACCCGTAAAATCCTCCCACATCGCTGGTCCATATCGGGACTCCGGATGCGGTATAGCTGAGGCCGCCCCGGATCGAATAATAAAGCCCTTCCCAACTGGCTTGAGAGTCCCCGCCCCAGCTGCAGGGATACTGTTGCAAACCGGCCCAGCCCGAGCGGGCGAAAACCAATGGTCCGGATCTCCCGTGAGCGGCAGTAACCTCATATACCGTCCGGTTATATAACACCGAGAAGATGTTGTGAAACTCGCGGCCGCTCCGGCCATCCATGGTGTAGCTCTCTTCCGGAACCTGTTCGCCAAAGTCGGTTTTGAAGAAATCGACCCCGGCCTCGAGCAAAGGAATATGTAAAGCCTGGTACCAAAGGACAGCCTCGGGATTGGTAAAATCAACGATGGAACTGGCCGGCAATAGCGTCAGAAATTCATTGAAACCGGCGGGCTCCCATTCGAATGCCAATGGCTTGCCTTCCAAATCTCGTAAAAAGTACCCTTTCGCCGCCGCTTCCGGATACAACGGACTTTCGACCGAAAGATAAGGATATTCCCAAAAACAGATCCGGAACCCGTAACGGCGCATTGCGGCGATAAACCCGGGCAAATCGGGAACCTTGGTCGGGTCGGGGCGAAAATCGCAACGGGTCCCCGTGTCCAGCCAGGCCCGGCCGTCCAGGGTGATCACTTCGGCCGGAATCTCTAATTCGCGGAGAGTCTTCGCGACTTGTTCGGCTTCGCTTTGATGCCTATAATAACAGCGCGAAAACCAGATTCCCAAGGCCCATAACGGCGGTAGAGGCCCTCGACCGCAGATTCCGGTGTATAGCGAGACGACTTGGCGTGGCGATCCAAAGAAGAGGAAATATTCCAACGCTCGGTCGTCAACGGTAAATATATAGCTGCTGCTGGAGGTGTTGGCATAGCCAACCTCATGGACCATCCGACAAGTGGTGTTGAAAAAAACTCCGTAACCCTCGGTGGACCAGCAAAAAGGGATGTTTTTATAGGAAGCCTCGGTCCCGACGCCACAGGCATCCACATTCCAGGAGACGATCCGCTGGCCCCGTTTATCCAAGGCAGTAAACTTTTCGCCCAAGCCAAAGATGGCCTCACCGGGGCGGAGCTTCAAGCTGCCGATGAGCCCGGCGCTCTGCGAACCGGAAAAATAGCCGGCCGATTTCGCCAGAGGCTTCAAGGCTACGTTCAGATCGGACTCCGCCTCGCCACAGCGAAAGTAACCCTGGCTGTCATAGACGGCAAAATGAAATGGTTTTTTGGTAATAACGGCCTTAAAATCAGCCGTTGCCAAAACTAGTGCGTCCTCGGTCTCCTCCAATTGGTGCGGGCCAAGCCGGTCTCCGGTATCTACCACTCGATGCGACGGGGCTTCGCCCAGTTGCACCCGGAGGATCACCGGACCGATCACCCGCAAATTGAGACTGATCTCCTGGCCAGCCGCAGTCTGGCAGCGACACCGCAGATCGGAACCTTGGTAGTCATAGGTGAGCACTTCGCAAATTTCTTCCCAGCGCATTTTAGTCTGTTCCAAGGCTAACACTCTCCTTTCAACTCAACGTTCGCCTTCCGACAGCAGTTAGCCCTTGATGGAACCCGCCGTCAGGCCACGGATGATCCATTTTTGAGCAAAGAGAATAAAGAAGGTGATCGGCAGCACGGCCAGGGTCGAAGCAGCCGAAATGGTCCCCCACGGGAAAGCGAATTCGCCCGGGTAGAGCACGATCCCCACCGGAATGGTCCGCATCTCCTGATTGGTGGTGAGCGCAGCCGCGATGATGAAATCATTCCAATTCATGATGGCCACCAGAATGGCCGCACTGACCATTCCTGGCGCCGAAAGGGGCGCCACGATCTTCATAAGAGTCTCCTGGGGGGTCGCGCCGTCAATAAACGCCGCCTCCTCCAACTCCCGAGGGATCTGGGCGAAAAAATTATTTAAAATAAAGATCGCCAGCGGCAGCTGGAAGGTGACGTAAGGTCCGATCAACCCCTGATAGGTATTGAGCCATCCCAACTCGCGAGTGACCAGGAAAATGGAGAGAATGATCGAGACCAAGGGCAACATCGAGAAGACGAGTATCCCGCCCAGAATCCACTCCCGGAATGGCAGATTCAAGCGGCATAAGGCATACGCCGCCATCGTCGAGACGAGGACCACGATGGCTGTGGAAATGGCGGTCACTACAACGCTGTTTGCCATGTAAATCCCGAAGGGGTTTTTCTGAAAAACATCGATATAATTTTGAAACGAGATGGTTTTGGGCAAATAGGTAATGGGGTATTGAAACAATTCCTTGCCCTCTTTCAGCGAAGTCAACAGCAGCCAAACGGCAGGGAAGAAAGAGACGGTTACCACTCCGATTAAGACTGCCCAAAACGCGATCTCCGCCAATGTTTTGCCACAACGATTGCTAACCATAGCTGCGCCTCCTTTCCCTGCCTAAGCCCGTTCTCGGCGGGACATTCGGAAATAGACGATGGTGATCAAGATGGAGATGATCATGAGCAGCACGGCTTGGGCCGATGCGGTCGCCCATTCCAGCTTGACGAAACTGGAGCGGTAGATGAAAATGCCCAAGGTTTCAGTGGCATTTCCCGGTCCCCCGCCGGTCAACGCGTATGGCAGATCGAACACTTGCAGCGCTTGCAAGGTCCGCAGCAGAACTGCCACCAAAATGGTCGGTTTCAACAAAGGCAGCGTAATATCAAGGAACCCTTTCAGCTTGCCGGCTCCGTCAATGGAAGCTGCCTCATACAGGTCATCCGGGATGCTTTGCAGTCCGGCCAGGATCAATAGTCCCATAAAAGACGATACTTTCCAAACCGCCAAGGCCATCAGCGCAAATGAAGCCAGTTGGGGATCACCCAGCCACACTGTTTTTCCGTCGGTCAGTCCGAAACGGCAAAGCAGATCGTTGAACACCCCGTAAGAGTCGTTAGCCATCCAGCGCCAGGCCATTGCGGCGATAACCGGCGGCATCGCCCAAGGCAGCAGCAAGGACGCCCTGGCCAATCCCTGGCCCTTAAAGGTTTTATTGGCAAGTACCGCTAAGACCAAACCGAACAACGTCTGGAAGAAGACTGTGACCACGACGAAGACGACAGTGACCCAAAGACTTTCCCAAAAATACTGGTCTTTCAGAGTCGTCGCGAAATTATCCAACGTATATCCGGAGCCCAGGCTGAGCTCGGCATGGCTCTGAAAAGCCATTACCAAGGTTTGAATGACCGGAAATATCGCAAATACCGCCAAGAAGAGCAGACAAGGACTGATCAGAATCCAGCCGAGCCGGATCTCACGTCGGTGATAGTCGTGGGTAGGACCGACTTGCCTCATATTCCACACCTCGATGAGACGGGAGCAGAGCGACCCCCGCTCCCGTCGGATAAATTACTTTTTGGCGACGATATCCCGGACGCGTTGGCCAATGGTCTTCATCGCCTCATCCGGAGTTTTCAGCTTGGCCAATGCCGCATTGACCTCTTGCTGAATCACATCCGATATCTTGACATACAGCGGATGCAACGGACGGGGATGACCGGCCGTGAGCCCGGCGTGGAAAGAGCTGAACCAGGGATTTTGGGCCAGGACTGCCGGATCTTGATATACGGCGTCGCGGGTCGGCAGGGTCGACTCATTCAGCGCCATGTCTTTCTGCGATTCGAAGTTGGTCAAAAATTGCACCAGTTTCCAGGCTTGTTCTTTCTGCTTCGAAAAACGACTGATCGCCAGATTCCATCCGCCGAGCGTGGATGCGCTTTTATAGCCGGCGGCATGCGGAATCGGAACGACGCCAATTTTCCCCTTGACTACCGACGGATCCGCCTGCAAACTGGCCCAGGCAAAGGTCCAGTTGCGCATGAAGACGGCCCGGCCCTGCAGGAATGCAATGCGCGAATCATCGGGAATCTGGGTGTTGACGGATTGCGGCGCCACTTTATATTTGTATATCAAATCGTACATCAGCTGCAAAGCGGCTTGCCCTTTCTCGTTATCCACGATCACTTTGCCTTTCTTGTCCAATACGTCGCCGCCCATGCCCCAGAGGTACTCCAAGTAATTGCAGGTTACACCCTCGATTCGCGCGCCTTGGAATAAAAACCCGGACAGATTGGGATCCTTCTCTTTCTCGACCACGTTTTGAGCTACGCTAATCAGCTCATCCCAAGTTTGCGGCGGTTTGTAACCATACTTATCCAACAGATCTTTCCGGTAATACAGCAAACCGCCATCGGTAAAGAAGGGAACGCCATAGATCTTGCCGTTCACCCGGTTAGCATTGACGGTCCCCTCAAGAAACTCTTTTTGCATATTGCGAGTAAAGTATCGGTCCAAGGGTTCGAGCCAACCGGAGGTTGCGAATGTACCCGGCCAGATAATATCCATATACAAAACATCCAGGCTGGAATCGCGAGCCATGAATAATGGAACTAACCGGTCATACTGTTGGCTGGAGACAGCCGGCAAGACGAGCAGGTTGACTTTGATGTTGGGATTGGCTTTTTCGAATACTTGAACCAGACGGGCCACGGTTTTCTGTTGAGCGCTACCCACGGACAAGGTGAGCGAGGTCAGCTTGTCAGCGGCCAGAGCCCAAGAGGTAATCAGAATGACGAATAGAAGTACTAACGGCAATACTTTGAATCGCATCTTTCAACTTCCCTCCCTTTTGTTTTGACCCTCGGAACAACCGAATCAACCGCGCTATCACCTCCATTAACAATTATTTTACCGTTTCTTTTTACCTAAAAAGAAAAAGTAATTTATAAGAAAGTCCTCATTCGATTCGCGCCGTCTCCTCTTTTATAAAGCGTATTTAAATTTGGTAGATTAATTACGGGTTCAAGCCAGCGGTTAACTTCTCGCTTAGGAACGGGGATTTTATACTCTTTAAACAAGGAAAACAAGGAATTTTTCACAATACTATTTCTTATTCTGTAAAAAGTAAAATATTCCTTCTTTGCTAAAAAATTTTTTTATCTCGGACTCAACTTTCGCAGTTCGAATTTGGAGATTAAGTTGACAAAAGAGCCCATTCAGTGACTGAATGAACTTTCTCAGTAACTAAACAGACTCTTTCAATAACTAAGTGGGCTCTCTCAGTAACTAAACGATCTCTCTCAGTAACAAAATGGGCTTTTTCAGTAACAAAATAAGTTCTTTCAGTAACTAAACGAGCTCTTTCAATAACTAAATGAGCTCATTCAGTAACTAAACGAGCTCTCTCAGTAACTAAAAGAAGGAAGCTGGTTTTAGACTGTTTGTCGATGTATCTTTCTATTTTACTTTTAATGCTTATGGATCAATCGTTCTCATCCAATCAGGAACATTCCATGCTTGATTATCATCTGATCATCGATGTAGAGATCCGGCGCCAGAATAATCCCATCCATATGACAGTCCGCCTTGATCGTACCCCCGAACGAGGTATTGGTCCCAAAGGCGATGTGAACCGAACCGAAGACTTTCTCGTCTTCCAAAATGGTGCCACTGATCCGTGCTTTGTGATTCGTCCCGATGCCAAGCTCTCCAAGGCTGGAGTTCCTTTCATTGGCGAAAAGCACTCCGAGCTTCTCGGCGCCTCTCCCCTGCAACTCGACCAAGCGACCGTTGACAATCTTAACGAAGAGTGGCTCCGCCAATTTCCCTATCCCCACCATGCTGCCGTCGATGATCATTTCCCCATTGGCTGTGCCTTCTACGGGTGCGATATAGGCCTCCCCGGAAGGCAGATTGCCGGATGTCCCGGGCTGTTGATAGACGCCTGTGCTGGGGATCCCCTTGCGCTGCGAAATACTCATGGTAAGGGTATAACCATCCTTAACGATCTTCGCGGTTTCGCCCCGCGTCAACAATTCGGTGATTTTTAAAGTCAATTTCTCTACCTGGCGGTAATCAGCGGTTATCGGACCTTCTGAAAACATATCCGCCGTAATTCCGGGCATCGTGGCCACCCTCGCCCCTTTTTGGACCGCGTTGATTCGGGCATTGGTGTGGGTCAGGGAAGCCGTCGTGGGACAAATAACCACATTCGCTTCTGCCATGGCCTTGGCAACCGGTGCCGGGGGTTCGGCCCCATGAACTTCTCCCGGTTCGGTAATGATTAACACCGCTTCAGCCTTCATCTGTTGAGCGACCCGATAAAGGGCATAACCCATTTCATACTTGATATCGTCAGTGACGATCAGGACGCTCTCCCCGGGTTTCACGGCCAGACAGTCATTTAATACGATTTTACTTCCTTTTTCCAAATCCATCCTGTGCTCCATTTTTACCCCAACATTTCTCCGATAATCCTAGCGATGAAAGTCCTCGGAAGGATAACAGGCTTTTGCGTGATTTCACTGACTAATTTCTTCATAGCCCCGGTATAACCGATGCAATCCATGACAATTAGATCCAGATCTTTATCCTTAAGAGAATTAGCGGCACGAACTACCTCCCGGAGATCTCCATATGGCGAACCGGCGACTGCTTCAACCACGGGCACGCTTTCGGCCCAAATCGCTTTGGATTGGGCGAGCTGCTCCCGGTCCGGATTGATCACTCCGATCCTCCCGCGCGAGGCCAGCTTTGACACCACTGCATGCAGGAGTGGCTGGGGATAAATGAGTGGTTTCGTTGCTTGAAATTGGCAGGGAAATTTTCCGGTGCAGATCAATACGATCAATTCCACCCGCTCAGCTTCCAATCGTGTGATGCAACTTTGAATTCGTGGAAGGATATGGGCTTCTCCCATCTTCACTGAACTGCCGTCATTGAGTCTTGAAACCAAAATCAGATCGCCCGATCGCGGATTCAATTCCCCGATTTGGGCCGCGGTCAATCCGTCCAAGGCTCCGGCTTGCAAGACATCAATATCCGGCCCCAAGATGGCTTCCATCTCTGGTACCACGTCGTCGCGGGGGGACTGTCCGATGGTTACAACTCCTACTTTAGGATTCATGTGTTCATCTCCAGTATCATTTCCTCTATGCAACCACATTGATCCTCAGTGGCTATGATTTGCGAAAATAACGAACGCTTCACCGTTTTTTACAAAGCATGGAATTCAAACAATGTCGTTGCCTATGGATCACTTTCCCAGTGTTTGAAGGTGGTTCATCGGCCCATATTTGGCAATGATTCTTTGAAATTCTTCACAATCGTAAAATTGACATTTCCCTTCCCCATAAGCTTTGGCTGCCTCCAGTACAAACCGTGCCGCCGCTTCCATATCGCTGAAGTGACTGGCGCCGGTGGCGCATCCGGGTACGGGTACCTCAGTGGTGATCGCCACTCCGACTACCGAAGCTTTGGTGGCCGTCGCCGGTTGCATGATGCTGTTAAGATGGTAAAGATCATTGCCATAGGGCGTGATATCCTGGGTCGATATGGCGAATACATGAGGCAGCCTTCCCGTCGCATATTGCATGATTTCCAAAAGATCTTCGCTTACTTTCAGGATATACCCTTCTTTGACTGTCGGAGAGATGGCGAAACCCCTGGTATTGATGATCCGGTTTCCTTTGGTCGTATCGATGGACAGGATATCGTCAAGTTCTCCGTTGACTTCTTCGCGATTGACTACCGCCATATCGACGGGAGAGCCCATAAAAGGCACTGGTTCATGGGGTTGAGTGGGTGCGTCGGGACAGATATGGGTGCAGATCACCACATCTCCCCGGAGGTAATCGCCTTTTTGCTGCATATCCAGGAGTTTCAAAGCTACAGTGAGTGCAACCAAGGCACCATCGCCGTCCGAGACCATGCCGATCTTGGCCGGCCGGGCGCCTAACCCCCCCAACCTTCCCAAAATTCCGAGGGTCGGCGCGGTCATTCCTTTCACTTTGCCCTTCGCTCCCGGGATCCGTATTTTTATAAAATCGGTACTGCCGGAATTTCCAGTGATTTTTTTTACAGTGACATCCCGCGCCCCGCAAGACTCAAAAAAATTCTTGAGGCTAATTCCGTCAGCGTCGGGCCGATCGATGAGTTCATAGATCTCCATCATCTGTTTTAATAGCATGATTAAGCCACTCCCTAGATAGTTTGTAGGTTCAACTTATAAAGCTTCGTAGACGAGATCGCCATTAATGAAGGTCATTAAAACCTTGGTCCTGATCTTCAAAGGCTCGCCATCCAGCACGATTAGATCGGCGTCTTTTCCCTCCCGGATGCTACCCACCCGGGCATCGATTCCCAGCGCTTTGGCAGGATTGATCGTAATCGCTTTCAAAGCCTCATAATATTCCATTCCTTCTTTAACAGCAATCCCGGCGCAAGCAGGTAAGAAGTGAGCCGGAACATCCGGATGGTCGGTAATTAAACAGATCAGGGCTCCCGCTCTCAAAAAGATCAGCGGAGCTTTGGGGTCCCGCTCAACCAATTCCGGGCTTGAATTATCGATCCAGTATGGGCCGAGCATTACCGGAATGTTGCGCGAAACGATCTGTTCAGCGATTAAGTGACCTTCCGTACAGTAATCCAATATAATGCGCAGTCCGAACTCTTCCGCGATTTCAATCGCAGTCAATATATCCTGCAAGCGGTGGGCGGCGATCCTTAACGGCGCTTCCAAAGCAAAAACCGACTTTAAAGCTTCATGCTTCATATTAAATTTAGAGAAGTCAACAGTTCTATCCTTCAAAGTTTGATCACGATAAATGCGAGCCTCTTGCAATGTTTTGCGCAATAAATATGCCTCGGCCATTCTGGACATGGGCATGGCAATTGTATCGAAATTGGCTCGTTTCGGGGAATCGCCCAAGTTGACACTGAAAGCCGCCCCATCTTTCAGCAGCATTTGTCGGGGATTTCCCCCCGACATCTTTAAAATACAGGTTTGTCCGCCGATCACGTTCGCCTTGCCCGGACTTATCGCCGCAGTTGTCACACCGACCTGCAATGCTTCCTGAAAACTTCGATCCCGGATATTGACGCCATCGATCGCCCTGAGCTGAGGAGTGACGGGGTCCGTCACCTCATTCAAGTCATTGCCCTCAAAGGCCATCCCATTCTCCACCAGTCCCAGGTGGGAGTGTCCATCAATCAAACCGGGCATGACCAGATTATTTTTAACGTCAATGATTCTCGCGCCACTTTCCGCGATCTCGGCGTCAATTGCGGCGATTTTGCCGTCTTTGATTAAAATGTCGCCGGATTGAATCGGCTGATTTTCCATGGTGCAGATCCGACAATTTTTCAGAAGGAGCAATGAGCACTCCCCTCCTCTCCACAACTGACGGCATTTCGATAGACAATCTTGCCGTTGATCAAAGTCATCCTGACCGTGGTTAAGGTTTCGAGAGGATCACCGTCGAAGATCGCAATGTCCGCATCTTTGCCCGGTTCAATGCTACCGACCCGATGATCGATCCCCAGAGCTCTGGCAGGATTAATCGTCAAAGCGCGCAACGCTTCAGCGTCATCCAGCCCGTTTTTCCGAAGGTATCCCGCGGAAATTGTGAGATATTTGCAATTTTCAAATGGATGATCCGAGATGATCGAGACCAGCATTCCCGCCTCGGCCAGGATTGCCGCGTTTTTCAGAGTCGCGTTCCTGGTCTCGATTTTGGTCCTGAAAATGCCGCTCGGACCGATCATGACCGGTATCCTCCGTCCCTTCAGGAAATCTACAATCAAGTGGCCTTCGGTACAATGTTCAAGGGTTAACCGCAATCCGAATTCCTCGGCGATACTGACCGCAGTCATGATGTCATCCGCTCGGTGAGCATGGACCTTTAACGGTATTTCACCTTTGAAGACTGGTATGAAAGCTTCCAGGTCCAGATCGTCAGCGGCCGGCAGATTCCGCTTTTTTTGTTGAAAATACAATTGGGCCCGGTGTAAGGCTTCTCTCACCAACGCCGCTGTGGCCATTCTGGAACTGGGCG
Organism: Bacillota bacterium; assembly: GCA_023400055.1. Lineage (GTDB taxonomy): Bacteria > Bacillota > UBA4882 > UBA8346 > UBA8346 > Hydrogenispora. The sequence goes on from JAEXFN010000045.1 coordinate 78,404, forward strand.
ATAATTTTTGTTGAGCATAAACCCGTTTGGGATTTTCACCAAAAGCCATCTTCAAGGCGGCGGGAGACTTGACCAACATCTCTGCTCTGGTCTTTCCGTATGTTTTAATGATGGCGCATTGTCCTCCGATGACATTGCCGCTCCCCGGTGCAATCATGGCCGTAGTGATACCGGAGCGATAAGCATCGTAAAAGGCCCTATCCCGCGGGTTCAAAGCATCGATGATTCGCAGGCCCGGTGTCGCGGGGGTGACGCATTCATTGGCGTCGTTGCCATTATGATCCAGAGTCCAGGTTCCGATGTGACTATGCGCGTCAATCAGGCCCGGCAGTACCAGCGCGCCCTCCAAATCATACGATTCACCCATTCCGAAACCAAACTCAATCGCCGAACTTACCGCTTTTATCTTCGCGCCCTCTATCAAGATATCTCCGGACTCGAAACATCCGGTATACACATTAAAGATCTGACCTTTTTTTAATAAGATCATCTCGGATACCTCTCTCCAAAGTTGCTGGCAAAGATCGAGCTTTACCAAAACGCTCCGCGCCCGTAAAATTTTTTTAATTATAAACCCGCCATCAGGCAAAGTAAATTATGACAATCTGTCAAAATCGGGGCCGATCTTTTGGCATTATAATAAAGGAAATTGAAATTGACTGCTCGAAAGGCTTAATATTTCTATTTGATCAAGTTACGGAGGTAATCTCATGCAAACTGCCGAACAAAAACAAAGACTATGGAATGGAATCGATCGGGAAAATGATAAACTGATCAAGCTTTGTTGTGATCTCATCTCAATCAACAGCGAAAACCCTCCCGGCAACATGGAAGACATCACCCAATTTATCGGTGATTACCTCCAAAAGAACGGCATTCCATATGAAGTCATTCGTCCGGTCCCCGATAGACCCAATATTGTGGCGCGCATCGGTAAACCGGGCGGTAAAACCTTGATACTCAACGGTCATTCCGATGTCGTGCCGGTGGGAGATAAAAGCAGATGGAACTTTGATCCCTTCTCCGGCAAAGTGGAAAACGGCCAAATCTTGGGCAGGGGAACCTCCGACATGAAAGGCGGTATCGCCGGCATCCTCTTTGCCGTGGCCATGGTGATGAGAGAAAAAATCGAGCTGGACGGCCAAGTCATCCTGACGATCGTGCCGGATGAAGAAATCAGCGGCGATAAGGGAACCAAATGGCTGGTCGAAACCTATGGTCTCAGGGCTGACGCCTGTGTGGTCGCTGAACCTACCGAAATCAACAATTGTGAAATCGGGCAGCGCGGCACGCTTTGGTTGAAGCTGACCGCTACAGGAACCAGTGCCCACGGAAGCCTTTGCCCTTATGTCGGGGACAACGCCATCGTTAAGCTGATAAAGGTCATCGAACGATTGGACGAACTCAAAGAGTTGCGCGCTGTCTATCCGGAGAATATCCAGCCGGTCATGAATGATTCCAAAAAGATGGCGGCGGCGAAATTGAAGAAGCCCGGCGCAGAAAATGTCCTGGACCATATCACAGTCAATGTCGGCACCATCCATGGCGGAATCAAAACCAATGTAGTTCCCGATTTTGCCCAAGCGGATATCGATATTCGGATCCCTATCGGTATTACTACTGACATGGTAATCGAAAAGCTGAACGCGATAATAAACGATCTGAGTCTGAAAGGGGTATCCTACGAGCACCCCTGGCGATCCGAGCCGAATTATACCGATGCAGCGGCGGATATCGTCGAAACCCTCTCCCACAATGTGCACGAAGTAAGCGGAGTCGAACTGGCCCGAACCTACCAATGGGCCTCCAGCGATGCCCGTTATTTTCGTTACGCCGGTATTCCGACCATGCAGTATGGTCCTTCCAATACCGAGGGCATCCATACTTATAACGAAACGGTGGATATCGCTGACTTGATCACAGCAGCCAAGGTATATGCCGGGACCATTCTTGAATTTTTGAATGAGCACTGAAAACCGTCCGGCTTTGATGGTCCAATCAATTCAATAAAACACGGGGCTGTCGTAAAATGAACATGCAAGTTCAGTTTGTGGCAGTCCCTTTTGATGATTCCGGACCATCGAAAACCTCCGCCTGATCCTCCGAAACCCAACGCACTTCTTCCGAAGGCCTTGGCAGACCTGGCGAAATTCCCGGACGATCTTCCAAACCCTCCGACGCGCCTTCCGATGACGCGGCGGTTCTTCCGGAGTCTTTGACGGTTCTGCCAAACGTTCCGGAAAGACCGCCAAAGTTTCCGGAAGAACGTCCAAAGACTTCGGCTCGACGCGCGAGGACTGGTGCGACACCCTCGCTTTTTTTAAAACAAATGACAAGCAACCTTATGCCCGGTTTCAACCTCTTTTAACTCCGGCGTAACCAGCCCGCATTTTTCCATGCAAGAATGGCAGCGGGTATGGAACAAACATCCTTCCAACGAGCCAAGCGGACTTGGCACATCGCCGCTGAGCAAAACCCTTTCCTTATTTTCCATTGGCGATTCTGCGGGTATGGATGAAAACAGGGCCTTCGTGTAAGGGTGAAGGGGATTTCGGTATATATCCCTTGCTTCCCCCGACTCCACAATTTTGCCCAAATACATCACTAACAGGCTATCGCTCAAATACTTAACCACGCTCAAATCGTGCGAAACAAAAAGATAGGTCAGTTTCAGTCTGTCTTGAAGTTCCCGCAACAGATTGATCACTTGCGCCTGAATCGAGACGTCCAGGGCGGAAACCGGTTCGTCGCAGATTACCAGTTCGGGATTTAATGCCAGCGCTCTCGCGATATTGATCCGCTGCCGTTGGCCTCCGGAAAACTCATGCGGATACCGGCTGGCATGATAGTAATCGAGCCCGACGATCTTTAGCAGGTCCTGCATCCGTTGGTCCCGTTCCTTTGGGGTACCGACGCTATGGATGACCAATGGCTCCTTGATCAAAAAACCAGCGGTTTTCCGAGGATCGAGCGATGAATACGGATCCTGAAAAACCATCTGTACGGTTTTGCGGACCGATTTCATTTCATTGCGATTTAAATGAGTGATCTCCCGGCCGTGAATTTTAATCGAACCGGAAGTCGGTTCTAAGAGTTTGGTGATGAGTCTGGCCACCGTTGATTTACCGCAGCCGGATTCGCCGATCAGCCCCACAGTTCTTCCTTTGGGAATTTCAAACGTAATATCATCGACCGCTCGCAGGCAAGCGGCTTTCTCTCTCAATCCTCCCGAATTCACGAAGAAATACTTCCTTAAGTTATTCACTTCAAGAATCGCTTCACTCATGGACTCACCCTCCTCCGGATCAGGCGATGTTCTTGATCTTGAAAATGGCAAGCCACAAAATGGTCCTTTTGAGCCTCTCGAAATTGCGGTTTTTCCTTCTTGCATCGTTCTTCCACATATGGACAGCGCTCAGCAAAACTGCATCCTGCTGTGATTAGCCGCAGATCCGGGGGATTGCCTTCGATCGAATTCAACGGAGTACTTTTATCATTCGTGAGTTTGGGTATAGAATCGAGTAGCCCCCAAGTATAAGGATGAAGAGGGCTTTTATAGAGTTCGATCGTATCGGTATATTCGACAGTGTTTCCGGCATACATCACCATAACTTTTTCACAAATTTCCCAAACTACTCCCAAATTGTGAGTAATGATAATGATCGCCGTACCTAACTTCCGCTGTAAATTTTTGATCAGCTCCAACACTTGGGCTTGAATCGTCACATCTAAAGCGGTGGTGGGTTCATCGGCAATCAATAGCGCCGGTTTACAGACCACCGCCATGGCAATCATAACGCGCTGCCTCATCCCGCCGGAAAATTGGTATGGATAGCTATCCACCCGACTCCTGGCATCCGGTATTCCCACGAGCTCCAGCGCTTCAATCGTCTTTTGGCGGGCTTCTGTTTTGCTGACTTTCTGATGGAGCATGATGTTTTCAATGATCTGCTGCCCGATAGTAAACACCGGGTTTAACGCCGTCATCGGATCTTGAAAAATCATTGCGATCTTGTTGCCGCGGATTTTCAGCATATCCTTGGTGGAATATTTTAAAATATCCTCGCCTTCGAAATATACCTCACCGGAGACAATTTTCCCCGGTGGCTGAATAAGTCGGATAATTGAGGATACAGCCACGCTTTTCCCGGATCCGGACTCGCCGACGATGCCTAAAATTTCGCCCCTACTTAAACGAAAACTCAATCCATTGACCGCCTGAACGACGCCGGACGAAGTATAAAAATGAGTTTTGACATCCTTAACGACCAATAATTCTTCCGCCATTTAAATCAAATCACCGCCTGCCTGCTTTATCAGGTTCATAACATCCTTATGATATTGCTTATCGTTTGAGTTTCGGATCCAGTGCATCCCGAACACCGTCTCCGAAAAGATTAAAACCCAATACCGTCAATAATATTGCTAGCCCGGAGTAGGTCGATATATGGGGAGCGGTGAGTAAATAATCTTTCCCGGTGCGCAAAATATTCCCCCAGGAAGCCACCGGCGGTTGAATGCCCAATCCTAAAAAGCTTAAGGCGGCCTCGGAGATGATCGCGCCGGCAATATTCAAGCTAGCGTAGACGATCACCGGTGAAAGTATGTTGGGCAGGATGTGATGCAAAATGAGACAAAAATCCGAGGCGCCTAACGATCTCACCGCTTCGCAGTATTCCTCCCGTTTGACGATCAGGACCTGTCCCCGAACGATTCGGGCGTAACCCGGAATATTGGCGATTCCTATCGCCAAGACCACATTGTGGAGTCCGCTACCCAAGGCCGTCATCAACACAATGGAAAGCAATACGAACGGAAAAGCGAACATCCCGTCTATAATCCGCATTATGATGGAATCCAGCATACCCTCATGATAACCCGATAGTAACCCGAGCAAAATCCCGATGAAAGCGCCCATGCCGGTCGCCAGCAAACCGACGATTAGCGAAATCTTCGAACCATAAATAATCCTGCTCAACAAGTCCCTGCCGAATTCATCGGTCCCGAGAAGATGCCCAGCGGTGCCCGGTTTTTGACAAATTGCCGCCAGGTTCATAGCGTTCGGATCAAAAGGCGCGATCATTGGGGCAAAAACTGCCAGTATACACACGATAATAACGATACACATCCCGAATAGCGCCGCTTTATTCCGCTTGAAACGCGCCCACGGACTATTCGCTTTTTTTTCTTTGGCTATTGCCAGATCCAGCATCGGATTCCTCGCCAGTTCCATGCTAGGAATTGCCCCCCTTTGCTACCCCATTAGCGGCTACTTTCGGATTGACGACCATATATAAAATGTCCACGATGAGGTTGATTGCCACATATAAAAAGGCAATGAACATTACACTTCCCTGCACCAAGCCGTAATCGCGTTTTTCGATGGCGTCCACCACCAACTTACCCATTCCGGGCCAGCTGAAGATGGTCTCCGTCAGAATAGCGCCGGACAAAAGCATCGAAACCTGGATGCCCAGCACGGTAATGATGGGCGGCAAGGAATTTTTCAGGGCGTGTTTCCAAATGACCTTGAGTTCACTAAGACCTTTGGCTCGGGCCGTTTTGATATAATCCTGGCGGATGACATCCAGCATGCTTGAACGAGCAATTCTGGCAAATGTAGCTGCAGGTATCGTGGCCAAACAGACGCAAGGCAAAATGAGATGACTCACAAAATTCCAAAGTCCATCCCGGAGATCCCCCATTCCAATCGCAGGGAGCCAGCCAAGATTGACACTGAAAAGCAGTACCAGCATCATACCCAGCCAGAATATGGGAATGGATACTCCTATTAAAGCCAGGATCATCCCGATATAATCAAAGGAGGAATATTGTTTGGTCGCGGATATGATCCCAATCGGTATACCCACCAGGATAGCCAAAAAGATACTGACTACAGCCAGGATGAGTGTATTGGGAAAACGTTCAAATATCAATGAAAGCACCGGCTCATTGTAGTAAAAAGAGGTCCCAAAGTTCCCCCGGATGATCTGCCCAAGATAATGAAGCAACTGTTCGGGAATGCTTTTATCCAGGCCGAGCTGGACCCGCAAATCGTGAACAGCCTCCACGCTCGCCTGGGGACCCAGCATCACTGACGCTGGGTCCCCAGGGATAACTCGAGTAACCACGAATACGATCATGGCAACCACAAAAAGGGTGGGTATTATTTGTAATAATCGTTTTGATATATACTTAAACAATTCCAGTTCACTCCCGGCCCGATTATTTCTCTACCCACACGTTGCGATCGCCCATACAGAACCGGATCTGATTGTCCGCCTGGAGCGCAAATCCCTTGACCCGTTTGTTCAACCCGTAAATAACCTTCTCATTGGCATAATCGATCCGCGGCAATTCTTTGGTGATTAACGCCAACGCTTGTTTGTATATTTTAGCCCGTTCTGCTTGATTCGCCGTTTTGGAAGCCGCCATAATCAACAGTTGGTCAACCTGTTCATTCTTGAAACCTTGCCCGTTCCCGAGGGAGCCAATCTGTTTGCTGTGAAACATTTGATACAGGAAGAAATCGGGATCCGGATACCATGACCAGGACATAGCGAATATTCCGGCCTTGCCTTTCGAAGCGATATCGCTGAAGGTGCCCCACTCCGAAACCTTGATATCAACGTCGATATTCAGATTTTTCTTTAAATAGTTCTGAACGATCGTCGCCATTTTGACTCTCATTGGGGCGTTACTGACATGAAGCTCAATTTTGAAACCGTTGGGGTAACCTGCGTCCGCCAAAAGCTTTTTGGCCTTTTCAGGATCATATTGAGGAATCAGTTTCTCTAACGATTTATCATAACCCCACGAACCGGGAGGCAACGCCAAATACGCTCTGTCGGCTTCTCCCCATGTATATAATCCTTTAACCATTTCCGGAACATCGATGGCGCGATAGATAGCTTCACGGACTCGAATATCCTTGGTCGGACCATCCATCATGTTCATGGAGATGTAAGAGATACGGATACCCGGTTTCTCAGCAATGACCAGGTTGCTGCTTTTTTTGATGGCGCCGATACTCTCACCCTGCAAGTCGGTGGCGATGTCGATCTCCCCGGTCCGCAAGGCATTAGCCATCATGTTGATATCGGAGATGAACTTAAAGACGATCCTTTGAAGATGCGGCTTGGGCCCCCAATATTTTTCCTGGCGTTCGACAGTGACTGAATCGTCCTTGCGAAATTCTTTAAAAGCAAAAGGACCGGTCCCTACCAAATGCTGTCCGAACTCATCGCCCCAGCCTTCCACTTCTTCCTTGGGAACGATGGAGTTCCCGGCGTCCGTGAGTACGGCCAGAATTGCCGCATTCGGCTCATTCAGATACAACTTGACCTCCGTCGGCGATACAATCTGGACATGATCCAACATGCGCAGGCGTTTCATTACCGAAAGTTTGGCCGAACGCTCCAAACTGTATTTAACATCTTCAGCCGTCATTTTACGGCCGTTTTGGAACTTTCCTTTCTGGAAGTACGCATTACTCCGTAATTTAAACGTGTAAACTCTCAGATCACTCGATGCCGACCACTTGATAGCGATCGCCGGAATGATCTTTTTGAGATCTTTATCGTAGTCTACCAAGGTGTCACAGATGTTTTTGATGATATTTCCCTCATAGACGCCCGTGTACTTGACGGGATCAAGATTTTTGGGCGGTTGGGAAAGGGCAATGGTCAACTTCCCATCATTGGTTGGTTTTTCTTGAGCGAAGCTTACCGAAGTGACAAGCAACATCAAGACGGTCATTACGATAAAAAGCTTAGATCTGGTGCTGATTTTCATTCGAGAGCCCTCCTTTTATGTTATAGTAACGTCAGGTTTCTTGACTTTAACTTAATCTATTCTTTTTGAGTTCTTATTTTCCTATCAAAAAAATCATAAAAAAACCGCTTCATATTTATGAGAACGCATAAAGGCCCTCAAACATAGGCCCTAACAAAACGCGAAGTAATTATCGCTTATCCTTAATCTTACAAATAGGTGACACGAGATCAACGAAAGGTTATGATAAATTGATTATTTTATGAATTTTCATACTCATCTGGAGGGCGAACAGTCCTTCGGAAGTGTTCAAGGAAAAGCCGGTGAGCTGCTCAATCTTATTCAACCGGTAGCGGAGCGTTTCCGGATGAATAAACAAATTATCGGCAACGCTCTTCCTGTTCATGTCATATTTAAAAAAAGCCTCTAAGGTATCCAACAGCCTGCTGTTTGATTTATGGTCATACTCCTTGATTTTAAGTATCGTGTCATTATAGCAATCCGAAACCTGACTGTCATTTTTCAATGGATATAACAATTTAATGGTATCCAGCGAATCATAACTGCAAAATTGCCCTCCTTCAAAGAATTCAACCGCGATCTGACTTTCATTGTACATTTCAGGAAGATGTTTGATATGCGAATAGGTCTTGGATATGCCAAACCTTAGGCCGAACTTGTCCTTGAAATCTCGATAAAACCCGGCGATGGTATCGATAATAATTTCTGAGGTTATCGAAGCAGAGGAAAAGAAGAGGAAAAACTTATCGGCGTTTTCCGTAATGAGAAATCCCTTGTCCTTGAAGATCCTACTGATTAACGTGTAAAAATGTTCTTTGAACTCACTGGCCCCTTTTCCGGAATTCCTAGTGAGGGCAATGCAAATTCCGACAAACCTGCCTTCATATTCCCAGTCATAAGCGTAATTGATATTATTATAAAATTCATCGCTCAGATCATGTTTATTCAAAATAATTTCGGCGATAGCTTTTTTGATTTTGATATTATTAAGATACTCGTTCTCTTCTTTGACGATTTTTAAACATAAAATTATCTGACCATACCGTAAAATATTTCGGGTCAAATTATCCGAAGGCGATCTGCTAATCGTACAGACATAACCGATGACCTTCGATTCGGAACGAATCGGATACGAATTCACAAAGAAAGCTTCGAGCTTGATTTCGGATTCTTTTTTGAGACTCCCATCCGCCCGGAGAACGGCGATGGCCTTTGCATACTCTTCCTTGGCCGGAATGTCATTCGAGCTTTGGAACGAAATATTCAACGCTGCATCGAATACCACCACCGTGGCGTCGACGAGCACCGATAGCACATCGATCACCTGTTGGACATTGGTGCTGTTAAAGATGAGGCTGGATAGTTTTTCATACATATCCTTCAGACCCAGTAAATATTCATTTTTACTGTAAAAAAGGGTCTCATAAAACTTCGACAAGGTATCCGTATAAATCAATTCGTAAGGCAAGGAGATGAGGGGTAACCCGTACCGATTGGACTGTTCACACATCTCCGCCGGAATATGTGGTAGGTAGCGGTTCTCCTTGATTCCGATCGCCGACACATTCCGTTCTTGCAACCGCTGAATCAGATTCGCTGCAATTTCCCGGTTATTTTTAAAGGGATACCAGGTGGTCAGAAGAAACTCTTTCCCGCGCAGCCATTCGATGCCTTCGGGAGTCTCCAGAATGGTTATATGTTTGCACAACCGTTCCAATCCCTGATGACCGGCGATGACTTTGCAACCCGCAAGCGCGTCGATCTTCAGGACTTCCCGCACCGGAAGCGAACTTTCACCGCATTCCTTCTCGGTCTTTTGGATCTGCTCTTTCAAGATGTCAAATTGATTGCCCGTCATGGCTCCCCCTCCTAAAAGAAACCCATCCCCGGTTCAATTCGGTATGCCGGATCGCCTTAATAAAATTTTCTATAATATAGCATTTTCTTACTATCCGGTCAATCGTTTCGACCTCGTCAAACCATTAACAGCCGGCTCTTCACATCGTTAATCAATCATCGGTGATTATGTGGTTTTATTTTAACCTTTTTATCTGGAAAAAGATAAGAGTCCCCGGTTTGAGAGCCTGAAGAGCAGTCGAGACCGGGCGTTCGATCACCAATCAAGCTTGGACCATGAGCAAAAGTCCGTCGGTATCACCGACGGACTCTCCAATCAAAGACAACTTCCATGATCGATATTATATCGCAAAAAGCCGGGCTTGAAGTATCGTTTTCGTACCCAAAAAATATCAAAGAATCCAAAATGTTAGGTAGCATTTTGGATGTCCATGGCTGAAGCTGTTCCGCGGCAAAACAGCTACCCATTCGCAGAAAAAAGGATTAATGAAAAAAATGCTTTTTAGTAATCCTCGATGAGCACCTGCATGATGCCCCCGCAAACCATGCCTTCTTCCTCGGCGATTTCGGCCGTCAAATCGACTGTCTGCAGGCAATACCGGCCCGTGCCGATGATCTGCTGGGCAATGCCGATGACGGCCGCTTCACTGCAGCCGCCGCCGATGCTGCCGACGATTCGACGGTCGCGATACACCAGCATTTTGGCACCGGGGCCGCGCGGCACCGAGCCTTTGGCGGTAACGACTGTAACAATGGCTTTGGGAACGTCTTTTTCTTCGGCGAGCGTGTGCAGTACGTGCATATCCATATCCGACCGGCTGATATGACTCGCCGCATCGCCCTGGCGCAGGCGCTTGCAGGCGACGAGCTCCGCCATGATCGAAATCGCGATCTCCGCTGGCGTCACGGCGCCGATCGACAGCCCGATGGGGGTGTGCGTCCGATTCACCCGCGCCGCATCATAGCCCTTGGCGATCAGCGCCTCTTTCAAAGCGTTAACCCGGCGACGCGAGCCGATCATGCCGCTATAAAAGGGTCCCGCGCCTCCTTGCAGCCGTTCCAGACAGGCCAGGTCATGCCGGTGCCCGCGGGTGATGATCACCACATAATCGCTGGCGGTGACCTTCAGTTGATCGAAGACCTTCGCAAAGCTTTCGCAAAGCACGCTGGCGGCAGCGGGAAAACGCAAAGCATTGGCGAAACTGGGCCGATCGTCCACAACCGTAACCGAAAAGCCCGTTTTGGACGCGAAATCCACCAGCGGCAACGCGATATGGCCGCCGCCCAGCACGATCAGGCGCTCTTCCGGAAAAAACGGCTCCCAAACGGTGGTCACGTCGTTTTGGGTTTTCAGAACGGGCGAACCGTTTGCCAGCACTTCGCTGGCGAGTTCGCGATCCCCGGCAATCAACTGTTTAATGATAGTTTTGTTTTCTCCTGCCGTGCCGCTGAACTGTTCCTGCAAAACGATGCATTGCTGGCGGAGCAATGTTTGCCTGATCTCGGAATATATCGTTTGATTCATAGCGATTCTGTCCTTTCATAGCCGGATACCCGTTTTAGCAGTTTTGCCACATATTATTCATCTTCGGCAGCATGACGGGACAGATGACCTGTCCGCAGGCTGCGGCGCCGTCAGCAGCACGGGTTCCAGGACAAAGCATGCCTCGCTTTCCTATTTTTCTCGTCGTTTTCCCAAAACTCCTTCTCTTCCTATCAGCCTTTTTGGGGTTTGAACGATTTATTCGGCGCTTGTATTCTTATCCAATTTGGTATTTTTTACAATTCGCGATAGCAACACCGGATTACTGAACATTCAAATTGTATTTCGAAAAAAGCTCCCGAATCTGCCGAATCGATTCTAGCGTCGGTTCGGGGGTGTTTTTTAACTCATAAGATAAGCCAAGTTGCTCCCATTTGTATTCGCCCAGCTTATGAAAGGGGAGAATTTCAACCCGTTTCACCACCGAATATCGGGCGATCCAGCCCGCCAGCCGTTCTAAATCCTGCTTATCATCGGTAAATCCCGGAACTATCACGTGGCGGATCCAAACCTCTTTCCCGATTTGCTGGCAATAATCCAGCAAGCGCAGGGCGTGCTCGTTGCCTTGGCCGGTGAGCGCCCGGCATTTGGCATCATCAATGTGTTTGATATCCAGCAAAATCAACTGCGCCGCGTCAATCGCCGGGCGGGCCCGTTCCAGGGAGATGGCTCCGCCGGTATCGATGGCAGTATGCAAACCGTACGCCGCACAGCGTCGTAAAACTGCCGTGACAAACTCCGCCTGCATTAGCGGTTCGCCCCCGCTAAGGGTAACTCCCCCGTTTTTAATGAAGTTCTTGTATTTGAGAATATCGGATACCAGTTCTTCGACGGTATATGGCGTTCCCATTCCGGCCTCGCATCGCCAAGTATCGGGGTTATGACAGAATTTACAACGCAAAGGGCAGCCTTGCAAGAATACCACATAGCGCAGTCCGGGGCCGTCCACGGTACCGCCGGTTTCAATGGAATGGATATAACCTTTCATGAGAACACCTCCTCCCTATTTTCAAAAAATGAGAAAAGGCAGTTCAACTTCAGCCGAACTGCCTCCGCCTTTAAAACCGCTCGTGGAACGTCCGGTTGATTACATCCAGTTGTTGCTCCCGATTGAGCTTAATAAAGTTCACCGCATAACCGGAGACCCGGATCGTCAATTGCGGGTATTTTTCGGGATGATCCATCGCATCCAGCAAGACCTCTCTGTTTAAGACATTGACATTGATATGATGCCCGCCGGCGTCGAAGTAACCGTCCATTAAATTGTAGAGATTGGCATATCGTTCGGCATCGGTCTTGCCCAAAGCGCCCGGCACAATCGAGAACGTATAGGAGATTCCATCCTCGCTGAAGTCATAAGGCAGCTTGGCCACCGAGGCCATCGATGCCAGGCAGCCCTTGGTATCCCGTTTATGCATCGGATTGGCGCCCGGGGCGAACGGTTCGCCTTTTTTGCGCCCGTCCGGTGTGCTGCCGGTCTTTTTGCCGTAGACGACGTTAGAGGTGATCGTCAGGATGGAGAGGGTCGGTTTGCTATGCCGGTAGGTCTTATGCTTGCTCAACTTATTCATGAAATTTTTGACTAATTCGACCGCGATCTCGTCAACGGCCGGGTCGTTATTACCGAACTTCGGGTAATCCCCTTCGATCTCATAATCGGTGACCAAACCCTGCTCGTTACGGATCGTTTTGACCCGGGCATATTTGATGGCCGAGAGTGAATCCACCGCGACGGATAATCCGGCAATTCCGCAAGCCGAAGTGCGCAGAATCTCCTCGTCGTGCAAGGCCATCTGAATCCGCTCATAGCAGTACTTATCGTGCATGTAATGGATGATGTTTAAGGTATTGATATACAGTTTGGCCAACCATTCCATCATCTGGTCAAAGCGCTCCAAGACCTCCCGATAGTCGAGGTACTCCCCGGTCAGCGGCGCTAAAGCCGGTCCGACCTGCTCGTTATAGATTTCATCCTTGCCGCCATTGATGGCATAGAGCAAGGCTTTCGCCAGATTGGCCCGGGCTCCGAAGAACTGCATCTGTTTCCCGATCCGCATCGCCGATACGCAGCAAGCGATGCCGTAATCGTCGCCGAACTTCTCCCGCATCAAATCGTCGTTCTCGTACTGAATCGAAGAAGTCGCCACCGACATTCCGGCGCAATATCGTTTAAAAGGCTCCGGCAGGCGCGGCGACCAAAGGACCGTCATATTCGGTTCCGGGGCCGGTCCCAAATTGGTCAGGGTATGCAAGAACCGGTAAGTCATCCGGGTCACCATATGGCGGCCATCGGTGCCAATCCCGCCCAGCGATTCCGTTACCCAGGTCGGATCGCCGGAGAAGAGCTCATCATAGGAAGGCGTCCGCAGGAAACGGACCAGCCGCAGTTTAATCACAAAGTGGTCGACCAGCTCCTGAATTTGAGCTTCGCCGTACCGGCCTTCCCGAAGGTCGCGTTCGGCGTAAATATCCAAAAAGGTGGCGACCCGGCCCAGGCTCATCGCGGCGCCGTTCTGTTCCTTAATGGCAGCCAGATATCCGAAGTAAAGCCATTGAATGGCCGCTTTGGTATCCCGGGCGGGCTGACTGATATCGAACCCGTAACTCGCCGCCATCTGCTTTAGCTCTTCCAAGGCCCGGATCTGCTCGCTCAGCTCTTCCCGTTGCTGAATCACCTGAGAGTCCATAATGTCAAAGACATAATTGGACTTGGCCGCTTTTTTCTGGGCAATCAAGTAATCGACCCCATAGAGCGGCACGCGGCGGTAATCGCCGATGATCCGGCCCCGGCCGTAGGCATCGGGCAAACCGGTAATAATCCCGGTATGGCGGGCTTTTTTCATTTCGTCGGTGTAGGCATCGAAGACGCCGTCGTTATGGGTCTTGCGGTATTTAAAAACGTTTTCAACCTCCGGATTCATGGCCCGGCCATAAGTCTTCAGGGAGGTTTGAACCATCCGTATTCCGCCAAAGGGCATGATCGCCCGTTTCAGCGGCGCATCGGTCTGCAGCCCGACGATGGCTTCCAGTTCCTTATCGATATATCCCGGCTGATGGGAAACGATCGTCGAAATGGTATCGGGATCGATATCCATGATGCCACCGCGACGCCGCTCTTCGTCCATTAAGGTTTGGACTTTGGCCCATAATTTGGCGGTAGTTTGGGTCGGTTCCGCCAAAAAACTCTCGTCGCCATCATATGGGGTATAATTGGTTTGAATAAAATCCCGGACATTCATCTCATGACTCCATTTGCCAGTGTTAAACTCGCTACTCATATCTCAGCCCCATCCTTTCGTAGTAAATTGTTTGCGTCTTCGGAGATGACCGACGGCCATCTGCCGGATGGTGAAGCTCTCGATCGCTTTGATCCTACCATGTTCCGCGGTTTTATTGGTTATCGACCGGAAACGGTTTGTTTACATTTTAATTAATATTGTTATCTATTTATATTGGAACTTAATTGGTTGCGATTGAAAAACCGTTGGATAGGGAAACCCGTTCGCCGCCGCGCGCCATAAGACGGCCGGCGGCAGTGTTCCGGTTTCATCCCGAAGCATTCCGGGCACTCCCTTATCCCCCCAAAATCGCTCTTTTGTTTCATCAAGGAACTATGGCAATGACCGCCATGGTTCCTTTTGTGGATCGAGATCTTTCTTTTGTGGATAAAGATCGATCTTTTGTTAATAAAGATCGATCTGCGGTGATTCCAGATCGATCTTTTGTGAATCAAGATCTTTCTTTTGTGGATAAAGATCGATCTTTTGTTAATAAAGATCGATCTGCAATGATTCCAGATCGATCTTTTGTGGATAAAGATCGATCTTTTGTTAATAAAGATCGATCTTTTGTTAATAAAGATCGATCTTTTGTTAATAAAGATCGATCTGCGATGATTCCAGATCGATCTTTTGTGGATAAAGATCTAACTTTCGTGGATAAAGACAATGGTTTGCACCGGATTAACCTTTCATGACGCTTATCAGCTCCGGTATATCCTCCCCGGCCTCGGCCATCCGGCGCTGCAAAACTTCGGCCAGTTCGTCCCGGATCGGTTGATAATCCAAGTTACCGACCAAATTATGCTGCTCATACGGGTCATTCGCAAGGTCATATAAGTATTGGTCGACATAGCTGTCGCTTGAGCTTTCGTTCCAGGCATCCTTCTCCGGCGCGTAAACGCAGTATTTCCAGCGCTCGGTGCGGATGGCCCGGGCCACCCAGGATTCACTGATCTGCAGGAAAACTTCCGCCGGCCAGTCAGTCGCCGTCCCCGCCACCAGCGCTCGGAGGGGTCGGCCCCGCATGGCTTGCGGCTGGCTGATTCCCGCGCAAGCCAGTATGGTCGGCGGCAGATCGATCAGGCTTACCAATTCTTGAATCGTCTTGCCCCCTTCGAAACCGGGGCCCCGGATAACCAGGGGTATCCGAATGCAGCCTTCATGGCAGGAGCGTTTGTAATCATCATAGTGCGCCCCTTGCAAGCCCCGGTTTCTGGTGCGGAAATGGGAACCGTGATCGCTGGCAAAAACGATCACCGTCCGGTCAGCAATGCCGAGCCGATTGAGCTTTTGGCGAATTCGCCCCAGATTATCGTCCAGGCTGTGAATACAGCCGAGGTAGTCGGGATAACTCTCCTGCCAGTCTCCCGCCGCGCCGGTGAGATCGCCAGGCGGAATGAAGTTTTTGAACTTTTCCTTGGAGCCGCGCGGCCCCTCATAACAATGATGATCGTTTTGATGATGCGGTTCAATATACGACAGAAACAGCATGAATGGCTGCTCTTGCCGGCCCCAGCGTTCCAGGATCTCGAGGGCCCAATCGGTCTGGGCATCGGCGCGGTAACGGCCGGGCGGAAACGCTTTTACCTGATTATTTTGGTCAAACATATGCCCGTCATAGGCATGGGAAGTAAACTCCAGCACGTCCGAGGCGATCCATTCATCGTTCCAGCCCCCGCGGTGGGTCACCGGAACTGGCTTGGTTTTGAAATCGGAGCATATTATATTATCGGGCCGGTCCTTGCCGGAGCAATCCGAATGATTGGAAGCCAGGTGCCATTTGCCAACATACCCGACCTTATATCCCTGCTCGGATAGATAATGGGCTATGGTCTTCTCGCCCAGTGGCAATCCGATATCGTTCCGAAAGCACCCGGTCTCCGTGGCGTACTTCCCGGTTTGAAGGCAGGAGCGGGCCGGCCCGCATACCGGCTGACAGGTAAAAGCATTCTTAAATATAACGCCTTCCCCGGCCATCTGATCGAGGTTGGGCGTCACCGGCAGCGGCTGGCCATAGCAGCCACAGGTATCCCAACGTTGCTGGTCGGTAAAGAAAAAGACAATATTGGGTTTATCCATGATATCTCCTTTCAAAAATCAGCGGCTTTACCCCTTGATCCCGGTGGTGACGATTCCCGCGACGAAGTATTTCTGCAGCGTCAGAAAGATGATTACGAGCGGCAGAACGATCAGCGTGGTGGCCGCCATCATCAGGTTCCACTGGATATTGGTCTCATTCTGAAACAGCGTCAGGGCCAGCTGGACCGTTTTCATCTTATCGCTGACCGTGATAATCAGGGGCCAGGTATATTCATTCCAGGTAGAAGTGGTCTTCAGTACGATTAAAGTCGCCAGGATCGGTTTACTCAACGGCAGGTAAATATACAAATAAGTCTTGAAATTGCTCAAACCATCGATGCGGGCCGCGTCATCCAGCGATTTGGGAAAGTTCAGATAAAACTGGCGGAATAAAAACACCCCGAAAGAACCGGCGATATAGGGGATGATCAGTCCCATGTACGAATCGATCCAGCCCAAGCCGCCTTGGCCGAGCAGATCGTTCCCTCCCGCCAGCGGCACATGTTTCAGGATCAGAAAGACCGGGATCATGGTGACCTGCTGCGGCACCATCAATCCGATCAAAGTGACAAAGAACAAAACGTCCCGACCTTTGAATTGGACCCTGGCGAAAGCGAATCCGGCGATGGAGTTGATGATCAGGCTCACCACCACTGCCACTGAAGTGATGAAACAGGAGTTAAAGAAGTACCTGCCCCAGTTGCCGGTGATCATCGCGTCGCGATAGTTGGCGAAGACCCACTGGCGGGGGATGAAAGAAAAGTTGGGCGCAAAGACTTCACCCATGGTTTTTACAGAAGTCGCCACCATTATCAGGAAGGGCAGCAAAATCGCCAGGGATAAAACTGCCATGATGATTGCAATCAATCGATTCAAGCCTTTTTCATTCATAATCCTTCACCCTCACCCTATATCCAGATCGGTGCCCTGGTTGCCAAATTTAAAATTAACCGTTGTCAAAACCAGCACTATCAACAGCAGCACTACCGATAGTGAAGCCGCGTAACCCATTAGAAAATCGAAAAAAGCCCGGCTGTAGATTTGGTGCACGATCGTGGTCGTCGCATTCATCGGTCCGCCGCCGGTCATCACGTTGACTTGCTCAAACACATTGAAATTATTAATGATCCCGGTAATCAGGAGGAAAAAGGTAACCGGAGTCAGCATCGGCAGGGTGACATGAAAAAACTTGCGGAAGCCGTTGGCCCCGTCGACCGTGGCCGCTTCGTACAAGTAGCCCGGAATCCCTTGCAAACCGGCCAGAAAGACCACCATGTAGTAGCCGGTGTATTTCCAGATGCTCATCACAATGATGCTTCCCAGGGCCGTATTGGCGTCAAACAGCCATTGGTGACCCGCCATCCCGAGCCATCCCAGGGCCTGATTGACGATGCCGTGGGACGGTTCATACAGCCACAGCCAGACCATGGACACCGCTACCATCGAGGTGACATTGGGCAGATAAAAGCTGGCCCGGAAGAACTTCAATCCCGTGAGCTTGCGGTTCAGGACCACCGCCAACCCGAGTCCCAGCGTCATCGTGAAGATCAAGGTAAAAAAGGTATAGATTGCGGTGTTTTTAAGAGAAATCCAGAAGAACCGGTCGGTCAGGAGGTTGCGATAGTTTTTGATGCCGATGAACGACATCTGATCCAAGTTGTAATTGGTGAAACTCAACCCGATATTGACGATGATCGGAATGATCACGAATACCGTAAAAAAGAGATAGAAGGGCAATATCAGAAAATATCCGGAGCGATTGTCCATCCATTTGCTGCGCAAATTCATCACCTTTTCCGGGAGAACTCCCTCGATCTGATTATGCTAAAGGCGGCTTTTGGGCCGCCTTTAGCGATACGTTTCCGGTTTATTACAAGTTGAATTTTTGCAACTCGTCTTCCAGCGCATTTTGGGCGTCATTCAAAGCCTGTTGAGCGGTTTTCTTCTGGTTTAGCGCCTCTTCATAGGCCTGTTCGGCATATTTCATGTACAAGGACACCCAGGGAACAACCGGTTGCCCTTTACCAAACTCGACATATTCCAAGATCGTTTTGTTGGCCGGAGCGAGCTTGATGAAATCTTGAGTCATTGATTTACGGATGACTGGTGTTCCGATGTCGAGCATCCGCTTTTTCATCTGTTCCTTGCTCATCAGGAACTTAATCAATGCCCAGTCCTCATTCTTGAATTTACTGTTCTTGCCGATTACGAATAGACGATAGCCGGAGAAGGCGCTCTTGACTTTCCGCTTCAAAACCGGAGCGATCGCCATCTTATCCTTGAGCGTCGGATTGGACTCCATAAATTTGGCGATCTGAGTCGGGGTCAAAAACGACATCGCCGCTCTGCCGCTCATGAAGGGAAAGGTGTCCCCTTTTTGAAAGTCAAACGGAATACTGATTTTTTTGGCATACAGGTCGGCCAGGAATTGGATGGCCTCCGCCGCGGCCGGATCGTTAAAACGGGGTTGCTGTTTTTTCTCATCCACAAACATGGCGCCGTTTTGTCGAATAAAGGAGATCGGAAATGTAAAAGCGTCGGTCACCGGGAGGTCAAAACCGGCCCGGGCGATATTGCCTTTTTCATCCTTTTTGGTAAGCTTTATCGCATCGTTAGCCAATTCTTCCCAAGTCGCCGGCGGTTTGTTCGGATCGAGGCCGGCTTCCTGAAAGTAATCCTTCCGATATGCCAACATCGTCGGCGATGGACAATAACCCAGTCCGATCAGCTTTCCTTTATACTTACCCAGCTCGTAAACACTATCGAACAGATCCGTTTTCCCATCCCATCGATTTACATAACCGCCCAAATTGGCAAACTCGTTGCGAGCTCCCCGGCTCCCGAGAAACATCAGGTAGGCGGCGAAAACATCCGGATACGTGCCGCTTAATTTGGCGGCGTTCAACTTAGTCTCGATATCCAGGCCATTCGAGGGGGTGACGGTGAGCTCCACCCGGATATTAGGGTTGGCGGCCTCGAACTCTTTTACTGCGCTTCGCCAGTATTCCACCCAATTATTTCCTTCACCCGGAACCCAGAAGCTTAACTTAACCGTTCCTTTCGACTCCACCGGCACGTTGAACCCTGCCGCCATACCCACTAACATAACTAGACAGGCCAAGCCGATTAAAATTCTTCTCACGCTTTTCTAACCTCCCTTATTTTGCAACGCTCCTTAACAATATTTTTACATGAGGAACATTCATTTGAAAAGAAAGGATATTTGGCATTTATCTCGAAATATTTGTTGCGAAAGCATGACATTATTCTTAAAAAATTAAGTTGACTTCTCGAAATATTTGGATCGCCCGTCGAACCGTCGCACTTTCGTCTCGTCTGTACATAAACATCCGGAGAAAAGTGCATGAAAATCGTCAATCTGAAATATTTCCTGCTGAATAAGAGCATCTTCAGCAAAATCCTATTCTCATACTTGCTGCTGATTACCATCCCGGTTGCCCTGATCGGCTTTTTTTCATTTAAGGCCTCCGAACAGATCATCAGCCAACAGATCAGCCTGTTAAACTCCAATACGCTCAATCAAGTCGCCAAGAATGTCGATTTCCTGCTGGACCAAGTCATCGCGGTGGTCAATATTTGCAACCAAAACAATGACTTAGAGTCCGACTTAAAGAAAAGTCCCGCCGATCCTTACCTGCAGCTCAAAAGCACCCAACGGATTCAGGCCAAGATGCTGAATTACTCATACGCACTGGGCTGGGTAAAATACCAAATGATCTTAATCGGCGAAAATGGCAATATCTACAGCAATCCGGACGGGATCGCCAGAGTCACGCGCGAAAATATCGCCCGGTATGGTTGGTATCATCAAATGTTGCGGGATCCCGAAGAGATTTTTTGGCTGAGCACTCGGCCCAGTTTTATCAAGGGCGATACCGAGCGTTACTTCACCGCTGCCAAACCGTTACAGAACGGCTATTCCAAAGGTTTTTACGGGATACTGCTGCTCAGCGTGGCCGAATCAAACCTTTACGATATTTACCAGGACTCCTTGAACAACGGCAATCAGATGATGATCATTGACTCCGCGGGAACGATCGTTTCTCACGCCGAACGGGAAAACGCGGGCGAGATCAGCCCCCAACGGAAACAACTCTTGAAAATCATCCGGGACGGCTCTCCAAATCGGCATCGAATCATCGCGCTCAACCGGATTCAATACATTTTCAACTATAAACCGATCGCCCGTACCGACTGGTATATCATCAATATCATCCCTTTGACGGTGTTCTCCGATAAGATCTACGGCCTCGGGCTAAAAATTCTGCTGTTGTCTTTATGCAGCATCTTGCTGGCTGTAGCCGCGGCTCTGTTCATATCCCGCAAAATCACCCTGCCCTTAATCGATTTGAGCGCCCGAATCAAACAGCGCCATCGGATGGAGACCGCCGCCGCCAAATCCAGTTTCGTGGATGAGATGGACGTGGTAACGAAGGAATACGATCATATCATCGCAGAACTGGAAAGAACCATCAACAACCTGGTCAAGGAGCAGGAAGAAAAACGGAAGGCGGAATTGCGGACCTTACAGGCCCAAATCAATCCTCATTTTTTATATAACACGCTGAACTCCATCAAATGCCTGGTCTGGACCGGCCAAGTCGAATTGATTGAACCGACGATTCATGCCCTGGTCAATTTGTTGGAGCAGACGATCGGCGGCGAGGGCAATGAGCTGATCCCCCTCGCAGATGAGCTGGACAATATCCGCAGTTATATGTACATTCAAAATATCCGACTCAATTGTGAGATCGAACTGCTGTTCAAGGTCCCGCCGGACTTGAACCCCTACCAAATTCCCAAACTGTTACTCCAACCGATCATCGAGAACGCCATTTTTCATGGTATCGAGCCCAAAAATAAACCGGGCCGCATCTATATCTATGCTACGGAAAACGATTCAGCGCTGAAAATCGAAGTCCTCGACGACGGAATCGGCATGGATCGGGAGACCATCGCCAATATCTTCGGCGGCGAACACCATCTCTCCAACCGCTTCAGCGGCATCGGCCTCAAAAATATCGACGAGCGGATTAAACTGTATTTCGGATCGCAATACGGCCTGGCGATCGAGAGTGAAGTCGGGGTCGGCACATCGGTAGTGTTGACGCTGCCGAAATCGGACCAGATTAGAGGTTAAAGCGATATGTGCAAAATCCTGATCGTGGATGATGAAAAACTGCTCCGCCAAGGTTTTATACATATGACCGACTGGTCGGAACATGGTTTCCAGATTGCCGGCGAGGCGTCGAACGGTAGCGAAGCGTTGCGGCGGATCGAAGAAACCCATCCGGATATCGTGGTCACCGATATCCGGATGCCGGTCATGGACGGTGTCGAACTGACCCGGATCATCAAAACAAGATTTCCAGCCATTCAAGTGATCATTTTAAGCAGCTACAATGATTTTGATTATGTCCGGGAAACCTTAAAGCTGGGCGCGTTGGATTATCTCTTAAAACCGAAGATGGAGTACAAAGAGTTATTGAACCTGTTGGAAAAGGCGCGCCAAACGATCACCGCTTTGGAAGACCGATCCGTCCAGGAAACTGCTCTTTCCGAGGTCCGGCTGGAACACCTGCGCCATATTTTCCTGAAGAACCTGGTTTCCAACGCTCATCCGGAGCGGAGTGCCATTCAGGAAAACCTAAAACGGCTGCGGCTCGATCTCGATGAATCGGACCTGCTCCTCTTCTATATACTCTTTGACCGAAATATCGATACCATGGAGTACTGCGGGATCGAAACCGATTTGAAGGCTTCCTTTGGCGCTTCATTGGCTGCCGGTCCGCTTTTGTATGATGATCAAAGTTACGTACTGCTACTCCAATCCCCTTCCCCGGATGATCCGGCCCGGCAAATCATCGTCCAATTGCAACGGGACTATGGCGTAAACCTTTGGGTGATCGCCGGCGAACCCTTTGCCGGTTTCGAGAATCTCCATCCGAACTTCCAGCGGCTTTTGGAACTGAGCCGGTTTTGTTTCTATGAGGAACACAACAAAATGCTGAAGAGCGTCGCTCTGCCGGACTGCGTTTCCGCGGTCGAGTTCGATCCGAAAAAACTGAATCCCGCCCTCGAAAAGCTGGATTTTAACGCTCTCTACGCGCAAGTGGCGGCGCTCCCGGAAGGAGCGATCGCGGCCGGCCAATATATCGATCCCTATACCCTGAAAAAATTCTTTTCGGAAGTCTGTTATTACTTGATTCATAAGCTGAACGAATTAAAGCTCGATTCGGAGGAGGTCAATCAAAAGAAGTTCACCTATTTCAAGAATCTTGAGACGGCTCATCATTATCACGAGCTATTGCGGATCTTCCGGGCGATCCTGGCCGAGATCGGAACGTTCGCCGCGGCCCAGAAAGAATCCCGCAGCCCGCTGATCCGCCGGATTATCGATTATATCCAGCAAAACTACGCCGACGACATCTCCCTGAACTCGGTGGCCAAATGCTTTCATCTGAACAAAAGTTACCTGTGCCAGCTCTTTAAACAGCAGACTGGGGAGAATTTCAATAATTATCTGATGGCGCTCCGGATTGAAAAGGCCAAGGAACTGTTGCGTGAACCGGAGCACAATGTTTATAGCGCGGGCATTGGCGTGGGCTATAGCAACCCCAGTTATTTTGGGCAAGTGTTCAAAAACGCCGTGGGCATGACTCCCTCGGAATACGGAAAGCTGTTCAGCAAGAAAAACTGATCCAAAAGGGCCTTAATCTTCGAACCGAGGATTAATAGCGGATTATCCTATCATCACTTTATTTACATGCTAGATTTCAGCACCGAGAAATAGCCTTTCTCGCTTGCGCTCCCCGCTCCGGTCCGTTCGTCCCAAAGCCTGGTCCGGCAGGATCCGCCGTTCTCCTTTCGGGGATCGGAACCGCCATGTCAGGTATGGTTCTTGGTCCTCTAGGGATGGTCGTCGTCCTTTTAGGGATGAAACATGTCCGTGTTAGGGATGGTCTTCGCCCCTCAAAGGACGGACGCGTCCGTGTTAGGGATGCCTTGATCCTTGTTAGGGACGGTCTTCGTCCTTGTAAGGTACGTCATGGTCCTTTCATAGGACCAAACCATCCCTGCATCCCCAAAGACCATCCCTACTTCCCCGGACACCATCCCCGATTTCTTAAGCCGAGTCCTTCCTGATCCGAGAACTCTCCCTATATCGACAAAGACCGTCCCCGCATCCCCAAGGCTTGGGGATGCATCCGCAACCGTCGAAGAAACTGTTGCGGGGTTTGGGGAGACTCGATCAGTCTTTGGGGAACCTGCCCCGGGGTCCCGGAAAGCGTGACGGAGCCGTGGGGAAAGCAGATTAAGAAGTGGGGAAACGTCTTTGATGATCCGCGAAATGTCCCCCGCTCTCCATCTTCGCTTCCATGCGTCTCAAACGATAACCCTTCATTCCTGCCAAACTCAAAAGCGTGGCTCGGCTGCCATAAAAAATCTCAATGCAATCCCCGGGCATTGTAATCGTTTAATAATCTTGCCTTCTCATTCCCGGTGAGTTTCCGCCCCGGCCGCGCCGGCGCCAAAGCGCCGCCCGCCACCGCCGGATCGTCCTGGCGGCCCGTTAGAACAGCGACCAGTCTTGCCCGCCATTCATCCGCCATTTGAGGCTGTTTTAAGGCCAGGTTATGCAGTTCGTTGGGATCTTCCTCCAGCTGAAAGAGCAATTCAGTGCCGTCTTCCTCATACCAAATATATTTCCAGCAGCCGTCCGTCAGCATCAAAGAACGCGCTCGGCACTCCCCGTGCTCCCCGAGGATGACGTCCCGGACCTTTCCCGCCGGGCGATGAACCAACGGCCGCAAACTATATCCGTCGATTCCCGGCGGGCTGGCGACACCGGCCAGGTCCAAAATGGTGGGCATGATATCCTGAAGCCCGACCACCGAATGATTAACTTGGCCGGGTATCCAATCCTGCCCCATCACTGGATCGAGATCGCCGCGGACCGGTGGAGTGATGATCAGCGGCACGTGGCAGGAACCCTGCAAAAGACTGCGTTTGGCCCAGAGATGGTGATCGCCCATATTGTCACCGTGATCCGAGCTAAAGACGAACCAGGTGCTCTCCAGCAACCCTTCCTCCCGCAGCGTGCCGATGATCAGATTAACCCACCGGTCGACCTGCGACATCATTGCAAAGTAGGCCCGGTACGCCAGCTCGATCTGATGTTCCGACTTTTCAGCGCCCAATTGTTCGGCCAAGTTAACCTGATGCGCGAAGGGCTGGTTGTCGAGCCAGTCCCCCAGCGCCGGCCGGGGCAGCGCCACGCCTTCATAAAGATACATGTCCCGCAGCAACGGGGTAAACGGCGGGTGCGGCGCGGTGAAGGAAACCCATAAGAACTGTGGGCGGGTCCAATCGCGGGCCTTAATGGCCTTGCAGGCTTCCCGGCCGATCCACTCGGTCGGATGGAGCTGGTCCGGGAGATGCCACAGGCCGACGTTGATCTCGTTGTTGGCGATTCCGTTGGTCCAGGCCTGGCCGGGGTATCCCTGTTCGGCCAACCAAATCTCGTAATCGTCGTAGCCGTGGTTTTCACCGTAGGGTTTTCCCAGCGGCCGGCCCTCTTCGCAGATCAACATGTTTTCAAAGCCGTAATGATAGCGTTCCGGGTACAGATGCCGCTTTCCGACGACCCGGGTCTGATAGCCGGCTCGATGCAACAATTCGGGAAGGGTTTCCCGGTTCCGGATCTCAAACCCTTCGTCATAATAGGTTTTGCCGAGGCTATGACCGTCCAGCCCGGTCATCATGATCTGCCGGGCCGGAATACAAACGGGAGTCGTCGAGTAGGCTTGCGAAAACCGAACGCCCCGTTGGGCCAGAAAATCAATATGCGGCGTCTGAATCGCCCGGTTGCCGCCGCAACCCAGGAAATCGGCGCGCAAATGATCACAGGTGATGAAGATGAGATGCGGTTTTTGTGACATTGCGTAAACCCTCCTAGCGCGAACTCGATTTAATTTCCGGGGAAAAAGGCTTATCCTTTAATTCCCGAAGAGATGAGCCCTTTGATAAAGAACCGTTGGGCGAAAAGGAATATGACGGCCAGCGGGGCAATGACCACGGTCGTGGCGGCCATCAGCAACTCCCACTGCACCACGTCGTTCCGGAACATCGTTAGGGCCAGCTGGGCGGTACGCATCTGTTCGCTGTTGGTGATGATCAACGGCCAGATATAATCGTTCCAAACCGTGGTCAGCTTAATCACTCCCAGACTGGCCATGAGCGGACCGCTTAACGGAAGATAAATCCGGAAATAGGTCCGCCAGATGTTGCATCCGTCGAGCTCAGCCGCTTCATCCAAAGCTTTCGGAAAATTGAGATAAAACTGGCGGCATAAAAAGATGCCGAAGGCTCCGGCCATTTGATTGATCATCAAGCCGGGGTAGCTATCGATCCAGCCGGTCCCGCCCGCGCCGAAAAGGTCGTTTCCTCCGGCCAAAGGGATATGCTTCATGATGATAAACACCGGAACCATCGTAATCTGCGGCGGAAGCATCAAGCCCAGCATCACACTCATAAAAAGGAAATTCTTGCCGCGAAAATTCAAACGGGCGAAAGCGTAGCCCGCCATGGAGTTGAAGAATAAACTGAATGCGGTCACACAGGTGGTGACAAAAATCGAATTAAAAAGATAGCGGCCCCAGGTCCCTTGCGACAAGGCGGTGATGTAATTCTGGAAATGCCATTCGCGGGGCAGCCAATGGAAGACCGCGGTGTTGACCTCCGCCGCGCTTTTCAGGGAAGTCGACAGCATCACCAGGAAAGGAATCAGCATCAGAATCGAACCGGCCCATAAGAACAAACTGACAATCACGGTGCTTAATTTATATTTTTTCATCACGAACCACTCCACCTCAGCCGGCCTCCAGGTCGGCGCCCTGGTTACCGTATTTGAAATTTGTAAAGGTCAAACTAATCGAGACGATTAGCAAGATGGCGGCCATGGCCGAAGCATAGCCCATTTGGAATTGGGAAAACGCCCGCGCGAAGATTTGATGGACGATGGTGGTGGTGGCATTCATCGGTCCGCCCTGGGTCATTACGTTCACCTGGTCAAACACGCTGAAAGACTGGACGCAGGCGATCACGAACAGGAAAAAGGTCGTCGGTTTCAACATGGGAATGGTAATGGTAAAAAACTGCCGGACGGCGGAGGCGCCGTCCACGGTGGCCGCTTCGTACAGTTCCTCGGGAATTTGTTGCAAACCGGCCAAATAAATGATCATGTTATAGCCGACCAGCTTCCAGAGGCTCACGGCGATGATGCACGGCAAGGCCAGTTTCAAGTCGAAGAGCCATGAATGGGCAGGAATTCCGAATCCTTTTAAGGCCTGATTGAGCAAGCCGAGCGTCGGATCGTAAATCCACAGCCAAACCATGGAAATGGAAACCATCGAGGCCACATTGGGCATGTAAAAAGCGATCCGGTGCAGCCGCTGGCCAATAACTTTCCGGTTCAGCAACACCGCCAGAATCAGACCGATAATCAGCTGGGGGATGATCACGCCGATGGCGTAGACGAAAGTGTTTCGCGCCGCCACCAGGAATACCGGATCCTTTACAAGGCGGAGATAATTGGCGAATCCGACGAACTTGCAGGTTTTATAAAGATCGTAATTGGTCAAACTCAAATATAAAGTAATCACAATCGGGATAAAGACAAAAATGAAGTAAATCAAATAGCTTGGCAAAATCATTAAGTACGCGCCGGCATGCCGGCTTTTTGGCTTGCGGGTCGGTTGAGCGTTCATTATTGATCCCTCTTTAAGTTAGCGGGAACATCTAAGTTCAATGTTCCCGCTTTACGTTTTTATCGATGGGGCTTACTGCATCGCGGCAATTTCATCCTTGAGTTGCTTGAGATTATCCTTTAAGGCTTCGGCCGGGGTTTTCTTGCCGTAAAAAGCCTCTTGCTGGGCCTGTGGCAAATATTTATAAACATACAGTTGGGACCATGACGTCTTGGGCGCGCCCTGCCCGATGGCAATGGCATTCAATAACACCTTATTTATAAAGGGATCGTCCTTAATGTATTGATCTTGTAACGATTTACGCACTACCGGACATTTGGTGTCCACATATCGCTGCCACATCTCTTCCTTGCCCATGATGAACTGGATCAAATCCCACGATTCCTGCTTATGTTTGCTCTCGGAATTGATGAATAACAGTTCGCAGCCGCTCCAGATGGCCTTGGTCTTCCGTTTCATA
Source organism: Bacillota bacterium (assembly GCA_023400055.1). Classification (GTDB taxonomy): domain Bacteria; phylum Bacillota; class UBA4882; order UBA8346; family UBA8346; genus Hydrogenispora. The sequence goes on from JAEXFN010000045.1 coordinate 106,208, forward strand.
TCGATGAAGCCGATTTTATCCTTCAACGAAGGATCATTCTTCAATAACTGCGCGATCCAGGTCGGTTGCACAATCGACATCGCCGCCTGCCCGGTTGCGAAGAGGCTTTGCTGGTTCTCTTTCGCCTTGGTCTGCTCGATGGCCACCTTTTTGTTCTTGAATAAATCGGTCAGATAAGCCAGGGTCTCGACCATTTGCCGGTTGTCGAAGGTCGGCAGGCCCTTTTTATTGAAGATCTGGGCGCCGTTTTGAATGGCGAAGGGTTGGATGATCTTGATCTCATCGATGGGCATATTCAAACCGGCGCGGGTGATTACATTGCCGTTCCGTTTGGTCAATTTGACGGCATCCTCGGCCAATTCTTCCCAGGTCGCCGGCGGTTTCTCCGGATCCAGTCCCGCTTCTTTGAAAAAGTCTTTGCGGTAGGCAAATACCGCCGGAGTCGGATAAAGCCCCATGCCGTAAATTTTCCCCTTGTAACGGCCCATTTCGTAGATGTTTTCCATGATATCTTTTTTGTCTTTCCAATGGGCAATGTACTTATCCAAGGGTTCGAACTGTTTCTTGTCCGCCCGGATGGCAATGGCGTTTAAGGCGTGGTGAATAATGTCGGGGCCGGCCCCGCTGGCGAAGGCCGTATTCAGTTTGGTATCAATCGCATCGCCAAATGGCGCCTCGGCGAATTCGATCTTGATATTCGGATGCTTGGATTCATATTCTTTAAATAATTTCAAATAATAATCGTGCCAGATAACATCGTTGCCCCCTTTCCAGAATTTGAGGACAATTTGTTTTTCGGCCGCTTGCGAATAAACCCCGCTGCCGATCAAGACGAGGATAGCGACAAAAACCAACGCGATACTCACTACGCTTTTCCGTTTCAATTGGCGTCCCTCCCTAAGATTTGTTATCTAAATTTTAGCTTATTTTAACAAAACCCAACACGAACAGATTTCAGTTGTTTTTTACTTTTATTCAGGTTTTAGGATTGGGAAATCGGATATGCCGAAGCGGCGCGGGTCAAAAGTTCAGAGCCGGAAAAGCAACCTAAATCGGGGATGCCCCTAAATGAGGTATACAGCGAAGCGATCTTGATAAAACCAGGACAGAATGGCGGCCGGTAGCTTCAAACGGGCTTCGCGTTGCCGCAGAGTCCGGAGCTCATTTTACGATTTCCTGTACTCAAGCGGACCCTTTCCCAGATGCTTCTTGAATAACCGGGAAAAATAGCTTAAGTTGGGATAACCGACCTGTTCCGCGATTTCGTAAAGTTTCAAATGGGTGGTTTTCAATAATTTCTCGGCCGTCTTTAAACGCATCATGACTAAGAAATCGCTGAAATTCTCGCCGGTCTCCGTCTTGAATCGCTGGCAAAAATAATTGGGGTTTAAATGAACGTGGTTGGCGACTTCCACCAGCGACAGCGGCTCGGCAAAGCGGGATTCGATGTATTGAACCGCCTGGAACACCGCAGGTGAATACGAAACTTGGGACTGATTGAAAGAAGCGACGAGCGTATGGACTTTATTTAGCATCCATTCCTTTAGTTCGCCAAAAGACTGTTGGGATCGCACTTCTTTTTCATTTTCGGAAAAGAAGTGATTCGGAACCGAAATCTCCAGACAGGTTTTGACATAGAACAGTTCCAGGACCTGGGTACAAAAGCGGAACAACCACTCGGGATCGCGAAACTTTTTTAGCTCGATCAGGTCAAAAACCGCCTGGACTGCTTCCAGGACCGCCGCGCCGTTTTTGGCTTCGATCTCCCGAAATAACCGTTTTTGAGCCGCCTCAATCTCCCCGAGTCCGCTTTGACGGGTATGGGCGGATTCCGGAAGGACGATACAGCCCTCGCCCTGAAAGAACTCCATTTTGACCAGTTCCCGCGCTTCCCGGCAGGCAAGGGGGAGGTTTTCTAAGCCAAAGTAGACTTTGCTGACACCCATTGAGCCAGCAACGCAATGTTGAATTGCGCGGCACAACTCCTGTAAGTCGCTGGTTTGCCCGGCTTGGCTGGGATTGCCATGAAGATTCCCGAGGAGAATCAGCAATTGTTCCGGTTCGAGTTTGAACCAAGCCAGATTTTCAGCGACCGGGCACGCGAAACGCAGTAACGTTTGGTAGGAATGCTCGAAGGGTTCATTGGGCCGGGGGCGGAAGGCCAGTGAAAACAGGAATCTGGGCGTCAGAAAGATCCGGTTTTCCCTCAACCGGGCCAAAATCAGTTCGGCCGTGCCGAGTTCCCCCTGCATCAAATCATTCAACAATAAATTTTTATTGACTTCCGCCTGAATCTCCAGCGCCTTCTCGGCCAGCCCTTGTGCTTTACGTCTTTGGGCGATCCGTTCCAAAAGTTCATTGACTTCCTGCGTTTGAATCTCCGCTTTGATCAGATATCCGGCCGCGCCTTGTTTAATGGCCTCTTTGGCAAAGGCAAAATCGGTATAGCAAGTCAACAAGACAATATCGGTCGCCGGGGCAACCGCTTTAATTGTCTTCATCAATTCTATCCCATCCATCACCGGCATTTTGATGTCGGTAAACATCAATTCCGGCAGATGCTGTTTGAAGATCTCCAAAGCCTCATTGCCATTGGACGCTTCGAAGATTTGGTGGGAGTGCCTTGCTTTTTCGAGTAAGAAAATAAACCACTGGCGAATGGGCTGTTCGTCATCGACGACTAAGATTTTCATGATGCTTCACCGGTCTTGGCCGCTTGTGCCCGTGATTGGACCAAGGGAATGCAGAGCGAAACCGTCGTTCCGCCGCCGGGAGTGCTTTCGATTTTGAGCCCGTATTTCGGCCCGTAATTTAAGACCAGCCTGTCGTTGACATTCATGACCCCGACCCGGTTCAATTGCTTCTCCATATTGTTATTTTTATCCCATAGCGTTTGAAGCTGTTCCGCGGTCATTCCGACTCCGTCGTCGCTTACTTCCAATCGCAGGTCCCTTCCCTCACTCCAGCCCCGAATGGTGATCCGGCCTCTGTCTTTTTTGGGTTCGATACCGTGAAATATAGCGTTTTCCACCAATGGCTGCAAAATTAATTTGGGGATTTGGCAATCGCGTACATCATCGGATATCTCCTGGATTACATCAAACTTCTCCGGATAGCGGGAGGCTTGAATCAAAAGATACTCTCCCAATACGGCCAATTCTTCACCAATCGTCGTAAATTCATCGTGGTTGGTAAATATTTTTCGTAACAATCTCGCTAAAGCTACCAACATCCCTTCGGCTTTTTCATCCTTGCCGAGTGCGACCATGCTTCGAATCGAAGTAAGCGTATTATAAAGAAAATGCGGGTTGATCTGCGCCTGCAAAAATTCTAATTCGGCTTGCCGTTTCAAATGCGCTTCCTTCTTAACATCTTTCATCAACTGGTCAATTCGGTCGATCATCTGATTGAAGCCTTTCCCCAGTTCGCCGATCTCATCCCGTCCATCCTGATAATTCACCCGTTTAAAGTTACCTTTCTCCACTTCCTTCATCGAATGATGCAGCGCTCTGATGGGCAAAGAAATTCGGCGGGCAATTCCATAAGAAAAAATCAATCCCAGCAACATGCCAAAAGTTAAAAATAAAAAAGTAAAATACTTCATCTTATTCATCGGAGCAAGTACGGTTCGCAGCGGAACTTCCTCGATAATAAACCAATTTACTTTGGGGATAGGATAAAAAGATAACAATATGGGCTGCCCTTTTTTATTTACGATATAATTCCCGCCATTGGTTGAAGTAAACAGTTTTTTGATATAACGCTGCCGCGACAAGTTTACGCCAAGCCGAGTCCGATAGCTATGAGATATAACGTTACCCTTGTGATCAATGATGTAAATGCTACTCCCAGCTTTTAAGGCATCTTTATACGTATTAAACAATACTTCTTCATCAACGTTCAAAAGCAAAATCCCTAGTGACTTGTCACTATAATAACTCTTTAAAAGCCGCGCAGCGGAAAAAACATATTTATCGGATCGATATCCGGCCTTATCATTAAAAGTGCTAATCCAGGTGATCTTCCCATCCTTTTTCAAGACCTCGTTATACCATCGCTGTTGCAAAATACTGTTGAAATTATAAACATCGTTAATCCACGAGGTATAGGCGCGTCCGTTAAAACCATATAAAACGCTGTAGTATTTTAAGTTATCAAAGGAATAGGTATAGTGAGAGAATATCTCCATCATTTTATTGGCGTCAGTGATTCGAACATAGGGATCTTTGGGAATTGGCGTTCTGATGATTCTAACCAGGTCTTCGTTGAAATAATAGATATTGGAGACCGAAGTGATCTCATCAATAATCACATTGATATTCTTGCTAATCTGCTCTAATACGTTCAAGCGTGACTTACCGACCTGCCGTTCGATAATCGAGGCGGATATTTGATAGAAGGCAACGCCAAGCAAACCGATAATCATTACGATCAAAAGAAAATAAGAAACGATCAATCGATTTTGAATACCACTCTTGCGAATCAACAAACTTCTCATGGCTTACGCTCGTTTCGATTATCTATGTGATATGGTTACCACCTTTTAACCTCAGGATATCTTAATCTATTTTTAATGTCAATTTACTAAGACTTTTCTTCAAAAAAGATTTAATTGGAAAATAGAGTTTTCGGAAAAAACATCACTCCCGGAAGAATCACTTCGGGAGTGAGTTTATTACAGTAAACCATTCACCAAAAATGCTGTAAAATTCAGTTTTAATCTTTCCTACCCAACGCTTCGAACATATGCCTCTTGTAGGCCTCGACACCGGGTTGGTCAAACGGATTGACGCCTAGAATAGACCCGGAAACAAAGCAGACATATTCGAAGAAGTAGAACAATTGGCCCATATAGTAGGGAGATAATTCCGGCACGTCCATAACGGTTACCGGGACGCCCCCGGCGGCATGTGCCTTCACGGTCGCTTCAAAGGCGGTCCGGTTTATAAAAGCAAAATCTTTCCCGTTGAGATAATCAAAATCATCGGCAGTCCCCGGGTCCTCCGGGATGAAGAAGTTGGCACCCTGATTTTCCAGATTGATAAAGGTTTCGGCGATCATTTTTCGGCCATCCTGGATATACTGTTCCAGCGAATGCAAGTCTTCACTATATGAACAGGCCGCCGGGAAAATTCCGGTCCCGTTTTTCCCTTCGCTCTCGGCGAAGAACTGCACCCACCATTTAGCGAAAAACTCCAGGCGGGGTTCGAAAAATCCGAGGATCTCAATACGAAAACCGCGTTCCAGCAAAAGGTTACGGAGTACCCCATAACGAACGGCATTGTTTTCTTCCGGAAGCGAGGTATGAATATAATGGGCCATCTCTCTGGCGCCCCGGATGATTGCCCGGATATCCACCCCGGCCGATCGCCATTGGAAGCAGTCCTACGGCGCTCATTACTGAAAAACGGCCACCGATATCAAGGGGAAACGTGAAGAAGGAATATCCTTTCGTCGCGGCCAATTTTTCCAAACTACCGCCTCGAGGCGAACCCGTCGCAATAATTCGCTCGGCCGCTTGTTCCGTTCCGTAGGCAGCTTCCATTTGTTTGCGGATCATCCGGAAGCAAATCCCCGGTTCTAAGGTAGCGAAATTTTTGGCGATGACGTTGGCATATACGGACTTACCCTTCATCTGTTCGAGGATCCGGTTCATATAAAATGGCGCGAGGCTATTCCCGGCATAAAGGATTTCCGGTTTGCCGTCGGTCTGAAAGGCCTTAATCGCCGCTCTGCCGCCCTGGTTGGAACCGCCTACCCCGATGAGTAAAAGGATATCGGCGTTTTCGCGAACCTCCTCGGCTTTCGCTTCGATCTGCGATAGCAATGCTTCATTCGCGCATTGATCGAGGTCGATCCAACCCAAAACAGCAGATTTTGCAATTTGAGGATGTAAAATACTCTCGATGAATTCCCGATGGGTTTTAATCCTTCGATTGATATCGTTTTCTGAAACAATCGATTGAATATTCTTAAGATCGAGCGTAATCCGTTTCATATCCTCATGTTCCTTTCAAGGGAATGAATAATCAGTCTACCGGCTCAGATTACTTTGGGCATCACCCGGGCGCATTCCGGATTTTTGCTCCATCTTTCAGAATCGTCCCCTCCGACTTCTTTTTCCCATCTTTTAACTAATGCGATATTGGCCAGGTAGTTTTGGTGGTTTTGCACCACGGTTTCCGGATCCCAATCTTTTCGGGCTATCTCTTTCATTTCTTTAACGATATCCTGATGTTGATAAGCGATATTGTACTTTTCCGCCGGATCGCTGCTTAAATCAAACAATAAATCATATTTTTCATAACCGATATAGGTGATGTATTTGTATTTCCCCTTCCGGACCATTCTGGAGACGACAGTCTGCAGGCCTATCTCACCCGGATTACCGCCCGTCCTCAGGATGTGTCGCGCCAAAATTTTCTCGAATCCGGGGATCGTAGAATTTTCCACACTATGAGGCATCAAGGATGTTAATTCCTTGATCTTCTCCGCGTATTGCTCCAACGTTGCCTCCGAAAATCCGGGGATTACGGTATTGATTGCCTCACACAGCACGGCCCGCTCCTTGTCGTCTTCATGGCCCGTTAGTTCAGGAACCAGGCTTCTTCCATCCTGGGCCGGCGGAGGAACGGTGCTCGCCAGCTCACACAGGGTAGGTCCGAGATCCATGATGCTGGCCGGAGTGTTTATTTTAAGACCTCTCTTGATGCCTTTTCCCGCTACGATAAATGGAATTCTGGCCGCCGTCTCAAAATGAGTTTCTTTGCCAAATATTTTCCGGTCTCCGGCTTGATCGCCATGGTCGGAGATATAAACAAATACACCATCCCGATTTTTCCTGTCAAGATACTTGTTAAAGGCATCCCGTACCAATCCCAGATTGACGTCACAATTTTCTATCAAGCCAAAATAGGCAGCCCTTGCCCGAATCATAACCTCTTCCGGTACATCCAGTACCCTTTCCATGAGTACCGGATTCAGATATTCCGGAACGTTCCTGAAGGAGTCCGGAACCTTCATTCTTTCTTTATGGTAGAGGTAATTTTCGATCGGTGCAATATATGGAAAATGCGGGGCATAGATACCGACAACAATGCATTGGGGCTTCTCGTGATCCTGTCCCAGATATTCCAACGCCGCACTGACCACGTCTTGATCATATTCCATAACCGGCGAGGCCCCTCCGCCGACCACGTTCAGGCACCACGGATCGGCAAAGCCCGATTGAGTGATGCCTCTTTCAGCCTTCAGCTTTTGCATCGGCCGGTTCCAAGTAACAGGCGACATGTCCCCTACTAATCTTTTCGTAAATCCATGGCGCTGATTGGTCCCGACAAACATCATCCGGCCGATGAGCACCGTCTCATACCCGGCGGCAACCAGTGAATGCAAAAAAGTAGCCGAAGTTTCTGGAATAGCGCCGTCATTTGAGAATACTCCGGTCTTGGTCGGCAACTTGCCCAACAACATGGAGATTCTGGCCGGTACGCATAAGGGGCAGGAGGTATAAGCCGCCGCAAAAGATGTGCCATTCTCACATAGTTTCTCCATATTGGGAGTCCTAGCCGGCCCTCCTTCATATGAGGAGAACACGGGGGTGTGTTCATCGCTCATAAATACTAACAAATCCGGTTTTGACATTCGTCATTCATTCCTTTCAATTTCGATTCGGAGTGAGTTCAATCTTTGAATATTCCTAAACCAGGCCGAGCCTTTCCAACTGCTCTTCCGGAGCGTCATGTTTCCGTAGCGTTCCAATTAAGGCTTGGACCATTTGAGCCTCAATCGCTTCGTCGACGCTCGGCTGTTCTTGCGCATAATCTGTTACGATGTCAAACAATAAATTCCGTTCAAGCAAATCGCTCCGCCGGTTGAATGTCTGAGTTTGATCCCGAAGTTGCACAATGTTGCCGGGAATTTTAAAAACGGGATAAGAAGTCCAAGTTAAAAAGCGGCCTGCCTCGATTTGGGATATGTCACTCAGGCAGCTGTTATTTAAATATTGGTTTAGCGTGGTCGGCATAGCGGTGTATATATATAACGGATCGTTGGACGCTCTGATCGCAGCGCGGAAATAGGTATACCGCCCGTCGGTAATATTGACATCTCTGCCGAAATAGCCATAAAGAGCATATTCCCGAATCCGTGCCGAAGGTGCATTGACCAATGATACCCATGAACCGCCGTGAAGTTTATTGGGGCATTCCCGCGCTTCAATTTCGAAATGCTCCAACAGTGTCGGCAATAGGTCGATATTTTGAGTTAATGCTCCGACCCGGCTGCCGCTGTATCGATCCCCGGGAAGATGCAACATTAACGGAATATGAAATACCTCGTTGTAAGCCGGCATATAATTTTTGGCCATAAATCCGTGCTCACCCAACATATAGCCGTGATCCGCCGTTAAGGCCACCAGCGTGTCATCCCACACATTCTGCCGATCCATCACATCCAGCACTTTGCCGAACCAGTGATCGGTCATGGTTAATAACGCTGCATATCGTTTCCGGATATGTTCCACCGCCGCGGATGGCACATTGACCGGTTTGTATTCGGGCCATTGATATAACGGGCCGGAATAGTCATCGTCGTATTGCGCCAAATATTCCGCTGGAGAATCAAACGGTTCATGAGGATCGAATACCTCGACCCAGAGGAGATAATTGTCGGCCTCCCGGTTGTTTTCCAACCACTCCGCAGCCGCCTGCAAGGTCAGGGGTCCGGGATAATCCTGCTCGTGACGAAACTTAGTCCGATTCAGTCCATACTGAGAAGTAAATTTCCCGAGATGAAGCGGGAGTTCGTCTTTTTTTACCCGGGATACCCACGGATCGTTTTCCTGACCGCGGATACAGTCCCAGGTATCAAACTGCTGGCAATAATTCTCGCCGCCGATCCGCAAATAGTGGTAATGATCCGTAACCATATGGGTGAAAATGCCATGTCGCCGCAGGGCTTGCGGCAGCGTATAATCAAACGGTTCGATCGGTCCCCAATTCCGTTCGAGAAAATTCAGCCGGCCAGTGAAAAGATCGCGGCGGGCTGGTACACAGGGGGCGGAACCCACCCAATGATTATCAAAAATCACAGAACGTTCGGCGAATCGTGTAAAGTTTGGCGCATGGACCCAATCATTCCCGCAGGAAGGTAAATGCCGCCGGTTAAGCGTGTCAAACAAAAATATGATGGCCTTCATCTCAATTAACCTTTCATCTATAAATACAATAGTCCATTGTTATTTACAGACAAGTAATGTCATAACTGCAGATAAAACATTCTCCAGCAGCAAGTCTTTGGATACCAGGTTTATGATCCAGTATATCCGCGGTATCGCCAATCGCGCTGGTGACGCCATACCAGGGTTCGATACAAACAAACGGCGCCTTATTCGAGGGCGACCATATTCCCAAATAGGGGAACCCCGCAAATCGCAGTCTAACCCGCTTACCGTTTTTTTGATCCTCTAAGGTAACTTGCTCTGACTTAAGGTTCTTCATGATATATGCCTTGGCGTTGCTATCAAAATCAATCGTTGCCAAGTCGATTGTATTTTGATCGATTAAAAATGGTTCTTCCCGACCAGTCAAATAGCCCAGTTCATTCACCAAGCGATGGACTGTCTCATTTTTCTCAAAAATTAACCGGCCCTCTTTTTTGCCTTCCGAACTCAAACTGCAATTCAACCCGGGATGTCCGCCAATCGAAAACCACATTTCCCGGGAACCTGTATTTTCCACTCGATACGCTGTGATTAGCCTTGAATCTTGAAGCCGATAACTGATGTTCAGCCGAAACTCAAATGGATATTGAAATAAAGTTGCCTGGCTATGCGTCAAGAAAAAACTGATTTCGTTGCTATCGTTTTTCCAGCATTCAAAGTCTGATTTTGCCGCAAAGCCATGTTGTTGCATCAGATATTCTTTTCCATCATAAAAATATTTTCCCTGATTTAAATTACCGACAATAGGAAAGAGGACCGGCGCTCGGTTCCCCCAAAACGCCGGATCTCCTTGCCATAAATATTGATACCCATCGGATTTTCCAATCACCGCAAGAAGCTCTGCTCCTTTTTGAGAAACTGCAATTTTTAAAAAATCATTTTCCAATGTGTATATCTCCAAAGCAGTATACGCTCCTTTATCATCGATCCGATGGGCACTTAGCCCATGCCCCAAAGACTTCTTCGTTTCTCAAAAATCATTTCCCGAAGATTCCCTCAAGTTCTTTCTTTATCGAAACATCCATATCTTTCAGAGCCTGCAGCGGCGTTTTGCTGCCAGTATAAACTTGTTCATAAGTGCTGCGGATATATTTGGTAAAAATAGAAGTCCAGGATGCGACCGGCATCCCTTTTCCATATTGGGTATATTCCACAATTGCCGTATTCAATTTGGGATTTAACTTGATATAATCATCTTTGATTGATTTACGGACAATGGGTATGTTTATCTCTTTGGCGCGCTGCATCATCTGTTCCTTACTCATCATGAACTTGATAAATTCCCAAGATTGGCTTTTGTATTTTGATTTAGCGCCCATGGTAAAGAGGCGATAACCGCAGAAAGCGGATTTGGCATTTTTCTTTAAAACCGGCGCGAAAGCCAATTTATCGCTCATCGAGGGGTCTTTCGCCAAAAGCTTGCTGATTTGACTGATGTTAATAAAACACATTGCCGCATTACCTTTCATGAAGGGGAAATCGTCCAGTTTTGCACCATCATAAGGAATCGACTGGTCTTTCATACTTGTCATGAACTCCAAAGCATCAGCGCCTTTTTTATTAGCGAAAGCTGTCGTTTCTTTGCGTTCGTCAATTACTAAGGAGCCCGCCTGCCGCATATAAGCTAATAAGGATGTCTCGGCATCAATCGCCGGTACATCATATCCTGCGCGAGTCACAGCGCCGGAAGCGTCCTTTTTTACCAGCTTATAAGCGTACTTACGGAGTTCTTCCCAAGTCGTCGGCGGCTTGGACGGGTCCAAGCCCGCTTCTTTAAAGTAGTCCGTCCGGTAAGTCAAGATTTGCGGAGACGGGTAATAACCAATTCCATATTGCTTCCCTTTATAAATGCCAACATCCAACGCACTTTGCATTAAATCTCCCTTTTCATCCCATTGCTTAAGATACGGCCGTAAATCGGCGAAATCGCCCTTCGCTCCTCTCGTTCCAATGAATACTAAAAATGCCGAAAAAACATCCGGATAATCGTTATTTAGCAATGCCGCATTTAATTTCAATTCAACATCCGTATTATTGGTGGGCAGTTTCGTTATTTCCACCTTGATTTGCGGATAGACTTTTTCAAACTCTTTGGCTGCGTCAATAAAATAGGTATCATTTACTGTCCCTTCCGAAGGAAACCAGAACTTAATCGTAGCCGAATCTAATTTCTTCGCTCCTTTAGCCATTCCATATTCACAAAAAAATAGTCCGAATGTTGAAATCAACACCAATGTCAAAGCCAATACTTTTTTAAACATTACTCTACCTCCCGATTTTTATTTGAATAAAAAACAACTACTTTTTCTCATGTCCCGTTTTTGCATCACCTTCTCCTAAGCCTTCTACCAATCTCACCATCTCGATAATCTCGCTATTGCGTTTCTATTTCATTCCAGTCGAAGCGATCCCCTCGACAAAATATTTTTGCGCTCCTAAAAAGACGGCGATTAAGGGCAGCGTAATTACCGCGGTCGCTGCCATCAATAAATTCCAGTGCACCTCATTTTCGGTTCGAAATACAGTCAAGGCCAGCTGTACCGTTTTCATGGCATCGGTTTGAGTTATTATCAACGGCCAAACATACTCCGACCATACTTGGGTAGTCTTGAGCGCGGCCAAAGTGGCGAAAATAGGAAGACTCAGTGGCATATAAATATAGTAAAATGCTTTTATCCGTCCCAATCCGTCAATCTTGGCGGCATCATCCAAAGAAGAAGGAAAGTTCATAAAAAATTGCCGGAATAGAAAAACGCCGAACGCACCCCCGATATAGGGCAAAATCATGCCCCAATAAGAATTGATAAAGCCATGCCCGCCATTACCCAACCAATCATTGCCGCCGACCAAGGGGACTTTGCGCAAGATAGTGAACAGTGGGACCATGCTAACTTGTTGGGGTACCATCATTCCTACCAGCGCTGTCATAAACAAAAAGTCGCGACCTTTGAACTTCAAGCGGGCAAAGGCATACCCGGCGGTCGAATTGATCACTAAACTGATTACCACCGAAAGCCCGGTAATTACAAACGAATTCCAAAAATACAAAGGCCAATTTCCAGTCTGCATCGCAATTCGATAATTATCAAACATCCAGACCCTGGGAATAATACGAAATGTGGGCTCCATCAGCTCGGCTTCCGTCTTTAAAGAGGTTGATAGCATTAAAATAAACGGAAACAGCATTATAAAAGAAAGAAGGAACATCGTGACGATCAATAATACCCTTTTGACTTGCGGTTTTTTTATCATATCGCTATTCAATCTGCGCGCCTCCCTTATGCCGCTTCAAGGTCATTGCCCTGATTCCCATATCTGAAATTGAGCATGGTAATCGCAAAAACGATAATCAGGAGCAAGACCGCTTCCGCCGCTGCGTAACCCAGCGCCATTTCGTTAAAGGCACGGTTATAAATTTGATGCACAATGGTCGTCGTAGCATTCATCGGCCCGCCATTGGTCATAATCTGTACTTGCTCAAAAACCCGAAAGTTATTGATGAAACCGGTCACAAATAGGAAAAAAGTGATCGGGTTTAACATTGGAAAAGTGATATTCCAAAACCGCCGCCAAGCGGAAGCGCCATCGATTTTAGCCGCCTCGTATAGATATTGCGGAATGGACTGTAGTCCGGCGATATAAACTACCATATAATAACCCAATGCTTTCCAAATACTCACTACAATAATTGTCCCCAGTGCGGTGGCAGGATCAAAAAGCCACTTTTGGCCCGGAAAACCAAATATTTTAAGCGCCCTTGAAAAAATCCCGTTCGACGGTTCAAACATCCACAACCAAATCATAGCGGCAGCCACCATCGATGTGACATAGGGCGTATAAAAACTCGTTCGAAAAAACTTTAAGCCGAATAGTTTTTCTTTTAAAAAAAGGGCGATCCCCAAACCCAAACCCATCGTAAGCGGCAAGGTAAAAACGGTAAAGACAAAGGAGTTTATTAAAGAAACCTTTAATGTTTCATCCTGCAACATAAAAAGATAATTTTTCCATCCCACGAAGTTCATTTGCACTAGGTTATAATCCGTAAAACTCAAATAAATATTGATGAAAATCGGCGCCAACACAAAACAAAATGTAAACAACCAAAAAGGGGCAATTAAAACATAACCGACCGGGTCTTCTTCCAGCGATTTCCGCCTTTTCGCCTTATTTTTACTCAGTCTTACCATGATATTACCTCTTTACTTTTCATACTGAAAAAAATTTTGCAGCGTAATGATCCATTATTTCACCTTAAATACTAAAACCAACCTCTCTTTCTCATTAGCTATTTTCCCCCTTCTTTTTAAGCAGTTTAAGGCTCTCGAATATTAGCTGATTGGTTTAAGTTGTTACGTTATAATCATATATTATTCATAAAAGATTCATAGTAATGCCATTCACCAAAAATGTTGTCCGGTTCAGTTTTTAATATGAGATACCAGATTTATATCGATCAATTCAGGAGTAATGTTGTAAAATTCAGTTTTTTGTACTTAACATTAAAGCGCGAGGTAAAAGCGGGTTTCCCTTTTTAAATCTTGCTTGACGAATCGCAGCTCCTTCATCATAATGAAAGATGTAGCGATAAAATTAGCTAAAGGGATTTTTCACTGTTCGCATGATAACTAAACTTCTTAGCTGTCTTCACAGATTCCTTCGCAGTATGTTTGGGAAAATATGGGCTTCGCAGATTGTGTTAATCATTCTGCCGGTGGTCATCATCGGTTCACTCTCCTTTTATGCTTCACAGCAGATTATCAATCATCAGTTAATCCGCCTCAATAGGGCCGCCCTCAATCAAATCGCAGGAAATCTCAGTACCTTGATTGATAAGGCTTATCAGCTGGTAACTCTGTATCTGGTCGATTCGGACATTGAAAAAGCTTTAAAATCCGAATCGACAGCGCCTTTGGAACGGCTTCAAAACATACGAATTGTCGAAAACAAAATCACCAATTACTCCCTGGTGTTTGATCACTCTTATACGCATACCATGATTTTAGGCAGGAACGGCCTTCGTTATTTGACAAAAAACGATTCCAGCTCGGTGACACTTCACGACCTTACCAAGGCGGAATGGTATCCTGAACTGTTTAAAGCGCCAAACCATTTGCTATGGCTGAATATTAATCCGGGTTTCGAAAGTATTCCCAAGCGAACTCCAGTGGTTACGTTCGTAAAAGCGATGGAAAATCAAAGAATCTACGGAATCTACTTTTTCAGCTTGGAAGAATCCTTTCTGTATGACTTATATAAAAATGTGCCGAGTAACGGGAGTCAACTTTATATTGTCAATGGGGAAGGCAAAATTTTATCGCATAATCAACGAACCCTGGTCGGACGCACCTTGAGCGGCGTCCAATATAAGATGCTCCTGACTCACCGACCCGCTGATGAAACGAAAACTGAAATCTATCGTCGTAACCACTTAATTACCCTGATCAAAAAAGTACACAATATGGACTGGTATATCGTCTATTCAGTTCCCGAGGCGACCCATTATCAAATCATAAGCGGTCTGAAAAGTAAAATTGCCTTCATTGCCTGCCTTTGTTTCTTGCTCTCAGCGATCATCGCCTATTTTATGGCGCGTTCTTTCTCCAACCCTCTGGTATGCTTAACCCGAAGGGTAAGCACTTATTTAACCTCGCTTTCCCAGACTGAAAAAATCGAGGCGACCGCCTTTGAAATCGATTTGCTTAGTTCGGAATACGATGCGTTAATTAAGCGGTTAGATGATACCATTCAACAACTATTGCGAGAACAGGAAGAAAAACGAAAGGCCGAATTCCATTCGTTGCAAATGCAGATTAACCCTCATTTTCTGTATAATACGCTCAATTCCCTTAAATGTCTGGTGTGGACCAAACAAATCGATCTGATTGAGCCGACTTTGACCGCACTCATTAAATTACTCCGTCAAACCGTTAGTCTGCAGGATGAGATTATTACGCTGGAGGAAGAGATCGAAAACATCCGCAATTACATCTATCTCCACCGGATCCGTACCGGTAAGAACATCGAGCTGAACATTCACCTTACCGCCGGTTTGGAAAAATGTAAGCTGCCCAAATTGTTATTGCAACCGATTATTGAGAACGCCATTTTTCACGGCATTGAGCCTAAAAATATTAATGGAACCATCGTTTTAGCTTGCACCGCCGCTAATCATAAGGTCACGATCGAAATCCAGGACAATGGCGTTGGAATGGACGAAACCACCATAGCCGAAATCCTGACTGACAATCGCGCTGAACGTAACAACTTCTCCGGTATCGGCGTTCATAATATTAATCAAAGAATAAAACTTTTATATGGCAACGGTTTCGGTCTCACTATTAAAAGCGCCTCCGGAATCGGGACTCTGGTGGTAATGACTCTGCCGGAAAACTACTGAATTGGAGCAAAGCATGCATAAGATTCTGGTTGTTGATGACGAAAAACTACTCCGTCAAGGACTGATTCATTTAACGAACTGGACGGAACACGGCTACATCGTAACCGGTGAAGCCGCCAATGGCATCGAAGCTCTGCAATTCATCAAGGCCAACCGTCCCGATATCGTAATTACCGATATTGTCATGCCCGTGATGGGTGGGATCGAGCTAATTAAAAAACTGCGTGAAGAGGGCGATAATCTGCCAGTGATTATCGTCAGCAGTTACAGTGAGTTTCAATATGTCCGAGAAGCTTTACAACTCGGGGCAGTCGATTATCTTTTAAAACAGGAAATTGACCCTCCCAGTTTGCTGCGGGTGCTCGACAAAGCCAGATCCAAAGCGGAACGAAATGGTAATCACTCCCGTGAAGTACCCTCTGCCGCTGCAGAGTATCTCGAACAATTATTTTTGAGCCTTTTAACCACTGAATTAGTGGATAAAAAGGTATTTTTTAATAATATCTCAAGCTCTGGTTTTGTGTTGCATGACGAAAATCTGCAACTCATTCTGCTTTGTCCGGAACAATCGACCCCATGGCTGGATATAAAGACAAATTATCCTGCGGCAACGCTTAAAAAAGCTATTCTCGACTGTTTTCAACCGGAATTAACGCCGTTTATCTTCTTCAGTA
This sequence comes from Bacillota bacterium, assembly GCA_023400055.1. Taxonomy (GTDB): domain Bacteria; phylum Bacillota; class UBA4882; order UBA8346; family UBA8346; genus Hydrogenispora. The sequence continues at coordinate 122,502 of JAEXFN010000045.1, forward strand.
GTGAAAGGGTGATAACTTTATTGCTTAATACGTCGCCTGCCGATGCTCATAAGATTGAAGCGGCGTGTATTCAGGCTATCAATCAGATCAATTCCCCAGGAAACGGCGTTTATGTCGCGGCACTGAGCGAGATCTATTCCGGTATCGAACAAACCCGGAATATTTACTTTAAGACACTTCCCGTCGCGCAGTTTCGCTTCTATAATCATGCGCAACTTTTGTTTAAATTTACGGAATATGAAGGAAAGATCGCTGCTCCCATTGCGGACCATAAAAAGCTCGCCGCTTCGCTAGAAAAATTGGATTTCGCAGGATTGTATAATTATGTTGCCGATTATATCGATTCCTACTTAAAAAAAGGGGGCTACTTTGAGCCGTATGAATTAAAAAAAATGTTAGTGGAAGTATTTAATTATTTGCTGTTTTCCCTCAGTGAGATCGGCTTTGAGATTACCGAAATCAAAGAAAACCGCTTCCAATATATTAAAATGATTGAAAGCGCTCAGTCCATGCCCCAACTATTGCAGGATTTTAAAAATATAACGGAAATGGTGGGCCTCACGCATAAAGCGGGCGTTAAGAAATATAGTGAACTGATCACCGGAGTCATGGATTATATAAAAAATAATTTTGGCGAAAACATCTCTTTGACGACCGCCTCATCCCATCTCCATGTCAATAAAAATTACCTTTGTGATCTTTTCAAACAACAGACGGGGGAAAATTTCAGTGATTACCTGATCAAAATTCGCTTGGAAAGTGCCAAGCAAAAATTGAAAACGAGCCATCTCAGTGTCGCGGTCGTAGGGGAGCAAGTAGGCTATCCGAACTCCAGTTATTTTATACAACTCTTCAAAAAACACCTGGGCATAACGCCGCTTGAATACCGGAACCTTTATCGAAAGTGAGTTAATTTGGCTATTAAATTAAACCCATAAGTAAACATTAATAAATGAACCGGTTATTTCTTCTTGCTCAAGGAGAGCTTTCGAGTCAACCGGAACATGAATGCCTGGCTACAAGATATAAGCCTCCATGGCTCATATAATTCTTCCGTGCAAGATTTAAACTTCTCTCAGTCACTCAATAAGCTCTTTCAGTCGCTCAACAAGCTTGCTCAGTCACTCAACAAGCTCGCTCTTGAATTATTAAGTTTGCTCAACAAAGACGCAGTGGGTTTTCGAGGGAGATTCGGTTTGAATTATAAGCTAAAGCTTTTGGGGTATGATGGTTTTAAGTATTTGGGCCTAAAACCAGGATTCCGCCTGCAGGCAGGCAAGGGATTTGAGCGGCAAACCCCTTGCAACCCCGCCGCTAAGGGGACGCTGCTTCCCCTTAGAACCCCTCCAATGTCCGGTTCTTCCCTGAACCGGCAAGGTAAATGGACAATTAAATTAGCCGCCGGCCTCCCTTGCCGGCGTCTTCCCGATGATGGTTCCTGGCCGACGGCGGTGCTTTCATCCGGGCAGCAACGCCGCGCAGCCGCCATCCTTGGCGACTGTATGAATGCAAGAATGTTAGGTGGAGACAGTCTTTAGGTTTTATTTTTACAGCTGGAGTATTAGCCCGAGCGGTCTACAGGGAGGTAGACCGGCACGGCATTGCGAATGGAGCGCATGCCGTTGCCAAACAGAAATTTCTTTCAAAAAAGAGTGCGATTGGCAGAATAAATTCTTAGCGGCATTCGGTACGTTTGGTAAAGTCAAATGCCAGGTCAAGGGCCGGCATGAGGCCCTGCGGAGGGGTAGGTCCACGGTGTTGGGGTTGGCCGTTCAACCCCTGGACACATCGCACAGGATTAAGCTGGATTGGCAAGACTTTCTCTTAAAAATACATCTTTATAATACAACTCTCAGTCACTCAACAAGCTCTCTCAGTCGCTGAACCGAGTTTTGTTCATTCAGAGCGGGAAGCGCGCGCCGGAATCATAGCGGTTTGAGAAAAAGATTTTTCGATAATTGGCGCAATCGGTCCTGATCCAGGATATGAACGGTTTTCCCCTCGCAGCGAATGACCGCTTCCGCTTCCAGTTCTTTCAGGGTCCGGTTCAGGTGGCGGTACGTCGTCCCTAGGAATTGGGCGATCTCCTGGAAGGAGGCATTCAGGCGCACCCGGTCGCCGTCCGTAACGTGTTCCTCCAGATAGCTGGCCAAGCGGTTAACCAGCGGATAAATGAAATTGTATGAGCTATTATTGATGGTCGCCTCAAGTTTGTCGCTGAGCGAATCGATCAAATGGTGCAGGAAATTGACATTGTCGAGATACTGTTTTCTGAGGAGCGGCGCCGGAACCGCGATCAGGTAGGCAGCCTCGATCGCCTCGACGTTGCAGCGCACCGGCTTGTTCTTGAAAAGCTCCAGATCGCCGATGCTGATGAAGCCGCTGTAAAACTTCAAAAACATCGCCTTGCCGTTTTCGAAGAGATAGGAGACCTTGATTTTCCCGTCGACCAGCAGATAATAATACTCCAGCTCGGACTCGGCCCGCAGGATGAGTTCTTCCTTCTGATAAAAATGAAGCTGGACGTGGCCGAGGATCGCTTTATCGAACAATTTTGCAATATCGTGTTTAATGAGATAATGGTTTAAAAGCTCCTCATTCTGAATTCTTTTCATGAATCCTCCCCAATAGGACATATGTCATATCCGGATTTCCATCGATCGTTTAACTTATGGATAGGCGTTATCGAAACCTTATCAAAGCATCGGGGGAATTTGGCTGTGTATCAAAACTTAGCGCTTATCAACGGGGTCATCCTGGCCATCATGATTTTTTGCAACGGGATGCTGGCGCACATCACCGGGCCTTACTTGGGCACGTTGCTATTTCACGGGCTGGGGCTGGCATTGATTATGGCAATCTCCCTTCTGAAGCGAAACCGGCTGCCCAGGCTGGCGGACGTACCGTGGTTGCTTTTCCTGCCGGGGGTCCTCAACGTTATCACCATCCTTTTCAACAATCTGGCCATAGCGCGGATCGGGATCACGCTGGTCACCGGGGTGGGTTTGTTCGGGCAGCTGGTCATGTCGGCCCTGGTGGAGCATTTCGGGCTGTTCGGCATGCCGGTAAACCGGTTTAAGAAAGCCAAGATCCTCGGCTTCTCCATCATTTCCCTGGGAATCATCCTGATGATTGCGCTGTAATGAGGTGGGAACATGCTCTATCTGATCTTATCGTTTCTGGCCGGGATAACCATTGTGATTAACATGATATTCAATGGAAAATTGGCCCAAAAAACGGGCCCGATTAACGGAGTGATCATCAACTATCTGATGGCCACGTTGTCTTCTATTATACTATGCGTTGCCATGATGCGATCCATGCCGTCTTGGGCAACCTTCAAAACCATGCCCCTGTTTTATCTTTTGGGCGGTTTCATCGGCGTCTTGACCACCCATCTCTTTAATATTATCGTTCCCAAAGTTCCGGCGGTATATATTGTTATCCTGCGTTTCATCGGTCAAATCCTGGCCAGCGCGCTGATCGATTATTGGTTTCTGGCGACCTTCTCCAAGGGCAAGGTCATTGGCGGGGCGCTCTATCTGATCGGGCTGATCCTCAACGCCAAAGTCGATAAGCAGTATCAAGCGGAAAATCTGAAATTAGGCGGGAATGCCTGAAAACACCGGGCTAGGCCGGGGCGAAACCGGGAGGTCCCGCCTTACGCTTGGGACATTCAACAGTTATTCACGGAGGTTGTCATGAAATACGAAATCATACTCTTCGACGCGGATGAGACGCTGTTCGATTTCAAGAAGACCGAACGGGCCGCGCTGCAAAATACGATGCGCGAAGCGGGCATCGTTTATGACGAAGCTTATCATTTGCAAGTATACCGGGATATCAACGCGGCGCTCTGGAAAGAGCTCGAGGGCGGGCTAATTTCTCAGGCCGATTTGAATGTCGAGCGGTTTAAGAGATTATCCGAGGCGTTGCGGGCCGGATTCGACCCGGCCGGATTCGCCCGATCCTACCGGCAGCATTTGGCGGACGCCGCGTTCTTGTATGAAGACAGCCTGGATCTCATCGCGAACCTGCATCGGGATTACCGGCTGGCGATCATTACCAACGGTCTCAAAGATGTGCAGCAACGGCGCATCCGGCAATCGGCGATCGCCCCATACTTGGCGGATGTGGTCATCTCCGAGGAGGTCGGAGTATCCAAGCCGGATCGCCGGATCTTCGAACTCGCCCTGGCGCGCATCGGGCACACCGACCCGCGCCGGGCATTGATGGTGGGCGACGGTTTAACGTCCGACATCCAAGGCGGGATCAATTCGAGCATCGATACCTGCTGGTTCAATCCGCAACGCCTGCAAAACAGGACGGGAATCCGGCCCACCTATGAGATCGCCAAACTGATGGAGCTCAAGAAAGTGCTCCGGTCCCGCGAACCCCTCCAACACTCCGAGGCTCGCAATATCAATAGCGTTGCCGATCCGGGTTAAGCGATCCGTTCGCGGCCAGTCGCCATCGTTTGGCTTATCTGAAATCAATCGCAACGCTCGTCATTGACGGCTTTGATCTTCGCCGGGCTTATTTTCGGCGTGCGATCCTCCGTCAGTAGCCCGTTGATTTCCTGCTGGACGTCGCTGAGTTGGGTATAGCAATAGCCGCAGATATAAGGGAGCTTCTTAATCGCCACCGTGATAGCTTGATATCTGGATAAAAACTCCGCTTCGGACCCTACCTGATTGCCATAACCCCAGCCGGTTTCGCTCTTAAAGGCGATCCCGCCATACTCGCTGATGATGATCGGCTGGCCGCGGTAAGCGTGGTTTTCCGTAAAATTGTGACGCCGGCTGCGGTTGACGACTTCATCCGCGACGATGCGCTCTTTATCGCTGTAGCGCTTGCTGAAAGCGCTGGCGAATTCCTCATAATCATGAATCGTCAAGATATCGGAGATGGTATGCTCCCAGCCGTCATTGACGATGACCGGCCGGGTATTGTCGATCGCTTTGGTAAGGTAATAGAGCGCCTGGGCGAAACTCTGCTGCTGCCGGTTCACTTGGATATTGGGCACTCCCCAGGATTCATTCAGCGGAACCCAGGTTACAATCGATGGATGATTGTAATTCTGTTCCACGACATCGAGCCATTCCGGCACGAAATTGGCGACGCTCTGGTCGTTGTATTCATAGGTGGCGGGAAACTCCGACCAGACCAATAATCCTTTTTGATCGCACCAGTATAGGAAACGTTCGTCCTCGACCTTCATATGTTTGCGGACGCCGTTAAAACCCATCGCCATGGTTTTTTCAATATCCTCTAAGATCGCCGCGTCGCTCGGCGGAGTCAAGAGCGTGTCGGGCCAGTAGCCCTGATCCAGCAGCAACTTTTGATAAATCTCCGCGTTGTTGAGCAAGATCTTGCCATTCTTGATCGACAGTTTGCGCATGCCGAAATAGGAACTGACTTCATCCAGCAATACATTTCCGGCAAAGAGTTTAAACTGCACATCATATAGATTGGGACGACCGATGTCCCAAACCGGGAACTTCAGGTGCACCCCGTCCACCAGCGCCTCAGCGGTGACGTCCAGTTTCAGCTTGGCGAAGCTGCGCGCCGGGCTCAGGGAGACTTCCCGGACCGGCTGGCCCCGAAAAGATATCAGCGTATGGATGGTCAGGTCGGGGTGGGCCTCGTAGTTATGGATGGTATATTCAAAGGAAACCGCGGCGTCATCCAGGTCCGGCGTTATTTTGACCTTTTCCAGATAAGTCTCGGCCACATACTCCAGCCATACCGTCTTCCAAATGCCAGTGGACTGCACATACCAGCAGCCATAGTTGTGATCATGCCAGCGCTGCTTTCCCCGGGGCTGGCAACCGCTTTTGGAATCCTCGCATTTGACGGTGATCCGGTTTGTTTGGCCCCATTGGACATGATCGGTGATATCCAATTGAAACTTGCTGCTGCTGCCGCGGTGCATTCCCGCGTGGTTGCCGTTGATCCAAACCTTAGTAAGATAATCCGCGCCCTGAAAATGCAGGATGATTCGCTTCCCGGCATATTGGGGATCGATCGAAAACTCCCTTTGGTACCATACGTTGGGGTGATGGGTCTCATCGTGAATCCCGCTGGCGACGCTTTCATAGACAAAGGGGACTCTGATCTTACGATCCAGCCCGGGCCGCCGGTACCAGCCCCGGGCCTCGCCCGCATTTTGGTCATCGAAAGCGAAATCCCATAAACCGTTGAGATTATCCCAAGCTGCTCTGGCGAATTGGGGTCGGGGATATTCATTGCAGTCGTATTTTTCCGTTTTCATGCTGTGCTCCCTCATCTTTTATCTTAGCCTTTGATCCCGGACATGGTCACGCCCTTGATAATCTGCTTCTCAAATAGGATAAAGACCAGGATCACCGGCAACGAAGCGATGGCGTTGACGGTCATCGGCAGGACATAACCGTTGGTATAATTGGAATTGAAGATCGGAATCCCCAAAGGTATCGTGTAATAGGTATCCGAAGTGACGCAGAGAAACGGCCAGAGGAAATTGTTCCAACTGGTGATGAACGTCAGGATGGCGATCGACGCCAGAGCCGGTTTGGCCAGCGGAACGACGATGCTGATGAAGTTGCGGACCCAGCCGCAGCCGTCGATGCGCGCGCTGTCCAGCAGCTCCTGGGGAACCCCGTCGAAGAAACCCTTTAAGATGAGCACCGCCATCGGCGAGGCCAGTCCGGGCAGGACGATGCCCGCGTAGCTATCCAATAAATTAAGATGTTTTACGACCTGATACAAAGGGATAATCGTCGCCTCCCCCGGCAGCATCAGTCCGAATAAAATGAATAACATCACGTGCTGGCTATACTTGCCCCTGATCTTCGACAGGGCGTAGGCGGCCATTGCCGACACGACGACGGTCGCCGCCGTCGAAAAACTGGCGATCGCCAGGCTGTTCAGGATCCAGCGGATCATGCCCGAGGTCTTCAGCACCTTGGGATAACTCTCCAAGGTGTAGGGCGGGACGAACCAGCTCAATACATTGTGGATCACATCCCCTTCATGGCGCAATGATACAAAGACCATCCAGATCAGAGGTATTATAAATAGCAACGCCAGTAGCAACGAAGCAAGGGTAATCAGCGTGCCGCGATAGTTCGTCTGCTTTGCCGCCATCGGTCAACCCTCCTTTTCCCCGGTGACCCTGAACTGGATCAAGGTGATGATCACCAGGATGATGAACAGGCCGTAAGACATCGCCGCGGCATAGCCCAGACTGGATTTGGTAAAGCCGTTTTCATAAATGTACTGGATAATCGGCCGGGTTGCCGAACCCGGTCCGCCGTTGGTGATCAGGAATATTTGCGCGAACACCTTGAAGGAGGCCAGGATTTGCAACATCACAATGATTTTGGTGATCGGGTTTAACATGGGCAAGGTGACATGCCAGAAGCTTTGCGTCTTGGTGGCGCCGTCGATGGCGGCCGCCTCGTGGATTTCATCCGGGATATCCTGTAGCGCCGATAAGTACAAGATCATATTGAAACCGACCGTCCACCAGATGGTGGTGCCGATGATTGAAACCCAGGCCAGATGGGGATCGGCCAGCCAGTAAGGCTCGGCTTTGATGCCGCAGAGATGCAACACGGAATTTAACAAGCCGGTATACGGCTGAAGCACGAAGATCGCCAGGTAGGCGATGACTGAAACCGTCAGTACGCTCGGCATAAAAAAAGTAATCCGGAATAATTTCCTCAATTTCGATTTGCGGTTGGCGACTAGCGCCAAAAGCAGCGCGATAATCACCATGAAAGGCGTCGAAAGCAGCACAAAGAAGGTGGTATTTTTCAAAGCGCCCCAGAAATCGCTGTCGCTGAGCATCTTTTGATAGTTGGCCAGTCCCACGAAATCCAGCTGGCGAATGATGGTCCATTTGAAAAAACTCATATACAACCCTTGAAGCATGGGATAAATCGTAAAGGTTAAATACAGGACGAGAAAAGGCAGCAAGAAAAAGATATTGGCGATCAGGATCTTATATTTGTTCCGCAAATTCGCAACCTCCTCCAGGGCCGGAGCGCCGTCGGGCAGCGGCGGCATTGCCTCCTTCACTCCAGCTTTTTAAACGAAGAAACCCCGCCGGGAGAGCGCCGTCCCTCCCGGCAAAGTTCCTCGTTTGGCGCCGCTTATTTCACCAGATCATCGATCTCCGACGCCATTTTGGTCAACGCGGTCTTCGAATCGGTGCTGCCATTCCAGATCGTGTCCAGGTTTTTCTTGATGACATCGAACATGGCCCAGTTGCTCTTGCTATGGGAGAAGAACACCACATGCTTCGCGGCAGTCGCGTATTCGCTGCGGTAAGGCAGTGCCTTAAAGTCGGCACTGGCCACCACCGCGTCCGAAGCCGGGACGTGGCCCGCCTGGGACCAGATCTTGCCGCAATCGGCCACATAACTGGCGAATTCCATCGCCGCGTCCTGCCGGGCCTTGTCATCCTTGGCCTGAACCGGCAGAATAATCGTATGGGAATCGCCCCAGGTGGCGGTCTTGCCCATCACCGTCGGCAGCTCCATGGCGCCGAAGCTCAAGCCTTTGACCCCTTCAAACACCGGGGTGGTCCAGCCGCCGGTGAAAGTCACCGCCGCCTTCTCGGACGAGAACGTCTTGACGAAATCGGCCAGGTTCTTCTGGATATAACCCCGGGTAAACAAGCTCTTCACGTACTCGGCCGCCTTGACGGCCTTAGCCATGTCCAGCTCGGATTTGGTGAAATTAGCGTTCAGCAGCGAGGTCGGCCCTTGCTGCACGTAGAGGGCGTACCATAAGCGGTAGACATCATCGCCGCTGGTCGGTTCGGACAGCGGATAGACATCGGCGGGCAACTTCTTCTTCAAAGTGGCGAAGAAAGCATCCAATCCCTTGACGCCGCGCGCCAGGATCGGCTTCCCTTGCGCATTGAGGAGGCCCGCCTTTTTCAGGAGGGTTTTGTTGTAATACATGATATAGGGATGCGTATCCAGCGGAACCGCATAATGTTTCCCGTCATAGACCGTCGAGTTCAAGATGTTCTTGTTCAATTTCCCCCAGTTCATCTTGACATCCTTGGCGTAACCGTCCAGCGCGTAAACCGTGCCACTGTCCACCAGGGCCGGCAGCTCCGATACGTGAGCCGCCCCGATATCCGGGCCTTTGCCGGCGGCCACCGCCGTCATCAGCTTGGTGTAATAGGGCGTGCCCCAGGCCTGAATCACGTTTTTGACGACGATCGCGGACTGCGATTTGTTGAAATTGTCGACGATCTCCTGCATGTAGGAACCTTCCCCGCCGCCGAAGAAGGACCAATACGTCAGTTGGACCTTGGGAGCCGCTTTCACCATGGCCATACCCGCCAACACCACCATTGCCAACATCATGCTGAGCGTCGCTGTGAAAAGTTTATTTTTCATCAACCCATCCCCCTTATGGTTTATTTATAATCAGCACCGGTTCGAGCGACCGTTGCCAATTACCGACGCTGGACCGCCATTCCGCTCAGGTTATGAAACCAATTAATTCGTTTTATTACAATATTATTGTTTCATTTCAATTCGATTATAGCATTGATCCCAAAACGGGTCAATAACCCATTGGCAACATTTTGGAAACGCCATCTTAACAAAACAGTCCTTTTCCTTCGCAACCTCCCTTTTCCGGTGTTGTCACAACCGCTTCCCCGGAGCGGAAGCCCGTCCGATCCGGCGAGCTAAAAGTGATCGCCCCAAACAAAAAAGAGCCCCTTCGGGCTCGCAAAATTATTTCTTTCCGTGAGCAGTATAGCGAAGATCAGCCCGGGCTGTACTTGATCTTCATCACGATGGCCTGCTCGTGGTTGCCGAATTTCCGGCCGAATAGATTGACCCCGCCGATGTTGACCGCGTCTTCCTTGATGCCGATCCGCAGTTTGATGAAACTGCTTTTGGCGATGCAAATATCGCTGATGGTGACGTCGGAGACGTGCCGGCCGTCCTCGAAGGTTCCCATGTTGGTGATATCCCAGGTCTTCAGGAGCCCGTACTGGGTCGCGTGATCCCACCACCAGGCCGGATTGAGCTTGCCGCGGATGCCGCCGAAATCCCCGGGACTGGTCCAGGTGGCCACCGCGACGTCATTCACCCACAGGGTGATGTCCGAGGGCCAGTCATTGTTATAGTTGGGCGCCTCCGAACAGATTTCCATCGCGAACTGGATGTTGTCGATCGTCGCCGGCTTGCTGTTCAATTCGCCCTTGGAAAACTTATATTCGATATACCCTTTGCGGAACCAGATGATCTCCGCCTTGACCCTTTCCGGGACGAAGAATTCGCCCGGCTCGTCCTCGCCGACGATCATCCCCGCTTCGTCGGCCATGCCGCAGGTGGGATACACCGCGCAATCCGAGAAAAACCCCAAGGGCATTTCGACCTTGTAGAATCCGTAGTCTCTGTCCGGCTTTAAGCTCTGGCTCAAAGCGATGTGGATATCGTCGTAATTCTTGCTGCAATTCTTCTTGGTGCCGCGGTTGCCCGACTGGAACTGGGTGGTGATTAAGCCCACCTCAGCCAGGATATTGATGTTAAAGGCGGCGGTGGAAACGGCGATCTTCAGCTCCGCCGCGATTTCGACCACATTCATGCTGCGCTTTTCCAGCAGCTTTAAGATGTTCAGGCGGATCTCCGACGATAAGCCGCGGCACACTTCGCTGAGTTTCTTGGGATCATCCAGCGACAATTGAAGCATAATCCGATACCCCCCTTTAATCTTGCAAGTGAATCATACCACAGCCGGCGCAATATTACAATAATATTGTAATATTGATCGGATTCAACCAAGTTGACCCGACCATGAACCCGCCGACGTTTCGGGTGCGCTTGAAACATTGCCAAATTTTCGCCGAAATTCTAATCTCAAATTAGCCAAATTTAGATTTTCCGATGCAGAATTCTATTTTCAGGAGCGATATTTTGATTATTCAGATCGATATTTTGATTATCGAGATCGATAATTTTATTTTACAGATCGAAAAATCATTTCTCCGGATCGAAAATTAAATTATGGGGATGGATATTTTATTTCTTCGGATCGAAAATCTATTTCTCATGATCAATCATTCAATTCTGATGATCGAAAATAAAATTATGGGGATCGCAAAATCATTTCCGGGGATCGCTATTTTATTTATCGGGATGATTCTCTAATTCGGCCGCTTAAAATTTGAATTTTTCCGGCACCAATTTAACTTATCGACCCAATCCATTCTTTTTATGATAAAGGAAAGGCCGTCCCCAAAGGAACGGCCTTTTCCTGACGTGATTCTCTGCTATTGCCATCCGCAAAACTCCCAACGCTCAGCCCTTGACGGAGCCGTTGGCCAACCCGCCCACCAGGTGTTTCTGCAGGCTGACGAAGATCAGGATCACCGGAAAGACGGTCAGCCCCGAGAAGGCCATCACTCGGTTCCAGACGATGCCGAACTCGCCGATGTAGTTGTAGATGCCGGCGGTCATCGGCCGCATCGCCTGGCTGTTTAGGAAGGTCAAGGGGTAAATCAGGTTGCCCCAGGCGAACAGGAACGAAAACGCCGCCGCCACCAGCATCCCCGGGTAAGCGATGGGAACCATGATCCGCAGGAAAGCGGTGAATTTATTGCAGCCGTCGATCCGCGCCGACTCCTCCAGCTCCTTGGGGATGGACAGGAAATAGGTCCGCAGGGTCAGCACGCTGAACGGAATGGCGATGGTGCAGTCGGCGATGATCGGCGCCGCGAAATGATTCAGCGCCCCCAGCTGCTTGAAGATGATGAACAGCGGCGTCAGCACCAGCGTCGGCGGCAGCATCTGGGTGACCAGGAAGATCAGCAGGATCGGTTTCTTGCCGACCATCTTGTAGCGGGCCAGCCCGTAGGCTGCCGGCGCCGCCAGGGCCATCGACAGCACCATCGTCAGCACCGAGATGAGCACGCTGTTGAAGAAGGCCTTGTAGACGTTGAAATCGCCCAGGGACTTCACGATGTAGTTCTCAAAATGGAGCACCGTCGGGAAGAGCGTCGGCGGGGTCCGGAAGATCTCCGCCTCCGACTTGAGCGAGGTGACGATCAGCCAATAAATCGGGAATAAAAACGCGATGCTGACCAGGACGGCGATGGCGTTGAGCAGCCATTCGCGCTTGGTCTCGGCGTCCCACAGTTTCTTCGCCGGCAGGCTCATTCACATCACCTCTTCATCCTGCTGCAGCAGGCCCAGATAGATCAGGCCCACCCCGAACAGGATCACAAATAAGATATTGGCCACGGTCGCGCCCTGGCTGAAATTGAACTCCACGAACGAGAGCCGGTAGGCCAGCGTCGACAGCACCTCGGTGGCGTTGACCGGCCCGCCGTTGGTCATGATGAAGACCAGGTCGAAGACTTTGAATGTATAGATGAAGCCGAGCGTCAGCACGGACATGATCGCCGGCCGGATCATCGGAATGGTGATGCAGAAAAATTTCTGCCAGGCGTTGGCGCCGTCGATGTCGGCGCTCTCGTAGATGCTGGGGGGGATGGTGATGATCCCCGTCGCCAGCAGGATCATGTTGAAGGGAATGCCCACCCAGATGTTGGCGATGATGATGCCGCAGAGCGCGGTTTTCTGGTTGATCAGCCACTCGACCGGCTGCTTGATCAGGTGCAGCGCGAGCAGCAACTGGTTGATGATGCCGCCGCTGGGGCTGAGCATGTATTTGAACATCAGGGCGGTGATCGTCAGCGGAATCAGCCAGGCGATGGTCACCAGGCCGCGCAGGAACGAAGCGTATTTAAATTTCATGGCGAAAAAGAGCGCCAGCAAAAAGCCGATGGAAAACTGGAAGACCAGACTGATCACCGTATAAAGCAGGGTATTCACGGTAGCGATGTTCAGAATTTTATCGGGATCGCTGAAAAATTGCAGGTAATTCCGGAAACCCACCCATTCCTTGGCGCCCTGAATGGTCATTACGTTGACGTTTTGGAAGCTGAGTAGGATGTTATAGATGATCGGGTATCCGATGAAGGCCAGCATGAAAAGGAGCGCCGGCAACACGAACAGATAGACGGTCCAATTTTCGAATTTCGGAAAGAACTTAGGCACAATGGGCCACCACCTTATCGGGGATTATCGGAGCCGGAGAGCCGGGCCGCGCTCTTTCCGGCGGGCCCGGCCCCCTGCGGCCGGAAACTATTTCAACAGGTAATCCACCTTGCGGGCGGCGTCTTTCATCGCTTGCTCCGGGGTCTTGGCATCCGTCAGCGCCTCCTGGATGGCGATCTGGATGGCGCCGGAGAATTCGGGCCATTTGGGATGCGGTCCCCGCGGCAGCGCCGTCTTCATCTGCTCCATGAAAAGCTTGAAGACCGGATCGTTCTGCAGGATGTCCATCTGAGCCGCGTCGGAACGGGACGGCAGGTAGCCGGTGACCCGGCACCATTTCTCCATCACGTTCTTGCTGCACAGGTAGGAAAGGAACTTGAAGCTCTCGTCCACTTGCTTGCCTTTGACGATGGCGATGTTGGAACCGCCGAGCACCGAGGCTTTCTTCTTGAGCACCGGGAACAGGGACACGTTCCATTTCAGGTTCGGCGCGTCTTGCTTCAGGTTGGCGATCTGCCAGGGCCCGTTGATCATCATGGCCGCCTTGCCGGCGACGAACTGCTTCTCCACGTCGGGCTGGGCCCAGTTGATGATCTCCTTGCTCATCGAACCGTCTTTGACCAGATCGGTCCAGAACTTCAGCGCGCTGATGGCCTCGGGGCTGTCCAGCTTAGTAAAGCTGCCGCCGGCCGCCATGATCCACGGCAGGAACTGGAAGGTGCCTTCCTCGGAACGGACCGCGCTGACCGCCAGGCCGTAACGGTCTTTGGCGGTGAGCTTTTTAGCGGCCGCCCTGACCTCGGCGAACGTGCGCGGCGGCTTGACGCCGGCCTCTTTCAAGGCCGTCTCATTGTAGAACAGCGCCAGACAATTGCTGTAGAGCGGCAGGCCGTAATTTTTGCCGTTGTAGACGGCGGACTGGACCGGCCCCTTAAAGAACTTGCCCAGCTGGCCCCATTTCTTCACCCGGGCGGTGATGTCCTCGAAAACGCCCATCGCCGCGAACGAGGCGTGGTCGGGGTTGTCGACGATGACCAGCTCCGGCAGTTCGTTGGAGACCACGCCGATCGAAAGCTGCTTCTTGATCTCGGCGAAGGGGATGTATTCGGAGACGATCTCCACCTTGTCCTGGGAATTGTTATAGTCCTGAATGATCTGGTTGAAACCGTTCTGGCTTTCTTTGACGAACGAGTTCCAGACCCGGATCTTGACCTTGGCCGAGGCGGCGCCGGCCGCCGACAAGGAGCAGGCCAGGATGGCGAGGAGCAAAACCGGCAACAGCATGCCTTTCTTCTTCGCGAACTTCAACTGCAACACTCCTTTTCAGAATTATTAAGGAAACAGTTACATCATAGTACAACCCCGGCCCGGGATAAATTCGAAATACTTTATAAAGGTGCAATATTTTAAACTGCAGGAGACGGAGAGCCGATCGAAAATTGTTTCATATATGTTGCAATAAGTTTTTATACCTTCAGAATCATTGCAACATATTTCCTTGATTCATAAGTTGAAATGAATACCGCGATTCGTCTTTTTCCAGCCATGCCTTACGGATGGAAAAACTTATTCA
>JAEXFN010000017.1 GCA_023400055.1 Bacillota bacterium
CATGATGACGCCGCGCATCATGTCGGTGACCAGAAACGCCGTATCCTCGGGGATGGCGATTTTTTTATGGGGCCGATCCTGGTAGATGACGTTATCGTTGGCGTCGCGCACTTCCAGAATGGCGATGGGCTGGACGTAAATTCCTTGATTGGCCAGGGGCGAGTAAGCCGCGGTCAGCTCCAGCGGAGTGACCCCGCGGGTCAAACCGCCCAGCGCCAACGCGGAAAGGTTCATGTCATTGGGCTCGCCATTGATGACCAAACTCTTCAATCCCATATCCTGAGCGTATTTGATCACCGTGCTCGGGCCGAGGCTTTCCACCAGTTTAATGGCCACGATGTTGACCGATTCCTCCAGCGCTTCCCGCAGCGTAATGTCGCCCCGGAAGATGTTGTCGTAGTTGTGCGGCGCCCAGACGCCTTGCGGCGAATCGTAGCTCAACGGTTCATCCCGTACGATCGAACTGGGGGTGTACTTCCGGCTGTCAATGGCCGCGGTATAAGTAAACGGCTTGATTGCCGAACCGGGCTGACGGTGGGCATAGACCGCGCGGTTCAACTGGGTGTTGCTGAAGCTGCGCCCGCCGACCATCGCCTTGATATAGCCGCTATGGGGATCGATCGCCACCAGCGCCATTTGCGGCTGGAGGACGCCATCGGCGTCCGGCTTTCCGCCGCTTAGCGAGGCGACCGCGTCATCGGCGGCTTGTTGAGCCAGGGGATCGAGGGTGGTATAGATCTTGTACCCTCCGGTAAAAAGCGCCTGTTCATCGACTACGCCTTTCAGGTTTTGGACGACATAATCGATAAAATAAGCGGCCCGGCGCTTGGCGGCCGAAAGCGGGATCACATCCAGCGGTCGGCGGACGTTGCTGTCGTACTCTTCTTGAGTGATCGAACCGTACTTGATCATCTGGCCGAGCACTGTATTGCGACGCTCCAAGGCGGCGGGGGGATTGAGATAGGGCGAGAATCCGCTGGGATTCTTGGGCAGGCCGGCCAGCAGAGCGATCTGATTCAAGCGGAGGTCGGCGACGCTTTTGCCGAAATAGAGCCGGGAGGCGGCTTCCACTCCATAGGCATTATGTCCGAAATAAATCTGATTGAGATAACGCTCCAGGATCTCGTCTTTGGTGTAATTTCGCTCGATGTTCATGGCCAGGAAAACTTCCTGGATTTTGCGGGTGAGCGCTTTTTTCTGGGTGAGCAGGACATTCCGCGCCAGCTGCTGCGTAATGGTGCTGGCTCCCTCGATGTAGCCGCCGCCGCGCAGGTCCACCCAGATGGCCCGGGCGATCGAGCGCAGGTCTATCCCCGAGTGCTCATAAAAACGGTTATCTTCGACGTTGATGATGGCCTTTTTCATCAGGTCGGGAATCTGGCTGAGCGGGATTTCGACGCGGTTTTCCACATAAATGCGCGTAAATTCCTTATTGTTAACATCGTAAAAAACCGTCGCCTGTTTTGGCGTAGGCAGATTCAACAGGTTGCTGTTGGTCGTGAACATCAGTACCATCAATAAACCCAGCAGAATGCCGGCCAAGGTAGTACAACCGATAATCAGCGCTTTTTTGGTATCAAAATGGCTGGCGGCGCGACGGGGTTTAGAGTTCTTTTTGGAGACCGGCATGAATAACCTCCCAGGGATTATCGTTAGCTTCTGAATTTAAAGCGATGCACGACCGATTCATTTACCAAAATTATATCACATGCCGCTTTCCCCCGTGTAATTTTTTCGCTGGGGACAGGCGATTCGCATATTATAACTTTGCCGATGAGCACATAAATTCCTTAATAAGGTGGTGCGCATGAAGTTCACTCTTAGAAAACGGATCTCATTCTTCCAAGTTCCCCCTTATAAGAAAAGATGGCTGGCTTCCATGACGATGCTCGGTTGCTTGCTTTTGTCGGCCATTCTCAGTTTTTATGTGATCGATTTTCAGATCCGCCCGACCCTGACCCAATTGGCGCGGGTTACCGCCCACCGTCTGGCGCTCCAGGCGATCAACGAGTCCATCCGCGCCAATATTTCATCGGATATCGAATACCAGAACCTGATCCGGATGCAATTGGACTCCAATGGCCGGGTGACTTTTATTCAGCCCAACACCGGGGCGATCAACCGGATTGCTTCCGAGGCCACATTGGCGATTCAACAGAAGCTGAGCGATCTGCCCCGCTATGAGGTGAAAATACCGTTATGGCAGGTCTTTGGGTCAAAAATTTTAGCCGGATACGGGCCGGAACTACCGGTGCGGATCGCTCCGGTGGGCATGGTCGAAAGCATCATCAAGGATCGTTTCGATTCCGCCGGCATCAATCAGACGCGGCATCGGATCTTCATCCGGGTCACGGCGATCGTCCAGATTATCGTGCCGCTGGTTAATGAGGAAGTCACGGTGAATTCAGACATACCGTTGACCGAGGCGGTCATCGTCGGAGCGGTTCCCGGCGTATATGTCAACGGCGGCGGCGGGGTAATCGTTCCGGGCAACCCGTCCCATCCGGCTGCAAAATAATCGGCGCGATTACAGGAAAAGCTTTACCGAAGCGGAATATACATAATGATTTGGCGGGGTCGTCGTCCGAAAGCTGAAAATTATCTCGCCAACCAGCGTCTCAGATTATAGGAAAAACGAGATCTGGAATAATAAGACAGAGGATTCATCATGAAGTCAAACAATTCATTAGAAACTTACTTTCAGTTCGCTAAACAATTCTATCAGACGGGGCCTTCCCATGATTTTTCCCATATCGAGCGGGTTTTCCGGCTGGCGTCCAAGATTGGCGCCGCCGAGAACGCTAATCTGCAGATATTGGGCCTGGCGGCGCTCTTTCATGATCTGGCCCGGGACGAGGAGACCGCCAGCAACGGCCTGATCTGCCATGCCGCGGCCAGTGCCGAGCGGACCCGGCGGATCTTGCTGGACCGCGGCATGGATCCGGCCGTGGTGGAGGCGGTCTGCGATTGCATCGCCACGCACCGCTACCGCGACGAACGCAAGCCGCAGACGCTGGAGGCCAAGTGCCTTTTCGACGCCGACAAGCTGGACTCGCTGGGTGCGGTAGGGGTGGCCCGAGCCTATCTCTGGCTGGGCGAACGCGGCGGAACGGTCCATGTTCCGCGGGAGGTCTGGGAACGGACCGATTTCCGGAGCAACCGCCCGGAGGACGATTCCCTGCAACGGGAGTGGTTCATCAAATTACAATATTTACGGGAGAACCTATACACCGAAACCGCCCGGGCCATGGCGGAAAAAAGGCATCAGACCATGGCGTTGTTTCTGGAGACACTATCCCGGGAGGTGCAAGGCGAGGAATAATGGTGGCGCTGCCATGGACAACCTGCCGTGGCTTGAGGCGCGAGCGTTTGGGGAGGAGAAATAATGGGTGCGTTCACGTTCAATTGGGATTTGCTTCGGGGCGAAATCACTAAGCTGTTGCAAGATCTGATTCGGATTAACACCACCAATCCGCCGGGGAATGAGCTCGGAGCGGCGATCTATTTGCGGGATTTTTTGCAACGGGAAGGGATCGCCAGCACGATTTACGAGGCGGAGCCCGGCCGGGCCAACTTGGTGGCGCGGCTGCCGGGTTCCGGAACCGGTAAACCCCTGATCTTGCTGGGCCATACCGATGTGGTAACCGCTGATCCCGGTTCATGGAGGTATGATCCCTTTGCCGGAACAGTAGCGGATGAATTTATCTGGGGCCGCGGCGCGTTGGACATGAAGGGGATGCTGGCCATGGAAGTCATGGCGCTCGTCCTCCTGAAACGGGCCGGCATCACTCCGCCCCGGGAAACGATTCTGCTGGCCGTGGCCGATGAAGAAGCCGGCGGTACCATGGGGATGGGTTGGCTGATCGAGCAGGATATCCCCGGACTAAAAGAGGCGGAGTACGTCATCAACGAGGGCGGCGTGGGGATGGTCAGCGCGGGAATTCCGGTCTTTTCCTGCCAGAGCGCGGAGAAAGGCCTGTTGTGGGTCAAGCTATCGTTCCCCGGAAGGCCGGGGCACGCTTCGATGCCCGCGGACGATAATGCGATTCTGAAAATGGCCAAGGTGCTGCAACGGATCATCGGTTTCAAGCGGCCGATCACCCTCTGTGAGACCACCCGGATTTACCTGAAAGAATTGGCCAATCTGCAAGGATTGAGTCTCGCCGGCCAAACCGCCCTGGATTACAGCCTGAAACTCTTTGCCGCCCGTCATCTGCAAGCGGAACGGTCGATTCAGGCGATGCTGTATCACACGATTTCGCCGACGATTGTGCGGGCCGGCACCAAAGCCAATGTTTTGCCCGATAAATGTGAATTGACGCTGGATTGCCGGTTATTGCCCGGCGAAACCCCCGGCCATTTCCTGGAAGAGATTCAGAAGCATGTCAACGATCCCGCGGTGGAGTACGAGATCATTCAAGCCGCCGATCCGACTGAATCTTCCCCGCATACTCCGTTATTCGCGACCATCGCGAACGTCCTGCGGCAGGAGATGCCCCAATCGTTGCTGGTGCCGTCGCTTACGCCTACCGCGACCGATTCCCGTTTCTTCCGTTATCGCGGCATAGCCGCTTACGGCTTCATGCCGGTGCTCATCTCCGAGGAAGAGCTGCAACGGATGCACGGCATCGACGAACGGCTTTCCTTAGCCAATCTGGAACAGGGGACGCGGGTCTTATACGAAGTACTTCGTCAGCTGGCATAAAGCGATTTTGATGCAAAGATGCATGATTCAATCGGGATAATTTTCGATTGATTCAAATGCCGCGGCAATTTTCACAAATCGTCACGATCGGGAGCAACCAGGAATACGGTATACAAGAAGCATTGAAAATACAGGGTTTTTGGCGAAAATTTGCAGGAATAAGGGCGATTTGGTCGAAACTCCGAATAGCATATTGATGAGTGAAAGTTTTAAGGAGCGGATCAATCGTGAAATTATCGGAACGCGCACGCGGTATCAACCCCTCACCGACCCTGGCCATCGATGCCAAGGCCAAACAGATGATCAAGGACGGGCTGGACGTAATCGGTTTTGGCGCCGGCGAGCCGGACTTCGACACTCCGGAAGTCATCAAGGATAAAGCGATCGCTGCGTTAAAGAATGGCGAGACCAAGTATACCCCGGCCTCGGGAACCGTCCAGCTGAAAGAAGCCGTCTGTTTCAAGATGGAACGGGATCACGGCTTAAAATACACCCCCAACCAAGTCGTAATTTGCTGTGGGGCCAAACACGCGCTCTATAACTTGTTTCAAGTGATCTGTAATCCCGGGGATGAAGTGATCATTCCCGCGCCGTATTGGGTGAGTTATTCGGAGCAGGTATTGCTGGCCGGCGGCAAACCGGTGATCATTCCCACCACCGAGGCCAGCGGATTCAAAATGAGCGCCGCCCAGTTCCGGGAGGCGATTACGCCCCGGACCATCGCGCTGATTTTAAACAGTCCTTCCAACCCCACCGGAACGGTTTACAACCGGGCCGAGCTGGAGGCCATCGCCGCGGTCGCGGTGGAGAAGCAGATTACGGTCGTTTCCGACGAGATCTACGAGAAACTGCTGTACGAAGGGGAGCATGTCAGCATCGCCAGCCTCGGTCAGGCGATTAAAGATTTGACGATCGTCGTCAACGGGGTAGCCAAGACCTATGCGATGACCGGCTGGCGGATCGGCTATGCCGTCGGAGACGCCAAGGTCATCAAAGCCATCGGCGATTTGCAAAGCCACAGCACCTCCAACCCGACCAGCTTCTGTCAGCCGGCCAGCGCTTATGCGATTACCGACCCGCCGGTGGCGGAGATCGAACGGATGGTGCGGGAGTTCAAGAGCCGCCGCGATTACATGGTGGAGGAGGTCAACCAGATCCCCGGTTTGAGCTGCCGCAAACCGGAAGGAGCTTTCTACGTCTTTGTGAATATGAGCGGTTTAACCGGCAAACGGTTTGGCGACACCGTCATCAGCGATGGCGATAAACTGGCCGATCTCCTGCTGGAGCATTCCAGGGTGGCCGTGGTTCCCGGTTCGGGATTTGGCGCGCCGGAGTGTTTCCGGCTCTCCTACGCCACTTCCCGGGAAAAGATCGAAAAAGGCCTGACCCGGATCGCGCAATTTGTGGCCGAATGTTCGTGACGAATCGTTGCTAAGCAGATAAAATGTTTTCGAAAAACCGGCGCAATGCCGGTTTTTTCATCGACAACTGCCGATCGTCCGGAAAACAAGAATTATATTTGCAAGCAGGGCAGGTTTCAGTCCGGAAAAAACGAATAATGAACCTTGGCAAAGTTCAGAAATTCTGTAGCAAGGAAAAACGCCAATTGCCAAAATAAAGGAGGATAATCATGCTTTATCCTTTGAAGTTCCGGCCGGTTTATAAAGATTATTTGTGGGGGGGCCGGAATCTGGAGCGTTTAGGACGCCGGCTGCCGGAGGGAATCATCGCCGAGAGTTGGGAAGTCTCCGCCCATCCCGACGGGCTCAGCGTGATCAGCAATGGGGAGTATGCGGGAGAAACATTGCCCGATTTTTTAGGCCGGCTCGGCCGGGCCGCCATCGGGACTGCTTTGCCGGAAGCGTACGCGGCACAGTTTCCGCTGTTGATTAAGCTGATCGATGCCAATCAAAAGCTTTCCGTCCAGGTCCATCCCGACGACCATTATGCCCGGTCGCACGAGGGCGGATATGGCAAAAACGAGATGTGGTACATCATCGCGGCCCGACCGGAATCCAGCATCATCTACGATGTCCGGCCCGGCGTCGATCGGGCGAGTTTCAGCCGGGCGGTCCGGGAGCACCGGATCGGCGATTGCCTGCAGACGGTTCCGGTATCCGCCGGGGATGCCTTTAACATTCCCGCCGGAATGGTGCACGGGCTCGGGGCGGGGATCATTCTGGCCGAGATCCAGCAGAGTTCCAACCTGACCTACCGGCTGTATGATTACGACCGGGTGGACGTCGCCGGCAAGCAACGGCCGCTCCATATCGATAAGGCGTTGGATGTCATTGATTTCGACGCGGCGGGCCAGACCCCGAAGATCCAGAGCCAACGCCAGTCGCTCGGGCAGGCCGGGGCCAAAGAACTGCTGGTCGCCAACCAGTATTTCGGAGTGGAGCTGTATGACTTGGCGGGGGAACTGGCGGAGTCCACCGCCGGGAAACGTTTCTTTACGTATACCTTTATTTCGGGAACGGGCGAGATCCGTTATCACGGCGGCGCTTTGCCGATCGGACCCGCCGAATCGGTGTTTATCCCGGCGGGGTTGGGCGATTATGTGGTTGCCGGACAGCTCAAATATCTCAAAGCTTATGTGCCCGATCAGCAGTAATGCGAGGTAAGTAAAGCAGCCAAAAGGCCGGTTGAATCTTCCGGCCTTTTTTTATGAGTGAATATATTGGAGCTCCTCAAAAACGATCCGTTCCCGTTTCCAGGTGTAAGTCAGATAAATGCTATCTTCGGCCGCGATGATGGCGGGATAAGAATATTCGCCTTCCCCGTCTGCCAAGACCAGCTCGTTACGCCAGGTATTGCCGTTATCGGCTGAAGCGGCCATGATCAACGGAGTGCGCGGCCCCCAATTGACGCCGACCGGGTTAAAAACCAGCGCCAACGCACCATCCGGCAATTTGACCAGATCGATCCCGCTGTTGTTGTTGGGGAGTCCGGTAGGGTATGCTTCGGACCAGGTCCGGCCGAAATCGTTCGAGTCGCTGCGGTAGATCCGGCCCTCGCTGCTCCGCAACAGCATATGGACCCGGCCCGGCTCTGACTCCCAGAGGGTCGGTTGAATCACGCCCCGGCCATGAAAGGACTGCTCCGAGACGGGGATGTCGCTGCGGATCTCGGCAATCGCCTCGTGATTAAGGCCGGCGATCAGGATAGCGTTGCTCTTTCGCCAGGTTTTGCCGTGATCGGTCGAGCGATCGGCGAATGCCCTCCAGATCCCATCCTCGGTTGAGGCCGGCGCCAGCCAGCTGCCGTCGGCGAGCACGATCAATTTATTGCGGACCGGGCCGCGTCCGCCCCGGTCGCCGGGAACCAGCTCCACAGGTTCCGTCCAGGTCAGACCGTTGTTCGTCGATATTTTCAAACGGGTGGACCATTCTTTCAGCTGCCGCCCCACCTTATAAAAGAGCAACACCGCACCGTCGGGCCCAGTGAAGAGCACCGGATTCCAATGGGGCAATCCGGCTTCGGCGGCCACTCGGACCGGCGGACTCCACTGCCCGCCGCTCCGCCGCGCCGACCAGATCGCCACATCGTCGGCGCCTTCCCGGCTCCCGCCGAACCACACCGCCAGAATATCCCCGCCGGGGAGCAGGGTCAGGTGGGAGGCGTGGCAACTTGCGAACGGCATCTTGCCCGTAAAGACGAATTCCCGGGTCACTGTTTTAAACATGGAACAAATCCCTCCGCTTAAACCATTCCATTTTTTCAAAAGTTCCTGTTTTTTGTTTGCCAGTTTAATGAATATAAGAACGATAGGATCGGACGCTCGGTAATCGAGTTGGAATGACAGATGGGGAAGTTTCCCCGCGGTTCCGTGCAACTTCCCGGTGACCCGGGGCAGTTTCTCCGTGACTCGGTCTGCTTTCCCCAAAGCTTGGGATAGTTTCCCGAAAGGTCGGGGATGTTTCCCCGAGGCTTGGGAAAGCCGGGATGGTCTTTGGGGAAGCAGGAATGGGAAGATCCTCTGAAAGGATCAACGGATCCCTAACACGGATGAAGCGATCCCTGACACGGACGGAGGCATCCCTAACAAGGATGGCCGGATCCGCTGACAGGATCGGGCCGTCCCTAACAAGGACATCGTTCATCCTAACAAGGACATCGTTCATCCTAACAAGGACGGAGATTATCCCTAAAGGACCAAGGACCGTACCTGACATGAGCGCGCCGATCCGGGACGGCCGAAAGGAAATCCCGGTCCGAACCGGAGCGCCGGATCGTGGCCCGGGAGTTGGGACGGGTGAGCCGGCGCGTTAATATAAAAGCCAGGTGCTAAATCTTTCAAGAACGGAAGACTTATCCGGTCGATCTGCGCTTACCCCTTAATGCCGGAAGAAACGATGCCCTGCACAAAGAAACGTTGCAAAATCAGAAACACGATAATCGTCGGCAACACTGCCATGCAGGCGGCCGAGAGGGAGATGCCGTACTGGGGGGCGGAACCGCTCACTCCGCCCGCCGCGCCCATAAACTGGGCCACGCCGACCGGCAACGGTTTCAAAAAGTCGGAACGAATGGCGATCAACGGCCAGAGGAAGCTGTTCCAACTGGAGATAAAGGTGATGATCGCCACCGACGAAAGCGCCGGTTTGGAGAGCGGGATCATGATCCGGTAGAAGATGGTGAAATCGTTGCAACCGTCGATCATCGCCGCTTCCTGCAGCTCGTTGGGGATGCTCCGGAAGAAACAGGTCAACAGGAAGACCCCGGTGACGTTGGCGCAAACCGGCAGGATCAGCGCGGTATAAGAGTTTAACATGCCGAGCGTGGAAAAGAGCATGTAAAGCGGCACGACATAAGCCTGGATCGGAACCAGCAGCATCGAAACGATCAGGCCGAACAGAAGCTTCTTGCCCCGGAACTGAAGCCGTCCGAACGCATAGGCGGCCATCGAATCCAGGATCAGCACCAGGACGGTGGAGACGACCGCCAGAAAGACGCTGTTCCAAACCCATTGCATGAAGGGGAACTTATGCAAGACCAGAGTGAAATTCTCCAAAGTCGGGGTCCGCGGGATCCATTGCGGCGGGTAACTGACGATCTGGCCTTCCGGTTTGAGCGCGGAAATAACGGTCCAAACCAAAGGGAAAAGAAAGATCAGCGCCACCAGAGCCATCAGCAGATAGGGCAGAATGTTTATCCGTTTCATCTTCATTGCTTCACCTAGCTCTCAACTTTAATGACTTTCGACTGGAAGAGGACCAGCCCGGTCAGGATCAACAAGATCACGAAACCGATGGAGGAACCGTAGCCCAGGGTAAAGTTTTGAAAGGCTTGACCGTACATGTACTGGACCAGGGTCAGGGTGGCGGTTCCCGGTCCGCCGCTGGTCATCACATAGATCTGATCGAAGATCTGCACCGTATTGATCAAGGTCAGGGTTACGATCATCGAGGTGACCGGCGCCAGCATCGGCACGGTCAGCTTGATAAACATCTGAAAGCCGTTGGCGCCGTCGATCCGGGCCGCCTCGTAAAGGCCGTTGTCGATGCCCTGGAGTCCCGCCAGATAGAGGATCATGTTGTAACCCACCAGCGACCAGACGGTGACGATGGATACCGCGAACAACGCCCAGTTTGCGCTGGTCAACCACTCGACCGGGCGGAGGCCGATGAGGCGCAGGTAGTAATTGATGATGCCAAAATTATTATCGTACAGCCAGTTCCAGATGATTCCGATCACCGCCGGCATGATCACATAGGGCGAGAAGATGATCGTGCGCACCAGATTCTTCCCCTTGATTCCTTGATTCAGCAATACCGCGAACAACAGGCTGAAAAGGACCAGCGGCGGGGCGGTCAATAGTAGGAACAGGAAGGTATTCTTCAAAGCGATGTGAAAATTTTGGTCCTGAAAGAGATACAAGAAATTCTTGAGGCCGATGAATTGGGGATCGCCGATAATATCCCATTTGGTAAAACTGACCAGAATTCCGGCGATGCTCGGGCCCAGCCGGAACATGACGAAGATGATCAAGTACGGTAATAGAAAGAACAAAGCGACCTTCTCCTGCTTGCGCATCCGATAAACCTGCCTTCCCTCGGCGGATTGCCGTTTTGCAAAGAAAAGGGGTATAGTTTTGGCCTATACCCCTGACGATTCGAAAACTCAGGGCGCGGAAAGAATGGCGTCCATTTCCCGTTTCATTTGAGTGACGACATCCATGGGTTTCTTGTTGTTTAACAGACTATCCTGCGCCGCGGTCAGGATCGGGCTCGGCGCCACCGATGAGAAAACTTGGGCGGCCTTGGGCAGCGGGGGCAGGAAATGGGCGTAGCTCATCATGCTGATGAAAGCTTCCCGGCCCGGCAGTTTCTTGCTCTCTTCAATGGTGGAGGTTTTGGCCGGGATGTTGCCGGATTTGGCCCATTCCGCCGAGTTGTCCGTCAGCCATTTGATGAATTGAACGGCGGCCGCTTTCCGGGCGGCATCGGCTTTCTTGTTTACCGGGAAGGTGAGAATATGGGCGGCGGCCCAAACCGCTTTCTTCTGGAAGATTTGCGGATAGGGGGCCACGCCGAATTTGAGGTTGGATTTTTCCAGCAACGGCAGTTCCCACGGGCCATCGATCAACATTGCCACTTTTCCGGCCCGGAAATCGTCGAACGGAGCCTTTTCACCTTTGGGGACCAGGTTGTACTTAAAGATGAGATCCTGCAGGAAGCCCCAGGCTTTGGCGGCCTTGTCATTGTTAAAAGCGGTCCGGGTCGTCTTTTCATTGAAGGTTTTCTCATTCTGTTGAAACATCAGGGCAAACCATTGATAGAACGCGTGGTGATTCATGTTCATCCCCAAGCCGTACTGGACGACATTGTTGGGGTCGAAACCGGCTTCGCCGGCGTTCTTGCCATTTTTGTCGATGGTCAGTTTCTGACCGGATTTGATCAATTCCTCCAGGTTTTGGGGAGCGACGCTCACGCCGGCTTTCTCAAACAATTCCTTATTATAATAGAGCGCGTGACTGTGAAAATCCAGGGGTACCGCATACTGCACCTTATTGAAGAAGGATCCCTGCCAGATGTTGGGCGTGTAATCGGTCTTTTTGACATTAACGTTTTT
This sequence comes from Bacillota bacterium, assembly GCA_023400055.1. Lineage (GTDB taxonomy): Bacteria > Bacillota > UBA4882 > UBA8346 > UBA8346 > Hydrogenispora. The sequence goes on from JAEXFN010000017.1 coordinate 11,780, forward strand.
CGCCTGTTTGGCATCGAGCACGCCCATGCTCGCGAACTGGCCGAGCTCGAAGGGGTGCATCGCCAGGATATCCGGAGGATTGCCGCCCTTCGCTTCGATGATGAATTTGGAAAACAGCGGCGTCCATTGGAGCGTCATCAGGTTTACGGTGATCCCAGGGTGTTCCTTGTTGAACTTTTCCACCAGACCCCGCATCACATCGCCATCGGGTCCGGTCCAACCGCCCCAGAAGTCGATCTGTACCGGGTTGGCGGCATAGACTCCGACCCGTTGCCAACCGAATGCCGATACCGCCATGACTACCAGCAGACCCAGTACTAACAGCCTTTTCATTCTCATTCAAACTCCTCCTTTTTTGTTCTGTATCAAACAGCTTGCGCCAGTTCGGTCGTAAGCCATTTTACAAATTGATGGATCGCTTGTTACGTATTGTTTAAAATTCGGCTGGAAAGAGAAATGTCCTGTTAGATTCCATAATTTTTGGAGTAAATTGCAACCATTTGGGCAATGTCGCGCCGTACGGCATCGGTGATCGGGATGTAAGGCTCGGTAACTTTTTCGCCGCATAACGCAAGTTGGGATAAGGCCGCTTTGCGCCAGACAATGGCGGACATCCAGGAATTGCTGTACAGATTTATTTTGTTCATGGCATTGATCTGGTCGGCGATATTACGGGCCTTGCTGAGTTCGCCCTGGCGGATGGCTTCATACAGGGCGACAAAGATGCGCGGGAAAACGTTCCCCAGGGAGGGGACGATACCGTGGGCGCCAGCGACCAAACCTTCATAGCCCACCGATTCGTCGCCGACGAAGATTCGAAAGGCCAGATTGTCGCCATGGCGGGAGATAATTTGCTGTAAGTAGTCGAGATCCCCGCTGCTGTCTTTAATGCCGACGAACTGGGAACCACCGCCGGAGAGGATCTGTTCCAGCGCGGCCAGACTGATATTGGTACCGCAAGTCACCGGAATATTGTATAACAGGATGGGCAGGGAGGAACGTTCGGCGATTTCGGAATAGAACGCGACGATTTCGCCATCGTCCTGGACCGGGTAATAATAGGGCGGGGAGACCACCACGGCGTCGGCTCCCAAGCTTTCGGCAATTTTGAGATTTTCGATCACCCGATGGAGCCCGGTATCGCTGATGCCGACCAGAACCGGGACCCGTTTGCGGGTTTCGGCGATGGTCACCTCCATGATTTTGCGGCGCTCCGCATCGTTTAAGCGTGCGAACTCGCCGGAAGTCCCCAGCGGGAAAATGCCATGGACCCCGCCTTTGATTATGTAATTGATCACGCGCCGCAAAGCCGGGACATCAACGGTTTCATCGTTATGTAACGGGGTGATCAAAGGAACGATGACTCCATGCAATTCTTGGCTGTTCATTACGAAAACTCCTTTCTTCTGTTCATTAATAATGAACGATATTCACAATACATGATAAAAAATAATCAGTTCCTTGCCTTCACCGTTGAATTAAACCTTTCATTTCCCGGGTCGCCCGCAATAACATGGCCGCATACTCCTCGATCTTGGGCTCGGTGAAACGTAGCGAGGGACCGGAGATGCTTACCGAGGCCACAGTGGTTCCCTTATAATTTTGAATCGGCACGGCGATGCATTTGATGCCGTATTCATGCTCCATATTGTCGATGGCGTAACCCCTCGCCCGGATCAGGTTCATCTCTTGCAACAAAGCCACCGGATCGGTGATGGTATAGGGCGTGAATGATTCCAGACCTTTGGCGAGAATCTTTTGCAGTTCGGTCTCGGGCAGATTGGCCAGGATCGCCTTGCCGACGCCGGTACAATAGAGGGGCGCTTTCAAGCCGATGACCGATCGCCCGGGCGTAATGCCGATGGGATAGATCGCATCGATATAGATGACTTCCGCCTCGGAGAGTTTGGCTAAATAGACGGTTTCCCGGCTGGTGTTACAGAATTCTTCCAGATAGGGTCGGATAATCCGCCGCAAATCATGGGTGGCGTAAAGGTTGTTGCTTAACTGCAATACTTTCATGCCCAAATGATACTTGTTGGTTTCCGGGTTTTTCTCCAAAAAGCCCGCTTGCTCAAACGTGGTCACAATATTATGAACGGTGCTCTTTAACAGGCCGGACAGCTCACTGAGTTCGCTGATACCGCGTTCCGGAGCGTCATTGGTAAAATAGTCCAGCAGTTTAATGGCTTTAAATAAGGATTTCACCTTTGGTTCAGAAATGAGAATCGCTCCCGTTCATTATTGTTGAATTCATTTCATCTATAATAATTATAAAACGCCTTTGAAAGTTTTGTCAAAGTAAATTTTCAATGAAATGCTTTTGAAACAAGTTAAAGGTTAATTTGGATTCGATCCGTTATGGGATAGGGATTAAGGCACATCAATTATCAAAGATTTGGTCGGCCGGTGATCAAAATTTTATCATCCGGCAGGAATTTTTTGATCGATGCCAAATATCTTATACTTAGAAAACGTTTTACATTTCAATCCTATAACTATCAGCTAGTTTTTCCGAATCCTTGGGGTTCGCATAATGGTTAAAACGTTTTCGATATGATGCTTTATTTCGAATTAAAACAGGGACTGCACCGGTTGCGAGGAAACTGCAGAAAAATGAACGATTTTGAAAGGAAGAGCGATGGCAACGATTAAAGACGTGGCCGCCGAAGCCGGGGTTTCCATTGCAACAGTCTCGAAGATCCTCAATAACAGCAGTTACAGTTCGGAGAAGACCCGCGCCAAAGTAATGGCCGCCATTAAAAAGCTCGGCTATCAACCCAATCACATCGCCCGTAGCATGGTCCAGGGTAAAACCAAGATGATCGCGCTGGTTGTGCCGGATATCCGGAATGATTTCTTTACCCAGGTGGCGCGGGGCGTCGAGGATATCGCCAACAAATACGATTACCGGGTCATTCTGTGCAACACCGACGAAGATCCGGAGAAACAGCAAAATTATCTGGAGATGCTCCGGGGAAGGATCGTCGACGGCCTAATCATCGCGCCCGCCGCCGATGACGACCGCCAGCTCAAAAAGATCGACCCCCGCCGCTTGCCCTTTGTCTTCATCGACCGGGTATGCTCGACGATTCAGGCCGACGCGGTCGTGGTCGACAATCGCGACGGTTCCTACCGGGCAGTGGGCCATCTCATCCGCAACGGTTATCGCCGGATCGGCATCATCGCTGGCAAGCGGGATATTTTTACCGGCCGCGAACGTTTGCGGGGTTATCGGGAAGCGCTCGCCGACAACGGGATAGCCGTGGACGAGGATCTGATTACGGACGGTCGTTTCACCATCGAAGGCGGTTACCTGGCGATGAAGGTACTGTTGGCTTTGGCGGAACGGCCGGTGGCGGTCTTTGTCTCCAACTATTCGATGACCATCGGCGCACTGAAAGCGCTGACCGAGTCGGGCTTGAAGATCCCCCAAGAGATGGCGGTCGTCGGTTTCGATGATTCCGATTGGGCGGAATTTTTCGTTCCGCCCCTGACGGTGGTGCGCCAACCGACCTATACCATGGGGACGCTCGCGGGGGAGATTCTCTTCCAACGACTTTTCGAGAGCGAAGTTTCCGAACGGAAAGAGATCTTCCTCCGGCCGGAATTGGTCATCCGCAAGTCTTGCGGAACGAAATGAACAAACATCGAAAGCGATAAATCGGAGGAAAGTCCGCATTCAATCGATCACTGAATGGCTTAACAAGCATACTTAAACGAAATATATTCAAAAAATCAAAAAAGTGGAGGGATTACGATGAGTGTGAAAAATGGTTATTTACCGAAAATCGGCATCCGGCCGGCGATCGACGGCCGGCGGCGCGGGATCCGGGAATCGCTGGAGGACCAGACCATGGGAATGGCCAAGGCGGTGGCCGAGTTTTACGGGAAAAATCTGCGCCATCCCGATGGTTCGCCGGTGGAATGCGTGATTGCCGATACCTGCATCGGCGGGGTGGCCGAAGCGGCGCAGACCGCGGCCAAATTCGCCCGGGAGGGGGTCGGCCTGTCATTGACGGTGAGCCCCTGCTGGTGTTATGGGGCGGAGACGATGGATATGGATTCGTTGATCCCCAAGGCAGTCTGGGGTTTCAACGGCACCGAGCGGCCCGGCGCCGTTTACCTGGCTTCGGTGCTGGCGGCGCACAGCCAGAAGGGCCTGCCGGCCTTCGGCATTTATGGCCATGATGTCCAGGATCCGACCGATACGGCCATTCCAGCCGACGTTCAGCAGAAACTGCTGCAGTTCGCGCGGGCCGGTCTGGCGGTGGCGACCATGCGGGGCCGCTCCTATCTGGCCATCGGCGGCATGGCAATGGGGATCGCCGGCTCGATCGTGAGTCCCGATTTTCTGGAACAATTTTTGGGCATGCGTTACGAAATGGTCGACTCCACCGAATTGATCCGGCGGATGGAGGAAGGAATCTACGATCACGAAGAATTTGAAAAAGCATTGCGCTGGGTGAAGGCCAACTGCAAGGAAGGCTTGGAACGCAACCCGCCGGAACGGCAGGCAAACCGGGAGCAGAAGGACCAACAATGGGAGTTCGTCGTTAAGATGACCTTGATCGCCCGCGATCTGCTGCAAGGCAATCCCAAACTGGCCGAGCTCGGCTTCGGCGAAGAGGCTCTGGGCCATAACGCCATTGCCGGCGGTTTCCAGGGTCAGCGCCAGTGGACCGATCATTTCCCCAACGGCGATTTCATGGAGACCATCCTCAACTCCTCGTTTGACTGGAACGGCACCCGGGAAGCGATCAGCTTCGCGACGGAGAACGATTTCTTGAACGGTATTTCGATGCTGTTCGGACATTTGTTGACCGGCACCGCGCAGATCTTTTCCGATGTCCGCTCCTTCTGGAGCCCGGAAGCGGTCCGGCGAGTGACCGGCCACGAGCTGACCGGCCCGGCCAGCGGCGGCTTCATCCATCTGATCAACTCCGGCTCGACCGCTCTGGACGGCACCGGACAGCAGGAACGGGACGGCCAACCGGCCCTCAAATCCTTCTGGGAGATCGGCGAGGCCGAGACGCAACGCTGCCTGGAGGCCACCCGTTTCTGCCCGGCTGTCTTGGAATACTTCCGGGGCGGCGGATTTTCGACCACCTTCGAGACCCGCGGCGGCATGCCGGTGACGATGAGCCGGTTGAACCTGATTCACGGCTTGGGACCGGTGCTGCAGATCGCCGAAGGTTACACCGTGGATCTGCCGGAGGAGATCGGCAAGCCGATCATCGCCCGGACCGATCCCACCTGGCCGACCACTTGGTTTGTGCCGCGCCTGACCGGCAGCGGACCGTTCAAAGACGTTTATTCGGTCATGAACCATTGGGGCGCCAACCATGGCGCAATTAGCTACGGCCATATCGGCGGCGATCTGATTGCGCTGGCGGCGTTGCTCAGAATCCCCGTTTCGCTGCACAATATCCCCGAGGAGCGGGTGTTCCGGCCGAGTGCCTGGGGCGCGTTCGGAGCGCAGGATCCGCAAGGCGCCGATTTCCGGGCTTGCCAAAACTTCGGGCCGCTATATGGTTAATCCGACCCCGGCGGGGCGTCGCGCCCAAGCCGGAGCGTTCTAAAAACCCGAAAAGCCATTCCCTTTGGGGGAATGGCTTTTTTATGCGGCAGAGCTTCCGGTGGTTTAACGGTTGACAGCCCTAAATTTGATGATGGCATAAACGGTGGTGATGCCGTAAACGACGTGAACGAGCAGGAAATTCAGGACTTCGTTCGGCTGGTTGACCTGGATCTCAAAGACCTGCGGCAAGGTGTGGAGGATAAGTCCAAAAATACTGATCCAAATCGTAAAGCCGATGACAAAGCCTTTTAAAAGAAAATTGCGGCTGCTGAAATAGCGGAGGATGAGCCCGGATAGGATCCCGAAGAGTCCGCCGACCGAAAGATCGATGATGATTCCGACCAAATAGCCGGTGAAAAGTTGGATGTGGCGCGGCTTCAAAAATATGTCGGCGGCGATATGGATAATATGAAAAGTGGCGAAACGACTCACCACCGCCAATAATCCATAGAGATCCTTGACCACCGAACCGATCATCCCGGCGACGAACCAGGCGGTGAAGTCATCTTTAAACAAAGGGAACCTCCATCCGAGATGTTTGCTGTTAAGGTTCCCCAAAAAAGACCATGCTATTTTCATAAATAAGTTTCAGTTCCGCGGTTGGCTCAGCGCCGCAACGTCGCCTTGGAACAAGCCGTATAAAACGTCCGGCTGAAGGAGAGGCGATTATGGTTGTATACTTAGAATCTCCAACAATTGGGCCTGACGGTCGATCAAGTAACGTGGGTTTTCCGCCTGCAAAATTGCTCTTTGATCAAATCCCCAGGTAACCGCGGCAATATCGATTCGCGCCTTGCGGCAGGTGATGACATCGCGGAGTTCATCGCCGACATAGAGCACTTCAGCGGGACGCAAACGGTAAACCTTGCGGTAATGCCGCAAGGCGCGTTTCTTGCCGAAGATTCCCTGGGCGGAATGGATGCTGCCATTGATGGAGATGCCCTGTCGCTGGAAAAAGCGCGTCACATTCTCGGCGGAGTTGGAAGTGAGAATTGAAACCGTATAGCCATGCTCTTCCAAGCGCGACAGCAGCTCGCGGCTGCCGTCCCAGAGTTCGATCCCCTGAAACTGCTCATGATACCTTCGGCGGAACTCCTGAAAGAGTTTGCGAATCAGCAGAATCCGGTGGCGGGCGACCCCGATGATCTTGAACCGCTCCGTCAGGGATGATTTTTGTAAATGGCGGTATTGGAGCGGTCCGATGGGATTGAGGCCGAGTTCCTTGGCAAGCCGGTTATAAATGGTCAAAGCGACCTGAATCGAATCCACCAGCGTTCCATCGAAATCAAAGATGATGTGCTTATACATGGACGGTCAGCACCACCTTTCCATCAGTCGAGTCGGTTAAATCGATTAATCGGAAAAGATAATTTGGCGGTGGATTTATTCATAACTTTCGCGAGAAAAGCCAAAATTTTAAGGACATAATTATATTTTAAGGAGTAAATTTAAATTTGTAAACCGCCAAATTCAATTTGGCAACTTGCTATTTTCATTGGTGAGCCGGCAATTTTCATTGGCGAAGATCCATTTTCGATTTGGGCGATGGCCTTTATAATTTGGCAGTTGCCAAAATCGACTGGTAAGGATCCAAATAGATTTAGTCAAGCGGCATTCGCAATCATCCATCCGTCAAATCTGATTTTCAAGGATGCAAATTGAAGCGGGGGGATCGCTTTTCGATTTATCGGACCGGGAAAATCAATTAGCGAGTTCAAAAAATGAATGATTCCCTTGGTTTTTTCATTTTGGTTCGACAGAATCGCTATAAACGATCATGAATCGTCGCGGTTGATGCCGATGGAATGAATATCTGATTCCAATGTTCAAAATGATCGATAAGATCCGCCGCGTAGCAAGGAGCGCCGGTCCTTGACAAATTTTTCCCCGCATGATATTTTGTTTGAGGAAGCGGAATGCGTTTTGATTTCAGCGGTAAAGTTGATTTTTTTGAGAAGTTATACCGTGGCTGTGCCACGGTTTTTTCATCGGAAAGGATGAGCGCAGCGGATGGCGGCCATGATTACGGTCCAAAACTTGAGCAAAACCTTTAAGACGCCGGAGAAAGAGTCGGGACTGAAAGGATCGCTCAAGAGCCTGTTCGCCCGGAAATACCTCGATAACAAGGCGGTGGATCAGATTAGCTTTGACATCGCGGCGGGGGAATTGGTCGGTTTCCTGGGTCCCAATGGAGCCGGGAAAACGACGACCCTCAAGATGCTGACCGGGTTGCTCCATCCCAGCGGCGGCATGGCCAAGGTCATGGGGTTTACGCCCTGGGAGCGCAAGAATGAGTTCCGGCGCCAGTACGCGCTGGTCATGGGGCAAAAGAATCAGCTATGGATGGATCTGCCGGCGCTGGAATCCTTTTATTTGAATCGTGAGATTTATCAAATCCCGGAGGGTCAATTCCGGAAGACCCTGGATGAACTGGTGAGTTTGCTGGAGGTCGAACACGTACTCAAGGTGCAGGTGCGCCGGTTATCGTTGGGAGAACGGATGAAGATGGAACTGATCGCGGCACTGCTGCACAATCCGCGGGTGCTCTTCCTGGATGAGCCGACCATCGGCCTGGATATCATCAGCCAGAAAAAGATCCGGGAGTTCCTGTGCCGCTATAATCAACAGTTCGGAACGACCATCCTATTGACCAGTCATTATATGGATGACATCCAAGCGCTTTGCAAACGGGTGCTCATTATCAATCACGGGCACAAGGTTTACGATGGCCTATTGGAGGAAATCGTGCGTGAGTTCTCGGCCGATAAGGATCTGACAGTGACCTTCTCCGAACCGGTGGAAGAGGCGGCGGTAGCCAGGATCGCCCCGTATCGGGAGTTCGATCCGGTGAAGGTGTCCTTCCGGATCAAGCGGGAACAATTGACGAGGGTGATTTCCCGTTTGTTGGAGGAGTTCAAGGTGGATGACCTGAATACCACCGAGGTGGATGTCGCCGAAGTGATCGCCGAGATTTTTCACCGTTCTGCGGAGGAAACCCATGCCGAGCAATGATTATGACTGGCGGAAAGGCTGGCGCAAGTACCTGAGGACTTTCACCCTGGGCTGGCAGGAGCAGATGGCGTATCGCGCCAATAATCTGCTTGAATCGTTGATCGGCGTGATCTCCTTTTTAGTGCTTTTCTTCCTGTGGCGCTCGATTTATCAAAGCAACCATCAGCAGCCCATCGCCGGCTTAACTTTTCAGGGAATGCTGACCTACATCTTGCTGGCTAAATTTTGGGATTGGGCGCTTGACCCTTCGGAAGAGGTCGACAATGCGCTACCGCAGGATATCCGGAACGGCGGTCTCAACCGTTTCCTGATCCGGCCGATCAGCGACCGCTTGTATCGTTTCGCCTTATATGTCTCCCACAAGGCTTTATATATTTTGCTACGGATTATTCCGGTGATTTTGTTAGTGTTGATCTTCCCGGCGACATTCCGCCTGACGCCTCAGGTTACCTGGTGGCTGTTGCCGCTGGCGGGACTGTTCGCCATGCTGCTGCAGTTTTTCTTCAGTTACGCCGTGGCGATGATCGCGTTTTGGTGGCTGGAGATCTGGGGCGTGCTTTTTTTAAAACGGCTGATCGTTAGTTTTTTGGCCGGATCCTGGCTGCCACTGACCATCCTGCCGCCCCGGGCCGCCGAAATTTTCCTGGCGTTGCCCTTCCAATACATGATCTTTTTCCCGGTGCAACTGGCACTGGGTCAGCTGTCCTGGAAGGCTGCCCTCCAAGGGATGGGTTACCAGATGCTCTGGATCGGCGTTTTCATTCTTCTCGGCAAGATCGGCTGGACATTGGGGATGAAGCGTTATTCGGCAGCCGGAGCCTGAGGAGCGGAGGGAAAGATTTGAGGCGCTATTTCCGATTAATCAGGGCTTTCGCCCGTTACCGCCTGGTGCGGGAGCTTGAGTTTCCCGCCAATTTTTTGGTTTCGATTTTGATCCATCTTTTTTTCATCCTGTCCAATCTGGCCTTTTTCTCCCTGATCTGGCTGCAGGTCGGGGGATTTGGCGGACTCACTCCGTACCAGATGCTCTTTTTTACCGGCACGTATCATCTGGCGGATTCGGTCTATACGATGTTCGCGTTCTTTGGCCTGATGGAAATCCCCGAGCTGGTCCGGGCCGGCGATATGGATTATCTGCTGACCAAGCCGGTCCCGTCGCAGTTTTTGGTGACTTTTCGCGGCTTTAGCTGGTTTGCGCTCACCGATCTTTTCATGGGACTGGCGATGATGGGGGTGGCCGTGGGCCATCTCGGTTTGCGGTTCCATTGGGGGAGTCTGCTGATTTTGCTAGTGATGATCATTAACGGCGCGGCAATCTCCTATGCGCTTTCTTGCCTGGTGATGACCCTGTCGTTTCAGATGATCGCCGTCGATGCCGTCTGGACCATCTTTTTCGAAGTGAGCGAGTTTGAAAGGTATCCCATGGGGATATATCCTCCGCCTTGGAAGATCATCTTTTCAGTAATCCTGCCGATGATCCTGGTCGCCAATTTCCCGGCCTATTTTGGTCTGGGGAAGTTAACCGCCGGGCAATTGCTCTGGTTTTGCTGCGCCGGTGTCCTATTGCTTTTTGCCAGTCACCGTTTTTGGCAGTATGGCTTAAAAAAGTATCAAAGTGCTTCGAGTTGATCAAGGTCGTTTTTGAATGGATCGGCCGTGACGTTAAATCCAACCAAATTCCGCTGTAAAGCGGTTTTTTTATGGGAAGAGATGGCGTTTCGTTTGCCGCGCCACGGTATAGTGGTTTCGTTTACCGTGCATAATAGCGAGTGATTACCAATCAGCAATGGCAATAAGAGGCAAAAATGTATCGCACGCCAAAACGGCCAATATTTTGGAAAATGCTTCACGAGCTCGAGCGAATCAAGCATGAATTTGCCCAGGACAACTTGCCCGCATCCGGCCTTTCCGATCAACTTCAAGTAAATCTGCAGTCGTTCAAGGAGCAACTTCATTCCAGCACCGACTTGGTAATCCGCTCTTTCCACCTTGGCCTGCCCGAACACCGCGAAACCGCGCTGGTATTCATCGACGGTTTGGTCGATAAAAAACAAGTCGAATGGAGTATTCTGCGTCCTTTAATGACCGAAAGGGAAGCCAATGGGGATTTGAGGCTTGGGACGAATCTATTGCGGTATATTGAGTCTTGCCTCCTGACGGTTGGCGAAGTAAAGTTCGAAACCGAATCGCAGCAGGTTATCGCGAGTATATTGGCTGGTAGTACAGCATTATTGGTTGATGGAAACGCCACAGCAATCATTGTTAGCACGCCGGGATGGGAGAAACGCTCCCTTGAACAACCCGATTCCGAAGTCAATATCCGCGGACCGCGCGAGGGCTTTATCGAGTCGATTCGGACCAATACCGCTTTGTTGCGGCGTAAGATCGGCCATCCCAATTTGACCTTTGAGACAATGGCCGTGGGTCAAAAATCGAAAACAGCTGTCTGTATCGCGTATTTGAAGGGAATCACTCCCGATCCCCTGATCAGAGAGATTAAAAGGAGGATTGAACGGATCAAGACCGATATCGTCGTCGGAGCGGGCGGGATCGAACAATTTATCGAGGACGAACCGCTTTCATTATTTTCGACTATCGGTTACAGCGAGCGTCCGGATGTGGTGGCCGCCAAAATCACCGAAGGACGGGCCGCGATAATCATCGATGGGACGCCGGTCGTTCTTACGGTACCATTTCTATTTGTCGAGAATTTTCAGTTTCCGGATGATTATAATTTTCATTTTATTTATGCGACACTATTGCGCTGGATTCGCTATGTCGCGTTTACTATCAGCTTTCTATGTCCGGCTGCGTACGTAGCGTTATCGACCTTTCATCAAGAATTGATCCCGACGTCGCTGTTGATCACGATGTCCGCTTCGATGGAAGGGACTCCCTTTCCTACAGTAGTGGAGATTGTCGTGATGGGATTGCTCTTTGAGATCATCCGGGAAGGCGGTATCCGCTTGCCCAAACCGGTCGGCCAAGCCATTAGCATCGTGGGCGCCTTGGTCATCGGGCAAGCAACCATTCAGGCGGGGTTGATTGATGCCCCCACTGTAATTGTGATTTCGGTCACGGCAGTTACGACCTTCGTGGCGCCTACTTTGGTCGATGAAACCACGCCGCTGCGGATCCTTTTGGTCGTTTTTGCCGGGATCCTTGGCGCATTCGGCATCATGATTGGCCTGTTAATCCTGTTGATTCATTTGGCTTCACTCCGCTCATTCGGAGTACCCTATTTGTCGCCAATCACCCCCTTCGCCGCCCGGGAATTCCTTCAGGATGTCGCAATCCGTGCGCCGTGGTGGGCAATGTGGAAAAGGCCGCGTATGTTGGTGAATAATGACCCCGAGCGGCAGAAGTTCCGGTTAATGCCGCACCCACCCGAGGATTCAAAGGGTGGCTCCTCCAAATGAAAAGGAGTCCCGCCTCTCGTTCGATGCTCGTTGGCCTGTTTGGGTTTATTCTAGCATGTGCCTGCAGTGGTTGTTGGAACTATCACGAATTGGACGAGTTATCGATCGTTTCCGGAGTAGGCATCGATAAAGGCCAACAACCCGGAACGGTCCAGTTGACGATGCAAATCATCAAGCCCGGTGAGGTCAAATCGGGGGGCGGCGGCGGAAGTCCGGGCGGTGGCGCTGAGGGAAGCCAGGGCGCACCGGTCGTAGTGAAATCCAGCTCCGGTAAGACTGTTTTTGAGGCAATCCGTAACTTTTTGGCGGATACTAACCGGAAATTGTATTTCCCCCATAATCAGGTGATTATTATTGGGAAAGAACAAGCCAGGCAAGGGGTTCGGCCGATCTTGGATCTTTTCATCCGCGACCAGGAGCCGCGTCCGACCGTCTGGATTCTGGTTGCCGACGGTAAAGCCAGCGATGTTTTAAAAGTACCAGGCCAGTTGGAAAAAATTTCAGCCGTAGAAATCAGTGATTTAGAGAAAGCCCAATCGGCCCTCTCTGAGAATGTCACCGTTAATTTGCAGGATTTTGTCAGCCGTTTAATGAGTAAGACTACGGCCCCAATTGCCGCAATCATTAAAACGGACGATCGGAATCAACCGAAGCGAAATCGTCTCACTGGAACGGCGGTATTTAAAAAGGATCGTCTGGTCGGAAAATTGGATGGCCGCCAAACCCGGGGGTTGTTATGGATACTGGGAAAGGTCAAAAGCGGAATCATTTCAATCCGGGTTCCGGATGGCGAGGCGGGAATGGAGATTATCCGGAGCAGCAGTCAGATACGGCCCGTAGTAAAAAACGGCCATGTGAAGATGCAAGTATTCGTCAGAGAGGATGGAAACCTCGGTTGCCAGATGACTCCGGTAGACTTGACTAAGCCGGAGATGTTGAAAAGCTTGGCGCGGCGAAAAGCCACTGTAATCCGAAACGAGATCCAGGCCGCCTTAACTGAGGCCAAAGCACTGAAGGCTGATATATTTGGATTCGGAGAGGCGATTCATCGCTCCAATCCAAAGGAATGGGCCAAAATCAAAGGGAAATGGGACCAGCTCTTTCCCGAACTCCAAGTTGAAATCGACGTTCGATCCCGCGTCCGACTGGTAGGCCTCATTACCAAGCCGGCGGTTCCGCCTCAAGAATAAGGATCTATAGCGTTATTGCGAGAAAAATGCGGGGTTTTTCAGAATCTGAGCTCTGAAAACTAGATAAGAAGTGACCATTTATGAACTTAGAGAACGGCAAAATCAGCGCTCAGCAATTGACGGCTTTAAGCTTTGGTTTCATTTTAGGTTCTTCGGTTATCCTGCCTCCAGGCCAAGCAGCCGGCAATGGTAGTTGGCTGGCTATTTTCTTGGGCGCAGGAGAAGCCATTCTTTTTGCATTAATCTTTACGACGCTTGCACAACGATTTCCCAGTAAAACAGCGGTTGAAATCAATTTGACCGTATATGGCCCGTATTTGGGTGCTTTGGTTTCGGTACTGTTCCTTTGGTACATTTTTGATCTGGGATCCATCGTAACCACTAACTTTGTGGATTTTATCAATACCGCCTTTTTGCCGGAAACACCGGTCCTGATCATTAGTATCACGACAATTCTGGTTTCGGCGCTGGCGGTTTATCAGGGAGTAGAGGTTATCGCATTATGCAGCATGATCCTGGTCTCAGTGACTTCAGTCATTTTTATGATTGATTTTATTGTGCAAATCAAGGATTTTAACTTTCAAAATTTCCTGCCGTTCTTTGATGTTCCCGTTGGAAAATTTCTCACTGCGATTCATGGCGCCGCTACGTTTCCGTTTGGGGAAAGTGTGGCCTTTTTGATGGTCTTTCCTTATCTCAATCGTCCCAAATTGAACCGCTACGCGATGATTATTTCGATTCTGGCCGCAGCCGCGTTACTATCCTTGGCGGCGATCCGGACCCTTGCGGTGCTGGGGAATACTGTGTCCATTTATACTTATCCTACCTACGAAGCTTTAAAGTTATTGAATATACCTTATTTAAATACCCGGATGGAAATCGTGGTAGCGTTAAATTTTATGACCATGGGCTTTTTAAAGGTATCAGTGCTCTATTATGGAACGGTTTTGGGATTGGCCCAATTGTTTCAGTTGCGAAGTTACCAAGTGTTGATTTGGCCGGTGGGGGCATTAATGGTGATTTTCTCAAACCTTAATTTCAATAATATCATTGAGAATATGGAGTATGCCCGGGTCACTTATCAAATTTACGCACTACCGTTTGAGCTGCTTTTCCCATTGATAACGTTGGGTATAGCAATGCTCCGCCACCAAGGAGGCGGGAATTCGCAATGATGAATGTCTTCGGCGTATTATTTGGTTTTGGTCTCATTGCACTATTGGATGTTCCGAGACTCATCAAAAAAAAGTATTGGAAGGAACTTTGCGTATATGGCGTTTTGTTAATGACCGGGCTGGGGCTTAGCCTGTTGTTAGCCATGGGTGTTGAAATCCCCCCGGTGTCAACCGCTATTACCAATTTGGTGAAGTCCGTTTTTAAGATTAAATAAACCTAAAGTATAATACCCAACTTTCGCTCCAGCTAAAGTATTGTATGATGCTTTAGCCATAATTGAACGCATTGTGCTAAACGGACTTCATCTTTAATCATCAAGATCTTTATCCACCAAAGTTAGATCTTGATTCACAAAAGATCGATCTGGAATCATCGCAGATCGATCTTTATTAACAAAAGATCGATCTTTATCCACAAAAGATCGATCTGGAATCGTTGCAGACAGATCTTTATTAACAAAAGATCGATCTTTATCCACAAAAGATCGATCTGGAATCATCGCAGACAGATCTTTATTAACAAAAGATCGATCTTTATTCACAAAAGGAAGATCTTTATCCACAAAAGATCGATCTTTTGGGGATAAGTGAGTTACTCGAATAATCCGGGCTGAAACCGGAACGCTCATCGGCCATCCTAGGCAGTTTCATAGTTCATCTTGCACAACGCGTTAATTTAGCGAGGTTTTCATGGCAAATCCGGATTGCGAAAGTTGAGTTAACAGAACTCCCTTGCGTTGACAACGATTGTTCCCTGTGATAAATTAAAGGAAAATTGTTGTAGGGGTAATCATGCGAATACTGAATACGCTTACGGACAAAACTGCGGTTCTGGAATTACTGAACCGTCGTCCCAAGTTTCAGGGTCAGAATCAACTGCAACTTGCCGCGAGTGTCGCGGCGATTATGCAAAAGGTTCGTTCCGAAGGGGACGCCGCTTTATATGAATTAACTGCCAAATTTGATCGGGTCGCTCTTGCACCGGGCCCATTACGCGTTACGGATTCGGAAATCACCGCCGCCCGTGCGGAAATCTCCGCTACTTTTTTAACTGCTATCCGCCTCGCCAAAGAAAACATTCTCGCATATCATCAAAAACAACTTCCCAAGGATTGGCTCGATCTCCGTGACAACGGCATCATTCTGGGCCAACGGTATCAAGCGGTGGATTCCGCCGGACTGTATGTGCCGGGGGGGATTGCCGGTACTACTCCGCTAGTCTCTTCCGTCTTGATGAACGTTCTTCCGGCAGCAGTCGCCGGCGTGCAACGGATTGTGATTTGTACTCCGCCCAATGCTACGGGAGGAATTAATCCTTATCTACTCCTGGCGGCGGCGGAATGCGGTGTGAGTGAAATCTACAAAGTTGGCGGGGCGCAGGCCATTGCCGCTTTGGCTTTCGGAACCGAGAGCATTGCGCCGGTCGATGTAATCACCGGTCCCGGCAATCAATATGTAACCGAGGCCAAACGCCAAGTATTCGGCTATGTGGGCCTGGATATGCTGGCGGGACCGAGTGAGATTTTGGTTATCGCTGACGCCGAAAATAATCCGGCCTATATTGCCGCGGATCTCTTATCGCAAGCGGAGCACGGCCCGGTCAATGAAGCAGGTTCGTTTTTGCTAACGCCTTCGGTTACTTTGGCCGAAGCGGTCAGTCTCGAGGTAGAACGGCAATTGGCGAAACTTAATCGCCATGAGATCGCCGCCGCTTCCCTCGAAGCGCATGGCCTCATTGCGGTAACCAAGGATCTGGATGAAGCCTTCGAGTTGGCCAACTATTGCGCTCCGGAGCATTTAGAACTCCTGGTCGCGAATCCCTGGTCCCAAATGGGCCGGATTAAACATGCCGGCGCGATTTTCATCGGGCCGCATTCCACCGAACCGATCGGCGATTATGTCGCTGGCACCAACCATGTCCTGCCGACCAATGGAACTGCCCGTTTTTCTTCGGGCCTGAATGTCGATCATTTTATCAAAAAAAGCAGTTTAATCTCGTACAGCCAGGCGGGGATCGAACGGTTCGGACCGGCGGCGATCACTATCGCCGGAGTGGAAGGTTTGGACGCCCACGCCAATGCAGTCCGGCTTCGCTTAAAAAAATGAGGTGAATCCATCCATGCGCACTGCCACGATTGAACGAAATACCTCGGAGACCAAGATTACGATGGAAATGAATCTTGAAGGTACCGGAGTTTATGATATCCATACCGGGATCGGTTTTTTTGATCATATGTTGGCGCAAGTTGCCCGGCATGGCCATCTGGATCTCAAGGTGCAGGCCGCTGGAGATCTGGAGGTCGATTCCCATCATACCATCGAAGACGTGGGGATCGTCCTCGGGATGGCATTGAAGCAGTCGCTTGGCGACAAACAGGGCATCCGGCGCTACGGAGAAGCCACCGTCCCGATGGACGAGGCTTTGGCCTTAGCGGTACTGGATTTGAGCGGACGGCCGTTTCTCAGATTCCGGGCCGATTTGGGGAAAAATCGCCTCGGCCAATTCGATCTGGAAATGGTGGAGGAGTTTTTCCGAGCGGTTGCAGTGGGGGCCGGTCTGACCGTTCATATTCAGCTGATGGACGGTTCTAATCTGCATCATTGCTGTGAAGCTATTTTTAAGGCTTTTGGCCGGGCACTGGCGGATGCGGTATCGATCGACGATAGAGTGGTCGGGATCCCTTCGACCAAAGGAGTTCTTTAGATGATCGCGATTATTGATTATGGAGTAGGAAATCTCCGCAGCGTTGCCAAGGCTTTTGAATTTTTGGGCGTTTCGGCGCAGGTCACCTCCGACCCGGCGGTGGTTGAAGAAGCGGATCGGGTGGTTTTGCCTGGAGTCGGCGCGTTCGGTAAATCGATGGAAAGCTTGGAGAAGGCTGGGATGGTTCCAGCGGTTCATAAGGTAATCGCCTCGGGCCGGCCGTTTTTGGGAATCTGCCTCGGACTGCAGTTGCTCTTCGAGGAAAGTTTTGAAGTGTTTGGGACGGACACTGCTTCTTTCAAGGGGTTGGGGATCTTCCCCGGTCAAGTGCTGCGCTTTCCAACTTCCGAATTGAAAGTGCCGCAGATCGGTTGGAATCAGATCCGGGTTACCCAGAAGGAAAACCCCTTATTTTTCAAAGTTGCCGACGGCAGCTTTGTGTATTTTGTTCATTCATATTACGTAAAACCGGCCGATGTCCGGCTTACTGCCTGTGAGACTCAATACGGCATTGATTACTGTTCCGGGGTAACTCGGGCCAATGTCTTTGCCGTTCAATTTCATCCGGAGAAAAGCAGTCGGGTGGGTTTACAGATCCTGCGGAACTTTGCGGAATTAAAGTAAAATCAGCATTGAATTTTGAGAAGGGTAGAGGAACCAACCTATGCTGGCTAAACGTATCATTCCCTGTTTGGATGTGAAGGACGGCCGGGTGGTGAAAGGAACGGAGTTTCTGCAATTGCGGGATGCCGGCGATCCGGTGGAGCTGGGAGCGTTTTATGATCGTGAAGGAGCGGATGAACTGGTTTTTTTGGATATTACAGCTTCTCACGAACGCCGCAAAACCGTAGTCGAAATGGCTGCCCATGTTGCGGAACAGGTTTTTATCCCGTTTACCGTGGGCGGTGGTATCGCCAGTGTCGCGGATATGCGGGAAATTCTACTGGCCGGCGCCGATAAAACCGCCATTAATACTGCGGCAGTAACCCAACCGCAGTTGATCACCGAGGGTGCCGAACGTTTCGGCTCGCAATGTGTGGTGGTGGCCATTGATGCCCGGCGGCGCTGCAAAGAAGACCCGGCCAAGGGATGGGAAGTATATATCCATGGCGGCCGGACCCCTACCGGGCTTGATGCGGTTGAATGGGCCAAGCGGGTCGAAGAGTTGGGAGCAGGGGAGATCTTACTGACCAGTATGGATTGTGACGGAACGCATGACGGCTATGATAACAGCTTGAATAGGGCTGTCGCCGAAACAGTGGGAGTTCCGGTCATCGCTTCGGGCGGAGCGGGTCGTTTGGAACATCTGGCGGATGCGATTCGGGAAGGCAAATCCGACGCGGTGTTGGTCGCCTCGATCTTTCATTATCGCGAATATAGCATTCGACAGGCTAAGGAGTTTTTGGCCGAACGGCACATCGCGGTAAGAAGCATCTGAGTTTTAGCAAGTAAGTATTTTATAAAACAAAAAAGACGGCACTGGTCGTCTTTTTTGTTTTGCTTACGATTCGCATCCCCAAAAGAAAAAAGGCCTGGTGGCCTTTTGATTACATAGCGTTTAATTTTTTCATCAAACGGGATTTCCTACGCGCGGCCTGATTTTTATGAATTAAACCTTTTGACGCACTTTCATCCAAAGATTTAATCGCCTGTTGCAGATCGGTCTTGGCGGCATCTTTGTTTCCGGCAGTAATGGAGGAAACAGCCTTTTTTAAGTATGTCTTCAACTCGGAACGTTGCGTCTTATTGGCTTCACGGTTAATCGCAGCTATCTTTACTCGTTTCGCGGCTGATTTAATATTCGGCAAAACATTCACCTCCTTATACTGCGGCAAAAGACCTGAATTTTCAACAGATTATATTGTATCATGGACATCTATGTTTTGCAAGAAAATTTCTACTTTGACTTCACGGTATCGCCATTGGCAATCTGATAACGGCGGCTGAGATAGTTCGATACCACACAGGTAGAGGATTTTTCCTTCACTTCGGCCACGGAGATTTCAGCCAGCGGTTCGGTGACTTCATCAATGACTTCGCCGGTTTTCGGATCCCGGACCACTTCGATTACGTGGTGGATGACGAAGACCATCCCCGGTTCCACGCCATCGCCGGAACCAACGTTGATAATGACCTTGTTGCCGCTGGTATAAGCGACCAAACCGGAAAGTACTGAATGACCTGGGGCGTTGCCGTAAGTTTTGGCGACCAAGTCGTCCGCCAACTGATTCACGGCATCGCGCAAGGCTTCTCCGAGGATCGTCTTGCGGAACTCATTGCTGCCGAAAGCCATCGCATTCCAATTGACCACCAGACCGAGGTTGGTCTGCTTTTTTTCACCCTTGCCGGTCACTACCGTCATAATCTCGGCAGTACTGGTGTCGACCAAACGGGCGTCGATGGTGACGATGGCATTGGAGGTTTTGATGCCCAGACCGAAACCGCGGTTGGTAGCGATTCCGCCACCATTGGATTTTATCGAAAATTCGGTAACCCGGCCCATCACTAAGTATTGTACCCCTAAAATCTTGCCCAAGCGGGCGGCGGTTCGGGAATCAACCATGCCCGATGAGCCAAACCGTTGCTCCTGCAATATTTTGTCGATCTGTTCCCGTTCGATAACCCGAAACTTTTGCGTACTCACCAGAGCGGTGGTCAACTCATCCGAGACTCCTTTGCCAACCTCCCAGCTATTCCGCCACCAACGCTCCTGGATAGAGCCGTCGTCAAAAGGCAAAACCGCTATCTTATAAAGTTTCTCAGCTGCTAGCGTGGGAAAGATGAATATTCCGCCGAGCAAAGCGATGACCAGAATGGACAGAAGTTTTCGTTTCACTGAATAGACCCTCCTAACATTCGTACTAACGCTATTCAAAATTATAGCACAGGAAGACAAAGAGTCACAAGTTTGCCAATTCGGATACACGCATGAAACAGCTGGCAATCCGGGCAAAATATGACTAGTTCCTAAATAATAGACGTAAATTGACCCGAAAATGTTCCCAAGAAATGGGGAGTATTTGATGTTTTTTATTCATCTTTTCGCGAGTATTTTGCTTCTGATCGCAGTTTCCTTGATTATACCACAGTTTAACCCAGGCGGGCTCATTGTGTTGCCGGTGGAAGGCGTTTTGATTGCCACCATCGGTCTGGGAGTGGAATCATTGACGCGATGGTGTTGGCTCAAGCACCGGAAGCGGAGTTTCGCAGTGAGTCTGAGTGCGCCGCTGGGAATGATAATCAGTAAAACATTGTTTGCAGGAGTTAATTTGACGGGATTGGGAATAATAGTCATGTATTTGGGAATGGTTGGTCTGGAGTTACTCCTTCCCGAACCGCGAAGAACGAGCGGTTCTGATAAGTACAATCAATAATTGAGGGTGAGACAATGGACGAAGAACAATTGATCCGGATTGGAGAGATCCATACCGACCTGGCAATGGAAGCCAGAGAACTGGCTATGGAACGCAGCGGAGGAGCTGAGCCTTCCGGCGTCAGCACGCAAACCGAAAAACAAGGCGATACTATCATCACCAGAGTGAACATTGAGAATGAAGCCGCGGGAAAATCGATCGGCAAACAACCCGGATTTTATGTGACTTTGGAAGCGCCCGGTTTACGGACCCATGATCGCGATAAATGGGAAGAAATCGCCTTTCTCATGGCCAAAGAGATCGAGGGTTACATCGCCCGGTTCCATTTCGGCGACGACGATCCTTGCCTGGTGGTCGGGCTGGGGAACTGGTCGGCCACTCCCGACGCTTTGGGGCCGAAAGTGGTTGAACATATTTTAGTAACCCGGCATCTGCAAGAGACGGCTCCCCCGGAAAAAAAAGGAGGCTTGCGTCCGGTTTGCGCATTGGCCCCCGGCGTGCTGGGTACGACCGGCATGGAGACGGGCGACATCGTTATGGGCGTGGTACAGCGCATTAAACCGAAATTTGTGATTGTCATTGACGCGTTGGCTTCCCGCAGTACGCAGCGGATGGGAGCGACCCTGCAGATTGCCGATACCGGAATTCATCCCGGTTCGGGGCTGGGGAACCGTCGCATCGGCTTGACTCCGCAAACCTTGGGCGTCCCGGTCATCGCCATCGGAGTACCGACAGTGGTGGAGGCCGCCACGATTGTCCAAGACGCTTTACAGGAAATGACCCGCATGGCGCCTTCGCTCGTCAGCCCTAAGGCGGTCAACCAGCGGGAGTTGATAAGCCGGGTGCTTTCGCCTTATTTGAATAGTCTGATTGTCACTCCGAAAGAGATCGACGTAATGATCGAAGATTTGGCCCATGTGGTCTCCGGGGCGCTCAACATCGCCCTGCATCCGGCGGTAAGCCCGCAGGAGGTCTTCCGGTATCTGACTTGATTTGCGTTTTGCGTTCCGTCGAATTCCATGTCGTGAGTTGAGATCGGATCGCCCATCCCGGGCCGGCAACGGCACGAGATGGGCGATAAGGTTTTGCGCGGGATATCAGGCAAGAGTGGTAGATAAATGATGAAACATTTCCTGAAGATGCTGGCGATAGCTTTATGGTTTACTCTGGTGCTGGCGACCGGATATTGGATAGTCTTGAACAATTTAAGCCGACTGCTGGGAGCGGAGCGGTTTAAGTTTGACTGCCATCTGGCAACGAACCGTTTGGTGATCACCGCCGGGCAATGGCATAACCAGATTCGTTTCGATACGCCGTTGAAAATCTGGCGGACTCACAGAGAGTGGCGGATCAATAGCCCCATCGGAACACTCAGCGTAGCTACCCAGCCC
Organism: Bacillota bacterium; assembly: GCA_023400055.1. Lineage (GTDB taxonomy): Bacteria > Bacillota > UBA4882 > UBA8346 > UBA8346 > Hydrogenispora. Next base: position 33,626 of record JAEXFN010000017.1, read on the forward strand.
GGCCTGGAAATCCACTGGGAAAATCCGGCGAAAAGGAGGAGTTCGAAAATGGATGGTGAATACTAACTTTTCGGAAAGGGGTTCAATCATGACGGAAAACCACACTGCAAAAGCTGCCCGAGCTGCCGGAATGATCTCGATGATGTTTTTCTTGAGTCGTATTTTGGGCTTTATCCGCGAGAATCTTTCGGGACGTTTATTTACCCGGTTTCAAACTGATTCGTTCTTTGCCGCTTTTATTATTCCCGATGCCATGTACTATCTTTTGGTCGGGGGCGCCTTGTCGGCGGCCTTCATTCCTATTTTTACGGAGTATTTGACGCGCGGAGAGGAAGAGGAAGGCTGGAAGGTCGCCAGCACCTTCATCAATATCACCGTCCTTTTACTGGCTGGTTTTACGGTCCTGGGGGTCATCTTCACCCGTTGGATCACGCCGCTGGAGGCACCAAATTTTCCCCCGGATAAAATGGTGTTATTGGTTCAATTGACCCGGATTATGTTTCCGGCGGTCTGTTTCACGGCCTTGGCCGGCATGGTCGGCGGAGCGCTCAATTCCTACCGGCGCTTCTTCGCTCCGGCCCTGGGGCCGATTTTTTATAATATCGCGATTATTATCGGCGCGTTTTTCCTCGGTCCGCGCCTCGGCATCCAAGGGATGGCCATCGGGGTGGTGGCCGGCTCATCCGGCAATTTTATCATTCAAGCCATTTTTTTATGGCAGACCGGCGCCAAGAAATATTACCGTTTCGGCTATATCGATCTGAAAAACCGCGGTTTTCGTCGGATGCTGATCCTGATGGTTCCGGCCCTGATCGGGCTATCGGCGGATCAGGCCAATATTTGGGCGACCACCGCCATGGCCTCGTCTTTGCCCGAAGGAAGCATCACCGCGTTGCGCTTTGCTAACCGCCTGGTCCAGCTGCCGATCGGCATCTTCGCCGCCGGAATTTCGATGGCCTTCTTTCCGCTGCTGTCGAGCCTAGTGGCTGAGAAAAAGATCGAGCAATACAAAGACACGCTTTCCTTGGCGCTCCGCTCGATTGTTTTCCTGATGGTTCCGGCCGGAATCGGCTTGATCGTACTCCGGCTGCCCATCGTCAAACTGCTTTTTGAAGGGCAGAAGTTTACCGCCCATGATACTAACCTGACTGCCTACGCGTTGCTTTTTTACAGTTTGACCATTTTTGCGCACGCGTCCATCCTGATGCTACCGCGGGCCTTTTATTCGCTCCAGGACACCCGGACTCCGGTGCTGGTCAGCATCATTGCGGTTTCATCGAGTATTCTGATGAATTTCCTGTTTCTGAAATTCACCCACCTGGGGGTGGGCGGATTTGCCCTTTCTTTCTCGATCATGGGTTTGATCAACATGCTGCTATTGACGGAAGTCCTCCGTCGCAAGGTCGGCGGGATCCGGGGCCGCCGCATTTTCACTTCCTTCATCAAATCGTTGATCGCCTCGCTGGCCATGGCGCTGGTCATCATGGGCCTGAAACCTTTGGTCGGCCTGTTCTGCGCCAGGTTTGGCGTCACCGGGCATCTGGAATCGGCTCTGGTGATCGTGGCCGGGATGGTGATCGGCGGGGCGGTTTTTCTGGCTGTCGCCTGGGCCTTGAAAATGGAAGAGCTGGGGATGTCGCTGAATATGTTGAGGCGCAAGGCGATCCATTGAATGGAGCGTGTCGGGATGGTTTTGGGATCCTTATTCATTCAGGCATTTTTGGTTGGCCTTTCCGGGGCGGTCATGCCCGGCCCGCTGCTGACCTATAATTTTCAGCTGGCGTATCAGCAAGGGTTTTGGGCGGGCCCGAAATTGGTATTGGGCCATGCCGTCCTGGAAGCGCTGCTGGTGTTGGGATTGATCGGCGGTTTGGGGGCGTTCGTCCGCCATCCGGTCACCCGGGTGGTCCTCGGCCTGTTGGGCGGATTGATGCTGGCCTGGATGGGGTGCGAACTGCTATGGAAGGAAAGCCGCCGCGGGTTGCGCGTCTTCAGGGAGACGGCCGCCGCGGGCGGACCGGCCGGCCCCGCCGGAACCCATGCCGCTTCGCTGCATCCCGCCCTGGCCGGCTTGCTCATCTCGTTGACCAATCCCTATTGGTCGCTGTGGTGGGCCGTCGTCGGCCTGGCCTTTATCACCAAGGCTGCCGTTTATGGCTGGGCGGGGCTCCTCGCTTTTTACACCGGCCACATTTTAGCGGATCTGGGCTGGTATAGCCTGGTTTCCCTGGCCGTGGCCAAGGGGCGGCAGTTCATTTCCGAGGGCATCTACCGCTGGCTGCTGATCGGCTGCGGCGCCTTCCTGATAGTTTTGGCCGTCAGTTTTGGCTTCGATGCGCTGAAGAATATTCCGGAGCTTTGGGACAAAGCGATCGACCTGTTCAAGCTGGAGCATTCGGCGGTTACAGTTTAATGAAGCGTTTTTGGCAGACCAGCGACTCGCGCTGGTTTGTTTCGTTTCAAAGGGTCACCGGGTCAACGCAGCCGGCGGCTCTTTCCAGTAACAATTCCGGTACGAAAGCTTTATTGCTCCTGGCGGATCCAGGTGTTATAATAGATAAGTTCAACTAAAAAATTTTGCTTTCATATTATCGTTAAGATTTTATTTCGGTTGGAGGTCGTAACCAGTTTGATTCAGACCAATATTCGCAACTTTTGCATCATCGCTCATATTGATCACGGCAAATCCACCTTGGCCGACCGTTTGCTGGAGTTCACCGGCGCCTTGAGCGCCCGGGAGATGACCGAACAAGTCCTCGATTCCATGGATCTGGAGCGTGAACGGGGCATCACCATCAAGGCCCAGGCGGTGCGGCTGGAGTACCAGGCCAAAAACGGCGAGCGCTATATCTTAAACTTGATCGATACGCCGGGTCATGTCGACTTTACCTATGAAGTCTCGCGCTCCCTGGCCGCCTGCGACGGGGCGGTGCTGGTGGTCGACGCCACCCAGGGAGTGGAGGCGCAGACCATCGCCAACCTGTATCTGGCGCTGGATCACAACCTGGACATCATCCCGGTCATTAATAAGGTCGATCTGCCCAGCGCAGAACCGGAACGGGTCAAAGAGGAACTGCGCGAGATCATCGGCCTCGATCCCGCTGAATGCATCCTGGCCAGCGCCAAGACCGGGCTGGGGACCGAAGATATCCTGGAAGCGATCGTGCAGCGGATCAAGCCGCCCCAAGGCGATGCCCGGCTGCCGTTGCGCGCCCTGATTTTCGATTCGTTGTTTGACGCCTACCGCGGCGCCATCGCCTATGTCCGGGTGGTCGAGGGGAAGATCGTCATCGGCCAGCGGATCCGGATGATGGCGACCGGCAAGGAATTCGAAGTGACCGAGCTGGGCACCTTCCGGCCGGCGCTGACCCCCGCCCAAGAATTGATCGCCGGGGAAGTGGGTTTTGTGATCGCCGCCATGAAAAACGTCCGGGACGTCGAGGTCGGCGATACCATCACCGCCGTGGACAACACGGCGCTGTTGCCGCTGCCCGGTTACCGGCCGGTTCAGCCCATGGTGTATTGCGGCTTGTATCCGGTGGACAACGCCGAATATAACGATCTCCGGGATGCCTTGGAAAAGCTGAAACTGAACGACGCCTCGCTCATCTTCGAGCCGGAGAATTCCACCGCCTTGGGCTTCGGGTTCCGCTGCGGCTTCCTCGGCCTGTTGCATATGGAAATCGTTCAGGAACGGTTGGAGCGCGAGTACGGGATGAATCTGATCGCCACCGCGCCCAGCGTCGTTTATAAAGTCTTTTTGACCGACGGGAGCGTGCAGGAGATCTCCAATCCCGCCGAGATGCCGCCGGCCAACAATCTGGAACACCTCGAGGAACCTTACGTCAAGGCGACGATCATCCTGCCCAGCGAGTTCGTGGGAACCATCATGGAGCTCTGCCAGGAGAAACGGGGCGTATTCACCAACATGGAGTATCTGACCGAGACCCGGGTGATGCTCACCTACGAGCTGCCTTTGTCCGAGATTCTGCTGGATTTCTTCGATAAATTGAAGTCGCGGTCGCGCGGTTACGCGTCGCTGGACTATGAATACCTGGGCCACCGCCCGTCCGAGCTGGTCAAACTGGACATCCTGCTGAATGAGAAGGTGGTGGACGCCCTCTCGGCCATCGTCCACCGCGATAAATCCTATCAACGCGGCCGCCAGCTGGCGGAAAAACTGAAGGAGATCATTCCGCGCCAGCTGTTTGAGGTGCCGATCCAGGCCGCCATCGGCAACAAAGTAATCGCCCGCGAAACCATCAAGGCCATGCGTAAGGACGTCCTGGCCAAATGCTACGGGGGCGACATCAGCCGCAAACGGAAACTGCTGGAGAAACAGAAGGAAGGCAAGAAGCGCATGAAACAGCTGGGCAACGTGGAAGTTCCCCAGGAAGCCTTTTTGGCGGTCCTGAAGATCGAGGACTAAACAGCGCGTCTTCTGTTTCAACGGTACCTACACTGTGGATGATATCGGATCAACCGGGGCATAAATGCCCCGGCTACCAGAGGTAAGCCTTCCGTGGCTAATTTTCAGCGGCATATTTCATCCCATTTTGAGGACCTTTTCAGGGTCCTTTTATTTTGTAGCCCGGTCGGCGTTTAATTCCGTCTGAAATAATTTTTCATGATTGCTTGATGACATTGCCCGAATCGGGAAGGAGAACTACCGAACTCCGGAACTCAAAAGCCTTTAGGCTGCGAAGCATGGTGGTTACTCTCCCCGATTCGGGCCGGAACCAGGACGGTTCAAGCTCGGCGGTCCAGGGATGGAATACCGCCGGGGAGAGCCAAGAGAGAGGTTTATGGGCGAGATCTAACTCCTATCATGCCTATGTATTTTCTACCGAATAATCATTAAAGAGCCTGCTCAGTGACTGAGAGAGCCTGTTGAGCAACTGAAAGAGCTTGCTGAGCGACTGAGCAAGCTTGTTGAGTGACTGAGAGAGCTTGTTGAGTGACTGAGAGAGCTTGTTGAGTAACTGAGAGAGCTTGTTGAGTGACTGAAAGAGCTTGTTGAGCGACTAAGAGAGCTTGTTGAGCGACTAAGAGAGCTTGCTGAGCGACTGAGAGAGCTTGCTGAGCGACTGAAAGAGCTTGCTGTCCTTTGCGCCTTTGCGTCTCTGCACGAGTAAATATCGCTTTGGCAAGTCAAGCCGCTCCCGCTATAAATAAACTGCTTCTTTTCTTTGAACAATCGTTTTAACGAGCGCTATCAACATACATTTAACATCCGCAGGAAGGGTTCGTTACTGGCCGCGGCGAAATGAATCAGCATTTGCCGAAACATGGTGGACAATATTACTGGAATTCATGAGGAGTGGTCGATTTGAATCAATCGGTACTGGGTTGTCTGGTCGGAGGCGTTATCCCCGCCCTTTTGCTGGGCCTTTTCAGCATCTTGCAGAAAGAAGCGGCCCAACGGGGGGCGGGGCCGGGCATGTTGCTGGTGGCGGTGGGCGTGGCTGCAATCTTAATCGGGATGATCAATTGTTGGCTCATGCCTCAGGTCAAGCTGACCTTGGATGCCGGCGTTTATGCGTTTTTGACCGGTATCTGCTGGGCATTGGCCACCAGTCTCGTTCAGGTGGGATTGTTTCGCTTCAAGGTTCCCATCAGTAAATTAGTGCCGTTATTTAATATGAATACCTTGGTCGCAGTGGGTCTGGGTCTGATCATTTTTCATGAGTGGTCCACCGTGAGTAGTCCCAAGTTGCTGGTGGCGGCAATTTTGGTGGTCGCCGGAGGTATATTGGCTGCTTATGCTTGAAAAGCATCGCCAAGCGGGCGGCGGCGATTTTGATGGAATGCTCTCTTTAACATATTTGTAACAATAGCCTCAAACAAAAATCTAATATTTATTATAAATTGAGATCGAAGCCAAGACATTCTTGGAAGCCTTTCCAATTTTAAACCGTGGTCAGGAAAAGAAAACAGCGGTATTTTTATTGTAGATGCATTGACATCCGATGATCAAACCGTTTCCAAATCCAGGCTTACCCGTTTAATTTTCCAACCGGGAACCGACCGCTTCCATTCGGAGTTGAATAAAAATGACCAAGATTTTGATTGTCGATGATGAAAAGAATATTTCCGGGTTGCTCCGCACGCATCTGGAGCGGGAGGGCTATGAGTGCTATCAGGCTTATGACGGCATGGAGGCGCTGGAAATGTTCCATCAGATTCATCCCGATTTAATCATATTGGACCTGATGCTTCCCGAGAAAAGCGGTTTGGAAGTGTGCCGGGAGATCCGCTATAAGTCCGATGCCTATATCTTAATGTTAACCGCCAAGCAAGAGGAGATCGACAAGTTGGTCGGACTGGAGATGGGCGCGGACGATTATGTGACCAAACCCTTTTCTATCCGGGAACTGCTGGCCAGAATCCGGGTGTTGATGCGTCGTCCGCACATCGTCCGGGAAGAAGACCAGCTTCCGTCCATCAGCGTGGGGGATTTGGAGATTGACGCTACGGCAATGGCCGTCAAAATGGAGGGGAAGTCCATCCCTTTGACCGCGCTGGAGTTCGACGTGCTTTATTTTTTGATGAAGAACCGCGGTTTGTCTTTCAAGCGCGAACAACTGTTAGAGCGAATCTGGGGCGAAGACAGCTATGTCTATGACCGCAGCATCGACCGGATCATCAGCCGCCTGCGCCGCAAGATCGAGGCGGATCCGGCCAACCCGCAACGGATTATGACGATATGGGGGGTGGGGTATCGTTTCAATGAAAATTCCTAAAATTCGTTCCTATTTCCGTTTGGTGTTGGTCTTTTTTAGCTTATTGGCGGTCTTTTTCATTTTTCAGTCGCTGATCATCCATTACGGTTTCTGGAAAACGATTCTGCCCCGTTATTTGCAGGAGAAACAGGAAATGTTGCAGTTCATCAAGACCGATATCCGTTTTAAAGCGGAACACAACCCCCGTTTTGACCTTGAGTCCTATATCGCCAAAGAGAACCAGTACTTTCACCGGGCCAAGCTGGCCTTTGTTTCCCGGGTGCGGCGCGTCCAGCTGGAGGGAGGCGATTATCGTTACCAGATCGTCGTCAACCGCAAAAGAATCTGGGCTGCCGCTGAAAAGCTCAGCGTCGGTTCGCGCTCCGGTTATCTGGTCTTTTACTCCAATGGCTTTGATCGGACCGAAGCGATGATTCGGATGCTTTCCGGGTTTATGCAGGTGGCGTTGGTCCCCTCCCTGATTTTCGGCTTTTTTATCTTCCGGTGGCTCTACCGGCGTTCGTCCACCTTACTGGAAGCGGTGAAGCAGCTTTCGCACGGCCAATACCAGACGCGGGTGGTGCTTCGCGGCAATGACGAATTTGCCAGCATCGGGATGGCTTTGAATGAGATGGCGGCTTCCATCGAAAAATTCACCGATGAGTTAAAGGCCATCGATCAGCAGCGCCGACAGTTCATCGTCGACGTATCCCACGAATTGTCCACGCCGCTCACTTCCATCAAGGGCTATTTGGAAACGTTGCAAATGACCGAGCTGCAATTGAGCGAAACCGAACAGCGGAGCTACCTTCAGATCGCCGCGCAGGAAACGGACCGCTTATCCTTATTCGTGAAAGAGCTGCTCGACTTGGCCCGGTTTGACGCGGGTACGATAACTTTGGAACGGGATCGGATCGATTGCGGCCAGTTTTTGGAACAGTTTCACAAGCGCAATACCTTATTATTGAAGGAAAAGGGACTCCGGCTGGAATATCGCACCCAGACCGGACAATTTATTTATGCCGACTATCGGCGGCTGGAGCAGATCATCCAAAATTTATTTAATAATTCGTTGCAGCATTCGAAAGGACTGACGGAAATCAGCATCGCATGTAGCGAAACGGACGGCTGGAGCATCATCCGTTTCAGCGATGACGGCTGCGGAATTCCCGCCGAAGACCAGCCGCGAATCTTCGAGCGTTTTTACCGCGCCAAGAACCGTAGCAGGGAATCGGGGAACGGATTGGGTTTGGCGATCGTCAAAAAATTGGTCGAGCTCCATGGCGGGAATATTACGGTTGAAAGCGGGCCGGTCAGTGGCGTGACATTTAACTTGACATTTCCGACGTATCAGAGCCTTGCCGCTCATTCGGCGGGAGCGAGAGGGTCGCGCCCCTATAATCCGGCCGCGATTCCTGATTCGTCCTGTTAATTCCCGCGCGGCAGGTACCATTTTTTAAAGCGTTGCTATATTTTCTTTCGAATGGGGTAATTCATCCGGTTATTGATATCATAAAGTTTGGTTATTATCACACCGGGGTTTAGTTGAGCTACACTTCATCGGTTTACTTTTTGTTCCGGCTCGCCCGGATGCGGATGGGTGAAGCGAAAAGAAAAACGGAAGTGCGGGGGATGAACTTTGCAGAACAAACAATTCAAGTTCAAGTCCAAGGGAGCGTTTTGGCTCATTGCCTGTTGCATCGGCATACTCGGATGGATTCCGGCCTTCGGTCAAACGGAAACGTTAAGCCTGACTCAGGCGTTGGAAATGGCTTTCAAAGCGGATTATCAAGTAAAGAGCGATCGCAACAATCTGGAAAAGTCCAAGCTGGCCGTGAAGAAAGCCGCTTTGAACATTTTGCCCCAGGCCACCGTGGAAGGGCAATATCAATATCAAACGACGGACGACACCTATCCGAACGCTTATCAGATCGTCGTGCAACAGACCATACCGACTTCCTATAATCTATATGGTCAAAAAATCGTCACCGATATCGAAGCGGCGATGTGGGATCAGGTCACGGCCGAAGCGACACTCCAAATAGATCAAGCGAATGTCATCTATAATACCTATGAATATTACATCAATGTTTTAAAGGCCCAACAAGTATTGAAATTACAAGAGGCGGCGCTGGCAAAGTACCAAGAGGACAGCGCGCTGGCGGCGAAACAATTGAGTCTGGGCAAGATCACCAAACCGGATCAACTGAAGACGGAAAATAGTTTGAACCAGGCGCAATTCGATCTGGAAAAAGACCGTTCCGACCTGGAGATTGCCCTTCAGAAACTGGCCAATCAGATCGGCCTGAAAGACTTGGCTGATTATCAGCTGGCTGAAATGGGCCCGGCCGCGGAGACGATCGACGGACAACTGGCCGCGTTGCAACAAAAAGCATTACAGAGACGACTGGAGTTACAGACCAAAGAGATCACTATCAAGCAAGCCGGGCGGACCTGGGCCCAGGCCAAGAACGATGAGCTGCCGACAGTCTCAGTAAGTTACAACAGCCAAAACCAAATGCAAAGTTTCGGTTTGAGCTATGATTTTTTGAAAGGCGATTTCAGTTGGTTGGCGGCGCACAAGGATGAATCGTATCAGACTCAGACGGATGCCCTATCCGGTAACACCAATGATAATTATTACGGTGCCAAAAAAAGATACTTTACTTTGAAGCTGAAATGGAGCCTGGATTTCGGAACGGCCGCCAACCAGGCCAAACAGGCGCAATACACGCTGGACAATGCCAAGCTGGATCTGGAAAAAGAACGCCAGGATATTTTGCTGGACGTGGCCCAAGCGTCCGCCGATTATCAGCTGGCCGTTAAGCAACATGAATTGAATCAAAAGGCATTGCTTTATTATGAAAAGGATGTAGAAGTCAAAGAGACGCAGCGCAAACTGGGCATGCTTACTTTTACCGACCTTTCCGACGCGCGGCAGGATCTGCTGGACGCGCGGATAGCGGCAGTCAAGTCCGCTTATGACCGAGTATTGGCTGTGCAAAAGTTGAAGAAGGCAGTGGGGGATCTATACCCGTTTGACCATTTGTCAAAATTGGAGGGGAAACAGCCTTGAGGAATCCGAAGCAGAAATTAATCATCCTGGCCATCGTCGTACTGGTGGGTTTGGCCGTCGGCTGGCTGGTGGTCCGGCAAAGGCAGAAAGCGGTGCTGGATGAACAAGCCAATATGTTCAATAGTATCGAAGTGCGGCGGATGGACCTCAGCGACAAGATCGATGCCACCGGTAACGTAGTCACCGAGAAAAACGCCGCTATTTATTCGCCGTATAGTGCGACCGTCAAACAGATTCTGGTGAAACCGGGCGATTCGGTTCATAAAGGGGATCTATTGCTAGTTTTGCAGTTAAAAGATGCGGATCTGATCAATTACTCCTCCAGCTGGAAGTCTTCGCTAGAGCAATCGCAAGAGAACTTAAAGATTGCCCAAAAAGCATTGGAACGGCAGCAGATCCTCTATAAGATCCAGGGTACCACCATCGATGATTTGGAAAATGCCCAGAGCAAAGTGGGGCAATACCAGACGGAAGTGGCGGAATACCGGCAGAAGTTGGAATCGCTGGACAAGAACGGGGTAGACAACAATAATAATATTTTGATTCGGGCGCCGTTCGACGCCGAGGTTTCCTGGATCAACGTCAAATTGGAAGGAACCGTGGCGATAACCGACGAACTGTTGACCTTGGGCGGGGATAGCGCCATCCGGGTCGAGGCCGCTGTCGATCAGGGCGATATTAATCAGATTAAAATAGGTCTGTCGGCCCAGATTAACGCCAATGACCAGAACCGGACCATCGTTCCGGGCGAGGTTACCTCTTACGGAAGCACGGGAACCGTTACTTCCAATGTGGTTACTTTCCCGGTGGTCATCAAACCGTTGCTACAGAACCGGGATGCTTCCTCCCCAATGGCCCAGGAAGGCGGAGTTCGGAGCCAGTCCGCTCCGGACGGGTTGAGAACGCTCCGCGATCGGGGTATTGGGCAGTCGAACGGGTTTACCAAGCGCAAGCGCTCCGGAGAAGACTTAACTGGCTTTGGGAATCAACCGGCTCCTGACAGACTGAGAGCGTCCCAGGGGGCGCTCGGGGGTAATGATGCGCGTCAACCGGGCGGGCTTACCATGAAGCAGTCCGGGGCTAACCTGAACGGCCTCCTGAAAGCGGGAATGACTGTCGATGTGACGATCATGGTGAATTCCCATCCTAATGTGTTGGCCATCCCGGCGCGAGCGATCACCGAACAGAATGGCGTATCCGTCGTCAAAGTTTTTAAGGATGGCAAATTTGTCTCCCGCAAAGTGCGGTTGGGATTTAAAAATGCTGACCATGTTGAAGTTTTATCCGGTTTGAGCGAAGGGGAGCTGGTCGCCGTACCCAAATTGCAGCTGCCGGATCAGAATAGAGCGAACGGCCCGAATATGTTCCGCCCGGGCGGTGGCGGCAGCAGTGGCATACGGGTCCGGATGGGCAGGTGAGAAGTCGATGCTGGAATTGGTCGATATCTGTAAAATTTATCGCATGGGCGATAATGAGGTACGGGCACTGGACGGAGTGTCCCTATCGATCCGGGAGGGCGAGATGGTTGCGATTATGGGGCCATCGGGCTCTGGAAAATCAACCATCATGAATATCATCGGTTGTTTGGATCAGCCGAGTTCCGGTTCGTACCGGCTGGCCGGCCGGGAAGTCGCCGAACTGAATGAATGGGATCAGGCCCGCTTGCGCAACCAGGAGCTTGGCTTCGTATTTCAGTCGTTCAACTTGCTGTCCAATTTGACTGCCTTACAAAATGTTGAACTGCCACTGATTTATGCCGGAGTCGCCGTGGCGGAGCGGCATGTCCTCGCTCGGCAAGCTTTGGAGAAAATGGGTCTGGAACACCGGCTTCACCATAAACCGAGAGAATTGTCTGGCGGGCAACAGCAAAGGGTGGCAATAGCCCGGGCTTTGGTCAACCAGCCCCGGCTATTGCTCGCCGATGAGCCCACCGGCAATTTGGACTCCCGATCCAGCGTAGAGATTCTGGCCATCTTTCAGGAACTGCATCGCCAGGGAATGACCATCGTGATGGTGACGCATGAACCGGATATCGCGAGCTATACCCAGAGGATTCTGCGGTTCCGCGATGGCAAGCTGGTGGCCGATGAACCCAATCAGCAGGTCGTAATCGGTCAGGAGGGCATGCCGGCATGAAAGTCACCGAAAATCTTACCATGGCTGTAAAGAATTTGGCCGCCAACAAAATCCGTTCCTTTTTGACCATGTTGGGCGTGATCATCGGCGTGGCCGCGGTCATCGTCATGGTGGCGTTGGGAGAAGGCGCCAAAAAACAGATCACCCAAAATATCACGGCCATGGGTTCCAATCTGGTGATGGTCTTCGCCGGGATGGGCAACAACCGGGGCGGTTCGTTCGGCGGAGGCCAGCCACTGACCAATGATATCCTGCCGGTTCTTGCCGACGCTTCCTCGGAGATCGCCGCCATCGCCCCGGAGGCCCGTCGCAATGACATCGTCGGCAACGGTTTCGTCAGCATGCAGACTACGGTGACAGGATGTACCATCCCCTATTTTGCGGTCCGCAATTATCAACTGGACGAAGGCAGAATATTCGATGAAGCGGAGCTCAATGCGCGCCGGCGGGTGGCAGTCATCGGTTCCTATGTGGCCCAGCAGCTTTATCCGGATTCCGACCCGTTGGGGCAGGACATCAAGGTGGGCACGGTCCGTTTTCAAATTATCGGAGTTCTGGTCGAGAAAGGGCAGAGCGGATTCGGCAATAGCGATGATCTGATCCTGATTCCCCTGACCACCGCCCAGCAACGACTCTTTGGCAACCAGAATCTCAGCACTGTTTATATCCAGGCGGAGAGCGAAAAACAAGTGGACAGCGTTTATAACCAAGTTTACGCCGCCTTACTCAATAAATTTCGGGATGAGAGCAAATTTACGGTTCGCAATCAAGCGGAGATCCTGGCCACGGTGGAACAAACCACTCAGACTTTCACCATGCTGCTGGCGGGGATCGCCGCGGTTTCCTTGTTAGTTGGCGGAATCGGGATTATGAATATTATGCTGGTTTCGGTTACGGAACGGATCAAGGAGATTGGAATCCGTAAGGCAATCGGCGCTCAAAAATCGGAGATTTTGGGGTTATTTTTAATTGAAGCGGTGGTCCTCAGTCTGATCGGAGGGCTGATTGGCATCAGCCTGGGCTGGGGTTTGGCGATGCTGGTATCGAAATTCTCCGGCTGGAGCGCGGTGGTCTCGCTCAGTTCAATTCTCATCTCGTTCGGATTTTCGATTATGGTCGGTCTTTTTTTCGGCGGATATCCGGCATACAAAGCTGCGGGCTTGCATCCTATCGAAGCGCTGCGGCATGAGTGAGGGAATTTAGGCTCTACGCGAAATGGTTCAGGCCACCGATTTGACCGTATCATTTGGCCTTCCGGGAGTTTTGGCTGAATTGGTTTTCTCCGAATGTTTTAAGCAGTGAAAGTAGCGCTTATTCTTTTGGGAAAACGGTTCATAATAGATGCCGAGGAGGTGGCTCGGTGAACGATCAATCAAAACAGAATCAATCCAATAGGGCCCTGAAACAGGCTAAAAACGCGAAAACGCAATCACCCATGGAAAGCTCCGCTGAATTAACCAAAGCAACGTCCCAAAAACAGCCAAAAAATGCATCCAGCGAAAAACCGGACGTCGATCCGGGAATCGACTTCATGAAATGGTCCGACTAAAGCCCCGAAAGGGGGCTTTTTTTGCGCCAAATGAAATGCCCCTCAGGGGAAGGAGGAGCATTTCATTATGCCTAATTATGCTGTTTCAATGTTGCGCCTTTATCGACCCGGATTTTAATGATGTCACCCACTTTGGCATCATAAGGCAGAAGAGAGCGGGGCGTTTGGATCGTGTTACCGTCATTCAACTGTATGATGCCTGAGTCATCCTCGAATCCGACTAATTTTACCCTTAATACCATCAAATCACCATTTTCAACCTAATTTTTGGCTGTTGCAATCCAATCTTTTTTAGAAGTTCATTGAATTGCACAGCTGCGATTGACTGATTAGGATGAATTGATTGTTATGCCGTTACCCTTCCAAACATTCGAATTCAGAGTATTGCATGTTTCATCAGATATTCAGTTTGATCCATTAAATGAAATTTACGGGAAGGGCAATATTATATTATGTATTAAACCGGATGATGTGCAATGCCGTTGTAAGTTTAAGGAAATACCACCGCCCGGATGACCCCTTTTACGCCGTCCCACTAATTTTAAAAATTCGGAGGAATGCGTAGAGATACAGATGGGCGTGGAATCAAATCACGCTTGAAGCGAAAACATATTTGCCAATCAACTTAAGGTTTGGCTAAAAACTGCGTGGAAATGCCGGGGGAGTATTTATCGATATTGAATAATTTGTAACAAAGCCGGTCCATCACCGGATTCATGCTTTCATACCAGGCGTCGTTGGCCGGAATGTCCGGTATTTCCGGAAAGGAGTAATAGATGGCGTCGCGCAGGAACTCTTGTTTTTCTTGCTCGTTGCCGGGCTGATAGAAATAGGACAAAGCGATTTTGTGATCTTCATTGATTCCCATGACCAAGAAGCAGAGACCTTTTAACCACAAATAGCGATTGACGGTGCTTTCGATCTGCAGCGGATTGTACATCCGTTTGAAGCTTTCGCCCACGATGGCGTGGGTTTTTTCATAAACGGCCCGCGAACGTTCCAAGGTATCGGTAATCAGTTGCGCCGGCGATTTGGGTTTGCCGTTTTTCTTCAGTTGATGATATTTTTCGATCATGTAGGCTTGCATATGCGGAAAAATCTGATTTTGATTATACTTCTCAACCATATGAGCTAACAGCTGTTTGCGGATCGCCCGTTTCTGGTCCAGCGACATCTCGTTAACCACCGGCGAATCTACCGAATCCTGGCCGGTCGCAGCATGGATTGGGAAGTTGTGCATTACGAGTGTCAAGAATAGCAGGATGGCGATCCAAAAATGCCGTTGAGCCATTGAAAATAATCCTTTCCTTATTATCACGTTCTTTAGAGCTGTTTTGATCACTAGAAGATTATCGATGGTAAAGGCGGAACAATTTGCCGCACATAAAATTATTTTACCTTTTTATGATCAAAAATGCAATTTGTCCGATTTAGAAATTTGGTCAATCGTGAAAGAATTTTTGCGAAGGCTCCGAGCGATCGCGCCGAAACGCCTGGTGGCCTGGCTTTAACAAATTTTGTCTGTTTAACGGGGAAAACGACCGGCGAAACTATAGCCGTCCCGGAGATGGTTTTGTTAAAATGGAAGCGGATTATCGAATTTGTCCTTTAAATTAGCGGGGGGAACCGATATGGATAATTATCAGCCGATGGTTTTTGAAAATCGTTACTTTGTGGAGCTAGAAGAAGAAGATATTCAGCGGCTCAACCGCGAGGAAGCGGCCAAGTTCGAACACAATCCGGAATTTCCCGTGGCCGCGGCCACGGTGGAAGGGCGGCTGGGGCCGGGAAGCTGGGATGAACATTGGTTAACCGTGGACGATAGCGGTCGCCGAGTGTATGCCCGGATCTATTCGAGCGCGGGTCACGCTGTGGCGTTAACGGCGGATGGGCGAATCGTCCGGGAGACGGACTATCCGGTCGAAGAGGTCGAGCCCCGGGAATAAGGGCTCCGACTGTGTCCCATCGGGGAAATCAACTGGCGTGGCGTACTTAATTAAACGATGGCGTTGCGCAGGGGTTAGGAAATACCGCCGGGCGCAGCGGCGATATTTTTCGGGTTATTATATTTCTCGATATTGAAGATCTTATAGCCGAGACGGTCCATGACCTGAACCATATTCTGAAACCAAATGCGATTCGCCGGGATATCGGGCACCTCGGGAAAGGAATAATGTACGATATCGCGGAGCAATTCCTTTTTTACGCCTTGATTCTCCGGCAGATAAAAATAGGATAAACCGATTTCGTGCTCCTGATTGATGCCGAGGATCCAAAAGCAGAGTCCTTTGAGCCATAAATATTTTTCCACCGAACGTTCCACTGCGTCCGGGTCAAAATCCTGAAAGGTATTATGTACAAAAGGTTTGGTTTTTTCGTAAACGGCTCGGGTGCGCTGGAAGGCTTCCTTGATAATTTGCTGCGGCGGACGGGGCGTTCCCCGCTTGGCCAGTTGCTGATATTTCAGGACCATGTACTCGTGAAGTTTGACGAAGGTTTGGTTTTGGGTATATTTCAACAACAGATCATCGAGGATCTGTTGCTGCATTTCTTGTTTGTCAGGGAGCGAAAGCTCATTGGATAATGGTTTCTGAGTTGGCGCGGGATCTGGATTGACCGCCGCGGCCGCCACTTGCGATGATAAAAGAATCAATAACCCTAGCAGAAGGATAAGACGTTGCATACCTGTCCTCAATTCATTGCGATCTTTATCCATTGTAACACCGGAATCAAATTTGGTTTGTTACCAATTGGTAAAAAATTGTGAAATAAGTCTGCCATCCGTTTATTAAAACGGCAACTCCCGGTATTCCTCAAGGACGGAGCTTAACCAAACCAAATAGCGATGAATTTCCGCATGTTGATTCAACAGGTGGCCAATGTCCCGCACCGCCCGGATAAATTGCGGATGAAGCTCCGGGCGCTGCTCCGGGCGGGCCAGCGGACAGACGGTCCGGGCACGCGGATCGATGATGGTGGTCAATAATCCTTTGGCCGTGATAAAAGGAGTAAGCGGAAAGATGCGGCAGGCCAATGGTCGCAACTCACGGCGACAATGTCCGTGGCAGGAGGCGAACCAGACGGGCTTGGCCGGCAAAAACTGCATCGCAGTCGGTTCGATCTCTAAAAACTCGGCCTGTTCCGAGAGCAGTTCAGCTTCGCCGGGGAAAAGATACATCCCCAGTTCCTCATCGCTCTCCTGACAACATGTCTGATTACAGAGGCGCCCGCAATCGATCCGCAGCGGCGTCAGGCTTTTTAAACGCCGGTAAGCGGTCTGACAAACTTCAGCAGGAGTCCAATCCATTCGGCGTGATAATCCTTTGCGAGAATACTTACAATGTTTTACTATAGCAAAAAAATCACGCAACGGCAAGGATGGACAAAAACCATCCTGGGTCCGGATACCCGGGATGGTCTTCGCATCTTTTTATCAGGACGGATAAGGGACGATCACTCCGCAGGCCAACCGTTTACCGGAGGCGCCGGCGGGCTGTGTGCGGTAGTCATCGGGGCTTTGGTGAACGATGACGGAATGACCGATGACGTCGGCGACTCGAAAACGGTTCGTGTAAAAACTCATCAAAGCCCGGCCGTTGTTGGAAAACAGCACCGGAAAATCGCCGGCGTGATTGCCATGGGGCTGGTGGGTGGGATTCCAATGTTCTCCGGCCGCTTGAAACGGATCCGCCGGATCGCCGACCGTGCATACCCCATTTTCATGAATGTGAAAGCCGTGGGGACCGATGGGTGGCTGATTGGCTTCGGCCGGCCGGAACTGTGGCAATCCCGTCAGATTCACCGACACGAACACGCCATCGGAGACGTCTTGGAAAAGAACCAGGCCATGAATATCGGGCCCCAGCGGACCCCCCTTGATTTCGGCGATGGCCATGCTTCCCTGGGAAGCGGGCCATTCCGCCTGTTCCAAGAACGGCCCCGGAGATTGAAAAGGAAGGAAATTGTCGAAATACATTCAATCATCTCCATGGAACTAGCATTGTTACTATAAGTTATGGGATTTTGGAACCTTTTGGGAATGGGACTTTGGTATAATCGCGCCTGGAACACATCCCCTGGTTTTACAGATACTCACGGCAGGACTGCTCTTGCCCGCGCCGAAGCTTTAGAAAGAGGCGACGGTATAAGGCTGTTTTTCAAAATCGCCGTGGCGCGATTTGAAACCGCCACCGCGCGCCCAATATTAACGAAGGGGTGTTCACGGTTGTTCAAAAAAACGTTTCTGACAATGATCGCAGCGCTCATTTTACTCACATCCGCTTCCATGGCCGCACTCGCCAACCCATACACTTTAGGCGCGGAAAACGGAAAATTGCTGCCCCCCGCCGGCCTGGGGTTGGACGTAAACACCGACATCAACCGGCCCGATCAATCGGACCTGGCCGTCAACGCTGAAGTCGGCTACGGTATTTCCTCGAAAATAACCATAGCCGGCGCCGTGCGGGATCTGAATCATAGCGATCGGCAGTCCTTGGTCAAGGCTTATTACAGCCCGGCCCGCCGGGGCCTCGGCTATACGGTCTACCTCGGCTATGATCTCGATGCGCGGAATATCCCGATGTACGGTCTGTCATTATGGACCAATCTGCATTTCTTGTACGGTTATCTGAACCTTGAGAAAGAGAATACGACCCTGGATGATTCGATCATGGTAACCCCCGGCGTCAGTCTCGCTTTAGGCCCCAAACTTCGCGTCGGCGGCGAATTGACCATGAATACCGATGACTGGTCCGGCGATAATCTGCGCATTGGCGCCAGTTATGCTTTGACGCGGAAGGTTTATGCCAAGGCCATGGTCGATCACAGCTTCGGCCACGGTTCGTCAAACCTCGTCAGCGCCGGCCTGGCAATGCAGTTCTGAACAAAACCGCGATAGCGTTAAGAAGCGATGACCAATCATCGCATCACAATATTTATGGCAATGTTGAGCCACCGTCCCGACGGTGGTTCTTTTTTATGGACAGTGAGCCGGTTCAGCCGTTCTTTCGCCAGGCCGGGAAATGCTTCTCGCACTGCAAATTACTGCGGCGGCAAGCGCCGTTGTTGCTTTAGTTGCTGAAAATTCTCCGGCAGTCACCGCCATAGTTTCTTCAGTTGAAAAAAATACTTCGGCGGCTAGCGCCATAGTTTTTTCAGTTGGTCAAACTACTATGGCGGTGACTACCGGAGTTTATTCGGTAACTCAAGATGGCGTGGCAGGAACCGCCGCATGGTCTCACCAAAGGATGGCTGTCCATGGGCCACGCGGCGGAGAAAGAACGGCAATGAAGAGACGGGTTTAAAGCAGGAATTAATCAAAAATCTGCGAATTCTTTATTCGTCGAACCAATTATTCCAGCGCTGGAGCGGGGCCTGCTGGCGGACAGCCGAGCGGATCCAGCCTTTGCGCGAACGGTTTTCGGCCGAGTTTTTCGCGGCTGCGTTCGTAACCAACCGGCCGCTCGAGGGCTTTCGCGATAAGTCGGCCACGGACTGGAATCAATTGAAGGCATTTTACTTAATCCTGGATCAGATGGGAGAATTGCCGGGGCTCGGCGGCGTCGGCGACAGTGATGGACATGAAGCAACTTCCGATTAACGGCGGCACCGCGGTTTATGGTGTTTTCGGCGACCCGGTAGCGCACAGCCTTTCGCCCGCCATGCACAACGCGGCATTTGCCGAATTGAAATTAAACTGTGTCTATCTGCCCTTCCATGTATCGCTTGCTAGCTTGCCGGAAGCGGTCCGCGGCATTCGGGGACTCGGCATCAAGGGGATCAACCTGACGATTCCGCTCAAGCAGGCGGTCCTGCCCGAGCTGGATGAGATCTTCGGCGATTCGCTGCAGAGCGGCTCGGTCAACACCATCATCAATCGCGATGGCCGGCTGTTGGGCACCAGCACCGATGGGAGCGGATTTATCCAATCCCTGCGCGAGGAGGGCGGCTTCGATCCGTGCGGCAAGAACATCGCGCTGTTGGGAGCGGGCGGTTCAGCGGCCGCGCTGGTATACCGGCTGATCGCCGCCAATATCCGCTCGTTGACCGTCCTTAACCGCGATCCGCGCCGCCTGCGGGAGCTGTATGATCAGGTGCGCGGTCGGACCGGATTCGAATTGGTCGCGGTACCGCTGGCGGAAATGGAGAAGCTGGACTGGAACGGGTTCGATCTATTGGTGAATACGACTTCCGTGGGGTTACATACCGATGAATCGTTAGTGCCGCCGAAATTCCTGCGGGAATCGCTTTTTGTCTACGATCTGGTATACCGGAAGGGTGGCACGCGGCTCGTCAACGAGGCCGGTCGGGCAGGATGCAGAGTCCTCTCAGGTTTATCGTTATTGCTATACCAGGGCGCCCAGAGCTTCACTTTCTGGTTCGAGCGGGAGGCGCCGCTCGCCAGGATGCGCCGGGCCTTGGCGGAAAGTCAGGCCTGACGCGCCAAGCGATCGCTCCAAAAATAAAAATATGCGCCGCCAAAAATAAAACCAACGGGGGAGGAGCCATGAGTTTGAAAAATTATATGGAAGATGTGGTTAGGGAGGTCTTTGTGGAATTTCAGCGCCAATATCCCGAATTTTGCATGTGTGACCGTTGCCAGTCGGATACCATCGCCATCGCCTTATCCAATTTAAAAGGGAGATACGCGGTCAGCCCGGAGGGAGAGGTTTTCGCCAAACTGTCCCGGGAAGACCGGCAAGTACGCGCCGATGCCTTGCTGATCATTATCGAGGCCGCTAAACAAGTAGCCGCGAATCCGCATCACTAAAGGCCGGCATCGTTTTGATAGACATTACACGCACCATTGTGAAAATGGACGCAGGAATCACAACCTGCGTCTTCTGATAGGTCGTCCTCAAAAGCCATCCGTAGACTTTGAGCGGCCGCAATTGGCTCGTATTCACCGCATTCCTGGGCAATGGTATTATAATTGTCCCTGATCCGGGAGTCCATGGTTTTTCGCCTCAATCCTTTTGAAATGCGAGTTTATTTTGTCGCCCGGAGGTGCAAAATATTCCTGACCTTCCGAAAGAGTCCGCCTCGGATGCGGCGGGCGCCGGTCGGTTCAAAAAATTAGGACGGGTATCGACTTGTGTAGCTGAAATAAATCCGTTATAATTATAACTATTGTAGAAAATGTGCGGCATTTGGAACGGCAAGGTTAGTTCTCTGATTTTTTAAAGGGGTATCGGGCAACCCTGCGGAAAAAGTCCGAAGATACACTTTAACCAACCGATCTATACAGCACAAGTGGAGGTGTTTTTTTTATTGGGTCTGTTTAACAAGCAAGACCGTGTTTTGCTGATCCCCCTCGGAGGACTGGGCGAGATTGGCAAGAACATGATGGCGATCGAGTGCAACCGGGAAATCATAGTCATTGATGCCGGTTTGGCATTTCCCGATGAGGATATGCTGGGAATCGATCTGGTGATTCCGGATATCTCTTATTTATTGGATAACCGGGAGCGCGTGAAGGGGATCATTTTGACCCACGGCCACGAGGATCATATCGGCGCGTTGCCCTATATCCTCAAACAATTGAATGTTCCGATTTATGGTACCAAGCTTACGCTCGGCCTAGCCAAAGGCAAGTTTGAAGAGCATAACATGGTCCGGGACGTTCATACCGTTTGCGTCAAGGCCGGCGACGAACTTAAAATCGGCGGTTTCACGGTGGAGTTTATTCACGTGAACCATAGCATCGCCGATGTGACCGCCTTGGCTGTTCACACGCCGGTCGGCGTGATTTTGCACACCGCTGATTTCAAGTTCGACCATACGCCGGTGGACGGGAAAGTCACTGACTTCCGGAAACTGGCCGAACTGGGGGATAAAGGGGTGCTGGTGCTCCTCTCCGACAGCACCAATGTCGAGCGGGAAGGATATACTCCTTCCGAACGCGAGTTGATCAAGAACTTCAAGGAGATTTTCGTTCAGGCGCCCGGGCGGATCCTGGTGGCGACTTTCGCCTCCAATATTCACCGGATCCAGCAGATCATGGATACCGCTTTTTACTACGAACGGAAAGTGGCTTTGGTGGGCCGGAGCATGATCAATGTCGCCACCATCGCCATGGATTTAGGATATCTGAAAGTCCCGGAGGGATTGTTGGTCGATATTGACGAGATTGACCGCTATCCCGCCAGCCAGGTTACCATCATTACCACCGGCACCCAGGGAGAGCCGATGTCCGCCTTGACGCGCATGGCTACTTCCGATCACCGCAAAATCAACATCGTCTCCGGTGACACCGTGCTGATCTCGGCTTCCACCATTCCCGGCAACGAGAAACTGGTGGCCCGGACCATTAACCATCTGTTTAAGCTGGGGGCCAAGGTGATCTACGAGTCCGATTCGGGCATCCATGTTTCGGGACACGCCAGCCAGGAAGAACAGAAGCTGATGCTGAACCTGGTGCGGCCGAAATTCTTCGTGCCAGTGCATGGCGAATACCGTCATCTGGTGCAACACGCCCATCTTGCGGTAGAGGTGGGGATCGATAGTGAAAATGTGATCATTGCCGAGAACGGCGATGTGATCGAGGTGACCCGCGAAAAAATCCGGATCGCCAATAAAGTGGCGTCCGGAAAAGTCTTCGTCGACGGACTGGGCGTCGGCGACGTCGGCAATATTGTATTGCGGGACCGCAAACAACTATCCCAAGACGGCATCTTAATCGTCGTGGTGACGATCGACAAGGATAACGGTAAAATTTTGGCCGGTCCGGATATCGTCTCCCGCGGTTTCGTCTATGTCCGCGAGTCGGAAGAGCTGATCGAGGACGCCAAAGAAAAAGTGAAGCAAGCCATCGAAAATTGTTCCCAGAATGCGGATTGGGCGACGATGAAAAACCAGATCCGGGAGGTTCTCGGCAAGCACCTTTACGGCAAGATGAAACGCCGTCCGATGATCCTGCCGATCATCATGGAAGTGTAAAACGGGAAGCTAATGTTCGTCAAAGGGATTCTCCAGATTGTTGAGGATGAGCCGTAGCTCATCCTCCCACTTTAGCTGGTGATAAGTGAGAATCTCCTTTCGGACGAGGGAAGGCGTATGGCAATTGGAGCAAACAATGCCGAAAACGTCGTTCTTATGGTTGACTATATAGTGAAGGGTATCTACCCCACAGCGCGGGCAGAGATAAATGTGATCGTGTTCTTGTTCCATCCCGAACAGCTCCTCTATGGTCCGTTTCTACGAAGTTCCTTCTGCTTGCCTGCATATAGTATTTGAGAAACCCCCCGAATCATGCTGGCAACTAAAGTTAAGGCTCTTCCAAAATTCATAAAGCTCGTACATGGGAAGCAGGAATGGTATAATTTACCACGAATAATTTCCAGTGGAGGTGGCCGGTATGAATGCGGAAGAGATGCAATATTGGTTGCGGTGGAATCGGGTGCCGGGAATCGGCTCCATTCGTTTTTTTAAACTCCTGCAAGAATTCGGCAATATGAAAGATGCGTGGCACGCGCCGCTCAGTCGCTTGCAGCCGCTGATCGGCGAAAAAGCTGCGGCGAGCCTGCGGCAAACGCGCGCCTGGGACCCGGAACGGGAATTGCGCAGCCTCGGGCAGCAAGGTTTTTGGGTGGTTTGCCATCCCGATGAAAATTATCCCGCTCCCCTTCGCAAAATTGCCGACCCGCCGCCGCTACTCTATGGAGTCGGTCAGTTTAGCCAGGGCGATGATATCGCCATTGCCGTGGTCGGAACGAGAAATCCCAGTCCACAAGGAGAATACATCGCCCAGGAACTGGCGATGAACCTTAGTCATCAAGGCCTGACCATTGTCAGCGGCATGGCGCGCGGCATCGATTCCCAAGCCCACCTGGGCGCTTTGGAAGCGCAGGGCCGGACGATTGCCGTGCTGGGCTGCGGCTTGGATATCGTTTATCCGCCGGAAAACCGGGACCTGATGGAGCGGATCGTCGCCCAGGGAGCCGTCGTCAGCGAATATCCGCTCAAGACGCAACCCCTGGCGCAGAATTTTCCGGCCCGCAACCGGATTATCAGCGGGCTAAGCCTGGGCGTGGTCGTGGTAGAGGCGGCTCAGGACAGCGGTTCGCTGATAACGGCCGGATTTGCCGTGGAACAGGGTCGCGAGGTTTTCGCGGTCCCCGGAAATATCGGCAGCGATGGCAGCAAAGGACCGCATAAATTACTGAAGCAGGGCGCTAAATTGGTGGAGGATTACCGCGATATCCTCGCCGAGTTGGCTATCCCTCATTTGGAAATGGCGGAGGTGGCCGCCGCTCAAATCGATTCTTTCAGTCCAAGCGAGCAGAAGATTCTGGGCGTTATGAGCCGGGAGCCTTTGCATGTGGATCAGATCTTGCGCCGGGTGGCTTTGGCGCCCGCCGAATTGAACGCGGTTTTAATCCAATTGGAACTTAAAGGCGTGGTCAAGCGTTTTCCAGGACAGCTTTACCTGCGTCTAAAATAAAATAAATAGTTACAAAACACGGTGTTTTATTATATACTATGATCAAAATTTGACTCCGCTGAATCTTTACATCCGGGACGGGAAAGGTATTTTCTCAAAAACTTATAAACTTAAACCGAGGTTTTTACGAATTAATTAATAGCCCAGACAAGGGGATGAAAAGATGGAACGGGTTATTCAGATAGCGAACTATGTCATGAAGCAGGTGCTGGATCAAGCTCAAGAAGGGAATGAGCTTTCGGAACGGCATCTGATCGCGGCATTGATCGAGCAGGGCTTCGAACCCAATGAAATCGAGGCCGCCTTTAAACTGCTTTATTCCATACCCGCTACTTTGAAAGCGGATGATCAGGTTGACGCCGATTTAGATGTCAATGGCTATCGGGTATTCAGCCCGGCCGAGATCCGCAAACTTTCCCTTCCTTGCCGGGGCGAGTTGATCCGCCTGGTTGACAGCGCCCTGATCTCCCCGGATGAGCTGGAGAAGATTCTGGCGGAAGCTTTAATGATGGATTCCTTCGAAATCGGGATGAAGGAATTGGAATTGATACTGCATAAAGTGATCACCGATGAGGAACGATTATTGATGATCCTCTTCCATCCCAATGAAAATGCAGCTTGCATGGCTTTGAATTAAACGTTCCCGACGGGTTAGTGATAACCCTTTTTTTATGAATTAATAACTTTACGTAAGAAAATTCATTTGTCGTATAAACCTAAACCGTCTGAATGAAAACCGACGGAATCCGTGCCAAACTAGGGCAGCTTTACGACAT
The DNA here is from genome assembly GCA_023400055.1 of Bacillota bacterium. Taxonomy (GTDB): domain Bacteria; phylum Bacillota; class UBA4882; order UBA8346; family UBA8346; genus Hydrogenispora. Next base: position 58,326 of record JAEXFN010000017.1, read on the forward strand.
GGAAAGATAGTTGGAGGTATCTGGCGTGAAATCACTGGTCATCGTGGAATCCCCGGCTAAGGCCAAAACGATCGAGAAGTATTTGGGCAAGAAATACATGGTGCGAGCATCCATGGGTCATGTTGTCGACCTGCCGAAGAGTCAATTCGGGGTCGATATTCATAATGGGTTTAAACCTAAATATATCAATATCCGGGGCAAAGGCAAAATCATTCAGGAGCTAAAAGAATCTGCCAAAAAAGCCGATTCGGTCTTTCTGGCCACCGACCCGGACCGCGAAGGCGAGGCCATCTCCTGGCATTTGGCGAACATCCTGGATTTAAAGCAGGATCGCTGCCAACGGGTTGAATTTCATGAGATCACTAAGCGGGCGGTGGAGAACTCTTTAAAACATCCCCGTCCCATCGATCTGGATAAAGTCAATGCCCAGCAAGCGCGGCGCATCTTGGACCGGATCGTCGGTTATGAATTGAGTCCGTTATTATGGCGGAAGATTCGCCGGGGCTTGAGCGCCGGCCGGGTCCAATCCGTGGCGGTCCGGCTCATCTGCGAACGGGAACAGGAGATCCGCGAGTTCATCAAGGAAGAATACTGGAGCATTACCGGCGATTTCAGCACTGCCAAAGAGGAAAAGTTTTCGGCGAAGCTGACCTCCAAGGGCAGGAAAAAACTGGCGATCACCGATGAAGAACAGGCTCAGGCTATCGCGGCCGAGCTTAAGAACCTGCAATATCTGATCACGGAAGTGAAACGGAAGGAAAAGTTGCGTTTTCCGGCTCCGCCCTTCACGACCAGCAGTTTGCAGCAGGAGGCCGCCCGTAAGCTGGGTTTTGGCGCCAAAAAAACGATGATGCTCGCCCAACAGCTTTACGAGGGCATCGAATTGGGCGAGGCGGGCAGCGACGGGCTGATCACTTATATGAGAACGGACTCGGTGCGAGTCGCGGAAGAGGCGCAACTTGAAGCGAGGGAAGTCATCAAGGAACGGTATGGCCCTCATTCCCTGCCCGAAGCGATCCCGGTCTACAAGACGAAAACCGCCGGGGCCCAGGAAGCTCACGAAGCGATCCGTCCCACCCGCATCGGACGGGTCCCGGAAGCGGTCAAAGAATTTCTTTCCAAAGATCAGTTCCGGTTATATCAATTGATCTGGTCGCGGTTCACCGCGAGCCAGATGCGTCCGGCCGTTATGGATACGGTCGGAGTGGAGATCAAGGGCGGTACGTATGGATTCCGGGCCAGCGGCAGCGTTTTGAAGTTCGCGGGATTCCTCGAGGTCTATCAGGAGGGCCAGGACGATGAGACGTTGGAGGAAGAAGGCATGTTGCCGGAACTGACTGAAGGGGAGCGGGTTTTGCTGCAGGCGCTTACGCCAAAGCAGCATTTTACCCAGCCGCCGCCCCGCTACACCGAGGCCACCTTGATCAAAACCTTGGAAGAAAAGGGGATCGGCCGGCCCAGCACCTATGCCCCGACCATCGATACCATTCTCAAGCGGAATTATGTGCAACTGGCCGAGAAGCGTTTCAGCCCGACCGATCTGGGGCAGGTCGTCGTCGATTTGCTCAAACAAAAGTTCGGACAGATTGTGGATTATGAATTCACCGCCGAGATGGAAGAGAAACTGGACCAGATCGCCGAGGGTAATATGGAATGGGTCAATGTGTTAGCCGATTTTTACGGCACTTTCAGCCAGGAGCTGGCCCAGGCCAAGGAGACCGTCGAACGGTTGGAAGTCCCGGTGGAAGAGAGCGACGAAAAATGCGAAAAATGCGGCCGGACCATGGTCTATAAATACGGCCGCTTCGGGAAATTCCTGGCCTGCCCCGGCTATCCGGAGTGCAAAAACGCCAAACCGTTGCGCAAGGTATTGGGGCTGAAATGTCCCAAATGCGGCCAGGGCGAGGTCGTGGAGCGGAAATCGAAGAAAGGCCGTTTGTTTTACGGTTGCAACAAGTACCCGGAATGCGATTTTGTCACCTGGGAACGGCCCTATAAGGAACCTTGCCCCAAATGCGGCTCCATTTGCACGGTGAAAGGCGGCCGGAATCAACCCAAACAGATAACCTGCCTGAATCAGAATTGCGACTACCAAGCCGAATTGACTGAACAAGGCGGGAATGCGGAATGAAGCCGGTGATCGTCATCGGAGCCGGTTTGGCCGGTTGTGAAGCGGCCTGGCAATTGGTCCGGCGGAACATCCCGGTCCGTTTGTATGAGATGCGGCCGGGCAAGATGACTCCGGCCCATCACAGCGGCGATTTCGCCGAGTTGGTTTGCAGCAATTCGCTGCGCGGCGCGTCGCTCGAAAATGCCGTCGGTTTGCTGAAAGAAGAGATGCGCCGGTTGGACTCGCTCATTATGCGCGCCGCCGATGCCACCAGCGTCCCGGCCGGAGGCGCCCTGGCTGTTAACCGCCAGCAGTTCTCGCAAAAAGTAGCGGAACTTTTGTCGGCAAATCCATTGCTCGAAGTGGTCCGGGAAGAGTGGACCGCGCTTCCCGAGGGTCCGGTCATCGTGGCCAGCGGGCCATTGACCTCGCCCGGTTTGGCGGAGGCGATCGGCCAGTTTACCGGCCAAGCCTATTTTTATTTTTACGATGCCGCCGCCCCGATCGTCACCGCGGAATCGCTGAACCGGGCGATCGCCTTCGAGGCTTCCCGCTATGATAAGGGAGACGGCGCCTACTTGAATTGTCCGTTTTCCCGGGAGGAATATGAACGCTTCTGGGAAGAGCTGGCCCAAGCAGAGGTGGCCGAGGCGCATCTGCCCAATGAGCGGGCGATCTTTTTTGAAGGCTGCATGCCGGTGGAGGTTTTGGCCGGCCGGGGCCGGGACACGCTCCGTTACGGAACGATGAAGCCGGTTGGGATCACCGATCCGCGAACCGGCAAGCGGCCTTACGCCCTGGTCCAATTGCGGGCCGAAAACCAGGAGGGCAGTCTGTACAATTTGGTCGGCTTTCAGACCCATTTGAAATGGGGCGAGCAACAACGGGTGTTCCGGATGATCCCCGGGTTGGAGAACGCTGATTTCGTCAGGTTCGGGGTCATGCACCGCAATACCTATATCAATGCGCCGGTGGTTTTGCGGCCGACCTATCAGACCAAGGCGCGGCCGGAGCTGTTTTTTGCCGGGCAGATTACCGGGGTGGAAGGCTATATCGAATCGGCCAGCTCCGGCTTGACCGCTGGTTTGAATTGCGCGCGGCTGGTGCGAGGGGAGCCGTTGATCGAATTTCCGGGGACGACGGCCATCGGTTCGCTGGCCCATTACATCTGCAATGCCGATCCCCATTATTTCCAACCGATGAATGTCAATTTCGGGCTGATGGAACCGTTGAATGAGCGGCTGCGCGGTAAAAAGGAACGCCATTTGCAATATTCCGAAAGGGCGTTGCAGGTCATCGCCGAATATACCCTGTAACAAGGTGATATTGTTGGAGAACTTTACCGATGAGTATCTGACCCACATCCGGGTCGCCAAGAACTATTCGCCCAAGACCATCGAGAGTTATGGCCTGGATTTACGGCAGTTTGTGGATTTTTTGCAGGAGCGGCAGATCCGGCAGTGGGCCGAGGTGGACCACTTATTGATCCGGGAGTTCCTCTCCCAATTGAAACAAGCCGCTTATGCCAAGACCTCGACGGCCCGGAAGATTGCCTGTATCCGTTCGTTTTTTAAGTATTTATGCCGCCAGGGTTACCTGGACCGCAATCCGGTGCTGGGGGTGTCCATTCCCAAACGGGAGAAACGCTTGCCGCAGTTTCTTTACCAGCAGGAGATGTCCGACCTGTTGGAATTGGCCGATCCCGCCACGAAACTGGGAATGCGCGACCGGGCGCTGCTCGAGCTTTTTTACTCCAGCGGTTTGCGCCTTCAGGAAGTGGTCGGCTTGACCCTGGCCGATCTGGATTTCAGCCGGGGCTATGTCCGGGTCCTGGGGAAAGGCTCCAAAGAACGGCTGGTGCCGCTGGGCGGCGTGGCGCAACGCGCGCTCGAGGCGTATCTGCGCCAATTGCGGCCGGCCTTGCTTCGCCAGCAATCCCAGCCCAAGCCGGTCCCCAACGTCTTTTTGAACAGCCGCGGCACCCGGTTGAGCGGCCGGAGCATGCAGCGCATCTTCGCCAAATATCTGGACCGGCTGGCCTTGAACCGCAAAATGAGCCCCCATACCATCCGGCACACTTTTGCCACGCACCTGCTGGAGAACGGCGCCGATCTGCGGGTGGTCCAGGAGCTGCTGGGCCATGTCGATATCTCGACCACCCAGATCTATACCCATCTGACCCGCGAAAAAATCCGCGCCGTTTACTTAAATAGCCATCCCCGGGCCTGATTTTAGTTCCACAGTTACCGCGTCCAACCTATTTTCGTCGTGCTTCAAAAAATGGCAACTTCTTTGGTTATCAGCGAACATCCGCGATAATACCAGCGCCGTCGGGCGTTTTTTATTTTGGGGGATTCGAGTGCAACGCTATCAATTTTCTAAATTTTGGTACGGCGGGAGGAATATTGAACGGCCCAAACCCTTATGGCAGCTACTTTCGCGGCCGATTGTCAACTGGTGCCATCAATGCTATAAAATGCAACATAATTATGTGAAAAACGGGAATAATTTAGCCTATTCACAAATGGGCACCCGGGTAGTAAGATGACATCAGAACCTTGAAAAACCCATAATCCGATGAACGACACCCACTGTTTATCGGCAGAAGGAGTTGATGTGGGAGTAGCTTTCGAACCTTGCTTCCAGGAATCCTTGTTACGTTACAATCAATCCAGTTTCCGTCTCAGCAAAATCAAAACTATATTCTTTAGGAGGCAAATCAATTGAAAAAGTTAGTCACATCTGTCGTAACTTTCGCTTTAGTACTTTCCACCGCAGTAGCTGTTTCCGCTGCTCCTAATGTTAATGGTTCAGTCACTTATGGCATTGACAAAGACAACGACGGTCTGCAGGGAGTCATCAACTTCGATGGCCAACTCAGCCCGAGCCTTGATTATCACACCCAGTTGAAGAGCGCCATGGACACCGATCCTAATAGTACCGATAATATGTCTACCAGCGACAAGTTGTTAGGCAATGAGAACTTGCAAGATATCACTCTGAAAGAAGCCAGCTTCACTTATAAGAACAAATTAGCTGACGTAACCGTTGGTAAATTTGCTTACAACCCGACTGTCATGACCATTATGGATACCAGCACCTATGAGATGAACGCCCCGTTAGCCGTTAAGATCGCTCCGAAAGTCGGCAAAAACATCGATTTGGCCTTCGGTTTTCAACCGCGGCAAGACAGCAATGACCCCGCATTCGGCGATAACGCTTACCAAGTCGAAGCCGGTTACAACTTCGGCATCGCTAGCGTTGGCGTGAACTATCAGAAACTTGATTCCGACCATGACGGCGCTTTGGTTTGGCAGGCAAGCGCTCAACCGCTCAAAAACCTGAACGTCTATGGCGAAGTTGGTAAAGAAAATGGCGATGCGTATAATGACCAAAAAGATGTCGCTAAAATCGGCGCTCTCTTCACCATGGATAAGTTCTATGCCCGTGGCGAGTATAATGACAAAGCCACCGACCTTGAGTCCAAGTGGGCTACCCGGATCGGTTACAACTTCACCAACAACCTCTCAGCCGAAGTAAGAAGCTGGGCTAAGAGCGAAAACAAGGTCTATGACCAATACAACCAAGTACGGGTTAACTACAACTTCTAAGATATTATCAAATGTTTCAAGCAATATGGGGCAGCCAGCCATGGCTGCCCCTTTTTTATTTTCACTTCCCATGATCGCGAGTCCGTCGGTATAACCGACGGACTCGCCAATGAGAGACGAACTTCAATCATCCGTATTGTATCATGAAAAGCCGGGAATGAAGTATCGTTTTCGTACGGTAAAAGTATCATCCGGCTCCGAAATTGACCTCCGGAATCAGCGACCGACATTGACCAGCGGCTTCACCCGGGGAAGGAGCTGGGAATATTCCCTGGAGATAACTCTTTGAACGACAGAAGGAGCTCTTTGAATGACAGAAGGAGCTCTTTCACTTGAGTAATGAGGACATTTTTTGCCCCTGGAAGGATTTCTCATTTGGCATATCTTGCGTGAACGATGAGGATTTTTGCGGAACGAATGGGGAGATCCGTTAAAAGAAAAGCTATCAATAAATTGGCATGCGGATGCCGAACCATTGTTGTTTCCGCATTGGTCCAATTTAAAAGTTGAAGGGCCACGCTAGGATGATTGCCCATGCTGCACTTGGATTGATTGATTATCGCCAATAAATATGTTATTTTTAGAAGCGTTGAGATAAAGTCTTTTCAATTGGAAATCGCTTACAACGTTTTTAGAAGGCAAGCGAACACAACGAATGAAGGAAACGGGTTCAGATGAAGGTCAAGCCAGGCAGTTTTTTGCCGATTTCCCGCGCGGACATGGCCGAGCGCGGCTGGGATGAGCTGGATTTTTTGCTCATCAGCGGCGACGCCTATGTGGATCATCCCAGTTTCGGGCATGCGATCATCAGCCGGTTGCTGGAGCGTCAGGGCTACCGGGTCGGCATCATTCCCCAGCCCGATTGGCATGATGCCAACGGTTTTAAGATTTTGGGCCGGCCGCGGCTGGCGGTTTTCGTGGCCTCGGGGGTGATCGACTCGATGGTCAACCATTATACCGCCAGCAAGAAACCGCGCCGCGACGACGCTTATTCGCCGGGCGGCGCGGCGGGCCACCGTCCCGATCGCGCGGTGATCGTTTACGCCAACCGGGTCCGCGAAGCCTTTAAAAACATTCCGGTGATCCTGGGCGGAATCGAAGCCAGCCTGCGGCGGTTCGCCCATTATGATTACTGGGATAATGCGGTGCGCCGCTCGATCCTGCTGGATTCCAAGGCGGATCTGTTGATCTACGGCATGGGGGAGAAACCAGTGCTGGAGCTGGCCGCCCGGCTGGCGGCCGGAGAACCGGTCGCCAATATCCGGGAGTTGCGGGGCACGGCTTACCTGGCCGGTCCCGATGGTTTTCGGGAGCGGTTCGACCCCGGCGAGCGGGATCGCGCTTGGATCCTGACGCCTTCCTATGAGGACGTTAAAAATGACCCGCGCCAATATGCCAGCGCGTTTAAAATGCAGTACGATGAGCAAGATCCGCTCCGCGGGAAGACGCTGATCCAACCGCACGGGGAGCGTTACGTGGTGCAAAACCCGCCGGCCCTGCCGTTGGACGTGGCGGAGATGGACCGGATCTATGCCTTGCCCTATCAACGGACTTACCATCCGAGCTATGCGGCGCAGGGCGGGATTCCGGCCATCCGGGAAGTCGAATTCAGCATCACCAGCCACCGGGGGTGCTATGGCGCTTGCTCCTTCTGCGCGCTGCATTTTCATCAAGGACGGATCATCCAGAAACGGAGCCAGTCCTCGATCCTGAACGAGGCGCATCAGTTGACCGGGCTGCCCGATTTTAAAGGCTATATTCATGATGTCGGGGGGCCGACCGCCAATTTCCGCAATCCCGCCTGTCTCAAGCAGAAACAGTCCGGCGCCTGTAAGGATAAACAGTGTCTGGAAAACGGAGGCTGCTCCAACCTGATCGTCGATCACTCCGAATACCTGGAGTTGCTCCGCAGATTGCGGGCAATCCCCGAAATCAAGAAGGTATTCATCCGGTCCGGAATCCGCTACGATTATCTGATGCTGGACAAGAACGACGACTTCTTCAAGGAACTTTGCGAGCACCATATCAGCGGCCAATTGAAGGTCGCCCCCGAACATGTGGCCGAACGGGTGCTGCGGCGGATGGGCAAGCCGAGCCGGCAGGTTTATGAGCGGTTTGTGAAGAAATTTTATGAGATCAACCGGGAATTGGGCAAAGAGCAATATCTGGTTCCCTATCTGGTTTCCAGCCATCCGGGCAGCGATCTGCGGGCGGCCATCGAGTTGGCCGAGTACCTGCGGGACATCCATCATACTCCCGAACAGGTTCAGGACTTTTATCCGACGCCGGGGAGCCTCTCGACCTGCATGTTTTATACGGGGCTGGATCCCCGGACCATGGAGCCGGTCTATGTGCCGCGCGCGCCCAAGGAAAAGGCGATGCAGCGGGCCTTGCTGCAATACCGGAACCCCGCCAATTACGATCTGGTTTATGAAGCCCTGCGGACCGCGGGCCGGACCGACCTCATCGGCTACGGGCCGCGAAGTTTGATCCCGTCACGGCGGCCCGGTGGCGATCGTCCGGCGCGCCGGCCCGGTGCCCCGAAACCGAAAGTTGCCCAAACCCGTACCCGGAAGTGAAGTTGCCAGGCATTCGTCGGGTAGTAAATTGGTTCACGGTGCTTAAAAGGCAGCGGAGGTCCTCTAGTGCCTTTTAGCTGACGAGTCCAATCAGCAGGCGCGGAGACCCGGGGAAAACGCCGGTTTAATCAGGATTTAAATGAATTACCTTCCCGACCCGGCAGGGAAATCGAATCATTGCCAGAATTAATAAGTTAACTCAAATTAATTAATTAATTAAACTGAATGATAAAGGAATGGTTTCATGACCTTGGCCAATTGGATTACCTCAATCCGTTTTCTGCTGGCACCGCTCATTTATTGGCAGATGACCCTCGGGACCAGCGCCGGTTTGATCTGGGCCGCCGCGTTGGTTGGCTTGGCCGGCCTGACCGATCTGGCCGACGGTTATACGGCCCGCAAACGGAACGAAGTCAGTGAATTGGGGAAGATGCTGGATCCGCTCGCCGACAAGCTACTGGTGGTCCTGATCTTATTGGCTTTCGCGGCGCGTTGGTCCTTGCCCGGCTGGATGGTGGGAATCTATTTCGCCAAAGAATTGCTCCAGGTAGTGGCCGGCGCGCTGCTCTTTCGGAACAGCCGGCAGCTGATTCCCGCCAACCGCTGGGGAAAGACCGCGACGTTCAGTTTTTTTCTGGGTTTTGGCCTTTATTGGCTCAGCCAGAAGCTAGGGACGCTGATCATCGGGATCGCGATCGCCATTTCCATTTATGCGTTTTATACCTATTACCAGACTTATCGGGAATGGGTGAAAGAACGCTCTTAAACCGCGTTCCGGCGGTTTCTAAACGGTCCACCAGGCTATCGTTCCTTCCTTTATTTGGATCTGCGGCGTCCCAGGATGCCAAGCCCGGAAATTGCACGGAGCAGGTATGAAAAGGTAGGCGGCGTTTATAATAACCTCATCAAGCTCGGGAGGTTACAATGAGAAACGTGATGGTCCTGTTGGTCGCCTCGATCGGTCCCGGACTCCTCTGGTTATGGTACTTTTATAAGCAGGACCGTTTTGAGCCGGAGCCCGTCCGGGTGATCCTGAAAGTTTTTCTGATGGGGGTATTATTGGTCATTCCCGCCGGATTGCTGGAGCAGATCTGGCGGGCGCGGATCGTGGACGCGGTTCAGAATAACAATTGGCTTAATTTTTTAATGCTGGCTTTCCTGGTGGTGGCGCTGATCGAAGAAGGCCTGAAAAGCGGCCTCCTCATTTGGATGATGGGCCAGAGCAATGAGCTTGATGAACCGGTGGACGGGATCATCTACGGGATTACGTTGGGATTGGGCTTCGCCTCGCTGGAGAACTTTCTGTGGGCCAGCGTCTACGGGTACGGGGTCGCGGCGATGCGGGCGGTGGTCACTACCCTGGCCCACGCGACCTTCAGCGGCTGGATGGGGCACTATGTGGCCCGTTATAAGTTATCGGCCATCAGCGACCAAGGGTTGCTCTGGAGCGGTTTCCTGATGGCCTGGGCGATTCACGGCGCCTATGATTTTCTGTTATTCCTGCGCAACGGCTTCGCCTCGTTCCTGGCCTTCGCCTTAATCGTCACCCTGCTGTTCCGGCTCTACCGGACGATGCAACAACTGAGCGCCCGATCGCCGTTCCGGGATTAGGATTCATTCCGAAATAAACTTGATTTCACGCACTCCTTTTTGGTATACTTTTAAAGGATATTCCAAAAGGGAGTGTTTTTCATGTCCGGCCATTCCAAATGGGCAACGATTAAACGTAAAAAAGAAGTAACCGATCAGAAACGGGCCAATGCTTTTACCAAAGTGACCCGCGAAATTATTGTGGCTGCCAAAGCCGGCGGCGGGGATCCCAATAACAATTTCCGGCTGCGGCTGGCTGTTATCAAGGCCAAAGAGGCCAATATGCCCAACGACAACATTCAGCGGGCCATCAAACGCGGCGTGGGTGAGTCCGATGCGGCCCAATTCGAAGAGGTATACTATGAAGGTTACGGCCCCGGCGGAGTGGCGCTGCTGGTGCAATGCCTGACCGACAACCGTAACCGGACCGCCGGCGATATGCGGTATATCTTTTCCCGGAACAACGGCAATCTCGGCGAAGCGGGCTGCGTGGCCTGGATCTTCGCCCAGAAAGGCCTGATCGTCGTGGACGCGGAGGCCTACGGCAAGAGCGAGGAGGAACTCTTCGAGGCGGCCATCGAGGCAGGCGCCGAAGATCTGAAGAATCAGGACGACAGCTTCGAGATTTATGCCGATACCAGTCAATTGGAAGCGGTGCGCCAGTCGTTCGAGAATCAGAAGATCCCCGTCAAATCGGCCGAATTGACCATGGTCCCCAGCAATACGGTGGAGCTCGACGCCGAACAGGCGCAACTGTTGTTGAAACTGGTGGATGCGCTGGAAGATAACGACGATGTCCAAAACGTCTACGGCAACTTCGAAATCTCCGACGCCGTCATGGAAGAGCTGAATAAGTAATCTCGGTAATCTTATTGGCGATAGATATCCAGCAGGGCAAAAAGACGATCGAATTTCATAAAATCCCCGTTCTGAGGTCGGCCCGGTTTGGGCGCTCGGCGCGGGGGATTTTTATTTTTCTCCGGGAGCGGTTTGCAATTTCAAAATTTTTAACAGCGGTTATAAATTTTCCAACTTTGGTAATGCTATTGCCAAAGAAGGTGATTTCCTTGAAATTGCCGCCGTTTTACCGGATCATCCTCCGCCTCGGCATGGTCGTTCTGGTCGTCGCAGCGACGCTTCTCTGGGCGGTTCATAATCCCCGCCAGATCGGACAGTTACGCGGCATGTTGGCCCTGTCATTCACTTCCCAACCAGCGGAACGAATCATGGAAATTGATACCCGCTACGCGGCCTGCGGCCATTCGAACCGGGCCAGGACGACCTTTCCGAGCGAAGCCGCGCTTCAATCGGCGGTTGAGCAACACGCGGAATACCGTTTTCAAAAACAAACCGGCAATTTGTACCGCTATGCGGCCACGGACGATGGCCTCTGCCCGTCTTGCAAGCAGAATCAGTTTTTGGGATTGGACAATCAGCAGGTGGTAGTGTATCACGGCACTCCCAGTCAGCCCGGGCCGGTTGCGGAGCGATTATCGCTGCCGATTCAAGGTTTGCCCCAATCGGAGCTGGATGATTTGAAAAAGGGGATCCCCTTTAAGGATTCCCGGGAGAAACTGCAGTTGATCGAGGGATTAAACGGAATCAACGAATAAAAGCCCGTCAAAAGAGCCGACGGGCTTAATGCTTTTCGATAGCCTACTTTTCATGCCGAATTTGTGCATGCACACCTCTAACGGCAGGGACTGCCGTTAATTTACCGGTAGGACTATTAACCGCCGCCGTTGCGGCAGGTTAGTCCATCATGCCCCCGACGGAGGGTTACCCCTCAGGGCATGTTCGGTTTCATTTGGTGCTACCGAAAAGCTCAGTCATTATTATGCGGAGCCGGGACGATTTTATGCCGGGAATCCCCCTAAAAAATTTTTGGCATAGCAGGAAATAGATTGCTCGGAATCGAATAGTAATCGACTAGTAACTAAATCTTAATACTCTGTTCATACCCGTTGGACCAGATCACAGAGGAGGGAAATTTTTGAGAAAATACAAGACTGAACAGATTCGAAACATGGTATTGATGGGACATGGCGGTTGCGGCAAGACGATGCTTGCCGAGGCTATGCTGTTCTCCGTCAAGGCAATTGACCGTTTTGGAAAAGTGGATGACGGGACTTCCACCATGGATTATGACTCCGAGGAGATTAAACGGAAAATTAGCCTCAGTACTTCGATAGCCCCGTTGGAATATAAGGACCGTAAGATTAATCTTTTAGACACGCCGGGATTTTTCGATTTCGTCGGTGAAGTGAAAGGAGCGATCCGGGCCGCGGATGCTGCTTGTATCGTAGCCTGTGCAGTCTCCGGAGTCGAAGTCGGGACCGAAAAAGCCTGGCAATATGCGGAAGAACAGAGTTTGCCGCGGTTAATCATCATCAATAAGATGGACCGCGAAAATGCCAACTTCGAAAATACCTATCAAGCGCTGCGCGAGCGCTTCGGACATCAGATCATCCCGTTGCAGATTCCGATCGGCGCCGCCGAGAAATTCCAAGGCGTGGTCGACATCATTAAAAATAAGGCGTTTGTTTTGGAAGGCGGCAAGACCGTCGAGAAGGAAGTCCCGGCCGACCTGGCCGACGCGGTGGAGGAATACCGGATGACGCTGACCGAATCCGCCGCCGAGTCCGATGACGATCTGCTCTCGAAATACCTGGATGGCGGCGAACTTTCGCCGGAAGAGATTGTCGCCGGCACCCGAAAGGGCGTGATCGCCGGCAGGATCGTTCCGGTGCTGGCCACATCCTCGTTGAAGCAGATCGGCATCGCCAACCTGGTGGACATCATGGCGGAATTTCTGCCTTCGCCGCTGGACCGGGGCGAAATCAGCGGGGTCCATCCCAACAGCAAGGAGGAGGAGAAACGCCGCTCGGCCGAGAATGAGCCATTTTCCGCTCAGGTCTTCAAGACCATGGCCGACCCGTTCGTGGGGAAATTGACCATTTTCAGGGTGTTTTCCGGCGTTTTCAAGTCCGATTCCCAGGTTTATAACTCCAACAAGGGAGTTTCGGAGCGGGTCGGTCAACTCTTTATCATCAAGGGGAAGAGTCAGGAGCCGGCATCCGAGCTGAGCGCCGGCGACATCGGGGCCGTGGCCAAGCTGCAGGAGACCTTTACCGGGCAAACGCTTTGCGACAAGGAAAAACCCATCGCCTATCCGGCCATCGAGTTTCCCAAACCCAAACTGTCGCTGGCGGTCGAGCCCAAAGCCAAGGGGGATGAGGATAAGATCGGTACCGGCCTGGCCCGGCTCACCGAGGAGGACCTCACTTTCGAGGTTCATAAAGACCCGGTTACCCACGAGATTGTCGCTTCCGGCATGGGCGATCTGCATATTGAAGTGATCACCAGCAAATTGCATAAGAAGTTCGGAGTGGACGTCACCTTGAAGACGCCCAAAATTTCTTACAAGGAAACCATCAAGGGCAACGTCAAGGTCGAGGGGAAACACAAGAAGCAGAGCGGCGGGCGCGGGCAGTTCGGCCATGTCTGGATCGAAATGAGTCCTTTGCCGTCCGGCGGCGGTTTTGAGTTCGTGGATAAGATCTTCGGCGGCGCGGTGCCGCGCAACTATATTCCCGCCGTTGAAAAAGGCTTGATCGAAACCATGGAGCGGGGGGTGCTCGCCGGGTATCCCGTCGTCGACGTGCGGGTGGCCTTGGTGGATGGTTCCTACCATCCGGTCGACTCCTCGGAAATGGCCTTTAAGATCGCGGCGCGGCTCGCCTTCAAGAAAGGGTTTATGGATGCCAAGCCGATTTTGTTGGAGCCCGTCATGAGCGTGGTGGTCCGCACCCCGGAAGAATATATGGGCGACGTGATCGGCGACTTGAATAAGAAACGCGGCCGGATCCTCGGCATGGAACCCGACGGTCGGGAGCAGGTGGTAAAAGCCTTGGCTCCTCAGGCGGAACTGATGAAATACGCCATCGATCTCCGTTCGATGACCCAAGGCCGGGCCGATTTTACGGTGACCTTTGATCATTTCGAAGAGGTTCCGGCTCAACTGGCCGAAGGAATTATCGCCGAGGCCAAGAAGCATATGGTCGAAGAGGAAGAATAAATTGCGGTGGGCGGGTTGCAAACCCGCCCTTTTTTTATTTTCAGGCTTAATCGGACGAAGTTGCTCCCGCCGCACTCGCCTCAGCTGCGACATCCCAAAATGTGGAGGAAACGAATATCCACGTAATTATAAAAGGTAAGCTTCTGATCGACGAGGTCGTGGGTATGGGCGGTAAAGGATATTTTATCCGGGCCGATGGGCGACTCCAGTTTGCTGACGATCAGCGAATGTTCGAATTGGCCCTTTTGGCGGAACCCCAATTGGATGATATCGCCGATTACCAGATCGTTTTGGGAGACCAGTTCGGCGAACGGACCCCGTTCCCGATTTTCGGTCAAAAACTTATAAAGAAAAGCTACGGCGGTCCAGGATGGCGATTTCTGATTGGCATCGCGATAATACCATCCATAATTCGGGGTAAAATTCATCACGCCGCATCCGGCGTAAAGCACTTGCGATACAAAATTGGTACAATCACCGCCCAACGCCGTAAAATCGAAATAGGCCGGATTCCGGCCCAAAGCCCAGCGGCGGGCGTAAGCTAACGCGGCCGAACGGTCGTAGTTCCCGGTTTTCCCAAAAGCCGCTTGATTCGGGTTCATAAGGCTAATCACCTCGATTTCTCCATTTATTCTATCGTACCAGGGAATGGAAGGTGTTGATTTTTCGATACTTTATTGCCAAATTTCTTTAGGAACGCCCTTGAATTTTTCCAACTTCATGATAAAATGAGGGTAGAGCCTGAAACTTAGGATTGCCTGGTATAGCAGATTGACTAGTCTAGTTAACGCTTCCTCTATACTTAGCCCGAGGGAAGGCCAATCATAGCCCTATGGGCTAATATTTGGGAGGTTGTTCGATGTATCAAGACAAAACGTTAACCTGTAAAGACTGCGGTCAAGACTTCACGTTCTCAGCCAGTGAACAAGAGTTTTATGCTTCCAAGGGGTTTGAGAATGAACCCGGCCGTTGCCCGGCTTGCCGTTCGGCCCGGAAACAACAACGCGGTGGCGTGGGCGCTGGTCAACATACCCGTCAGATGTTCGACGCGGTTTGCTCCAATTGCGGAGCCAGCACACAGGTTCCGTTCCGTCCGACCGGCGAGAAACCCGTTTATTGCCGCGATTGCTTCCAAGCTCGTAAACAAGCTTAATTCAATAAATTGTCCAAGATCAAAAACGGCCCCTTAAATGTCGGGGCCGTTTTTTTATTTCAACCCGAATTCGAAGCGCACCACGATACATCGTTAGGGAGTTTTTATGAAGAAACGGTTAATTTTACTTCTTTTGGCGCTCGGCGGTTTACTCGTCATGAATCTGCCCGTATCCGGGCAAGAGGTTCCCAGCTTTGTCCTGTTTGCCCCCGGTTTTTGGGGCAGCATCGATCACCTGCCTTCGAAAAGTCCGCTTTGGCTGGCGGAGTCGCCTTACCCGCATTTTTGCAAGCATCAGGAGACGCCCTATCTCACCGGCCCGGATTATCAACCCATCCCCCAAAAATATTTGGCGCTCGGCGCGGGACCGGGCCTTTCCAAAGCATTTTTGCGTCCCTATGCCAAGTTACAACAAGAATTAAATTTTTGGGCCCAAAAACGCAACCGGGAGGATCCCGCCCGCCCGGTCCGGATCATTGATGATTGGCAAGCCTTGGCATTGCCCCGAACCGACGGGGAGACGGACATCGGCAATCTTAACTTCATTTATCTAAAATATGACTGGCGTTTGGGACTGGCAGCCATCACCCAATACTATGTGGACCCTTGGCTGGCCTTGATCGATAAACGCTGGCCGGGGGCAAAGATTCATTGGGTCGGACATAGTTTGGGCGGTTTGCTCGGACGTTACGTCGTTTCCCGTCATCCGCAGCGGTTCACGTCGTTAATTTCGATCGGCGGTCCGCAGTATGGCATTTATGAGATTGGGAGACAACGCAGAGGGCTGCCGGTCGACTATGGCGGCGAGTGGGATTTGGCCTATGCCCAGGAGGTGGGTCTGCGATTCACCGAGAAATATTTTTTCGGGACCCGAATTGTGCAATCCGGCAAAGCTTATGAGGCTTCTGCTGCCGAATTTGCCCGCCGCTATATGCCCATCATGCATTGGTTGGATCCCGAGGAGCAGCGCTTGCAGGATGGCTTCGGCACTCTGCCGAAATTGGCGGAGGCGGTGCCCCATGCCGTCGCTTATTATGGCTTGGGCTACGGATCTTTTGACTTGCAGGGACATTACCATCCGGAGCTTCTGGAAGGCAAGGAAGTGGGTTCCGGACTGGCTGCGCCGCCGGGCTCGGCCTATGCCCAGACCGGAGACGGCCGGGTGGATCCGGTGAGCGCCCGCGGGCCGTTTCCACATGCGGTTTGTTTGGGCAAGGAGATGCAACATGGCGAATTGATGTGGTCCCCTTTGGTCCTGGCCTCCCTGGTGGACCGTTTCTTTTTCGATGGCCGGATGAGCCGATCCCAGCTTCGGCTGGAACTATTGCGGCGGGGCATCTATTGGAATCAACCTGTCGAATGGTTAATCCGGGCGCGCCAATCGTGGTAGATCTAAAATTTAAACGCCTTCCCGGTTTGATGAGTGATTATCCCCACGGCTGGTATGAGTATTCACATTGTGGGTAAACTTAGATCAAATACAAGGAGGCTGAAGCGGTTGAAGATAAAAGAGATCATGAACAATGAAGTGGCTTATGTCAGTCCCGAAACCAGCGTGGTTCAGGCGGCCCAGATGATGCAAAAGCATGACGTGGGTTCGATACCCGTCTGTCAGGGCGATCATGTGGTGGGCATCGTTACCGATCGGGATATTGTGGTCCGGAATATTGCCCATGGCAAGGATCCGCATTCGACGCCTGTCCGCGATGTGATGACATCCCAGGTGAGAATGGTCGATGCCGAGATGGACCTGCACCAGGCCGCGAAGATTATGGCCCAAAGTCAAGTGCGGCGCTTGCCGGTGGTTGACAAGGACCGGATAGTCGGAATCGTGTCTCTGGGTGACCTGGCGACTCAGGCCAAAACGGACGTAGAATTGGCCAAAACCCTCGGGATGATCTCTACCCCCTCGGAACCGGAAAATCTATAGCGAGGAGCGGGCCTGGCCCGCGCCGCCGTTCGAGCAACTCCAGCTATTTATCAGAGACTGTCAGACATGAGCCTGGCAGTCTTCTTATATTCGGATTGATTTCATTTTTTCAGCGTCGCATTATCGAACCGGCGACCAAAAGAGCTTCGGCTTCCGCTTGTCCGCATCGGACCGGGAGTCCGTCGGTATTACCGACGGACTCTCAATGAAAGACACCTTCCACAATTGATATTATACCGCGAAAAGCCGGGCCTGAAGTATCGTTTTTGTACGCAAAAAATATCATTCATCCCGAACCATGATTCGCAGGATTCAAAGATTAACATGATTCAATTCGACCAGGGATCCCATGGGGTCGTCAAGGATGGTGGCTGTATGAATGAAAAATCGAAGATCGCTATAAAAAAGCCGATCACGGATGGATTTAAGGATTTCACGGAAAAACTCACTTCCCGATCGCTAGGCCGTGGAATCCTTTCATCCGTTAAATTCGTGACTCAGAGCCTTCCGACTTATCCACAACCCAAAACCGTTGACCACGTTGAACGATAATGTTTATCCACAGAAATAGATCACTTATTCACAAAAAGAGCTCTTTTATTAACAAAAAGAGCTCATTTATCCACAAAATGAGCTTGTTGAACGACTGAAAGAGCTTATTTATTCACAAAAAGAGCTCTTTCATTCACAAAACAAGCTCATTTATCCACAAAATGAGCTTATTGAGCGACTGAAAGAGCTCATTGATCCACAAAAAGAGATCAGTTATTCACAAAATGAGCTTGCTGAATGACTCAAAGAGCTGACTTATCCACAAAACGACTAAGAGAGCTCATATTGTAAGTTCTCTGAAGCGGCAGCGGCGCTATTTACTTCGAAATGACCAAAGCCGTGACGATATCATCAAATTGGGATGAGGCGGAGAACGATAATGAGGGATAATTTGGAATGTTTGGAAATATGGTATACTTAGGGTGGATGGTTCAATATATTGTTTTAAGGGAGTCGTAAGTTTGAACCGGATTGCAGTTTTAACCGCCGATATTATCGATTCAAAACGGGCCAGCCGGATCGATCTGCAACTCAAACCGCAGTTGAGCCGTTTGAATTACCCGTTTCTGGCCACGCCGTTCGCGCTGTTCCGCGGGGATGAGATTCAGGGTGTGTGCACGGATGCCGCCCAATTGCCTCGTTTGATTCGGGAGTTGCGGTATTATTGCCGGCCTTTCCGGGTGCGTTTGGGGGTTGGCATCGGCACGGCGGAAGAAAATGAATTTGCCGCCAGCTCATGGGAGATGAATGGCGAGGCCTTTTTTTTGGCCCGCAACGCCTTGGATTATCTTTCCAAAAATAAGTTTCCCGGCACTTGCTTCCGAACCAACGATCCGCTATTGGATCTGGCGCTGAATACGGTTTATCGATTGCTGGACGCCATTATCGTGAATTGGACGGAAGCCCAATGGGAAGCGGTCCATTCGTATCAACACTTTGGGACCTATATCCGGACGGCCGAGGTTTTGGGGATCGCCCGGCAAAATGTCCAGAAGCGTTGTTATGCCGCGAAGTGGAACGAAATTAGACAGGCGGAGGAGAGTGTCAGCAAATTATTAAGCTTGGAATTAAACCGCGACACCTAAGGAAGGGTGTCTTCGCATAAGGAACCTTCAACAGGGTGCATAAGGTGTTCAAAAACATTGGGGGAACTTCGTTTTGGTAACACTCTTATTGACCTTTCTTGGCCATGGGCTCGCCGACTTCATTTTCCAATCGGACGGAATCGTTAAAAAGAAGAGCAATTTCCAGTGGGATGGCTTTTTAATCCACGGTCTGATCACGTTTTTCATTCTGATTCTCTTGCTGCACTGGCTGGAGTTTCCCAGCGCCTTGCTTTATGCCGCGACCATCACCGTACTTCATATTCTGCTCGACTTCTGCAAATGCCTGATGACTTCCTCGGGAAATCCGCGCCTCGATCTCAGCGGATTTCTCCTGGATCAATTGGGGCACGGGCTCATCATCTTCGGAACCTGGCAATTTTTTAATCTGGAGCCCAATCCGCGGCTGACGGCATTTTACTGGTCGTTATTGCAACCGAAGACTCTGGCGGCTTTCGCTCATTCGATGGACATCAAGCCGCAATGGACCTCTAGCGAAGCGATATTATTGATCACCAGCTATATTTATGTCTGTTGCGGCGGGACTTTTTTGGTGCGCAAATTTTTAAATTGCCTGAACTACAGCACAGAACACGACCATCTCGGATCAAAATTTCAGTCCGGGACCTATATCGGAATTTTGGAAAGGCTACTGATCATGATTTTTGTCCAAAGCAACACTCTTCCCTCTGTGGTGTTCATCCTGACCGCCAAATCCATTGCCCGGTTTAACGAGCTAAGCGAGAAAAATTTTGCCGAATATTATCTGGTTGGGACGCTATACAGTACTGCGTTGGCCATCTGCGGGGGTTATTTGTTAAATTTCTTTCAGTCCATTATCCATTAAAGCTGCTTTTAATCCGCAAGAAAGCGTAGAATAAAGCTCCCTGCTTCATGGGATAATATCCCATGGATAATAAAATTAACGAAAAGGGAGCGAATCAGATGGAAGTATCAGTCGATCAGGACCTCTGTATCAGCTGTGGTTTATGTGTGTCAAGTTGTCCGGAGGTTTTTTCATGGAATGACGATGAAAAGGCGCAGGCGAATCCCAAAGCGGTAAATTCAGAAAATGAGGATTGTGTCAAAGATGCTGCTTCGGGATGTCCGACCGACGCCATCGACGCCGATTAATGGCGTTTAGTTCGATGGTTGATTGAAATTTTTTGACGAAAACATTTGATCTCAGAAAGTAATAGGCGAGTTTTCTCCCCCATATACTAAAATATAAGGGGAGAGACTGGAATGATAAAAAATAGCGAATTATATGATTTCACAGACGAAGAAGAAAATCTTCAAAGTGAAGCTGAACCGCTGGAGACCATTAGCGCTCCAGAACAACGGGTTCCCGGCCGGTTGCTTTCCCAGACCGTGGTAGCCGTACTATTCCTGATAATAGTATTACTTACCGGCAAGGTTCATCAGTCGTGGACGAAATGGATCCGCGTTCAGATCCATCATGCCGTGAATGCCCCGACCGAAGCGACGTTCGGGCGGATTTGGAAATACCCGGCGCTCCAGAGCTTGATTCAAAGCAGCCGGCAATGGGTCCGTTTGGAAAACAATAATCCGTTGACCACCCCTGGGGCAACGAATACGAATCAGAACCAGAACAATACCATCGCCGGAACCGCTTGGCCGGTGACCGGGCGAATTACCAGAAAGTTCGGCTGGGGTTACAATGCCACCACTCGCCGGAACGAATATTTTCAGGGGATCGAAATTACTGCATTGCCTGAGGCCGATGTTTATGCGTTCGCAGATGGTGAGGTTACGGAAGTGCTAAACCAACCCGAGCAGGGCTGGAGTCTGACCATCGACCATGGTAACGGGTGGAAGGCGGTCTATCACCATTTGGCCAAGGTATGGGTAACCGCGGGACAGTCCGTAAAATCGGGTGCGACCATTGCGCGGCTGGAACGACTCCAACCTCTGCTGCGGCTGGAAGTTTTCAATCAGGGCCGACCGGTCGATCCGTCCACCTTGTTAAAGTAAAAATAAAGGATTCGAAGCGTTATTTTCAGGTATGGGTTTCCATTGGTTATCCATACCTGAAATTTTTCATAAGACTTGCGGAATCAACCAAGATGCGGTAGAATTAACCTGCCCTTTGTATTATCGGCTGGGGATTATGAGTATTTTTTGGCCAAATCTTTTAAAAAGATTACCATATTTTATCCGTTTTTCTATTTTGTTTTTGGTAAAAAAGATAAGATTATAGCGTGGAATATTCCATAGTGTTAACGGGAGGGCTTTGCAACGGCCAGGACAAGTTGGGAGAAGATCGAAAGTTCTTTGGGTACTGTCAGTAAGCCGGGGCGTTATACCGGTGGCGAATATAATTTGCAGGTCAAGGATTGGGAGCGGGCGGAATTACGGGTAGTTTTGGCCTTTCCGGACATTTATGAGATTGGTCTTTCTCACCTGGGGTTACGAATTCTCTATGAGCTGATCAATAATCATCCACAAATGCTGGCCGAACGCGTTTACGCGCCCTGGCCCGACTTTCAGGCGCTATTGCGGGCAAAGGACGCGCGGCTGATGTCCCTGGAGAATAAACGGGATCTCCACGAATTTGATGTGGTGGGCTTTTCGTTGCAATATGAGTTAAGCTACACCAATATTTTGACAATGCTCGAGCTGGGAGGGATTCCGCTCCATGCCGCCGAGCGCGGGGAGCATGATCCCTTGGTTATTGGCGGCGGTCCCTGCGCTTTCAACCCGGAGCCATTGGCTGATTTTTTTGATCTGTTTCTCATCGGTGAGGCCGAAGAGGTTCTGCCGGAAGTCCTGGAAAAGATCAAAAGCCTGAAACAGGCGGGGCTGGGAAAAAGCGAACTGCTGCGGCAGCTGGAAACCTTCCCGGGAATTTATGTTCCGGCCAATTTTGCGGTCAGCTATTTTGAGGATGGACGGATCGCGCAGATTCATTCGTTAACCGGAGCCCATCCGATCCGGGCGGTGGTGCGCGACTATGCGGCGGCTTTCTTCCCCAAACAGTGGCTGGTGCCTTATCTCGACATCGTCCACGACCGGATTGCTTATGAAAT
Organism: Bacillota bacterium; assembly: GCA_023400055.1. Taxonomy (GTDB): domain Bacteria; phylum Bacillota; class UBA4882; order UBA8346; family UBA8346; genus Hydrogenispora. Next base: position 80,082 of record JAEXFN010000017.1, read on the forward strand.
TCAGCGTGGTTGCACCAAAGGTTGCCGTTTTTGCCAGGCGGGGATGATCTATCGACCGGTGCGGGAACGTCCGCCGGCTGAAATTCTGGCTTCGTTAAAAGATTTGCTGGCCAGCACCGGTTACGAAGAGCTCTCACTGACCTCTTTAAGCAGCGCCGACTACAGCCGGATCGAAGAGTTGCTGACCGAAGCCTGCGGTTGCTTTACGCCCCAAGGCATCAATGTCTCATTGCCTTCTTTACGAATCGACTCTTTCTCAATTGATCTGGCAAAACGTTTTCAAAGCAGTCGCAAGGGGAGTCTCACTTTCGCTCCGGAAGCCGGTACGGAGCGATTGCGGCGGGTCATCAACAAAGGCGTTACTAAGGAAGATCTGATCACCGCTTCCCAGGCCGCTTTCAAAGCAGGCTGGCAGAAATTGAAGCTGTATTTCATGATTGGCTTGCCGACCGAGACCGCTGAGGATCTGGAAGGTATCGTCGATTTGGCGTTTGAGGTTCTGAGGCTTGGCAGGCAATTCCATCCGAAGGGGAATGCCCTGCGGATTACGGTCAGCGCCTCTACGTTTGTTCCCAAAGCTAACACTCCCTTTCAATGGCGCGAACAGATTTCCATTGAGGAAACCATCGAAAAACAACGCTTCTTACAGGAGAAGATCCGGAGCCGCTATCTCGAATTAAATTGGCATGATCCGGAGATGAGTCAGTTGGAAGGGATTTTAGCCCGCGGCGATCGCCGGCTGGCCAAAATCATTGAAACCGCCTGGTCCCGGGGAGCCCAATTCGACGGCTGGAGCGATCAGTTTCAGTTTTCTTATTGGCAGGAGGCTTTTCGTGAACACGGGATGGAGCCCCGCTTTTATACGAGAAGCCGGGACTATAACGAGATATTGCCGTGGTCTCATCTGAATACTGGACTTTCCACCGCGTTTTTGCAGCAAGAAAATGAACGTGCCGAGCGAGGCGTTTTGACTCCTGACTGTCGGACCGCCGACTGTACAAGCTGTGGTGTCTGTCCAGAGTTACATGTTTCAAAAAAGCTAGAGGGACATTAGGATGGCAAAATACCGGATCCGCTTTTCCAAGGAAAACAATTTGAAATACCTTTCCCATTTGGAGATCATTAAAACGGTCGAACGCGCGATTCGCCGGGGCGGTTTGACCATGATGTATTCCGAAGGTTTTCATCCTCATCCCAAATTGAGTTTTGGCCCCGCTTTGGCGGTGGGGATCAGCAGCAGCGATGAATACCTCGATCTGGAATTGGTCAACGACTACGAACCGGAACATCTGAAAAATGAATTGAATCGGGTCCTTCCTCAGGGACTAAGGATAATGGCGGTGAAGAAAATTACTGCGCATCACCCGCTTAAATCATTAAATGCGGTTATCAACCGGGCTGCTTACAAAGTGGAAGTAAAGGTGTCTCCGGAAATGTTTGAAGGGACAAAAAGCCAGTTGGATCAGTTCCTGGCGGCCACCGAGCTTCAAATCGAGCGGGTTACCAAAGAAGGCCAAAAAGTAGTCAACATTCGTCCGTGGCTGCATAATTTAAGTACAGAGAAGATTAATGACAATATCCTGGCCGTTCATATCATTGGGGAAATTGGCAGCGGGGGACATTTGCGCCCTGAAGACATCATTCACGAGCTTACGCCGCCGATCGAGATATTGAGCATTGCCCGGGTAGGATTATGGCACGAGGAACAAGGCCAGATTATTAAGCCGATGGATTTCTGTGATAGAACCGGGGGAGTTTAATTGACCAAAGAGATCCTGATCAATATCGGTATCGACGAAACCAGACTGGCAATCTTGGAAGAGGGAGTTTTGGTTGAATATACGGTGGAGCACCCCGATGAGCAACGCAGAGCCGGCAATATTTATCGGGGTAGGGTCGAAAATGTGCTCCCGGGGATGCAAGCGGCCTTCGTGGATATTGGTGAAGAAAAGAATGCTTTTTTATACATTGATGACGTGATCCCGCGCGAGGGAGAATCCGATGCCGCGATTGATCTGAAGAACTGTTCCATTCAGGATTTATTGCACGAAGGTCAAGAGATCATCGTGCAGATGATTAAAGAGCCTATCGGAACCAAGGGACCCCGCGTAGTTACCCAAATTACGATTCCCGGCAGGTATCTGGTACTGGTGCCTTCCGTGGACTACGTGGGGGTTTCGCGCCGGATTGTCGATGAGGCCGAGCGCGAGCGGCTGAAGAATATCGTAGCCAAATTTAAAAAATCAGGGATCGGTTTAATTGTTCGCACCGCTGCCGAGGATATTGATGCGGCTGAATTGCAGAGCGATTATGAATTCTTAATCAAAGTTTGGGAGAAGATCAAGCGTAAAATCACCAAAGGTCCTTGCCCTTCCTTGATTTATCAGGATCATGACTTGCTCTACCGCATTCTTCGCGATTGTCTGAGCAAAGAGGTCGAGCGACTGGTTATCGACGATACGGAAGCTTATTTTAAAGCGTTGGAGATCGTTAAGACGCTGGCGCCATCTTTACGGAGTCGGGTACAATTATATACCGGAGAGATTCCATTATTCAAGCTATACTCCGTCGAAAGCCAAGTGGAAAGAGCTTTATGTAAAAAAGTATGGTTGGATTGCGGGGCTTATTTAATTTTTGATCAGACCGAAGCGTTGGCGGTCATTGATGTCAATACCGGCAAATTTACCGGTTCGACATCGTTAGAGGACACGGTCTTTCAGACCAATTTGATGGCGGTGAAAGAGATAGCCCGCCAGATTCGCTTGCGGAATCTCGCGGGGATCATTATTATCGATTTTATCGACATGAGTTCCGACAATCAACGCGAGAAGGTAATCGCGCTTCTCGAGAAGGAATTGGGCCGGGATAAGACCAAGGTAAATATCTTGGGTTTCACGTCCCTGGGTCTATTGGAATTGACTCGCAAGAAGGTCCGTCAAAGCTTACGGGAAATTTTTCAAACCGAATGCGAGTGCTGTGATGGGACCGGATATACTTTAACGTTGGATAGCCTTTCCAATAAAGCGGTGCGTACGATTTTGCAGATGGCCCGGGATTTTAACGAGGAGGCCCTATTGCTGGGAGTCAATCCGCAGATCGCTTCTTTGTTGATTGGGCCGGGCGGCACCAATCAGGAGAAGTTGGAACGCCGACTGAATAAAACCTTGTTCATCAAAGGCCAAGAGAACTTGGAAAACGACCAGGTGCGCCTATTAGCTTCCGGAAGTAAGGAAGAAGTAATGGCCTTGGCTTTGCCGGTTAAGGAAGGCGACGAAGTGGAGCTAAGAATCGTGGAACATCATATTACCAATCCGGGCGACGGAATCGGCCGGATTGAGGGATATGTGGTGGATGTGGAAGGGGCCGGCGCTTTTATTGGGAAGAAGATCAAGGCCACGATCACCAAGACTTTTAAAACATACGCAAAAGCGAGAATCATTGGTTGACTTCCCAAAGTGAGCATGATATTATTTTATTTGTGGGTTTTTACCCCATGTAACCGCTCGAATAGGTTTTAAACGCCATTTTGGTGTACCGATTTCGGCGAGTCTGATGAGGGAGGTGTACTATGTACGCTATTATTGAGTGTGGTGGTAAACAGTATCGGGTTCAGGAAGGCGATCTGGTTCGGGTGGAGAAGCTGCCGAATGAGGTTGGTTCAAACGTAACCATCGACAAAATATTGTTGCTTGGCGGCGAAGAGACGACCATCGGTAGCCCGTTCGTCGAGGGCGCCCGGGTGGTGGGGACCGTTTTAAATCAGGACAAGAGCAAGAAAGTGCTCGTTTTCCGGTATAAAGCCAAAAAGAATATTCGGGTCCGTTATGGCCATCGTCAACCTTTTACTGCTCTTTTAATCCAGAAGATACTGAAAGCCGGCGAAAGCGATGCAGTCATCGAGCAACCGGCCAAGGCTGTGAAAAAAGCGAAAGCCGAATCAGCGGCGGTTAAGGAAAAGGCCGAAGGAACTGTTAAAACCACTCGCGCCAAGAAAACCGCTAAGACTGAGGCCTAATGGTCTCGATTGTCGTCAAGCGGGATTTTGCCAGCCGCTTTTGTGGTTTCACCTGTTCCGGACATGCTGATTACTCGGATAAAGGTATAGACATTGTTTGTTCGGGGATTTCGGCGTTAACTCAAACTACGGTACTTGCTTTAGACCGGATTGTCGGTTTGGACATAAGGGTGGAAGCGGATCCGGAAACGGGTTTTTTAGATTGCGAGTGGTCTCCGGATCGGTCGTCAAAGCAAAATCAAGCTGATTTATTGATGAAAACGATGCAACTGGGATTAACGGAAATTCAAAAGTTATATCCTACAAATTTAAAACTCCGAGAAGTGGAGGTGTAAGTCATAATGCAATTCGATTTACAGTTTTTTGCCCATAAAAAGGGAGTAGGAAGCTCTCGAAACGGACGCGACAGCGCCGCGCAACGGTTGGGCGTCAAACGCTTCGGCGGTCAGCAGGTTACGGCCGGTAATATTTTGGTTCGTCAACGTGGGACCAAATTTTATCCGGGTAAAAATGTGGGGATCGGCAAGGATGATACCTTATTTGCACTTATTGACGGATTTGTCGCTTTTGAGCGGGTCGGTAAGACAGATAAGCAAGTAAGCGTTTATCCTGAAAAAACAGTTACTGCTTAAAGACCTGGTTTCCAGGTCTTTTTTTTGGCTGTTTTTCCTTGTTTTGACTCATGGATCTCGAAGAATACCACGCCCTCTTTTTGCGCAAGATCTATTCATAAAGCGCAAGGGGGCGTTCTTTATGAATCGATCTTGGAAGCTTGGAATTTTGATAGGGGCGGTTATTTTAGCGTTGAGCACCGTAACGCCGGCATTAGGACGCGCTAATGCCCCGCAGCCAAATCTGGACTTGAAAATCGATGCCCGGGCGGCTATTTTACTGGAACCGTCCACCGGGGAAATGGTGTTTACGAAAAATCCGGATCAGCAACTGCCACCGGCCAGTGTCACGAAGCTCATGGTGATGCTGCTGGTTTTGGAAGCGGTCGATCGCGGCGATGTCCAATGGACTGATATTGTGACTGCTTCACCGGAAGCCTGTAAGATGGGAGGATCGCAGATTTGGCTTGAACCCGGTGAGCAAATGACCGTTGCCGAATTATTGAAGGCAGTCTGCATTGTTTCTGCGAATGATGCCTCATATGCCTTGGGCGAACATCTGGCCGGATCGGAGGAGAATTTTATCGCTCTGATGAATAAACGGGCCAAAGAACTTGGGTTAAAGAACACTAATTTCGTCAATACGACTGGCCTCGACCCCGACGGCGGCGGGACCGGAAACTTAACCTCAGCGCGCGACATGGCCTTATTGGCTCGTGAGGTCATCCAATACCCGGCGGTCTTCCGCTGGAGTGGAGTCTGGATCGATAGCCTGCGCAATGGCAAATCCTTTTTAAGGAATACCAATAAACTGGTTCGCTTCTATCGGGGCTGCGATGGTTTAAAAACTGGCTTTACCGCTAAAGCTGGATTTTGCTTAGTTGCCACGGCCAAACGGGATGGGGTTCGCTTGATCGCGGTGGTTATGAATTCCCCGACATCGGATACCCGGGCCAAAGATGTTAGTAAACTCTTTAATTATGGTTTTACGAGATTTAAGGCGGTTCAGGTTTACCGTGGCGGGGAAGTCGTAGGTCAAGTGAAGGTTTTTCGCGGCAAGGAATCGCAAGTCGCTGCGGTAGTGCCGCGGGAACTGGCTGCGGTATTGCACCGAGAAGCTAAAGGCGATATCATGAAGACCGTCCAATTAAACCGGGTCGCCGATGCGCCGGTGCATCAAGGGCAAAAAATCGGGCAAGTGTTGTTGACTATCGATGGAAAGAGTTGTGGTCAAGTAGATTTGGTGGCCGCTGCCGAAGTGAAACGGGCCACGTTCTTTGAGATCTGGTGGCAAATCTTTCGACGGGTCATCCGGGTCGGTATTGCATAAAAGTAAAAAAATAAAATATAAAAAATAGCTCGGACCCTTGAGTCCGGGCTATTTTTTTATTCGTTTAGGTCTATGGCGATCACCGCCAGAGTTCCTTTTGTGAATAAAGATCTGTCTGCAGTGATTCCAGATCGATCTTTTATAATTTAAGATCTTCCTTTTGTGGATCAAGATCGATCTTTTGTGGATAAAGATCTATCTGTAGTGATTCCAGATCTTCCTTTTGTGAATAAAGATCAATCTTTTGTGAATAAAGATCTGTCTGCGATGATTCCAGATCGATCTTTTATGATTCCGGATCTTCCTTTAGTGAATCAAGATCTCCTTGCGATCGTTGGGCACCTTCACGGCAAATGAGCCGGTTCATCACAACGCTTTTAAATCCAAGCCTTTCCAACCCCGATTCGGGGTCGCACTCATAAACCGTTACAAATAGTGGTTTTTCGGTCTTTTCTGTCTTTTTACGAAGCAGGATCTGCCCGGCCGACGGCGAATCCTTTGCAAGGATCTGGAAAGGAGGACTTCTTTTGGTCATCGAAACAGAGCGAATCGGCACAAACTTACTGGTTGAACTGGAGGGAGAGTTAGATCTGGAGACGTCGCCGACCTTTCGGGCAGTGGTTGAGGAGCGACTCAATCAATATGATACGATTAAACATTTGATCTTGGATCTCAAAAAAGTCAATTTTATTGACAGTTCGGGTCTGGGAGTAATCCTGGGCCGTTTTAAACGCTTAAGTCAACAAGGGGGCAAACTATCGGCAATCAATGTTTCACCTCCCATCCGGCGGATCTTTGAGTTGTCCGGATTGTTAAGGATTATGGATATTTACGATAACCGTCAGCAAGCATTAGAGCGGTTTTAGTGGGGAGGTAGCATAAATGTTAAAAAATTATTTAAAAATGGAGTTCCCGAGTCTGCCCCAAAACGTGGGGTTGGCCCGTTCCATTGTCGCGACTTTTGCGGCGCAGTTGGAATTCACTTTATCGGAAGTGGAAGAGATCCGCGTGGCGATTTCGGAAGCGGTTTCAAACTGTGTTATTCATGCTTACCCCAAGAAACCTGGCATCGTACAATTGGAGCTGATTATTGAACGGGCGGCACTGACCATGAAAGTTAAGGATTTTGGGAAAGGCATTGCCGATGTCGAGCAAGCCAAGCAGGCCACTTTCTCGACCGATCCCGAACGAATGGGACTGGGATTGGTTTTTATGGAATCATTCATGGATGAAATGAACATTATCTCCCATCCCCAGGAAGGAACCACCGTAATTATGAAAAAGTGTCCGGAACGGGGGTTCGTCAATGTTGGGATCTCCAGGAGCTGCTAAAAACGATATCAATCTGCCCAGCGAAGGACTGCTCAGCGATGCGGAATTTTTACGCTTAATTACCGAGTATCACAGTGGGAGCTCGGAAGCGAAGAACACCATCGTCCAACATAACCTGCGGCTGGTCATGAGCATCGCGCAGCGTTTCGGCAACCGGGGCGAACTGGAGGACTTGTTTCAGATCGGCTGTATCGGCCTGATGAAAGCGGTGGAGAAATTCAATCCCGCTTACGGTGTTAAATTCTCCACTTATGCCGTGCCCGTGATTATCGGCGAGATTAAACAACACCTCCGCGATGAGGGTCCCATTAAAATCAGCCGGGGTCTCAAGGAGGTTGCCGCCAAAGTCGAACAGACCCGGGTCCAACTTCTGAATATGTTGGGGAAGGAACCAACCCTTTCTGAGCTCGAAGAGGCTTCAGGACTATCCCGGGAAGAGATCGCCGGAGCTTTGGAAGCTACCCGGCCGGTCAATTCTTTACAGGAAATCATCCGGGAGGACGATGGCGATGTTTTATACCGCGAACAGTTGGTTGGGGAGGACGGGGATCATACCAAATGGCTGGAACACTTTGCTCTGCGCGAGGTCATTAATAAGTTGCCGGAGCGATTGAAACGCCTGATCGAATTGCGCTTTTTTGAGGAGAAGACTCAGACGGAGGTTGCCGGGATTTTTGGAGTGTCGCAGGTTCAGATCTGCCGGTTGGAAAAAGAGGCCTTATACCAATTGCGGAAATTATATTTGAGCGACTAAATTTAGAAGGTTACACTATGGTTAAATCTACTAAGATAATCGGATTTATCAACTTATTTTATGCCTAGGGGCGCCTGGCTTTCGGAGGGGAAATTTACAAATGCTTTTAATAAGGAACGATACTTTTCGTATCGTTTTTTTCATGATAAAATCATGGCATACATTGGATTCGAGGTGATTGCGATAAATGTTGTCAAAGGAGTGATCATTCATCCCGCCTTGTCTGCGACAGAGTTGCAACGCCAGATGAACGATATTGGCGTGGATCCGCGCGGTGTAGCGATAATGACTCCAAAACTCCAGCATTTTACGATGCGGGTATTCGGAATTAATCAACGCCAGGCGGCGATCATTAAACAAGAAATGTTGGCGCGGGGAGCGGAAGCGGCCGTCTCCTGGCAGGCTTGCAGTTGGGATGGACAACCGGCGGATTTGAGCGGTAGTCTATTGCTCGGCGGAACGCTCCGCCAATTGCAGCAATTTATCGTTAAACTGGGCATGCAGCCTTTTGGCCTGCCGGAACTGGCTGATAAACTGGCGGTGGCTCTGGACAATTACGACGGCACGAACCGCAAATCGATTACGATTGCGGGAAAATCCTATGATTGGCAGGCTAAGACCTATGTGATGGGCATCATTAACCTCACCCCCGATTCTTTTTCAGCCGACGGTTTATATCGGGAAAATGACTATATCGCCGCGGCGGTGCAAAGAGCGGAGCAGATGGTGGCGGACGGCGCTGATCTCTTGGATATCGGCGCGGAATCGACCCGTCCGGGTGGGGGTGCGGTCGAGCAAGCGGAGGAGGAACGCCGGCTGCTGCCAGCGTTAAAAGAATTGGCGGCTGCGGTGAAAGTCCCGTTATCGGTGGACACCTACAAGCCGGAAGTGGCCGAGAAGGCGTTGAACCTAGGAGCCGCGATTATCAATGACATTTGGGGCTTAAAATCTCCCGCTGACCGAACAGGCCGCATGGCCAAGCTGGTAGCCGAGTCCAAGGCTCCGGTCGTTGTCATGCATAATCAGGAGCGGACCGGTTATAAACACCGGATGCGGGAGATCATCGATTCCCTCGCGGATTCGATGGAACTGGCCTTACGAGCCGGAGCGGATTTTGAACAATTGATCGTCGATCCCGGCGTCGGCTTTGCAAAGGATTATCAGGATAATTTGGTGGTTTTAAACGATCTTGATCAGCTGAAAGTGCTTGGAGCGCCGATTTTATTGGGTACCTCCCGTAAATCGGTCATCGGGTTGACCCTGGATCTTCCGGTTGCGGAGCGGCTGGAAGGCTCTTTAGCCGCTGCGGTCTGGGGAATCGCCAGGGGCGCCAATATTATCCGGGTTCATGATGTGAAAGAGACGGTTAGGGCGGTGAAGATATGTGATGCAATTCGATGGGCAATCTGAAATCGTAATCGCGCTCGGTAGCAATCTTGGCGATTGTTCCGCCAATCTGCGCCAGGCAGTTCAAAAGATGGAAGAGACTTTTGGGGCCGCGTTGGTGTGCTCTTCGTTGTACCGGAGCGAACCGGTCGAAGTCCTGGATCAACCGTGGTTTCTGAATCAAGTGGCTTATTTCAAGATGGACGCGCCGCTCCCGCCGTTAGCCATATTGCAGAATCTCAAAACGATCGAGGGCCAGATGGGCAGAGTTCCCGGAATCCGTTACGGACCCCGGTTGATCGATCTGGACTTATTATTCTACGCCGATTGGGTTCTGGAAACCGCCAATTTGACGGTTCCTCATCCCAAAATAGCCGAACGTTCATTCGTATTAATGCCTTTGGCGGAGATTTTGTCCGATTTCATCCATCCGCGCACGGGGCTGACGCTAACGGCGATGCTGGAACAAAACCGGCCACGACTGGCCCACTGTGAGCGATTGATTTAAAAAGATTGCAGTTCCGATATTCAATTTTTTTAGGAAAAAGGTGATTATAAATTGACCAAGTTAGAAAAATTACAGCAAATCCTGACCGACTGCGGTAGTGTGCTGATCGCTTATTCCGGAGGCGTCGACAGCACTTTTCTTTTAAAAGTGGCGTTGGATGTTTTGCCGGGGCGGGTCGTCGCGGTGACTGCCCTTTCGGAGACCTATCCGGCTCATGAATTGGAGACGGCTACCCGGGTCGCGGCCTCATTGGGTGCCAAGCACATCGTCATTGAAACCTCGGAGTTGGAGATCCCCGAGTTTCAGGGCAATCCTCCCGATCGTTGCTATTATTGTAAACGGGAGCTGTTCGGCAAGCTTCAGCAGGTCGCGGCCGAGCAGGGAGTGACGACCCTGGTGGATGGGACCAATGCCGATGACTCCAATGATTTTCGCCCGGGCATGCGCGCCTGTATGGAGCTGGGAGTACGCAGCCCGCTGCAGGAAGCCGGTTTTACCAAAGCAGAGATTCGCCAGTTATCCAAGGAATATGGCTTGCCGACTTGGGACTTGCCGTCTTTCGCCTGTCTGTCGTCGCGCTTTCCTTATGGGACCACCATTACCAAGGAAGGCGTACAGCGGGTCGGACAGGGCGAGGATTTGTTAAGAGGCTTGGGTTTTAAGCAATTCCGGCTGCGCGATCACGGCACTATCGGTCGGGTGGAGATCGATCTGGATCAATTGCAACTATTGATCGATAATCGGGAAACGATTGTTCAACAACTTAAAGCGTTGGGCTACCAGTATATCGCACTGGACCTGGAAGGTTACCGTACTGGCAGCATGAATGAGGTCCTTTCGTTATAAGATAGGCTTTTTCAGATAAACTTTTTAGAAGATTTTTACACTGAGCCGTTGTTCAAGAAACAACGGCCTTTTGCTCTGTATGCTATACAGAGCTTTTTTATGTCTTGAGCAAAAAGGGGTTCATATTCCTCTTTTGCCTGGTAAACTCGGCTTGATGTCCATTTACAGATTGTTAATGTGATTGTGTAATGTATATGTCATATTTATGGTTGACTTTTTGGTTTAAAAAGAGTATTTTAGATATAAATATTACACATACATTACACTGGTTGAAAGGGGCGATTGACTATGCGTAAGATAGCAATTTATGGCAAAGGCGGCATCGGGAAATCCACTACCACTCAAAACACGGTCGCCGGTTTGGCAGAGATGGGTAAGAAAGTCATGGTAGTAGGCTGTGATCCCAAGGCGGATTCGACTCGCTTATTATTGGGCGGCTTGGCCCAACGTTCCGTGCTCGATACGTTGCGCGAAGAAGGCGAAGATCTCGACCTGGAAGACGTCTTAAAAGAGGGTTTCTGTAACACCCGTTGCGTTGAGTCGGGTGGTCCCGAACCGGGCGTCGGTTGTGCCGGACGGGGAATTATCACCTCCATCAACTTGCTGGAGCAACTTGGAGCCTATGAAGAAGACAAAAAATTGGACTACGTATTTTACGATGTGCTCGGCGACGTCGTTTGTGGCGGATTCGCGATGCCGATTCGGGAGGGGAAAGCGCAGGAGATCTACATTGTAGTTTCCGGCGAGATGATGGCGATGTATGCGGCCAATAACATTTGTAAGGGTATTGTTAAGTTTGCCGAGGCCGGCGGCGTACGGCTGGGCGGATTAATCTGTAACAGCCGGAAAGTCGACAATGAGCAGGCCATGATCGAAGCCTTCGCCGAAGAGTTGGGAACCCAGATGATCTACTTTGTGCCGCGCGACAACATGGTGCAACGGGCTGAGATCAACCGTAAGACAGTCATTGATTATGATGCCGCCCACGAACAGGCTGAGCATTACCGCAATCTAGCCAAACGGATCGATGGCAACCAAAAGTTCGTCATTCCCAAACCATTGACCATTGAGGAACTGGAAAAATTGTTGATCGAGTACGGCATCGCCAGCTGAGTCGGGTATCCTGGCATGGGTGATCGTGTTCTATTTAACGCAGAGGCTTCCCGTAAACCGGTGTGAAAAACGAGCAAAAAGCATTGGAGGATGAGATCATGTTGATGGTAAAAGCGATTGTCCGGCCCGAAAAGGCCGACGAGGTGATGGCCGCCTTGATGGAAGCCGGATTTCCGGCGGTTACCAAAGTATCGGTGTTCGGCCGGGGCAAACAACGCGGTTTAAAGGTCGGCGAGATTCATTACGATGAGTTGCCCAAAGAGATGCTGATCATGGTCATTCCCAATCAAGATAAGGATTTTGTGGTGAAGACCCTGATGGAAAGCGCCCGGACCGGTGAGAAAGGCGCGTACGGCGACGGCAAAATCTTCGTTTCGCCGGTGGAAGAGGTCTACACCATCAGTTCCGGCGTGAAGGAAGCCTAAACGGAATGGAATGAATCCCTCAGGAAAGGGTGAGCGCAATGAAAGAAGTAATGGCGATAATCCGAATGAACATGATGAATAAGACCAAGCAAGCTTTGGCCGACGCCGGAATTTCCTCGTTCACCGCCACCGGCCGGGTGGTGGGCCGCGGCAAGGGGATGGTCGATTTTCGGATCTTGCACGGCGCGGAGGACGGGCACGAGGAAGCTATTTCGCAACTGGACCGCGGACCCCGCTTGATTCCGAAACGGCTGTTGATCGTGGTGATCCCCGATAAATTGGTGCAGACTGTTGTGCAGACTTTGATTGCTGTCAACCAGACTGGCCAGCCCGGCGACGGCAAGATTTTTGTCCTGCCGGTGTTGGAATCGCACCGGGTCCGTACCGGAGAATTCGGCGATGCGACCCTGGACGATTGAAACTCGTGGTTGACCTCGGTGCAAGAGATTCGTAGACTTCCAAAATATTGATGCGCGTATCATTATTGAAATTGCTGGTTTAAAAATGAAAATTGGCGACAGTTTCATTAAATTTGGATGGTGCCCGAAGAAAATTGTGCGCTTAAAAATGATCATTGCCACACCGCGAATTAAAATTGGAACACGACAAATTACAATTTCATTTCGGCAAATTGAAAAAGCGGCCCGCCAAATTAAAATTGTAAGCTTCCAAATTGAACTTTTCGATCGTAAAATAATTATTTTCAGTTTAAAGATCGAGAAATGCTCACTGATAATTGAAAATCAGCGCTGGAAAAGCAAAATTACCGCGCGATAAATGGTTAATCAACAAGAAAGATGTCATTTTATTGATCGATCGATGATTGATGATGGCTTGGAAATGGTCAAAAGGAGGAATATCCATGCTCGACAAGGCCCGCTATCCGATTCCCGCTGAAGTGAAGGAAGAACTGATTAAGAAATATCCTCCCAAAGTGGCGCGGAAACGCAATAAACAAATCGTGATCAATGATCCGAATCCGGATTCCATGCCGGAGATTGGCGCCAATGTCCGGACCGTGCCCGGCATCATTACCCAGCGCGGCTGTACTTACGCCGGTTGTAAGGGCGTGGTGCTCGGACCGACCCGGGACATTTTGAACATCACCCACGGCCCGATCGGCTGCGGCTTTTACAGTTGGTTGACCCGGCGCAATCAGACCCGGCCGCCCGAACCGACCGATGAGAACTTCATGACCTATTGTTTCTCCACTGATATGCAAGAGGACGACATCGTCTTCGGCGGCGAGAAAAAGCTGAAGCAAGCCGTGCAGGAGGCTTATGAGATCTTCCATCCCAAAGCGATCGGCATCTTTTCCACCTGCCCGGTGGGACTGATCGGCGACGATGTGCACGCCGTAGCCCGCGAGATGAAGGAGAAGCTGGGGATCAACGTTTTCGGTTTCAGCTGTGAGGGTTATAAAGGAGTCAGCCAATCCGCCGGCCATCACATTGCCAATAACCAGCTGTTCAAGCACGTCATCGGCCTGGACGATACCCCGCATCCCGAGAAATTCAAGATTAACCTGTTGGGCGAGTATAACATCGGCGGCGACGCTTTTGTCCTGGAAGAGCTGATGGAACGGTGCGGCATCAAGTTGGTGGCCACTTTCAGCGGCAATTCGAGTTATGACGCCTTCGCCAATGCCCATACCGCCGACTTGAACGCCATCATGTGTCACCGCTCGATTAACTATGTGGCCGAGATGATGGAGGAGAAGTTCGGAATTCCCTGGATTAAGGTGAATTTCATCGGCGCGGAGAGCAGCGCCAAATCGCTGCGGAAAATCGCCGCCTATTTTGAGGATCCCGAACTGGCGGACCGGGTCGAACAGATTATCGGCGCGGAAATGGCGAAGGTAGAGGAGGTTCGCTCCGAGATTCGCTCCCGCTGCGAAGGCAAAACCGCCATGCTGTTTGTCGGCGGCTCCCGAGCCCATCATTATCAGGATTTATTCCGGGAGATCGGCATGAAGGTCGTGGCCGCCGGTTATGAATTCGCCCATCGCGATGATTATGAAGGCCGCCGGGTATTGCCCGGCATCAAAGTGGATGCCGATAGCCGGAATATCGAACAGCTTTCGGTGGAACCGGATCCGCAACGTTATCGGCCGCGGAAAACCGAGGCCGAGCGCCAGCGTTTGCTCGAACGAGGCTTCGAATTCAGTGATTACGAAGGGATGATGTCCGAAATGGATCCCGATTCTCTGGTCATTGACGACATTAGCCAATATGAGTCCGAGAAACTGATCGAGCTCTACAAACCGGCGGTCTTTTGCGCCGGCATTAAGGAAAAATACGCCATCCAAAAGATGGGGGTTCCCTGCAAACAGTTACATAGTTACGATTACGGCGGCCCCTATGCCGGATTTGAAGGCGCGATCAACTTTTACCGGGAGATCGACCGTTTGGTCAACAGCAAGATCTGGGGTTATATCAAAGCTCCCTGGCAGAAGAATCCGGAGCTCACAGCGACCTATGCGGTGAAATAACGTTGACCGGGAGTTCGAACGGATTTGCCCGGATACGAGGAGGGACTTATCATGTTATTACGACATACGCCGTCTGAAGTGAAAGAGCGTGAGGCGCTGGTGGTGAATCCCGCCAAGACCTGTCAACCCATCGGAGCCATGTACGCCGCGTTAGGCATTCATAACTGCCTGCCGCATAGCCACGGTTCTCAGGGCTGTTGCGCTTACCACCGTAGCACACTCACCCGACATTATAAAGAGCCGGTCATGGCCGCAACCAGCTCCTTCACTGAGGGGGCTTCGGTCTTCGGCGGTCAGGCAAATTTGGTAGAGGCGGTCAACAATATCTTCACGATTTACAATCCGGACGTTATCGCGGTGCATACGACCTGTCTTTCGGAAACGATCGGCGACGACGTGCCGCAGATCATCTCTAAGGCCAGAGACGACGGAAAGATTCCCGAAGGTAAATACGTGATTCATGCCAGCACCCCGAGCTATGTCGGATCCCATGTCACCGGTTTTGCGAGCATGACCAAGGGCATGGTGAATTATTTCGCGGAATCCACCGGGAAGCAGAAAGATCAATTGAACATCATTCCCGGTTGGGTGGAGCCGTCCGATATGCGGGAGATCAAGCGGATGACCGGTGCAATGGGCATTGCTACCGTATTGTTTCCGGACACTTCGGATGTATTGGATACTCCGCAAACCGGCAAACATCAACTCTTCCCCAAAGGCGGGGTGACCATCGGGCAATTAAAGAGCACCGGCGATAGTCTGGCCACATTGGCTCTGGGGCGGTTCGCCTCGGCTCCGGCCGCTGAAGCACTGGATGTGAAATGCAAGGTTCCCTGCCAGATATTGGACCTGCCGCTCGGCCTGATGGCCACCGACCGTTTCGTGGATGCCTTGCGCAAAACGGCCGGAGTTTCCGTTCCCGACGCCATCACCGATGAGCGGGGCCGGTTGGTGGATCTGATCACCGATATGCATCAGTATTTTTACCGTAAAAAAGTGGCCCTTTTCGGCGATCCCGATCAATTGATCGCGCTGACCGAGTTCCTGGTCAGTCTGGATATGTTGCCCGTGCATATCATCACCGGTACGCCGGGACAACGATTCGAACAACGCATTCGCGAGATTTTAAAATACGATGTTCCGCAGGCCAATGTACGCGCTGCCGGAGATAGCTTCCTGCTCCATCAATGGATCAAGAATGAACCGGTAGACCTGTTGATCGGCAATACTTACGGCAAATATATCGCGCGGGATGAAGACATTCCGTTCGTGCGGTTCGGTTTTCCCATTCTCGACCGGGTGGGGCATTCGCTCTTTCCGGCAGTGGGATATGTCGGAGCGATGCGCTTGATCGAGAAATTCTTATATGCTTTCCAGGATCGCCAAGATCGGGATGCCTTGGAGGAAAAATTCGAGCTGGTCATGTAAGAACTCGGTGCTGAGATCAATGAATTCAATGATTTTGGGATGAAAAGAAAGGGGGCTTGCTCCGTGGTCAAGGTACTGGAAGAACGGAAAGGGCAGATCTATCGCAAGGGTTCCGAGCCGTTTGCCATGGAATGCGGCAAGACCAGTTTGGCCGGTTCGGTAAGTCAACGGGCTTGTGTCTTCTGCGGCTCCCGGGTGGTATTGTACCCAATCGCCGACGCGATTCATCTGGTGCACGGTCCGGTGGGCTGTGCCGCCTATACTTGGGATATCCGGGGCGCGCTCTCGTCAGGGCCCGAGCTGCACCGGCTGAGCTTCTCGACCGATCTCCGCGAGATCGAGGTGATTCACGGTGGTGAGAAGAAGCTCTATCGCTCGCTGGTCGAATTGATCGACCGTTATCAACCCCGGGCGGCTTTCGTTTATGCTACTTGTATCATCGGGATCATCGGAGATGACGTCGCGGCGGTCTGCAAGCGGGTCAGCGCCGAAAAAGGCATTCCGGTATTGCCGGTCCATTCCGAGGGTTTCAAGGGAACCAAAAAGGATGGCTACCGCGCGGCCTGCGAGGTCTTGCTAAAATTGATCGGAACCGGTCCCACCGAGGGCATCGGACCTTATAGCATCAATATTCTGGGCGATTTCAATCTGGCCGGAGAGGTCTGGATGATCCGCGAGTACTACGAGAAGATGGGGATCCAAGTGGTGGCGACCATCACCGGCGACGGCCGGGTCGACCAGATCCGGCGCGCGCACGGCGCTGCCTTGAACCTGGTGCAATGTTCCGGCTCCATGAATCATCTGGCCAAAATGCTCAAGGAGAAATACGGCGCGCCCTATCTGCAGGTTTCTTATTTCGGCATCGAGGATATGGCCGAGGCCTTGTATCAGGTGGCCCGTTTCTTCAACGATCCGCCAATGATGCGGCGTACCGAGGAACTGGTTCGGAACGAGATCGCTGCGGTCTATCCGCAACTTATGGAGTACCGCAAGGCGCTGGCGGGCAAAAAAGCCGCCATCTATGTGGGCGGCGCCTTTAAAGCCTTCTCGTTGGTGAAGGCGTTGCGCATTCTGGGCATGCAGACGGCGGTGGTCGGTTCGCAAACCGGCAGCGCCGAGGATTATCAGCAATTAAAAGACTTGTGCGACGAAGGAACGATCATTGTGGACGATTCGAACCCTTTGGAGTTGGCCGGGTTCTTAAAGGAAAAGGGCGTGGATCTCTTCATCGGCGGCGTGAAAGAACGGCCGATCGCTTATAAAATGGGAATCGGCTTTTGCGATCATAACCACGAACGTAGAATCGCCTTGGCTGGCTTCGCCGGCATGCTCAATTTCGCCCGGGAAGTCCACGGCACGGTCTGCAGTCCCATCTGGAAACTGGTGCCGCGTTATGCCAATCGCGATAACCGAGGAGGTGTGGCCGATGTCGGTTAAGCATCAACCGCGACCCGCGGTAAGTGTGACCACCAATGCCTGTAAGCTCTGTACGCCGCTCGGCGCCTGCCTGGCCTTCCGGGGCATCGAGGGAACCATACCCTTGCTGCACGGATCGCAGGGCTGTTCCACCTATATCCGGCGTTATATTATCAGCCATTTTAAGGAGCCCATCGACGTGGCCTCCTCGAACTTCAGCGAATCCAGCGCCATTTTCGGCGGAGGCGTTAATCTGGCGACCGCTTTGCAAAATGTTACCGCTCAGTACCATCCGGAACTGATCGCCGTAGCCAGCACTTGCTTAAGCGAAACCATCGGGGATGACGTCCCCTTATTCATCCGGCAATACCGCCGCGATCACCCGGAACGGCCGCCGGAGATCATCAACGTGTCCACTCCGAGCTACCGGGGGACGCATATCGACGGTTTTCACGCGGCGGTTCGGGCAGTGGTCAGTGAATTGGCGGAGGCCGGCCCGCCGGAACGGCGCGTCAATCTGTTCCCCGGCTTGGTTTCCCCGGCCGATTTGCGCCATCTGAAGGAGATTCTGACGGCCTTCGGCCTGGAATATACGCTACTTCCCGATTATTCGGAGACGTTGGACGGCGAGACCTGGCAAGAATACCAAAAGATCGCTCCGGGCGGAACGCCGCTAGCTGCCGTCCGCCGCACCGGCCGGGCCGTGGCTTCCTTTGAATTCAGCCAGACCATTGCGCCGGAACGTTCGGCCGGAACCCTGTTACATGAACGTTTTGGCATTCCCAATATCCAAACGGCGATACCTATCGGCGTAAAAGCCTGCGATCAATTCTTCGCCAAATTGGCGGAGATCAGCGGCGGTGCCGTTCTCGGATCCTACCGGAAGGAACGGGGCCGGTTGATTGACTCGTATGTGGATGGCCATAAATATATCTTTGGTAAGCGGGCCGTTTTATATGGAGAAGAGGACCTGGTCGTTTCGCTGGCGGGATTCCTGGCGGAGATCGGCGTAGTGCCCGTCCTGTGCGCCTCGGGCGGCGAGAGCGGCCGGCTGGCTCAAGCGGTCGCGGCCGCTGCTCCGGAGCTGGCGGAGCGGATTACGGTCCGGGACGGCGCCGATTTCATGGACATCAACGAAATGGCCGCGGAACTGCGGCCCGATCTGATCGTCGGCAACAGCAAAGGGTATCCGCTGGCCCGCAAGTTGCAGATTCCCTTGATCCGGGTCGGTTTTCCGATTCATGACCGCCTCGGCGGCCAGCGTCTGCTGCATCTGGGCTACCAGGGAACCCAAGCGCTCTTCGATCGGATTGTAAATGCGGTTATCGAGCAACAGCAAGATGCATCGCCGATTGGCTATAGTTATATGTAAATTCGCGCGGGGACCTTTAACGAACAACGAACCGAATGATTTTCTCGAAAAGACGGGGTGATCACGATGAACCGTTTTCCAGCCCATCATCCGTGTTTTGATCCGGAGGTGCGGCACCAGTTTGGCCGAATTCACCTGCCAGTGGCGCCAAAATGTAACATCCAGTGCAATTTCTGCAATCGCAAATACGATTGCTTGAACGAAAGCCGTCCCGGAGTGACCAGCGCGGTGCTCCAACCGGAGCAGGCGATTCTTTATTTGGAGGAAGTTTTGCGCCAGGATCCCCGGATTACCGTGGTCGGAGTAGCCGGACCGGGCGATCCGTTCGCCAATCCCAAAGAGACCATGAAGACTTTCCGGCTGATCCGGGAGCGGTTTCCGCGCCTCACCATCTGCGTCGCTTCCAATGGACTGAATGTGACGCCGTACCTTAAAGAATTGGCCGACTTGCATGTCAGCCACTTCACGGTGACCATGAATGCCACCGATCCGGAAGTGGGCGCCCGGATCTATGGCTGGGTCCGGTACGCCAAATCCATTTACCGCGGGACCGCTGGCGCGGAATTATTGATCGCAAGGCAGCTGGAGACGATTCGCCAATTGAAAGCCTACGGTTGCCGGGTAAAAGTGAATTCGATTCTGATTCCGGGGGTCAATGACCGGGAGATCGAGAAGGTAGCCAGCAAGGTCGGCGAATTGGGAGCCGATTATTTCAACTGCATTCCGGTGTACCCCACGGCCGGCACCGTCTTCGCGAATGTGCCTCCGGTTTCGGACCAAACCGTGCATGATTTGCGGGAGCGACTCCAACAGTATTTGCCGCAGATGGCTCACTGTACCCGCTGCCGGGCCGACGCGGTCGGTTTGCTCGGCGAGGAACTTTCCGACGACTCCGCCCGGTTGCTGGCCGATTATTCCCGACGGATTCCGGGCTTGAAGCAAGACCGGCCCTATATTGCGGTCGCCAGCCGCGAAGGGTTCCTGGTGAACTTGCATCTGGGCGAAGCGGAATCGCTGTTGATCTTCGCCCAAACCGAACAAGGGCTGCGTTTGGTGGAAGCCCGCTCCACCCCGGCACCGGGCGGCGGCAAGGAACGCTGGCTGCAGTTGGCCGAGATTCTCCGGGATTGCCGGGCGGTATTGGCCAGCGGCGCCGGGGATTCGCCGCGCCAGACTCTATCGGAACAAGGGATTCAGGTGATCGAGACCGCCGGTATCATCGAACAGGTCAGCCAGGCCGTTTTCAACGGGACCTATGTTCCGGCGCCGCGCCGCTTCGTCTGTGGCGAGAGCTGCCGGGGCGACGGTCTGGGTTGCGGTTGAATATACTCTATTTAAGGAGGAATCATGATGGAAAAACCGAAACACCACATTTTTGTCTGTTCCAGCTCCCGGGTGAACGGCGAGCCCAAGGGGACTTGCGCCCGGAAAGACGCTTCCCAGTTGATTCAGTATCTGGAGTCGGAGCTGAACGATCGCGGCATGGAAGAGGTGATGGTCACCAATACCGGCTGTATGAAGCTTTGCGAACGCGGACCGGTCCTGGTGATTTATCCCGAAGGGTATTGGTACGGCGATGTCGACGAAGCGGCCATCGATCAGATCCTGGACGCCCTGGAGGAAGGCGAGGCCGCGACGGAGCTTTTACTGTAAATTGGTCGAATACGGCTTTTCGAATGGGGAGCGAGGAATATGGCAGAGCTTCAAAAACGGGCGGCCTGGTTGATCGATTCCACGCTGCGCGATGGCGAGCAAGCGGCCGGGGTGGTTTTCAGCGACGCCGAGAAATGCGCCATTGCCCAAGCGCTCAGCCGCATGGGAGTGCCCGAGCTGGAGGTGGGGATTCCGGCGATGGGCAGCGCGGAGGTGGCGCTGATCCGGCGATTGGTCCAGCTCCGGCTGACGGCGCGTTTGACCGGCTGGTGCCGGGCGGCGGTCTTCGATCTGAGCCAGGCGCGGGATGCGGGACTGCGCAGCGTGCATATTTCCTTTCCGGTATCTCCGCTTCATCTGCGCGCTTTGAAAAAGGACGCGGTTTGGGTGGAGCGGACGATGGCGGAGATTCTGCCGCTTGCCCGGCAATGGTTCGACCACGTTTCGGTGGGAGCGCAGGACGCCTCCCGGGCCGATCGGTCCTTTCTCAAACATTTCGTGCTGAATGCGTTGCGATTGGGAGCGGAGCGGATCCGCGTCGCCGACACGGTGGGGATTCTCGATCCGACGGCCACCCGGAAACTGTTCCGCAGTTTGTTAAAGGCCGCGCCCGGCGCAAACCTCGAATTTCACGGCCACAATGATCTGGGAATGGCCACCGCCAATACGTTGGCCGCCCTCGAAGCCGGCGGAGAATCGGCCAGCGTTACCGTGAACGGGATCGGGGAACGGGCCGGCAATGCCGCTTTGGCGGAAGTGGTCATGGCCTTGCGGATCATCGCCGGCAAGGACTGTGGCATCGCCACCACGGGGTTGTATGAGCTCAGTCAACTGGTGGCCACGGCCGCCGGCCGGATCATTCCCGCCGACAAACCGGTGGTCGGGGAGCGCGTCTTTAACCATGAGTCGGGAATCCACGGCCACGCCCTGTTGCGCGACCATTCGGCCTATGAACCTTTTCCCGCCGGGTTGGTCGGACATCCGGAAAGCCAGCTGATTCTGGGAAAGCACTCCGGAACGGCCATGGTCGAACAGTTTTTTAGCGCGCGCGGTTTGCCGATTGAAAAGGAGGAAGTGCCCGCGGTCTTGAGCCAGATTCGCCGCCATGCCGCCAAGTTCAAACGGGAATGCACCGCCGAGGAAGTCCTGGCCTTTTATCATCAGAACCGGGATTCACAGCAAAAGCTTCCCTCATAGCGTCATGGACGGGACCGGGCGCGGCCGTTCTGGCATTCATTAAAGGGCCTGATACCGGCAGAAATTAACTTGTGAAAATCGGTTGACAAACCCTCCCGGACATGATAAAATATTTTTTGCCACGGGGGAGTAGCTCAGTTGGTTAGAGCGCTACGTTGACATCGTAGAGGTCATTGGTTCGATCCCAACCTTCCCCACCATCATGAATTTTGAAAAGCGAGAGTTATCTCGCTTTTTTGTTTTTTGCATCTTCCTCATCTGGAAATGACTCTGAACCCCATCCTCCCTTCTCACAGTATACAAAATATAGCCAACACATATAATAGGTTTAGGATGGGGGGATTCAAGATGTCGGAAATAACGATCAGCACCCTCAACACGGACCCGGAGATCAGGAACAACCTCCTCAAAGAGGTTGATTTTCTGCAAAGGGAAGGGATTAACGTTGAGTTAACCGAGTTGGTTTCCGGGAAGTTCTTGTTTTTGCAGTACGCGGTTTCCGAGCAACAGCCCGATCTGAAAGAAGCCCATGAGAAGATCCTGCGTTACTATCTGGCCAATATTCTGACGGATTTATTGATGAATACTGTCACCAAAGAACTGATGACCCAGATCATCAAGAACCGTTATCATTTTATCGCCCAGGGAGAATCCCGCGCCATTGTCAAGAGCGCTTACTCGTACCTGAACAATCTTTACGAAGATGGCGATATCAGCAAGACCTTATACCGCCATAATCAGATCCTGACCAGCATCAGTCAGTATTTGGAGTCGGATTCGCTGCTTTATTTGGAAGGTTTTTTGCGTTTCCGACTGAAAGAGTATTTTCAGGAGATGGAGGAATCCATCGAAAAAGCGATCGATAATTTCCTGGTGGAACGCGAATATCTGGAATTCATCAAATTGCTGCGCTATTTCGTGGAGATCCAGGAGCCGCGCATCGATGAAGTCCACGTGCTGATTAAGGATCAGGATTCTTTTTACTTGCTCGATGAAGAAAAACAGCCCATTGAAGAGAAGCAACTCCAAAATGTACTGGCCGAACTCCATAATGAAAATACCGAGGTCGATTACGACGATCTTTTGCTCAGTGCGTTGATAACCATTTCGCCGCGGCGGATCGTGATTCACGCGCTGGCCAAGATCGAAATCATGGACACGATCATCAGCGTTTTCCGGGAGCGGGTAGTCATCTGCGAGGGTTGCGAATTATGCGGCAAGCAGACGTTTCCGGTCCTAGTATCGAGTTCTCCGCATCCCATGCGCCATTATAAAAAAGATAATTAAATCACTCGTAACGAGTGATTTTTTATATTGCGAGCCGGAACCGCCGTCCGGCTTTCCTAAGAATCGAGAATAGAGTCCTATTTTTAAGTCATTCTTCCGCAAGACTTAATCCATCATCCCCGCGGTTTGGTTTTTCTTTCCTAATTCTTAGGGTAACTTTCCAAAGGGTTGGTCTTGCAGTTTCAAATCTTGGTACTGCTTCCCGGAGCCTCGTAACAGCTTCCCCAAGCTTTGGGGAAACTGGGATAGTCTTTGGGGAAACTTGCCCAAGGTTGGGGACAGCTCGCCCAACGTTTGGGAATGTTCGCCCAAGGCTTGAGCAACCTTGCCCACGGTTTGGGGATGCTTTCTCAAGCTTTGGGCATCCTTTCCCAACCTTTGGGAGAGTTTTCCCAAGCCTTGGGACAGTTTGCCCAAAGGTTGGGCATGGTCTCCCAAGGCTCGGGCAGGGAAGGGACCGAATTTATAGCCGTTTGCGGCCAAAAAAGAGGGCTGTCCATGACAGCCCCCGTGGTGATTTATTTCAAGTCGATTTCCAATCCCAGCGCTTTGTTGAAATTGTTATAGGCGCTCATGGTCGCGGCAATGGCCAGCGCCTCGGCCACTTCCTCCTCGGTCAAGCCGGCTTTCTTGCCGAGCATTTTGTGAGCGCTCAGACAATATTGGCAGCCGTTGACGGCCGACACGGCGATCGCGATTAACTCCTTGTATTTGCGGGGAATCTTACCGCCGTTGAAAGTCGCTTCGTCCAGTTTCAGTAAGGCTTCCAAAAATTCAGGCTGGTTAGCCATGGCTTTGTAGGTATTGGGAACCGAACCGAGTTTCTTTTCCAGGTCTTCCAGAATGACTCGGGCTTTGCCATTGCTTTCGTTGGTTTGGACTAAATTCAGTGTGGACATGATTTTGGCCTCCTTTATGGATAAGTTCCTATAAATAATATTAACTTAGTTAATTAATTTTGTCAATAAAACGGCGCCAATTTCAGCGAAAGTTTACAGGTTTTGATATTGACAGTCCAAGCCGATCTTGATAAACTATAAGAAATTAAGTACCTTTAAGGCTAGTCCCGTGAGGCTAGGAAGGGTTTTAATGTTAGTGTCGGCCATTAACCTTCTTATGCCCTGCGCAAGAAGGTTTTTTTAATGTCAGGAGGGCTGCCCATGTTTAAATTCAAAACCCAGGTAATGGACGAAGAAAACATTCGCCGGGCGCTGTACCGCCTCTCCCATGAGATTACGGAGCGTAACAAGGGGACCGACGACCTGATTTTGGTGGGAATCCGGACCCGGGGGGTTCCATTGGCGAACCGCCTGGCCGAGTTCATCCGGGAACACGAGGGCGTTTCCCTTCCGGTCGGCATGCTGGACATCACGTTTTACCGGGACGATCTGTCGCTCATCTCATCGCAGCCGGTATTGCACCGGACCGAGATTCCGGTGAAGATCAACAACAAGAAAATTATCCTCATCGATGACGTCCTGTTTACCGGGCGAACGGTCCGGGCGGCGCTCGACGCGCTGATGGACCTGGGCCGAGCATCCTGCATTCAACTGGGAGTGCTCATCGACCGGGGCCACCGGGAACTCCCGATTCGCGCCGATTATGTGGGCAAAAACGTACCGACTTCCACCAGGGAAGTGGTGCACGTGAAGCTCAAAGAGACCGATGAGGAAGATTGCGTGCTCATCTCGGAAAACGAAACAGCACCACCAGAAGAATCCCTTTAAAACCGTTCCGTGAGACGGTCAAGGGAGGACAGAATGGTTTTTTCATCCTCCCTTGACCGGAGGTTTTTTTTTAGTCAAAAATCGCGAAACTGCACTGGAGTGAAAACGAAAATGGCCAAACTCCCCAAAGACTTACTCGGATTGCGCGAACTCAGCGCCGAACAGATTCAAACGATTTTAGACACGGCCACCGCCTGCAAGGACATTTTCAGCCGCGACCTGAAGAAAGTGCCGACCTTGCGCGGCAAGACCGTGGTAACGCTCTTTTTCGAGCCGAGCACCCGGACCCGGACCTCATTTGAGATCGCCGGCAAATGGATGAGCGCCGACCTGGTCAACCTGACCGTCTCATCGAGCAGCGTGGCCAAGGGCGAAAGCTTTGTGGACACCGCCCGGACGCTGGAAGCCATGGGCGTCGATCTCATCGTCATCCGGCATTCGCTGGGCGGCACGCCGCGTCTGCTGGCGGAGTCGGTGGCGGCGCATGTTATCAATGCCGGGGACGGCGCGCACGAACACCCGACCCAAGGTTTGCTGGACCTTTATTCCATCCGCGAAAAGAAGGGCCGGATCGCCGGCTTGAATGTCACCATCGTCGGGGATATTATGCATAGCCGGGTCGCCAAATCCAACATTTACGGCTTAACCAAATTGGGCGCCCAAGTCACGGTGGTGGGGCCGCCGACCCTGATGCCCAAGGGTATCGCCGAGTTGGGCGTCCGGGTCGAAACGGATCTGGACAAGGCGCTAGCGGACGCGGATGTGGTCAATATCCTGCGCATCCAGCTGGAGCGGCAGACCAAGGCTTACTTTCCGACGCTCCGCGAGTATGCCAAATTGTACGGCGTCAACTTGGCCCGGCTGAGACAAGCCCGCCCCGACCTGCTGGTCATGCATCCGGGGCCCGCCAATCTCGGCGTGGAGATCAGTGAAGAAGTATCGGTCCATGAACAGTCGGTCATTACCGCGCAGGTCACCAACGGCGTGGCGGTCCGGATGGCACTGTTGTATCTGTTAACCGGAGGAGGCAACAAAGATGAAATACTGCATTAAAGGCGGGGAGATCGTCAATCCGGCGGGGGAGTTTGCGGGGATCGGCGACCTTTTGCTGGAGTCGGGAAAAGTGGTCGCGGTGGGCCGGGAATTGCCCGTCGCCGACGCTACGATCATCCCGGCGGAAGGAAAGCTGGTTTTGCCGGGGCTCATCGATATGCACTGCCATCTGCGGGAACCGGGCCGCGAGGACGAGGAGACGATTCTCAGCGGGACCCGGGCGGCGGTGAAAGGCGGCTTTACCGGAGTCGCCTGCATGGCCAATACCCAGCCGGTGGCCGATAGCGCGGTGGTCATCGAATACATTCTCAAGAAAGCCCGCGAAAGCGGTTGGGCCAAGGTCTATCCCATCGGCGCGGTCACCAAGGGCCTGAAAGGCGAGGAACTGGCGGAGATGGGCGAAATGGCCGCCGTCGGCGCGGTCGCCTTTTCGGATGACGGCAAGACGGTCATGAATCCCGCCGTGCTTCGCTCGGCGTTGGAGTATGCGGCCTTGTTCGAACGGCCTGTACTGCTTCACGAAGAGGATCCCAAACTGGCCGATGCCGGCGTGATGCACGAGGGCTATTGGTCCACGGTGCTGGGTCTGCCCGGGATTCCGGCCATCGCCGAGGATGTGATGATCGCCCGCGACCTGCTGATCGCCGAATACACCGGCGGCCGGGTCCATTTCTGCCATTTGAGCACCGCCCGAGGCGTCCAATTGCTGGCCGAAGCCAAACGGCGGGGCCTGAAGGTCAGCGCCGAGGCGACGCCGCATCATTTTACACTGACCGATCAGGCCCTGGAAAGCTACGATACGGCCTTCCGGGTCAGCCCGCCACTGCGGAGCGAAGAACACCGCGACGCGCTGCGCCGGGGACTTCAGGATGGAACCATCGAAGTGATTGCCACCGATCACGCCCCGCATTCGCTCGAGGAGAAACATCGCGAGTTTGCGCTGGCGCCGACCGGAATGATCGGCTTTGAGACGGCCTTCAGCGTCGCCTGGACCGAATTGGTGCTGGGCGGCTGGCTTTCTAAAGAACAGCTGGTCGAAAAACTGGCGCTGAATCCGGCCCGGATCCTGAACGTGCCCGGTGGACGGTTGAACCCCGGCGACCCGGCCGACCTGCTGATCGTCGACCCTCGCCAGGAATGGGAAGTAAGCGCGGCCGACCTGATCTCGAAATCGAAAAATTCGCCGTTCATTGGCAGGAAATTAACGGGAAAAGTTGAAACGGTCTGGGTTAACGGAATTTTAAAGTTGGACGCCGCAAAACCAGTTGAATAAATATTTCATTTTAATGTATATTTATGATACAATAAACGCGACGGGCAGGCGACGTCGCAGAAAAGATAGGGCAAGTTCGATTCAAGATGGAGGTTTGGCCTCATGAAACAGGCGCGCTTGGTATTGGAAGACGGCAGCATCTATACGGGACAATCGTTTGGAGCGGATGGCGAAATCGGCGGCGAGGTCGTTTTTAACACCGGCATGACCGGCTACCAAGAGATCTTGACCGATCCTTCCTATAGCGGGCAGATCGTTACGATGACCTATCCGTTGATCGGCAATTACGGGATCAATCCTTTCGACTTCGAGTCCAGGCGGCCGCACGCCCGGGGCTTTATCGTCAAGGAATATTGCCCGGAGCCGAGCAACTGGCGGGCCGAGCTGACCTTGGACGCTTTTTTAAAACAGTATGACATTCCGGGCATTGCCGGGCTGGACACGCGCGCTTTGACCAAGAGGTTGCGCAGCAAGGGGACGATGCGCGGTTTGATCACTACCGCCGCGGATTCCGAGGCCGAGTTGCTGGAACGGGTGGCGGCCATTCCCGATCTTTCGGGGCAGGATTTCATCAAGGGCGTAACCACCGACCGGGTTTACAGCGAGGGCGAAGGGAATCGACACGTGGTCCTGGTGGATTTCGGCGCGAAAGGAAACATCGTGCGCCGGCTGGTGGCCCATGGCTGCCGGGTGACGGTGGTGCCTTGCGATATTACCGGCGCGGAGATCCTGGGGATGAAGCCCGACGGGATCATGCTTTCCAACGGCCCCGGCGATCCCAAGGATGTGCCGTATGCCGTCCAAACGGTGCGGGAACTTCAGGGCAGGTTGCCGATTTTCGGTATTTGCCTGGGCCATCAGATCATCGGTCTGGCATTGGGCGGCGATACCTATAAATTGAAGTTCGGCCATCGCGGCGGGAATCATCCGGTCAAGAATCTATTGACCGGCAAGGTAACCATCACTTCGCAAAATCACGGCTTCGCGGTGCGGGCCGATTCGCTGGATCCGGCCGAGGCCATCGTCTCCCACGTCAACGTCAATGACGGGACAGTGGAGGGGCTGCGCCACCGGAGACTGCCCATCTTTTCGGTGCAGTACCACCCGGAAGCGGCGCCCGGGCCGACCGATTCTGAATATTTATTCGATGAATTCGTGGCTAATTTATAATTATTCATGCTGGTCAACCCCGCTCGCCAGCGGGCCGATGGGGTTGCGAATATTTTTTCAAGTGGGTGAAACCATGCCTTTGGATCAATCTCTCAAAAAAGTAATGGTCATTGGTTCGGGACCGATCATCATCGGCCAGGCGGCCGAGTTTGATTATGCCGGGACGCAGGCCTGCCGTTCGTTGAAGGAAGAAGGGCTCGCGGTGGTGCTGGTCAATTCCAATCCGGCCACGATCATGACCGACGCCAATATGGCCGACCGGGTGTACATTGAACCGCTGACCGTGGATTCGTTGCGGCAAATTATCGCCAAGGAACGGCCCGACGGCTTGTTGCCTACCCTGGGCGGGCAGGTTGGCTTGAATATGGCGGTGAAACTGGCGGAAGCCGGCATTTTGGACGAATACAAGGTGCGGCTGCTGGGGACGCCTTTGACGGCCATTAAGAAAGCCGAGGACCGGCAACTCTTTAAACAAACGATGCTGGAGATCGGCCAGCCGATTCCGGAGAGCGCGATCATCGCGAAGCTCGAGGAAGCTTTGGAATTTGCGGAACGGGTGCCTTTTCCGCTGATCATCCGGCCCGCTTATACCATGGGCGGCACCGGCGGCGGGATCGCCCATGACCGGGCCGAACTGGAAGAGATCGTCGTCCGCGGCCTGACCTTGAGCCCGATCACCCAAGTCTTGCTGGAGCAGTCGGTGGCCGGTTTCAAAGAGATCGAATATGAAGTGATGCGCGACGCCAATAATAGCTGCATCACGGTTTGTAATATGGAAAACCTCGACCCGGTGGGCATCCATACCGGGGACAGCATCGTGGTGGCCCCCAGCCAGACTTTGGCGGACCGGGAATATCAGATGCTGCGAGCGGCGTCATTGCAGATCATCCGCGCCCTGGGAATCGAGGGCGGCTGCAATGTTCAATATGCGCTGGATCCGCACAGCTTTCAATACTATGTTATCGAAGTCAATCCGCGGGTCAGCCGGTCGAGCGCCCTGGCTTCGAAAGCCACCGGCTATCCCATCGCCAAGGTCGCGGCGAAGATCGCCATCGGCCTGCACCTCGATGAGATTAAAAATGCGGTCACCGGCAAGACTTACGCCTCATTCGAGCCGGCGCTGGACTATGTGGTGATGAAGATACCCCGCTGGCCATTTGACAAGTTTAATCTGGCCGACCGCACGCTTAACACCCAAATGAAGGCCACCGGCGAGGTCATGGCCATTGACCGCACGCTGGAAGCGGCGTTGTTGAAAGCCATCCGCTCCCTGGAGATCGGCCAGTACGGCCTGGCGCTGCCGGACGCGGCGGAGCTGAGCCAGGAAGCCTTGGAGCACGCCATCGTCGCCGCCGACGACCGGCGCCTTTTTTTCCTGGCCGAATGCCTGCGGCGCGGTTATACGATCGCGGATTTGAACCGCCGGACCCAAGTGGACCGGTTCTTCCTGCAAAAATTGTTGAATATCGTTAATATGGAAGTCCAATTGAGCGCCGCCGGCTATTGCGATGTAGAACTGTTGACCGCCGCCAAACGGTTGGGCTTTTCCGACCGCGAGATCGCCAGGCTCACTGGGGCGCGGGAGGAAGAAGTTCGCCAGTTCCGCTACCAGCATAAGCTGCGGCCGGTCTATAAGATGGTGGATACCTGCGCCGCGGAATTTGAAGCGGTCACGCCTTACTTTTATTCCTGTTACGAACGGGAAAATGAAGCGGTGCCCACCGGGAAACGCAAGATCGCCGTCATCGGTTCGGGCCCGATCCGCATCGGCCAGGGCATCGAGTTCGACTATTGCAGCGTCCACTCGGTCTGGGCGCTGAAAGAGGCCGGCATCGAAGCGATTATCATCAATAATAATCCGGAAACGGTCAGCACCGATTTCGACACCGGCGACCGGCTCTACTTCGAGCCGTTAACCGTGGAGGATGTCCTGCACATCCTGGAGTTGGAACAACCCGAGGGGGTCATCGTGCAGTTCGGCGGGCAGACCGCCATCAATCTTTCCGCCAAGCTTGAGCAGGCGGGGATCCGCATCCTGGGGACCTCGGTCGATTCCATCGACTTGGCCGAGGATCGCAAACGCTTCGATAAGTTGCTGCTGGATCTGGGGATTCCCAAGCCGGCCGGCCGGACCGTGGTCTCGCTGGATGAAGCGCTGGAAGTGGCCAAGGAGATCGGCTTTCCGGTGCTGGTGCGGCCCTCGTACGTCTTGGGCGGCCGGGCCATGGAGATCGTCTATAACTTCGACGAGCTCCGCAATTATCTGACTCATGCTGTGCAGGCCGCGCCGGAACATCCGGTCTTGATCGACCGCTATGTCTCGGGCCGGGAATGTGAGGTCGACGCCATCTGCGACGGCCATAACATCCTGGTTCCGGGAATCATGGAGCATCTGGAGCGGGCCGGCGTCCATTCCGGCGACTCGATCGCCATTTATCCCAGCCAGCATCTGAGCATGGGAGAGAAGGAGAAGATCCTCAGTCACACGTTAAAACTGGCCCAGGCTTTGCAAGTGGTCGGTCTAATCAATATTCAATTCGTGCTGTCGGATGACGAAGTCTATTGTATCGAGGTCAATCCGCGCTCCAGCCGGACGGTGCCGTTCATGAGCAAGATCACCGGCATTCCCATGGTCCAGGTGGCTACCCGGGCCATTCTCGGCCAGACGTTGCATGACCAGGGTTATGCCGGCGGGATGTGGCCCGAGCCCAAACTGATCGCGGTCAAGGCGCCGGTCTTCTCCTTCTCCAAATTGACCCAGGTCGATATATCCCTGGGGCCGGAGATGAAATCCACCGGCGAAGTGATGGGCGTGGACCGGACTTATGCCGGTGCGCTGTATAAAGCGTTCCTGGGCGCCGGTTACAACCTGCCGCGGGGCGGCGCCATTCTGGCCACGTTGGCGGACCGGGATAAGGCCGAAGCGTTGCCGTTGCTCAAGAAGCTCTCGGAGCGGGGCTTCAAGATCCTGGCGACCATGGGCACTGCCGCGTACCTGCGAGTGCGGGGCGTTCCAGTGGTCAAATTGAACAAGATCGACGAGGATTCCCCGAATATTCTCGACGCCATTAAGCGTGGCGAGGTGCAGCTGTTGGTCAATACGATTACGCACGGGAAAGCGCCGGAACGGGACGGTTTCAAAATCCGGCGGGCTTCGGTCGAGCATAATATCCCCTGCCTGACGTCGCTGGACACGGTTACGGCCTTTTTACACGTCCTGCTGGCCCTGGAAGAGGGTTGGGAACCCGATCAGGCGATTCCGATTCAAGATTTTCGGGGTTACCGGTACAAACAAGTCATTTGAGACGAGGATAGGATGATTCAGCAAGAAGCATTGATTCTGGAAACAGCATTACTGTCCGCCGGGTACTACCGTTTGGAACTGCTCGCGCCGGACATAGCGGATCAGGCCCTGCCGGGCCAGTTCATTCAGATCCGGGCGGCTGACGACGGCAGTCTCGATCCGCTATTGGCCCGTCCGATCAGCCTCTACCGGATCGATCCCCAGAAGGGGAGTGTCTCAATCATCGTGAAAACGGTCGGTCGGGGCACCGCGCAATTGGCGGCGAAGCAGCGCGGCGAACTGTTGAAGGTCTGGGGACCGCTCGGCAACGGTTTTGCGGTCCCGGAGACGGCGCGGAGCCTGGCCCTGGTCGCCGGCGGGGTGGGGATGCCGCCCCTCTTTGGCCTGGCCGAGCAGTTACGGCGGGAGCGCCCCGAGCTTCAGCTGGAGCTGTTTTACGGCGGCCGGACCCAGCGGGATCTTCTGGAGCTCGACCAGTGGGAAGCCGCCGGTATACCGGTCCGGGCAGTTACCGAGGATGGCAGTTACGGCGAACGGGGCTTGGTTACCGCGGCCCTCCAAAAACGGCTGGCGGAGCAGAATTATGATTTCCTGGCGGCTTGCGGTCCGACGCCCATGTTGCGGGCCGTGCGCCAGCTGGCGTTGGCGGCGGGGATTCCCGGACAACTGTCGTTGGAAGCCTACATGGCCTGCGGGGTGGGCGCTTGTTTGGGATGCGTCTGCAAGCACAAGGAGGGCTACCGCCGGGTATGCGTGGATGGCCCGGTTTTTGCCATGGACGAGGTGGAACTGGCATGAGCGAACTTGCGTTGGATACCCGGCTCGCCGGGTTGCATTTGAAAAACCCGGTCTTGCCGGCTTCGGGAACCTACGGTTACGGCCGTGAGTATCTGCCGTTTTTTACGCCGGATACCTTTGGCGCCGTGGTGACCAAGGGGGTATCGCTGGAGCCTTGGCCGGGCAATCCGCCGCCCCGGGTCTATGAGACGGCGGCCGGGATGTTGAATGCCATCGGCCTGCAAAATCCGGGCGTCGAGGTTTTCATCCGGGAGGCGCTGCCGTTCTTGGGGCCTTACCGGACGCCGGTCATTGTCAACGTGGTCGGCAAGACCATCCCCGAATACGTGGGAGTGGTCGAGCGGTTGACGGATTGCCCGGAGGTTTCCGGGTTTGAACTGAATATTTCCTGCCCCAATGTGAAAGAAGGCGGCATGGCTTTCGGAACCGATCCGGAGACGGCTTACCGGGTGACCCGGGCGGTGCGGCAGGCGACCCGGAAACCGCTGATCGTCAAGCTCTCCCCCAACGTGACCGACGTGACCCTGATCGCCCGGCGGGTCGAGGAAGCCGGGGCCGATTGCCTCAGCCTGATCAATACTTTGCTTGGGATGGCCATCGATATCCGGAAAGGCCGCCCTGTGCTGGCCAATATGGTGGGCGGCTTGTCGGGCCCGGCGATTAAGCCGGTGGCTTTGCGCATGGTTTGGCAGGTGTACCAGGAAGTGTCGGTGCCGCTGATCGGCATGGGCGGCATCACTACCGCGGCGGACGCCATCGAGTTTATGATGGCCGGGGCAACGGCGGTGGCTATCGGGACCGGCACTTTCCGGGATCCGCTGACCCCGGCGCGGGTGATCGAAGGCATCGGGGAATTTCTCGCCGAACAGAAGACGGATTTGAAAGATGTGATCGGTTCAGCGCATCGTGGCCGACGGGATATTTTTCAATCGAAAATCAGAAAACGATAAGGAGTGGAATCGATGCCGTTAGTAGGAATCGTAATGGGTAGCGACAGCGACCTGGCGCTGATGAAACAGGCAGCGGAGGTCCTGGACGAATTCGGGGTGGACTACGAAATGACCATCATTTCGGCGCACCGTTCGCCGAAGCGGGCCATCGAATATGCCGCCAGCGCGCCGGAGCGGGGACTGGAAGTGATCATCGCCGGGGCGGGCGGCGCGGCTCATCTGCCGGGGGTATTGGCGGCGATGACCCCGTTGCCGGTGATCGGCGTGCCGATCAAGACGAATACCCTGGACGGAGTGGATTCCTTGTACTCCATCGTCCAGATGCCCAGCGGCATTCCGGTGGCCACCGTCAGCATCAATGGCGCCAAGAACGCCGGAATTCTGGCGGTCCAGATCCTGAGCGTGGTGGATTCAAGTCTCCGTCAGAAGGTGATCGATTTCAAGAAACGCCTGGCCAAGGAAGTCAATGATAAAGCGCTATTGCTCGAGGAGATCGGTTTTGCGGAATATCTGAAACGGAAAGAGGAAAAACGTTCCTAGGACGTTCGAGTAATGAGCCTGTCGGCCCGCGCTCCGCTATCGGAGCGCTTTTTTTACGCACTGAAAGAGCTCGCTGAGCGACTGAGCGAGCTTGTTGAGTGACTGAAAGAGCTTGTTAAGTGACTGAGCGAGCTTGCTGAGTGACTGAAAGAGCTTGCTCAGTAACCGAGTGAACTGATCCGGTGACTGTTCGACCATTTTTAACGGTAAAATGAACGGCCTCAGCGGTTGGACGGGCATTTGGGCGATTCGGGGAGGATCTCCGGAGCGTCTGAAAGCGCCGATGCGCTTGCCGCCGCCTTTTCCGGCGGATAACATAATCTGGATGGCCGGCAGCGCAAGGAACTCCGCCAGTGGTGCAGAATTATAGAGAGTAAACTGAAATCACCCCTTCGCTCGCTGGAAAGTTAGACTGGAGGAAAAGCGATGCTTCGGAAACGTTGGCCGATCTTTATCATGCTGCTGCTGACCGTGCTGCTGGTGTCCGGCTCAGTAATCCGGGCCGAATCCGTCTGGGACGGCATGTCGCTGGGATTGGAAAAGGAGATCGGCTATCTGAACCACGAGACCATCCTGGCCACCAAGGAGCAAGTCCAGCTGCCGGCCGGCCAAAATGAGCGCCTGGAGGCGGTGTTTAACCGGCTGGTCGCGGCCACGCAGCGCAAAAATGAGTTGAAATACAACCTGACCGTGGTGGAGGATCCGGCCGTCAACGCCTTTTCATTGCCGGGAGGGTATGTTTTCGTAAATACCGGCTTATTGGATTTTACGCGGAATGACGATGAACTGGCCGGAGTGTTGGCTCACGAACTGGCCCATGTGGAATGCCGGCACAGTATGAAAGCGATCCTGCGCTCGGTGGGGATGACCGCCGTCGTCGCGGCGCTGGGCACGGGCGGAGCAAACAGCTTCAATCACGAGGCCATCACCAGGATGGCCGGCTTTTCCATCCTGCTGCTGCAGCTCGGCTATAGCCGCGACGCCGAATATCAGGCGGACAAACTGGGCGTGCACATCATGCGTCAGGCCGGTTTCAGCAAGGATAGATACCTGGCTTTCTGGCATCGCGATCAGCGACTGGAAGGCGCGGGAAAGAATGGGCAGTTCTTCGAGTTCTTCTCGACCCATCCGGCGACGTCCGACCGGATAAAACGGATCGAGAGCATGTAGCCGCTTAGCGATCCCGTCCGACGCTTCTGAAAAAACAATTTGGGAAAAGCCGCGTTTTGCCGCGCGGCCGGACTCTCAAATTGTTTTTTTGTGTAATCCAAGCTATAATATAGAGAGAATTATAAATTACCATAATGTACCCTTCGCGACACAATATATAGTGATGAACCCAGATATATCTATCAATATATTGTGGCGCGAAGCTTTTTCCAAGAAATTTACATTCTCTCATTGATTCTTGAATAGGGACACGCTCCGTTAGCGGACGGGAATCGGAAACATGGAGGAACCGCTTGATCACCAGCAACGCCAATCAGCTGATTAAACTGGTAAAGAGTTTACACCATAAAAAAGGCCGGGAAGAGCACAAGCTATTTTTAGCCGAAGGAATTCATCTGGTGCAAGAGGCTTTGAAAGCGGACTGGCCGGTCCAGTTCTATTTATGGACGGCCAAATTAACCGGGACCGCCGAGGGCCGGGCGCTGCTCGAGGCGATGCAAACGGCGCCGGCGCCCGGCTATGAAGTCAGCGAAGCGGTCTTCAAGGGCGCGGCCGAGACCGAAAGCCCGCCGGGGATTATCGCGGCATTGCCGTTTCCGGCGGCTTCGAGTCCGGCTCTGGCCGGTTTGAGCCTCGGGCTGGTCGTCGACGGGGTCCAGGATCCGGGCAACATCGGCACGATTATCCGAACCGCCTGGGCCAGCGGCATCCGTCCGTTATGGTTTACACCGCAAACCGCCGATCCGTATCAGGGGAAAGTCGTGCGTGCCAGTATGGGAGGGATTTTCAACGTAAACATCTTTCGCAATGTCCCGCCGGGAACCATTGTGGCGCTGGCCGAACAAGGCCGGCTTCAGGTGATCGCCGGCGATGTCCGGGCCGACCGGGCCTGTTTCCAGGCGGATCTGATCCGGCCGACGCTGCTATTGATCGGCAGCGAGGGACGGGGAATTGATCCCGAATGGGAAAATTTTTCCATCCAAAAAGTTCTGATTCCCCAGCCCGGAAAGGCGGAATCACTGAATGTAGCGGTATCAACGGGAATTTTGATCTACGAAGCGCTCCGGCAGCGGATGAATATGGATACTTGTAAAAGTGAGAGCGCTTTGATATAATGAAGTTGGTTTTGCGGTGACCGTTTTTCACGACAACACTCGGTGAAGAAGGGATGATGTTGAAGTGAAGTTATCGGCTGAATTTTTCTGGAGGGTCTTTGAGACGACCGGTTCCATCACCGCCTACTTAATTTACCGTGAGATCGTGCGGACTACATTAAGTTAATTAGGGCAAATAAAATAACATAAAGCGATGACAGAGGAAAGTACCGCGTTACCTTCCGTTTACAGGGAGAAGGGGCACGACTGAGACCCTTTCACGGAACGATGTCGGGAAGTTCCCTCTTAAGCTGCGGACTGAACCGAGTATGGCGAAGCAAGAAGTAGGTCGCGACGGAGCTCCACCGTTAGAGGGAGAGGGTATAGTGTTCTGTACCTGCGGAGTTATTTTTTGGGTGGTACCACGAAAATCAACCTTTCGTCCCGAGTGGGATGAAGGGTTTTTTTGTTTTTGGCATTCGATCATTTACTGGGGGTACGATACATGAAAGAGCAACTGGAAAAGTTGCGCGGGGAAGCTCTGCTGGAACTCGCCCAAGCGCAGCAGAGTTCGACGCTGAATGAGCTCCGCGTCAAATATTTGGGTAAAAAGGGTTCGTTGACCGCGATTTTGCGCGGGATGGGCGCGTTATCCGCGGCGGAGCGGCCGGTGATTGGCGAATTGGCCAACCAGGTCCGGCAGCAGATCGAGGAGGCCATCGCCGAGCGCGGCCGGGATTTGGCCAAGGCGGAACAACGGGCGCGGCTGGCTGCGGAGGAACTGGACATTTTGCTGCCGGGACGCCGGCCGAAAGTGGGCCATCCCCATCCGATCCAACTGGTGCTGGATGAGATCGCGGCGATCTTCATCGGCTTGGGTTTCTCCATCGCCGAGGGGCCCGAGGTCGAAAAGGATTATTATAATTTCGAGGCTTTGAACCTGCCCAAAGATCATCCGGCCCGCGATATGCACGATTCCTTGTACATTACGCCGGAAGTCCTGTTGCGGACCCATACTTCCCCGGTTCAGATCCGCACCATGGAACGGGAATATCCCAAGCCGTTCCGGGTGATCGCTCCGGGGCGGGTGTATCGCCGCGACGCGCTGGATGCCACGCATTCGCCGATGTTCACCCAGATCGAAGGCATGGTCGTGGACGAGGGGATCACTTTCGGCGATCTCAAGGGGACGCTGGAAGTCTTTGCGCAGCGGATGTTCGGCGCCGACCGCAAGGTGAGGTTCCGGCCGAGCTATTTTCCGTTTACCGAACCCAGCGCCGAGGTGGATGTCTCGTGCGGCTGCCAGGGGAAAGGCTGCCGGGTTTGCAAAGGCACCGGCTGGCTGGAGATCATGGGATCGGGTTCCGTCCATCCGCTGGTCCTCAAGATGTCCAAGTATGATCCGGAGCGCTTCACCGGGTTTGCGTTCGGAATGGGCGCCGAGCGGATCGCGATGTTAAAATACGATATCAACGATATCCGCGTTTTTTATGAGAATGATCTGCGCTTCCTGGCTCAGTTCTGATCCGCTTTAACCATTCGCGGGAGGCGATGGTGGGTTGAACGAAGCGGAGTGGGCCGGGTTGGCTTGACTTAGTTTGGTTATACAGGATGGAGGAAGACGTGATGCGGGTTTCATTGGAATGGTTGCGGGAATATGTAACGTTGGATATGAGTGCGGCCGATTTGGCCGAGAAGTTGACCATGTCCGGGATCGCGGTCGAGGCCGTGGAGGATCAGGCGGATCAATACCGGGGCATCATCGTGGCCCGGGTGGCCGAATTGTCAAAGCATGAACAAGCGGATAACCTATTCATCGTCAAGCTGGCGACCGGTCGCGGCGAACAGCAAGTGGTGACTGCCGCCAAGAACTTGAAAGTCGGGGACCTGGTTCCGCTGGCGCTGCCCGGGACCACTTTACCCGATGGCAAAGCCATCGACGAGGCTAATTTTAAAGGAGTGCTTTCCCGGGGCATGCTCTGTTCCGGCGCGGAATTGGGACTGGAGAAAGAATCCGCGGGGATCTGGGTTTTCGACCAGCAGTTGGCGGCCGGCACTCCGGTAGCCGAAGCCTTGGGAGCGACCGATCAGATCCTGGTGCTGGAGCTGACGGCGAATCGTTCCGATTGTCTGGGAATGATCGGGGTGGCCCGGGAAGTGGCCGCCATTTTGGGAATTCCGATGACCCCGAGCTCGACGGAGGTCCAAGCGGAAGGGAAACCGGCGGAGCAGTTAATCAGCATTCGGATTAACGACCCTGATCTATGCCCGCGCTATATCGGCCGGGTAGTTACGGACGTGAAGATCGAACCTTCGCCGCAATGGCTGCAGCGCCGGCTGCAGGCCACGGGAGTCCGGCCCATCAATAACATGGTGGACATTACCAACTATGTGATGCTGGAATACAATCAACCTTTACATGCTTTCGATCTGGACCGGATCGCCGATCATTCCATCATCGTCCGCCGGGCCAAGGACGGCGAGAAGCTGGTCACCCTGGATGATGTGGAACGGCAATGTGAGGCAGGGCAGTTGCTCATCGCCGATCCGCGCGGCGGACTGTGCATCGCCGGAGTGATGGGCGGCGCCAGCAGCGAGGTGCGGAACGACACGGTCAACATCCTGTTTGAGTCCGCTTACTTTGCGCCGCGCAGCATCCGCAAGACAGCCGCCAAGCTGGGCATGAAGAGTGAATCCTCGTTCCGTTTCGAGCGGGGGATCGATCCCAACGGTTCGCTGACTGCGATGAACCGGGCCATGCACCTGGTGGAACTGCTGGGAGCCGGAACGGTGGCCCGCGGTTATGTCGACCAATATCCGCAGCCCATTCGGCCGGTTACGATTCATACCTCGGTCGAGACGCTCAATCACTGGCTGGGAACGGACTTGAGTCCGGCGGAGATTCGCAGCTATCTCGAACGGGTTACCTTTGCGGTGAGTGATGGCCCGGCCGGCGGATTCACGGTCACGGTGCCGACCTACCGGCCGGATGTTTCTTATTCAGCTGATTTGGCGGAAGAAGTGGCTCGGCTTTACGGCTACGATCGGATCCCGGCCACCATCCCGGAGAGCCGGCTGCCGGGCGGACGGACTTCCTTCCAGCAGTTTGAGGCGGATTGCCGTTCGTTGTTGCAAGGGATCGGGTTTTCCGAGATCAAAACTTACAGCTTATACGGGAAGAACGTACCGGCCCGTTTGCAGCTACCAGAGAACGATAGCCTGGTCCGGACCGTGGATTTGATGGTTCCGCTCAGCGAGGACCAGGCGGTGATGCGGACCAATCTGGTCCACAGTCTACTCGAATGCCTGGCGTTCAATGCCAAACGCCGTCAACCGAACCTGGCTTTTTACGAATTGGCGCGGGTATATTGGCCCCAGGCCGGCGAAGTTCTGCCCGAAGAGCCGCTCCATCTCAGCGTCGGTTTGATGGGCCAGTTGCGCGAGGCGGGTTGGAATCAGTCCCGGGAGGAAGTCGATTTTTACGATATGAAAGGGGTTTTGGAGGCGTTATTCGACCGCTTCAGCCTGCCCCAGTTCACGCTGGAGCGCTCGGCCAAACCGTTTCTGCACCCCGGTCAGGCGGCAGAAGTCCGGGTCAACGGCACGCCAGTGGGCTGGCTCGGCCAAGTCCATCCCGAGGTGGCCGAGGAGTATGGGCTCACCAAAAAAGCCTTCATCATGGAACTTGATCTCCAGGTGCTGGCGGCGTTCCGCGAAACGGCGTTGCTTTTTGAACCGTTGCCGAAGTTTCCGGCCTTGGAACGCGATCTGGCCCTGGTTCTGCCGCAAACCGTCCCCGCCGCGGAAGTGGCCGCCAAGATCGAGGCCATCACCAAGCACCTGGTGGAACGGGTCGAACTCTTCGATGTTTATCAAGGCGAGCAAGTGCCGCCGGGAATGCGCAGCCTGGCCTTTAAGCTGGTCTACCGTTCCAAGGAACGAACCCTGACCGACGCCGAGGTCAATCAACTGCAAACTGAATTGTTGGCGACGCTCAATAACGCTTATGGCGCCACGGTACGGGCCTGAGCCGCTCGGAAGCCGAGACTCCGATAGCTAAAAAAGTTCTAAGCCTCCTCGTCCAATCATACATTGTATCGACAATGGACCGGGGGGTGTTTTTTTTATGGGCAAAATCTGGCAGCGGATCGAAAATCAACTGGTTGAGGGCGCCGTTTTTTATCTGGGGATCGTTTTGATTTGGATTTTTGTTTCCTGGGCGCTCGGCAGCCTGGAAAAACTTCAGCAGGCTGTCGAGTTGAAAGCATTCCTGGAGAGCAAGATCCTGTTGGCGGCAGTGGTCTTTCTCGGGCGCTATCTCTTCTTTCCCCGTTATCGCTTGAACCGCTGGCGGGGCTGGACAATCTTTATCGTCTTTTTGCTGGTCTTAGGGGCGCAGGCGGCCAAATGGACCGCCCTTCGGCCCGAATGGCATTACTATCTTTATTTGGTGTTGGATGCGCTGATTTGGGGGTATCTTTTGAGTTCGTTCGGAGAGACGCTGGCCATAACCTGGCATCATTGGCGCTCGCACTCCCAGGTTGCCCCGCTGATGTTTGGGGAGCTATGGCAACGTTTTTGGCGGGAAACGCTGCAAACCGGTTTTTTGTTAACCGTCTTTCTGAGTCTCATTTACTATTATTTGAGCAGCTTTTTCCTGATCGATTCGCTCCTTTACAGTTATTTGCTGCCGATTCCGTTGCTTGGGATGCTGCTCGGTTTGTTCTGGATCACCCAGCGCAGGATCCGGGGCTGGATCGACGAAGATCT
Source organism: Bacillota bacterium (assembly GCA_023400055.1). Taxonomy (GTDB): domain Bacteria; phylum Bacillota; class UBA4882; order UBA8346; family UBA8346; genus Hydrogenispora. The sequence goes on from JAEXFN010000017.1 coordinate 121,095, forward strand.
GTTCCGGCTCGACCAAGAGATCGCCGCTTATCTGAATTGGCAGGATTTGCGGGAGACCGAGGAGTTCCAGGAAAAGCTTCCTTGGATTCAATACTTGTTTCAGACCAGGATGTATCTCGCTGCAGCCAAACGACCGGTCGTTTCTCTAACCACCTTGCTCTGCTATCTCCTTTTTACCGGGTTCATCCTCTGCCTGCCTTATCTTTTCGGAATCGTGGTGGAAGTTTAACTCCTTCAATTGAAGGAGTTTTTTAATGGATGGCTAATAGATCCCGATAATGGGACAAGAATGGGCCGTCTGAATCCACCTCCAAGACGAGGGGAAAGGGCGCCTTGGGGTGTACTGATGATAGAGCGGAAGAACGGTGAACCGGAAAATAAACAGTATCTCATCCGGCTGATGGGCGAAGAGTATCTGATCCGGGGCAATGATAACCGGGAATACGTCGATACAATTACCTCATACCTGGAGGAGATTTTCAAAAATATCGCCGCTAGCAATCCCAAGCTGACCAAGTCCCAGATTGCCGTGTTGGCCGCCTTGAAAGTTGCGGATGAAATGCATAAATTACGTCAAGAATATCAGTATCTGGATCAATTATTGGAAGAGGCGGAGTGATACCGTCAAGGAGGGTACTCCTGTGACCTGGGTCGACTGGTTGATCGGCGGTGTATTTGGCTTTTTCATTTTTCAAGGCTATCGCAAAGGGTTCGTGCAGCAATTATTCGATCTCATCGGTGGCGTGCTGGCTCTGATTTTGGCGTTTTATTTTTATCCCCGGGTCGGCGCATACCTCGAAAGCATGCTGCATTTTTCCGCGCCGTTCTGTCAGATCCTCGGCTTTATCCTGATCGTGGTCCTGATCGGAGGGGTCGTCAGCTATATCGGGAAGCATTGGAAAGCGACCCAGAAGAATGAACCGGTCACACTGATCGATAGTGGAGCGGGGGCTATATTTGGCGGGTTCAAGGCGGCCGTGATTCTCATTGTCGCGCTATTATGCCTGATGGCCTTGCCGTGGGATATCGTCCATAGTCCGGTCGAAGCCTCTAGTTTCGCCAATGATTTGATGCGTTTGGCGCCATTGTTCTATATTATTCAGGACAACTCCTTACCGGCGGACATGCCCAGACTGATCATCTCTCCCGAAGGATTGCAATTTCGCAAGCTGAACGGCAGGGAACTGGAAGGAGCGACCTGCATTGCCTGCGGCCACAAGGTGGAGTACCGCGGCCTGGTCCGGGTCGGCTTATCCTCTTATCCCCAAACCTACTGCCCCTACTGTCACCGGATCAGCGACGGCTGCCTCACTTTCGAGGGCTACCATATGATCAACGGGGTATGCCCTTATGAACGCCTGGGTAGCGTCGGATTGATCGACTGCAAGGTCTGGCCCAATCCCGAACCCACTACCGTCAAGGGAAAGTGCCCCGTCTGCGGCCGCACCCAGTAATGGGAGGAATCGCTCCTTACCAACCGGTCCATACTAACAGCGTTGTGGTTAACCTTGTCCGAAGGTCAGGGTGAGCACAAAAGCTCAGGGAAGCAAGTGATGGGGTCGATTCAACGCTTTGATGAGTGATCCCACTTTATCACATGGCTCCGAAGGCCGAGGCGATGGGATGGACGGCTGGTTTTTACTGCGTTTTTTGACTAAACCGATAGCGATTTATATTGTGGCGCTGGCAGTGGTCCGCTGGATGGGCAAAAGGGCCCTCGGCACACTAAGTTTGTTTGATCTGGTCATCATGGCCGGGATCGGCGATGTAATCGTGGTGGTCGGCCTGGAACAACGGGTTCCGTTTACGCGCGGGGTCATTATCCTGGCCATGCTGGGCGGGTTGGAGCTGCTCTTTTCGATGCTCTCCTTCCGTTCGCGTTTTTTCGCCGGGTTGTTGGAAGGAAAACCGACGGTACTCGTCAAAGACGGCCAGTTGCTCGAGGCCAATCTGGCGAAGGAGCATATTTCGAAAGCCGATTTGTATCAGGAATTGCGCAAAGAGGGGGTGGCCCGTCTTTCGCAGGTCGCTCAAGCAGTACTGGAAGCTTGCGGTAAATTCAGTGTGATTCTGAAAGAGGAAGAAGATCCGGCAGTCTCTAAACAGCTTTTGAATGAGATCGGTTCCCTGCGCCGTGAGTTGCAGGAGCTGAAGGAGGCAATCGCCGCCAAGGAGAACTAAATGCCGTTGTTAATGGTGTTTATCGATGGATTTGGCTTGGGCGCCGCAGCACCTTCCAACCCATTGCTGACGGCTACGATGCCGTTCTTGCGAGGCCTGTTGTCGGGCAAGCCGTTCACCGGGGAAACCATCGGCGAAGGGATTCGGGAAGCGGATTGGCTGGTCCGGCCGACGGACGCTGCCATGGGAGTGGCCGGGCTTCCCCAAAGCGCCACCGGACAGACTGCTTTTTTAGCCGGAGTGAACGCCGCTGCCATCGCCGGACGGCATATTCATGGGTTTCCCACCCGGGCCTTGCGGGAGATCCTCAACCGCTCCAGCCTCTTCAAAGTGATCAAAGACAGCGGTTTAAGCGCTGTCTTTGCCAATACCTTTACCGAAGAATATTTCACCGCCGTAGGCCGGGGCAAATGGCGTCACTCGGCCACGACCACCGCGGCGCTGGCCGGTGATTGCCGGTTGCCGATGATTCCGGACCTGTTGCAGGGCACGGCGGTTTATCAAGATATCACCAATGAACTGCTACGCGAGAAAGGTTATCTGGTCCCGCTTTATGAGCCGGAGCAAGCTGCCGGCCACCTGCTCAATCTGGCGAGGCAGCACGATTTTACCCTGTTTGAATATTTTCAGACGGATAGGTGCGGCCATGCCCGGGATTTGGCTTGGGCACAGACGATCTTAAACCGGCTCGACCGCTTTATCGGGACCCTTATCGCGACCAAGGCCAAGGAGCTGACCGTGTTGGTGGTGAGCGACCACGGCAATATCGAGGATCTGTCGGTCAAGACCCATACGTTAAATAGGGTTCCGACGCTGGTCTTCGGCGCGGACTTGGCGCCATTTGAAACGATTCATACCTTAACCAATATTTATGTTGCAGTACTGACGGCGCTTGGAATCCGCCATGAAGCCAGTAATGTTTAAATAATAAGGAATAGAAACGTTACGATATATAGATTGGAGTCCAATGAAACCGAATCAAGATCAAATCAAAGATGTACAGATGGAATTGTTAGCCCCGGCCGGGGATTGGAATGCGCTGCTGGCCGGAGTGTCGGCCGGCGCCGACGCGGTTTATCTGGGCGGCAAAACCTTCAGCGCCCGCCAGTACGCCAGCAATTTTGATTTGCCGACGCTGGAAAAAGCCGCCGCTCTGCTCCATCTGCACGGCAAGAAACTGTATGTCACCGTCAATACGTTAATCGCGGACAGCGAGATGGAAGAGGCTTTGCAATGGCTGGTCCAGCTTTATAATCTGGGGGTCGATGCCGTAATCGTGCAGGATCTCGGCCTGATTCAACTCGCCCGGAGCCGCGTGCCCGGCCTGGAATTGCACGCCAGCACCCAAATGACCGTGCATAACCGGGAAGGCGCCCAATATCTGAAGGAACTGGGAGTAAGCCGGGTGGTTCTGGCCCGCGAGCTGACCGGGGCGGAAGTGGCGGCGATCGCCGCTGAGTCCGGACTGGAAGTGGAAGTCTTTGTACATGGCGCGTTGTGCGTATGTTATTCCGGGCAATGCCTGATGAGCAGCATGATTGGCGGCCGGAGCGGCAACCGGGGACGTTGCGCTCAGCCTTGTCGGATGGAATACCAGCTGGTGGCCGACGGGACGACGGTACCCGTCAGAGGCTCTTATTTGCTATCCCCGCAGGACATCGCCCTGGTGACGCTCCTTCCCGAGCTGCAGCGGGCCGGGGTGCATTCTCTGAAGATCGAGGGACGGATGAAACGTCCGGAATACGTTTTTTCGGTAGTGCAGGCTTATCGCAAGGCGCTGGATCGTTACTATCGAGATCCAGAACGCTTTGCCGTCAGCGACGCGGAGTTTCAGGAGCTGGAGGAGGTCTTCAATCGCGGCTTGACTACCGGTTATTTCGGCGGGAACCGCAACCGGGAACTGATGAGCTTTACCCGTCCCAATAACCGCGGAGTGCAACTGGGCAGAGTCCAGAAAGTCGATCCGGCATCGGGCCGGATTACCTTAAAACTCGACGCGGCCTTGGAAAGCGGCGATATGGTGGAAGTCTGGGTCAGCCAGGGCGGCAGGGTTTCGGCCACCATCAAGGAGCTGATGACCTCCAAAGGACAAATCATAATGGCGGCGGCCGCCGGAATGACGGTCGGCTTGGCGGTTCCCGGCCGGATTAGCAATGGCGACCGGGTCTTCAAGGTCTTCTCGGCCCGGGTGGACGCTCAGACCCAGCAGGCGATCGATCGGGAAAATGAATCGCTGCAGATTCCCTGCGAGATTTATGTCTCCGGACGGAGCGACGAACCGCTGCGCGCGGTTTATCAGGATGACGCGGGAAACATCGCCGACGTGACCTCAGCGGTTCCCTTGCAACCGGCGCGCAACCGGCCATTGACCGATGCGGTCCTGGCAGAACAGCTCGGCCGATTGGGCAATACCTTCTTTCGCCTAGCCGGCCTGCACTCGGAGCTCGGTCCGCAACTGATGCTGCCGCTGAGCGAGTTGAATCAGGTGCGGCGGCAGGCGGTCGAACAGTTGACTGCGGCGAGGCTGGCTCCTTATCGCCGGGTGCCGTTGCCCGAGCCACAGCCGTTGCTGCCCGAAGTGAAGCAAGAAGCGAGGCGGAACGATGCCGAGGGACCGGCGCTCAGCGTCTGGGTGGCGGATCCCGAAGGAGTGCGGCAAGCGGTTGCCGCCGGGGTGGATCTGATCTATATCGGCGGCGATGAACTAACCGGTTTTCACTGGACTGCCGCGGCCTTGGAGGAATCGGTGGCCCTGGGACGGCGCCAGGGGGTTCGGGTGGTGATCGGACTGCCGCGGATCCTGCGGGAGAGTCAACGCGCCATCTGGCGGAAACAATGGGAGAGCGCATTGGCAGCCGAGCCGGACGGGGTGATGGTCGCCGATCTCGGCGGTTTGCAACTGACGCTGGCGGAGAGCGAAGCCCCGATTTACCTCAATTACCCGTTGAATCTCTTTAATCGCTGGGCCGTGGCCGCTCTGGCCGCCCCTCGGATCCGTCAGGTTTGCCTCTCGCCGGAACTGAGCTTGGAACAGCTGAAGCAGCTTCATTATGCTAAACATTGGCCGCGGCCGGAACTGATCGTCCAAGGACCGCTGGAACTGATGGTCTCGGAGTATTGCCCGATCGGATCGACCGTGGGCCAACCCGGCGTCTGCGACCGGCCTTGCCGTACCCGACAGTATGCCTTGCGCGATCGATTGAATCTGGATTTCCCGATCCTGACTGATCAATTTTGCCGGATGCACCTGTTAAACAGTAAAGATCTCTGTCTCATCGGCGAGTTGGCGCAGTTTACCAAGCTCCCCGCGCCGATGTTAAGGCTGGAGTTGAAAGCCATGCCGGGTGAGCGGGTCGGAACTTTTGTCGCCGGTTACCGCAAAGTATTGAATGCACTGAAAGATGGCTCCCGTGATAACGCGGCCGCAGCCTTGGCCGAACGGTTCATCGAGGATTTTAAGGCGCTTACCGGCCGGGGAATTACGAAAGGTCATTATTTTCGCGGGGTTGAATAGATATTTAGTTTACACCATTCCGAATTTATGGTAAAATAAATTTGCATTTGCGCCGGAGCTATTATACTATATGGTTTTGGCGTCAATTCCAAGCCGGTCGTTTGAAACGGATGGCTGTTTTCACTGACGTTTCTGGCGATCAACTTGAGGGAAACCCTTGACTGGGAGCTGCGAAGCTCCAACGCAACCCTCGGTCAGAGGCGTTTTGATTATTTAAGAGGAGGTGACAGCATGTTAAATACCGAAAAAAAGCAAGAGATCATCAACAAGTATTGTATTCACGAAGGCGACACCGGTTCGCCCGAGGTTCAAATCGCGATTCTTACCGAACGGATCAATTACTTGACCGAACATTTGAAGGTTCACAAAAAGGATCACCATTCGCGGCGGGGTTTGCTCAAGATGGTCGGCCAACGTCGTGGCCTTTTGAACTATTTATCGGATAAGGACATCGAACGGTATCGCGCCATTATTGAAAAACTGGGTCTCCGAAAATAATTTTTTGAAAAGCGGGTCACCCGCTTTTCTTTCTATTTAGAGGGTATACTATGGGATAAGGAAATTTTTATACCGTACCCTTCGCGACGCAACGGATTGTGGATGACGGCTGAACCGTTCCGTCCCTATGGCTTGTGTCGCGGCTGACTCTGGAAGCGTTGTGCCAAACTGTCCGAAGGACGGGATGGTCACAAGAGCCCCGGAGAAGTTTGGGATAAATCTTTTTGAGCTTGAGCCGATTTTTAATTGGGAAGGCTTTATCCCATGGCTTCTAGGGATATGAACTTAAGGTACTGACGAAGTCTACCCAGGTAGGGTTTCGTAGGAGGGATTGAAAGAATGCAAAAATGGGAAATGAATTTGGCGGGCAGAACCTTGTCAATTGAGTACGGACGGGTCGCCAAACAGGCAAGTGCTGCTGTTTTAGCCCGCTACGGCGACACGGTTGTTTTAGTCACTGCGGCAATGGCTGCGAAACCCCGCGAAGGAATTGATTTCTTCCCACTGCTAGTGGATTACGAAGAACGATTATACGCGGTTGGCAAGATTCCCGGCGGTTTTATCAAACGTGAAGGCAGACCGGCGGAGAGCGCGGTATTGGCCGCCCGGATGATCGATCGGCCGATCCGACCGCTTTTTCCGGAAGGTTTCCGCAATGACGTCCAGGTGGTAGCCACCGTCCTGTCGGTGGAGCCGGATAATGAACCGTCGCTGCTGGCGATGATCGGCGCTTCGGCTGCGCTACATATTTCGGATATTCCGTTCGCCGGGCCGATCGGCGGCGTTAAAGTGGGCCGGATCGACGGCCAATTGGTGATCAACCCGACGGTCGCTCAAATGGAGAAGACCGACATGCAGATCACGGTGGCCGGCACCAAGGAAGCCGTGATGATGGTGGAGGCCGGCGCCAACGAGATCACCGAGGACGACGCTTTGGAAGCCATTCTGTACGGCCATTCGGTCATCCAGCAGATTACCGAATTCATCGAGAAGATCCGCGCCGAAGTCGGCAAACCCAAGATCGAAGTGAACATTCACGAGCCCAGCCCGGAGCTGAACGCTCAGGTGCGCGAGTTCGCCACCGCCAAAATGGTGGCCGCCATCAAAACCGACGAGAAATTGGAGCGGGAAGCCTTGATCGAAGAGGTCAAGGAAGCCACTCGCGCTCATTTCACCGAAACGCTGGATACCGAGTATGCCGCGGTGTCCAAGGACATTGAAGAGATCCTCGAGAACATCGTCAAAGAAGAAGTCCGCAAGATGATCGTTATCGATAAGATTCGTCCCGACGGCCGGGGCTTGGCGGAGATCCGCCCAATCGCCTGCGAAGTGGGGATTCTGCCCCGCACCCACGGTTCCGGTTTGTTTACCCGCGGCCAAACCCAGGTTTTAACCGTCTGCACATTGGGACGGGTCAGCGAAGAACAGATCCTGGACGGTCTGGGCGAGGAAGAATCGAAACGTTATATTCATCACTATAATTTCCCGCCTTACAGCGTCGGAGAGGTTCGTCCCTCGCGCAGTCCCGGACGGCGGGAGATCGGTCACGGCGCTTTGGCCGAACGGGCATTGGTGCCGGTCATTCCCAGTGAAGATTCGTTCCCGTATACGATCCGCCTGGTCTCCGAGGTGCTCGAATCGAACGGTTCGTCCTCGCAAGCCAGCGTCTGCGGTAGCACCCTGGCATTGATGGATGCCGGCGTTCCCATCCGCAAGCCGGTGGCCGGAGTGGCCATGGGATTGCTCAAATACGGCGAAGATTTTACCATTCTGACCGATATTCAAGGCATGGAAGACCACTTCGGCGACATGGACTTCAAGGTCGCCGGAACCAAAGACGGGATCACCGCCATTCAGATGGACATCAAGATCAAAGGCATCGGCCGGGAGATTCTCAAACAAGCGTTGGCCCAGGCTCGCGAAGGTCGCTTGTTCATTCTCGGCAAGATGCTGGCGGCCATCAGCGAACCGCGTAAAGATCTTTCGCCGTACGCGCCGCGTATCATCACCTTTGACATCGATCCGGACCGGATCCGCGACGTCATCGGACCGGGCGGCAAAATGATCCGCAAGATCATCGAAGAAACCGGCACCGAGATCGACATCGAGGATGACGGTCGCGTCTTCATCGCCGCGGTGGACGCCGTCGCCGGTTCAAAGGCCCAGGAGATCATCAAACGCTTAACCAGCGACGTGGAGATCGGCGCCAGTTATCTCGGCAAAGTGACCCGGTTGATGAATTTCGGCGCTTTTGTGGAGGTCCTGCCGGGCAAGGAAGGTTTGGTGCATATCTCGCAACTGGCCAAGGAACGGGTGGCCAAGGTGGAAGATGTGGTCAATGTCGGCGACGAGATCCTGGTCAAAGTGATCGAGATCGACAAGCAAGGCCGGATCAACCTGTCGCGCAAAGCGCTGCTGCAGGGAGACGACAACCACGTGCCGCAACCGGCGAGTCAAGAATAAGGCGGACTGGCGCGGTCACCGTTTCACGGAAAGGTATCAAACAAGGAGGGCTGTTGACGATGTCGACAGTCTTTTTATTTTGTCGTGGCGGGAAATAGCGACCGGTTACGGCGTGAGCGAGTCGATCCTCAGGCAGATTCGTTCATAATGGGTCAGCAGTTTTCCCAGATGATAATTATAGACAACCGCCGCCTCATTTGGCGGGGTTTCCCGTTCGGCCCTGGCCAGAGTGCCATTCGATAATTTTTGCAGTTTGGCGCGGTTTTCATCGTTCAAAGCCAGACCGGTTGGCAGCTCGCGCAACGCTTGTAGCTCATCCAGTATCTTATAAAAGAGATCCAGATTCTCCCGAAGGCCGTTCCAATCCGCGGCGTTTTTCCTGAGATAACGCAGATCTTCGTGAAAGGCTACCAACTGTCTTTTATAAGCCGAAACTTCTTTGCGGTAGCTTTCGATGTTGATCGGCTCTCCGGCGCGGATGTATTTCTCAAGAATCTGTACGGTTTTGCGGTTTAATTGCTGGCCGCGCCGGAGGGTGAGGGCCCAATGGTTGGGCGGCATGAAGAACTGGTTGACCACGACCGCCACGGTGATCCCGATAAAAGTGTCCAGCAAGCGGTTGAAACTATAAAGAAAAGGGCTCTTATCCCCCAAATTCAGCATAATCGCCAGGAAGACCACGCCGGCGATGGAGACCGCTTTGCTCCAACCCAGCAAATTGCATAAATAAATTACGATGACGATCCCAACGCCGCAGAGGATGGCGTTGCCGGGTCGGTTCAAGGCGCAGAGCAGGCCGATTACTGCACCGACGCCGGTGCCCAGCATCCGGTTCTTACCCGCGCGCAAGGAAGCGGCGATCGAGCTCTCCATCGAAATAATCGCGGCGATGGCGGCATAAAAGGGATATTCCAGCCGTAGCAGCCTGGATATGAGGATACAAATGAATACTGCCAGCGCCGTTTTGACATTACGGGGCCCGATCCGCGCCATTTCCAACCTCCACTCCGCTTCCAGTCCCCGGCTGCTTTGGTCCGAGGTTCGACTGTCTTAACAAATCATTGTTTTTAAGCGCATCAGCGTCAAAAAACTACGATTTTTGACGCATTGATAGTATGGATGATCGCAGCATAAACCTTTCACCGGTCAATCCACCCGACCACCAAACGATTCATAAGCTCGAAGTGCGGATGATCCTCAGGAACTATCTGTCGATGACAGCCAGGTTACCGAGTTCTTAAAATTATTTAAAAAATTTTGGTTTGACTAGAAGGATATTCCCCAAGGGCCTTGAATAGGAATTATATAAAAGCGCTTCCACAAGAAATAATTGTTTCCATCATAACCTAGACCGAAATTTTACGGAGGTTAACTTTGGCTCTCACAATCAATGAAGTAGCGAAATTAGCTAATGTATCCCCTTCAACGGTTTCCCGCGTTTTGAATCGTACCGGCCCTTTTTCGCCACAGGTTGAGAAAGCGGTTTTAGAAGCGGTGAAACTGCTGAATTATCATCCCAGCGCCGTGGCCCGAGGACTGGCCAAAAAACGTTCAATGTCCATCGGAGTGATCGTTCCCGATATCCGGAACCCGTTTTATGCGCAGATCTGTTGGAAAGCTGAGCAGATCGCCAAGTTGAACGGGTATACCAGCATTATTTGCAATATTGATAACGATCTGGCCGAAGAAGATACGTATCTGAGAGTGATGCGGGATCGGCGGGTGGATGGGATTTTGCTGACGGGCTCGGTAAAAGACGCCACGCAAATCATTAATTTTAAGATTAAGGAAGAAATCCCGGTCATTCTGTTGGATCTGATGGTGGAAGGCTACGATATCCCTTGCGTAGTTCTGGACAACTATAGCGGCGCCAAGCTGATGACCGATTACCTCATCTCATTGGGGCATGAAAGGATAGTCTTTGCGACGTCGAAGGCCACCGCGGCGGAACGGGCGAGGCTGGACGGATTTAAGCGCACATTGCTGGAGAATGGCCGCGTGGTCAAAGAAGAGATGATTGTGATCATGCCCGAATCCAAATGGCGGGAGAAAGATCTGGGCGTGCTCCAGGAGTTGCTGTCCCGGCCCGCCGGGGAAAGGCCGACCGCCATCTTTTGTTCCAATGACTTGAAGGCGATCTTCGTTTATGGACTGGCTGAACGGTTAGGGCTGAATGTTCCGCATGACTTGACCGTGGTCGGGTACGACGATATCGAGATTGTGCGTTGGTTGGGTCCTCCTCTGACCACGATCGCTCAGCCCATTGACGCCATGACCGCGAAGGGAACGGAAATGCTTTTGGCGGAGATCGAAGGGAAACCCCTGGCAGAGCGACGGGTCGAAATGCTTCCGGAATTGATCATCAGGCGCTCGGCGGATCGCCCCGCGAATTGAAGAACCGCGCATTTGCTGTTAGTCAATGAGTTTGCTTTTTGATGCCAATTATCGAGGTGCCGCAGTTTCGAATTTGGGAAACGCATTAAAGTAGCACAATTGCTCAATTTTTGTCGGTGGGATTTCGCTATTGCAGTAGCGCACATAGTGGACATCATTTCGGGCTGTAAAAAACCTGTTGCGGCATAAGTGTTATAAAATTTGACGGGCGAAAGGAGTTGTCTATCGCAAAGTGGAAGCGGTTCCAGTTATTGAAATGAGCGGCATAAATAAAAGGTTTAATGGAGTGGTAGCCCTTTCAGATATCCATCTGGCTGTTTATTCCGGCGAAGTGCATGCTTTGCTGGGGGAAAATGGCGCCGGCAAGAGCACTTTGATGAAGATTTTGGCGGGGGCTTACCAAAAAGATGACGGCCGGATCCGGATTCAGGGCAAAGAGGTCGAAATCAGGAATCCCCAAGAAGCGATCGATCTGGGAATCGGCATCATCTATCAGGATCTGAACCTGATCGGAGCGCTGAGCGTGGCGGAAAATATTTATATGGGCCGATTCCCGGTGAATAAACGGTCGGGGCGGATGGATTGGAAAAGGCTGTTCGCGCAAGCCGAGGCCATCCTGGGCGATTTGAATATGACGCTGGATCCCCGCTGTAGCGTCGGTTCTTTAACGGTCGGCGTGCGCCAGATGGTGGCGATCGCCAAAGCGCTTTCGCTCCATCCGAAGATCCTGGTGATGGATGAACCCACGGCCGCTCTCAGCGAAAACGAGATCCGCTCGCTCTTCGGCGTAGTGCGACGGCTGCAGGAGAAAGGGGTCGGCATCATTTTCATCAGCCATCATCTGGAGGAAGTATTCGAATTGGCGGAGCGGGCGACGGTCCTGCGGGACGGTCAGTATATCGGGACCGTCGATGTCCGCGAAGTTACCCGCGATACTTTAATCCAGATGATGGTCGGCCGGAAGGTCGAAGCGCTTTTCCCCAAGGAGGCGGCGGAGATCGGCGAGCCGGTTCTGGAGATTAACGGCTTGACGTGGGGGAAACGGTTGCAGGACATCGACCTGACGGTTCATAAGGGTGAGATCGTCGGCCTCACCGGCTTGGTGGGCGCGGGCCGGACAGAGCTGGCGCAGGTTATCTTCGGCGATAAGCGGCCCGATGCCGGGTCCATTCGCTTCTGCCGGCAGCCGGTGACTTTTAAACTGCCGCGCCAGGCGGTGCTGTCGGGGATGGCCCTGATTCCCGAGGACCGCTGCGAGCAAGGGTTGCATACCGGGATGTCGGTGCGCGAAAATATCACCCTCGCCAACTTGCGAAAGTTCATCAAAGTCGGCCGGATTCAGCGTCAAAAAGAACAGGCCGCGGCCGCGGACAGCATCAAAGCCTTGAATATCCGGACTTCCGGGCCGGAGCAAAAGGTCGCCAACCTGAGCGGGGGCAATCAGCAGAAAGTGGCCTTGGCAAAGTGGCTGCAGGGTCAGCCCAAGTTGATCATCTTCGACGAACCGACGCGGGGTATCGATGTCGGCGCCAAAGCGGAGATCTATAAGCTCATGTGCCAACTGGCCAAAGCGGGGGCGGGAATCTTGATGATCTCGTCGGAATTGCCCGAAGTCCTGGCGATGTCCGACCGGATTCTGGTGATGTACGAAGGCAAGTTGCAAGCGGAATTCAGTGGCAAGGAAGCTACCCCTGAAAAAATCATGCATGCCGCTACAGGAGGAAACTGAAAATGCGATTCACCGTCAAAGAAGTTTTCAAGCTACGGAATCTGCCCCGCCAGACGGGGCCGCTCTTGGGGCTGGTGCTGCTCTGCATCGTGGTGGGCTTTCTTTCGCCGGTATTCTTTACCGTCGACAATTTATTGAACATCATTCTGCAAGTGGCCGTCGTGGCCATCATGGCGGTCGGGTCGACCTTCGTCATCCTGACCGGCGGGATCGATCTCTCGGTCGGTTCGGTGCTCGGCCTGGCGGGGATCTTGAGCGCTTTAACCCTGCACCAAACCAATGCGCCGATCTTGGGAATCCTGGTGAGCCTGGGCGCCGGCGCCCTGCTCGGCCTGGTCAACGGGCTGCTGGTCAGCCGGGGAAGAGTCCCGCCGTTCTGTGCTACATTGGGGATCATGGCGATCGGCAGGGGCCTGTGTTTTGTCATTACGCAGGGGCAGCCGATCAGCAATTTCTCCGATTCCTTTCGCTTCTTCGGCGCCGGCTATCTCGGCGTCATTCCGGTACCGGTCATTGAGGCGGTGATCGTCGCCTTAATCGGCGGCTATATTCTGGGCCATACGCCGCTGGGACGCTACTTTTACGCAGTGGGCAGCAATGACCGGGCGACCCGTTTATCTGGCGTCGATACAAAACAGATCAAGACCATCGCCTATCTGATCAGCGGCTTGCTGTGCGGGCTGGCGGCAATCCTCTTCATCGGGCGCATTAATTCCGGTCATCCCTTGGCGGGGCAGGGCTATGAGATGGACGCGATTGCCGCGGTGGTCATCGGCGGAACCAGTTTGGCCGGGGGCACCGGCAGCATCAGCGGCACCTTCATCGGCGCCCTGATCATGGGGGTCATCCGCAACGGACTAAACCTGATCAATGTCGACGCTTTTTGGCAAAACGTGGTATTGGGCGCGGTCATCATTGTGGCGGTGATGGTCGATCAGCGGACCAAGGGGAAAGAGGAATGAGCCGGTCGCGCCGGGGACGGGCCCTGAAAGGAGGTGGTTAGCGTTCAAACCTTTGCCTGGTGATTGTCAAGCCAAAAAAATAATTGGGAGGTAGTTGTGATGATGAAGCGGGTGTTCCTGTTCGCGCTGTTGGCGGTGGTGATCGTTTCCTTGGCGGCGTTCCCCGGGCTTTGCGCCAAAAAAGTCGTTTTAGGCTATTCCGTGCAGGATCTCGGTAATCAGTATTGGGTAACTGTCGCCGACGGGATCAAGTCGCGCGCCAAGGAAGTCGGCGCCGATGTCGTAGTCCTGGATGCGCGCACCGATCCGAATAAACAGCTGTCGCAGATTGAGGACTTGCTCCAGAAAAAAGTGGATGTACTGTTGTTATCGCCGTGGGATCCCGATTCGGCCTCGACGGGCGTGAAGGCGGCCAATAAGAAGAAAACTCCGGTAATCGTCCTGGATGTGGGCGTCAGCAGCGGCAAAATTGAAACCTTCATCGTCTCCGATAACCTCAAGGGCGGCGAGATCGCCGGCGAGTATATCGCCAAGCTGATCGGGGGCAAAGGCAAAGTCGCTCATATCCAATGCCAGCTTGGATACAAGATTCCCGCCTTGCGCGGCGAGGGTTTCACCAAAGTGATGAACAAAAACGGCATCGCCATCGTCGCCAAACAACCGGCCGATTCCCAGCGGAGCCTGGGGATGAATGTCATGCAAAATATTTTGCAGGCCCATCCCGATCTGAACGCGGTCTTCTGCGAAAACGACGAAATGGCGCTGGGAGCCATGGAAGCGATCAAGGCCGCCCGCAAACAGGATCAGATCAAGGTGCTCGGTTTCGACGGCACGGCGGATGCGATCAAGTCGATTCAAAATGGCGAACTGGCCGGCACGGTCGCCCAACAACCGTACGAGATGGGCCGCATGGGCGTCGATGCCGCGTTGAAGGTGTTGAAACACGTTAAATTGCCGGAAACGACCTATGTGCCGGTGAAATTAATCACCAAGGAAAACGCCAAATAAGGCGATCCAAAAGCGAAGGTCGGGTGTTCCAGAAGCTCAGAGAAGCATGGGATAAAGGCGTTCATTCTTTGGCGCGACGATTTTCAATTTGAAAGCGGTTAGCGCATGGCTGCTGAGTTCTATATTCTATCAAAAACTTAGGGGGGAGGAACTCCCCCCTTTTCCAAAGCTTTGATAACCCGGCCAATCAGCCGGAACGGATCGCGTCACGCGATTACTCAAAGCCGGCCAAAGGAGTCGCTCCGACGGCTCTTCGTCCGGCTTCCAATCAAAAAGGAGCGGCTAATCATGAATCGTTATCAAACCATCCAACCGAAGATCGGCCTTCTGCCGGTCATCAAACCCAGAGAGTATTCCGCCAACATTCCCGATCTCGTCCAGGCGGCGAGCCGGGCGCTCAGCGCTGCGGGAGCCGTGGTCGTCCCGGTTCCGGTCGTGAGCGATGAAGCGGAAACCGTCGCGGCGGTCAAACAACTGGTGAGTCAGGAGGTGGACTTGGTCCTTTTTATGGTGGGGACCTGGCTCCTGGCCCCGCAGATCGTTTCGGCGGTCAATGATCTGACGGTTCCCTTTACGATCTGGTCGTTGACCACCATCGCCAATTTTGCGCTCGGCGGCGCTACGGTAGTAAAATATACCTTGCAGGAGATGGGCATCCGCTTCGGTTTCATAGCGGGACTGCCCGATGAGACAGCGATCATCGAACGGATAGTGATCCGGGCCCGGGCCGCCGCTGTCGCCGCCCGGCTGCGCCACGCCAAGATCGGGGAGATCGGCGGCAAATCCATGGGCATGTATAATGCGACCATCGATGAGTTCTTCTGGAAAAGGGCCATCGGGGTCGACTTGCCTCATTATGACACCTATCAGGTGATCAAACGGATGGATCGGGTCGATGCCGGGGAGGTCGAGCGGGAACTGGCGGCCGTCCAGGAGAAAGTCGGTAAGTTGGTGCGGGAGATTCCCGAGACTGGCGAATCCTTGCATGAAGACGATCTGCGGGTACAGATCCGCATCTATTTGGCCTTGCGTCAGCTGGCCGAGGAGGAACACCTGGACGCGCTGGGGAACAAGTGCCAGCCGGAGCTGTCTTCCAGCGCCTGCGGGCTGGGCTGGGCCGCCTGTCTATCCCATTCGTTGCTGAACGACGAGGGCATCATGTGTTCCTGCGAGGCGGATATGCCCTCGGCCATTACCATGTATCTGTTGAACCTGCTGTCCGGGCAGCCGGTATTCTTCGCCGACTTAAACTCGGTGGAACGGAGCATCCCGGCCGTCCGCTTCATCAACTGCGGCTCGGGGCCGTTGTCGATGGCCAAGTGCAAGGAGGAAACGGTGCTGTACCCGGTACCGGTGATGGTGGGCTATCCGGGCACTTCCAAGGGAGCGACCACTTCGTTCACTCTGAAGCCCGGCGCGGTCACCGTGGCCAAACTGGGCGGCGGCAAAGGGACGGCGCGGATCCACTTCGCCACGGGCACGGTGCTCGACCGGACCACCGAACCCCGCGGGGAGTTTCCGGAGCGGTGGCCGCAGGCATTGATCAAGCTGAATGTCGATCTGGACCAATTCTTGGAGAAGGCCATCGGCCAACACTATCTGATCGTCTATGGCGACTGGACGCGCGAACTGACGGAGCTTTGCGCGATCTGGAACATTCAGGTCGATCGCTGACAAAGGGGGATAAAAAAACAATGAAACGGTCCGGATTGCTGAATCGCGATTTAAATGATGTCCTGGCAAGCATCGGGCATCTCGATACCTTATGCGTTTGCGACGCCGGCTTGCCGATCCCCGAGGATCGCCGGCGGGTGGACCTGGCGGTGGTGCGGAACATGCCGCGCTTCTTCCCGGTCCTGGAGGAGATACTGAAAGAATTCATCGTCGAGAAGGTCATCATCGCCGATGAGACCAGGCTCAACAGCCCCCGGGTGGTGGAGAGACTGGAAAAGCTGTTGCCCGGCATCGAGTTCCAGTTCGTTCCGCATCCCGAATTCAAGCAAATGACCAAAACCGCCAAGGGCGTGGTGCGCACCGGGGAGTTCACCTCTTTCTGCAACGTGATCCTGGTGGCGGGCGTAGATAAAGAGGCATGGGACGTCGCTGAGCTTTGAGGCAGTGAAAAATTTGACGATATTTTCGATGGCGCTGAGCATAGCGCCGGGAATATGATATGGCCTCTCGTCTTCGGTCAAACCGAGGACGGGAGGCTTTTGTATTTATCCGGGCCTTATCTCCTTCCGGCCGGGGGAAACGATTTGCGGCGCCGCTTCGCCGAACCCGTCGGTGAGCCGGGATGGGCGGCGAAGTCGTTTTGCCACGGCCCGGTCCCGCTTGCCGGAACCCCGGAATGGCTTCCCCGGACTTTGGGGAAGCAGCCCCGGGATTTGGCCTTGCTTTCCCAAAGCCCGGTCCGAGCGGGACAGCCCTTGGACAAGGAGGGAGGGGCTTCGAAACAGCAGGTTCAGGGCTCGAGGAAGTAGGGATAGCCTTTGGGGAAGCTTGCCCAAACCTTGGGACAGATCGCCCAACGGTTGAGAATGTCTTCCCAAGGCTTGGGGAACCTGGCCCAGGGTTTGGGAATGCTTTCCCAACCCTTGGGCATCCTTTCCCGACCTTTGGGACAGTTTGCCCAAGCCTTGGGAGAGGTTGCCCAAAGGTCGGGCATGCTTTCCCAAGGCGCGGGCAGGGAAGGAACGGCGGATCCCCTCCGGGAATGAAAACCATATCTCACATGACAATGCCAATCCCGTGCGGGACGAACTTCGGGCCGCCTGAACGGAGCAGGGCAGAGCGAGACCGAGGAGCGGGGCAATATCATCATGGCAACGGCCTAATACTTTATTGTCCTTCCCGGCTTTAATCCATCCCGAATCGGTTACTGCATCCGGCGCTACCCTTGGATTAGGACCTACTGGAGAAAAAAATTATATTTTCCTGAAAATTATTTTCACTGGATCAACTTTATGAAGGAGAATTTCTACATGAGGTGAATTATTATACGGACTATCAATGATAATGCATCCTGACGGAGACTGGGCGGACGGTTTCGGGAAGAGCGTCCCGTTCAGGACCGCAATCGGAGCAATGGGGGTACAGCGCAATGAAACAAACGATCAATTTATTGGCGGTCGATCTGGGGGCTGAAAGCGGCCGGACGATCCTCGGCCGTCTTGACGGAGAAAATTTGACCCTGGAAGAGGTGAACCGCTTCCTCAATGAACCGGTCTATCTGGGCAGCCATCTTTATTGGGATCTCCCCGGATTGATGCGGGAGATCAAGAAAGGGATGCGGTTGGCCTACCAGAAAGCCGGGAATCTGAACGGAGTCGGGGTGGATACCTGGGGAGTCGATTTCGGCTTGCTCAGCGCCTCCGGGGAGCTGCTGGGCAATCCGGTGCACTACCGCGACGGCCGTACCGACGGGATCCTGCCCCGCTTCTTCGGCAAGGTGCCGCAGGCGGAGGTGTACCGCCAGACCGGGATTCAGATGATGCCGATCAATACCTCGTGCCAACTGCTGGCCTTGAGCGAAGGACATCCGGAACTGTTGGAGTGCGCCGCCAGCCTGCTGTTCATGCCGGGACTGCTCACTTACTTCTTGAGCGGCGCGAAGGCCAACGACACCACCATCGCTTCTACTTCGCAACTGTATAATCCGGTGACTCAGGATTGGGCCTTCGACCTCATCGCGGGGCTCTCGTTGCCGCGGTCGCTCTTCGCGCCGCTGGTTCAACCCGGAACCGTGCTGGGCGAACTGACGCCGGATACCGCGACGGAGTTGGGAATGTCGGCCAAGGTGATCGCCATCGGCGGTCATGACACCGCCTCGGCGGTGGCGGCGATTCCCGCCACCGAGGAACCGTTCGTCTATATCAGCTGCGGCACCTGGTCGTTGATCGGGACCGAGCTGCGCGAGCCGCTCATCAACGCCCGAGCGCAAGCGCTGAACTTCACCAACGAGGTCGGCGTGGATCACCGCATCCGCTTCCTGAAGAACGTCATCGGCCTGTGGCTGTTGCAACGCTGCCGTCAATCCTGGTCCAAGCAGGGCCAGAATTATGATTACGCCCAACTGACCCAGCTGGCGGCCGCGGCCCAACCGTGGCGGACCTTCATCGATCCGGACGCGCCGGAGTTTATGAATCCCCGCGATATGGTGGAGGCGATCCGTCAGTTTGTGCAGAAGACCGGGCAGCCGGTTCCCGACTCGCCCGGCGCCATGGTCCGCTGCATTCTGGAGTCGCTGGCGCTGAAATACTGGTGGGTCGTCGGGCGGCTGGAGGAGCTCACCGGGTCCCGCTACCACGGCATTCATATGGTCGGCGGCGGCACCAAAAACGAACTGCTTTGCCAGTTGACCGCGGATATCGCCGGGCAGCCGGTGCTGACCGGGCCGATCGAGGCCACCGCCATCGGCAACCTGCTCACCCAGGCGCTGGCCCTCGGGCAGATCGCCGATTTGGAGGCGTTGCGCCGCATCGTGCGGGTATCCTTCCCGCCCCGGGTCTATCGGCCCGCCGCTCCCGATCCAAACGCCAATGCGGCCAAGGAACGTTTTTTGCAATTGCTTGAACGGGAGAATTCGGCTACAATGAATTAAATGACGTTTGCCTTGAAGATGGAGGAACCGATGATCGAATCGCAGCAAGTCCCATCCCGAATTCCGGCCACCTTGTTGAAACTGCAGGGGATATACCCTTCGTTGCGGGCGGCGGAGAAACGGGCCGCCGACTATATCACCAAACACCCCGACGAAGTAGTGTATTCGTCCGTCACCGAAGTGGCCGAGCGCAGCAATACCAGCGAGGCGACGGTGGTCCGCATGTGCCAGCAGGCCGGCTACCGGGGCTTTCAGGAGATCAAGATCGCCATCGCCCAGGACCTGGTGGCGCCGCTGAAGAACATTCATGAGGATATCAGCGAGAATGACAATTCGCAGACGGTGATCCAGAAGGTCTTCGGCGCCAACATCCAGGCCCTGGAGAATACCAGCGCCATTCTGGACGTGGCCCAGTTGGACCAGGCCACCCAGGCGATCCTGGCCGCGAACATGATTGCCGTCATCGGCGTGGGCACGTCGGGGCCGATCGCCCTGGATTGCCAATATAAACTGATGCGGATCGGCCTGCGCTGCCAGGCCTATGTCGACCCGCACATTCAGTTGATGCTGGTTTCCCAGCTGAACCGGGACGATGTGGTCATCGGTATCTCCCATTCCGGCAGCTCCAAGGAGGTCGTCGAGGCATTGACCGGCGCGCAGAAGCTGGGGATTACCACCATCTGCATTACCGGTTACGCCAAATCGCCGATTACCAAGGTTTCCGACATCAGCCTGCACACTTCGTCCCAGGAAACGCTCTACCGTTCGGAGGCGATGGCCTCCCGGGCGGCCCAGCTGACCATCACCGACGTTTTGCAGGTCAATGTCGCCTTGCGCATGAAAGAAAAGGCCCTGGCCCAGATCCACCAGACCGAGCAGCTGATGAATGTCAGGAAGTTCTAGGCGTCGCTTTCCCGACGACACAGGGGTTAAAGTATTTTCGTTTCAAACGGAATCGCATAGGAATCGCTTGTCAAACCGACCGTAACCGGCCGGTTTTTGCTTGCCCAGCTTGAAGAGATTTTCCATGATAATAAGAATTTGTAGAAAATTTTCACTATAAATTTATTTTTATGGAAGGAATTTTCCGATGCGAATGGAATATTGTTTAATGTTAGGTAAAATGATGTTGAACATTCAATGTCAAACGCTGCCGGCCTTGAGCCGGAACTAGGGGGAATGGACGTGATACCAGAGAGTCAGCTGCGCAAGGATATTGTGGAAGTGGGCCGCCGGATCTGGTTGCGCGGTTATGTGGCCGCCAATGACGGCAACATCTCCGTCCGCATCGGACCGGACGAGTTTTTATGTACGCCGACGGGCGTGAGCAAAGGTTTCATGACGCCCGAGATGGTCATCAAAGTCAACGGGCGGGGCGAACGGATTAGCGGCACCCTCAAGCCGTCTACCGAGATCAAGCTGCATCTCGGAGTTTACCGGGACCGACCGGATGTCAACGCGGTGGTGCACGCCCATCCTCCGGTCAGCACCGCCTTCGCCGTGGCGGGCCTGCCGCTTTCCAAATGCACTTTGCCCGAGGTCATCATTTCGTTGGGCAATATTCCGCTCGCCCAATATGGCACGCCGTCCACCGAGGAGCTGCCGGCCGCCATCGCCAAATATGTGAAGGATCACGACGCGTTCTTGCTCGAGAATCACGGCGCGCTGACGGTGGGGACGGATGTTTATAATGCTTATCACAAAATGGAGACGATGGAGCATTTCGCCACGATCAGCCTGGCGGCCCGGCAGTTGGGCGGGGAACAGGAGCTGCCGTCGCACCAGGTGAGCCGGTTGATAGAGATCCGCAACAAAATGGGCATCAAGGGAGCTCATCCCGGTTGTCAGGAGTGCGGCGCCTGCGGGATTACGCAAGGGCCGGCCACGGCCGGTGGGAAACTGGACGACGCGCAACTCACGCAGTTGATCACCGCGGTTGTGACGCAGGTGTTGCAGGAGAGCCGCTAATTTGCTCCATGGGGTTTACACGACACTTTTAGATGAGTTGAAATAAATCTCTAATATTCTTTGCCATCCTTTAAAGCAGGGCTGGGAAAGGTTATCGAAGCATTCATTCAACTTATGAAGCAAGAAAATATGTTGCAATCATTGTGAATTGTTCAAAAATAGATTGCAACATCGACAGGTTCAGTGGAACAGAAAGGGATGAGGCCATGGAAGAAGCATTGGGACTGATCGAAGTCAGAGGCTGGGCCGCGGCCATTGTCGCCGTCGATGCCGCCGCCAAAGCGGCCGGTGTTCGGCTGGTGGGAACGGAAGCCACCAAGGGCAGCGGCCAGATCGTAGTCAAACTGGCCGGGGATGTGGCGGCGGTCCGGGTGGGTATCGATGCGGCCGCGGCCGCGGTTCAGGAAGTAAGCAAAGTAGTGGCGGCTCACGTAATTCCCAGACCGGGCAGTGGGCTCAAATAAAAGGAGGCGTTTGCTGTGGCGGGTGAGGCATTGGGTTTGATTGAAACCAAAGGATTCGTGGCTGCGATCGAAGCCGCGGATGTCATGTTAAAGACGGCGCAAGTCAGCTTGAACGGTACGGAAAAGGTGGGTTCCGGCTTGATCTGCGTAATGGTCTCGGGCGATGTGGGAGCGGTCAAGGCGGCGGTCGAGGCCGGCAGCGCCGCGGCGTCCCGTTTGGGCGAACTGGTGGCGGCGCATGTGATCCCCAGACCGCATCCGGAAGTCGCCAAAATGACGCCGGACGCCAAAGCGGAAGCAGCCAAAAAAGCCAAAGGAGTTGACTGAAATTGGGAGAAGCGTTGGGATTGATTGAGACCAAGGGTTTTGTCGCGGCCATCGAAGCGGCCGATGTGATGGTGAAAACGGCCAGTGTCGCGTTGGTGGGCACCGAGCGGATCGGTTCCGGCTTGATCACGGTGATGGTCCGGGGCGAGGTTGGCGCGGTTAAAGCGGCGGTCGAAGCCGGCGCCAATGCTGCGGGCCGTCTCGGCGATCTGGTGGCGTCGCATATCATTCCGCGGCCGCACAGTGATCTGCAGCAGATCCTGCCGGGTCTGAAATGAGTCATAGCCGCTGTAAAGGTTGGGAATCGTTTACAACTTCTATCCGTCTCGGAAATTGTTTTAAAAATTCCGCTTTTATCGGTGGATTGATTCCGGCGAAAGCCGATCGGCTCGACTCCGCCGATAAAAGCTTAAGGTGGTGTCCAAAATCGACGAGCGAGAACTGATCGCCAAAGTTACCGAGCGGGTGATGGCAGTCTTGCAGCAGCAGCAGCCATCCGATGGCCTGATTCCCGTCGGTATCTCGGTGCGCCATGTCCATATTACTCCCGCTGATTTAGAGCGGCTTTACGGACCGGGAGCCCAATTGACCAAGCTCCGCGATCTGCGCCAGCCGGGCGAGTTTGCCTCCAACCAAACGGTTACCTTGATCGGACCGCGGATGCGTCCCATCGAGAATGTCCGGATATTGGGACCCACCCGCTCCCACACGCAGGTGGAGGTTTCCAGGACCGACGCCATTGTTTTGGGGTTGAATCCGCCGGTGCGGCCCTCCGGCCAGATCACTGGCACTCCCGGGATCACTCTGGTGGGGCCGGCCGGAGTGGTCGTATTGAAAGAAGGCGTAATCTGTGCCAATCGCCATATTCACTTGAGCGAGGCCGACGTGGTCCGGTTCGGCGTGAAGCCGGATCAAGAGGTCGAAGTCGAGGTGGAAGGGGATAAGGCCCTGATCTTCGAGCACGTGCAGATCCGGGTGGGGAAATTCAACTTGGAGATGCACTTGGACACCGATGACGCCAATGCGGCCGGGATTAACTGCGGCGCCAAAGCGTGGTTGAGAAAGAGGTGATCCCGTGCTGACCGGAAAAGTCGTCGGAAATATCGTTTCTACCCAAAAACACGCGCAATTGGTCGGTTACAAATTATTACTGGTCGATGTGTCGCCGGAAATGAAAAACGGCCGAGGCGGTTTATTGGTAGCCGTCGACACCCAGGGTGCCGGGGCGGGCGAAACGGTTTTGATCACTACCGGAAGTTCCGCCCGTCTGGCGCTGCCGGACAACGGGGCGCCGGTTGACGCCGTGATTGTCGGGATTGTGGACCGGATAGAGAAGGGGTAGATCAAATTGGTATTGGATGAACAGCGGATAGCTACGATCGTAGCCGAAGTCATCAAAGGGATCAAGACCACGGCCGAGCCGGCGGGGAGCGATCACGGTTCCGGCGGGATCTTTCAGACGGTGGACGCCGCCATCCAAGCGGCCGCCGCCACCCAGCGCAAATTGGCCGCCATGAGCAGAGCGCAACGGGAAGTCTTGATCAGCGCGATCCGTGCGGCCGGAATCGCCCATACGGAGTTCTTGGCCCGTAAAGCGCATGAGGCGACCGGATTCGGACGGGTGGAGGATAAGATCCAAAAAAACATCAATGCCGCGCGGCTTTCGCCGGGAACCGAGGATCTCGTCTCCAGCGTGCAGGCCGATGATAGCGGTCAGTTGATTACCGAATACGCGCCGTTCGGATTGATCGTTTCGATCACTCCGGCGACCCATCCCACGGCGATGATCATCAATCAGGCCATCATCTTCGTGGCCGGAGGCAATGCGGCCTTTATCGCCCCGCACCCCCGGGCGCAGGCCGCCTCGTTAAGCGCTCTGAAAATCATCAATGAAGCGGTCGTTCAAGCGGGCGGACCGCCCAATGTGCTGACCGCGGTGGCGGAAGGCACCATGGAGACGGTCGCGGCCGCCATGAAACATCCGTTAACCCAATTGGTGACGGCGGCCGGGGGACCGGGCGTGGAGAAGGCGGCCCTGGAGGCCGGGAAAAAGGCGATTGTCGCCGGACCGGGCAATCCGCCGGTGATCATCGATGAGACTGCCGATATCGCTCGCGCCGCGAAGCAGGTTATCGAAGGCGCCAGCTTCGATAATAACATTTTGTGTATCGCCGAAAAAGTGATTTTCATCGTGGACAGTGTCGCCGATGCCTTCTTGGCCGCTGCCGTCCATGAAGGCGGGCAACTCATCGACGGCAATCAGGCGGCTGCCGTCACCCGGCTGGTCGTGAAAGAAGGTCGCATCAATACCGAATTTGTCGGCAAGAACGCCGATTATATCTTAAAAGCCGCCGGGATCGAGCCAGCGGCCGGAGTGCGGGAGGTATTGTTTGAAGCCGCCGCCGATCATCCTTTGGTCGGTTTGGAACAGCTGATGCCGGTGATCCCGGTGGTCCGCGTCCCCGATTTTCAGACGGCGGTCACGGCGGCGGTCGGGGCCGAACACGGTTTTCGGCATACCGCGATGATTCACAGTGGCCTGGCGGAGCGGATTCATTATTTCGGCCGGATGATCGACACGACGATTCTGGTCAGCAATGCGCCGTCCTTCGCCTCGTTGGGCATCGGCGGCCCCGGCGTGTTCGGCCACACCATCGCCAGTTCGAAAACGGGCGAGGGAGTTTGTACGCCGAAATCCTTCTGTCGCAAACGGATCCACCTCAACGCGGCGGGGAGGTTCATTTAGACCATGAACTTGGTCGAAACGGTCCGGAATAGCGGGGTCATCGGAGCCGGCGGGGCGGGTTTTCCGACGCACGTCAAGTTACAGGCGAAGTCGGACACGATCTTGATTAATGGCGCCGAGTGCGAACCTTTATTGCGGGTCGATCAGGAACTTGCCGCGGCTCACGCCGATCGGCTCGTGCAGGGTTTAGCCGCCGTCTTGGAAGCCACCGGAGCGAAACAAGGAATTTTCGCTCTGAAAAACAAGTATCATCGGGCGGAAGCCGCGCTGACTCAGGCGGTGAAAGCTTATCCCAATATGCGCCTTTGCCTGCTGGATGATCGTTATCCGGCCGGCGATGAGCAGGTCCTGGTTTACGAAACCACCGGTCGGGTCGTGCCGCCGGGCGGAATCCCGCCCGCGATCGGAGTCACGGTGCTGAATGTCGAGACGCTTTATAACGTGGCACTGGCCAGCCAAGGTCAACCGGTCATCACCAAATATGTCACGGTTACGGGAGCGGTTGCCAAGCCTGCCACCGTAGCCGTGCCGCTCGGCACCAGTTTCGCGGATCTGCTCGAACTGGCCGGCGGACCGACTACCAGCCGTTACGGATGGATCGACGGGGGGCCTTTGATGGGCAAGTTGGCCGGCGCCGGCGATGTCGTCACCAAGACGACCAAAGGGATCATCGTTTTGCCGGAAGGCCATTCCTGTTTGACGATCCGCCAGGTTCCCTTGGGGGCCCAGATTCGCCGGGCGGCCGCCGTCTGCTGCAATTGCCGGATGTGCACCGATCTTTGTCCCCGCTATTTGCTGGGGCATCCGTTGGAACCGCACCGCTCCCTCAATGCCGCGGCTTATGGCCTGGTGGACTCCGCCGCCCATTATACCCAGGCTTATCTATGTTCCGAATGCGGCGTTTGTGACACCTTTGCCTGTCCGATGGGGCTTTCGCCACGGCAGTTGCATCAGGAAATGAAACGTCAGTTGGCGGCCGCGGGGGTCGCCAATCCGTTCCGGGATCGTCCGGCTGTACCCCGCCGGGAGCGGGAGTGGCGGCGGATTCCCTCCGCGCGCTTGCTGGCCCGGCTGAATCTTTCCGCCTATAATGTTCCGGCGCCGTTACGGGAAGAAGAATTCCGCCCCGCGGCGGTGACCATCCTCTTAAAGCAGGGAACGGGCGTCGCGGCGCAACCTGTGGTGCAAGCCGGGGCCTACGTAAACCGGGGACAAATCATTGCCGAGCCACCGCCGGGAAAACTG
This sequence comes from Bacillota bacterium, assembly GCA_023400055.1. GTDB lineage: Bacteria > Bacillota > UBA4882 > UBA8346 > UBA8346 > Hydrogenispora. Next base: position 147,197 of record JAEXFN010000017.1, read on the forward strand.
GGCAGCGTCCAGCACGCCAGCATCGACGGTCAAGTGGTGGAGATCGAGCGAGCGATTACGATTAAAGCGGTTTGAGGTTTAGCAGATGAACAATCAAAGTCAGGCCATTGGTTTACTGGAATGGAAGAGCATCGTCCGGGGAGTCAAGGCTACCGACGCCTTGCTCAAAACGGCTGCGGTTGAGCTGTTGCAGACCGGCTCGGTCTGCCCGGGCAAATATATTGCCTTATTCGGGGGCGAGGTCGGAGCCGTTCAAAGCGCCTTGGAAGTGGCGGTCCGGGAAAGTCAGGGCGATATCATCGACCAGTTTTTATTGGCCCGGGTCGATCCGGCGCTCTTTCCCGCTTTGGCCGGCTGTAGCGATATCCAACCCCGGGGTTCGCTGGGAATTATCGAAACCTTTTCGGTGGCCGCCGCCGTCCAGGCCGCGGACACAGCCGTCAAAGCCGCGGCGGTTCAGTTGATTGAGATCCGGTTGGCGCGCGGCATGGGCGGCAAGTCGGTCGTATTTTTCTGCGGCGAGGTCAGCGCGGTCCGCCTGGCCGGGGAAGCCGCAGTCAAACAAGTGGTGGAGTCGGGGATGTTATTGGCGTGGGACGTCATACCCTCTCCGCATCCCGATCTATGGGCCAAATTGCTTTAGAAGCCATGGGATAGAGCCTTTCAAATTGCAAGTATCTTGCAATGATTTTAAATCGACTTTTTTCCTTGCTTCTCTGAGTTTTTGTGAGCACCTTACCGGATTTATCACAACGCTTTTAGGTGGTGTTGCAATGAAGATATTGGTTGTGAACTGCGGCGGATCATCCATCAAATGCAAATTGATGGAGATGCCGGAGGAAAGGGTCCTGGCCAAGGGCGCGGTGGAACGGATCGGCAAACCGGATGCGGTGGTTACTCTGAAATCCGGCGCGACGGAACGGCGCGAGATTGCCGCTATTCCCGATCATGCGGCCGGACTCGAGGTTTTGATGCAGCAGATCATCGCGGCGTTCGGCGAGGGAGCCGTCGAGTCCATCGGCCACCGGGCGGTGCACGGCGGCCGCGAGGTTACCGGAGCGGTGCTGGTGGATGCCCATGTCAAGGAGATCATTGCTTCCTATTGTGACCTGGCGCCGTTGCATAACCCGCCCAACCTAAAAGGGATCGAGGCTTGTGAACGCTTATTTCCGGGGATCCTCCAAGTGGCGGTGTTCGACACCGCGCTCCATACCAATCTGCCGCAATGCGCCTATACTTACGCCTTGCCGCATGAGTTGTGTACAAAATACCGGATCCGGCGGTACGGTTTTCATGGGATCGCTTTTCAATACATGGCGGAACGGGCGGCGATTCTGTTTGAAACCCCAGTGGAAAAATTACGCCTGGTCCAATTGATGCTCGGCAGCGGTACCACCGCCAATGCCTTGCGTTACGGAAAATCGATCGATGTCAGCACTGGTCTGACTCCGACCGAGGGATTGGTTCAGTCCACCCGCTGCGGGGATCTGGATCCACTGGTGGTGACATACTTAATGCGTCGCGAGGGCATGACTCCGGAACGCATGGAAAAGCTGCTGTGCAATGAATCCGGATGGCTGGGCATCTCCGGGATCAGCAATGACCTGCGTGAAGTGGAGTTGGCCATTACCACCGGAGATTCGCGGGCGCAAGCTGCCTACGAGACTTTTGTTTACCGTACCAAGAAATATATTGGAGCGTACGCCGCGGCCATGGGCGGAATCGACGCGCTTACCATTGCCGGAGGAGTCGGGGAAGGGTCGGCGCAAGTCCGGGCGGCCATCCTGTCCGGCCTGGAATTTTTGGGCATCACGCTGGATGCGGCCAGGAACCAGGACCCCCGTCCGGAAAAGATTATTTCCAGCGGGGATTCGCGAGTGAAGGTCGCGGTAGTCGCGGCCGATGAGGAATTGGTCATTGCCCGGGATACTTGGACCATCGCTTCGCAACGGTAGTTGCCCGGTCCGATAGGAGGCACCATGCGCGTAAACCTGAAATATGGCCGGGCGGGGCTGGCAGTTGATCTGCCGGAGACTCCCGGATTCCTGGGGGTTCTGACGCCAGCGGAGGCTCCGCCGCTTGAGGATCCCCAAGCGGAACTGCAAAAAATCTTGGCAGCTCCCATTGGGTCGGCGCCTTTGGCGCAATTGGCGCGGGGGAAGCAAAACGCCTGCATCGTGGTGAGCGATATCACCCGGCCGGTTCCCAATCGGGTCTTGCTGCCGCCGCTGCTTCAGATCCTTGAGGAAAGCGGAGTCGCCCGGGAGAATATCACGATCCTGGTGGCCACCGGCATTCACCGGCCCAACGAAGGCATTGAGCTGGAACAACTGGTCGGGGAAGAGATTGCCGGGCGCTACCGCGTGGTAAATCATTTTTCAAAACGAATCGAAACCATGACCTATGTCGGGACCATCGGCGACCGGGTTCCGGTTTACGTGAACCGGCTTTATTATGAGGCGGACTTGAAAATCCTCACCGGTTTCATCGAACCGCACATGTGGGCGGGATACTCGGGCGGACGCAAATCGATCCTGCCTGGGATCTCCTCCATCGAGACGCTCCAATATCTGCATGGCCCGGAGATGATCGCCCATCCGTTGACGACTTACGGCGTGCTCGAAGGAAATCCCTTCCATGAGGTCGGCCTGGCGATCATGGCCAAAGCCGGAGCGGATTTTATCGTCAATGTGACTTTAAATCCGGCCAAAGCGATCACCGGCATCTTTGCCGGCGACCCGGTTCAGGCTCATCTGCAGGGTTGCGCTTTTTTGGCGAAACATTGTTTATGTGAATTAGCGGAACCGTTGGATTTTATCCTTACCACCAACGCCGGAGCGCCCTTGGACTGCAATCTCTATCAAAGCGTCAAGGGGATGACCGCGGCCGCCAAAGCGTTAAAACCCGGCGGCGTGGTGGTGATCGCCACCTCCTGTTCCGAGGGCGTCGGCAGTCCCGAATATCAGGAGATTCTCGATCTGGTGGACACGCCGGCCCATTTCCTGGAACGCTTGGCGCGGCGGGAGTTTTTTATTCCCGACCAATGGTGCGCTCAGGAAACCTACCAAGTCATGCTGCGCAATCCGGTATGGGTGTATTCCGGCGGAATCGCTCCGGAGCAATTAGAGAAATATCATTTCAAGGCCCTTTCATCCTTAGCAACGGCGCTTGACCAATTATTTGATAAGTTCGGACCGGACGCCCGATGGGCGGTCGTTCCGGACGGCCCCATGATCATCCTGCAAACCAAACCGATGTCCAATTGATGGCTTCCCAACGCAACTTTGGCAGCGTAAAGCCGGTTGCGTTCCCAGCATCCTGATTGCGACGTCATGAACTCACCGAGAATTTCTGCTTAACGTGTCTCGTAATGAATGTCCGAATTGAATCGAACAACGAGATCAAACCTCACTCAAACTATCATTAGTTTTTATCAGTGAATCGATCATTTTGAGTAACTCAATAAATGTGTTCAGCAACTGAGCAAGCATGTGCAGTAGCTGAGCAAGTATGTTTAGTAACTGAATAAGCATGCTCAGTAACAGAGCAAGCGTGTTTAGTAGCTGAATAAGCATGTTCAGTAATTGAGCAAGCATGTTCAGTAACTGCGCGAGCTTTTTCAATAACTGAATGAACATCCGCAACGACTGAGCAGGCATCTTGAATGGCTCGGGATCGATTTTCGGGACCCGGGAGCATGGGTAGTTCCGAAAAGAATATCTTCCGGAAGGATACGGATCCGTTGAGCGAGGCCAAGCAGCGGCGATGGAATGGAGGAGAGCAATTGGCAGAGTATTTGTTGGAAATGAAGGGGATTACCAAAACCTTTCCCGGAGTGAAAGCCCTCGATAACGTGCATTTCCAGCTGAAACCGCAGGAGATTCACGCCTTGATGGGCGAGAACGGGGCCGGCAAATCGACCTTCATTAAAATTATCACCGGGGTCCATCCGCCCGATAAAGGTGAAATTTACTTAAACGGGACGCGAATGGAGATCAAAAATCCGCAAGATGCGCAGAACCTGGGAATTGCCGCCATTTATCAGCATGTCACTTGTTATCCCGATCTGACGGTCACCGAAAATATCTTCATGAGCCACGAAAAAGTGCAACGGGGGACCGGCCGGATTCTGTGGCGTCCGATGCACCTGGAGGCGAAAAGGCTCCTGAATGAGTTGGGCGTCGATATCGATCCCAAAACCCAGATGGGAGCCTTGAGCGTGGCCCAGCAGCAAACCGTGGAGATTGCCAAGGCGCTTTCCACCAACGCGAAGATCATCATCATGGACGAACCGACTTCGGCCCTGACCAAACGGGAAAGCGAGGAATTGTACAGAATTACCGAACAACTTCGTGAAAATGGCGCCTCAGTGATTTTTATCTCCCACCGCCTGGAGGATATGTACCGCTTGGCCAGCAGCGTCACGGTATTAAGGGACGGAAGGTATATCGGGACCTGGAATGTCCAGGAGATCTCCAGTGAAAAATTGATCGTCGCCATGGTGGGCCGGGAGATTACTCAAATGTTTCCGGAAAGGAAAAAGGCCATCGGCCCAGAGGTGTTGCGCGTCGAGAAGCTCGGGAAAACCGGGGTCTTCGCCGATGTTTCGTTTGCCCTTCACCAGGGGGAAATTTTAGGATTGACGGGACTGGTCGGAGCCGGCCGGAGTGAGTTGTGCCAAGCCATTTTCGGCATTACCCCCTACGATAGGGGCGAGATCTCGGTGGCCGGGAAGAAGGTCCACATCACGCAACCATTGACCGCGATGGAGCTGGGCATCGGTTATTTGCCCGAAGATCGTCAAAAACAAGGACTCTTACTCCCTTGGAGCGTGGCGCATAATATCACGTTGCCGGCTTTAAAGAAGCTGGCCAACCGCGGTTGGTTAAAGGAATCGAAAGAAGCGGATGTCGCGCGAACCTTTGCGGAGAAACTGCAAGTCAAGGCCAAAAGCGTTTTTGACCCGGCCGGTTCGCTCTCGGGCGGGAATCAGCAAAAAGTACTGGTGGCAAAGCTGCTGACCACGGAGGTAAAGATCATCATCCTGGATGAACCCACCAAAGGCATCGATGTCGGGGCGAAGTCGGCCATCTATGAAATCATGCAGGATTTGGCGCAGCAAGGCTACGGGATTATCATGATCTCCTCCGAAATGCCGGAGGTGCTCGGTATGAGCGACCGGATCATCGTGATGCGGGAAGGAAGAGTGACCAAAATCCTGGACGGCAAGGATGCGACCCAGGAGATCATCCTCGATGCCGCGATGGTAAACCGCAGCGACGAAAAAACCGCTCAAACCGCGGGATAACAGGGGGAGGAGAGGCTCATGGCTGTAATGGAAAAGGTTTTCAACAAAACACCGCTGAGTGTCAAGATCGCGAAATTCCGGGAACTTGGCTTGCTGGGATTTATCATGATTCTGGCGGTCCTGGTCCAGACGCGCAATGTCAGCTTTCTGACGGCGGAAAACATTAACGATCTGGTTATCAATACGGCTATCTTGAGTATTCTGGCGATCGGCATGATGTTGGTCATCGTGACCCGGGGGATCGATCTTTCCATCGGGGCAACCCTGGCACTGTCGGGCATGTTATCCGCCATGACGGTCGGCGCCAATCCGGGGCTGTCGCCGCTTTGGGTTATTCTGCTCGGGACACTGATCGGAATGGTTTGCGGCTTCGTCTTGGGCTTGCTGGTCGCCAAGGCCCAGATCTTGCCGATTATCGCCTCGTTGGGAATGATGAACGTATTCCGCGGCTTGACTTTCATGGTGAGCGGCGGCAAATGGGTCAGCGCTTATCAGATGCCGGATAGCTTTAAAAGCATCGCCACCGGTTCGATTCTCGGCATCAATACCTTGATTTTTATCGCAATTATCATCTATTTGATAGCGTTTTATTTCATCAATCATACCCGTACCGGCCGTCAGATTTATGCGGTGGGGAGTAATCCTGATTCGGCGCAGATCAGCGGCATTAACTCATCCCGGATCCTATTATTGGTGTATACCATCATGGGGAGTTTGGCCGGACTGGCCGGGGTATTATGGGTTTCCCGGTTCGCCTCGGCACAGAACGATACGGGAATGGGATATGAAATGAATGTCATCGCCGCCTGTGTTCTGGGCGGAGTGAGCATCGCCGGGGGATCGGGCAAGATCTCCGGGATTATTCTGGGGTCGCTGTTATTGGGGATTCTGAATAACGCCCTGCCGCTGATCAACGTCTCCCCCTTCTGGCAACAGGCGATTCAGGGTTTGATCATTTTGATTGCCGTTTTAACCAACGTCCTGGTGAAAAGGGGAGTCGACCGGAACAATCTCTTGAGGAGGAAGATATAGGCCATGGAACCGAAGACCATAGTATCCCAGAAAGAATTCGATCTGAAGCAGTTTTTCTTCCAGTGGGAATGGATGCTCGTCTTGATCTTCATCCTCGTGAATATCATTAACATCTGTCTGTCCCCCTATTATCTGGATGGGCGCGGCTTGCTCAGCGCCACCATGACTTTTTTGGATAAGGCTTTTATCGTCTTTCCGATGGCCTTCATTCTGATTCTGGGAGATATCGACATCTCGGTCGCCTCCACCGTGGCTTTGTCCTCGGTGATCATGGCGGTCGGATACAATGCGGGACTACCGATGGGACTCGCTATGGTCCTTTGTTTGGCCGTGGGGACCTTGTGCGGCTTTTTGAACGGTCTGATTATTGTCAAATTTAAGGAGTTATCCGCGGTGATTGTGACCCTCGCCACGATGATAGCATATCGGGGCATCGCCTATATCATTTTGCAGGATCAGGCAGCTGGCAAATTTCCCGAATGGTATACCTATCTGGGATGGGGGTACATCGGAGGGATTCCCTTTATCTTGGTAGTGTTTGTCGTGTTTGCCATCGCTTTCGGATTGTTGCTCCACAAAACGACTTTCGGCAGGAGCATCTATGCCATGGGCACCAATATTACCGCCTGCCGGTTTTCCGGGGTCCGGGTGGATCGGATCAAACTGCTCATCTTTACCCTGGCCGGTTTGATGTCGGGGGTGACCGCCCTGTTCCTGACATCCCGGATGGGCAGTACCCGGCCGAACATTGCGCTCGGTTATGAATTGGATGTCATCGCCATGGCGGTATTGGGGGGAGTGAGCACCGCCGGCGGGAAGGGGAGAATTATCGGCGCCATTTTGGCGATATTCCTGATCGGTTATCTTCGCTATGGGCTTGGTTTGGTCAATGTACCCGCGCAGATTTTGCTGATCATCATCGGATTGCTCTTGGTGCTGGCGGTGATGCTCCCCAATCTGAAACTTAATTGGCGCGGGAAACTGCCGCGGGCGGAGCAAGGGGAGGGACAGTAGAAAATAGACAAATCGATATAAAATGGCCCCAGGGCTATTTTATATAAAAAACAAAGGGAGGTTGAAAAAAGAATGAAAAAAGTTTTCCGGTCCGTTGTTTTCCTGGTATTGGCATTAGCGATGCTGTGCAGTCTGAGTCTGGCCGCAGCTCCAAAGCGATTTGCCATCGTGTTTAAGAATACGGGCAATCCTTACGGCGAGAAGATGATGGAAGGATTCAAGAATGCCATTGAGGAGTTGGGAGGAACGCCGATCTTAAAGGCTCCGGACCAACCGACGGTGGAAGCGCAGATTCAGATGGTGGAAGAACTGATCGCGCAGCGGGTAGATAGCATTGCCATATCTGCCAATGATCGCGACGCGCTGCAGCCTGTTTTGACCAAGGCCGCTAAAGAGGGCATCAAGATCCTGTCCTTGGATTCTGCCGTAAACTCGCAAAGCCGGCTGGTCCATGTCAACCAGGCTGACTCGGAGCGAATCGGCCGGATTCTGATTCAAGCCGTCGCCCAAATGATCGGCGGCAAAGGACAGATCGCCGTTTTGAGCGCAACGTCTCAAGCCACCAATCAAAATACCTGGATTCAGTGGATGAAGGAAGAACTGAAAAATCCGAAATACCGCCAGATCAAATTGGTTAAAGTGGCCTACGGCGACGATCTGCGGGATAAGAGTGTTTCCGAAACGGAAGCGTTGCTCAAATCCTATCCGAACCTGAAAGGGATTATCGCCCCGACGACTGTAGGAATTGCCGCAGCCGGAAAAGTGCTCACTGATAAAGGACTGAAGGGCAAAGTCCATCTGACCGGCCTGGGACTGCCGAGTGAAATGGCCGACTACATCGAGAGCGGCGTCTGCGAGTGGATGTACCTGTGGAATCCGATCGATGTGGGATATCTGGCCGGATATGCGGCGGACGCGTTGGTAAAAGGAACAATCACCGGCAAATCCGGTGAGTCGTTTAAAGCCGGTAAGCTCGGCACCAAAAAGATCATTAAGGTCGGCGACGGCACAGAAATCATGTTGGGCGATCCCTTCAAGTTTGACAAACAAAATATCGCCGAATGGAAGAAAGTCTACTAAACTAAAATCAATTCCCGGGAAACTCTAGAAGATTCTTTTTCCATAAGTTATCCTTCGCAACACAATAATGTGAAAACCTTGGAAAAGGCTATTATCATGTTGTGTTGCGAAGTTTCTTTAAAGATAATCAAGTTCGCATTAATTTACACTCACGGAAAGCCATGACTTAAATGGCGAGAAGATATGCCAATTGCCTGAACGTGGCGGCGGGTCAAAAAAAGAATGCCTCGATGAATTGTAGCGACTGAGCTCCCTAGAATCCTAGGGATTCTTTTCTGGGTTGTAATCTTAAGATGATGTAATGAAATAGTAAAAATAATTTAAATAAAATTTAAATTTATGAAGGAAAATCTGTATTAAAATTGAATCTTTTCTATGAAATGGGTTTCATAAAATTTACCGATTAACTGTTTTACTCTATGTTGTTTATGGAAATTTTTTTGAAAGAGGTTTCATAAGGAGAGAAATGGCAACGATTTATGATGTTGCAAAAAAAGCAGGGGTTTCGACCGCCACTGTCTCCAGGGTGCTTAATAATCATCCCTATGTTCGTGAAGAAACTCGTATTAAGGTTCAATCTCTTCTGAAAGAATTACATTTTATTCCAAATAGCAATGCTAGCAGCTTGGTGCGAAAAACGACCAATACCATTGCGGTGATTGTCCCCGATGTTACGAATCATTTTTTCACTACCTTTTTACGTGGCGCCGAAGATCAAGCGAATGAAGATGGCTTTGCTGTTATCTTCGGAAATACTGATGAAGATAGCCAGAAAGAACAGACTTATATTCAAATGTTTCTTGAACGCAGGATTGACGGTTTGATTATCGCTCCGGTTTCTCCCAAGGTTATCAATCTTAAAACAGTTATTAAAAGAGAAATACCTCTAGTACTGGTGGACCGTGAGGTTGAAGCATTAATAACGGATTTTGTGGGAACAGACAACCGACGTAATGCGCAGAGCTTAGTCGAGTATCTCATTGGCTTAGGCCATAAAACTATTGCTGTAATCTCCGGCCCTCAAAAGACTTCATCCCACCGACAAAGAATCGATGGATATCGAATGGCTTTACTGAAGGCCGGCATCCCCATTGATGAACGGCTGATTCTTTACGGAGATAAACCGAACATCGAAACTGGGACTAGGCTGGTCCGTAATTTATTACAACAGGCCCCCCGACCAACTGCGATTTTTGCCGTTAACAACTTTTTAGCGATTGGGGGGGTTGTTGCCTTGCGCGAAGCTAACTTCAATGTTCCCGATGATATCGGAATTGTCTGTTTTGATGATAACGATTCCGCATCGGTGTTAAATCCTTTCTTTACTTCAATTAACCAGCCCGCTTACATGATGGGTCAGATGGCGGTGGATATATTAGTGCACCGGATGAAGCATAAAAATTCTTCCCCCACCCGGGTACTTTTGGAGTCTAATTTTTTGATACGCGGCTCTGTGAAACCAGCCCGTTGCATTGATTGAGCCTGAATCCGTGACGATTGATTTATACTAAGCGAAACGTACTACAAGCTTTCACGATTTTACCTGGTAGCGCAGAGAGCATCGATTCAGGTTGGAGTACATCGGTGGATCGTGACGAAAAATGAGAAAAGGATGGACCGGAGGTTGTCATCAACCGGCGTTTCCTTTGACGGGATTCGCATCACAAAATAACGGATAACAGCGGGGTGATCAAAAGTATGGATGATGTTCTGATTCGGATGGAAGGAATCGAAAAGACCTTTCCCGGAGTTCACGCGCTCAGTCAGTGTCAGTTTGAACTTCGTTCCGGTGAAATTCATGCGCTGGTCGGCGAGAATGGCGCCGGGAAATCGACGCTGATGAAGGTACTTACCGGGGTGTATCGGAAAGACGCCGGCCGCATTCTCTATCAGGGCAAGGAGGTCGAAATCACCAATCCCAAGGCGGCACAGGAATTAGGGATCAGTATTATTTATCAGGAGTTTAATTTGATGCCCCATTTGACGGTGGCCCAAAATATCTTTATCGGCCGCGAACCGCGTCAGGGACTTCATTTTGTCCTGAACGAACAGGAGATAAACCGTCGGACCCAGGAACTGCTCGATGGGCTCCATTTGGATTTAGACCCGCGGGTTCGGGTGGCCGAACTCACCGTCGCGAAACAACAGATGGTTGAGATCGCCAAGGCGCTATCCTATCAATCCAAGGTGTTGGTGATGGACGAACCGACCGCGACCCTGACCGAAAACGAAATCAAGGAACTTTTCCGGATCATTCATCAACTCCGCGATAAAGGCGTGGGCGTTATCTACATCTCCCACCGGATGGAAGAGTTGAAGCAGATCTCGGACCGGGTCACCGTGATGCGGGATGGCCATTATATCGATACCGTGGTGACGGCCGACGTCTCCATTGACCGGATCATCAGCATGATGGTGGGCCGGGAGATCTATGAGACATCCCGGCAAGAAATGGTAGACACCGATTCGGAAGTGGTACTCGAAGTCAAAAATCTGAACCGGGGTCGACTGGTTCGGGATGTCAGCTTCCAACTGAAAAAGGGCGAGATTCTCGGATTCGCCGGACTGATGGGCGCGGGACGCACCGAGGTGGCGCGGGCCATCTTCGGAGCAGACCCAATCGAGTCGGGAGAAATTTATGTGAAGGGCCGCCGGATTGAAATGAAAAGTCCCAAGGATGCGGTTCGTTCCGGCATTGGCTATCTATCCGAGGATCGAAAAAGGTACGGGCTGGTTTTGGGTATGGAAGTGGAAACGAACATCGTGCTGGCGGCGTTTGAACGCTTCCTGGGCTTCTTGGGCTGGGTCAACGTGGCGCGGACCCGCAGCCAGGCTCAGAAGATCGTGGAAGAGCTGCAGATCAAGACCCCAAGCCTGCAACAGAAAGTGAAGAATCTTTCGGGCGGGAACCAGCAAAAGGTGGTCGTCGGCAAGTGGCTGGTGCGGGATTGCGATATTTTAATCTTCGATGAGCCGACCCGAGGCATCGACGTCGGCGCCAAAAGCGAAATTTATAAGCTGCTAAATTTATTGGCTGAGAACGGCAAGGCCATTATCATGATCTCCTCGGAGCTGCCGGAGATCCTGCGGATGAGCCATCGTGTCGTGGTGATGTGCGAAGGCCGGATCACCGGCGAGTTGAGCGCAGCCGAGGCTACTCAGGAACGGATCATGCAGTATGCGACCAGTCGTTAGTCCTCATGCAACGACATTAATTCTTTAGCTATGTATGTGTATGGTTTGCGGAAAGACCCAACGCTGTACCGTTTTCTTACAAATCAAGGATCTAAATATCGAATGCCGTTGCATACAGAATAGATTTTGCGGCTCAACTAATTTTAACCATAGCGAATCGGGAGGTTTTGAGAAGATGAGGAATACACCTGATACTGCGAGTACGACCACGAGTACGGTGGAACCGAAGGATAGCACGCGGCAATCCCTGTTCCGCTCCAATGCGACCCAGAAAATATTGGCTTTTGCCAGCTTGATTGTGATGTTTATCTTTTTCTCGCTGGCGTCGCCCAATTTCGCCAATTTCAGCAATATCGTCGGCATTCTGCTCTCCACCGCCGTCAACGGGGTGTTGGCCGTGGGGACCACATTTGTGATTATCACCGGCGGGATTGATCTTTCAGTGGGAACGGTGATGACCTTCGGAGCGGTGATGACCGGCGTCTTTATCACGTTTTTGAAATTGCCCATCTTTGTCGGCGTGCTCGGCGGTTTGGCGGCCGGGGGCCTGTGCGGCTTCATCAGCGGTTCCTTGACCGCCCGGATGAAGATCCCGCCTTTCATCGCGACTTTGGGCATGATGATGGTCACCAAGGGCCTTTCGTTGGTGATTTCCGGTACCAAGCCGATTTACTTCACGGACACGCTTCCGTTCATGAATATCGCCATGGGCTCGGTTTTTGGGATCCCTAACGCTGTCCTGATCTTCTTCGCGGTCGCCATCATCGCCAATCTGATTTTGAGCAAGACCGCGCTCGGACGTTATACGTTCGCGCTGGGCAGCAACGAAGAGGCGGCCCGGCTGTCGGGGATCAATGTCGCCGGCTGGAAGATCGGCATCTACACACTGGGCGGCATTTTCAGCGGGCTGGCCGGTATCATCATGGCCTCACGCCTGGCCTCAGCCCAGCCCGCGCTCGGCCAGGGTTATGAGATGGAAGCCATCGCCGCGGCGGTCATCGGCGGTACTTCGCTCAGCGGCGGCGAGGGCACGATTTTAGGGACGGTCATCGGTGCTTTTGTCATGAGCGTTCTGACCAACGGTTTGCGGATCCTTTCAATCCCCCAAGAATGGCAAACGGTAGTGGTGGGGTTGGTGGTCATCCTGGCCGTCTATATGGACATTATCCGCCGGAAAAAGTCGCAAAACTAACATGGATGAGTAGGAAAAGCAAGTCTGGGAGACGGTATTCCGCCCTGGAAACCGGGGCTGATACAATAAAAAAGGGAGGAATGGATATGAAGAAGGTCCGAATCGGTTTTACCCTGGTCTGCCTGTTGTTGGTGGTCTTGCTTTTGAGCAGTCTTTCCCTGGCAGCGAGTAAGCCCTATATCCCGGTAATCTCCAAAGGATTCCAGCATCAGTTCTGGCAAGCGGTTAAGCTGGGCGCTGAGAAAGCGGCCAAAGAATTTGACGTCGATATCACCTTCGAAGGACCGGAGACCGAAGCAATGGTCGATAAGCAGATCGACATGTTGCAGACCGCGCTGAGCAAGAATCCCAAAGCCATCTGCTTGGCCGCCTTGGACAGCAAAGCGGTGATTCCGCTTTTGATGCAAGCGAAAGCCGCCAATATCCCGGTGGTCGGTTTTGACTCCGGCGTGGACAGCGATATTCCGGTGGCGACCGCCGCCACGGACAACGTAGCCGCTGCCGCCTTGGCCGCCGACAAAATGGCGCAACTCATCGGTGGTAAGGGTGAGATCGCGGTCATCGTCCATGACCAAACCAGCCGGACCGGAATTGACCGCCGCGATGGTTTCGTAAACCGCATCAAATCCAAATACCGCAATATCAAGATCGTGGATATCCAATACGGCGCCGGCGATCATCTCAAATCGACCGACCTCGCCAAGGCGATCATTCAGGCCCATCCCAATCTGAAGGGCTTCTTCGGCGCCAATGAAGGTTCCGCCATCGGCGTCCTCAATGCCGTGATTGAAATGAAAAAGACCGGCAAGATCGTGGTCGTCGGTTATGACTCCGGCAAGCAGCAGGTTGACGCGGTTCGTTCCGGCAAGATGGCCGGCGCGATCACCCAGAACCCGATCGGCATCGGTTATGAAGCGGTGAAGGCCGCAGTCATGGCCATCAAAGGCGAGAAAGTGAAAAAAGTGATCGATACCGGATTCTTCTGGTATGACAAGACCAACGTTGATTCAGCCCAAATCAAACCGTTGCTGTATGATTAATTCATAATCGTAGGCTTCGGGTTGGCAACGCCTGATGATGAAACTTGAACGAAATTTCCAAATGAGTCAACCATAAGTGAGTCAGTTCGTTTTCGAACTCAATAAACACGTTTAGGTCCATAAATAACTCCGGCAGTCATTGCCGGAGTTATTTTAATAACCAAATGAACTCTGGCAACTACCGTCGGAGTTCGTTTGCCTGCAAAATGATCTTCGGCAGTTATCGCCAGAGATCATTTTGCAACCGAACAAACTATGGCGCGAACTGCTGGAGTCCATTTAGTGATAAAACATGCAATTTCCGTTGGGCGAATTAATCGTGATGATCGGCCGCAGCGTCGAGCTTGCCCATGTAGAAATAACTGATCTGCCGTTCAAAGCCGCCGTCGAAGCGCGGCCAGATATAGGCGGTGGCGTCAGGGTCGATCAGAACCGGTGGCCCGGTCAGGATGCGCACATCCGCTTTTTCCTCCAATAGTCCCAACTTGCCCCGGCGCGGATTGAAAAAGAAGATCTTCACGCTCTGGTCGAATGCTTGCCCGAAGAAGAGCATGTCATCGGCGGCATCGAGCACCGGCGTCGGATGGACGACGCTGAAGATGGAAGGCTGTTCCTGCTCGGGGAATTGGTACTCCTTGAGCGCGAAATTATTCAGATTCAAGCTGTAAAACTCGGTTTTGCTGCCAAAGAGATAAACAGTGTTGCGGGCCGAATCCCAGACCAGATCGGCGATGGGCATATTCTTAACCGGAACCGGCGTCAGCTTGCGGGTGGCCAGGTCGAAGATGACCAGTTGACTGGGCTGATTGCTCCTGGGCTTGGGCGGCCGGTTCCAGGCGGTTTGCGGCGCGGCGACTTCTCGGGCCAGGAGGATGCGGCGGCCGTCGCCCGACCAGGCGGCCGATTGGCCGGGAGTCAGGACGGTCACGCTCTTGCGGGTCAGATCGAACAGTTTCAGCCAGCCGCTCTCAACAAAAACGAAGCGGCGGCCGTCCGGCGCGAAGCGCGGTTTCCGGATGTCCGGGCCGGCGTGGATCAACCGCGGTCTGGAACCGGGCTGGGCCAGATAGAGCTGGCTGAATTTGGTTTTGGGATCGGCCACCCGGTCGAGCAGGATGCCGCTTTTGTCATGCCAGTCTCCGGATTGGACCGCTTCCAGCGGCCAGAGCGCCGGCGCCAGGAAAAACTCGGCGCCGGCGATGAGCAGGTATAACAGCGCCCAAGCGCCGCCCACCCAATAAAAAGGCTTGAACTCCCACCACTTGACCCGGCTCCGTAAGTACCAGAGCGTCCCGGCCAAGGGAACCGCCAGGCCCATGATCATCAAGATGAAGGGGAGAGCGGCGGTCAGCAGGAACATCAGCCGCGGCGGCACGTCCGGCCAGTAAAAGTTGGCACTGATCAGGTTTAAAACTTTGCTCCAATAATGATAGCTCAGCCAGGAGATGGAGCCGGCCGTCAGCGAGATCACGAATAATCGTTCCAGTCCTTTGGCGACGACCCCGGCCAAGAAGCTCATCGCGTGAATGATCAGGATGAACAGCAACAGCCACTCATAACCCATCCCCCGCGGCAACGAGAGCGCGGCCAACGGAAGGTGGAAAGAAAACGAAGCGCTGAAAACCCAAAAAAGCAGGACGCCGAGGCTGATCAAGTATTTGACGCCGACGATGGCATACGGCGACAAGGGACGCGAAAGCAAAAAATCGAGCGTGCGGCGGTCGGCCTCGCTGCTGAAACCGTTCAAACCGTAGCTCAGCGCCAGCAAACCGACTGTTCCCAACAGGCTCCAGGCACCCTCGGCTGTCAGCTCCCAGGGGAAACGCCTTGCACAGAGGGCATAGATCACCCCGCTGCCCCAAAACGGCAGCGGGAGAAGAAAGAGCAACCAGCCCCGGTATAGTTCCGACCGGACTAAGACTGTCAATTGCTGGATGAGTGTCTGGAAATTTCGAAATGGCCCGAGATTGGGAAACATCCTTGTCTACCTCGCTTTCGAAAGCTCAGGGACGGCGAAATAGGTCACGCCGCCGGAACGGGCCAACGCGCCGCGGCCGTCCGGCGCCAGCAGCAGATCCCGATAGTTGACGTTCTTCAAGATTCGGCGCAGCCGAACGGTTTGTCCCGCCACGTCCAGATCATAAAGAAACAGCATATACCGGCCGCGCGACGGGTAGGTGACGATGGACGCCTGGAAACGGTGGCTGCCCGAAGGCGGGGAGACGATCCGGCCATAAACCAGCGGCGGCACATTTTTCGGGTTGACGTTCGAGTTCAACAGGTTGAACAGCTGCACCTGTTTGGTCGCGGTATCGATGGAGACCAGCTTCCATTGGGGATCGAGCACAATGAGCTTATGCAGGGCCGCATCCCAGGCGTGGGCGATTCCGTTGGAGCGCAACACGCCTTCGGCAACGGTTTGTCGGGTGGCCGGATTGAGCCGGTTTAATTGAAGGGTTTGACCGATGCCACCGTTCCCGGCCGGTTTTTGCGCCAGCTCCTTGGCGGTCAAAAGGGTTTGCGAGTCATTGGACCAGCAGAGCCAATTCACTCCGGCAAGGGTATAAAGCTCGCGATAACGGCCCCGCTGCAGCATAGCGATTTTGAAGCGGTTGCCCTCCTTAAAGGCAAAGCGTTTCCCATCCGGCGACCAGCTTAGATCGGAAAGCGCGGTTTCGTTGGAAGGCGCGGTATAAATCGGGCGCGGTTTTTGACCATACCGGGCGATACCCAGTTGGCCTGCGGTACTGTTGAACAGATACAGCCGGCCATGAGGCTGCCAGGCGCCTTCCACCGGCACAAACCATTTTTCGTTTCCGGAAATGGTGGCGGCCAACGAATCGAACGGCCGGATCGCCGGAGGATGCATCCAGAGGATCGCCAGAGCCAGTACCGGGATGATTGCCACGAAGATCGCCGATTTCATCAACCGGCTGTCCCCGGTCAGCGGCAAATTGCGCAATGACTGGCTACCGATCCGCAGGAGGCAAAAGATTAGCAGGCCGAGCAGGATGGCAGTCGTCAATAACAGCAAACCAGCAAAGACCGGATCGGAAAGATTGCCGTATATTTGATAGTAGATGAAAGTCAAAAACTGTAGCCAGTTGTAAAAGAACCAAGCCACCGCGGCCAAACCGGCCAAGACCGCCGCCACCAGTTTGAGAGGGCCTTTGATCAGAATCCCCACCACAAAACTGGCACTGAACAAGATGGTTACCAATAATAGATACATTAAGTAATAGAAGGTCTGAAAACTGGCCGGATCGGGCCAGTGGATTTCGGCGGGGACCAGAACTGCGGGCCACAACGACGCAAAGATCAATAAAACCACCAGGCCGCACCAGTATTTGGCGGCCATGATCGCGGCGACCGATAAAGGACGGGTCAGCAAGAAATCCCGGGTTTGGCCGTTTTCCTCCAGATCAAACGCCTGCAATCCGTAAGCGAAGGCCAGGGCCACCGGGATCACTGTGCTCAGGATAGCCAGCCAGTCATGAGGAATAGCCAAGGCGTGCCGGGTTTGCATCACAAGCAGCAGCGCCAGGCAAAACAGCGGTAGAATGTAAATGACGGCGTTTTGCTTGAATTCCTTGCGCAAGAGGAGCGGAAGTGGGTTCACGTTTCCTCCCTCCCCGCGCAAAAGAAGAGGAAGGCTTCTTCCAAGGTCGCCGGTTCCACCGTTATGTCCGCCGGTTCCGAACCAGCGGCGACTTCGGCCATGCTCGCCGCGGCAACCAGCAAAGTCTGTTGCGCCGGTTCATCCGAGAGGAGGACGCTATTGGCCAATCCATGAACCCGGGAATCGGCCGCGGAATGATTGAGCCGCAGTTTAACAACTTGGGCACAGACCGCCGCGACGCTGCCGAAAGCCTGAATCCGCCCGTCATAGACGATGGCGATTTCTTTGGCGACCGCCATCGCGTCGGCCAGATTATGAGTAGAAAAGAAGATGGTCCGGCCTTCGAGCCGGATCTCTTTCATGATGACCTGCAAGAATTCGTGCTGAGCAAAAGGATCCAAGCCGCTCATCGGCTCGTCCAGGATCAACAGTTCCGGCTTGGGAGCGATGGCGAGCAATAAAGCCAGCTTGACTTGTTGTCCTTTGGAAAGGGTGGCGATTTTTGTTTTGGGATGTATCTTGAAACGTTGCAGATATTTGGCGATCAATTCCTGATCCCAGACTGGATAAAGCGAGCGGCAGAAATCGATGATCCCCTGAACCGTCATCCAGCCATATAAGCCTTGTTCCTCGGAGACATAGCCGATGCGCTGACGCAGCTGGGCGCCGAACTGATACGGTTCCTTGCCCAACACCTGGATCTCGCCGCGGGACTTCGGGACGAGTCCCAGCAACGTCCGGATCAAGGTCGTCTTGCCGGCGCCGTTGGTCCCTAAAAGCGCCACGATCGAACCGGCGCCGATGTCCAGGTCGATCCCTTTTAAGGCTTTTTTCCGGCCATAACATTTCTCCAAGCCACTGCAATGAATCACCCAATTCATTGAGTTTCCTCCTTTAACCCAAAGCAAATGCCAGGCGAATCGCGGACTCACGGACACATTTCTGAGCATGAAATAGTTTCTATAATTTATTGTAATCGAATACGGACAGAAAGCAAATTAATTCTTCTCAAAGTATTTTGACAAACCCTGTCCGAAGGTTGGAATATTAACAAAAGATTTTATTACATACTTCAAACAGCCAGCGGCAAATTAATAAGCATAATCCCCGTTGCATAAAGTCGACGGCGGTCGGGTATAACCAAAGCTTAATATTCTATAATAATCTTTAAATTGTATATTATTTTAGTAGAAATTGAAATCCGACAGTATTTTGAGAATTATCATCAGATTGATTGCATATTCCATAATGGAATCCATTTCGAAAGGCATGGCACATCGGCCATGTTTGAGTGCTGGCGGCATATTTTTAAGGATAAGAGCCAATTGAAAGATTAATCTTACATTTATAAACGAAAAAACTGGCCGAGTCAAGGAAACCTATGTCAGCATTAACGAATTGGTTTGTAAAGTTTACTTAAAATTGTAAAATAGAATCTTGAAAAAATTGCAGAATAATGTTAAGCTAAATCCATATATAACAGGAACATAACATGAAAAGGGGTATTGGCATGGACAAAGAGCAACTGGTTTTGCAGGAGTCTCTGGAAAACACGTTTGCAAGCAATGTTTTCAACGATGCTGTAATGCGTACTCGTTTACCGAAGAATATTTATAAGGCGCTCAAGAAGACAATTGACGGCGGTCTGCCGCTCGACCCCTCGGTGGCGGACGTCGTAGCGAACGCGATGAAAGATTGGGCCATCGAAAAGGGAGCCACCCATTTTACTCACTGGTTCCAACCTTTAACCGGAATCACCGCTGAAAAACACGATTCCTTTATCTCGCCGACCGCCGACGGCCGGGTGATCCTCGAATTTTCCGGCAAAGAACTGATCAAAGGCGAGCCGGACGCTTCATCCTTCCCTTCGGGCGGCTTGCGGGCGACCTTCGAAGCGCGCGGCTATACTGCCTGGGATTGCACATCGCCGGCATTCTTGAAGGATAATACCCTTTATATTCCGACGGCATTCTGTTCCTATACCGGCGAGGCCCTCGACAAGAAAACCCCGTTGCTTCGCTCGATGGAGGCCCTTTCCAAACAGGCGGTCCGGGTGTTGCAATTGCTCGGCAACACGACGGCCACCAAGGTGACCACCACCGTCGGACCGGAACAGGAATACTTTATTATTGATAAAAAATTGTATGACAAACGGAAGGACTTAATCCTCACCGGTCGCACCCTGTTTGGCGCCAAGCCGCCCAAAGGGCAGGAACTGGAAGATCATTATTTCGGCGTGATCAAAGAACGCATCTCCAGCTTCATGGGTGAAGTGGATCAAGAACTTTGGAAATTGGGTGTACTGGCCAAAACCAAACATAACGAGGTCGCCCCGGCCCAGCACGAGTTGGCCCCGATCTTCAGCACCACCAATATCGCCACCGACCATAACCAATTGGTCATGGAGACCTTAAAGAAAGTCGCCGCCCGGCACGGTTTGGTCTGCTTGCTGCATGAGAAGCCCTTCGCCGGCGTCAATGGTTCCGGTAAGCATAACAACTGGTCGATGAGCACTAACGATGGCCAGAATCTGCTCGACCCGGGCAAAACTCCTCATGAAAATGCGCAATTTCTGCTCTTCTTGACCGCCGTCATTCAAGCGGTGGATGAATATGCCGAAGTTTTGCGGGTCGCCGCGGCCAACCCCGGCAACGACCATCGCTTGGGCGCCAACGAGGCTCCTCCGGCCATCATCTCGATTTTCCTGGGCGAGCAACTCAGCGATATCCTGGAACAGATCCAAAACGGCGGCGCGACCAGCTCCAAGTCCGGCGGCGAATTGCGGATCGGCGTCACCACGTTGCCGACGCTGCCGAAAGATTCCACCGACCGCAACCGGACTTCGCCGTTCGCTTTCACCGGCAATAAGTTTGAGTTCCGGATGGTCGCCTCCTCGGCTTCCATCGCCGGACCAAACACTACTTTGAATACCATTGTCGCCGAGACATTGGCGCGGATCGCCGACCGCCTGGAGAAAGCCACCGACGTGGAGGCCGAGGTTCAAGCGATTATTAAAGAGATCGTCACCAACCATAAACGGGTTATTTTCAACGGTAATAATTATTCGGACGAATGGGTTGTGGAAGCCGAAGAGCGGGGCCTGCCGAACATCAAATCGACAGTCGCCGCGATTCCGTATCTGATCTCCGATAAGAGCGTTAAAGTCTTCGAGAAACACAACGTTTTAAGCAAAACCGAGCTACATTCCCACTACGAGATCTATCTGGAAGAATATATCAAGGTCATCAACATCGAAGCCTTGACCATGCTGGATATGGCCAAACGGCAGATTCTGCCCGCTGCGGTTAAATTTGCCGGAGAATTGGCCACCAGCATCAACAAGATCAAGAGTGCGACCGCCAAAGCCAGCACTGCGGCGGAAGAAAAATTGTTGGTCGAGGTCTCGACGGTGCTCGATTCCTTCAGCGAAAACATCGCCGCCTTGGAACAGACGGTTGAAAATGCCGAGGCTTCCGGTTCGGATGCTCTCGAACATGCCGAATACTATCGCGACGTCGTCTTCACCACCATGGCAAAATTGCGCGCCGATTCCGACAGGCTGGAGACCCTGGTGGACGCCAACATCTGGCCGTTGCCGACCTACGCGGATATGCTGTTTAACGTCTGATTGAATTAAGTCCGAATTCAGCATTTTGATAAAATTAACCCGGCGTATGCCGGGTTAATTTTGTTTATAGGGCCCGAAGCTCACTTGCGGGAAATTGATGTGTAAAGCTCGAAATGGTGAGAAAAATAGAATCAGCTTTTTATTAATTTGTTTTTCAAAATTTGAATTTGAAATGGTATAATATTATGGTGAAATTTTGTGGGCACGATTGCCAGAGATTTACGTTATGGTAAGCGAGGTCAGATTATGAGGTGGAGCAATGGTTAAATTTCTTGCGGAACTGTGGGATACCAACCTGCGTGAGGTCAAACGGTTGCAGCGTAAGGTCGAAGAGATCAACGTCTTGGAACCCCAGTTTATAAAACTCAGCGATGCCGAGCTGCAGGCGAAGACCGGAGAGTACCAGGAGCGGTATGCCAATGGCGAAACATTGGATGATTTGCTTCCCGAAGCTTTCGCAACGGTTCGAGAAGCGGCCCGCCGCGCGCTCGGCCAGCGTCATTATGATGTGCAATTGATGGGCGGAATGGTGCTTCATGAAGGAAAGATCGCCGAGATGAAAACCGGTGAAGGAAAAACACTGGTCGCTACCCTGCCGGTTTATTTGAACGCTTTGAGTGGCAAAGGCGTCCATGTCGTCACCGTGAACGATTATTTGGCCAAGCGGGACAGCGAATGGATGGGTAAGATATATCGTTTTTTGGGCTTGTCGGTGGGTGTGATTCTGCACCACTTGAACTCGGATGAACGGCGCATCGCTTATAATTCGGATATCACTTACGGAACCAACAACGAGTTTGGATTCGATTATCTCCGAGACAACATGGCCTTTACCGTTGCCGATATGGTCCAACGGGAGTTGAATTACGCCATCGTCGACGAGGTGGACAGTATCTTGATCGATGAGGCGCGGACACCGTTGATCATCTCCGGTCAAGCTGAGGAATCTACCGAATTTTATTATAAATTTGCGCAGATCGTTCCGCGGTTGCACCGTGAGGAAGATTATACCATCGATGAGAAGGCCCGGACAGTAGCGGTTACCGAGGAGGGTGTCGCCAAAGTCGAGCAGATTTTGCACGTCGAAAACCTTTATGACGACGCCAATACCCACCTGGTCCACCATCTCAATCAGGCGCTGCGCGCCAAGGAACTGATGAAGCGCGACCGCGATTATGTGGTCAAAGATGGCGAAGTCATCATCGTCGATGAATTCACCGGCCGTTTGATGTTCGGCCGCCGTTACAGCGAGGGTTTACATCAGGCCATCGAGGCGAAGGAAAACGTCAAAATTGAGAATGAAAGCCAGACCTTGGCGACCATCACCTTCCAGAATTATTTCCGCATGTATAAAAAGCTGGGAGGCATGACCGGAACGGCGGAAACCGAGGAAGCCGAGTTCCGTAAGATTTACAATTTACCGGTCGTCGTCATTCCGACCAATGTGCCCATGATCCGCATCGACCATCCTGATGTGGTTTATAAGACCGAAAAAGCCAAGTTCCAGGCGGTGGTGGAGGAGATCGCCAAGATCCATGAGACCGGCCAGCCGATTTTGGTGGGAACCATCTCGATCGAAAAATCCGAGGAACTCAGCAATATGCTGAAGCGGCGCGGCGTTTCCCATCAGGTGCTGAATGCCAAATATCACGAGAAAGAAGCGGAGATCATCGCCCAGGCCGGACGGTCCGGGACAGTGACCATCGCTACGAACATGGCCGGCCGCGGTACCGATATCGTGCTCGGCGGAAACCCGGAGTTTCTGGCCCGGAACCTGCTCAGTTCGCGGGGAATCGAATATCAGGACGCCACCCCCGAGGAGTACCAACTGGCGTTGACGGAAGCCAAACAATCGACCCAGGAAGACCATGAAAAGGTGGTTGGCCTGGGCGGTCTGCATATCATCGGTACGGAACGCCATGAGAGCCGGCGGATCGACAATCAGCTGCGCGGTCGGTCCGGCCGGCAGGGCGACCCCGGTTCGTCCCGCTTTTTTGTGGCCATGGAAGATGACCTGATGCGGCTCTTCGGCGGCGAGATGATCTCCGGTTGGATGGAGAAGCTGGGTTGGTCCGAGGATATGCCGATTGAACATTCGGCGATCGCCAAGAGAATCGAAGCCGCCCAGCGCAAGGTGGAAGCCCGCAACTTTGAGATCCGCAAACACGTCCTCGATTATGACGATGTTTTAAATAAACAACGCGAGATCATTTATGAGTTGCGGAAAATGCTGCTGCTTGGCCAAGACGTTCATGAAAAAGTGGTCGCGATGTTTGGCGAAGTGGTGGACCATCTGTTGGAGGTTTATGCCAACGCGAAGGTCATTCCGGAAGAATGGGATCTGGGCGGCTTGCTGCAAGCGGTTTACGGAACTTTCTTGCCGCCGCAGTCCATTACCCCGGCGGATATCGATCGCCTGAACCATGAGGAACTGCGCGAAACCATTCTGAACAAAGCGTTGGAGTATTACGAAGAGAAAGAGGCCGAAATCGGCACCGAACATTTGCGGGAGATCGAGCGTTTCGTGATGTTGCGGACCATCGACGTCCGATGGATGGACCATTTGGAAGCGATGGACGAATTGAAAGAAGGCATCGGCTTACGGGCCTACGGTCAGAATGATCCGCTGGTCGCCTACAAGATGGAAGCCTACCAAATGTTCAAGGAGATGCGCGACGCCATCAACGAAGAGGTCGTCCGCGAACTGGCCAAGTTCCAAGTCGTCTCCGAGGAGCGCCTGGTCCAGCGGCCCAAAGTTAAAAATATCTCCACCAACCTGGACGAGGATGGCAAAGCTCCCGTCCAGCAACGGGTCACCGGCAAAAAAGTCGGCCGTAACGATCCTTGCCCGTGCGGCAGCGGCAAGAAATATAAAAAGTGTTGCGGGCAGAACGTCAGTTAAGATTTGCATTTCAAGGACCCGTAATAGTATAATAGATAAACGGTAAAGGGCCTGAGACGGCTTTTTAGCGATGACATCATTTTGGATAAGGTGGTTTAACGATGATCGAACCAAGTGAATTACGGGCAAGATTGTCCGAGGTTAACAAGAAAATCCATTCGCTCAGGAGGTATCTTTGATTTAGCTCCTAAGTTAGAACGGATCGATGAGTTAAGTCAAATTTCCGCGGCGCCTAACTTTTGGGATGATCCGGCGGCCGCCCAAAAAACTCTGCAAGAACTGACCAATCTTAAAAATCAGGTGGAGAAGGTCGATGCGCTGGAACGGCAAGAGGCCGATCTGGCCGGTTTGTTGGAAATGGCCGTGGCTGAAGGGGAAGACGATCTGCTCACGGAGATCGACGACGGCATCGCCGGAGTGGAAAAGTCCATCGCGGCGATGGAGCTTTCCACCATGCTCAGCGGCGAGTTTGACCGGTTCAACGTTTATCTGACGATCCATCCTGGCGCGGGCGGAACCGAATCCCAGGATTGGGCGGAGATGTTGCTCCGGATGTACGTCCGGTGGGCGGAGCGGCACGGTTATAAGGTTGAGTTTTTGGACCTGCTGCCGGGGGACGAAGCGGGAATCAAAAGCGTTACGTTGCTGATTTCCGGCGAAAACGCCCACGGTTATCTGAAAGGGGAGAAGGGCGTCCACCGTTTGGTGCGCATCTCGCCGTTCGACGCTTCAGGCCGGCGGCACACCTCGTTTACTTCGGTGGATATCGTGCCGGAGATCGACGACACGATCAAGGTCGAGATCCGGTCGGAAGACCTGAAGGTCGATACGTATCGTTCCAGCGGCGCCGGCGGACAGCACGTCAACAAAACGGAATCGGCGATCCGGATTACCCACGTTCCGACCGGAATCGTGGTGGCCTGCCAAAACGAACGTTCGCAGTTCCAGAACCGTGATCGGGCCATGCAGATGCTCCGCGCTAAACTCTACGAATTGTACCGTGAGGAACAAGAGGCCAAGATGGCCAAGATTAAAGGGGAATATTCCGAGATCGCCTGGGGCAATCAAATCCGGTCCTATGTCTTTTGTCCCTACACCATGGTCAAGGATCACCGTACCGAGGCCGAGACCGCCAATGTACAAGCGGTAATGGACGGGGATCTCGATCTGTTCGTCGAGGCCTACTTGCGGTCGGATCTCAATAAAATACAAAATGTCATATAATTGCCAACCCCGGTTACAATAAACGAACCGGGGTTTTTTATTTTTATCGATGCCCAAATAAATTTCTTTAGCACCAGGTTGAACTGATAGCGACGGCCCCGGTCTAGTTCTTGTTTGCGGAAGGAGCGCCTCATGGATCGGGAGGAACGAAGCTATCGCCGTTTGTTGATCGTCATCGGATTGGTCTTTTATGCCTCGCTTTTTTTATTCGTGCAATTAATCCGCATTCAAATCGTCGAACAGCACCGGTTTACCGAGTTAGCCATCGGGCAGCGGGCCCGTCCCTTGTTGACCAACCAGTTGCGGGGCGGCTTTTACGACCGAAACGGCTATAGTCTGCGCGGCCCGGAAACCGCGTGGTATTTGCTGATCAAGCGGCCATTGAGCCCGTCCGTGGCTCGACGAGTCGCGGCCATCGTCGGCGCGGATTTCCTGGCCGAAAATGAACGGCAGCGCCGGGCCGGGCACTGGGTATATTCCCAACCGCTACGGCCCGCCCCACTGCGACAGTTACGGCAGCTGAAGCTGGACTCCCTGCAAGTTGTGGCCAATTCGGCGAATCCGGCAACCTCAAGGTTGGCATGGCATCTATTGGGAAGCGTTCGCGACGGCCACGGCGTTTCGGGTCTCGAATATCTCTACGATTCTTTTTTACGGCGGTCGCAAGGCGCCAGTTCCTTGGTGGCCTTCAGTGACGGGCTGCGCCAGTCTTTTCAGGGCCTGGGCATCCGGAATCGCCAAAACATCGATGGCTCCGGGGTCATTCTCACCTTGGACCGGCGGATTCAAACGATCGTCGAGTCGACGCTGGATCAGGAGCGCTTCAAAGGCGCGGTGGTGATCTTGGATGTCGATAGCGGCCAGATATTGGCCATGGCCAGCCGGCCCATGATTAACATTGTCGCTCCCCAAGCCAGCCTCGAGGATCCGGATAAGCCGTTTCTGAACCGCGCCATCGCCGCGTATAATCCGGGCTCCGTCTTTAAACTGGTGGTTTTGAGTTCGGGGCTGGATCGCGGCTTGCTGAAACCGGATGAGTCTTTTACCAATTATCATTCCTATCGGATCGACGATCGCCAATGGCTCTATCCTTCGACCTATGGCGCCGATCATGGCCGGATCTCGTTAACCGATGCGCTGGCCGGTTCTTGCAACCCGGTATTTATCGAGATCGCGCTCCGGCTTCAACCCGGAGTCATTCTGGACTGCGCCGATAAACTGGGGCTGGGCCAGCCCTGCAATATCGGTTTGAAGGATGAAGCCTGGGGCAATTTGCCGAGCGGCGTGGGAATGTCCCCGGTCGAACAGGCCAACATGGCCTTGGGACAACAGGATGTTTTAATGACCCCCCTGCAGGTGGCCGCGGTGGTTCAAACCATCGCCAATGACGGGGTAAGGAACATGCCCCGTTTGGTGCTGGGAACGAGGGAGCGGGATAATTCCGAAATCAAATGGTTGGAACCGGAACCGCCGGTCCGGGTGTTGAAACCGGAAACCGCCCGGATCGTTCAGCGGATGATGAAAGTCGTGGTCGATTCGGGCACCGGCCAAGAGGCGGCCATCGCCGCGGGCGCCGCCGGCAAGACCGGAACCGCCCAGACCGGAGCGGCCGGTTCGGCGGTTGACAACGCCTGGTTCGCTGGATTTGCACCTTACCGGAAACCCCGCTTCGCAGTGGCGGTTTTTTGCGAGCAAGGCGGAGCGGGCGGAAAAACCGCCGCGCCAATCTTTCGGGAGATAATGGAGAAAGTTACCAAAATAAGAGACTAGCACTAATGATGCCATTTTCACATAGGATTTATAACGGAACAATTCCGCAAATCCAGTGGAGGTGGCATGATTCAATGGAAGTTCCCATATTCGGGCCGGCGATAGGCGTGGTCGTGGCCGGCTTTTTTTATCTTTTTGGGTATATTTCCAATAATAATGTTTTTCCTCTTCCCCTGACGGAAGAAGAGGAGAGCGTGTTGCTCGCCCGCCTGGAAAACGGCGATGAGGAAGCCAGAAACATTCTGATCGAACGAAACCTCCGACTCGTGGCGCATATTGTCAAGAAATTCGATTGTACCGGAGAAGACACGGACGATCTAATCTCCATCGGTACCATCGGTCTGATTAAAGGCATCGCTACCTTTAAAAGGAACCGGAATACGCGCCTGGCAACGTATGCCGCCCGCTGCATCGAAAATGAAATTCTCATGCACTTGCGGACGATTAAGAAGAACAAGAACGATATTCTGCTGTCGGACCCGATCGGCTCGGATAAAGAGGGCAATGAAATTACCCTGCTCGATATCCTGGATACTGGCGCGGAAGTAGTTCCCGAACAAGTAGAGACACTGCTTGAAGAGGAAAAGCTCAAGGAAAGGCTGAATAAGCTATCCAAGCGCGAGAAAAAAGTGATCGAACTGCGTTACGGCTTAATCGACGGAATCAACAAGACCCAGCGGGAAATTTCGAAATTTTTGGGGATCTCGCGGTCGTATGTTTCGCGGATCGAGAAGAAAGCATTGCGGAAGCTATATTCGGATATGAACGTTTCCAATGGCAGCGAGGGGAATAAGCATTGAGTTAAATTTTCAAGCGCTATTTTATGATTGAATGGGCTTCTTCGGTAACAAAATGAGCATGCCTCGGTAATCAGAGGGCATGCTCGACAGCTGAGAGAGGATATCCGGTAACTGAAGAAGTATGCATAGTAACTGTGTAAACTTATACAGCAACGAAAGCCACTTGCAAAGTCACGGAGTAAGCTTATACAGTTATTGTGCGAACTTTTTCAATAGCAAAATAAATCTTTGGTACCCGATTATCCGCTCGAATGATTCCGAGCGAATTTTGGATCTTGGAGATACCCACTCGGTAACCGAAACCTTGAAATCGGGCAGGATATCAGAGATAAAGTAATCGATAGTTTCCGTAAGTATTTTCCAGTAATTCCGCAATTTTTCTGGAATAAATCCTCCAATTCGCACTGAAACCGATTTTGCTTCTTGGCACGTAAAGCTTTATAATAAATTTATCGTTCCAGTTTGAACGGGTTGATGACTGGAACCTTCGAGTATTTATCTGACGCAGACGTCGGCGGACAAATAAATACTCAGCCTACAGGTAGGAAATGCCGGCTTCCTCAGTAGGTGTTTTCTTTTTTTCCTAGCGGCCACTCAGTTGAGTGGTTTTTTTTTATTTTGGCTACCCGATCGCCGCTTATTTTGAAAAATAAAAAGGGACTCATAATAACCTTATCTCCGGCTACCGCACCACGTTGCGTGGATACCTGCAACCTTTCGGCTACAAACACCCATTACACATACTACGATAACCTTGGACCGACTGTTATTGAGACTTAGGAATCTGCCTGCAATCTTTCGACTGCAAACAAACCCGTTCGACCCCATAACAATCTGGGCTTGACTGCCACCAATAAGTTTCCCTACCACGACGGTCTCATCAACCGCCGTAATAAGTTGGCCCACTGATAACAATCTGGCTCAGACCAATATGAATCCCCAAGGCTTGCGGTGGAACCCATATTGATCAGTTGCTCGACTGATAACGACCCACATTGTCCATAAGACGGAGCCGTTATCAATCTGCGCCTCGGCTATTACAAATCCCTGAATATAGAGTAACCAGGATCCGAGTGGATATACAATTGATAAGAGGTTTGGTTTGATGTAGATTTTTCCAATTTATAATGGGTGTGGATTTTCGTTTCTATTCGATAAACCTTAGTTTGTTTTTTGATGTTCTTCTCTGAATGATTGGTATCTAAAATTAATCGCAATATTTTATTTTTTAAACAAGGGTCATCAAACTCTCACTATCTTTTAGAGTGAGGCTTTTGGTGACCCTTGTTGCTTTGTTTGGCCTTTTTTAATGTTCAAAGGGATTTAAAAGAGATTACTAAATTATTTCTTAATCGTCGCAGTGGATATAAAATACATCAATTAAATTTCTATTAGGATATATTTTCAGTGGACATGGAGGTAAAATGAGTATTAGCTTAGTTAATAACAATAACAACAGTAATCAATTAATCTCCCCACTCCATTCGCATCCAAATCCAGTAAAAGCGGGTTCGTCATCCCAAGAGCAGCGGCAATGTCCCAGTCCAAAAGCTGACAGCTTGGAATTGGGAAATTCTCCAACCAATCCGGCAGGAATTTATACGGTGCGCGGCAAAGGTTTTGGTAGCGTTTTCAAAGACTTTATGGATAAAGTAGCGGGCGGTACGGTGACGCCAGACGACCTGCAATCCATGCAAAGTAAGCTGCAACAACTGCAAGCGTCATCCGACAGTGGCCAAAATATCGCGAACCAGGGTCTTGATCCGGATAGCGACGATGTGCCCCAAAAACTGGCGGTTCTGCCGGATGGCCGGGAAGCTCTGGTCATCGGAGATCCGGAAAAACTGTCAGAATACAATCATTTGCAGGGCAATAATTCCTTAGGATTTCAACAAACATGCGGACTGGTGGCCTGTGAAGATGTTCTGAATCAATTCGGAATCGAAGTGACCGAAGATGACGTCGTAAAGTATGCGGTCGCTAATAATCTGTGTTACGTGACAAGGGATCCGTCGCTTAGCGGGGGTACGACTACGTACTCTCAAGTGGAGCTACTAAGAGGCTATGACATTCCCGCCCATGTGGAGAGCAAAGACAGCCTCGATTATTTAGCTTCCAATATTCAAGAAGGCAAATCGGTGATTGCGGAGGTAAATGCCGGTGTTTTGTGGGATGATCCCAATGCCTACGGCAACGGAGCGGCGAATCACGCCGTGGTAGTTACGGGAGTCGCCAGGGATCCGGAGACGCAAAAAATCTTGGGCTTTTTCATTAACGACAGCGGAGTTCCGCCGCTTGGAGATTCGGGACGTTTTGTGGATACTGAAACCATGAAAACGGCTTGGAGTGAGCCTGGCGGAATCTGTGTGGTCACCGATGTGGCGTACGCTTAACTTATAGAAAGGAGTGAAAAAGATGAGTGAAGCAAATATCAAACCCGCTTTTACGGAATTGCGCGAAAAAATAAGGAACCATCCGCTAATCCAAACGGAGATTCCGATTGAACATGCGCTGTCGTTGCCTTTGCCGACCAAACGCTGGGGAGAACCGGCGTATGCGGTTTTTGCCAGCCCAGCATGCCGGATCAAAGGAGAACCTCAGAAACAAGGAGCGCCTGATCGCTGGTTTCTGATCGATCCCGACTCCATGAAAATTTTACTATATGCCAGATACGCCACGATACCCTTTTCTGAAATCGCTTGGGAATCGGTTATCCTTCCGCAAATGACGCTCGGAATCTCCGAACTGCGCGACCGTTTGGAGAAAGTGGCAGACAGGCTGAATGAACTGGCCCCGCAGTTTTTTGAAGGGGTTGACGGCAATAATGAGGAAAAGGCTGAGTTAAACCGGCTCTTGGAAGTCATTATCCCGCAACCGTTATTCGCACAATACCAGGCATTGGTCCCGGACTTCTTCGCATGGTTGAAGTCGCAGGCGTGACTGTTTTGATCAGCGGAAAGTGAGCCAAAGATAGCCAAGCCGTTAGCGAATAATGGCTTGGTTTATTTTTTGCTTCTGGTGGCCCGGCAATCGTCAGGGCGAAAGCTGAAGCTGTTTCCACGTGGATTGGGGATGCCTTTCCGGCTTTGGCGGACGCTTTCTGGTCCCGCGATCCGACTTCCCCAAGAATTGGGATGCTTGCTCCAGGCCTTGGTCCCGTTTCCCGGAGGCTTCCGGAAGCTGCTCCGGGCCTTGGGAAAGCGGGGATGGCCCTTGGGCAAACTGTCCCGCGGCTTGGGACAGATCGCCCGACGTTTGGGAAAGTTCTCCCAAGGTTTGGGGAAGCTCGCCCAAGGTCTGGGAATGCTTCCCCAAGCTTTGGGCATCCTTTCCCAACCTCTGGGACAGTTCCCCCAAGGCTTGGGAGAGTTTGCCCAAAGGTTGGGCATGGTTTCCCAAGCCTTGGGCAAGCAAGGAGCGGCGGATCCCATAAAGGCCCTGATAAAGTCGACCGGTAAATAGTCGCCGTCCAAAGGCAATTATCATAAGATCGTGTAGGCGGGGATCGACTGATTTCATGAAGAGCAACTCGGCATGGCTGTTTCTTAAATCGGACATAAGTCTATCAATGCCCGCATAATTATTTTTTTAGAATTCGTCTCACGCGAGGAGAATGATATCGTGGACTGGACAGAGGCGCAAGTTTATGAGCGGAATTGGTGGTTAACCGAGGTTGACCAGCACGACTGGGAGCAATCCAAATCGTCCTTGGTGGCTGGATTTATCAGAGTGTCCCACGGTCGTCCGAATCAGCGGGTGATCGATATCGGCTCCGGTCCCTTTTCGATACTGCAACGGGTGCCGGTCGGGGCGGGGACCGCCTTGGATCCCCTCGATTTTGGGCCGCTGGAGGAAGGCTACCGGCGGGCCGGGATCCGGCGGCTCATCAAACGGGCCGAGGATTTGTCCGAGGACGACGGCCATTGGGACGAAGCCTGGATTTACAATTGCCTGCAACATGTGGAATCGCCGGAGCGGGTCTTGAATGCGGCCCGGAAAGTGGCGGATTTGATCCGGATCTTTGAATGGATTAATTTTGAGCCGTATCTCGGGCATCTTCATAAATTGACCCCGGAACGGCTCCAGGACGGCTTCCAGGATTGGCACTCCCATCTGGAATGCGTCGGCACCTTGAACAGCTCCGGATTATGCGGCGATTTCTTCGTGGGAATTTGGGAGAAGCAGCAGTTGTCGGAGTGGGTTATCTAAGACTTTATCCAATCGAATCCGTCAAGGAAAAGAGCGCTTCCGAATCAATCCGAGGCGCTCTTTTTTCATGAGTTATATTGAAACACCCATCCCTCCGTGGAAAGAGGATGGGTGTTTTAAAGCCTGTACAATCGAGCCGTTGATTGTACAATGTCATTATGCCATAGCCATATTAGATTTTCATTTTAATTGGGATTGAAAATCTTTTGATTGCGAATTTAATTGAGAAAGTGACCCGGACTTGCTTCGAAGAGGATTGGCAACCCATTCGATGAAGGTTTCAAGCAATTTGCCTTAATCTTCCACCGGCGGCCTGCGGGGATGAACTATTCTTTTAAAACAAACCGGGGAAACTAAACTGCGCTATTCTGAATAAAAATCCGCACCCATCAGTGAGAGGCAAACGGAATGAGTAAATTTAAGCGGTGGATCATCGGCAAGCCTTTAGAAAATGAAGCGTTAAAAGATGAAAAATACTCCATTTTCTGGGGACTCCCGATTTTGGCCAGCGACGCCATTTCCTCGGTCGCCTATGCTACCGAAGAGATCCTGTTGGTACTGATTCCGGTCATCGGAATCTTGGCCTATCATCAACTTTCATTAGTCAGCGCGGCGATCGTTATTCTCCTGGCTGTTTTAACCTTTTCTTACCGCCAGACGATCGAGAGTTATCCCAACGGGGGAGGAGCCTATATTGTAGCTTCGGATAACCTCAATGCCCATGCCGGTGTCGTCGCCGGTTCCGCCCTGGCGATTGATTATACATTGACCGTGGCGGTAAGCATCTCCGCCGGGACCGCGGCGATCACTTCGGCATTTCCCCATTTGTTTTCGTATCGGGTGGAGATTTGTCTGTTGATCTTAATGCTCTTATTCTTCGGAAATTTACGG
Source organism: Bacillota bacterium (assembly GCA_023400055.1). Lineage (GTDB taxonomy): Bacteria > Bacillota > UBA4882 > UBA8346 > UBA8346 > Hydrogenispora. The sequence goes on from JAEXFN010000017.1 coordinate 180,101, forward strand.
GGCATACGCGAATCGGCCAAGCTGTTCGGCGTCCCGTCCTACGCGTTTATGCTGGCCATCATCACGATGATCGGGGTTGGAATCGCCAAGATTCATTTTGGGGGTTATCGCCCTCCGGAGCCCATTTTCCCGGCCGGGAGAGACATCGGCCCGATTACCATATTATTGTTGTTAAGAGCATTTTCTTCCGGATGTACCGCCTTAACCGGCGTGGAGGCCGTCAGCAATGCGGTTCCCAATTTCCAGAAACCGGCGGTGAAACACGCCCGCATGGTTCTGGTATTGCTGTCCTTTATCGTATTCATCCTGTTTGGCGGGACCTCCTATTTGGCAAACCTTTATCACGTCGTACCGCAGGAGGGCAAGACGATTCTTTCCCAGATCGCCCAGGAGATATTTGGCCGTTCGGCGATGTATTATTTCATTCAGGCCGTGACCGCCACCATCCTGGCGCTCGCGGCGAATACGGCCTATGCGGGCTTCCCGATGCTATTGTCGGTGATGGCCCGGGACGGCTATGCGCCGCGTCAACTGGCTCAACGCGGCGAAAGACTCAGCTATTCCAATGGCATTTTTATATTAACGTTGATGGCTGCGCTGTTGATTGTGGTATTTAAAGGCGACACTCATTTGCTGATCCCTTTATACGCGGTGGGCGTATTCACCTCTTTCACCCTATCTCAGTTTGGAATGTTTATGCGTTGGTTGCGGGGAAAGGAAAAGGGTTGGCTTCACAAGGCGATCGTCAACGGGATTGGCGCATTTGCCACACTGGCCGCGGTAATCATCATCGGAGTCACCAAATTCTCGCATGGCGCCTGGATAGTCATTGTGGTGATCCCGATCATGATGAGCATCTTCTTAAAGATCAAGCAGCACTATGTGGCCATCGCCAAACAATTGAGACTCAGCTCGGAAGAGATTGAGCAGATCGATTTATCCAAGGAAACCTACCGCAATCATGTGATAATACCGGTCGAAAGCATCAACCGGGCCAGTATCCGGGCTTTAAAATACGCCAAGACCATCTCCGACAATATTGTGGCTTTCAATATCTCCATTGACGAGGAGGCCGAAGCCAGAATCAAGGCGAAATGGAGCAAGCTGCATACCGATATCCCGCTCATCGTAAAATATTCGCCATATCGCAAGGTTTTGGAACCGTTCATGGAGTTCATCGAAAACTATGTTGAGCACGCTTATCAAAAAGGGGACATGATCACCGTTATTTTGCCGCAATTTAGCGTCCAAAAGTGGTGGCACCATATCCTACACAATCAGACGCGCTTTTTTCTGCAAAATGAATTGCTCAAACACCGGCACATCGTGGTAGCGACCATACCGCTGCAGTTGAGAAAGGGCGAACCGGCCGGTCCGTCGGAAACGCGAACGTCGAGTAAGAATAAATAGCCCATTGGATTACTTTATAAGTAAAGTGCAAATTGATTAAAATTTGGGGATAGTTATTGACTTTATGGGCGAGTCATGTTATAAATATTCCAATATAAAACGATGACAGGGATATGTCGTCAGCAATTGTTTCAGTAGAGAGGGAAGGTCGATGGGCTGAAAGCCTTCCCGGAAGCGATCTGGCGATACCCCCCTGGAGTGGCGATCGGAAACTTAAGTATGATCGCCCGGTACGGCCGTTACCCGTTGAAGAGGGTCTGCACCAAGAAAGGTGGAACCGCGGAAGTTAAAATCTTTCGTCCTTTCAATTTTGAAGGATGAAGGATTTTTTTTATTTTGGCGAAGGAGTGATATTCATGCAAGACCATCAGGTAAATATCGGAATCCTGGGGTTGGGAACCGTGGGAACCGGAGTGGCGCGTGTCTTACTTACCCAGCAGGATTTATTAAAGACACGATCGGCCTTGACGTTCACTTTAAAAGCGATTTCCGAGCTGAATTGGGAAAAAGAACGCGATTTGGATCTCAGCGGCGTGGAATGCACCAGTGACGCCCGGCTTCTGCTGGAAAATCCGGAGATCGACATTATCGTCGAGACCATCGGCGGCTATGAACCGGCTTTCAGCTTTATCGCCACCGCCCTGCGCAACCGCAAACATGTGGTGACCGCCAATAAAGCCTTAATCGCCACCCGCGGCCGGGAACTGTTTCAGATCGCCAAAGAAAATGGCGTGGATCTGCTGTTCGAAGCCAGCGTCGGCGGAGGAATCCCGATCATCAAAGGTTTGCGGGAAGGCTTGATCGCCAATCATATTGAGAGCATTTATGGAATCCTCAATGGAACTTCCAATTACATATTGACCCGGATGCACCAGGAAGAGTTGGAATTCGGCCAGGCGCTCGCCGAAGCGCAAGCCAAGGGATTCGCGGAGGCCGATCCGACCCTGGACGTGAGCGGGGGCGACGCCGCTCATAAGCTGACGATCCTGGCTTCCATCGCCGCTTCCGGATTCGTCAGTTTTTCGGATCTCTACATCGAGGGGATTCAAAACATCACCAAGCTGGATATCAATTTCGCCAAGTCGTTCGGTTACACCATCAAGTTGCTGGCGGTCATGCGGCGGCAGGCGGACGGACTGGATCTCCGGGTTCATCCGACCCTGGTCCCCAATACTCATCTTTTGGCAGCGGTCAACAACGAATTGAACGCGGTTTTCGTAAAGGGCGATTTTGTCGGCAATACCATGTTTTATGGCCCAGGAGCCGGGGAACGGCCGACCGCCAGCTCGATCGTGAGCGACATCGTCGATCTGTCCCGCGATTTGCTGCTCAAGGAAGGCGAGCGCTTCAGCAATCGCACCCTCAATCCGGAAAAAGCGATTTCGGTCGTGCCGGTGGATCAGATCCGCAACCGTTTTTATTTGCGCTTCTTTACGCTGGATGCTCCGGGCATTCTTTCCAAAATCTCCGGCGTGCTGGCCGAGAACGGCATCTCTATCTCGTCGATGGTGCAGTTGGAGACACACGGCAAGGATAATTATATTCCGATCGTTTTGTTGACGCACGAGGCTTCGGAGCAAGCGATGAAGCGGGCGTTGGACACCATCGGCCGATTCGACTTTCTTAAGGAAGATTATCTTCGCATCCGGCTTTTCTAAAACCCAAATTTCGGTCATATGATTCACAGAGGACTCGGATATCTTCAAAGGGCTGTCTCCGATAGCGATTATCGGCAGTCCTTTTCCATTATAGCTTGGGATCCAACATAAGTTATCCGCTGAATTCAAAGGGATTTTTAAAATGGGTGTCGAATTTACCTTGAAGCATCATGAATCGAGGCTATAGAATAAAATCTTTTGAGTTTGTATCGCGCCAAAAGCTTCAAATGGTTTTATCCCTTGCTTTGTTTTAGCTTTGGTGACAACCTGGCCTTTGAAGATGGTTTATCATAAGCTTATAAATCGTGAAGGGTGATGGGGATGAACAAAACCAGACTGCTATTCCTTTCGATCGTGATGTTGGCGGTTTTCAGCATAGCCTTTGGACTGCGGGCTTATTCGGCCACTCCGGAACCGTTTGGCGATCCGCGCGCCGTCCGGGGAGGCCAACTTACTGTAAATACTTCCGAGTTCCCGAAGTCCTTCAATTATTACGTTAATAATTCATTCGATGCGTACGAAGTTTTTTCTTTTGTCTATGACACGCTGTTAGAAAGAAACCCGACCACCTTGGAATACAGCCCTTTGTTGGCGAAATCCTGGAGCGTCTCTGCCGATAAAAAGGAGTTTACCTTTACGCTGGATCCCAAAGCCCGCTGGGCGGACGGCAAACCGGTGACTACCGCGGATGTCCAATTCACCTATGACACGATTATGAATCCCAAAAACCTCACTTCGGTGCAGCGCATGGCCATGGTCCGTTTTAAGGAGCCCCAAGTGGTCGATAAATCTACCATTAAGTTTACCGCCAAAACGGTCCATTTCAAAAACATGGAGACTTTGGCCGGCCTGAACATCCTCCCGAAGCATCTGTTTACCGGCAAGGATTTTAATAAGGCTTTTAACATGAGTCTGCCGGTGGGCAGCGGCCCGTATACCTTAAGCGAGGTCCAGGAAGGCCGCTATTATACGTTGAAACGCAATCAGAGTTATTGGGCGAACAATTTCCCGCAGCACCGGGGAATGTATAATTTTGATCGTATCAAAATCAGAGTGATCGCCGATACCGCCGCTTTCGAAGCCTTTAAAAAGGGAGATTTCGATATTTATCAGGGCATATCGGCCAAAGATTGGGTGACCCGGACGGATGCCAAGCAGTTCAAGAATCACTGGATCATTAAACAAAAGGTCTTCAACTATGCACCGCAGGGTTTCCAAGGTCTGGCCTTCAACCAACGGCTGCCTATTTTTCAAGACCGGCGGGTCCGCTTGGCTATTTGTCACTTAATTGACAGAAAAACCATCCTGGAAAAGATCACTTTTAACCAGTATCAGCCGCTTACTTCCTATTTTCCGTCACTTTACGGCTCGGCCCCGTCCAATCCCATTATCGGTTACGACCCGGCCAAAGCAAAACAATTATTAAAGGAAGCCGGATATACCCGGCTGGGGAAAGACGGCTACCTCATCAATCAAAAAGGGCAACGGTTGGAATTTACGGTTTCATACACGGCGGACAGTCTTGAAAAACACCTCACGATCATTAAAGAAAATTGTCGCCAGGCCGGCGTGAAAGTGAATCTGGAGCTTTTGTCCTGGCCGACTTTGCTGAAGAAAACCGATGAATTTAAGTTTGAGACAGCGTTGTTCGCCTGGGGGGCAGTGCTCTTTGAAGATCCCGAACAGCTTTGGCATTCAAAACACGCGTCTGAACCGGGAAGCAGCAATCTGACGGGGTATAAGAATCCAGAGGTCGACCGGTTAATTGATTCTTTGCCTCCGATCTTTGATGTATCCAAACGCAACGAAATCATCAAGAAGATCGACGCTATCATTTATCAGGATGTGCCGTATGCTCTGTTCTGGGGAGCCAATTATAACCGGGTTCTTTATAAGAATATCTTCGGGATGCCGCGGACGGTTTTCTCTAAATATGGCGGGGGTCTGAGCGATATCATTACGTTCTGGTGGATCGATCCGGCCAAGGAGAAACGCTATCAGGAGGCAGTCCGAAGGAACCGAGTACTGCCGGGAGTGCCGGAAGAGATTTATTACGACCGGATCGCCGGCAAAAAATAGAGGACGAAGCGAATGCGCGATTATCTGATTAAACGTCTTTTATTAATTATTCCGACCCTTTTGGGGATTACTGTGGCCTGTTTTCTGATCATGCAGATGGTGCCCGGCGGTCCGGTAGAGCAGGCCTTAATGAAGATGAAACGGGCCTCGGTCGGGGAAGCCGGTTCCGCGGGTGCGATCAGCGCCTCCATGACCAAGGAGGAACTGCAAACGATCCGTAAATACTACGGGTTTGACAAACCGATTGTCGTCCGCTACTTGAATTGGTTGGGGAAACTGGCCCGGCTCGATCTCGGGACTTCATACACCTATGAGAAACCGGTTCTGGATGTGATCCTGAGCCGGCTGCCCATTTCACTGACCTTCGGACTGACTGGACTGTTTTTTACCTATCTGATCTGTATTCCGCTCGGGATCCAGAAGGCCTTGCGGCACGGCACGGCGTTTGACAGCGGGACCAGCATCTTGATTTTTTTGGGCTATTCGATTCCGGCCTTTGCCCTGGGCGTGTTGTTGATCGTCCTGTTTGGCGGGGGCAGCTTTTGGAACCTTTTCCCCATCAGCGGCGTGGTCTCGGATAACTTCGAAGACTTGTCGTTGTTGGGGAAGGTTTTGGATTTCGGCTACCATATGTTCCTGCCGATTCTCTGTTATACCATCGGCGGTTTCGCCACCCTGACCTTATTGATGAAAAATTCCCTGATGGAGCAGCTCAATCAGGACTATGTCCGCACCGCGCTGGCCAAGGGGCTCACCTTCAAACAGGCCATCTTCCGCCACGCGTTGCGCAACGCGCTGATTCCGATCGCCACCAATATCGGGATGATCTTGGGGGTGGTGCTGTCGGGATCGCTCTTGATCGAAAAGATCTTCACCATCGACGGGATGGGGTTGTTGAGTTATCAAGCCATTGTCGACCGGGACTACCCGGTGGCGCTGGGGATTATCGTCATCTCCAGCTTTTTGGTGCTGTTTGGTCGGGTCCTTTCCGATATCTGCCTGGTTTTGGTCGATCCGCGCATTAAATTCAAATAAGGAGGACGGGACTTTGTTCTCCCCGGTTACAATCCGCCGTATCCAGAAGTTCAAAAAAATGAAGCGGGCTTACTATTCCTTATTGATTTTGGTAGTAGCCTACGGGATCTCGTTGTTTGCCAATGTTTTGGCCAACGATCAGCCATTGGTCGTCCGGTATCAAGGGAACTTTTTCTTCCCGGCGTTCCATTTCTATAATGGCAGCAATTTTGGGCTGTCTGCCACCGAAGTGCCCAATTACAAACAGTTGAGCCGACAGGCCGCGTTTGGGAAGGAAACCGGCAATTTCATGATTTTCGCCCCGATCCCTTATGGACCGAATGAGTCCTTGCTGGAATTGGCCGGCAATCCGCCCACGCCGCCGACCCTTGCCAACTGGCTGGGAACCGATGACCGGGGCCGGGACATTTTAACCCGCTTGATTTACGGCTACCGGATCAGTTTCAGTTTTGCGCTGTTGATCACTTTGAGCAGCATGGCGCTGGGGGTTGCCGTCGGAGCGTTGCAGGGATACTGGGGCGGTTTCTTCGATCTATCGATGCAACGGTTGATCGAGATCTTTTCGGCATTGCCGTTTTTATATGTGGTGATTATCATCGGTAGTTCCCTGGGGACCAGCTTTGTGACGTTATTGGTCGTTTTTGTCGTTTTTGAGTGGATCGGCATTTCTTATTTTATCCGGGCCGAGTTTTTAAAGTTGCGGGAGGCGCAGTATGTGGAAGCGGCGCGGGCTTTGGGGGTTAAAGACTGGAAGATCATGTTCCGCCACATCCTGCCCAATGCCTTGACGCCGATCATTACGTTTCTGCCTTTCGATCTGATCGGAGCCATTACTGCCTTGTCAGCTTTGGACTTTCTGGGGTTTGGCCTTCCGGCTCCGACGCCCAGCTGGGGCGAATTGATGCGTCAGGGGATGGACAATATCTTCTCCTATTGGCTTTCGCTATATCCGGTGCTGGCACTGTTCATCGTGTTGCTGTTAATCGCGTTCGTCGGCGAAGGAGTTCGGGATGCTTTCGACCCCAAGGAATATCAGAGGATGGAATAGATGGCGGATTTACTGAAAGTAAAGGATCTGAAGGTGAGTTTTCGCACCGATGGCGGAGTCGTGCCGGCGGTCGGCGGAGTATCCTTCGACGTGCAGCGGGGCGAGATCCATAGCCTGGTCGGCGAGTCCGGTTGCGGCAAATCGGTGACGGCGCTCTCGTTGTTACGGCTCATTCCGTCGCCGCCGGGCCGGATCGAAGGGGGCGAAGTGTGGTGGCAAGGCCGTAATCTGCTCGCCGAACCCAGGGCGGAGATCGTCCGGCTGCGCGGCCAGGCCATCAGTTTCATCTTTCAAGAGCCGTTGACCAGTTTCAATCCGGTACAACGGATCGGCGAACAGATCGGTGAAGTGCTCCAGATTCATTCCGGGATGAGCATCAAGCAGAGCCGCGATCTGGTCCTGGAGAAGCTGGCCCGGGTGGGATTGCCCGATCCGGTGCGGCAATATCAAGCTTACCCTCATGAATTATCCGGCGGGATGCGCCAGCGGGCGATGATCGCCATGGCTTTAATTAGTCGCCCCGATCTGTTGATTGCCGATGAACCCACTACCGCGCTGGACGTGACGATTCAGGCGCAGATTATGGAGCTCATTCGGGAGTTGCAAGCGGAATATCAGATGTCGGTGCTGCTGATCACCCACAACCTGGGGATCGTCGCCGAAACCGCGCAACGGGTTTCGGTGATGTACTGCGGAAAAGTGGTCGAACAGGCTCCAATCCGGGATCTATTCAAAAGCCCGTTGCATCCTTACACACAAGGCCTGTTGGATTCGGTCCCCAAAATTACCGACCGGGAAGAGCTGCGGGCGATTCCGGGAATGATCCCCGATCCGCTTCAGCTGCCAACGGGATGCTATTTTGCGCCTCGCTGCGGCCGGGCCAAGCAGATCTGCCAGCGGGAGTATCCGCCGGAAACGCTCCGGGACGGTTGCCACCGGGTATCTTGTTGGCTATATGATTGATATCTTCCAAGTATATTAATAGGTGATAAGATGGCCGTTTTATTACAAGTGAAGAATTTGCAAAAATATTTCCCGGTCCGCGCCGGACTCCTCGGCCGGGTCTCCCATTTCGTGCGGGCGGTGGATGGGGTTTCTTTCGTCATCGGGGAGCGGGAAACCTTGGGCCTGGTGGGTGAATCGGGCTGCGGCAAGACCACGGTGGGCCGCAGCATTTTACGGTTGACCGAACCGACCGGCGGCGCCATCTTTTATAAAGACGTACGGCTCGACCAACTGACCAAGGGTCAATTGCGCAAATACCGCCCAGAATTGCAGATCGTTTTCCAGGATCCTTATTCGTCGTTGAATCCGCGCCGGATCGTGCTGGATTTGGTCGGGGAGGGCTTGAGCGAACACCATCGCGTGAAAAACGGCGCTGAGAAACAGGAAAGAGTGGTCGAGCTGTTGGAACAGGTGGGTTTGCCGAGCGGCATCTTATACCGGTATCCCCATGAATTCTCCGGCGGACAACGGCAACGGCTCGCTATCGCCAGAGCCCTGTCGTTGAATCCGCAATTGATCGTCTGCGACGAAGCAGTGTCTGCTCTCGATGTGTCGATTCAGGCCCAGATTATCAATCTGCTGCGCGAACTGCGCGAACGGCTGGGAATCGCTTACTTGTTTATCGCCCACGATCTGGCGGTGGTAAAACATATCTCGCACAGAATCGCCGTGATGTATCTGGGTCAGATCATGGAGATCGCTCCCACCACCGAATTATTTGAACAACCGGTTCATCCTTATACCCTCGCGTTGTTATCGGCGGTTCCGGTGGCCGATCCGGATTACCAGCGGCCGCGGTTGCAACTGGCCGGTGAAGTAATCGCGGCCGGTTCGGCCGGCGGGTGCCGTTTCGCGCCGCGCTGTCCGGCCCGACTGGCCATCTGCCAGAAGGAGGAACCGCCGTTTGTGGCGAAGGGACCCGCTCATTTTGTAAAGTGTTTTTTAGCGAAATAATTAGCGAAACGGATACGGTGTCACATGGCTGAAGGTTTCATGCTCCAATGGCTCGACCAGATTATCAAACCGGAGCGGTGGTATGAAATTACCGATTTTACGCTCGACGGATATTGTTTGATCGCCACCAAGGAAGACCAACGGCTGGCCGGGACCGTGCTGCAGCGGGAAACCGCCGCGGCCCGGACCCGTCCCTTCGGACTCAATCCCTTCAAACCATACCGGGATTATTATGGGAAATTTATTTTGACGACCCGCTTGGTTCCGGAATCGCTCGCGGTCAAGTTTGCGGTCGGTTACACGCTCAATTCGAAAGTGGTCACGGCGGATGACTACTCCAACCTGGGCTGGCTGCGGTTGGCCACGGAGATGTCGGGAACCGTCTATCCCAATCTGGCCGATCAAAAACAGTTGCTCCAGTATATCATGGGCCGGTCCAAGTTTCCCAAGTTTTTGATCACCCGGGTCTATCATTATTTGCAAAATGAACTCTACCGGAAACTGACTATAATCATTAAAGTTTAGGACTACGGTACGATCCGGGCGAAGCGCCCGCGGTCGCCACGACTCGGCCAAAGCGCGAACTCTCGCGCTTTGTTCGTGTCCGAAATCTGATAAATCATTGAAATGGCCGGTCGTGGGAATATTTTTGCCTGTTAAGTTGACCGGAATCGTTTACAGGAGTTTTCTCAACGATAGCGAGTCAATAATTTCCTAACCAAGATTGGCATCCGGTTTTACTGTACCAATGCAAGGAAACAGAATTTAATCCAATTTATATCGATATACGCGAAAGTTTCAGGAGGTTTAGCGAGCCGATGACGGAAACCAGGATATTGATTGTTGAGGATTCCAGGATTATTGCGCTTAATCTGCAACGCAGTTTGGAGGAATTGGGCTACCAGGTTTGTGGCAGCGTCCCTTCGGGGGAAGAAGCCATTGTACGGGCCGGCGAATCGCGTCCCAGCCTCATTTTAATGGATATTATCCTCCAGGGTCAGCTCGACGGAATTGACACGGCCGGTCAAATCAAGCTGCTTTACGACATCCCGGTGGTTTACCTTTCCGCGCAATACGACGATACGACCCTGGCGCGGGCCAAAGTCACGCAACCCTTCGGATATCTGGTCAAACCCTTTGAGGAGCGGGTCTTACATACGACGATCGAACTGGCGCTCTATCAATACGCGCTGGAGAAGCGGCTGCAGGAAAACGAGGAATGGCTGGCAACTACCTTGCAGAGCATCGGAGATGGCGTGATCGCCACCGATGCCGCGGGGAATATCCGCTTATTAAATCCGATCGCCGAAAAATTAACAGGTTGGCCGCAAGCAGAGGCAGCTGGCAAAAAATTCAGCGAAGTATTTCAGACCCTGGTCCCGGAATGCGGCATGACCGATGACCAAACGCGGGGAAAAGCGGGGAGCACCCGGTGCGTATTGCTGACCCGCCAGAACGGGAGGATTCCCATCGATCACACGATGGCCCCGATCCTCGATCTGCGGGGCGGGAACGCCGGTGCGGTGGTGGTCTTCCGCGATATCACCGAACGGTGGCAAGCCGAAGAGATCTTGCGTCAAAGCGAGGAACGCTACCGGGCAGTGGTTGAGCAGGCGGTCGAAGGTATTTATCTGGCCGATGCCGAGACCCGGCGGATCATCGAGACCAATGGTTCGTTCCGTCTGATGCTGGGTTATTCCGATGAATCACTGATCGGCACTTCTCTCAGGCAACTGATCGTTCAACCGGAGCCGGCACCCGCCATGGCAATCCGCCCGCCGCTCGATCCGCCGGTTCCGGCAGTAAAAGAACAGCTTTATCTGCGCAAAGACGGGACAGCGATCGAATTGGAGACCAGTTCCAGTTTGATCACTTACGGTGGGCGGGAGATCCTCTGCACGGTGGTGCGGGACATTACCCAGCGCAAAGAGGCCGAGAACGCGCTGCGCAAAAACGCAGCCAAAATCCGGGCGCTGCTCAACGCGATCCCCGATCTGATGTTGCGCATCGATGGTCGCGGCATCATTTTGGAAGTAAAAGCAGCGAAAAATATCGAGGCCGATATCAGCGATTCCACCTGCGTCGGGAAACCGCTGCGGGAGTTTTTCCCCGCCGAACTCGCGGCCCAAATGATGGATCACGTCTTATGGGCGATTACCTTTGATGAGCCTCAGACCTTCGAATATCAGATTGCCATCGGCGGGGTTCTGCACTCGCGGGAAGCCCGGATCTTTCCCAGCGGCGAAGGGGAAGTGATTCAGATCATCCGCGATTTTACCGAGCGGAAACAGATGGAGGAGCAATTACGCTTTTTAAGCTTTCATGACGCGCTGACCGGTTTGCATAACCGGACCTATTTCGAGGACGAAATGGCGCGTTTGAAAAATAACGCCGCAACCTCTTTTGGGATCATTCTCTGCGACGTGGATGGTTTAAAATTGGTCAATGACACCCTGGGACATGAAAAAGGCGATCAATTGTTGCAAAGAACCGCGCAAACATTGGCAGACCAGGTTGGCAGCCACGGTAACGGTTTTGCCGCGCGCATCGGCGGCGACGAATTTGCCATTTTGTTGAGCCCGACCTCTCAACAAGAAATCTCTCAAATCTGGGACGGCATTCGCTTGGAGGTTCAGGCCTACAACGACAGCCATCCCGACCTTCCGCTGAGCATCTCGTTGGGTTACGCGATCAGCAGGAAGCCGTCGGACTGGCCCCGCTCGATATTTAAAGAAGCCGACGACCATATGTACCGCGAGAAGCTGTACCGCAGTCAAAGCACCCGGAGCATCATCGTCCAGGCGCTGATGAAAATGCTGGAGACCAAGGATTTTGTGACGGAAGGCCACGTGAATCGGATGCAGCTGTTCATCGCCAACCTGGCCGCCAAGATCGGCCTGGCGGAACCGAGCGTGATCAGTCTGCGCCTGCTGGCACAATTTCATGATATCGGAAAGGTCGGCACTCCGGACCGGGTGCTATTTAAGGCCGGACCCCTGGACGCCGCGGAGAAGCTGGAGATGCAGCGACACAGCGAGATCGGCCACCGGATCGCGCAGTCCATTCCCGATCTGCAGCCCATCGCAGACTTGATCTTGAAGCATCATGAGTGGTGGAACGGAACGGGATACCCTTTGGGCCTGCGGGAAGAGGAAATTCCCATGGAATGCCGGGTTCTGGCCATCGCCGATGCCTATGACGCCATGACCAGCGATCGCCCGTACCGTAAGGCGATGACCAAAGCGGACGCATTCCGGGAGTTAAAAAACGGCGCGGGTTCCCAATTCGACCCCAAATTGGTGGATAAATTTCTGGAGATTCTCGGCGCATAAACGGTCTTAATAGTCTAATGGATCTTCTTGTTCTTTCATTGAATTTTGGCGCTGCGAAAGGATAATTGAATGATCGATAATTCAATTTTTGCGGTTGTAAATTCTATTTGCATTCTTTCAAAATTCAATTGTCAAATTGACAATTGAATTGGTCAACTTCCAAAAAGCAATTGCCGATGCGAAAATTGAGATTGTCGGCGTTGAAATTGGATTTGGACGACGCTAAATTGATTTTGGATGGTTGAAAAATGAATTTGACGGTTTGCAAATTGTTATAGTGATCTTCCAAAATGAAATTGGCGAATCGCAAATAGTAATTCCGCATGTGCAATTTTTAATTCCATGCCGATAAATATGAATATCGGAACCGAAAAATAAAAATGAGCAATCGGGATCGTTAAATGCCAATATGAAATTAATTCTTTGGGTTTGATTTCTTAACTGAGTTTGCTCTTTCAGTAATCATTAATGGGATTTTATGCCTCGTGAATCTTGATTGTATCCCAAAAAATACTACAAGATCGATTTCAACGAGCCAGGGACGGCAGAGTCGGAATTTGGTGAGATTCTTTCTTGGCAACGGCTGAAATCGGATAAGTCATCGCCAAACGGAGTCGACCTTCATATGCTACGGTATGGAGGCCGATCATTGATGAATAACGTGAAGACTTTGGCCCAGGCCACCGCCTGGTTGGACGATCTCTGTCAAAGGTACCCGATTTTGACCACGTCGCGTCATTCCTTGCTCAAAGCGATTGAATTGTTGCGGACCACTTTTTTGAACGGCGGCAAACTCTTGGTATGCGGAAACGGTGGCAGCGCCGCCGATGCCGAGCACCTCAGCGGCGAACTGATGAAGGGTTTTTTAAAGAAGCGTCCGATAACGCCGGATCTCCGCACCAAACTGCTGGAGATCGGCGCCGAATCGAGCTGGGTCGATCTGTTGCAAGGGGCTTTGCCGGTGATTCCGTTGAGCGGTAACGGCGCTTTGGCCACGGCTATCAGCAATGACCAAGGCGAGGAGCTGATCTTCGCCCAGCAAATTTTGGGGTTGGGCCGGCCGGAAGATTGCCTGCTGGCGATCAGCACCTCGGGGTTATCGCTCAATGTGGTGCGGGCGGTTTTGGTCGCTAAATCGCTCAATCTGGCGACCATCGGCTTGACCGGGGGAACCGGCGGGGAGCTGATCTCGTTGTGTGACGCTACGGTGGTGGTTCCGGCAACCGCGACCTATCAGATCCAGGAGTACCATCTGCCAATCTATCACACCTTTTGTGCGGTATTGGAAGAGTGCTTTTTCAATGAGGGCAAGTAATCTTGTTCCGAAGCAACGGAGGCTATTGTTAAGAATTTATCAAAACCCGCCGGAGGGATTGACTTTTCAATTATGGTATATTAAAATTCAACTATGTTAAATAAATCTCTCTAGAACTTTCAATTACTTTCGGGTATACTATATATGTCATCGCAAAGCCCATGGATCTAAAATCTGAACATATATTTAGCAGTAATAAAATGAAGAAAAGGCCGTTATTTTTTCTTTTTCCCAACCGATGATTGCAGGGCGGGGAATTCAGACGCAAGATTTTCTTCATTTTATATATTCATAATAGTTTGAGGAGGCAAAATATCATGCAAAAATGGCAATGTACGATCTGCGGTTATATCTACGATCCCGCGGTTGGCGACCCGGACAACGGCATCAATCCCGGTACCGCGTTTGAAGATCTCCCCGCCGATTGGGTATGCCCGGAATGCGGCGTCGGCAAAGACTCGTTCGAACCGCTTGATTGAGGCGGAATCCCGATGGCGTAAAGCCCCGAATGTTCGGTGGGTCGGAGCATCGCCCCAGCTTTGCGCGTCAGTCATGGGACAAGTCGTAAATTCTTATCGGTAAAGGTGAAAAGCGACTGCGATCGTAAATTAGTTGGCCGAGATAAGATTTTTGCGGATAAGTTTCCATGTTTTATTAGACGAAAAAGGAGATTTGTGAATCGCGGGCGTTTTGAAGAAATTGATCGACTCCGGCGATTTCCAAATGTTCGTAAGGAATCAGCTCTTCCGGTTGAATGCCCAGAAGCTTCAAAGAGGCTTCGCAAGCTACAAAACGGATTTGACGTTCCATCGCCAGCTTGAAAAGATCTGCTGCCGTTTGACCGTCCTTTTGGCGGATTAATTTTTTCATCAGCCATGGACCGATTCCCCAAAAATTCATTTTCGATAAACCGATTTTTTCGATTCCAACCGGCATCATTCCCTTGAAAAGGTTTTCAAGGGTACGGTTGGTTTTGATTGTGGTGCGCCGGAGCAAGTTCATGCCCCAGAAGGTGAAAAAAATGGTTACCTCCATTCCCTGGCCGGCCGCACCGTTTGCCAGGGTTAAGGCGGCCATCGCTTTATCAAAATCGCCGCTAAACATGATCATGCTGAATTTTGGTTTGGCCTCTGACATTTTTTCACCTTTCAATCGCGTTTGTCGCTTTGCTTCAATAAATTCGCTTGTTCTGCCTCTTGCGCGATAAGTAGAAAACGCATCGGTTTGGAGCGGATTTAGTTTGCTGTGGATATCAATCGCTTGAGATTTTGCCACAAAAAGAATTTTCTATAGTTTAGCCGGTAAAATCGCCGATAAACTGGAATATCTTAGTTTATACTAAAGGACATGAATAACGTCATGATAAAATACCGTGAATTGACTCTGGAAGACAAACCGGCCTTCGATCGGGCGCTCCAGGCTTTACAGACGGAATCTTCTGATTTGACTTTTACCAATCTGTTTATGTGGAAACATAATTATGGCCTGGAAGTCCATTATGATGCCGCGAGCGATTTTTGGTTGCTCTTTGCCAAGCCGCCTTTTCCGAAATGGAAACCATTTTTCCTGCCGCCGATCGGTGATTGGTCCAATCCCGAAAAATTACGGATCGCTCTGTCACTAATGGCAGAAACTTCCCAAACGGAAGGGTTTGAACTTCGGATCCGCCGTGCTCCGCTCCAGTTATTGGAACCATTGAAAGTGCTGGATCCGACGTTTACTTCCAAAGAAGAACGCTATACGTTTGATTACGTTTACCGGGCCGAGGACTTGCTGAATTTGGCGGGCCGGAAATACCACGCCAAACGGAATCATCTGAATCAGTTTTTACGGAAATACCATTGGGAATTTCAACGGATTACCCCGGAGATTGCGACGGAGTGTTTGGAATTGGAGGAAGAATGGTTCAACATCTCGAAAAATCGGGAACTGTTAACCGATGAGGAATGGGCAATGGCCACACTCTTTAAGCATTTTAGCGAGTTGAAGGTGACAGGGGGAGTCATCCGCGTGGATGGCCGCATTCAAGCCATTGCCGTGGGGGAAGAGTTAAACTCGAGTATGACAGTGGTCCATATCGAGAAGGCCAATACGGAGTTCGATGGAATCTATGTCGCAATCAACCAGTTATCTATCCAAGAATGTTGGTCAGAGCGACCTTTTATCAACCGCGAAGAAGATATGGGAATCGAAGGTTTGCAAAAGGCCAAGTTATCCTACCATCCTTTTCGATTTGTTGAAAAATACAGTATCATGAAATAAAAAAAGCATTTACTCGATTTTTAAGTGAAGGAGAGTAATCATGGCGAGTGAATCTTCTTTCGATGTCGTTTCGAAAGTGAATATGCAGGAGATTGATAATGCGGTCAATCAAACGTTGAAGGAGATCAGTCAGCGTTATGATTTTAAAGGCAGTCATACTGAATTGTTGGTTGAGGATGATAATTTAAAAATCATCGCCGCAGACGATTATAAACTGAAAAGTGTCATCGATGTTTTACAGGCCAAAATGATTAACCGGAAGGTATCGGTGCGCAATTTGGAATTTGGCAAGGTCGAAGAGGCGAGTGGCGGCACCAAACGCCAAATGATCAAGATCAAACAGGGGATCGAGAGCGAAACGGCCAAGAAAATTGTTAAAGACATTAAAGGTTTAAATTTGAAAGTTCAGGCACAAATAATGAGCGATCAGCTCAGAGTCGTTGGGAAAAACAAAGATGATCTGCAAAAGGTAATCGGATTTTTACGTGATAAAGATTATGGCTTGGAATTGCAGTTTGTCAATTATCGATAAAATGAGTGGATTAAATCAGAAAAACTTGAGAGAGGATAAGTTTGTGGATCGCGAGCAAATTATTAATTATTTGAAGCAGCATGTTTCGCCGGCCCGCCTCAAGCATTGTCTAGGGGTGGAGCGTGTTGCCCTGGAATTGGGGTCCAAATTCGGAGTCACTCCCGAGCAAGTTTCTCCAGCGGCTTTACTGCATGATATTTGCCGGGAGTATACACCAGATTCTCTCTTGCAACTAGCAGGCAATTTTGGTATAGTTATAGACGACATCGAACGAGCCGAACCGTTGTTATTGCACGGTTTCGTAGGGGCTGAATTGGTCCGCAGAGAATTGAAGATACAGGATGCCCATATTCTGGAAGCGATTTCTTTTCATATTACGGGTGCCGCTAATCTTTCGCCGTTGGCCCAATTAGTGTTCGTAGCCGACTTTGTTGAACCGGGACGTACTTTTGAATATGTCCGGGAATTGCGGCGGTTGATGTCGCATTTATCTGCGGATCAGCTTTTATTGCGGGTTTATAATCATACGATTTGCTATGTAATCGGCCAGGGCTATTTAATTGACCGAAAAAGCATCGAAGGTCGAAATCAATTGATTCTAAAGGGAGTTCAATGAATAATAGGTTATTAGCTTTAGCTAAGGAAGCAGCGGAGGAGAAGAAAGCTCATAATCCGGTACTCTTGGATTTACGGGGACTTTCTGGTGTAACCGATTATTTCTTGGTATGTTCGGGGCATAACCCGGTTCAAGTAAAGGCGATCGCTGATAACATTTTAGATAAATTTGCGAATGATGGAGCGCCGCTTCCTTTTAAGGAAGGTTATAACGAGGGGTTATGGATTTTGTTGGATTGCGGCGAGTTTGTCATTCATATTTTACGCCAGGAAGAACGGGAATTTTATGGTTTGGAACATCTTTGGCATGATGCCAAACTGGTTGTACTGTAAAAATTATAATTTTAAAAATATAGATGGAATACTAGCTGCGAAGAGGCACAAGTAAGTCTCCCGAAAATTTAAGAGAGTCGGTGGATGGTGAAAATCGACATTTTAGGAGACTGAACTCAGCCTGGGAGCTAGCCTTGCTCGGAGGGACCGAGATTTTGAGGGTTCGAAAACGAACCGAATCAGGGTGGTACCGCGGATAATTCGCCCCTGGCAAAGTGGCCAGGGTATATTTTTTTATAGGAGGATTCGTAATGGGGAAAGTGGATAAGTATCATCATCTCGAGATTGAGCCGCGTTGGCAAAAAAAATGGGAGGAAGACGGGTTATACCGGTCCGAAATCAAACCCGATCAGCCGAAATATTATGCCCTTACCATGCTCCCCTATCCAAGCGGTGACCTCCATATCGGCCATTGGTACGCTTTTACCCCTTCTGATGCATTTGCCCGCTATAAACGCATGACTGGGTATAATGTGCTGTTTCCCATGGGCTTCGACGCTTTTGGTCTACCTGCGGAGAACGCTGCGATTAAACGAGGAATTCATCCTTTCCAATGGACGATGAAAAATATCGAAAATATGCGAAAACAACTTCATTCCATGGGCGCCATCTTTGACTGGCGGCGGGAGGCTGTATCGTGCCTGCCTGATTTTTACCGTTGGACACAGTGGTTTTTTCTCAAATTTTATGAAAAAGGAATTGCTTACCGGAAATATTCGCCGGTTGATTTTTGCCCATCCTGTAATACGACCTTAGCCCGTGAGCAAGTCTGGGGTGAGGACCGCCATTGCGAACGCTGTAATACGCCAGTAATTAAGAAAGAACTAAACCAGTGGTTCTTTAAGATTACCGATTATGCCGATGAGTTGTTGGATTTTTCCAAGATTGAATGGCCGGAACGGGTTGTTACCATGCAACAGAATTGGATCGGGCGGAGCGAAGGCGCCGAAGTAATTTTCCATACCGAAACGGGGCAGGCGATTAAGATTTTTACTACCCGCCCGGATACGCTCTGGGGAGTGACCTTTATGGTTCTGGCACCGGAGCATCCGTTGGTAGCGGAGATTACTGCCGCCGAACAGCGCGCCAAAGTGGATGAATATGTGGCCCAAGCCGGCCGGCAGAGTGAGATAGAACGGTTAGCGACGACTAAAGAAAAAACGGGTGTCTTTACTGGAGCCTATGCTGTCAATCCCGTTAATGGCGAACGAATACCGATTTGGATTGCCGATTATGTGATGATGAGTTATGGAACCGGCGCTATCATGGCGGTGCCCGCTCATGATGAACGTGATTTTGCTTTTGCGGTCAAATACCAACTACCAATCCAGATCGTCATCGCTCCACCGGGATGGTCGGGAACAGAAAAATTAAATGAAGCTTATACCGGTGTCGAAGAAGGTATCTTGGTCAATTCCGGACCATTTGACGGTACAATCGCCAGGGAAGCGAAGTCTCTGGTCACTCAATGGGTAGAAAAACAAGGATTTGGAACCAAGGCGGTTAACTACCGGTTGCGGGATTGGCTGATCAGTCGGCAACGTTATTGGGGAGCACCGATCCCAATTATTTATTGTGAAAAATGTGGTACAGTCCCGATTCCTGAGAAGGATTTGCCAGTTTTATTGCCGGAAGATGCCGAATTTTTGCCGACCGGCGAATCGCCATTAAAATATCATGAAGGGTTCCGGAAGACCACTTGTCCAAAATGCGGCGGGCCGGCCGAACGGGAAACCGATACCATGGACACTTTTATGTGTTCTTCATGGTATCAATATGCCTATTTAAGTCCTTATTATCATGGAGACCTTCCCTTCGATCCGCAGGAAGCCCAATATTGGCTTCCGGTCGATATGTATACGGGCGGTGTCGAACATGCCTGCATGCATTTAATTTATACCCGCTTTTTTACCAAAGCGATGCGGGATCTGGGGTTGGTTGATTTTGACGAGCCAATGCTTCGTTTGAGAAATCAGGGAATCATTCTTGGCGAGGACAGCGAAAAGATGAGCAAGTCCAGGGGGAATGTGGTGGCTCCGGATGATTTGGTCCAAAAATACGGCGCTGATGCGGTCCGGACGTATTTAATGTTCGGCTGGCGTTGGGAACAGGGGGGACCTTGGGACAGCCGCGGTGCTGAAGGAATGTACCGCTTTATGAATCGGATTTGGGACTTAACCCTGGAAACGGCGGACCCCGCAAACCGAGAAGAGAGTGCCAAATTATTACGGCGTAAAACGCATCAAACCATCGCCAAGGCAACCCGAGATTTTGAAGCCTTCTCATTTAACACATATATCGCTGCGTTGATGGAATTTTCCAACATAATGGCCAAATATAAAAATGACACTTATGCTTCCGAAGCCTGGAACGAAGCAGTGCGAACCCTGCTCTTGCTATTGGCTCCTGCCGCTCCGCACATTACCGAGGAAGTTTGGAGCCGTCTCGAATTCGGCTATTCAATTCATACCCAACGCTGGCCGGAGTCAAATTCGGTTTTAGCCGCTGAGGAAACTGTGGAAATCGTGCTGCAGATTAACGGAAAAATTCGGGAAAAGATTATAGTTCCCATTGGCAGCAGCGAGGCTGAATTACGGAAGATTGCCCTGAATAATCCGACGATAACCGAAGCTATTCAGGAGAAAAGCGTTAAAAAAGTAGTCGTGGTTCCTAATCGTCTGATCAATATTGTCATTGCTTAGTTTAATTGACTAAGCAGAACATCTCGTCCAATTATACAATTTAAACTCCTACCAAAACAGTAAGCCCGGGGAAACTCCGGGCTTTTTTATTTGAATAGAACCCCAGCTTCAAGGGGAATTTATCATGGAGTTTTTGATTTCAACGACGAGGTGGAACTATTGAAAACCAGCAAAAAAATAAAACTGATCGTTGTTGGCAGCTTAATACTGGTTACTTGCTACTTGGCATTGATTAGCTATATTCAATCTTCCTCTTTCCCCCAATATATCCATTTAAGTCCTGGACAAAGAATGGATCTTATTACACGTTATCCTTTAAGTTTTTATACCCGCATGCGCCAAAACACCGATAATTATCAACATCTGATTTTTAACACCAAAGCCTTGACTCACTATGACGTTCAGTTAAGATTGCTTGGTGCAATTCCGATAAAGACTCTTCATGTTATTATTAAAAAACCGTTGATGGTTGTTCCAAGTGGTCAATCGGTGGGAGTTCTTTATTCTAGTCGCGGAGTCGTAATTGTAGGACTGGTTAATCTGAAAAACGAACAAGCCAAAGAATGTTCGCCGGCCAGAGAAGCGGGACTAAAAATCGGCGACATTATCTTAGAAATTAATAAAAGGTCCGTCAATATTGTCGAAGAAGTTGAAGATACATTAAAAAAATACCAAGCGAAGCAGCGAAATTTAATCCTGACCGTTCGTAGGGATGAGCAAATCATTCATGTACCAATTCAACCGGTATTAGCCGAAGCTCAATCGGGTTTTTCACAAAAAAGATATATGTTGGGAATTTTAATCGAAGATCCGGCCGCCGGAGTCGGAACTCTTTCTTTTTATGATCCGGTAACCCGAAGGTTTGCAGGACTGGGACATCGGATCTCTAATTTTGCGGGGAAAAAAGAGATACCGTTTCAAAATGGAGAAATTGTTCTCGCCAATATTACCGGATTAAAAATGGGAACTCCCGGTCGTCCCGGTGAAAAAGTCGGACTTTTTAATATCAACACCAGTCCGGTGGGGAAAATTGTTCGAAACACCCAATTTGGAATATATGGGATACTCTATAATCATTTTTATGGAGTTGGGGAACAAGTTCCGGTAGCCTATATTTCTGAGATTAAGAATGGGCCCGCGCAAATTTACACGGTTATAAAAGGAACGAAAGTAGAAAGCTTTGAGGTTCAAATACTCAAGGTTTATCCGCAAGATCGTCCCAGGGATAAGGGTTTGATTATTAAAGTTACTGATCCAAGGCTGCTAAGTCTCACAGGAGGAATAATTCAAGGAATGAGCGGCAGTCCCATTATTCAAAATGGGAAGCTGGTGGGAGCCGTAACCCATGTTTTTGTCAATGACCCTACAAAAGGATATGGGGTCCTAGCTGAATGGATGGTCCAAGAGATGAGTCGTAAAAATATAAAATTATCAAAAGCATCTTAGGATGCTTCTTTTTTTCGCTGAAATCAGACCATAAAAAGGAATTTCAAAACCGGATAGCGAAGTTAATAAAAAATGGGGGTGTGAAAAATTTGCAAGTGATAAACATCGGGATAGTTGATGACAACCGGGAATTTTGCCAGTTGCTATCTGATTATTTTTCAACGAAGCCTGAGATTAATGTGGCGGCTATCGGTTATACCGGGCTTGATGCCATTTCGATAGTGCAGCAGCAAGAGATTCATGTTCTCTTGCTGGATATGATTATGCCGGAGCTGGATGGTTTGGCTGTGCTTCAATGGGTAAAAACGAACCAACTGCAAAATCGGCCGAAGATCATTATTTTTTCCGCTTTTGCGCAGGAGGAAGTGGCCCGCAATGCTTTACAACTCGGGGTGGACTATTATATCCTAAAGCCTTTCGATCTCAACATCCTGTCCCAGCGAATTGTCGAAATCGCCAACGGACCTTCTAAAGAGGTGATCTCCACCCGTCAACCGATTACCCCGCGAATTTCTGAAAACCTCTCCAATGAATTGGAAGTCGAAGTTACCAAGGTCATTCAACAGCTGAGAATTCCGCCTAACTTTAAGGGTTATGCTTACTTGCGGGAAGCGATTTTGATGACCATCAAGGAACCTGGGTTGATTAATGAGGTTACCAAGCGTCTTTATCCATTAATTGCGGAACACTATAATACCACCAAACACCGAGTCGAACGATCTATGCGTTTTGCGATAGAAACTGCATGGAGCCGGGGCAATGTTAGTACGCTTCATGAACTTTTTGGATACTGCGTAGACGATAAAAAAGGCAAGCCTACCAATGCCTCCTTCGTAGCCAAGGTTGCTGACAAGATTCGTCTCGAAAAGAAAATAAGGGCCGTTTGATGGAGGGAGCGATTTGGATATAAAGGCGAAAGCCCGTCTCGATCCGCGTACCAAGAATTTAGTTAAACGGATTAAGCCGGGTGAAATCGCGATCATTAATCATGCCGATCTCGACCATGTTGCGGCTGACTCGCTGGTTAAAGCCAAGGTACGGATGGTCATAAACGCCAGTCCCTCGATTACCGGACGTTATCCCAATTTAGGCCCTTCTGTTTTACTGAAGGAAGGAATCGATATTCTCGATAACGTAGGCAGAGAAGTTTTTCAAACGATTCATGAGGGCGATTTTATTGAAATTAAAGATAATCAAATTTGGAAGGAAAATATTTTAATCGCCGAAGGCGAATATCTTCAGTTGGATTCCGTAAATAAACGTTTGCGGGAGATTCGCGGCAATTTAGCCTGTGAGTTAGAGAAGTTCCTTCAGAATACTTTAGAATATGCTTCCAAAGAAAAAGAATTGATCCTGGGAACCTTGGCCTTACCTGAGGTAAATGTCAAATTTGAAGGCCGCCCGGTTTTGGTAGTCGTGCGCGGCCAAAATTACCGCGAAGATTTGACCATCATTAAATCGTATATTGATGATGTCAATCCAGTGTTGATCGGGGTGGATGGCGGGGCCGATGCGCTACTTGAATTCGGGTATAAACCGGATCTGATCGTGGGCGATATGGACAGCGTATCGGATGAGGCTTTGAAAGGATGCCCGGAGATTATCGTTCACGCCTATCCTGATGGTAGAGCGCCTGGTTTGAAACGGATTCAGGACTTAAATCTGGCCGCCAAACTTTTCCCGGCTCCGGGAACCAGCGAAGATATTACCTTGCTTTTGGCCTATGAAAAGGGTGCTGACCTTATCGTAGCCGTTGGAACCCATTCGAATATGATTGATTTCTTAGAAAAAGGCCGGGCCGGGATGGGTAGTACTTTTCTGGTAAGACTAAAAGTCGGTTCAATTCTGGTTGATGCACGCGGCGTTTGTAAAATTTACCAAGGTCGGCTAAAGTTGCGCTATTTAGTTCAACTGGCGGTAGCCGGAGTTCTGGTTATTATAACGGTATTGTACCAAACTCAATGGTCACGGGACTTTATCCGTGCTTTTTGGCTGCAGTTAAAGGTCCTTTTTAATCTTTAGTTATTGAAGTAAGCTACTTTCATTCGCAATGCTAGTCAAGCCCAGCGGGTGGTCGTAAGTGAAATAAGGTGGTTAAAATGATCGTCGATATCCGATATCATGTAGTTTCATTGGTGGCAGTTTTTTTAGCTTTAGGATTGGGAGTCATTATTGGCGTTAATTTGGGAAAGACAGTGAATATGGGCTTTGAAAAACAAATTCAGAATTTGGAAACAACTTACGATAAGATCCGTGAAGACCAAAAAAGTCTACAGGCTACCTTAAATACCAAAGATTATGAACTGGAAGTGGCAAATCAATTTCAAAAGGCCATTGTGCCTAATTTGATCGGCAATAAACTATTGGGCAAACGGATTGCGATTGTACGTACCAATCCAACCGTGGATTTCAGCTATACCAAACAACTGGCGGTACTTTTACGTCAAGCGGGAGCGGATGTTACTTCAATTACAAGTTTCCCTAAGGCATTCGATTTAAGTGATCCTCAATTTAAAACCGAAATTACTCAGGCATTTGATTTGTCACAACTTGAGGAAGCAAAGTTATTGCCCACAATATACCAAAGAATTATGCAAATCATTGTTCGGGGACAGGGCTCATCTCAGTTGGTCTACTTGCAAAATAAAGACTTGGTCCAATTATGGGGCGATTATAATCGAGGTTTTGCCGATACCCTTATTTTTTGGGGCGGCGGAATGCTCCCCGAAAATGATTTTCAAAATCAATTGGATCAACCTTTGTTGGATGCAACGAAAGATTTAAATGTGACCGTTGTGGGCGTTGAGCCCAGCTTTGTGGTAGATTCTTATATGAAATTGTACCAGTCCAAGTGTCCGAATACGATTGATAATATTGATACGCCGCCCGGTCAAGTCACATTGGTATATTTATTGGCTTCAGGAAAAAAGGGTCACTACGGGATTAAAGATACGGCTCGCGCCTTGATTCCGGAGATAAGACTCAATTATTAATGGGGGTATTAACGTGGAAGAGGGGAGAAAAGAACTCATCACGGTCTTAATTCCTGCTTACAACGAGAGCGCCAATATTGTTGCAACCATTACCGCCGTAAAGAACACTGGCAAGGCGGATCAGATTATTGTTATTAACGATTGTTCCAACGATCAAACGAGTGTATTGGCCCGCAAAACCGGAGTGGATGTTTTCGATTTACCAAAGAATGTCGGCAAAGGCGGAGCGCTTAATTTTGGCTTACAACATGCTCGGGGCTCAATCATCGCTTTATTGGACGCCGATTTGGGAAAATCTGCTTCCGAAGTGGAGAAATTATTAGAGCCAGTTGTCAACAATAAAGCGGATATGACGATCGGCAAGTTTCCTCCGGCGGTAAAAAAAGGCGGTTTCGGGTTCGTGACTACGCTAGCGAAAAAGGGAATTCGCTGGTTCACAGGGTTGGAGGTTGCTAGCCCTCTTTCCGGCCAGCGCGTCATGCGATCGGCGGTCATAAAAGCGATCGGTTCGTTTGAATCCGGATTTGGAGTCGAAGTCGGCTTGACCATTGACGTTTTCCGCCACGGGTTCCGGGTGAAGGAGGTTCCCGTGCAAATGACCCATGCGGAAACCGATCGGAGTCTGGCCGGTTTTTTACATCGCGGTCAGCAGTTTTGGGATGTATTGGTGGTCCTGTCCAAACGATTGTTTAAGAGGTGAGACTGGTGGAGCTTTCCGATTTTTTCAGGCCGATATTGCTTTCCCTGGGCAGATATGCGTTGATGCTATTGTTGTCCTATTTTTTGGCCTGGGCGACCTTGCCCATTTTGATGAAAATGATTATGAATTCCGGCTTTTATAAGTTGAATTATCAAGGAGAGCAAATCCCCGTCTCTGGAGGGTTGGTTTTTATAGCGCTTTTGCCGATCATCACTGGATTGGGGTTATTATTGGGAGCTGCCTCTTATACCAGTATTAATTCCTTTCTTTTTTTGACTGTAATTTTCGGCATGGGATTCATGGGATTTCTCGATGATCAACTGGGTAATCATGATGTCAAAGGCTTTCGTGGGCATCTCACTGCTTTAATAAAAGAAAGAAAACTGACGACCGGCGGTTTTAAACTCTTATTCGGAGCAATAATCGCCATGGTTTTTAGCATTGGAGCCGCCAAACTCACCAAAGGGAATTGGCTTTTTTTATCTTTGGTATTGGATTTTTTATTGATTTGTTTGGCTGCCAATACCATTAACATTTTTGATTTGCGCCCAGGCCGCGCCGGCAAGGTCTATATCCTGGGCTTCGTCTTGATTATCATTTTCAGCAAACAATTTGAAAACTATCTTGGCTTATTTTTGCCGATCTTGGCAATTATGTTAGTATACTTGCCTTACGATTTACGGGCCAAGGTCATGATGGGAGACCTGGGATCCAATCTGTTGGGAGCCTCCTTAGGAATGATGATGGCTTGGATGTTTAGTGACTTTGGTAAACTGATCGCGGTTTTATTATTACTCGTTATTCAGTTGTTGGCCGAGAAATACTCCTTCAGCGAAATCATTAATAAACACCGCTGGTTAAAGTCGCTCGATCAACTTGGGCGGGGGAAAGAGAATTGAAAATCGGGGTCCATGTTTCGATCGGCAAGGGTCTAGTAGGCGCCGTCAAAGCGGCCGAGGGTCTCGCGTGCGATGGTTTTCAAATTTTCGCGGGCAATCCCCGCGGCTGGACGCGAAAACCCATTCCCGACACTGACTATGAATTATTTCGGGCAGAGCGCGAAAAAGCCGGGCTTTGGCCGGTGGTGGTGCATCTCGCTTATCTTCCCAATCTGGCCTCAACCGATGATGAGCTATATGAGAAATCGGTTCTCAGCTTGGCGGAGGACTTTTCGCGGGCTAACCGCCTGGGAGCGGATTTTCTCGTTTTCCATCCTGGTAAAAATAAGGTTTTGGCTGAGGGTTTACCCAGGATTGTTTTAGCGGTGACTCAAGTTTTGGAAAGGATCTCCGGATCGACTATCTTATTATTTGAAAATCAGGCCGGCGCAGGAGGCGAGGTTGCCAGCTCATTTAAAGAGATGGGCCAGTTGATTGCGGCGCTCGAAGCGCGGGACAGGATCGGAGTTTGTTTTGATACCTGTCATGCTTTTGCCGCGGGATATGACCTGCGCGATGCAGCTGGCTGGTCCAAAACATTGCAAGAATTCGATCAGTACGTCGGCAGAGAATTTCTGAAAGTTTTTCATTTAAACGACTGCCAGGGAGAGTTGGGGTCCCATTTGGATCGTCATCACCATATCGGAGAAGGGCAGATTGGACTCGAAGGGTTCCGGTACTTGGTCAACGATCCGCAATTGGCGAAACTGCCGGGAATCTTGGAAACGCCCCAAGCGACGGAGGACGACGACCGGAAAAATTTGACCACACTACGAAAATTAATGAGGAGCAACCGTTGAAACAGATCGAAATCTATACGGATGGCGCTTGTTCGGGAAATCCCGGCCCCGGTGGTTGGGGAGCAATTTTAATTTACAACGGTATTGAAAAAAGCCTTTCCGGATACGTTCCCGAAACCACTAACCAACGGATGGAGCTTACCGCGGCCATCGCCGCGTTAAAAGTATTAAAAGAAGCCTGCCGCGTCAGGCTATATTCCGATAGCGCTTATCTGATAAACGCTTTCAAACAGAACTGGATCAAAAAATGGCTGGCCAATGGCTGGTTAAATGCCCAGAAAAAGCCGGTTGAGAACCGGGACTTGTGGCAGGAACTCATCGAACTTGAGCGGATTCATCAGGTGGAATGGATAAAAGTAGCCGGGCATCAGGATAACGTTTACAATAATAAGTGCGACAGTTTGGCGCGGGAAGCCATTGTCAAAAACAAAGTCACGGGTTAAGGCGCAACTTATTTTAAATAAAAAATAACCATTTCAAGCAGGAAATATTCCCAGGATTGGCGAACACTTGTTTCGGGATTTTTAAAAATAGAGGGAGTGAAGTACTTTGCTTACACCAGCTCAGCTCGCTGAGTTAACCGAACACGCGAGGCAAATGCGTGGCCATATTATCCGGATGCTGACTGCTTCCAAATCGGGCCACCCGGGAGGCTCTCTCTCCGCAGTCGAAGCCTTGGCGTATCTTTATT
This sequence comes from Bacillota bacterium, assembly GCA_023400055.1. Taxonomy (GTDB): domain Bacteria; phylum Bacillota; class UBA4882; order UBA8346; family UBA8346; genus Hydrogenispora. The sequence goes on from JAEXFN010000017.1 coordinate 207,949, forward strand.
TTCATAAAATGAACATTGATCCTCAAAATCCTGCCCTGCCGGAACGGGATAGATTCGTCTTAAGTAAAGGACATGCGGCTCCGGTTCTTTACTCGGCTTTGGCGGAAAGAGGATTTTTTGATAAGAACCTGCTGCCAACTTTGCGGAAGTTCGATAGTATTCTCCAAGGCCATCCCGATATGAAACGCCTTCCCGGCGTCGATATCTCCAGTGGTTCGCTGGGCCAAGGCCTGTCGGTGGGCAATGGTATGGCGTTGGCCGCAAAATTGGATCAGAAATCGTACCACGTTTACGTCCTGATGGGTGACGGCGAAATCGAAGAGGGTCAGGTATGGGAGGCCCTAATGACCTCCGTCCATTACCATTTGGACAACTTGACCGCCTTCCTCGATTATAATCACCTGCAAATTGACGGCAGCATCGAAGATGTCAAGTCTTTGACGGACCCGGCCAAACGGTTTGCGGCCTTTGGCTGGAATGTCATCAGCATCGACGGGCATAATTTCGCCGAAATCGACCGGGCGGTCACCGCGGCTGAATCCGTGAAAGGACAGCCGACGATGATCGTCTTGAATACCTGTAAGGGGAAAGGCTGCTCTTTCATGGAAAATCAGGTTGGTTGGCACGGAGCGGCGCCGAAACCGGAAGACGCGGAAAAAGCCCTCTGCGAACTGGGATTGTCCTAATAGCGTAATGATGACTCTGACTGAAGGTCAGGGTATGCACAAAAAAGCGCAGAGAAGCAAGGGAGAAAGTCCTTAAATTCTTTAGCGAGAGAATTCGAAAGATTTTATGATAGGGCTTCTAAATTCTTTGGAAATGAGAGGAATTTAAAATGGCTGATAGAGTAGCTACCCGTGACGCCTATGGCAATGCCTTGGTCAAGCTCGGCGAGACCAATCCCCATATTGTGGTTTTGGATGCCGATTTATCGAAATCGACCAAAACAGCGGCTTTTTCCAAGAAATTCCCGGAACGTTTTATTCAGATGGGAATTGCCGAAGCGGATATGATGTCCACCGCCGCAGGGTTCGCAACCTGTGGTAAAATTCCTTTTGCCAGTACCTTTGCGATTTTCGCGACCGGCCGGGCTTACGATCAAGTCCGGAACACCATCGCTTACCCCCATCTTAACGTCAAGATTGCCGCGACCCATGCCGGCATTACCGTGGGCGAGGATGGCGGTTCGCATCAATCGATCGAGGACATCGCCTTGATGCGGGGAATTCCGGGAATGACGGTTTTGAATCCGGCCGATGCTACCGAAACCGAGAAATTGATTTTCGCAGCGGCCCAATACAACGGTCCGGTCTATATCCGGCTGGGAAGAGAGCCGGTATCGAACGTTTTCGGCGCGGATTACCAGCCGGAAATCGGCAAAGCGATTCGGCTGCGCGACGGCAAAGCGGCGACCATCATCGCCACTGGAATCATGGTTGAAAAGGCCTTATTAGCGGCTGATATTTTGAATCAGAAAGGGATCACGGTTCGCGTCGTCAACGTCCATACCATCAAACCGATCGATGCCGCCGAAATCATTAAGGCCGCCTGGGAAACCGGAGCGATTGTGACGGCCGAGGAACATTCGACCATCGGCGGTCTCGGCAGCGCGGTCGCCGAGGTCGTCGTGCAAAACCATCCGGTGCCGATCGAGTTTATCGGCATCAAGGATCGTTTCGGACAATCGGGTACGCCAGCGCAACTGCTGGAAGCTTATGGCATGAATCCGCCCCACATCGTGGAGGCGGTTGAAAAAGTAATTGGCCGTAAAAATTCGTGAATAATTATAGGAGCGAGCGCTATGATTAAAAGGATTGCTTTTATGACCGGCGGCGGCGATTGTGCCGGAATCAATTCCTTCATTGCCGCGGCGGTGCGGCAAGGGGTCCATCGTTACCAGGCCGAATTTGTCGGAATTAAAAAAGCTTTCGAAGGCGCCTGTTCGGACCGGATCGAGGATCACCTGTTGCCGCTGGATCTGGATGCCGTCAGCGGGCTCGAGGTAAAACCGAGCACCATCTTGGAATCATCCCGTTTCAATCCCTTTTCCAAGGACAATGTGGAAAAAGGCTATCCCCAGAAGTTGCTGGCCAATCTCAAGAAAATCGGGGTCGATGCCGTCCTGGCTACCGGCGGCAACGATACGATCAAATCCGGCATGGGGCTGTCCAACCTGCATTTTCCGGTGATAGCCGCCCCCAAGAGCATCGATAACGATGTTTCGGGGACCGACACCATGCTGGGGTATAAAACCGCGATTACCTTCGGAGCCCAGGCGGTACGCAGTACGGTGGATTCCGCCAAAACGCACCGCCGGATTTCGCTGGTCGAGATTATGGGCAGGGATGCCGGTTGGTTAACCCTGGAGATCGGCATCGCCGGCGGCGCCGATCTGATCTTAATTCCCGAAAAAACGGTCGACCTCGCTGCGTTGTGCCAGCGGATTATCGAGATTAACCAGCGGCAACAATATGTCAATCTGGTGGTGGCCGAGGGCGTCCGCTTGAAACAGGACGATCCGGTTTTAATCAAAGCGAAGGCCGAAAGCCCGGTCGTCAAGGCCCTGGTTGAGGAAGATCTGGGGATCGATTCCCACGGCAATCCCAAGCTCGGCGGGATCGGTCAAATCTTGCGCCGGGTCATCAAGATTCAGTTGGGGCTGAAAAAACTGGAGGATGTCCGCGCGACCGATTTGGGATTCACCTTGCGGGGTTTGGCGCCGGTGGCGGACGATATCCTTTTGGGCACCCGCTTCGGTATCCACGCGGTGGATCTGCTCTTCTCGGGAGTCTCGGGCAAGATGGTCGCGCTGCAAGGGGCCAAGATCGGTACGGTGGAATTCCCCGATGCCCTGATTCAGAAGCAAGTTAATTGGAGTGAATCCGATTTACGGAGCGTGGGAGTGGTTTTTTAACCCGAGCGGTTTGGCCGCGACCGGTTAGCGATAATATTTTAAGGAGTGAGTCTGATGTTAGTAACTTCGAAGGCGATTCTGGAAGCCAGTTTGAATGGTTTTAAGGAAGGAAAACCCTTTGCCATCGGCGCTTATAATGTCAACAACATGGAACAGATGCAAGGCATCATGAAAGCGGCGCGCGAGACGCAGTCCCCGGTCATTGTGCAGGTCAGCCGCGGCGCGCTCAAATACGCCGAGGACAAATACTTACGCAACATCGTTTTGGCCAGCGTGGAGCTCAATCCGGAAATTCCCGTCGCCCTGCATCTGGATCACGGCAACAATATGGAGAGCGTCAAACGTGCCATCGACCTCGGCTTTACCTCAGTCATGATCGACGGTTCGCTCTTGGAAGATTCGAAAACTCCTTCCGATTTCGATTATAATGCCAAAATCACCAGCGAGGTCGTGAAGTATGCTCATGATCGCGGCGTTTCCGTCGAGGGCGAGCTCGGGACCCTGGGTGGAATCGAGGATGGCGTCGGCTCGGGCCAAACCCATCTGACCAAACCGGAGGAAGCGGCGGAGTTCGTCGCGAAGACCGGCGTCGATTCCCTGGCCATCTCCATCGGAACCTCGCACGGCGCGTTTAAATTTAAAGGCGCTGCCAAACTGGCTTATGAGGTGATCGAGGGCTGTCGCAAGCTGCTGCCCGATGTATATCTGGTATCGCACGGCTCTTCCAGCGTACCGGCGGAGTTGATCGATATCATCAATCAATATGGCGGCAAGATGGAGCATGCGGCCGGCGTGCCTTTGGAAGCCCTGCAAAAGGCGATTCAGTTCGGCATCAACAAAATCAATGTCGATACCGACATCCGGCTGGCGGCGACGGCGGCCACCCGGAAATATCTGGCCGAAAACCCCTCCAAATTCGACCAACGGGATTATGCCGGCGCGGCCCGCGAAGCGGTGGCCCAAGAAATCATGGTCCGGATGAAGGCTTTTGGCACGGTCGGTCACGCCAAAGACGTTCCCAATTGGGGATTGGCCGAAATGAAAGCCAAATATTGATCAAATTCCGCCAAATCCAGTTGACAGAAACTGGGCCGGATTATAAAATAGAGAGGAATCAACTCCATACCGTTTAGGATGAGCAGGCGATGTGCTGTGAAAGCATGTGGGGCTGGGCCTGATGAGGCAGCGGAGTATTTACCCGTGGGACATTGTTAATGTTCGACGGGTTATTTTATACCTGGAGGGAAACTGCTTGGCTAATGAGAAACAAACCATCGCGTTGAGCTCGGTGGCGGCGGCCGTGTTTCTGACCGCGCTGAAAATCACGGTGGGAATCTACACCGGAAGCCTGGGAATTTTATCGGAGGCGGCTCATTCCACCTTGGATCTGGGCGCGGCGGTGATTACCTTTTTTGCGGTCCGGATCTCGGATAAACCGGCCGACAGCAGCCATAACTATGGCCACGGCAAGGTGGAAAGTTTCTCGGCCTTGATCGAAACCCTGCTTTTGCTCATCACCTGCATTTGGATTATTCATGAGGCGGCGCAAAAGCTATTTTATGGCAAGTCGCTGGAGATCTCGGGCAGTTTTTGGGGCATTGCCGTGATGCTCGTCGCCCTGGCGGTCGACATCTCCCGCTCGGCCGTTTTAAAACGGGCCGCCCAAAAATACGGCAGTCAGGCGCTGGAGGCGGATGCTCTGCATTTCGGGACCGACGTCTGGAGCTCGATCGTGGTCATCGTCGGTTTGATCTTCGTCAGCCTCGGCGACTATTTGCGCATCCCGTGGTTCCGTTTGGCCGACCCCCTGACCGCGCTGGGCGTGTGCGGCATCGTCATCTATGTCAGTATTGCGCTGGGCAAGCGGACGATCGATGTTTTGCTGGATGCCGCGCCGCGCGGCATGTCCGAAAGCATCGGGCAGATCGTCAGCCGGGTGGAAGGGGTCAAAGCGGTGGAGAGCGTGCGCATCCGGCCGTCCGGTCCGACCTACTTCATCGATCTCCAGGTGGGAATCAACAAGAATGAGAGCCACCGGGTGGTCCATTCGATTGTGGAAACCATCCAGCGACAGGTCCAAAGCCGCTACGCCAACAGCGACATCACGGTCAGCACCTATCCCGTCGAGCAGCCGGGCCACGAGGACCGGGAGGTTTACCACACCATCAAAAAGATCGTCGACCGTTTCCCCAAATGCACCAACATCCATAACATCCATGTTTTTGAGATCTCCGGCCAGAAAAAGCTGGCGATTCATCTGGAAGTGAAGGAGAATCTGAGCCTGCAGGAAGCGCATAACCTCTCCCATGAGATCGGGGGGCTGGTCCAGCAAAGCCTGGCGGACGTCGAGGATGTCAGCGTTAATTTTGAATACGTGCGGCAGCAGAATATCGTGGCCGAGGACGTCACCGCAGCCAGCCAGTATCTGATTCAAACCATCGACCGCTTGATTAACCGGGTGCCTGAAAAATTGAACTGCCACGATGTTCGGGTCTACCGGCGCGGGAGTAAGTTAACCCTGTTTCTCCATTGCGAGCTGTCCGGAAACTATGGCACGGAAACGGTTGAAAGGATCTCAAACGGCATCGCCCAGAAGATCCGCAAGGTAATCGCCAATATTGACAGTGTCTTTATTCATGTCGAACCCATGGATTAACACGTACTTCAGCCAAAAATCGATCGCCTTAAAAAACAGAAATTGATTCGGTAATCGAAAGAGCTTGCTGAGCGACTGAAAAAGCTTGTTGAGTGACTGAAAGAGCTTGTTGAGTGACTGAGCGAGCTTGTTGAGCGACTGAAAGAGCTTGCTGAGTGACTGAGCGAGCTTGTTGAGTGACTGAGCGAGCTTGTTGAGCGACTGAAAGAGCTTGCTGAGTGACTGAAAGAGCTTGTTGAGTGACTGAGCGAGCTTGTTGAGCGACTGAAAGAGCTTGTTGAGTGACTGAGAGAGCTTGTTGAGTGACTGAGCAAGCTTGTTGAGTGACTGAAAGAGCTTGCTGAGCGACTGAAGAGCTGATGATTATAAAGTTAGCTCCGCAAGAGATTGAAAGAT
>JAEXFN010000022.1 GCA_023400055.1 Bacillota bacterium
TACTTATATAGCTTGTTGAGCGACTGAAATAGCTTGTTGAGCGACTGAAAGAGCTTGTTGAGCGACTGAAAGAGCTTGTTGAGCGACTGAAAGAGCTTGTTGAGCGACTGAAAGAGCTCCTTGACTCGGTATTTATCTTTATTAAGTGCACCGCATGCTGTTAAATATCCAACCTGTCAAACACGCTTACTTAAAAGTACTTCCCATTGGGCGGGCGGCTTTGTTAATGCTAGGGGAGGGCTCAGCGTCAACGCCGGCCTCTTTATCAATCTCCCATTGAAAGCCAGCCGCGTCTTTGCTGAGCAAACTTGATAATCAGATCTGATTTCATTTTGTGAATAAATGAACGCAGGTAATTACCGCCGCAGTTGCAGTTGTGGATAAAGCACTTGCAACTGGGGAAGCTGGAGGATTAATAATTAATATTGTAACGGAAGCAATATAAACCCACATTAAGTGGGCGGGGTGAGTTCGCTGGATCCTAGTTATTAATGGAAGCAAGTTTATGAGCGATGAAGGAATCGGCTGGTGATAATCAATAATTAGAAAAGAAGGCTTGATTTTTTGATGCGGCGAAGGTATTATAAAAGTGCAAGTTACTTTTTTATACTTATAAACAAAGTTAGTTCGTAATGCCTTCTAAAGAGCAAGCTCAATTGTTTGATGACGTAAAGGAGATTATTATCATTAATAACTTTTTTAGACTAAAAAACAAAGTCGAAACGACGATGAATGGAGCGTTGGAATGAACCGGACGAGAAACGCTAGCAACAGTAAGGATCTAAGAGTGCTAAATCGGATGCTTGTTCTTGATACAATACGTCACAACGGGCTGATTGCCCGCCATGAAGTGGCCAAAGCCACCGGCTTGGCCGCGCCGACGGTAACGGTGATCGTCAACGATCTGATCAAATGGAATATCGTTCATGAAGTGGGCCACGGCGAATCGAACGGGGGCCGCCGGCCGGTAATGCTGGAGCTGAACTCCAGAGCCGCTTATCTCTTTGTAACGCGGATTCAACGCGGCGAGATTCTCACTGCCATGATGGATTTAGCGGGAAATAGTTTGAAAATGCAACGCCAGGCACTGGACACCACTTCGCCGGAAGAGGTCGTAGCCGTGATCGGTTCATCGTTTGACCGGATGGTAGCCGACCCGGACATTGCGCGCGAGAAGGTACTGTGGTGCGGGGTCGCTTCGCCTGGTTTGGTAAATTCCTTTGCAGGGATCGTAGAACGCTCTTCCAACCTGCGCTGGGGGAAAATCCAATTGGCTAAGTTGTTGTCGCAGCGGCTGGATGGCATCCCGGTGCGGATCGAAAACATTTCCAATGCGGCCGCATTGGGCGAAAAGACCTTTGGCGCCGGTTACTCTTGTCCCAACTTGATCTTCCTCAATCTATCGGTCGGGATCGGGGCTGGGATCATCCTTAATGGCGAATTGTTCGGCGGTGCCCGGGGTTACGCCGGGGAGATCGGTTCGGCCAGGATAGCGTCGTTGCCAGAGCCCGATATCACCGATTCCAGCGCAAAATATGTCACGTTTGAAGAGAAATGCGGGGTTCGGGCGATTGTGGAGCAGATTAAGGCCCAAGTTCCGGAAACCGTGTTTGTCGACTGTGGGATATCCAAGGAGCGGGTCGGCGTCGAGGACATCTTCCGGCCGCCGCTGCTGGAAGTCCCGGAGATTCAAAGCATTATTTCGGAAGCAAGTTGCCTGGTGGGCATGAAAGTAGCGGAACTGATCAGTCTTTTCAATACGGAAATGATTATTCTCGGCGGAGAATTGACCCGGGCCGGAAATCTGTTGCTGGATACAGTGATCGCAACGGTAGCTGCCAATACCTTGAAAGAAATGCGGGAGTCGGTCAAGATCAGCATTTCATCCATGCGGGAGGATCCGGCCCTAATGGGGGCTTACGCTTTGGTATTGGAACAATTGTTTCATTCCGAGACTTGGATCGGCAATGAGACGTGAATAGACCTTTCTAGAGCGTAATTCTTCCTGATGGTTTGATTGCAAACCGGGCAGACGAGGGAAAGCCAATAAGACAATTTAGGCACAGAAACGTTCTGAAGGAGCAACTTATGAACAGACCAATTTTAATAACCAATGGAACCGTGATCACCCCGTTTCGGGAGATCCATAACGCCGCCGTTTTGGTTAATGGAGATCGAATTCAGGACTTCGGACCTGTCTATGAGATCACTACTCCCGACAATGCGGAGGTCATTGATGCGCGCGGGGCATATATCGGCCCGGGATTTATCGATCTTCACCTTCACGGCGCATGGGGAGGCGACGTCATGGCCGGAACCGTCGCCGATTTACAGCGGATGGCGGCTGGATTGGCGCGTAGCGGAGTCACATCCTTCCTTCCCACTACCCTTTCCGGGCCGTTGACTGAAATTGAAAAGGCTTTGCAGGGAATTCAGGAAACAACGGGCTCCGAAAAGGGCGCGAAAATCATCGGCGCTCACGTCGAAGGGCCGTACTTTAACATCGAACAGAAGGGTGCACAAAACCCACAGTACATTATCCCGCCGCGGCCCGAGGATTATTTGCCGTTGTTGGAGCGGTACCCGTGTATCAAGCGGGTTTCGGCTGCGCCGGAGCTGGATGGGGCCTTGGAGTTGGGGCGCGAATTGACAAAGCGGGGAATTGTAGCGTCGATTGCCCATTCCAACGCCACCTATCAACAAGTATTGGCGGCGATCGAGAACGGCTTTACCCACACCACTCACATTTACTCGGGAATGTCGACGGTCTTCCGAATGGACGCTTACCGGGTCGCGGGAGTGCTCGAATCGACTTTGTTGCTGGATGAGCTGACTACCGAAATGATTGCCGATGGCCACCATCTGCCGCCCAGCTTAATGAAGTTGGTGTTGAAAACCAAAGGGTTAGAGCGGGTTTGCGTAGTTTCTGATTCGCTGGCCGCCGCCGGATTAGGACCGGGTCAATACCAATTGGGCGGTCTGGAGGTCGTGATTGAGGCGGATGTTCCGCCGATTTTTGAAATTCCGACTCAACCCCGCAATTATGTGGCCAAACTGACCGATCGCAGCGCCTTTGCCAGCAGCGTGGCGACAATGGACCAGCTAATTCGAAATTTAATCCAATTCGTGGGATTGAACGTGGTTGACGCCGTCAAATTGGCCACGATTAATCCGGCCCGGATGCAACAGCTGGACCGGGAGATCGGTTCGATTGCCAAAGGAAAGAAAGCCGATTTGACAGTGTTCGATAGCACGGTGGAGATTCAATGGACGTTGGTTGACGGAAAGGTCATGTTCCAAAAAGAGTCATGATCATGGCGCCAGGAGGTTTTCATGCGAGTGCTTTTGCCATATGGCGGTCGGGAGCTGGGAATGGAGATTCCAGACCAGTCGTTGCAGGATGTTGCTTTACCCAACCCGTTGATTTCCCCTGCCGATCAAGCGGGTGAAGTTCGACGCGCTATTGAGAATCCCATTGGAATGCCGCCGCTGGAGGAATGGGTGAAACCCGATCAAACTGTGGCCATCCTTTGTGACGACATCAGCCGCCCCACCCCGACTTGGCTTATTTTGCCGATTCTGCTGCAAAAGCTGAACGATATCGGACTGCGGGATGCTCAGATTTTTGTGGTGTTCGCCCTCGGGAGCCATCGCCCCATGACCGAAGCGGAGATTGAACGAAAGCTAGGCAAAGCAGTCAAAACGCGATTAAGCTATTATCAATCGCAATTTGACAATCCCAGCCAACAAACTTATTTGGGACAGACGAAGGAGGGTGTGAGGATCTGGGCCGACCGGAAAGCGATGGCAGCGGATCTGCGCATCGGCATCGGCAGCATCGTTCCGCATCCGGCGGTTGGCTGGTCCGGCGGGGGCAAGATTATTTATCCCGGAATTACCGGAAAGAATACCGTGACCGCCTTTCACTTGCGGCATGGCCGAACGGTACAGAATATGTTCGGCATGGAAGAAAGCCCGGTGCGGCTGGAAATGGAACAATGGGTCAATCAGGTGGGGCTGCATTTTATCATCAATGTAGTGGGCAAACCCGAAGGTCTCATCTATAAGGCGGTGGCCGGCGATTTTATACGAGCGCATCGCGTCGGAGTCGATTATGCCAAACGGTTATTTGGCGTCAAGCTCCGATCAAGGGCTGATGTTGCCGTTGTGAATTCTTATCCGGCCGAGGATGATTTTTGGCAGGCGACCAAGGGTGTGTTGGCCGGGGAATCGATCGTCAAAGACGGTGGGACGCTCATTTTAGTATCGCCATGCACTGAAGGAATCGGGCCTCATCCGCATTATCCGGCCGCGATCGGCGATCCTGATTGGGAAACCAAGCTCCAATCGGAGTTCATTTCCTCAGGGACCGGGGCAGATCCGCTAGCCATAGCGGTAGCGGCAACGATAGCCCGCATCCAACGGCGGATTCGTCTGGCCTTGGTTTCCGAGGGAATCGACGCTGCCGAATCCGAGAAAGCCGGGTTCATCCAATACAGTTCCATCGATGAAGCGTTAAACGCTGTTTTACCGCAATATGGACCGACGGGAAAAGTTTCGGTATTACCATACGGCGCAGAAACGGTTCCAATGGTCCAATGCGAAAGGGGGTAAGGAGGCTCAGGGTTGTTGTGCAACTTTTATAATTGATAAGAAATGAAAGGAGTCTAGCGTGAGTCAATACACTCAACAATATTTAAATCAAATTACTGAAATTTTTCAGCGGATCGAATCCCACGAGCAAGAGTCGATTCAACGGGCCGCGGCTGTAATGGCCGACAGCATTATGAAGGATCAGGTCATTCATGTGATCGGCACTGGCGGTCATTCCAATATTGCCGCCGAAGAATTAATCTGGCGAACCGGCGGTCTGGTTCCGATCAATGCAATGCTGGACGCGGGGATTCAAGTCGCGAACGGCGCTAAGCGCAGCAATTACGTGGAACGTACTCCTGGCTATGCTAAAACCGTTCTGGAAAGTTATGGCGTAAAAAAAGGCGAAGTCATTATCATTGTTAATGCCTACGGGATTAACGCCATGACCATTGACGCCGCTTTGGAAGCCAAAAAGCTGGGACTGACGACCATCGGCGTTACCTCAACCGGCTTTGCCAATCATGTGCCGGCTGGACATCCTTCGCGTCATCCCAGCAATAAAAATTTGTATGAGATCGTGGATGTTTATGTGAATTGTCACTTGCCTCTGGGAGACGCGATTGTACAGTTTGAAGAGTTCCACCAAAAGATCGCGCCTTCTTCCACGCTGGTTAATGCCTTTACGATTAACCTGATGGTGGTCGAAACCGTGAAAACCTTGCTGCAGAAAGGTTTTGAACCCCCGGTATGGATGAGTGCCAATATGCCAGGAGGTGATGAAGCCAATCGGAAATGGGAAGAGAAATATTTCGGCCGGATTAAGCATTTGCGATAAGACGCAAAGCCAAAGACGCGCCGTAGAGGGAGGGAGAGCAAGGCTCATTGCAAGTCTTCGTCCTGCAGTTATGATAAGAAAGGAGAAAATTTAAATGAAAAGACATTTTCCCTTACTATCTGTTTTGCTGTTGGTAGTTTTTATGGCAAGCGGGGTCTTTGCCGAAGCCAAGCAGTTGCAACTCACGTTATGGCATATGGAAGCACGTCCCACCCGGATCAAGGCTATTGAAGGAGTTATCAATAAATTTAACAAAGCCAATCCGGATCTGAACATTACCGTGGAAGTCCAAAGTTGGAACGACGCGTACATCAAGACGGTGGCCGCGATTCAAGCCAACAAGGCTCCGGACTTTATCTTTACCATCCCCGATTTTAGCATGGATTTAATGTCGACCCGCAAAGTCCGGCCGGTGGACGACATCATGAAAGACTTGATGAAAAAATATCACGTTTATAAAGCGCCAGTCGATCCTTATTATTACAGCGGCCACTATTGGGGCGTCCCGCTGTACGGAATGTCGGAAGTGCTATGGTATCGCAAAGATTTGTTCCAGAAAGCCGGACTTAACCCCAATCAACCTCCGAAGACCTGGTCGGGACTATTGGCTGCTTGTAAAACCTTAGTCGACAAAGGAGTGGTCAAGAACCCCATCGCCGTCGCAGGAGACTGGCATCTGGCCACCGTGCAACAAGTTTATCCGTTGATGGTCGTGAACAAAGCGGAAACTATCATCGATGGCAAAGGGAAGATCACCTTTGATAATCCGCGAACCGTTGCCGCCTATCAAATGTACAAGAAGTTATTTGACATGTCGCCGACCGGCTCCGCTTCTTGGCAATGGGATCAACCGCTGTCCGCGTTCCTCAACGGTGAAGTGGCGATGGTCATTGAAAAAGGCCAATACATGGAACAATGGGATTTGCGCACCACTCTTTCCCCGGACTTGTTGGGCGCCGCCCCCATTCCGGTTCCCGATAAAGGCGGACAACGGGGAACCGCTTACTTCAGCAATGCCATTAATTTGATGAAATCGGACACCAAAGTTCGTGACGCCTACAAGCGACTCGTCGACTTCTTGTATCAGCCCGATAACATGGCCAGTCTCTTGATCGGCGCCCCCGGCTTATTCCTGCCAGTAACGGCGGAAGCGGCCCAGTCTCCGATTTTGCTTGACAATCCTACCATTAAACGGCATCAGAGCAAATTTGAATTATTGATTGCCGAAGCCGATTACGGTAAGATGTATGGTTTTACCCAAAAACCGTTCCATCCCAGCATTGGACGGATTACCGGCCAGAATTTAATCGCGTGGACGGCGCAACGGATGATTTACGATAAAATGTCTCCGGAAGCGGCGGTGAAAGCGGGCGCGGCTAAAATGAAGGAAACACTGGACGATTGATGTAAACAATATTTTTTCTGACGGTCAGCCCGCTTCAGGGCTGACCGTCAGAAAATTGATCGTAGGGTGGCGTATAAAGAAAAAGAGGTAATGAAATGAAACAAATGCGAAGAATCCTGGAGAGAGATCCATGGTTCGGCCTGATGCTGGTAGCGCCGATTTTGATTTGGATCGTCGCGTCGCTGCTCTATCCATTGCTGGAAGCGATCCTGTTGAGTTTGAAGAATGTGGGATACGCGGGAACGGAAGGTCGTTTCATCGGTTTGAGAAACTACCTCAATCTGTTATCCCAAAGTTCGTTTTATTATTCGCTCTGGATTACATTGATTTGGACCGTACTCAATGTGGTGTTGCAGATTGGCTCCGCGTTGGTTGGGGCGAAAATCTTAAATCAAGATTTTTTCGGAAAAGAGTTTATCCGAAATTGGATTATCGTGCCGTGGGTATTACCGTCGATCGTATTGGCTACGTTGGGCAAATGGGTGCTCGATCCCTCATTGGGAATCGTCAATTATTTGCTGCGGCATTTGGGGTTGATCGATGCGCCGCTCTCTTTTTTGAGCGATGTCAACCTGGCGTTGCCGTGGGTGATCCTGCTCAACGTTTGGCGCTGGTTTCCGTTTTTTGTGGTCATGTTTTTAGCCGCCTTGCAAACCGTGCCGAAAGAACTGTTTGAGGCCGCTGAAATCGATCAGGCGGGTTTCTGGCAGAAATTCATTTATGTTGAATTGCCGGGGATCATGCCGATTCTTAAAGTACAAGTTTTGTTATGCATTTTATGGGCGGTGAATATTTTCGATACGATTTGGCTGTTGACGCGCGGCGGACCGGCGAAGACCACCACCACTCTTCCGGTTTTGATTTATCTCAAGGCGTTTCAAGAATATCGTATCTCCCAATCATCGGCTCTTGCCGTTTTGATGTTCGTTATTTTACTGATCGGCAGTTTCATATATTTCCGGCGTTCACTCAATGTCGATTGGGAGGAAGAAAAGCAATGAAAAACAGCCCAATTTCCCAATTTATCAGGTTCTTGACCGCCATACTTTTCTCAGCCATCGTTTTTTTGCCGTTAATCTGGATTTTTTTGAATTCCTTTAAAAGCACGCCGGAATTGACCAGTACGACGCCGACGTTTTTCCCGCATACCTTTACCATGGAACACTATATCAACCTTTTTACGCAGGTAGATTTCGGTCGGTATTTGTGGAACAGCACCTATGTGGCGGTGGTGAGCACGATCATTACATTGGTGCTCGGCTCGCTGGCGGCTTACAGCATCTATCGTTGCAAGTTCCCGGGCCGGAAGGCGCTTTTTGCCTTGTTTCTCACGGTGTATGTCTTTCCCCGGGTGTTATTGATGATTCCGCTGTTTATTATTTTATCGAAAATAGGCTTGGTCAACACGCTGTTTTCACTGGTGATTCTGAATGTGACGACTACCGCGCCGTTTAGCATCTGGACCCTGAAAGCGTTTTTCACCACCATCCCGTTTGAATTGGAAGAGGCCGCGGCCATTGACGGTGCGAGCCGCCTGAAGGCATTATTTCGAATCATCTTGCCGGTGACGGCTCCGGGCATCGCTGCCCTCGGATTGAACTCGTTTCTACTGTGCTGGACCGAATATCTGTTTGCTTCCGTTTTCATTATGTCCACCCAGTTAAAAACGGTTCCGGTTGGAATGGCGCTTTTCTTGGATCAGTATTTCATCGATTGGGGAATGTTGATGTCGAGTTCCGTGGTGGTGGCGTTGCCTCCGCTTATTTTATTCGCCTTCGTCGGGCGTTTCTATGTCAAAGGACTTACCGCTGGAGCGGTAAAGGGTTAATTCGAACAAGGAGCGATCAGGATGACTTTCATTCAACAGGACAATGGACCGTTACAAAAATTTCAAGTCGAGCGGCTGTCGGTAGCCATCTATGAAACCCGGGTCGCCATGGGCCGCGCGGCCGGATTGGCGGTTATCGATAAAATAAAGGCTTTGCAATCGCGGCCGGGCCCGGTGCGGATGATCTTCGCGGCGGCGCCGTCCCAGAACGAATTCCTGGAAACGTTGGTCCAGGGCCGGGGAATCGACTGGACCCGGATTATTGCCTTTCATATGGACGATTATCTCGGCCTGGCCGATGACGCGCCGCAGCGATTCTCCAATTACCTAAAGGAGCATCTTTTTGAGCGGCTGCCGTTCGGGAAAGTGCATTATCTGATCGGACCGGATTCGGAACTGGTCCGAAACGATTCACGGGAGCGGTCGGCCGGCGCGATTCGGAAGGCCTGTTCCGATTATAGCCATTTATTAAAGGAAGCCCCCATCGACATCGTGTGCATGGGGATCGGCGAGAATGGGCACGTGGCGTTCAACGACCCGCCGGTGGCCGACTTTAACGATCCGGACTGGGTGAAATTGGTGGAGCTTGAAGAGCGCTGCCGGATTCAGCAGGTCAATGACGGATGCTTCCGGACCCTGGCCGAGGTACCGACCCACGCGCTGAGCCTGACCGTTCCGGCGCTGATGGCCGGGACCAGTTTGTTCTGCATGGTGCCGGGCCCGACCAAACGGCAGGCGGTCTATCGTACCCTGCACGGCCCGGTGAGTACCGAATGCCCCGCCACAGTGCTGCGGAATCATCCCGACGCGCGCCTGTATTTGGACCGGGAGGCGGCGGCCGATTGGACCGAGGCGTGAGATGCCCCGCCTAAGTTTGCGTGGCTAAAAACGCGGGAAAGCGGCGCCGGCGAAGACGGGTCGCGACCGATCCTGCCTTCAGTTGGTGAATATCTAAAACATAACTTCATTTGAAGACAGCTCATGCCGTCCCAGCTGCAATGCCAAAACCGCGGGTTGATGGACTCGCGGTTTTATTTTTTGGCGAATCGGTTGGAGATAAAAGTGATTCAGTAACTGAAGGAGCTCATTTTGTTACTGAACGGAAAGTATCCGTAACCAAACGAAAGCATTCAGTTGCTGAATCGAAAATATCAGTTACCAAACGAAAGTATTCGGTAACCGAATGAAAAGCAACCGTAACCAAACGAAAGGCTTCAGTTACTAAAGCGAAAGCATCAGTTGCCAAACGAAAACATTCAGTAACTGAATCGAAAGCAACCGTTACTGAAATTGATGATGCGGCGCTGGAACGGCTCGCTTGGCCTGCCGGGCACGGCTCGGCGGCGACCGGCGGTGCCGGGAATGGCTGAGCCGGTCGTCCGTGGCGAAAAGCGGCAGCCGCCACGGCCCTGGAAAATGTCGCGCCAGGCGGCTCGGCCCTCGCACCAATTTGCGGTTGGGCAGCGCAAATAAATTGTGATAATATTCGATAAAAATTGGCATCGAAGTATTGACATTCCGGGACTGGTAAAGTAAGCTATTAAATATCTACTAAATAAATCGGAATTATGGACATTCCTTCGGCATAAGATGGGTTGGTAACGGTTCGATAGCGGAAACGGCCTATTTTGATACTTTTAATTACAAGTAAGTCGATAGGAATGGTAATACCGCTGCGATCCCAAAAAGTTATGCCATAAAAATAAATCCAAAAAACAAATCAAAGGGGGTCTCTATCGAATGGTGAAAAAACTGGTTTTGCTACTTAGCCTGGTCATGGTGTTGGGAATGGCGGCTTTGCCCATGGCCTGGGCGGCGCCCGGCGAAGTTACGCTGCTGAATGTATCATATGATCCGACCCGGGAATTGTATCAGGATTACAATGCCGCTTTTGCCAAGTATTGGAAGGAAAAGAGCGGTCAGACGGTGACTGTCAAGCAGTCGCACGGCGGGTCGGGCGCGCAGTCCCGGGCGGTCATCGACGGTCTGGAGGCCGATGTGGTGACTCTGGCGCTGGCCTATGATGTCGACGCCCTGTACGAAAACGGCCAGTTGATTGCCAAAGACTGGCTGAAGCGGCTGCCGAACAATAGCGCGCCGTACACCTCGACCATCGTGTTCTTGGTGCGCAAGGGCAATCCCAAAGCCATTAAGGACTGGTCCGATCTGGTGAAACCCGGCGTCTCGGTGATTACGCCCAATCCCAAAACCTCGGGGGGCGCCCGCTGGAATTACCTGGCGGCTTGGGGTTACGCGCTGAAAAAGTATGGCGGCAAGCAGGATAAGGCCAAAGAGTTCGTCGCCCAGCTGATGAAGAACGTGCCGGTACTGGATTCGGGAGCGCGCGGCGCCACCAATACCTTTGTCCAGCGCGGCCTGGGCGATGTCCTGCTGGCCTGGGAGAATGAGGCTTTCTTGGCCATCAACGAACTGGGCAAGGATAAGTTCGAGATCGTGGTCCCCTCGTTGAGCATCCTGGCGGAACCGTCGGTGGCGGTGGTCGATAAATTCGTTGATAAACACGGCACCCGCAAAGTGGCCGAAGCGTATCTTAAGTATTGGTATACCAAGGAAGGTCAGGAGATCGCCGCCCGCAATTACTACCGGCCCCGCCTGAAATCGGTGGCCGCCAAATACGATCATTTCGCCAAGGTAAACTTGTTTACCATCGATTCGGTCTTCGGCGGCTGGCAGAAGGCACAGAAGACTCACTTCGCCGACGGCGGCGTCTTTGACCAGATTTATCAGCATTGAAATTAAGCGGGTGGGATGGTCTTGAACTGGAAAAAACGCAGTATCCTGCCGGGTTTTGGCCCGGCACTCGGTTTTACGGTATTTTACATGAGCCTGATTCTCTTGATTCCGCTGGCGATGCTGTTTTTGCGGGCGTCGACGCTCAACTGGCCGCAATTCTGGCAAGCGGTGGCCGCGCCGCGGGTGGTCGCCTCCTACCGCCTGAGCCTGCTCGCTTCTTTCGGCGGAGCCTTGATCAATGGCGTCTTCGGCCTGTTGCTGGCCTGGGTGCTGACCCGTTATCAATTCCCGGGCCGGAAACTGATCGACGCCCTGGTCGACCTACCGTTCGCGATGCCGACCGCGGTGGCCGGCATCGCCCTGACCACCATTTACTCGGCCAATGGCTGGATCGGCCGTTTCCTGGAGCCGCTCGGCATCAAGGTCGCCTATACGCCGCTGGGGGTGGTGGTGGCCTTGACCTTCATCGGCCTGCCTTTTGTGGTCCGCACGGTCCAGCCGGTCCTGATGGACCTGGAGAAGGAGGTCGAGGAGGCGGCGGTCAGTTTGGGGGCCAACCGCTGGCAGACCTTCCGCCGGGTCATCTTCCCGGCGCTCTGGCCCAGCTGGCTGACGGGCCTGGCTTTGGCTTTCGCCCGCGCCCTCGGGGAATACGGCTCGGTCGTGTTCATCTCCGGCAATATGCCGCTGCGGACCGAAATCGCGCCGCTGGTGATCGTGACCAAACTGGAACAGTTTGATTACGCCGGTGCGGCCGCGGTGGCGACGGTGATCCTGTGCGCTTCCTTTGTTTTATTGCTGCTGATCAACCTGTTGCAATGGTGGAGCGGCAGGAAACAGCTGGTGGCTTGAGAGGTGGAGTTGACTTGAGAAATGTGGAGCGTGGGGAACCCTTGGAAACTTTGGCAAAGCAAGCGGCGGCGCTGCCGGTTACAAGCGCCGCCCCCACCAGCGAGCGGGTCGGGGTCCGCTGGTGCCTGACGGGAATCGCCCTGTTATTCGTAAGCCTCTTTTTAATCATTCCGCTGCTGGCCGTCTTCAGCCAGGCCTTGGAGAAAGGCGTTCAGGTTTACCTGAAGGCGCTGGTCGAGCCGGATACCTTCGTGGCGATCCGCCTGACGTTAATCACCGCGGCGATTGCCGTCCCGCTGAATCTCTGCTTCGGGCTGGCGGCGGCCTGGGCCATCGCCAAGTTCGATTTCTTCGGCAAGAGCTTCCTGGTGACGCTGATCGATCTGCCCTTCGCGATTTCACCGGTGATCTCCGGTCTGATCTACGTATTGCTCTTCGGACTCCAAGGCTGGCTGGGGCCTTGGCTGTTCGCCCATGACCTGAAGATCGTCTTCGCGGTGCCGGGGATCGTGCTCGCCACGGTGCTGGTGACTTTCCCGTTTGTGGCCCGCGAGCTGATTCCGCTGATGGAAAGCCAGGGCAAGGAGGAGGAGGAAGCGGCGTTGGTGCTCGGCGCCAACGGCTGGCAAACCTTTTGGAGGGTGACCCTGCCCAATGTGCGGTGGGGTTTGCTCTATGGGATCATCCTCTGCAACGCCCGGGCGATGGGAGAGTTCGGGGCGGTTTCGGTGGTTTCGGGTCATATTCGCGGCATGACCAACACGATCCCCTTGCAAGTGGAGATTTTGTATAACGAGTATAACTTTACGGCCGCTTTCGCCGTGGCCTCGCTGTTGGCGCTGCTGGCGCTGGTGACCCTGGCCGTCAAATCCCTGGTGGAATGGAAGGTAGGGCTTCAAAAACCGGAGCGGCGGGGTCCGGTCGGGCAGGAAGGATAGCAGATGAGTATCGTCATTCGGGATGTATTTAAGAAGTTCGGCAATTTTACGGCGTTAAACCATGTTGACTTGGAGATTCCCGACGGAGAGCTGGTCGCCTTGCTGGGACCGTCGGGTTCCGGCAAGACCACGCTGCTCCGGATCATCGCCGGCCTGGAGACGCCGGACGGCGGAGCGGTCCTCTTCGAAGGCGAGGACGCCACCGCCCAGCGGGTCCAGGACCGGAAGGTCGGCTTTGTCTTCCAGCACTATGCCTTATTCCGGCACATGACCGTCTTTGAGAATGTGGCTTTCGGGCTGCGGGTCCGGCCGGCCCGCGCCCGGCCCTCGCGCGAGGCGATCGGCGCCAAAGTCAATGAGCTCCTGAAGCTGGTCCAGATGGACCGGCTGGGCGACCGTTACCCCTCGCAACTCTCCGGCGGCCAGCGGCAACGGATCGCCCTAGCCCGGGCCCTCGCGGTGGAGCCGAAGGTGATGCTGTTGGATGAGCCCTTCGGCGCGCTGGACGCCAAAGTCCGCAAGGAATTACGCCACTGGATCCGGCAGTTGCATAACGAGATTCACCTGACCAGCATTTTTGTGACCCATGACCAGGAAGAGGCGCTAGAGGTCGCCGACCGCGTCGTGGTGATGAACGAGGGCCGGATCGAACAGATCGGCACCCCCGAGGAGGTTTACGATCAGCCGGCCAACGCCTTTGTCTATCAGTTTCTGGGCAGCGTCAACCTCTTCCATGGCCGGCTCGATCGGGGCCAGGTCCAGATCGGCGCCACCGAATTTGCGACGCCGGATCATCCCGACGCCGAGGCCCAGGAGGCGATCGCTTTTGTCCGGCCGCATGAATTGGCCATCGAGCGCGACAACCAGGATCCCCAGAATTCGCAGAGCATTAAAGCGTGGGTCACCCACATCCGGTCCATCGGCCCGGTGGTCCGCATGGAGTTAAAACGGGCCGATGATAACAGCGTCATCGAAGCGGAGCTGAGCAAGGAGCGTTTCGCCGAGCTGAAGCTGTCGGCCGGCGATGAGGTGTTTGTAGGTTTGAAAAATCTCAAGGTCTTTGTGGAGGATTACATCATTTAAAGCAGGCCTGCCGCCTGGATCCATGATGAAACTTTTTTCATACAAAACAAACCAGAGAACCGGCTGCGGCGCACCGGTTCTTCAGTAAAGGATGAGGAACATGAAACTGACGATTAACGGGAACAGCGAAACAGTGCAATTGAAACAGGGAACCATCAGCGAGTTGTTGGCGGTAAAGAAAGTCGAGATGCCGGAGATGGTATCGGTGGAACTGAACGGAAATATCCTGCGGCGGGCGGATTACGAAACGACAGTATTACAAGAAAACGACCAGGTGGAGTTCTTGTACTTTATGGGCGGCGGCTCCCCGGTTCGGCACTGTAGCCGGTAAGGGGCGACACGATGAGTAAATCATGGGATTTTGAGACCCGCGCGATTCACAGCGGTTTTAATCAGGATAAACAGACCGGCGCCACCGCCCTGCCGATCTATGAGTCAGCCGCCTTTGCCTATGACAGCGCCGAGGATTTGGAGGCCGCCTTTCAAGGCCGCAAATTCGGCCATATCTATTCGCGGATCGCCAATCCGACGGTGACCGCCTTCGAAAACCGGGTAAACGCCTTGGAGAACGGGTTGGGCGCCATCGCCACCGCCTCCGGGATGGCCGCGATAGCCACGGCCGTTTATACGCTAGCCCAAGCGGGGGACGAGATCGTCTCCGGCAAGAGCCTGTTTGGCGGGACCTTTCAATTGTTCAACGAGATCTTCGGGAACTCCGGGATCAAAGTGGTTTATGTCGAATCCACCGACACCGAGGCTTACCGCCGGGCCCTCTCGCCCCGGACCAAGCTGATCTTCCTCGAGACCATCGGCAATCCCAAACTGGATATCCCGGATATCGGAGCCATCGCGGCTATAGCCAAGCAGCAGGGCGTGCCGCTGATCGTCGATAGTACCCTAAGTACGCCTTATCTGTTCGCGGCCAAGCGGTTCGGGGTCGATCTGGTGATCCACTCGACATCGAAATACATCTCCGGGAGCGGCAACACCATCGGCGGGATCCTGGTGGATCTCGGCAATTTCGATTGGCGGCAATGCCGGACCAAGGCCGTCGCCGTGCTGACGAAACAGGCCGGCGACTATGCTTTTTTGGCCCGGGCCCGACGGCAGATCTTGCAGAACACCGGCAGTTGCCTGTCGCCGTTCAATGCCTACCTGCAAAATCTGGGCCTGGAAACCCTGGCACTGCGGATGGCCAAACACTGTACCAACGCGGCGGGCCTGGTGGAGTATTTTCAAGCCCAGCCGCAGGTGGCAGCCGTTAATTATCCGGGCTTGCCCGGACATCCCGATCACGCCGTGGCGGCGGCCCAGTTTCAGGGCGGCTATGGCGGTCTGATCACCTTGCGGCTGGGCACCCGGGAGCGTTGCTTTCGGGTGATCAATCGCTTGCAGATGGTGAAATGCCTCGCTAACGTGGGCGACGCCAAGACGCTAATCATCCATCCGGCCTCCACGATTTACTACACCTGTTCCGAGGCCGAACAGGCGGCGGCGGGGGTCTATCCGGATTTGCTCCGGATATCGGTGGGCATTGAGAACATTCGCGATATTATTGCAGATTTCGATCAAGCATTGTCAAAGGAGTAGCTCATGAACTTCACAGAGAGTCAGATTGAACGCTATAGTCGGCACATCATCCTGAAAGATGTGGGCGGGGCCGGTCAGGAAAAGATCTTGCAGTCCAAGGTGTTGATCATCGGCGCGGGCGGATTGGGCTCGCCGGCCGCCCTCTATCTGGCGGCGGCGGGAGTCGGTACCATCGGTTTGGTGGACGGCGACACGGTCGATCTGTCCAACCTGCAGCGGCAGATCATTCATTTCAGCGCCGACTTGAACCGGCCCAAGGTGGAGTCGGCCCGCCATAAGCTTGAGGCCATCAATCCCGATGTCCAAGTCAAGACCTATCAGACCCGGGTCTTCGCGGATAACATCGGCGCAATCATTGCCGAGTATGATTTCATTATCGACGGGACCGACAATTTCCCGGCCAAGTTTTTAATCAACGACGCCTGCGTGTTTTATCAGAAACCCTTCTCGCACGGCGGCATCCTGCGTTTTAACGGCCAGACCATGACCTACGTGCCGGGCCACACTTGTTACCGGTGCGTCTTCGATGCGCCGCCGCCCAAAGGAGCGGTTCCCACTTGCAGTGAGGCCGGGATTCTGGGCGCGGTCGCCGGAATGCTGGGCACGATCCAAGCCGCTGAGGCTTTGCGCTATATTATCGGCAAAGGGAAACTGCTCACCGACCGGATGCTGATGTTCAACGCGCTGGACATGGAGTTCCGCACCGTGAATTTTCACCGCAATCCAGATTGTCCCATTTGCGGCCAGCATCCGACCATCACCGAACTGGTGGACTACGAGCAGCCGGTCTGCGATTTGAGGCGAAATGATCATGCTTAAAATTCCCATGGCCATCAAAGAACAAATGCTTCGTCAGGCAGAGCGGGAGCTTCCCAATGAAGCCTGCGGTTATCTGGCGGGAAGAGACGGCGCCGTGGCGGAGTTCATTCCCATGACCAACGCCGATCATAATCCGGAACATTTTTCGTTCATTCCCGAGGAACAGTTCCGGGCGGTCAAGGCGAGCCGTTCACGGGGATTGCAGCTGATCGCCGTATACCATAGTCATCCGTCTTCGCCGGCCCGTTTGTCGGATGAAGATCTGCGGCTGCTGAACGATCCGGATTTGGTTTACCTGATCGTCTCCTTCATGGCCACCGAGCCGGTACTGAAGGCGTTTCGGGTCCGATCGCGGCAAGTTTCGGAGATCCCTATCGAATTCACGGAGGAGGAACTAGGATGAGTACGCCCGATTTTGATCTGGCCGCCCTGAAAAAGGTAGGCATGATTCAACAGAAGCAAAAAGAGTATTTCGCTATGCGTCTGCACGTTGTCGGCGGCGATCTTGACGCCGAGCAGTTGCAAAAGGTGGCCGAAGTAGCCGCCACCTATGGCCAGTCGCAGATCCATCTCTCGACCCGGCAGGGGATCGAGATCCATTTCGTGCATTATTCCAAGCTGGAAGCGGCCCGCCTGGAGCTGGAAAAGGTGGGAATCGCCATGGGCGCCTGCGGCCCGCGGATCCGGGTCGTGACGGCCTGCCCCGGCAGTTCCACTTGCCGCTGGGGAACGATCGACACCAAAAGCGTGGCCCGGGAGCTGGATCAGAAATATTTCCGGCAGGATACTCCGCACAAGTTCAAGATGGCGGTCACCGGTTGTCCGCACAATTGCGCCAAGGCCACCGAGAACGATCTGGGCATCATGGGCGGCATTCTGCCGGCCTGGCGTCGCGAACCCTGCACCGGCTGCAACCTTTGCGTCAACAGCTGTCCGACCGGGGCGATCTATCTGGAGAACGGCGAGTACCGGCTGGATGAATCGAAATGCATCTATTGCAGCATCTGTACTGCCAATTGCCCGACGGATGCCTGGTTCGCCGCCAAACAAGGTTATATCCTGTGGATCGGCGGCACCATGGGCAAGACGCCCCGCTTGGCCACGAAGTTGCGCGCCTTAATCGAGGATAAAGAAGAGCTTTACCGGCTGGTCCATAAGGTGGTCGAATACTACCGGCAGCACGGCCGGAAACGGGAGCGTTTCGGGCATATGATCGACCGGATCGGCGAAGCCAAGGTGAAGGAGGACCTTTTGAATGAGTGAAATCAAAAAAAGCATCGATCTTCACGGCGTGGTCTGTCCGTTGAATTTTGTCAAGACCAAATTGGCCCTGGAAGAACTGGCCGGCGGCGAACTCCTGGAAGTCGTCCTGGATGAGGGCGACGCCATGCTGAATGTGCCGCGCAGCCTCAAAGAGGAAGGGCATAAGATCGTCAAGGTCACGCCGGAAGGCGAGGTTTACCGGATTATCGTCGAAAAAGGAGTTTGAGCCGTCCACGAAGAGCGTCGCGGTATGAAGCGATGCTTCGGCTGACTCCGAAGGGAGAGGCTGATTATGCAGGAGGAGTTGGCGGAGTTGCAGGTCCGCTACAAAGATTATTTTGCGCCCGAGTTGTTGCGGGAGATGGTGGCGCGTTACGGAAAGCGGATTGCCTTGGCATCCAGCCTGGGAGCCGAGGATCAGGTCTTAACCGATATGTTGCTGACGATCGACCCGGCGGCCCGCATTTTCGTGCTGGACACGGGGCGGTTGCCCCAGGAGACCTACGCCACGATCCAGGCGACCATGCGTCATTATCATTTTCATTATGAGATCTATGCCCCGGAGAATGGGGCCTTGGAAGCGCTCGTCCGGGAACACGGTCCCGACCTGTTCTATGAAAGCATCGAACTCCGCAAACGATGCTGCGGGGTGCGAAAGCTCGCGCCGTTGCAGCGGGTGCTGGGGACATTGGATGCCTGGATCACCGGGCTCCGCCGCGAACAAGCGGTGACCCGGACGGCCACGGAGCACATCGAGTGGGATGAGACTCATAACCTATTGAAGCTAAATCCCTTGGCCGATTGGACTACCGAGCAAGTCTGGCAGTATCTCCGGGAACACCAGGTGCCTTATAACCCGTTGCACGATCGCGGTTACCCCAGCATCGGCTGCGCGCCGTGCACCCGGGCCGTCGCCCCCGGCGAGGATCTGCGGGCCGGCCGCTGGTGGTGGGAAGCGCCCGAGCATAAGGAGTGCGGGCTGCATTACCGGAACGGTAAATTGGAACGGGTGAAGGAGCCAGGAGCATGAATCAACTCGAAAAGCTGGAAAACCAGAGCGTCTATATTTTGCGGGAAGCTTACCGTGAATTCAAGAGCTTGTGCATGTTGTGGTCGATCGGCAAAGACAGCACGGTATTATTGTGGCTGGCGCGCAAGGCTTTTTTCGGCCATGTGCCGTTCCCGCTGGTTCATATCGATACCTCTTTTAAGATCCCGGCGATGATCGCCTACCGCGACCGGCTGGCCGCCGAGTGGGGCTTGCAGATGATCGTCGGCAAAAACGAGGCGGCCATCGCCGCCCATGAGACCTATCCCGACGGCAAGACCGACCGGATCGCCTGCTGCAAAAATTTGAAGAGCGAGGCGCTCAAACGGACCCTCTCCGGAGAATGGCCGCGCTACCGCTTTGATCACGGGAGCGGGCAGTATCAGATCGACACCAACCGGGAGCCCTATACGGGCGTGATCGTCGGGGTGCGCGCCGATGAGGAAGGCAGCCGCTCCAAGGAGCGCTATTTCTCGCCGCGCGACCGCCAGAACGAGTGGGACGTCGGCGACCAGCCGCCGGAGTTGTGGAACCAGTTCAAAACCGATTTCGCGCCCGGCACCCATCTGCGGATCCACCCCTTGCTGGACTGGACCGAGCTGAATATCTGGGAGTATATCGAACAGGAACGGATTCCCGTCACCTCGCTCTACTTCGACCAGGGGACCGGCAAACGCTACCGTTCGCTGGGGTGTTATCCGTGCACCAAGCCGGTGGATTCGGAGGCCCGCAACGTGGCCGAGATCATCGCCGAGCTGCGCAGCGGCAAATTCGCCAACATCGCCGAGCGTTCCGGACGCGAGCAGGATAAGGAAGACGGCGGCAGCCTGGAAACTTTACGACGGGATGGTTATATGTGATGGACTATCAACAAGAGCAGATGAATATCGTGATCGTCGGCCACGTCGATCACGGCAAAAGCACGGTCATCGGCCGGATGCTGGCGGACACGGGCTCGCTGCCCCAAGGCAAGCTGGAACAGGTGCAACGCAATTGCGAGCGGAACGCCAAACCGTTCGAATACGCTTTTCTCCTCGATGCCCTCAAGGATGAGCAGGCCCAGGGGATTACCATCGATACCGCCCGCTGTTTCTTTAAAACCGCCAAACGGCATTACATCATCATCGACGCGCCGGGGCACATCGAGTTTCTGAAGAACATGATCAGCGGCGCCGCCCGGGCGGAGGCCGCGCTGCTGGTGATCGACGCCAAGGAAGGCATCCGCGAGAATTCGCGCCGCCACGGCTTCATGCTGTCGATGCTGGGCGTCCGGCAGATCGTGGTGCTGGTGAACAAGATGGACCTGGTCGATTACAGCCAGGCCGTCTACGATCAAGTGGTGGCCGAGTTCGGCGCTTTCCTGGAACAGATCGGCGTCCAGCCGCAAGCCTTCGTGCCCATCGTCGCCCGCGACGGCGACAACCTGGCGTCGCGTTCGGCCAATCTCCCCTGGTATCAGGGGCCCAGCGTTTTGGAGCTGATGGACGGCTTTCAAAAAGAGAAAGACAAGGCGGAACAGCCATTCCGTTTCCCGGTGCAGGACATCTATAAATTTACCGCCGGCGGCGACGACCGGCGCATCTTTGCCGGGACGGTCGAGACCGGGACGATCCGGACCGGGGATGAGGTCATCTTCCTGCCGTCCGGCAAGCGTTCGACGATCCAGAGCATCGAAGGCTTCAACCAGCCGGTCCGGGACGAGGTCGGCCCCGGCCAGGCCACCGGGTTTACCCTGACCGCCCAGATCTATGTCAAGCCGGGCGAGAT
>JAEXFN010000028.1 GCA_023400055.1 Bacillota bacterium
TGAGTGACTGAAAGAGCTTGTTGAGTGACTGAGAGAGCTTGTTGAGTGACTGAGAGAGCTTGTTGAGTGACTGAGAGAGCTTGCTGAGCGACTGAGAGAGCTTGCTGAGTGACTGAGAGAGCTTGCTGAGTGACTGAAAGAGCTTGCTGAGTGACTGAAAGAGCTTGCTGAGTGACTGAACGAGCTTGCTGAGTGACTGAAAGAGCTTGCTGAGTGACTGAAAGAGCTTGCTGAGCGACTGAGAGAGCTGGCTCGGGACCCACGAAATCGGCAATAATTCCGTCCGGCAATGTCTTCCCCGCACCGCTGCGTCTCTGCGCGAGTAAATGTCGTTAATCACCATCCATGAGTGTTTGCCGCTAAGCTATCGCTTTTTGATAGCATTATGGGGGCAGCGTCGACGTCGGCCTTCTTATCAATCTCCCATCGAAAACCAACTGCAGCTTGGCTGAGCAAACTCGATGATCAGCGGTCGGTTTGTTTGGTGAGTTACCAGGGTTAAATTAGCGCGGTCCGATCTGCAGGACAAGGACCAGAAGCATCAGCGCCAGCACCATTCCCAACTGCCGCCAGTCGGCCGGCTGACTTTGAAACTGCGGCCGGCTGTGGTGCTCCTCGTTATAACAGCGCGCCTCCATCGCCAGGATCAATTCGTCGGCGCGCCGGAAGGTCTCGCGCAGGATCGGCCAGGCCAGGCTGATTAGGCGCCGGAACGGGTTCCGGACCGACTCGCTGCCCCGGGCGGCTTGGGCTTCGCGGACCGCGTCGGCCTGTTCCAAAAGGAGCGGGACCAACGCGAAGGTCAGGCCGAACATCGTGCCGAGGCGCGCGGCGTGCGCCCGGGGCAGGGGCCGCAGGAACCAGAGCAACGCCTTTCGGAGTTCGGTCAGCGGGGTGGTGGCGACCAGGAGCAACCCGGCCACCAGTACTGCGACCAGCCGCCAATCGAAGAGCAGACCCGCAACGAAACCCGCGCGGGAAAACCCCGGCAATCCCGCTGCACTCCCCGCATTCCCCCACGACCGGGCCGCCAGGATCACCGCCAATAAAAAGCCAAAACGGCGGATCTCCAGTCCGAGGATGGCCCAGCGCAGGCGGGAACGCCGAAAATTCCAGGCCAGGAAGACGCTGACCAGGATGACGGCGGTCAGGCGCTGGGCGGCGCTGACGGTCAGGCTGATCAGGATCAGGCCGATCAATTTGCAACGGGGATCCATCCGGTGCAGCGGCGAGTCGCCGGCGCAGTAACGGAACAGGTTTAACTCAGCCATGTCATGGTCGCCACCGGCCGCTCCTTCCCGTAAGGCCGTTTGATGCCGTACTTCTCCAGCGAATTCAACAACTCCTCCGGTGCGCCGTCCGCCACGATCCGGCCGGCCGCCATGAGCGCCAGCCGGTCGGCGTGGGCCAGGATCTTCTCCAGTTCATGAGTGATAACCAGCAGGGTGTGGCCCTGGCGCCGCAATTGCAGCAGCTGGCGCAGGATCTGGACCGCCCCCGGATAATCCAGGCCGGTGAAGGGCTCATCCAGGACGATCAGCCTCGGCTGCATGGCCAGGATCCCGGCGATCGCCAGTTTGCGTTTTTGGCCGCCGGAGAGCAGCTGCGGCCGCTGCTCCGCCAGCGCGGCCAGGCCGACCCGATTCAGGGCGTCGGCGACCCGCCGCCGCACCTCCTCCGGGGCCAGCCCCAGGTTCTCCGGGCCGAAGGCCACGTCGGCGGCGACGGTCTCGGCCACGATCTGGTTGTCGGAATTTTGAAAGACCAGCCCGACTTGGCGCCGGATCTCGGGCAGCCGGCCCGCGATGGGCGCCCCTTCGAAAAATATCTCCCCCGAGCTGGGTCGCAATAAGCCGTTGAGATGGCGCGCCAGCACCGTCTTGCCGGAGCCGTTGGCCCCGGCCAGCACCAGCATTTCGCCTTCGGCCACGGCGAGGTTGACATCCGCCAGCACCGTGGCCCCGTTCGCAAAAGTCTTGGTCAAATGTTTGGTTTCCAATAGGGTCATCGCGTCGCGCATCCTGTCGTCCGAATTTGGGCGGGACGGAGCGCCGTCCGCCATCCCGCGCCCCGTGATTTACTGTTGCGAACTCCCGGCCAGCAGGGAACGGAGCGGCCGGATGAGCAGCAGGGCGGCAGCGGCTTTGATGATCGTGCCCGGGATAAACGGCAGCAGTCCGGCGGCCAGCGTCTTGGGCCAGTCCAGCTTCAGCGAGAAGTGCAGCCAGAGAACCCCGAGCGTAAATAAAATCACGATCCCGAGCACGACTGCGGCCAGATCCTTCCATAGCGCAGTCCGGCCCCAATGGGCGACGAATCCGGCCAGGACCGCCTCGAGCAGGTATCCGACCAGAAAGCCGCCGGTCGGTCCGAGGAATACCGCCAGTCCGGCCGCGCCGCCGGCGAATACCGGCAGTCCGACCAGGCCCAGCAAGAGAAACGAGCCGACGCTGGCCCCGGACCAGGCGGCCCCGAGCGCCAGGCCGGCCAGCAACGTGAAGAAGTCCGCCAGCACGATCGGGACTGGGCTGAAAGGCAGCGGAAAGCTGATGTATCCCCCGATGATGATCAAGGCGGTGAAGAGCGCGGCATAAACCGTCGGCCGCAGCGACGAGGTTGATTCCATGGTGAGCTCCTTCTGCGAAAATTTGGCTATTTGGCAATTCTTCCGCTTGGCAAGGCCTTGGCGATCGGGCTGACTGCCGGACGGAATTGATTGCCAAACTTCGCAATGATTAAGATTTATTGTAAAGGATGGGGGCAGCAATGTCAACTTCATAAAATGATTATAGTTTACAATGGCCGCGATTCGCCAAAACAGCACGGAATTTTCGAGTGAAATAGCTGATTTATCTTGATGGTTTTCTTTTTGAGATTTTGTATCATGGTAGATATAGTAGGTTTTTAACGGAGAGATTGCCGGGTAGGCAGAGCGAGCCCATTTGTGGTAAGAAGCACGGGGCGTGAATAAACTTTTCAATACGGTCCGGGAATGGACATCCCCAAACGAAAAATTCCGGAAATCTCGCTGTTTAATTGTGGCGGATGATGCGGAATATTTCGAACGGAACTTGGCGGGTGCTTCTGGTGCGCACAGGATCCGCCGCAACGACATGGAGGTGGTCGATGTTCGCAAAGGGTTGCGGTGATCGGCGGGAAAGGAGATGCAAAAGGAGTTGCAGAGGTTATGACGGCCGGAAAATAAGGCTGTCAATGGTCAAGGACAATGCGATCATCCTCTCTTTGTGCGTAGCACTTTATTTTAAAAGAAGTAAATTTGTCATTTTTTATAGAATAAATAAAATTTGTTAAATGATGGATTTATATTATATTGGACCGGATAAATTAATATTAATCGCTAAATAATGGGTCTTTATAGGTCATTTGATTTAATTTTTTTATAATTGATTGATAAAGTTTTTCAAGATGCGTCGGAAGATGAGGGGGACAATTATGTTTATGTGGTTACAGAACTTAGGAATTGGCAAGAAACTGATTTTAAGCATGACCCTATTGCTGATCGTGACCTTTGGAATCGCCGGGGAGCTAATTTACAAAAGCATGTTCGCTAATCTTGAAAAGGAGGTCAGTGCATCTTTTCGTAACACAGCCAGCAATGGGGCTATCATGATCGCCAACGAGATTGGGGCGCTGATGGCCAAAACCGAAGGCATCGCCGTCCGTGAGGATATTCAATCGATGAACTGGTCCGTCCAATCGGCAGTGCTTCAAAAGGAACTTCAGCGAATCGGCAATACCCGTTTCGGAGTGACCGACCTGAAAGGCAAATGTTTTTATACCGACGGCTCCGTCCGAAATCTGGCGGATCGCGATTATTTTAGAAAAGCGACCCAACAAGGAATTACCAGCATTTGCGATCCGCTGGTAAGTAAAGTCGATAAGAAAGTAGTGGTCGTCGTGGCCGCACCCATCCGCAATCGACTTGGCCAAATTCAAGGAATGCTCCAAACCACTTTCAACTGGTTTGCCATCGGCCAGATGATTAAAAATATTCAAGTGGCGGATGGTCAAGGTTATCCCTTTATCATCAATCGGGCAGGATACACCATTGCCCATCCCCAGACCGGGTTGGTGCTCAAAGGATTCAATGCTTTGGCCAGCGTAAAGAAAGACCCCACATTGCGCTCTCTGGTTACGCTGGAAAAGAAGATGGTCAAGGGCGAATCGGGATCCGGAAGTTACACGTATAATAAAAGGGATTGGTTTATGGCTTATGCTCCGATTCCCGGAAGCAATTGGTCGTTGGCCGTCACGGCTCCGAAGCGGCTAATTTTCCAGAGCATCAACCAACTTCGCGTCTACCTTCTCGCCCTGTTGTTAATCATTCTGGTCATCGTCACTTTTTTAATCGCTTTTCTCACCAAGAGACTCATTTCGCGGCCCATTCAGCAACTGGTAGCCTCGGCCGACCGGTTGGCTCGCGGAGATATTTCGGTCACCGTTCGGGCCGGTTCCCATGATGAGCTCGGTTCCCTGAGCCAATCCTTTAATAAGATGATTGCGAATATTCGCGAACAGGCGAAAATAGCGGAGCGGATCGCTGCCGGCGATCTGGCCGTTGAGATCCGGCCGCGGTCCGATGAGGATATCCAAGTTCACAGCATGAAACAGATGGTTGAAAGCTTGCGGGAGTTGCTGGCCGAGCTGAACCGGCTGACCGGAGCGGCGGTCGCCGGCGAATTGTCGGCCAGGGGCGACAACGCTAAGTTCCAAGGGGCCTTTGGCGAGATCGTGCAGGGGATCAACCGCACCCTGGACGCGGTGGTCGGCCCGTTGAATATCGCCGCCAACTATGTGGAAAGGATCGGAGATGGCGAGATTCCGCCGCTCATTACCGAGGAGTACCAAGGCCAATATGAAAAATTAAAGAACAGCATCAATGCCTGCATCAAGGGTTTGGGCGCTTTGACCGAAAGCGACGCGGTCCTGCAACGGATGGCGCGGAACGATTACACCCAGCGAATCACCGGGGATTATCATGGGGTTTACGGTGAGATTGCCCAGGCGGTCAACGAGGTATTCGATAATCTGCTCAATATTCAACGGGTAACCCTGGCCCTATCCCATGGCGATTTCAGCCATCTGGAGGACTTGAAGCGGACCGGCCGGCTGTCGGAGAACGATGAGTTGATCCCCGCTTACCTGCAGATGATGGAGACCGTTTTGGCCATGGTCGCCGAGTCGGTGCGGTTGGCGGAGGCGGCGACGGCCGGACAACTGGACACCCGGGGTGATGCGGACCGGTTCGCCGGGGAATTCCGGCAGGTCATCGCCGGATTCAATGCCACCCTCGATGCCGTAATTCTGCCGCTGAACGAGGCCGGGACAGTGCTCGGCAAGATCGCGGTCAACGATTACACCCAGGAGATGAGCGGAGCGTATCAGGGAGTGCTGAAAGATCTGGCCGATCAGATCAATATGACCCGACTGCGCCTGCTCAGCGTCCAGGATACCTTCATCCGGCTGGCCAAGGGGGACATCAGCCGTTTGGAGGAGTTCCACCGGATCGGCAAACGCTCGGAGAACGATCAGATGATGCCGTCGGCCACGGCCATGATGGAAGCCATCGTCGGCCTGCTGGACGAGTCAAAGATGCTGGCCGCGGCCGCGTTCGAGGGCCGGCTGGAGGTGCGCGGCAACGCCGAGAAATTCGCCGGCAAATACCGGGAGATCATCGCCGGTTTGAATCAGGCGCTCGACGCCATGGTGCAGCCGATTCACCGGGCCTCGGATGTCCTGCACCAAATGGCCCAGGGAAACTTGGCGGACGGGATGACCGGGGAATACCGGGGCGAATACGCCCGGATCCAAGCAGCGCTGAATGACGCCCTGGACTCCTTCAATCAGATCCTCGGCGAGATCAACAACGCCGCCGGACAAGTGGCGGCGGCCGCGCGTCAGGTCTCCGGCGGGAGTCAGGCCTTATCGCAAGGCGCCACCGAACAGGCGGCCACCGTCGAAGAGCTGTCGGCCGCGATTACCGAGATCGCCGCCCAAACCAAACAGAACGCGCTACGGGCCGACCAAGTCCATGAACTGGCCGATCTGGCCCAGAACAGCGCCACGGAAGGCAATGAACAGATGGCAGCGATGCTCGCGGCGATGGGAGCCATCGATGAGGCGGCCACTAGCATCGCCAAGATCATCCAGGTGATCGACGAGATCGCCTTTCAAACCAATATCCTGGCCTTAAACGCGGCGGTGGAAGCGGCCCGCGCCGGCCAGCACGGCAAGGGATTCGCGGTCGTGGCCGAGGAGGTACGGAATCTGGCGGGACGGAGCGCCAAGGCGGCCCGGGAGACGGCCGAGCTGATCGAGGGCTCCTTGCGGAAAGTGGCCGACGGGACCCGGCTGGCCAACCAGACCGCGACCTCGCTGAACAAGATCGTGACCGGTGTGGCCCAGACCGCCGATTTGGCGGGGGAGATCGCCGTCGCCTCCAACGAGCAGGCCACCGGCATCGCCCAGATCGATCAGGGGATTAACCAGGTGTCCCAAGTCATCCAGACCACCACGGCGACCTCGGAAGAGAGCGCTTCGGCCAGCGAGGAACTGAGCAGCCAGGCCGAACACTTGAAAGAGATGGTCGGCCGGTTCAAACTGAGGCACCAGGCGGCGGAGACGGCCCCGGATCAGGAAGAAAAGAACCGCTTCACAGCTCCGGCGCGTATTGGGATCATCGGGTTCGGAAAGTACTAAAACGGCAAAAAGGAACCCGACAGCCGAAGGAACCATGGTGAGCTGCCACCGGATATTTTTCAGGAAAGCCGGCTCCGTCAGCGAAGAAAGTCGCAAGCGCACCGGAAGAACGACGGGATTTTCAATCGGGAAAGGCAAAATAATAAAGCACCAACGCGGTCGGCGTTGGTGCTTTATTCTCAAAATGCGTATTTTGAAAGGGCGCCCCGTGGCTTCAAACGACGCCTTGTTCGTACATGGCCCTGGCGACCTTCAGGAAACCGGCGATATTGCTGCCGACCACCAGATTGCCGGGGAAGCCGTATTCCTGAGCGGCCTGGCTGGCGTTCCGATAGATGCTGATCATGATGGCTTTCAGTTTGGCGTCGACTTCCTCGAAGCTCCAGGCATAGCGCAGGCTGTTCTGGGACATTTCCAGGGCGGAGGTGGCCACTCCGCCGGCATTGGCGGCCTTGGCCGGCCCAAAAAGTACCCCGTGCGCCAGGAATTGCTGGATGGCTCCGGGGGTCGACGGCATGTTCGCGCCTTCGGCTACCGCCCAGCATCCGTTGGCGATGAGGAGCTTGGCCGATTCCTCGCTGATCTCATTCTGGGTGGCGCACGGCAAAGCGATGTCGCAGGGCAGGGCCCAGATGCCGGAGCAACCTGCGGTATAGGTCGCTGCGGGATGGGCGAGCCCATATTCGCGAATCCGTTTCCGTTCCATTTCCTTGAGGCGTTTCACGGTTTCCAGCTTGATCCCGGCGGGATCGTGAATATAGCCGTCGGAGTCGCTCAGGGCGATGACCGTTCCGCCCAGTTGCTGAACCTTCTGCGCAGCATAAATGGCGACGTTGCCCGAACCGGAGATGACCACTTTGGCGCCTTGGAACGATCGGCCGTGCGCTTGAATCATTTCGGATGCGAAATAACCCAAACCGTAGCCGGTGGCTTCGGTCCGGACCAGACTGCCGCCCCAATTCACGCCCTTGCCGGTCAGCACGCCGGAATAAGACTGGGTAATCCGTTTATATTGGCCGTATAAATAGCCGATTTCCCGGCCGCCGACGCCGGTATCGCCCGCCGGCACATCCACATCGACCCCGATGTGGCGGTACAGTTCGGTCATGAAGCTTTGGCAGAAGCGCATGACCTCCCCTTCGGACTTGCCCTTGGGATCGAAGTCGCTGCCGCCCTTGCCGCCGCCGATCGGCAAACCGGTGAGCGCGTTCTTGAAAGTCTGTTCAAACCCCAAAAATTTAATGATCCCCAAATAGACCGAGGGATGGAAACGCAAACCGCCCTTGTAGGGGCCGATGGCGCTGTTGAACTGGACCCGGAAACCCCGGTTCACCCGGACTTGGCCGCTGTCGTCGACCCAAGGGACGCGAAAGATGATCTGCCGTTCCGGCTCCACGATCCGCTCCAGGATGCCGGTCTTGCGATATTGGGGATATCGCTCCAGCACCGGCTCGAGCGAGTCCAGGACTTCATGGACGGCTTGATGAAATTCGGGCTCGTGGGGATTTCTCTGAATCACTTGCTCTAACAATGGTTGTAATTGCATTCGTAAAATACACTCCTCCTTGAATATCTTTTGCATGTCCTAAAAAATTTTAATCTGTCAATTATTCACTGATTCACGGAGCGGTCGCCGCAATGTCCGACGCGGCGATTAATCGCAGACCGGAAGCTTAATGGCGACGACGCGATAACGGAAGTGACCGCCCGGGGCGGCAATGGCCACGTCGTCGTGAATCCTTTTCAACAAGAGCGCTCCGCCGAGCGGCGACAAGATCGAGATGTCCTCGGGCGCGATATTTTTTTCAAAGGGCGCGATCAGGCGGTACTCGGAAATCGTCTGGTTATCCAGGTCTTGGATAGTGGTTAACGCCCCCAGCACCACGCAAGGGAAAAGCTGTTCGGCGTGGGAATCGTCGACCACCACGCGCGGCAATAATTGATCAAAAAACTGCAGGTAGCTCTGGAATGATGCTTTAAACTCCCGTTGCTTTAGAGAATCGCCGGGGAGATACTCATAAACCAATTTGGGCAGACTCTCTTCAAAGTCGATATTGGTTCGCAAAAGCCTTTGAAATTGTTTTTTTGAGACAAAAATTTTCTCATTCATGACATATCTCCTTTCGTCTGAAAATCGGCGGCCGTCGCTGATCCGGTTGACGCCGCCTTGGCTACGGGGCCGGAAGGGCATCGATCTCCCTTTTGGTACTTGGCGCGGCGGAAAAAATCTGTCTTTGAGCGGGTCGCGGGTTTGCAGGAAAAGGAATAAAAAGTAAATTAATGGCAAAACCCCAAACAAAACGGATGGACATTGCCCTAAAGACAATGCCCATAAATTGAGCGACCCGGATTCTCAATTGGATTTATCATATCATTAAATACAATGGATGTAAATACAGGAATCATCTGGAATTAAATTGAAAAATACCAATTTAATAGCTAAACCGCCGTAAAATACCGTGGATGGTTGCTCCATGCGACCGCTGCCTGGTCGGGGGAGCACGGGCCGCCTGACTTCCGACGTCCCGGCCGGTTTAAAAAAGAATCGAGGCTAAGAATAGGGGGCTTTGAGGACAATCCGTAAAAGTTTTCATGATCGGAAGCAGCTTTGAGGAGCCTGCCGTTGCGCCTGGCGGTCCCGACCGGGGTCGACCGGTCCGGATTACCGCCCGCGCTGCGGCCGAAGTTCACTTTCTTGCGGGCGCTCTGTCCCTGACGCAAATCCATGAGCGCGGACCGGTTTCGCGGCGTGGCGGTAAACCGTGCTTGCACCATTCGTCAGGACCGTCAGGCCGAGACCGCGTTAGTATATTTGCCGCACTTGTCGCCCCAGATGGCGATCACCCGCTGTTCCTGCCGGACCTCGATGATCTCGCAGCGGTTGCTGCAGCCGCTGCACTCAAAGGTCGAGGGCGTAAATTGCAGGAAGGTTTTTTCGAAGCCCCGGAAGCGCGAGGCGGCGCCGCTCTTTTGGGCCTGCTTCTTGCCGAGCAGGGCCGCGCCGATGGCGCCCATCACCGCATAGTGGGGCGGAATCTGCACCGTCGTCTCCAAGGCCCGCTCAAAGGCGGCCCGGATACCCTGGTTGGCGGCCACGCCGCCCTGGAAGAGGACCGGTTCGGCCAGGGCTTTGTCCCGGGCCAGGTTGGCCAGGTAGTTGCGGACCAGGGCTTCACAGAGGCCGTTGATGATATCCGGCTTGGAGAAGCCGAATTGCTGCTTGGCGATCATGTCGGATTCGGCGAATACCGTACATCGGCCGGCGATCTTCACCGGATGGGTGGCGGTCAGGGCCAGCGCGCCGAAATCCTCGATGGGGATCTTCAACCGTTCGGCCTGGTGATCCAGGAATGAACCGGTGCCGGCGGCGCAGACCGTGTTCATGGCGAAGTCGACCACTACGCCGCCCTTAATCAGGATGATCTTGGAGTCCTGGCCGCCGATCTCCAGGATGGTCCGGACCGCCGGATAGGCATGCACCGCGGCGGCGGCATGGGCGGTGATCTCGTTTTTGATTACATCCGCGCCCACCATAGCGGCGGCCAGGTGCCGGCCGCTGCCGGTGACGCCGACCGCGCCGATGACCGGAGCGGCCAGCGCCGTCTGCAACCGCTGCAGGCCCTCCTGGATCGCCTGAAGCGGCTGGCCGTCATTGCGCAGATAACAATCGAAGACGACCCGGTCCCGTTCGTCCAGGCCGACGATATTGGTGCTGACCGAACCGACGTCAATTCCCAAAAATACGTTGTCCATATTGACCTTGACCTTCCTTCGCGAGTTCTCTCCGGTTGTGCAACAATTCGATAAAGGCTTCCAGCCGGACCTGATTATTGACCCAACCGGTCTGTTCGTCCAAAGAGAGCGAGAGAATGGGCAGATCCAGATCCTCGCTCAGGGTGGGGATGATGGTCTGGGTGACCAGCTCCGGCATGCAGCCGAAGGGCATCACGTGGATGATTCCGTCGAAGCCCTGCTCCTTATAGGCGATGATCTGGCCGATGTTCTCCCGCTCGTGTCCGCCGACGCTGTATTTCAGATAGCGGTCGGCGCGGCGGAAGATCGGCCGGGGCGGGAAGAAGCAATGCTGCAGCCAGCTGGAGATGTAGCGGTAGCGGACCGCTGCTACGCCCAGCGCGGCCAGGCGCCCTTCGAGCTCGTGGTTCATCGAGCCCTCCATGACCAGATAGATCTCGCCCACCAGTCCGACCTTGAGGACTTCGGGCCGTTCCACCCGTTCGACGGCCGCGACCAGCGCGTCGGCCTGCTTCATGTGCAGCCACAATTGGCGCAGGTTGTCGCTCCCGTCGAGCAGGCCCTGGATCTCCCGCCAGCTTTGGTTGCAGGTGCCGGGGATCTTCTCATAGGGCCGCAGGGCGGCCAGCTTTTTCTCGTATTTGTCATAGGCCCAGACCAGGTGCAGCGCCAGCTGCAGCGCTGCCAGGGACTGCCGCAGCGGTGTTTGATTGGTGAGGAGCTGCAGCTGCCGGTAGAAGGCGGGGAAGTCTTCGAAGATATTGTCGAAGACGATCACCCGCACATCATGGCCCAGGCCGCGCAGGATCTTTTCGCTTAAGGCGCCGAAATAACCGGCCCGGCAGGCGCCGATCCCGCCGCTGGTGACGATCAGTTCCGCGCCTCGCTCGATGGCCTCCAGATAGCTGCCGAGGATGATTTTAAAGGGGAAACAGATGAATTCCGGGCTATGCTTGACGCCCAGGGCGATGGTGCGATCGCTGGGGCGGGGCGGCATGATTACCTCGTGGCCTAGCTTCGTGAATAGCTTGCGATAGGCCAGTACCGGCCCCATATGCGGAAAGGTCACTTTCAAACGGCGTGTTCCTCCTTTATGGCGCTCAGCATGTCGCTGAACGCTTCCAGACGGGTTTGTAAATGGCCGTCCTCGGTATGCTCATCCAAGATGAGCGGCAGGAAGGGCTTCTGGCGCTCGGCCGCCTCCAGGCCCAGCCATTTGAGGACGATCGAGTCCGGGCCGCAGCCGAAGGTGCTGGCATAAACGATCCCGTCCAACGCCGGGTCGGCCAGGAAATGGAGTCCCGCTCCCAGCAGCGCGCGGCCGAAGTTCCAATGGATCGGCCGCCGCATCGCACGCAATTGGCGCTCCATCAGGTCGGGCTGGAGCATCTCCCAGGTGACGATGGTTGCCCCCAGCGCGGTCAGCTTGGTGGCGATTCCCTTGCCGATCCACGGGTCATAGAGATTATAGGCGTACCCCAGCAGGCCGATCCGGAGCGACGGCGGCGCCGCGGTCGGCCGCGAACCCGCGTCGGCCTCCGGCAGGGTCAGCCTCTCCCGGCGACAATGGGCCAAGCGCTGTTCCCAGGCGGCGTTGGCCCGCCGTTCGGCCGCGCGCTCCAGGCGCGGCGGCGCGATCGGCTGTTCCGGCAGCCGCAACAGCTCGATATGGGCGCCATGGCAGCCGATCTCCGGCGTCCACAAGCGCGCCTCCGGCAGGTTCGCCGCATACTTGACGATCTCCGGCAAGCCGATCAGCTTCGGGCAGAAGAAACTGTCCTGATCGCGATCTTTCATCCGGGGCACCAGGATTAAATCGACTTGTCGTTCGATCAGGTCCAGGATATGCCCCATGAAAATTTTAATCGGAATGCAAAACTCCGGG
The DNA here is from genome assembly GCA_023400055.1 of Bacillota bacterium. Classification (GTDB taxonomy): domain Bacteria; phylum Bacillota; class UBA4882; order UBA8346; family UBA8346; genus Hydrogenispora. The sequence continues at coordinate 12,359 of JAEXFN010000028.1, forward strand.
GGAATCAGCCGGCCGCCCCGGTCGGCCATGCTCTGTTCGCTGGGCTTGGAAAGGATCATTTCCGCGCCGCAGCCGTTCAGGAACTCCCGCCAGTAGGGCAGGTGATAGGAGGCGAATAAAGTGTTGGGAATGCCGATCCGCAATGCTCGCTCATCTCTTTCGTGTGGCTTGAGAGTCCGCCGGCCGCGACCGGGCCGTTTGGGGAAACCGTCGCCAGCGCCGCCGCCCGCTTGCCAGAACCGCCGGACTCCGTTATGCTTGAAGGGTAGTCATAGGCGCGCCTTTCAACGGCCAATCCCTGGCGCCTGTTGGTTATTGTGTTGAAAAAGCGCCAGAAAAATACATTGCAGTCAAAAAACAACCGTTGGCGGGGATGGCGCCGCCGGGAGGGAGCCGGGCGCGCCTTCCGGCGGCCGGTCTTTTAAAAGCACGCAAAGACAGGAATATTCCCCGGCCGGATGGTATGATGGGTGAGAAAGGAGCGGGAAGTCTTGGAATGGTTGGATCGGATGCGACGGGCGCTGGACTACCTGGAGGAGCGGCTGGGTGAGCCGCTGGCGGTGGACGAGGCGGCGCGACAGGCCTGCGCCTCGACGTTTCATTTTCAGCGGCTGTTCCACATGCTGACCGGGGTGACGGTGGCGGAGTACGTCCGCAAACGTCGGCTGACCCTGGCCGCCCAGGAATTGGCTTCGTCGGATGCCAAGGTGCTGGACGTCGCCTTGAAATACGGCTATGAAACGCCGGAATCCTTTGCCAAGGCTTTTCGGAAAGTCCACGGGATCGCCCCCTCGGCTGCGCGCGAGCCGGGGACCCGGCTCAAAGCTTACCCGCGGCTGTCCTTTCACATTCAGTTGAAAGGGGATCAAGAAATGGACTATCAAATTATCGATAAACCGGCCTTCCGGATAGTGGGGAAGGCGATCAAAGTCACCACGGCGGACGGCGCGAACTTCCGGAGGATACCCGAGTTTTGGCGGGAATCCATGGCCGACGGCACCTGGCGGCGGGTGGCCGATCTGGCCCAAAATGGCACCACCTTGGGAATTTGCGCCGATTTCAGCCCGGAGTTGCAAGAATTTACTTACCTGATCGCCGCGGCGACGGCCGGGGCGGTGCCCGCAGGGCTGGTGGAGCGGGAGATCCCCGCGGCTACCTGGGCCGTTTTCCAAGCGGTCGGACCGTTGCCCGGTTCGATCCAGCAGGTCACCCAGCGGATCTTCGCGGAGTGGTTTCCGGCCACCGGTTACGAACACGCCGCAGGGCCGGAGCTTGAGATCTATCCGCCGGGCGACACCGACTCTGCCGATTACCGTTGCGAGGTCTGGATTCCGATTATCCGCAAGTGAGAAGTCCTTCGGTTCGGACAGGATTTGACCTTTTAGTCCGGGATAGAGCTTGATTTTGAGAGAGGCCGGCCGCAATGGCCGGCTCGATCTCCCGGAGCTTTGGGGAAACTTCCCGAAGGTTCCGGGCAGCAGGTAGACGACTCCGGCCTCCTTCGCCAAAGCCCGGGGCAATTAGGATGCGAGTCGGTCCGGCAGGGACGGGACCTGAATGATCGGGAATGGCAGTCGGTCCGGTTTCCCCGTGCCTTGGGGAAGGAAGGATGCGGCCCGGGGAAGCAGGGATGGTCCTTGGGGAAGCAGGAATAGGACCATCCCTAACAAGGACGCGCGGATCCCGTGAAAGGATCCTGACATCCCCGACACGGACGCTGATCGTCCCTGACACTGATGACGATATCCCTAACAAGGGTAGTGGGATCCGTTAAAAGGATCAAGCCATCCCTGACACGGATGATGGCATCCCTTACAAGACCAAAGATTGTCCCCGTTAAAGGAACGCGGTTCCCGCCGGATGAGAAAGGGAGGAAACCGGGGCGAGCCGAAAAACAGTAACCGGGGCAGCGGATCGAGTTTGGATCGATAAAAGCGATAAATTGTTAAAAAAGGTTTTACCAGCCGCCCATCGAAAATATATTTATCGTATGTTGGTGATTCTCGAGCGATGGGGAGCGACAGCAGATGGCCAAAATTACCAGAATCTTTGTCGTGGCGGTCAGCCTTTTTTTATTGTTCATGGTGGGGACGGGCAGCAGGGCGCAGCAGCGGCCCCATCCCGGCGGTCCCGGAAAATTGGTCCAGATCCGGCAACAGCAGTTGCGCCAGTGGTTGGGTCGCTTGGCGATCCAGACCGCGGCCGGCGCGACGGTGCTGGCTTCGACCGGGACTCCGTCCCCGGTCCAGGCCCAGGACGGCGCTGAACCGCAACTGGAAACTACCCCGCCGCCGGCCCAGCCGCCAACCCCTGCGCTGACTCCGGTACCGGAGCCTACGCCCACGCCGACTCCGACCCCCGCGCCGCCGCCCGCTGAATCCCCGGCCGTACCGACGCCGGGCGTCACCGCAGCGCCGACTCCGGCCCCCAATATGGGCGCGCCGGTCGTAAAAGGGGTTTATTTGACGGCCTGGATGACCGGGAGCAGCCGTTTCTTGGAACGGATGGTCCAGTTTACGGCGCAGACCGAGATCAATGCGGTGGTCATCGACGTCAAGGACGATACCGGCACCCTCAGCTATCCGAGCCGGGTGGAGCTGGCCCACGCCATCGGGGCCGACTGGCGGAAGTACGATCCCCAAAAAGTGTTGGCCCTCTTGAAACAACACGCCATTTACCCCATCGCCCGCATCGTCGTTTTTAAAGACCCGTATCTGGCGCAGCACCGCAACGGCTTGGCCGTCCGCAGCGCCCGGGGCGGGCTCTGGCGCGACTTTAAGGGGCTTTGCTGGGTCGATCCCTACAATAAAGCGGTCTGGGATTATAACGTGGCCGTGGCCAAGGAAGCGGCGGCTTACGGCTTCAAGGAGATCCAATTCGATTACGTCCGGTTTACCAGCGACGGCCCGCTCAAGGACTGTGTATACCCGGGCAATGACGGCCGGGTCAAATCCGACGTGATCCGGGACTTCCTGAAATACGCCTACCGGCAGTTGAGCCCGTTGGGGGTCAAGGTGTCGGCCGACGTCTTCGGCCTGACCTGTTCGGCCCAGGACGATCTGGGGATCGGCCAGGTCTTGGAGAAGGTGGCCGAAGGAGTCGATGTAATCAGTCCGATGGTCTATCCCTCGCATTACCGGAAGGGCGAGTATAACCTGCCCGATCCCGACCGCGCCCCTTATCAAACGGTCCATCAGAGCATGAAGGACGCCTTGCGCAAACTGGCCAAACTGGACCCGGACCACCCGGTGACGTTGCGGCCGTGGCTGCAGGATTTCTCATTGCGCAACCATTACGGCCGGGCCGAGCTGCTGGCGCAGATCAAGGCGGTGGAGGACGCCGGCATCCATCAGTATATCTTCTGGAATCCGGCCAATACTTATGACAAGAGCAAATACCGCGCGCGCCAGTGAGCGGAGCGTTGGCCGGCAAAGGCCCGCCCGGAAGGAGAATCCGCTGGGTAGCGAGGCGCCGTTTTGGCGGCGGCTTATTCCACAAGGTTTTGATTGCTTTCAAAAGGATCTTTTGGTATAATAGAAAAGTCCGTAAAAATACGGCCCTTTTTTCCTGAACAACCGCTCGGTCTGATCAGGAAATCAGCAGCATTCATGCAGGGGGAGACGAATATGAAAACTTACTTGGCTAAGCCCGAGGAGGTTCAGCGCAAGTGGTACGTCATTGACGCCGAAGGCAAGACCTTGGGACGTCTGGCGACCGCCGTGGCCACCATCCTACGCGGCAAACACAAACCCATTTTTACTCCGAATGTCGATTGTGGCGATCACGTCGTCATCATCAACGCCGAAAAGGTTGTCTTAACCGGCAACAAGGCGGAGGACAAGATCCGTTACACCCATTCCCAGTATCCCGGCGGATTGAAAGCCGCCAAATACGGCGACTTACTGAAGAATAAACCGGAATATGCGCTTACCAAGACCATCTGGGGAATGCTTCCTCACAATCGCTTAGGCCGGCAAATGATTAAAAAATTGCGAGTTTATCGGGGCGCCGAGCATCCACATGCCGCGCAGCTGCCGGAGACACTCGAAATTAAGGCCTGAGAAAAGGAGGAGAAGATAAATGCCACGCGCTAAAAAAGTTGCAAAAACCGTATATTACGGTACGGGTCGGAGAAAATGTTCGGTGGCCAAAGTTCGTTTGGTCTCCGGTCAGGGAAATATCATCGTCAATGGCAAGGAGAGCGGCGAATATTTCGGCCGCAAGATGCTGGAACTGGTGGTCAAGCAACCGCTCGAGCTCACCAGCACCGATTCCAAGTATGATGTGTTGGTTTCGGTTCACGGCGGCGGAGTCAGCGGCCAGGCCGGCGCGGTCCGTCACGGCATCGCCCGGGCCCTTTTGAAGGTGGAGGACGAATTCCGCTCGCCTTTGAAGAAAGCCGGATTTTTGACCCGCGACCCGCGGATGAAGGAGCGTCGTAAATACGGCTTGAAGAAAGCCCGTAAAGCGCCGCAATTCTCGAAACGTTAATTTTTTATCGGATTCAAACACGGCCGCTATGGTCGTGTTTTCTTCTTTGCGACGCATGAAAACATCCCCCGCGGCATTGCCGCGGGGAGATTCGTTTTGGGGAGCGTGCCATGAAACAGGCGCTTATCGTCGGCGGCGGACCGGTGGATCCGGCGCAGCTCCGCGAGGAACTGGACCGCCGGCCCGCGCTGATCATCGCCGCCGATGGCGGGGGCCACCCGTTGTTGGCGGCCGGCCGTTATCCGCAGGTGGCGCTGGGCGATTTCGACTCGCTGCCGGACGCCGACCGGGCCAGGCTGGCGGAGGCCGGCGTCCGGATGCACTCGTTTCCGGCCGCCAAGGATGAAACCGATCTGGAACTGGCCCTGGACCTGGCGATCGACGAAGGCGCGACCGAGATCCGCATCCTGGGCGGTTTGGGGCGGCGGCTCGACCATACGCTGGGCAATATCGGGCTGCTCTTGCGCGCCGCCGAGCGGGGAGCCGCGGCCCGGCTGCTCGACCCGGACCATGAGCTGCTGCTGGCCGGGACGGGGATCCGCCTGCCCGCCAGGCCGGGCTGGGCACTTTCGTTAATCCCGCTGACGCCGCGGGTCACCGGGGTCCGTACCGACGGGCTGGCCTTTCCCCTGCGCGGTGAGGAACTATATTTCGCGCGCCCGCGCGGAATCCACAATCAATTTTGCGCCCCCGCGGCAAGCGTTGCATTAGATGACGGGATTTTGTTGATAATATTATTCCGGGAAACGATGGCAACCGATTCTGTCAATCCGAGACAAGGCATCCCATTTGACTGAAATTGGCGCAATTGTATATAATAATCATGTAAGCAAGCTATGGGATGAAAAGATTTCTGGACCGAGATTGGCATTCCGGATGCAAACGGCTTTTTAAAAGTTGTTTGCGTTGTTTGCATCGTAAGGCCGAGTGCCGATGAAAGCAAAGCGGAATTTTATTTCATCCCATTCCAGCAGCAATAAGTTGAATTAAATCCCTTAATTTTTCCATCATGAGGGATAGAATGCTCGCTTAGAAATTTAATTCAACTTAGTGAGGTCGTTTATCATACTTGGGGGTGGATCGATGCAGGCGAAACGAATTGCGGTCAGTATGCCCGAGAGCCTCCTCCAAGAGGTGGATGGGATCGTCCGCCGGGAAACGGGAAATCGCAGCGCATTCGTACGGGAAGCGGTGCTGCTTCTGATCGAGGAGCGCCACCGTCGCGAGCGGTTCGAGAAATGTCGGACCGGTTACCAACAGATGGGCCGACTCAACCGGTTGCTCGCGGAGGACGGCATGGAAACCGTTTCTCAAGAGTTCGAAGCGTATGAAAATTATCTGGCGAAAAGGAAATAGTGGTTTATGGTCCGTCGCGGCGAAATTTACTATGCGAATTTAAACCCGGTCCTCGGTTCGGAGCAAGGCGGTCTCAGGCCGGTACTCATCATCCAAAACGATATCGGGAACACCTATAGCCCAACCACGATCATCGCAGCAATCACCTCCAGGATTAAACGCGCCAAATTACCCACCCACATCGAGATTAGCGCCGACCGGTTTCATTTGGAGAAGGACTCGGTAATCCTCTTGGAGCAGTTGCGAACCATTGACAAACAGCGTCTGAAGGAGCGGGTCACCCATCTCGACGAAGCGACGATGGACGTGGTCGACCAGGCGCTGGCGATCAGTTTGGGATTACGGGAATTGAATTAGATTTCGGAAAAACCAGCAGTCATGCTGGTTTTTTGCTATTCATTATGCGTTTGGGCCGAGCAGTCGTTTTAAAAAAGTCCCCGCCTTTTTCAGAAGAGAATTTGGCCAACGCCGTATGCCAAAGCGTTTGGCCGGGGGAATTGCCATCCTGGCGTCGGTCGCCGGAAATCGGATTCGTTGTTAAGCTTTTATTAAGCCGCTGGTTCTTTTGGCCCAAAGGCGGCATACGCTATGAGGACGAAACGATCGGCTTTTTTGAGTTTGACGGGTACTGGGGCACCGTCGCGGCTGGACTTTTTGATATCCAAACAATTATCAAATTGCATTGGATGGTTTCACGGTTCATGGGTGGATTGGATAATTCAGCTAAATCTTCGAAGAATATAGAGTGCGCAGGAGATAACTTGACCCGGCCATCCAATCATGTTAAGCTTATGATAAATATGGTAGTCGATCGGGTTTGGATTTGAGGAAGCGAAGCGGCGATGAAGATGTGGAGTGTGGATTCGGAACAAGCGATGACGGAGTTGGGAGAGCGCCTGGGCGAGCGGTTACGTCCCGGGGATCTCCTTTTTTTATCGGGTGATTTGGGCGCCGGCAAGACGACGTTGACCCAGGGGATCGCCCGGGGCCTGGGGGTCACCGCCGCGGTAACCAGTCCGACGTTTCAATTGCGGAAAACTTATTCCGGGCGCTGGCCGCTGAACCATCTCGACCTTTACCGGCTGGAGAAGCCGGAGGAACTGGAGGTCCTGGAACCCGACGAGCTGATCGAGGCCGGCGTCACCGTGGTCGAATGGGGCGACCTGCTTAAACGGCTCTTCCCCCATCAGCATCTGGAGATAGCGATCGAATACGGGCCGGGGGAAGGGCAGCGCCTGGTGACGTTCCGCCCCGACGGCCGCCGCTTTGAGGCGTTGGTGGAGGAACTATGACATGTTGATTCTGGGGATGGACACCGCGACGCCGTGGGGCAGCGTGGCGCTGTTGGAAGACGATCAGGTGTTAATGGAAGTGTCGCTCAAGGCGGGCAAAGGCGGCGGCGAATATTTACTGGCGCTTTTGGACCCATTGATCCGCAAGACCGGACGGGACCTGGCTGAGCTCGGGCTCATCGCGGTGGGAAACGGGCCGGGCTCATATACCGGAATCCGGGTGGGCTTGGCGGCGGCACAAGGTCTGGCCGCCGCGTTGCAGATCCCGGTCGCGCCATGGTCCACGCTGCGGATCATCGCCGAGAATGGTCATGCCGCCGCAGCATGGATCGCGCCGCTGATCGATGCCCGGCGCAGCGCGGTGTATGCCGCGCTTTATCAGCGGACCGCTGCCGGGCTGCAAGAGGTGCTCGCGCCGGAGGCCCTTCCCGCCGCGGACTTTTTCGCTAAAATCGCCGCCTTGCCCGAGGTGCTGCTCTGCGGGGACGGCAGCAAGAATTATGCTGAGATCTGGCGCGCCGGCAGCAATATCCGGATCGGCCCGGCCGCCTGGGATCGTCCGCTGGCCAGTCAGGCCGGTTTGCTCGGCCTCGAAGCCTGGCGCTGCGGCCGGGTGGTCCAGCCCGATCAGTTGGGACCATCCTATTTGCGGCGGGTCGAAGCCGAAATTCGCCTGGAGGAACGGATTCATGGCCATTAAAGTCGAGCCGATGCGGCTGGAAGATCTGGAAGAGGTCATTGCCATTGAGGAAGTATCGTTTCCGACGCCCTGGTCGCGCGACTCGTTCCGTTATGAGCTGCTGGAGAATCAGCGCGCGGTTTACCTGGTCGCCAGGAATGAGTTCGGCCGGGTCGTCGGTTATGTCGGGATGTGGGTGATCTTCGACGAGGGACACATCACCAATCTGGCGACACATCCGACCTACCGCCATCAGGGCGTGGGCCGCCTGCTGATGGAAGAGCTGTTTGAAGTGGCCCGGGCCCATGGCGTGAAGTACCTGACCCTGGAAGTCCGCCGTTCCAACCTGAATGCCCAGGAACTTTACCAGAAAACCGGTTTTGTGCATATGGGAGTCAGGCGCAAATATTATCTGGATAATAACGAAGATGCCTTTATCATGTGGAAGGGTCCGCTGTGAGTTCCGGCACGGCGGATCGTTTGATGAAAAATAAAAAATTTTTGAAGAAACGGAGGAATAAAAGCGAGGCGTGTACAATTAATTATATATTAAGACTTTTTTAAAAAATGAAGATGAGGTGACACGATGATCACAACCGGCAACAACCTGGAGCAGGTACAGCGGGATTTGTTGAAGATGGGGAGCTTGGTTGAGGAAACCATGAAAATGGCCATTCAAGCGCTTCGGGATCAAAATGTGGAACTGGCGCGAACCGTCATCGAACGGGATGATGCTATCGATAATTTTCAGATCGTGATCGAGGAAGAGATCGAACGGACCGTCTCGGCAACTCCCGCGCTGGGCTTCGACCTCAAACGGGATTTCGCGATGATCAAGATTGTCAATGACTTGGAACGGATCGGCGATTACGCCACCAACATCGCCGAGGTGGTTCTGGAACTGAAACAGCAAGACTATCTGAAACCGCTGATCCATATTCCGAAACTGGCGGCGCTGGCGATGAACATGGTTTCCACGGTTTTGAAAGCCTTCGTCGAGAAAAATGGCGATCTGGCCGAGGCGGTCTGTAAAAAGGATGAGGACGCCGATAACTTGTACGATGAGATCTGCGACGAGCTGGTCCGGCTGACCAGCCAGGATATGAATCCGCAACAAGCCTACCAGATCTCCCGTTTCCTGCTGATTGCCGAATGGCTGGAGCGGGCGGCCGATCACGCGACCAACATTGGCGAAGAAACGATCTACATTTTAACCGGGCAACGGGTGAAATATTGAAGAAACCGTTGCTCGTTTTGTCTTCGTTTGAATGCTGCGCCCAACCCTCCGGGATGCTTCCCGGAGGGTTTTTGATTGCCGGCGATTTCTATCCGACTTTGTAGCCAGCTCGTTGAGGAGCTGAAAGAGATCATTCGGTGAGTAAATGATCTCTCTCAGTCGCTCAACGAGCTCATTTTGTGGATAAATGAGCTCTTTTTGTTAATCAAAGAGCTCATTTTGTGAATAAGTGATCTCTTTCAGTCACTCAATAAGCTCATTTTGTGGATAAGTGAGCTCATTTTGTTAATGAAAGAGCTCTTTTTGTGAATAAGTAAGCTCTTTTAGTCGTTCAACAAGCTCATTTTGTGGATAAATGAGATCTTTGATTCGCAAAAGACTTGATCACGGATTTAACGGATGAAAGGATTCCACGGCCTAGCGATCGGGAAGTGGGTTTTTTCCGTGAAATCCTCAAATCCGTTAAATCCGTGATCGGCTCTTTTTGTAGAGACCCTCGACTTTACATTCATACGGCACCATCCTTGACGGCCGTATGAATGTAAGTTGGATTTCCCTGGGATCCCCGGCCGAATTGAATCATGTTAATCCTTGAATCCTGCGAATCATGGTTCGGGATGCGGATGATACTTTTCGGGTACGAAAACGATACTTCAGGCCCGGCTTTTCGCGGTATAATATTCATCATGAAAGTTGTCTTTCAAGAGTCCGTCGGTGATACCGACGGACTTTCGGTCATTGGGCAAAGCTCCCATTGCTCATGCCGCTTTCCTATGCGGAGCTAACTTGATAATCAGTGGCTAAATGGCCAGTTTTGGCGAGGGATGGCCGGCCGTCGGTTGGACGGATGGGCTTGACTGCCGTTCCCCGCCGGCGCGGCCCTCGCGGGGCGGGAAGCCCGTCTGAACTGGCCCGTAAACCGTACTATTCCGGCGATCGCCGACATAAGCATGTAACGACATGCTATGGGCGCCGAGTTGGCGCGGTTTGGCATGATGGATGAGCGGCGGAAAGTCGGCTTGAACGCCCGGGCCCGCTGCCGGAAGGCGAAAGAGGAGGAATGGCGAGGAATGGAGAGCTGGCGTCGAGTGCCCCGGAACTGGGTCTTCATCTTGGCGCTCGGTCTGTTGTTGACCGGCCGGTCGGCCCAAACGGAAGTAAAAAAGCATATCACCTGCGAGGATGGCGAAGAATTCACCCTGGAGGAGCAGCTGCCGGCGGACTCGATGAGTACGCCGCTCGCTTCGTCGGATAAGATTATCATTGATACCAAACGGTTGCGCCTCGAATTCTACCGGGACAATGTCCTGGTGCGGACCTACCCGGTGGCCATCGGCGCCTCGGATACGCCCACCCCGGTCGGGGAATGGATGATCATTCACAAGGGCGGGAACTGGGGCGACGGATTCGGCGCGCGTTGGCTGGGGATCAATGTGCCCTGGGGGATTTATGGCATCCACGGAACCAACAAACCCTATTCGATCGGTTCGGGTGTCAGCCATGGTTGTGTGCGAATGTTCAATCCGCACGTCGTCGAGCTCTACAGCATGGTGAAGATCGGCACCCCCGTCTATATCTACGGCGATCTGCCGCGCGTCCATCCCCGTCCGGAGGTGGGCAGAAATAACACCGGCCGGGATGTTCTGGTCATGCAGTACCGGTTGCGGCAGCTCGGTTTCGATCCCGGCCGCGCCGATGGCCGTTTTGGCGAGCCCATGGAACGGGCCGTGAAACGGCTGCAGTATTATTACGGCTTGACACCGACCGGCCGGGTGGCCATGGTCGAACAGTATCTGCTGGGATTGCGTTAATGCCGCGGCTACATACGAGAGCTTAATGGCAGGCGAGGAGTGACGGAGCAATGATAAAAATCCGCCGCAGCTATGAAGTTGCTATCTTAATGGCAGCCCTGTTCCTGGTCGGCTTCGGGCTGGGAAAACTATTCTACCGGCCGGAGTTTCGGCTGGGAGATCGCGCCATCCAATTGAATCCCCGCGCTAAAATCAATTTGAAGAAAGAATATCATCTGATCGTCTGGGACTATGACCTGCCCTTGCGGCAGCAAAGTTACAAGGATTATCTCCGGCGGGCGATCGGCCGGTTCGAGCAAACCAATCCCAATATTAAGGTCCAGCTGAAACTGCTGGATCTGCTGGATGGCCGGGAACAGCTGACTAAGGGCCTCCGCAGCGGGGATCTGCCGGATGTCTATTGCTCGGTGTATCAAGTGCCGTCCTTCGATTACCGCTGGCAGATCCCGGTGGAGCCGTTTTTTAGAGACCGGGAGGAGCTGCGGGTCTATGATCCCCTGTTGATAAAATTGCTGTCTGTGGCCGGAGTTCAATGTTCGTTTCCGCGCTGGACCGCGCCGGTGGTTTGGATCGGCAACCGGTTCGCCCTGGAAAAGGCGGGCCTCTCCGTCCAGCGCATCTGGCAGACCGGCTGGACTTGGGAAGAGTTATTGACGGCTTATGAGAAGAACCGGGGCAAATACCGGTTCGCGGCCATCGGCGGCGACAGCGGTTTTCTCGGCCAGTTGCTGATGACACAACCAGCGGCGGGGGCGGCGCCAGTGCAAGCCGGGCTGGACCTGCTCGAACGGCTGGTCCGGGCCAAAGCCGTGCCGGCCGATTATGCCACCAACGCCATCGGCCGTTTTCTGAACGGGAACGCACTGGTGCTGGCCGGCGCCCGGCCGGGGTTATACCGGTTTTTGAAACAGCGGGAACAGCCGGTGGTGGCCGCCAGTGCTGCCGGGGCGGCCGGGGAACGGCCGGCGGTGGACCCGGTGTTATTGCCCGTCCCCGGCCGGCGGGGCGATCCGGCCTGGCTGCCGGCGGAGAACGGGGCGATCATGATTTACCGAAACCGTCGTACCCGGGGCGACGATCAGATTACCGCCGCAGTCCGGTTGGGTTATTTTCTGAGCACCTATCCAGACAGCCGGCCCTGGCAGGAACTCCTGGTTTATCCGGGGGCGATCGGGCCCCGGCAGGACTGGGAACGGGCGATCGGCGCGGAATATCCGCTGGGGTATTTGTTGAAGAGAGCCAGTTTGATCAATCAAAACCGGCCCACCGGCGAAAGCGCGACGGTGCGATTGCTGAATGAATACCTGATCGGCCAAAAGAACCGCGAGGAAATCATCGGAGCGCTGCAGCGCTCCGCCAAATGAGCCGGCTCCGGCCGGGTTCAATCCCGCATTCGCAGGATTTTAACACTCGGGCCGTGGAATTCGTCGCGAAATAGAAGGATAAGTATGGTAATTGTCGAAATATATAGGTCAAGTTATCCTGTCCACTCCACCGGGAGGAGGCGCTCGGGGAATGAGAACTGCCAAGATTTTAATTGCCGATGGCGATTCGCGCATCGTTGAACTGGCGGTCATTAAGCTTTCCAATGCCGGATATTGGGTAACGACCTGTGCCAACGGGGAGGAAACGCTGGAGAAAATCCGCAGCACCTTGCCGGATCTTCTGCTGTTCAATCCCGCGCTCCCCGCTGGCGAGGGGGATGCGCTCAGCTGCGGAATCCACAATTCGCCCGAGTTCGGCTCCCTTCCCGTGATTTGGCTGATGGACCCGGATGATGATGTCGAGCGGCTGAAAAACGCCGGAGTAAAAGCCGAGGATGTTCTGGTCAAACCCTTTACCCCCAAAACATTGCTGCAGCGGGTCAATGCCCGGATCTTGCAATTCCAACTGTTGCGCAAGCTGAATCCGTTGACGGCATTGCCCGGCAAAGTCCATCTCCAGGAACGGTTAAGCCTTAAGAACGCCGCCGGAGAACATTTTGACCTTATTTTCGTCGATCTCAAAGATTTTAGAGTCTATAATCAATATTATGGTTTCGAACAAGGCGACCGGGTCATCCGCTTCCTGGCCGAACTGCTGGCCGAGGCGGGCGGCGAGTTTCAATCCGCCGGCCCGGAACTGTATCATCTCGGCGGGGATGATTTTTGCATCCTGCTGGCGCCGGGCCGGGCCGAAGATTTCTGCGAAACGGTGCGCCGGCGTTTCGATAGCCGGATCGGCCAATATTACTTGGAAGAGGACCGGAGCCGCGGCGGACTGGTCGTTTGCAACCGGCGCGGTTATTTCGAGCAATGGCCGGTGATGTCCATCGCTTTCGGGATCCTCAGCAACGAGCACCGCGCGGTGCATGACTGGTTGGAAGCGGAGCAGATCGGCAGCGAATTGCTGGGGTACGCCAAGACCGTTCCGGGCAGCAATTACCTCAGGGACCGGCGCCGTTCATAAGCGAGGGCAGTTCGGCCCAAACTATGCTCGAGGCATGAACCGCCGTTCGGGCCGGTGGGTCGGGATCGTCCCTTGCCAAACTTGCAACGACAGCTGGAGGGCTAACCCATTATTAAATTGACTTCGCCGAAATCGATCCGGGAAATCCTGGCCGAAAAGAATTTGGCTCCTCGTAAAAGCTTAGGCCAGAATTTTTTGATCGATGGCAATATTCTGGATAAAATCGCGGCCGCCGCCGATTTGGACCGCTCCGATCGGGTATTGGAAGTGGGGCCGGGGCTGGGCGCGCTGACCGCCAAATTGCTGGAACGGGCGGGAATGGTGGTGGCGGTCGAGTATGATCGCGGTTTGTACGCGATCCTGACCGAACAATTCGCGACTATGACCAACCTGCGCTTGATCAACTGCGATTTCATGGAGTTTGATCTCCGGACCTTGGCGGATGCTTTTCCCGGCGGGGCGCGATCCAAAATCGTCGCCAATTTGCCGTATTATATCACCACGCCGGCTATATTCAAGCTGGTTGAAGCGGAGATCGACTGGTCGGTCCTGGTTTTCTTGGTCCAGAAAGAAGTGGCTTTGCGGATGACCGCCGCGCCGGGCGGCAAAGATTACGGCGCCTTGACCGTGATGTTGAACTATTATGGCCAGGTCGAGAAAGTCGGCATCGTGCCGAAGACGGTCTTTTATCCGGCCCCGCAAGTGGAATCGGCCATCGTGCGGATCCGACCGTCGGCCGATCCGGAGCGCCGCGCGCTCTATCCCTATCTGCACCGGGTGGTACAGGCCGCTTTCGGGCAGCGCCGCAAGACGGTCCTCAACGCGTTGCAAAACACGGTCGGGAATAAAGAAACCGCCGGAACCATTTTGACAGGGTTGGGTATCGATCCGGGCCGCCGTGGAGAAACTCTTGATAGCGCGGAATTCGTCGCGCTGGCAAGGACGCTCCGTTTCCACTTGGAAGAAAATGCCTTGAGAAAGCCATAACGAAAGGGCCGTCCGCTAACTTATTTAAAACTATTTAAGTTTACCCTCCGACCGACCGATGAAAGGAACGATGTTTGTAACTGGGAGCAGTTTGGGTGTTTTAACCACTTCATTCAAGTTTAAGTGGTGGATATAGATGAATCATTTCCTGAGGTTTCCGTCCGGAACCCGGCCGGAAAAAGGAATCGGGCGCCGTTTCGCATCTTACCACGAAGGAAGGATGTCGATTTTCATGCCGCCCGGTTGGCGCGACATTATAGAAGGTGTTTAAGGATGTATTTCATCAATCCGACCAAAGGCAGGCTCGGCTTCGAACAGGTATTCCGTGAAATTGCCTCGTATATTCAAGAAGATTCCGAGAGCAAATACAAGTTGATTGTGGGTACGGACTCGATGCTCCGGGAAGAGGTCTGTTATGTCACGGCCATTATCATCTTGAGAGAAGGCAAAGGCGGCCGGTTTTTTTATGCCAAGGAGAAAGAGCGGGCGGGTCTCAGTTTGAAACAGCGGATCTTCTACGAGACTTCCAAGAGTCTGGCGGTGGCCGCCAAATTGGCTGAGAAGCTCACGACCCGGGGCATGAACGATTTGGATATCGAAATCCACTTGGACGTCGGAGAACAGGGCAAGACCAAGGAGATCATCCGGGAAGTAGTGGGCATGGTCACCGGTAGCGGGTTTGACGCCATCATTAAGCCGGACTCCTATGGCGCTTCCAAGGTCGCGGATAAGTTTACCAAATGATAAACTTTTATTTTTCGGCGCCGGATATCGAAATTTTTTCGATTGGGCCGCGATCCAGTTTGTGGAACCGCGCTCCTTTTAAATGTTTACCTGAGGAAATCTCGCAAAACGGTTGACAAAGCCCGGTTTATCCAGTATAATTATTGGCTTGACATTTTTGGACAACCGTGGTATACTGAGGGTGGGATTAATGAAGGAAGGTGAACCATTTGGAGGAGGTCGGTGTTCTCGATCGAATTCGAGAGGACTTAGGTGGATTCGTTGGCGAAGCGATCCGAATCCGAGCCAATCGTGGCCGGAAGAAGATCTTTGAAGTGGAAGGAGTTCTCGAACAAACGTATCCCAAAGTTTTTGTGGTACGATTCAAGGAACGGCAAATCGAGCGGAGAGTTTCCTATAGTTACGCGGACCTGTTAACACAAGCGGTTGAGTTAACGGTCGGCGATAACCGAATCGGAACTTCGCCCCAATCATAGAACAGAAGCCCGTCATGGACGGGCTGTTTTTTTGCCGTGCCCGCGGGAACCCGTCGCTTCGTCCTTTATTATTCCCGCTACATCAGGTGAAATATTCAATCCGGGCCGCCGGAAAGAACCGAATCAGCCAGCGTTGAATCGTCTCTTTCAGTTCGGCGTATTCCGTTTCGGGATAGATGTATTTGACCAGGCCATATTTACCGAATTTACGGCGGCGGCGAGTTTCGTCGAGATCCAGCCGGGTGCCGGGGAAACGCTCCAGGATTACCCGTTTGGCGCTGGCCGTAAAACGGTGGGTGATCAGCTCGAAGGAAAGGTCGGGCGGGATGGGATCGAGCGTTTGGGCCAA
Source organism: Bacillota bacterium (assembly GCA_023400055.1). Classification (GTDB taxonomy): domain Bacteria; phylum Bacillota; class UBA4882; order UBA8346; family UBA8346; genus Hydrogenispora. The sequence goes on from JAEXFN010000028.1 coordinate 28,229, forward strand.
TTGGCGGAACAGATCGCGATAACCGGCTTCATAACCGGGGTAGATGAATAACGGAGCGATGATGAATCCCAACGGGTAGCCGGCCCGGGCGATTTGGCCGGCCGCGGTGATCCGCTCGACCGCGCTGGCGGTATTATGCTCAAATTGCCTGATAATCTCGGCGGTATTGAGGCTGAAGCGGAACCTGGTGTGGCCCCGGTGATCCAAGTCGAGCAACGGTTCCACGGCGCCAAATTTGGTAACCACCCGCATCCGGGCGTGTTCTTCCGCGGCGAAACAGCGGATCGCCCGCGCCAGCGAGCCGGTGAGATGTTCCACCGCCAGCGGATCGGAAGTGCTGGCTGCCTCGAAAGTGGTAATCCGGGGGGCGTGTTCGGCGGTGACCGTCTTCACCTGATCGAGGATCTCCTCAATGTTGGCGTATACCCGGATATACGGCTTCCTGCCCAGATGCGTCTGGAGATAACAATACTCGCATCCGCCCGGGCAACTCGTTCCCATGGCGAACTCGAAATCGGCCGAAGGCTTGCAACTATCCAGGCGCAGATCCCGTTTGACCCCGACCACCAGGGTGCGCTTGCTCTCCCGGTAGCTTTGTTGCGGATTGCTCCCCGGAATGCCGGTTACCCGGTTGTGGGACCCGATCATCCGCACCTGAACGCCGGCGGCGGTCATCCGGTTGAGCAAGGCTACGCCGAGCGGATAATTCAGCGCCTCCGCTTCGAAGAAAACGCGTTGCGGTTGGAAGAGTTTCATCGCATTCACCTGTAAAAAATCGTTTATGATTGGCGATTCGTTTTAGTCTTCCCGGAATGGGGGAATTCTAATACGGCGGGGCGTCGGCCGATTGGATGCGAATGCGCCGCTGGGCAATGCGTTTTCATTGAAAGACTCGATAACGGCCGGTATAATAACAATGTCGGATGAGAGGATCCTTGGATCGTTCCGCCCATCCGGTGCGAAGAACCGTTTAAAGAATTATTGGAGGTGCCGAATGGATGACTGGCGCACGCTAGCCGAAAAACGGTTGAGTGGAATCGAAAAGCAGCCCGACTATCCGATGTCCCGGTTGACTACTTTTCAGATCGGCGGCCCGCTCGACCTACTGATCCAACCGGTCAATACGATCGAACTCCGGCGGACCCTCGATTTCTGCGCGGCAGAGGGAGTCTCCTGGATCGTCTTGGGTTTGGGTTCCAATCTGCTGGTGCGCGACAAAGGGATTCGCGGGATCGGCATCCGGCTGGCCGGAGAATTCTTGGAATGGCGGATGGAAGATTCGATGGCCAGCGCCGGAGCCGGAGTAACCCTGGCGGATCTCTCGCGCGGTACGGCCTGCCTGGGGTGGTCCGGCCTGGAATTTGCCTGTGGGATCCCCGGGACGGTCGGCGGCGCGGTTTTTATGAACGCGGGCGCCTATGACGGAGAAATTGCCCAGGTCTTGACGAAAGCCGAGGCTTGTTTCCCCGGCGCAGAGTGCCGGTGGCTGCCGGTTTCGGAATTGGCGCTGGGTTACCGTTTCAGCCGTTTTCAACGGGAAAAGGCGGTCATTACCCGGGCCCGCTTTGGATTGCATCCGGCGGCCCGGACCGCAGCCGAGGCCCGGATCGCCGAACTCACCTGTCAGCGCGAGAGCAAGCAGCCGCTGGATATGCCGAGCGCCGGCAGCGTGTTTCGCCGGCCGGCCGGGTATTATGTGGGGCCATTGCTCGAACAGGCCGGTCTGAAAGGGTACGAGATCGGCGGGGCGCAGGTTTCGCCGAAGCACGCCGGTTTCATCGTCAACACCGGGGGGGCCACCGCCGCCGACGTATTGAAATTGATCGAACATATCCGGCGGGTGATCAGGGACCGCAACGGGGTGGAGCTGGTTCCGGAGATCCGGGTCATCGGCGAAGAATGATTTCCCCGCTGTAAATTTGCAGATGGCAAAGGATCCGGCCCATGGACGTCGAAATAGAAAATATTGCTGCGTAAAAGTAATTTTTATTCGTCACTGGGTCGATGGATGCCCGCGTCAAGTTTTTATCGCAAACGGGTGCGACGAGTAAAAATTTCGACATTTCGCCATCGAAAAAAGACCGAATCGCCAGCGCCGTTCTTGGCTGGCGGGCCAAGGAAGGGTCCTCATGAAGTTACGTTGGAGCATTTTGGTAGGATTATTTTGGATCGCCGCGGCCGGCTGGGCCTTGGCCGATCCCGATACCACCGCCCCGGCGCCGAATCTAGCGCCGGTTCCGCCGTACGCGGCCAATCTCGCCGGAACCGAAAGCCGGATGTTGCCGGCCAATTACGACATCTGGTCCTGCGACTGGTCCCCCAGCGCCAAAACGATGGTCTTCGCAGCCAAGATGCAGGGCGAGGAGAGTTCTCGCATGCGCATCTGGCAATGGAACCTCGATCCCGTCGGCGATCCGGCGCCCCTGACCGGGACCGAACCGTACCTCGACTTCACGCCGCGTTGGTCCCCGGACGGCAGCCGGATCGTGATGGTCCGGCGGAATACCGGCAAGACCAACAGCACCGGGACCACCGCCGCGCTTTGGTTGCGGGATATGCCGAACGGTCCCGCTCGGCCGTTGACGCAAGGAGCGGCCGACCGCGATCCTTTCTGGTCGCCCGATGGCAGCCAGATCGTGTTCAGCCGGGCGCAAGGGCCATACCGGGCGCAATTGTTCCTGCTGAATGTGGCGGACGGTAGCACCCGGCTGTTGGCCGGCGGGGAGGGCGAGATCCTCATCAATCCGTGGTGGGGTAAGAATGGCAAGATCTATTTTACCCGGATTTTGCCGGTCTCCAAAACCGTCAGTGTGAACAATCAGAGCTTTCGGGTAACGGACTTCGGCAAGGGGAGCATCTGGTCGCTGAATCCGCTCGATAAAACCATGCAGCCGGTAGTGGTCGACGATTACGACAACCGTTACCCGGCGCTTTCCCCGGACGGGCAATGGCTGGCTTTCGTCTCCAACCGCAGCGCCATCAAGGACGGCAACGGAAAATTCGACCGGGGCGGTCTCTATCTGAAAAACCTGGCCAATGGCACGATCTATTATCTGACGAGCAAAGTGGCCCTGGTCGGAGCCTCGGTAACCTGGAGTCCCGACGGTCGGAAACTGGCTTTCTTTACCTATCGCAGTATCCGGCCGGCCATCTGGGTCATCACGCTGCCTGCCCAACCGGCCGGGAAATAAACGAGGGTTCGAAAAGCAAGCGGCGCCTTTGGCCGCGCTGGTCAGGCGAGCCGACATGATATTTTAGCAAATTATTTATCCAATTTATCAAAGACAGCGAAGTGGCAACAATCGGGGTGGTTAATTGTTTCAACCGATTCATTCAAGTACTGTAGTGCAACAGATCATCGAAAAGATTACCCAATCGTTGATCCGGGGCGAATTGAAGCCGGGAGACCGGCTGCCTCCCGAACCGGAGCTGGCGTCACAATTGGGCGTCAGCCGTACCTCTTTGCGGGAAGCGCTGAAGACGCTGGGCGGCCTGGGCGTGTTGGTGGCTAAAAAACGGGGCGGGACCTTTATTGCCACGGCGGCGTCGCAGGCGATGTTCGATCCGCTGATCTTCAATCTGATCATCGAAAAAGGCTCCAAGGATGAACTCCTGGAACTCCGGGTTTTGCTGGAGGTCGATGCCGTCGAGCTGGCCATGAACAAAGCCGCCGCCGCCGATTACGCCATGCTGGAAGAGGATCTGCGGCAATTCGAGGAAACCTTGCCTTCGGGCGATCTGGAGCGTTTGGCGGAGTTGGATCTCCGGTTTCATCTCCGGATCTTGGAGATGTCCAAAAATCAGTCGTTCATCCGGATCAGCACGGTGGTGATGCAATTGTTCGCCTCGCCGATCGAAAAGACGCTGAAACAGATCGGCCCCGCGCAGGTTCTCACCAATCACCGGGCGCTTTGCCAGGCGATGCGGGACAAGGATCTATTGCGCGCCAAGGACCATATCATCCGCTCGTTTGAAAATTCCCGCCAGTTCATGTAAATTTGAACTTTGGGTGTTCCGTCACTTTTTCGGAAAAATCGTTTCATCGAAGCTATAAAATCAAAAATCCGCTCCGGGTCAGGAAGCGGATTTTTAATAACGAGGGTTTTCGGAAGGGAGTTCCTAGGGTTGTCCTAAGCTTTATTGGTATTTATCCAGTTGATACCGGCAACTCGGATTCCAGAAGATCCATTCGCTGGCCCCGGCATCCCGGACCGCTTGGATCTGTTTCTGAATCTCCTGCCGGCCGTAATGGGCGCCGAGATTGAAATCCTGTAACCACGGCCGGAGTACGGTCGTGGTATTGCCGGCCTTCTCCAGACGCTTATGGGCGTCCCGAATCGCCCGATAAACGGTCTCGTACGGATGAAGGTTGGGATTGCCCAGGCCAAAGCTGCCCGGCGCGTAATGGGAAGGATAAACCATCGGCGAAACGATATCGACATTGGCGATGATCTTTTCGTAAAGCTGTCCGATCCCTTGATCATCGAGGGCGCTGGTGGTCAGCCCGAAGATGTCGGCGGAGATCGGGACATGATAGGGTTTCAACTGTTCCCGGGCATATTTAAGAAAGTCGCGGATGACATCCTGTTTTAATTCGCCGTTACTGAAGGGATAAACACAGCGCTGAATGGCGCCGTCGCTGGTAAAGCGGACATAATCGAACTGGATCTCCTGGAAACCCAGACCGATGGCTTCCCGGGCGATCGCCACGATATAATCCCAATACGCCTTATTATTGGGATCGACCCAATTCAGGCCTTTATGGTCCTCCCACAGGCCGCCGGAACTGTCTTGGACCGCCCATTCCGGCTTATGTTTGGCCAGGTACGGGTCTTTGAAGACCACGATCCGGGCGATGGGATAGATCCGGTGCTGGCGCAAGGTTTCCAAGAGTTTGGCGGGATCGCCGATCTTCCGTTCCCAGGAGCCGATGGCCTCGGCCAGCGGCACTTTGGACTGGTAGCTGATGGTTCCGGTGTCATCCTTCACATCGACCACCAGCGAATTGATCCCGGTCTGGCTCATGAAATCGATGGTTTGGGCCAGCCATTTCCCCGAACCGGCCATCCAGGCCGTAGTGTAGATGCCTTTCACGAATTGGGGCCTTGGCCAGGCCGCGGTTTGCGGCGCTGGGGTGGGGCTTGGCGTAAGCGTCGGGGCCGGAGTCGGGGTGGCCGTAGCTGCCGCGCTGGGAAGCGGCTCCGCTGCGCCGGGACTAGGCTGGGCCTGGGGAGCGGCCGCCGGAGCGAAAAGCGGGGTCGCCGCGGGAGTCAGCCAGGCGACCAGAAATATCAAGAAAGCGATGGGAAGAATGGGTAAGATGAGCCAAAGTTTGTTGCGCAAGGAATCCACCCTTATTCCGAGATTTTTTGGGAGAATTCGTCGCTTGTACCATTTATACCTTTAAGAAATTGCAGGTAAATCCCGAATGAATTCATCAGAAAAAGCGGCCAAAATAGTACCAGCGCGGCAAAGCGATCCAAAAAACAGCCACGGCGGAGCGGAAAGAGGGCGGATAGAAAGCTCAAGTCCAGTTTGACGAGGGGCGGGCGAGGCTTTATAATAATGAGAGTAGCTTCACTAACGGCTGCCTTTTTGGAGGCGATCGCTGCGGGGATTCATTCGCTGGTTAGTGCAGCGCCAAGATGGGTAAATCGCGCTGCTTAACGGTTTTCTAAAAAGACGATCCGTTGGTCGAGGCCGGATTAATCATCCAAAGGCGGGAATATTTTATTATTGGGGTGAATGACCAACTGAAAAAGATTATGATCATTTACGCCGACAGCGGGGCGGGACACCGCCGGGCCGCCGAGGCGCTGTATCAGGTGGTTACCGCCTATTACCCGGCGGCGCAGGTCCGTCTGTTTGACGCATTGCAGTATACGACCGCGGTTTTTCGCAGGAACTATCCCCGCACCTATCTCTATATGGTAAACCATTGTCCCTGGCTCTGGGGCTCTTTCTATCATATGCTGGATAACGGCCGGGTGGATCGGATCTCCCGCGCTTTCCGGCGTCAGACCAATGCCCAGCACTGCCGGAAACTGGAACGGTATCTGCTTCACGAACAGCCCGATCTGGTGCTCACGACGCATTTCTTGCCGAATGAGATCATTACTCATCTGAAACGCCGGCACGGTTTCCGGACTTTCCTGGCCACTTGCATCACGGATTATTATCCGCATATCTTCTGGCGGGACAGCGGCGTGGATCTTTATTTCACCCCCCATGCGGAATTGACGCCGTGCCTGATTGAGATGGGAATTCCGGCCGAACGCATTCGGACGCTGGGCATCCCGATCGCGCCGATCTTCGGGCAACCGGGGGACCGGGCCGGGCTCCGGCAGAAACTGGGACTGGATGGCCGGATGACCGTCTTGATCACCAGCGGCGGTTTCGGGGTCGGCCCCGTGCAAGACCTGGTGATGGAGCTCGACCGGGTGGCCAAACCCTTGCAGATCCTGGTGATCTGTGGCAAGAACCCCAGGCTGCAGGCGGAACTGACCGAGCGGACCGCCCGGGCGCACCAAAGTTTCAAAATTTACGGCTTTGTCGATAATATGCATGAATTGATGGAAGCCAGCGATGTAATGATCTCCAAGTCGGGCGGTCTGACGGTCACCGAAGCGATGGCCAAGGGGCTGCCGCTATTGGTTTTGCACCCCATTCCCGGGCAGGAAGCGGGGAACTGCGCATTTTTGGTCCGCCATGGCGCCGGGATCCAGGTCAAAGATGCCGATCAGGCCCGGGAGGTACTGGAACGACTGTTGGAACATCCCGCGGAACTGGCTTCGTTGCGCGAGAATATGCGCCAATTGGGCCGGCCGAACGCGGCCCGCGACATTCTGGCGGCGATCCAACGCGAAAAGCAATCGTTGCACTCCGGTGGCGGCAATTATTCCAATTGACCTTGGCGCGGCTCGCGGGAGCGGCCTTCCCCACCGGATAAAAGAGGAGCAGAACCCATGCAGGATATGAAAGTTACCATCGCCCGGCTGAACGAGTTATACCATAAATCGCGGCAGCAGCCGTTGAGCCCGGCCGAACTGGCGGAGCGGGACCAGTTGCGCCGGGAATACCTGGGGATGATCCGCAATCAAGTCCAAGCGTCGCTGGACCGGATCGAAATCGTGGAACCGGAGCAAGCGCCGGAATGTGACTGTGGCGGGCACCATTATGACGGGCAATGCAACCATCCCGGCCACCGCCATTAAAGGACCGTCAGGAATAGCGTAAACCGTTTTCGGATTTTGTTCATCGAAACGCCCTTTGGGTCGCTGTCCATCGAATACCAAAAGCTTAAACTGAGGCCAACCATCCTCTCCGCTCCGGGCCGGGGAAATGGTTGGCCTTCGTTAGTTCCGCGGTCATTCCTCCGGAAAACGATGTTCAAAAGCAATTTTCAGCCCGGCGCAATCCGGTCGCTCACTTATTCACAAAAGATCGATCTTTTGTGAATAAAGATCTTACTTTTGTTAATAAAGATCGATCTTTTGGGGATTAAGATCGATCTTTTGTTGATAAAGATCTGTCTGCAATGATTCCCGATCGATCTTTTGTTAATAAAGATCGATCTTTTATGATTCCAGATCTAACTTTTGTGGATAAAGATCTTCCCGCTGTGAATAAAGATCTTCTGGCGGCCGTTGTAAACCTTGCCGGGAGTCGGGTTGATTATAGTTCTTTTAAAAGATATTGATCAGATCGACCCGTTCCCGTTGCGGCACATGCTTCAAAAAGTAGCGCAGCGATCCCAGCTCGATGGCGGCATCGTTATAGCTTTGGGTGTCCACCGCCTTTTCGCTGCGGATCAGCGATTGTTCAATGGCGTCGATCTCCTTGTGATTAAGCATCAGGGCCCACAGGAATTTGGTCCGTTCCCAATCGCTGTTCAGACGGCGCAGATTCTGCCCGGTCCGATGCCAGTCGCGGACTTCCAGCGCTGCCTCAACCCGTTTCAGTTCCTGGCTGAAATGAACGGTGCTTTGCTCCAAGTTCGACTGGACCAGCAGTCCCGCCACGATAAAGAGAACCAGCCCGGCCAGACACAGCAGCCAAATCTTCATGAGGCCCGCCCCGTCTTCTCTTTGGGTTGAATATAAAGCTGACCGGTGGTGTCCAAGCTGGCCAGGAAGATCTGCTGGTAACTGCTCAAGCCGGCCTGGCGGATCTGCTGCAGCAGCCAATCTTCAGTCAGGTTGGATTGGGCGAGATGCTTCTTCTTGACGACCCCGTCCTCGATCAAAACCACCGGCAGCCCCTCATAGGGGGTGGCGACCCCGAGATCGGCCGGATTGACCGGCCGTTTTTGCGACTTGGGGATGATCGACAGCTTGCCGCTGGTTTCGAGGATGGCGTATTCGACATCGGCGATGTTGGGGACATCCTTCAGCCGCAGTTGTTCCAGGAGATCGGTCAGGTTGTAGCGGAGCCGGGTCAGTTCCCGTTCCACGATTTTGCCGTTCTCAATGAGAATGCTCGGCCCGCCGCAGATGACCAGCCGGGCGGCGGCGCTCTTCAACGAGATAAACGACAGGGTGACCTGGATGACCAGCAGGGTCAGGATGGGGATGATGCCATTGATCAGCGGGATATCGGTGTCTTGCATCGGGACCGCCGCCAGCTCCGAGATGAGAATGGTGATCACCAGCTCATAGGGTTGGAGTTGGCCGATCTGGTGTTTCCCCATGATCCGGACGATCAAGACCACCAACAGATAGAGGATTGCGGCGCGGATGGGCAGAATCAGCATCATATCACCTCATAGGCCGCCACACCCCCGAGCCTTTGCGAATGCCCCGGCCTTTTCGGACCGGTTTTATCACAACGCTTTGGGAAAGGCGGTCGAATATTTCAATTGTTTGCGGCGGCTCGGTACTTTATACCGGCGCGGCCATTTTCCAGGAATCGCCTGGAACTGGCGAAAGAAGCCGGACGGATCGGTCCGGCCGCGGGATTGGGTCGAAAGTGGCCACCGCCGGCAGGAGTTTTGGCAAGAAGCACGAACTTTGGGAGAAGAAGATCGGCAGCGCCGGGATGGCGCGGGCGCGTCCGGCTGAAAAATAGCGCTGGTTCCGGTCTGGAAACGATATTTTGGAAACTAAGGAAACCCGGATACGTTGGTAATAAAAAGAAACCGCGCTAGCTTCGGTTGCGAACTGGCGGAGCCGAGGCCGAGCAAGATCTTATCCAAACCAATGCTATTTTGAATATGGATGGATAAAATCCTATATTTATTCCATAAACTGTTGGGATTAGGAACATTCGAGGAGGTACTCACGATGCGCGCGATAGAGTTTGCCAAGCAGTTGGGGAAAGCCCTGGCGGAGAGCGACGAATTCCATCATTATCAGCAAGCCAAACAGGCCCTGGATGAGCACGAGGCGGCCCGGGTCATGCTGGACGATTTCCGCAAGAAGCAACTGGAGTACGAACGGAAGAAGCTGAGCGGCGAGAAGCTGCTGGAACCGCACGAACAAGAGCTTCGCAAATTGTCGGCGATCGTCGGTCTAAACCCCTATGTCCGCGAATATTTAATGGCGGAGTTGCAATTTTCCAACCTGATGATGGAGGTCCAAAAGATCATCGGGGAGGCGGTCGGCCTGAAAATGCCGGAGCTTGAGCAAGGTCCGGCCGGCGAATAGGCCCGGCGGGCGCCGCTCCCTTTCGGGCGGCAGTTTTTTCCGGTCAACCGGCGACTGTTTTTCCCGCGGGGAAATCACCGTTCCGATCGGGAATACCCATATAACGCTGCAACGCTCCATGGCGTTGGCAGTCACGAATGAAGTCGCGTTTTATATCGGTTAAGGTTCCACAAAGGAGGAAAAAGCTCCTGATGAAGAAGAGGTATTATTTAGCACTGGTACTGGGGGTCGGCTTGCTTTGGCTGGCTGGCGGCGCCCTGGCGGCGCCACGGTCCCAGGATGGGGTACAGCCCGGCGTTTATCCGCTGCTCGCGATCACCAATCACCTGCCATGGGCCTATAAGGATTACAAGGCTTATCAAGGATCGCTGCAAAAGGTGGATCTGGCCATCGGCGGCCAGGAGCGGTTCAAGGATCTGCCCAAGCTGGGCATGAAACAGCCCTATACCGGCACCATCACCTTGGGCGACGCCGGCCAGAAGTTCGGGGTGATCATCGACATCGTCGGCGAGGAGAAGCGGCTGTATATCGACCGCAACGGCGACGGCAGCTTCGCCGGGGAGAGCTGGACCCCGCTTTTGAACGAATGGTACGGGCTGCAGATTTATGCGGTGAACGGCCCGGAACCGGTGCAGTTGCAAGTTACCTATCAGGACGGTAAGACCCGGCCGATCCAGATTCAAGTGGGCGGCCTGCTCAACCGACCTAGCGCCATGGTGAAGGAGAAACCCTACCTGATGGTGCGGGTCGAAACCTGGTTTCTGGCCAAATTGAACGAGGACGGTGCGATGAAGCTGGCGGCGGTGGTGGACCGCAACCATAACGGCCGCTTCAACGATCCGGAGGACCTGCTGTTTATCGACGACAACGACGACGGCAGCTTCGATCTGAACGAAGCGTTGCCCCGCAAGCGCGGCGTCGTCCTTCCCGGCAGGCAGCGGTTGACCGCGACCTGGGCGGTCTACCCGGATGAGCTGGTGATCGGAGGGAAAACCAAATGATGAAACGGCGGATCCTGCTTTATCTGTTCCTGCTCGGACTGGCGCTCGGAGCGCCGCTGGCCGCCGCGGCGCCGGCCAATGACTTTCAAACCCAGAAACTGGCTAATGGTTTGACCCTGATCTACAAGGTGATGAAAGGCCAGCCGCAAGTGTCGATCAATGCCCTGGTCCGCATCGGATTTCACGAGGCCAAGTACCAAGGCTTGCCGCATCTCATGGAGCATCTGGTCTTCCGGGGCGGTTCGGGCTTTCATTACGACGACATCGTTAATGTCACCAACCGGAAGGGCGGCAACTTCAACGGGGAGACCTCCTTTTACGTCACGACTTTCAACTATGTGACATCCAAGGAGCAGCTGGACGCGGCTTTGAAAATCTTTAACGGTTCGTTGTGGAAGACAGATCTCATCGAAACCAATGTCAATTTCGAACGGCAGATTATCCATTATGAGCTGGATATGGACTACGGGCTGCGTTATCCTTACTATGCGGTGCTGCGCTATTTCTTCCCCGAGATGCAGGCCGAGCGGCAGCGGGTGGATTTCACCCCCGACCAGGTCCGGGAGTTCTATATGACTTACTATCAGCCCGAGAACGCCACCTATGTGATTACCGGCGATTTCGACCCCAAAAAGATCATTCCGCAGCTGGAGCAGCTGAGCAACGGTTACGGCCGGCGGCCGACGCCCCAGGCGGTCATTGCCCCGTTCGATCTGCCTCAGGGCGAGCTGACGGAGAGCCGCAACATCTATCCCTATCCGTTCCAGCTGTTGATGGCCTATCAGTTCGATGGGCTGTCGGCCAAGGACCGGATGCTCCTGAACTTGCTGGCTTACGCCTACGGCTCGGATTACAAAACCGATTACCAACACAACCAGTACAAGGAATACAACGTCGTCACCCGCAGCATCGCGGGACGGGATTATTTCGGCGTCTATTACCTGGAGCGGAGCCAGCCGGCGGACGCGGCGACGGTCGAGGCCGAGAAGGCCAATCTCCGCCAGTATATCCGGCAGTTCCGCAGGATGGATTTCAAACAGAAGCTGCAAAATTTCACCAAAGCCATCGCCATGGAGCAGACCCAGAGCCAGGAGTCGGCCGTGGACGCCGCCGAGTATGCCCTGCAGCCCTTGGCCGATCCGTCCAGCATTACCGCGGCGGACCTGCCGCTCGTCAAGAAATTGACCGCCAAAGACCTGGAACGGTTTATCGACAGCTATCTGTCCAAACCTCCCACGACCTGGGTCCTGGTCAAGACCAACCGCTAAGGGAGGGAAAGAGGAACAATGCTGAGGAAAAAAGGCTTACGTTTCATCTTGCTGGTTTTGCTGATCAGTATGGCAGTCGTGCCGGCGGGGGTGCACGCCGCCGCGACTGAACCGCTCATCGAGCGGACCACCGTCAGCGGCATGACCATTCTGCTGGAGAAGACGCCCTCGGAGATGGTGGAGATCGCGCTGTTGCTGAAGTCGGGCAGCGGGCTCGATCCGGCCGGCCGCAAAGGCGCCGCCCAGATCATGAACAACCTGGTGCTGTTGCGCTTGAAATTCGGCGGGACCGAACTGGGCGATGTCGGGGTCGAAACCTACCCCGATTATACGCTGGTGCGGATCCGGACCGATGCCGCCAATGCCGGAACCGCGCTGACCGATATCAAGGAGCTGCTCACCTACCCGCTCTACAGCTACGATGTGATCGCCGACCTGAAGCAGCTCTACGGGGTCGACATTAAGGCCCTGCCGGCGCTGGCCCGGAGTTATTACGAGTTTAACCGCCAGTTTTACGGGGCCGATCATCCCTACAACGACGAACTGAGTTCGGAGATGATCGCCAAGGTCACCGGCACGGATGTCTACCAATGGTACCGCCGCACCTATCAGCCGGGCAATGCCCTGCTCTCCATCTCCGGCGGCTACGGCAAGAGTCTGGCGGAGTTGGAGAAGTTCTTCGCCAACCTGCCGACCGAACCGGTGGACCACCGGTTGTTGGTCCGGCCGGTGACCATCGCCCAGGACCGCCAGTTGGACCGGACCGATCCCAATGGCCGGATCACCTCGCTGACCATCGGCTTCCCTGGGCCCCGGCTGCAGGATCCGGAGTTTCCGGCCTTCCGGATCATCGCTTATTATCTGGATGACTACCAGCATTATTTCGAGGAGCTCCGGGTCAAACAGGCCCTCTTCTATACCAGCCAGGTCGTGTACAATTACCTGGAGAAGCCCAAGGCGCCGAGTTTTGTCTTTGTCACCATGACCAACCAGCAGTCCTTGCCGCGGGTGGAAGCGGAGACCCTGCGGGTGGTGAAGGATCTGGCCGACCACGGCATTCCCCAGGACGAGATCGCCAAAGTGACTACGGCCATCGCCGCCGAACTGGACGCCAGGAAGCAGGACGGCAAGGGTCTGGCGCTTCGCAACCTGCTCGGTTTCTACCTGGAGAGCCAGCTGGTCGACGACGAGCAGTTGCTGCCCAGGCTGAAGCAGGTGACTACCGCCGACATCCAAAAGGCGGCCGCCAAGTATCTGCAGCATTACATCCGGGTGGCCTACATCCCGGATAAGCTGGCGGACGATTTTTAAGGTTTCAGGTTTAGTGATGAGAAGGACGGCCGGGTGGCCGTCTTTTCGTTTCTTGCTTGACACGCCTTTTTGGAACGGCGCATTTGACCGCGAGACGATGGCGGGTATCCGGACGCCCCGTCGGCGCATGAATATTCAGTAAAACAATTAACCTTTAAGAATATTATTGACAAGATAATATTAACTATGTTAATATTTATTTAGGTTCCGGAATAAAGGAGTGGCTTAAGTGAAGAACGGTAATTTGGAGCGGATTTCCAAATTATTCTGCCAGGCGATAAGTTTCCGAGTGTTGCGCCCGTCGTTGGAGAAATTGGCCAAGGACGAGCTGACCGAGGTACAACTCTCCTGCTTGCGTTTCGCCCATCTGCATCCGGAACCTTCCGTCGGCGAGATCGCCGAGGGATTGGGCATCAGCAACGCCGCTAGCGCCAAACTCATCGATCGGCTGGTTAAGAAATCGCTGTTAACCCGCGAGGAAGATCCGGTGGACCGCCGGGTGCTCAAGATCAAGCTGACAACGGAGAGTCAACGGCTTTTGGAGGAGATTTTCCGGATGGAGCACGAACAGTTCGCGCAGATTTTCGCGCAGATGTCCGATGCGAACCGCCAGGCGCTGGAACAAGGGTTGAACGGCTTTCTCCAGGCGGCGATTCAAGCGCCGGAACAGCTCGAAGCGATCTGCCTGCGCTGCGGCTGGAGCCACGAACTGGAATGCACCGGCAACCGGATCTTCCGGAAGTTAACCGGTCACGATAAGGATAAGGTATAAGGTCGTCTCCGGTATTAGTCAGTATGATTGAAAATTATTATGATTAACAATTTTCAAACTCGGAGACGGCGTTAGGCATGGAGGCTTGCGGCAACATATATCCTATCGGGCCTGCGTATCTTAGGGATGATCAGTTTTGGGAGATACATTCAAAAAAACACGAAAGGGGAAATTCAGAGATGGTAAAATTGTTGGAGATTTACAAGTGTGAGGTCTGTGGGAACATCGTCGAGGTGGTTCACGTCGGCGGCGGGCAGATGGTTTGCTGTAATCAGCCTATGAAGCTGGTCACCGAAAACACGGTGGATGCCGCCAAGGAAAAACACGTTCCGGTCATCGAAAAAGTCGCAGGCGGCTACAAGGTCAAGATCGGCAGCGTCGCCCATCCGATGGAAGAAAAGCATTACATCGAATGGATCGAGTTGCTCGCCGACGGCCGGACTTACCGTCAGTTTCTGAAACCGGGCGATGCTCCGGAGGCCTTTTTCGCGGTCGATGCGGAACAAGTGAGCGCCAGGGAGTATTGCAACCTGCACGGCTTGTGGAAAGCTTAATCGATTTATATGATTTATATTCAGACAGTAGGTGATAATGAATGATGGTACCGAAATTACTCGAAGCACTCAATAAACAGATCCGTCTGGAGCTGGAATCCTCGCAATTGTACCTGGCGATGGCCGCTTACTTTCACGCCCAAAACCTGGATGGCATGGCCCAATGGATGAGGGCGCAGTCGAGCGAGGAATACGGCCACGCGATGCGCATCTTCGATCATCTGCGGGACCGGGGCGCCCGGATCCGGCTGGAAGGATTGACTCAGCCCAAAGAGGAATGGACGACTCCGCTGGAAGCCTTCGACGAGGCGTACCGGCACGAGTTGTTCGTCACGGCCAAGATCAATGAACTGGTGAAACTGGCCGCCGCCGAGTCCGATTACGCCGCCGGGATCATGCTCCAATGGTTCGTCACCGAGCAGGTGGAGGAGGAGAGCTCCGTCTCCAAGGTGGTCCAGCAGTTAAAGATGATCGGCGACTCCGGTTCCGGCTTGGTCATGCTCGACCGGCAATTGGGGAAACGTTCCTAAGTCCGGTAATTTAGCTTAATTGGTTTGTGCACAGTCCAAAGACCGCCCCGAGTAACGGCGGTCTTTTTGGTTTGGGCGTTGATGGGGCGAGCGATTTTTAGCGCGGGGCGTTGTCGGGCAACATATGATAGGATAAGATAAGAGCCAAAAGGGATGCGATTCGAGAACTGTCTGGCTCCAGATGCGGGCAATTCTCGCCAAATCCAGGAAAGGAGTCGGCGCGATGAGTAGGGGAAACCATAGGGAACGTGATGGGGAAATTTGCTGGTGCGGCAGCGGTCTGAATTATGAGGCCTGCCACCGGGAGATCGATCGCCAGGCTGAGGCCTGCCGCGGCAAAGGGTTGATCATTCCGGGACGGGGCATGCTCAAGACCGAAGCCCAATTGGCGGGCATTCGCGCCAGCGGCCGATTGACCCACCGGATCTTGGACGAAGTCGAGGCGCTGGTCCGGCCCGGCGTCACCACGGCCGCCATCGACGCCTGGGTGCACCGCTTCACTCTGGAGCTGGGCGGGTATCCGGCGACCCTGGGCTACCGCGGTTTTCCCAAAAGCGTTTGCACTTCGGTAAATCAGGTCATCTGTCATGGGATCCCTAATGAACGCCAGGTATTGCAAGAAGGGGACATCATCAACATCGACGTGACCACCATCTATAACGGTTTTTACGCCGATGCCAGCCGGATGTACCGGGTCGGCGCGGTGGACCCCGCCGCCGAACGGCTGATCCAAGTGGCCCGGGAAGCCATGGAGCTGGGAATCGCCCAGGTCCAACCGTTCCAGCCATTGGACGGGATCGGCAACGCCATCGAGCCGTTCGTACGGTCGCACGGCTATTCGGTCGTCCGCGACCTGGGCGGCCACGGCGTCGGCCTGGCCTTTCACGAATCGCTCCACGTCGATCATTTCGCCAAACGGGGCCAGGGCTACATGCTGCTGCCGGGCATGGTCTTCACGATCGAACCGATGGTCAACGCCGGCGCGCCGGACTGCCGCTATTTGGACGACGGCTGGACCGTGGTCACCCGCGACGGCTCGCTGTCGGCCCAATGGGAGCACACGGTGGCGGTGACCCGCAGCGGCGTCGAGATTTTGACCTGATGGCCACTTTCGCAGCGCGCCCCAAATTGACTGGCGCCACAACCCGCCCGTGGGGCGGGTTTTTTCACGCCTTCCCGGGCAAGGGTCCGCCGCCGCGCTTGAAGGAAAAAAGGGTCCGATCACGAATACAGCTTTAAACAGCGAATGACGCGCTGCGCTCGCCGGCCGTGGGAATAGAGCCTGCTTCCGGAGCCGACGATCGGCGGACCGCCGGGATTCGCCATGCGACGAAGCCGGCGTCCCGAAGAGCGGTCCTGGAAAAGCTCGGCGAA
The DNA here is from genome assembly GCA_023400055.1 of Bacillota bacterium. Classification (GTDB taxonomy): domain Bacteria; phylum Bacillota; class UBA4882; order UBA8346; family UBA8346; genus Hydrogenispora. The sequence continues at coordinate 44,683 of JAEXFN010000028.1, forward strand.
GTGCTTCGCAACGCTTCAGCGGTTCCTCCGGGAGGCCGGGAAGATCGGCCGGAGCCTCCGGCGGTTCCGCCGCAGCGTTGCGAAGCAGCGCCGGAACCCTGAGAAGGCCTTCCGGAGACTTGGCGGGACCTGCTTACAGACGCGGAAGAAGCGTCCATGGCCCCGGAGGATCCGGCGGGCAAATTTATTATCTTGCGAAGGCGGGGATGGGGATGGCGGAGAAAGCATTGGCCTTGCTGGCCGAGTTGGTCAATATCGACTCGGGAACCGGCGATCGCCAAGGATTGGCGCAGATCGGCGGGATCCTGGAGCGGGAAACGGATGCGCTGGGGTTTTCATGGGAGTGCGCCCGGGCCGGCGACGGTTCCGAGCATTATATCGCGCGGCGCGGCGGGAGGGCGCGGGTCAGCGGGGTGGGCCGGCCGTTGTTGCTCATCGCCCACCTGGACACGGTATTTGCCAAAGGCACCGCCGCCCGGCGCGGCTTTACGCTGGAAGGAGATCGGGCCAAGGGACCGGGCGTGGCCGATTGCAAGTCGGGAGTGGCCGCCATTCTGGGGGCTCTGGCGCAGCTCGACCGGAGCGGCTGGCCCGAGCGGGAATTGGTCTGCCTGTTCAACACCGATGAAGAGATCGGTTCGCCGGGCTCCCGCGAGATTATCACCCGGCTGGCCCGGGAAGCCGCGGCGGTGCTGGTGGTCGAACCCGCCGAGGGCGAGAGCCTGACGGTTTCCAGGAAAGGCATCGGCCGCTTCGTCCTGCGGGTCACCGGCAAGGCGGCCCATTCCGGCGCCAATTATCGAGAAGGCAGCAATGCCATCTTGGAATTGGCCCACCAGATCATCGCGGTCCAGGATTTGACCGATCTGGCGGCGGGGATCACCCTCAACGTGGGAGTGGTCCAGGGAGGAATCCGCCCCAATGTGGTGCCCGATTTCGCCGCGGCCGAGATCGACCTGCGGACGGTGCGGCCCGGCCAGGAGACCCGGATCAGCGCGGCCTTGCAACGGATCGCCGCCGAAGCGCGGGTGCCGGGAACCAAAGCCACGCTCAGCGGCGGAATGACCCGGCCGCCCTGGCCGGCCAATCCGGGCACCATGCGTCTGTTCGAAGAGTTTCAAACGCTGGCGCGGCGGCTCGGCTTCGAACTGGGGACGACCGAGTCCGGGGGCGGCTCCGACGCCAACCTGGTGGCGGCGGCGGGCGTGCCGGTGATCGACGGCGTCGGCCCGAGCGGCGGCGGCTGTCATTCCGAGGCGGAGTATCTGGAGGTCCCCAGCTTGTTGCGGCGGATCGATCTGCTGGCCGATTTTTTAAAGAATTATCAGGCTTGAATCAGCCAACCAAGCAAGGAGTCATTCACGCATGGGTACGATTATCAACGTAATCGCCATTATCATCGGCGGGACGGTGGGGCTGCTGTTCCGGGAGAAGTTCCCGGAGCGGGTCACCCAGACCGCCTTGCAAGTGATGGGGCTGTTCACGATGCTGGTGGGCATCAGCATGGCCCTTCAGGGCAAAGAGTTGATCCTGGTCCTGGTCAGCCTGGCGATCGGGGCGATGCTGGGCGAGTGGATTAATATCGAGGAACGCCTGGAGAAACTGGGGGCCTGGATCGACGGACGTTTCCAGGTGGCCGAGGGCAGTCCGGCGAAGGGCTTTATCTATGCCAGCCTGGTATTCTGCGTGGGGTCGATGGCCATCGTCGGCAGCATTACCGACGGAGTCAAGGGCGATCATTCGATCCTGGTGACCAAGGCGATGATGGACGGACTCATCTCGATTCCGTTCGCCGCCGGGATGGGCATCGGCGTGCTGGGGTCCGCCCTGTCGATCCTGCTCTACCAGGGGGGCCTGACCCTGCTGGCCTGGCAGCTTCAGTCCCTGTTCACGCCGGAGATTATTCGCGAACTGACGGCGGTCGGCGGAATCATCGTCATGGGAATCGGCATCAACATCCTGGGACTGCAGAAGGTGCGGGTCGGCAATTTCCTGCCGGCGCTGTTTATCGTGATTGCGGTTTGTTATCTGAAAGCGTTGTGGTAAGCCCCGGCCGAAGGTCAGGGTGATCACCGAAGCTCAGCGAAGCGAGGGATAAAGCCGTTAAAACTGCTTTCGTGAAAGTTTTTTCGATGCGGCAGACTTTATCCCATGGCTTCTGAAACAGCAACAACTCTTCTGATGCCGGGCCGGACGTACGCGTTCCATCGTGCCGTTATATGATATTCCCGAAGATCGTTACATATCGAATGAAAAGGTGATGCTGTTTTGAAATGCTGGCAAGCGGTTTGGCGCCGGGAACGCCCCGGATGGCCCCTGGCCGGGGGCATCGGGGCCGTTTTATTGGTAACGTGGAACGATTATCGCTGGTTGATCCCGCTGGCGGCGTCGATCATGGTTGGGACAACGCTGCTGGTCGGCCGTTGGGGTAGCGCCTGGACGGCTCGGGCGTTCTCCAAGCGGAAGGAGATCGGCCCGCCGGAACGCCCGGCAGCCCTGAACCATTGGGAATGGCTTTTGGAGCCGGCCGCCTCGGGACTGGCCTGGCTGGCTTGGGGAATCTGCTTCCTGCTCTTACGGGCGATGCTCCGTCTGTCCCTGGAATCAGCCGCCGTTGCCATGGTCAATCTTGGGAGCGGCGCTTGGTTGCTTCTCGCCTGCAGCCGGAAGGGACGAGGCTGGTTCCGCCAGTCCGATGCTCCCCGGAGCCGGAGGGACTGGGGAGGATCCATGGCGTTCCGGTATTTGTTGCAAATCAATCTGTTGAATGCGGCCGTTTTATTAGGAGTGGCCGCCGGCCTGCAATGGCAGGCGGTTTGGATCCCGTTGCTGATGGTCGGCGCCGGCGCGCTGGGCTCGGGATGGGCCGGCTCGTTGATGAAGCGCAGCGCTGGCGGCGCTGGGATCGGCTGCGCCTGTGAAGGCTTGCTGGCCGGGGCCGGCGTCTTGCTGCTGATTTGGTTGGTCGGGGGACGCTCCGTCGGCTTGGCTGGGAGCTGGCTGCTTGGTTTGGCGGTCGGCTTGGGTTTGAAATTCTTGCCGGACTGCTGGAGCCGGCGGAAGGGCGAAGCGCGGCCCGGCGGAAAGATAGCCGTGAATTTTGAGGCTTTGCTGGCCATCCTGGCGGCATGGCTCGGCGATGTCATCGCCAGTTGGAATCAGCCGGGGCTGGGACTCTGCGGCTTGGCTGTCACGGTCCTGGGAATATTGGCGACTCCTGGGGTCCAACGGCGCTTGGAGAACCGGATGGTGTCCGCGGGTATTCCGGAAGGTTCGACCGCGCGGGCGCGGGAAGGGGGCATGGGAGCCTCCCTGTTAATAGGTTTGGTCTTATTGGCCGTCATGACTCAGAAGATCGCTCTGGAAAGCGCGGCGCTGTCCGGAAAGATCGCCAGAGCCGGCGGCGCAATTCCGCCCTGGCTGGCAACCGACTCGAACCTTCATGGGCTTTTCCATGGCGGTAATCCATTATTGCTGATCGGGATAGCGGCCGGCGCGGGTTTGATGTTGCTTGGCAGGAGAGTGAAAGGCCTATGGCTGGCGCCGGTTGCCGCGGTGCTTTGGGGTTTGCTGTTCGGCGTGCGGGGCGAGCTCGGCTTGTTAATTGGCATGTTAATCGCAGCGGGATGGAGCGCGGTTTGGGCGATTCGCTTCAAAGCGGCGGCCGGAGAAGTTCCGGTTCCGACCCGGGCCGTTTCGATTCAGAAACGCCCCGCCATGGGAAGCGCTTTGTTATTGGCGCTGGCCACAGGATTGGTTTCGAGCGCGTTTTGGCTATGGAATTCCTGCTTGAAATGACCCCCTTGCTCCGAATCCCGGACCAGCGCGTTGGAAACAAGAAACGCGCAGAATCTTAGAAAAGTTTTTGCATTTGACCCGCCGATGTGATATTATAAACTGGGTAAAATTTTTACTTTAAATTATTTTTTTAGTTACGTTTCCGACATAGAACAGCCCATTCGTTAGAATTTTTTAATTAACAGGGCCATTGTAAGTTAAAAATTTTTTTGGAAATGTTATCGAAAATGTTACGACCCTGTTGATTCAAGGAGGTGTTCGGTTGGGGGAAAAACAGTTTCGGCAGACGATCAATGCTGTGATCGACTGCTAGTAGTAGTGTTAGCGATCAAACTTATTTTACGAAAGGAATCTAACTGAAATGGGAAGTTTACACGCAACTTCGTTTGAAGTCATCTCTATCTGGGTGGTTCTCCTTATCTCCATCGCCGGCCTCGCTTACGCCATGATGTTGCGGAAGCAAATCATGGCCAAAGATAAAGGCACCGCCAAAATGCAAGAGGTTTGGAACGCGATTCGCGAAGGCGCCGATGCCTATCTGGGCCGGCAACTGAAGACGATCCTTCCGCTGATCGCCGTTTTAACGGTTGTCTTGTTCTTATCGGTTTATGTCGTTCCGCCGAGCGCCGAGGCCATGGAGCGTTTCACCGGCCAGAGCCCGGATCAGGTCCGGGTCATCATCGGCATCGGCCGGGCCATCGCTTTTATCATGGGTGCCTTTTTCTCGCTGATAGTCGGCCAGTTTGGCATGCGGATGGCTGTTCAAGGGAACGTCCGTGTCGCTGCAGCCGCTCGTAACAGTTTCTCGGAAGCTCTGAAAGTCGCTTACCGTTCCGGAACCATCACTGGGATGCTCACCGACGGTTTGGGCCTCTTCGGCGGTACCATCATCTTCATGTATTTTGGAATGGCAGCTCCCGACGCTTTGCTCGGATTTGGATTCGGCGGCACCTTGCTGGCCCTATTCATGCGGGTAGGCGGCGGTATCTATACGAAAGCCGCTGATGTCGGCGCTGACCTAGTGGGTAAGGTCGAAGCCGGAATCCCGGAAGACGATCCCCGTAACGCGGCGGTTATCGCCGACTTGGTCGGCGACAACGTCGGCGATTGCGCCGGTATGGCTGCGGATATTTTTGAGTCGTACGAAGTGACGATTGTCTCCGGCTTGATCCTCGGTCTGGCGCTGGTTGCCCAAACCGGCAAGATCAAATGGATCGTTTTCCCGCTGCTGGTTCGGGGTATCGGAGTGCTCTCCTCGATCATCGGCACTTATATTGTGAAAGGTTCCGACGACAACGCCAAATCCGGCGATGCCATGGCGTCCATTAATAAAGGATTTTATTTTTCGGCCTTTATTTCATTAGTCGCTTTCGCGTTGTTGGCGCATTTCTATATGAATGAATGGCGCGCATTCTTCTCGGTCGGCGTCGGAATCGTCCTGGCCATCGGCCTCGACGAATTGACCAAGTTCTTCACCGATACGCATTACAAACCGGTGAAGGATATTGCCGCCGCCTCTCAGACCGGTTCTGCCACGCTGATCCTGCGCGGTTTGGCCATCGGTTTTGAATCCGCCGTATGGCAGATTTTGGTGATTGGACTCACCATCCTGGCAGCAGTCATTATTTACTGGGGACATAATGTGGTATATGTCCTTTATGGCGTGGCCATGACCGGTATCGGCATGTTGACCCTCACCGGCAACAACGTCGCGATGGACTCCTTCGGGCCGATCGCCGACAACGCCAACGGTATCGGAGAGATGGCCGGCCTCGACAAAGATGCCCGCCAAATCATGGCTGACCTCGACGCCGTCGGAAACACCACCAAAGCCATTACCAAAGGCGTAGCCATCGGTTCCGCGGTTATCGCCGCGGTCTCCCTGTTCGGTTCCTTCTTGACCGACGTAACCAAAGTGCAAGCCCAATTGAACGTTCCGGAAGCGATTCGCTTAGCCACTACCGGTATCCGGATTTCCGTGCCGAATGTTTTCATCGGCATGTTAATCGGTGGCGCGATTCCTTGGCTATTCTCCTCGCTCTGCATCAATTCCGTGGCCCGTGCCGCCGGGTTAATCGTCGAGGAAGTCCGGCATCAATTCAAAATCCCCGGCTTGATGGAGGGGAAAGTCCAGCCTGATTACAAGAAGGCGGTCGGCATCTGCACCGCCGCCGCTCAGAAAGAACTGATCGGGTTGGCGTTAATCGCGGTGTTGACTCCGCTGATCGTCGGGATGCTGCTGCAAGTGGAAGCCCTGGGCGGTTTCTTGGCCGGCGTTATCCTGTCCGGTCAGTTGCTGGCGGTCTTCATGTCTACCGCCGGCGGTTCTTGGGACAATGCCAAGAAGTCCATTGAAGACGGACTCTACGGCGGGAAGAACTCTGAGGCCCACAAAGCTTCGGTTGTCGGCGATACCGTCGGTGACCCGCTGAAAGATACCGCTGGTCCGGCGTTGAACCCGATGATCAAGGTCATCAACATGGTATCGTTGCTGGCCGCTCCGGTTCTGGTTACCATGAAAAGTTCCAATCCGGGCGTCATTACCGCTTCGGTCATTTGTATCCTGGCGGTCGTGGCGGCGATCATCTACTCCAAACAAGGCGGCTTTGGCAAAAAAGGCAAGAGCGGCGCCGCCAATTTCTAACCGGTACTTTTAGATACGATTCAAACTTTAAAAAACACAGAAGCGAGGGATTCATCCCTCGCTTTTTTTTGCCCGGAAACCTGTGAAAGAATGGATCGGACTTCGTATTTTAACAGACGCGACTCAGCATGGGAAGCATGAAAATAGCGGGATCGACGTATCATCTTATGGCGGATTCTTACTCATTGGCCGGTTACCCATGAAACGGACGGTCCAAAGCGACGGAATCCCAATTTGGCGGCAAGGGTGGTTGCATGAAAACGAACTCCTCGATCATCAAGGGTACGGCCTTGCTGGCCGGAGCGGGACTGGTGGCCAAAGTATTCGGGGCGTTTTACCGGATTTTTCTGGCCCGGACCATCGGCAATGAAGGGATCGGCCTTTATCAGATGGCTTATCCGATCTACCTGATCTTTCTCTCCCTATCCACGGCGGGGATACCCATCGCCATATCGCGGATGGTGGCCGCCAGAATCGCCGCCGGCGACCGTTGGGGAACCCGGCGGATATTGCTGGCTGCGTTTGTGATGCTGTTGGCGTTGGGAAGTTGCTTCACGTTGGTTATGGCCTTATCCGCCCGCTGGCTGGCTGGGACAGTGGTCGTCGACAGCCGGGCCGTCTACGCGATCTGGGCGTTGGCGCCGGCGATTTTTTTTATGAGCCTGATCGCGGTGTTCCGCGGTTTCTTCCAGGGCTGGCAAGAGATGGGGCCCAGCGCTGTGTCACAAATAATTGAGCAGATCGTACGCGTAGCGGTGGCTTTGATATTGGCGGTATTACTGTTGCGCTATGGCGTGGAACACGCCGCGGCCGGAGCGGCTTTTGGGGCCACCATGGGCGGAATGGCCGGACTGGTCTATCTGGCCGGAACATTTTGGAATAGAAGATCACTTCTGTTTGGGCCGCAGCTCCCGGGAAACGAGCGCCAAAACGGTCGTATCGGGCCCAGGCCGGAACCTCTCGGGACCATCATTCTGAAATTGCTCCGCTTCACGTTACCTATTGCCGTGGGCATGATTTTAACGCCATTGCTGCAAGCGATCGATTCGGTGATTGTCCCGGCCAAATTACAGGGCATCGGTTATAGCACCGGCCAGGCCACCGCGCTATTGGGGATCCTCGGCAATTCGTGGGCGGTCGTCTATTTGCCATTGATCGTCACCGGAGCGCTCGCCTCCAATCTGGTTCCGGCCATCTCCGGCTTATTGACCCGGAGGGAGCATTCGCTATTGCAGGCGCGGGTCGGCGAAGGACTGAGGCTGGGGCTGATTTATTTGATACCGGCCGCGGTGATGCTGCTCATGTTCGGGGCAACGATTTACCGCATCCTATATGGCCAGGGGAATCTGACCATTCTATCCTGGTTTGCTCCAGCCATCCTTTTTTTGGGGTTGGAACAGGTTTCCGCCGGTGTCCTGCAAGGGTTGGGTCGCCCCAATCTGCCGCTGCTGCATTTTATCTATGGAGCAGTGGTTAAAATAACTGTAACCTTGGTTGCGACCGGCTGGCCGGGGTTGAACCTGGCGGGAGCGGCGATCGGAACGGTGGCCGGAGCCGCCGTTACGGCATCCTTGAATCTGACATCGATCACCCGGTTGACCGGCGTCAGCTTACCGTTAAATTTGGCCGGGCCGCTCAGCGGAATGGCCATGGCCGCGGTTTGTTGGTATCTGCCGCGCTATCTGAACGGTCACTATTTGCTGGAATTCCTGGCCGCCGGAGCGTTGGGTACGCTTTGCTATTTCGCCTTCTTATGGGTCATGGGAGGAATTCACCGGCAGGACCTAGAAGTTATCAGCAGCTTGGTGGGGCGCACGGCTGACCGTGGTCACCCGCTTAAGCGGGATTAACGCGTTAACCCGGCAGCAGCGACTGGCCGGGTTCGGCGGAAAAGCGACAGAAAAAGGAGGCTCTTTCAACGATGAGTCTGGAAGTAAAAAAGAAGCCCGAATGCAACTTGGCCAAGCTGGTGGAAGTGATGGCCGGGTTGCGGGGCGAGAATGGCTGCCCGTGGGATCGGGAACAAACTCAGGAATCACTGAAGCCTTATGTGATCGAGGAAGCGTTTGAGGTTCTGGAAGCGGTTGAATCGGGCCAGCCTGACAAGCTTTGTGAGGAGCTGGGCGACCTGCTGCTGCAGGTGGTCTTTCACGCCGAGATCGCCGCTGAATCCGGTAAATTTGACATTGACGATGTGATCGAAGGGATTGTGGCCAAACTCATCCGCCGGCATCCCCATGTTTTCGGCGCCGATAAGGTAAACGACGTGGCCGGCGTCTTGGATAACTGGGAACGGATTAAGCGGGACGAGAAGCCCGGTGAGCGTCCGTCGGCTTTGGATGGAGTTCCCAAAGATTTGCCGGCGCTGATGAAAGCCGAAAAGATCCAGGGCAAAGCGGCCCGGGTCGGCTTTGACTGGGGAAATTTGGCGGGACCGCTGGCCAAGGTCCACGAAGAGTTCGGCGAATTTGACGAATTGTTGAATCCGGAGGCGCTGCCTGAGGCCGGCAGTCCCGCTTGGGACCGCCTGGAAGATGAATTCGGCGATATTTTATTCGCTTTGGTAAACGTGGGCCGTTTCCTGAAAATCAATCCGGAGCTGGCGTTGCGTCGTACCATTGCCAAGTTTGAAGGGCGCTTTCGCTATATAGAAACCACGGCTACGGCCAATGGCAAGCGTTTGCCGGATATGACCCTGGCAGAAATGGATCGACTTTGGGAAGAAGCCAAATCCAAATAAGCATTGCGAAAAGAAGGCGGCCGTTAGGCCGCTTTTTTGATCGCAATCGTAATGAGTTTCGATGAAATCATCGTTTAATGAGAGATGAAAAAAATGTAAATTATTCTTAAGGATTTTTCCAAAATATAGCGAATATATATCAAGAGTTTGATTCGGAACAGGTTTGTACTTTGAATCAGTAAGCCAGGGTGGCACATTTCAGAACAAAATCACCAAAGACGATTGCAATGACCGAAAGTGTTGGGAAAGTCAGTTTAGCGTTATTAAATTGCCATGGATATACTTCTTCCCGATTTTATGGGCATTGGTTTCAGCATTGATCTTTGCGAGCATGTGATATGTTGTATACAAAGAAGCATCGATCGGGACCGAGGGAATGGAGGAATTCTGTTTGGGTAAACAGTCACTGATGCAACGGATCCATCGCGACAATTTGCTAAGCACCATTATTTTTGGCGTGTTGTTCGTTATTTTCCTCTATATCCTGGTCTTGAATAAAGTGGTCGCTGTGAATAAACAACGCTTATTAAATTTAGCGGAAGTTTATGCGGCTTTTATCCACCGCCAGCGACCATCGGTTTTGTATCAAACGGATCATCCGCCGTTCAGTCGGGCGGTTTTAAAAACGGAACTTCAATCGATCACCAGCCATTTTCCAGCGGGTTTTACCGCTGGATTTTATTCACGCCCATCGGACCGGGTGATTTTTACGATCTCCCAGACGGGCCAGATCCGTCTCACAGACGCTCGATTCCCAGCCGTGGGAGAGGGTTTTCAGCCGCCATTTTCTCTAAAGCCGGGTTTCGTATCTCATTGGTCGCCATTTTGCCGAAATTGGCTGCTGCAATATAGCCATCCGGTCATGGGCGAGCGCCAACGGCTACTGGGCTACACGTTTGCCCAAGTCACTCTCACCAGGTTGATAGGGTTTACTTTCCCGTTAAGCCTCGGTTTGGTGATGATTGCCGCCGGAGCCGGAGTAATTTCTACTTTGACCGGTCGGCGTTTGAATGCCGCGATCCGGGTCAATTTGCAACAACTGTTGTTGCTGGATCGAGCCACGCCGGAACCTGTCTACCAGTTTGAAGAGTTCGACCGGATTGCCCATTACAATCAGCGAGTGTTCACTGAACTTAAAGTCGCGGAAGAACAAAAAGTGGCGATTCTGGAGAGCATCAGCGATGCCTTTTTCGCCCTGGACGATGAATGGCGTTTTTCGTACCTGAACCGGCATATGGAACGGATATCCGGCTGGAAACGCGAGGATATTCTCGGAAAGTCACTGCTTAGCCTGTTTCCCCAGGATAAACTGGAAGCTTATTTGCCATATGTGGAACGAGTCCGGGCCAGCCGGCAACCTTGTCAACTGGAATTGGAGTGGCAACCCGGTTTTTGGTATGAATTTCATATTTATCCCGCCGCTACGGGAGTAGCTGTTTATTTTCAAGATATTTCCGGCCGCAAGAGTGCCGAGGCTGAATTGCGCAGATCCCAGCAGCAGACGGCTCATCTCTTGGAAAGCATTCACCATGCCTTTTTTACCTTGGACGCCCGGCAACGCTTTACCTACATCAATAAAGCGGCGGAACGCCTGTTCAAGACCGATGGCCCGACTTTGATCGGCGCTTCCGCCAGGGATTTTTTTCAGGCTAACTTGGAGCCGATTTTTGTTCGGGAACTGGAGCGGGCTTGGCGGGAAGGGGCTGCGGTCCGCTTTGAAGTCCATTCCCAACGGCTTGAGGCCTGGGTAGAGGTATTCGTTTACCCCGCCGACGATGGGTCATTCGTTTATTTTTTGAATATCACCGAGCGAAAACGGGCCGAGGAAGCCCGGCTACGTCTGGCGGCCATTGTCGAATCCTCAGAAGACGCGATTATCAGCACCGATCTCGATTGTAAGATTGTCAGCTGGAACAGAGGCGCCGAAAGGATTTACGGTTACCCGCCGGAGCAGATTATCGGCCAATCCATTACCCTGCTCTATTCGGAAGTATCCGGCACAGCCGCAATGACGGTGTTCCAGCGCTGGCTCCGCTCCGGCATGAAGGGAACGTTCGAAAGCGTCATGCGTCACCGGAACGGCGCTCCGGTAAACGTGGCGATTACGCTGTCGGTGTTGACAGATGGCGGTGGCCGGGTCATCGGGTATTCCGGAATCCATCGCGACATTTCCAAAGAAAAGGATTTCGCCAAGGAGCTGGCGGCGGAGCGGGAACGGCTCTTCGTCACGTTACGCTCAATCGGCGAGGGCGTAATCGCCACCGATTGCCTGGGCCGAATCATGTTAATGAACCGGGAAGCGGAGAATTTAACCGGCTATTCACAGTACGGCGTGCTCGATCAGGAGCTGGATACCGTTTTTTCCCTCGTGAACAGCCAGACCAAGCTCAAATACGCAGGCATCGTCGCCGCGGTTCTGAACTCGGAAGAAATCATCCATTTGAATTACTCGCTGCTGCTGCACAAGTCACAACGGGAAATCCCGGTCAGCGTAAGTCTGGCCCCGATTAAGTCGGGTGCCGGGGAATGTTTCGGCGTGGTGCTCATTTTCCAGGATATCAGCAACAAGTTACGGACCGAACAAGAGCTGGTCAAGGCCGAGAAACTGGAATCCCTGGGAATCCTGGCCGGAGGGATCGCCCATGATTTTAACAATTTTCTCTCGGCGATTTTGGCCAATCTGCAACTGGCCATGGCCAAACTGAAACGGGGCGAAGACATCGGCCGCTACCTGCGGGAATCAGCCGATGCCACCCGCAAGGCCAGCGACTTGACCAAACAATTGCTGACTTTTTCCCGGGGCGAGGCTCCGGTGAAAAAAACCGCGGCCATCTCTGAACTCATCCAAGATACGGTCAATTTCGTGTTGCGCGGTTCGAAGGTCAGGGTCCGGTTTGAGCTGCCCGCGGATCTCTGGCCGGTCGAGATCGATAGCGGCCAGATCAGTCAGGTGCTGCACAATTTAACCTTGAACGCCAAGCAAGCGATGCCCGGTGGAGGCACCCTGACCATCGGCGGTCAAAACCGGACGGTCGGGCCCGGAGCCAGATTTATCCCGGGCCGTTATGTCGGGTTGGTCATTCAGGACGAGGGCGCCGGGATCCCTCCGGAACACCTGGGACGGATCTTCGATCCGTTCTTTACCACCAAAAAAGAGGGAACCGGTTTGGGATTGGCGACTTCCTATGCCATCGTAAAGAAGCATAACGGTTATATCGAGGTAGAGTCCGAGCCCGGACGGGGGACCGCTTTCAGCATTTTCCTGCCCGCTACCGATGCCGTGCCGGTCCAGGAGGAAGAGGCACTGGAGGTGGCCGCGGCCCGCGAAGCCCGGATTTTATTGATGGACGACGACACCCAGATCCGCTTCAGTGTGGGCGAAATGTTGAGCGACGCGGGTTATCAGGTCCAATTGGCTCAGGACGGCTGGGAAGCGGTATCCTGTTATCGGCAGGCTATGACTGATGGCCGGCGGTTCGACGCGGTCATTATGGATCTCACGGTTCCCGGCGGCTTGGGCGGGCAGGAAACCATCGCTGAGTTGAAAACGCTGGATCCTCAGGTGAAGGCGATCGTTTCCAGCGGATACTTCAATGATCCGATTATCGCCGAGTATCAAAAGTATGGTTTCTGCGGCGTTGTCGCCAAACCCTATAAGTTTGCCGAATTAAAACGAGTTATCGATCGAGTCTTGGGGTAACGGTCGACGCGGATCATCCCGCATCCAATGAGGTTTCCTGATCGTAAGCGCGCATTGAAATAAGATCGATCTGAGAACCTTATATCATGCAGCAGGAAAAAAACGGATCAGGATCGAAAAGATCAACGAAGATTGAACCAGAGAGAAGGTAAAATGATGGACATTGACCAAGAACTGCAGGCCAGGAGCAGCGAGGAAGAGACGCTGCAATTTGAGACTTTTACCAACCGGACCGCGCTGGAGATCGGGTTGAAATTGGTGGAAAGGGCCCAAAAAGAAGGGAAAGCCATTACCATCGACATCACCCGTTCCGGCCAGCAGTTATTCCACCATGCCTGCGAGGGGACGACGCCGGACAATGATCAGTGGATCATCCGGAAATGCCGCGTGGTGAACCGTTTTCACAAAAGCTCGCTCCGGGTGGGGCAGTCGTTGTTGAAAGCCGGAAAAACCATCGCCGAACGTTATTATGTCGATCCCTTGGAATATTCGGCTCATGGCGGGGCTTTCCCGATCATCATCCGCGATGTCGGCGTGGTAGGCACCATCGCCGTCTCGGGACTGGCGCAAGAAGAGGATCATGCCATGGTGGTCGAGGCGATCCGTCAATATTTGAAACTTTGGTGAGGGGCTCATGTTTAAAATTTGTAAAACCCAGCGATCGAATAGAGGGAATAGCCCACCCAAATTGAATAATAATAATTAATAATTTGATGGGCGAGGTTCTTAAACGGTGCGTAAAAGAACAAAATGGGTCTATATAGGGATCGGCCTGTTGTTAGCGGGTTCGCTGTCGACCGGCCTTTTATGGGCGGTCAATCCGACCCGGCTCAAGTCCGCGCCGATGGTCGCGTTTGGCAATGCCAACAAGGTCAAGACCGCCCTCGATCTCACCTCGCCGGAAGCCGCATTGCAAAGTTATTTCAAATGTCTGCAGCTGGGAGACAGGGATGGTGTGAGCCAGTGTTATGACCGGAAAGGCCTGACCATCGCCAAGCCGGTTCCCATCAAGAGTTTTCAGATTGTCAAAAAGATAGTCAGCGAAGGCGCCCAGACTACCAGCTGGGCCGGAAAAAGCAGCCCTGCCGTCCAGCCTGGCGACGTGGAGCTCCAGGTGAAATTGGTTTATCAAGGCGGTCCGATTCCGATTCAGGATGAGCAGCAAGGAAGTTATTCTTATTTGTTGCGCAAGACGACCGACAGCAAATGGACGATCATCGCCCATCTCGTATTGGGTTGAATCAATCCTTCAAATCAATAAAAAAGAGACCAGCCGCGAGCCGGTCTCTTTTTTTATTTCATTGGTACATAGCTTTCCACATCCTCAAGCCTCGTGATGAATCAATTTAGCTCCCGCTAAAACGATGTTAGTGACTGAAAGCTGTATTTGTTGTATTTTAGGAGAAATTCTTGTCTATCCAGCTTAATCCTGTGCGATGTGTCCAGGGGTTGAACGGCCAACCCCAACACCATGGACCTACCCCTCCGCAGGGCCTCATGCCGGCCCTTAATAGTGGTTCCTAATCTTTTTTCATGATGGGATGGTCAAAACTCCGTGGAGCGTGGAGATTTTGACCATCCCATAGATATTAAGGTAATTAGGAACCACACCTGACCCGGCATTTGACTTTACCAAACGCACCAAATGAAGTAAAGAAACTATTCTGCCCATCGCATCTCTGCTTGAAAGCAATTCCTGTTGGCAACGGCATGCGCTCCATTCGCAATGCCGTGCCGGTCTACCTCCCTGTAGACCGCTCGGGTGGATACTTTAGCTGTAAAAAATAAAACTTAAAGACTATCGATAAAAAATCTCCGACCGTCAGCGAAATCCTTGTTTTAGGCCCAAAAACTTAAAACCATCATAGCCCCAAAACTTTAGCTTACAATTAAACCGATCTCTCATTGAAAACCAACTGCATCTTTGCTGAGCAAACTTGATAAGTCAGAAGCTTGGTTGATCGGCTTCCAAGCTGGCAAAGAGTAGAAGAAGGCAGTCTTTGGCATATCGTCGAGACGGGAAAAGAGCAAAAAACGGCAAAAAATGGGCTTGTCAACCGATATGCTTATTTTTCCTCGTTTGGCCACAGTTTCCTAAAGGCTTTTGCGTAATTGCTAACGAATTCTATAATTGTCAAATCGTTAGCATAAAGGTAAATCGGGGTAGAGTTTCCATACCCAGGGGTCAAGCCCGACTTGAAAGGAGAGATCGCCATGAACCGATTCAGCAAGTTTTTCATGGGCGCAACGCTCGTTATCACGCTGATTTCCTTCAGTGTCGTCCCCGCTTTGGCTGGAACCGGCCGTCATTCGAACCGCCAGAATAATTACGCCTCTGATTATCGTTACTATAGCCCTGGCTCATATAATACGCGTTATGGAGCGATCCCGATTTATTGGCCGATTTCCGCGCCCAACCGAGGCACGCGGCCCCTGCCGACGCGGCCGACGCCATCGCCCGCGCCCAATCCCAACCCGGCTCCGACTCCGGCGCCATCTCCGGCTCCGTCCAATCCTTCGAATCCTGCCACCGGTTTGGCCGCGGAGGAGACCAAGATGGTCAATCTGGTCAACCAGGAACGGATTAACCGCGGGATTCGCGCCTTATCCGTCAATGAAACGCTGGTGACCATCGCCCGGCTCAAAAGCGCCGATATGGTAAAGAACAACTATTTCGATCATAATTCCCCGACCTACGGCTCGCCGTTTGATATGATGAAAAAGTACGGCGTAACTTATAAGACAGCCGGCGAGAATATCGCCGGGAACTCTTCCACCGCAGCGGCGCACCAAGCGCTGATGAACAGCGAAGGCCATCGGGACAATATTCTGAACCCCAATTTCAATCAGATCGGGATCGGAATCGCCTCGGGCTCAGTTTACGGCAATATCTACAGTCAGGAATTCATCGGTAATTAGGCAATATTCACGCCATGACGGTTTGACATAGGATTCGCTTGGTGACGAGGTCTGCTTTTTGGCGGACCTCGTTCATTGCATAAGAAAACCGCCGGCTGGGCTCCTGCAAAGATCGCTCTTTGGTTAAAGAAACGCCGGTTTTGATTTGAAATAAACTTATGAAGCCCATAGAGGAGTCGAAGGGCATTCTCTGGGAGCTTGCTGAGTGACTGAAAGAGCTTGCTGAGTGACTGAAAGAGCTTGTTGAATGACTGAGAGAGCTTGCTGAGTGATTGAAAGAGCTTGCTGAATGACTGAAAGAGCTTGTTGAGTGACTGAAAGAGCTTGCTGAGGGTTTGCGGATAATATATTTAGAATTTAGAATATATTAAAGAAATTTGATGAATAATCCGATGAAAATATGTCTTAACAATTATTAAGATGATAATTCCCAGTTTTTGGTCCAATGTATTGCAGCATAGCTGCGATTGCAACAGTGGATGGCCACAAGGAGGTCTATGGAATGTCGGGTAGAGTTATCGTTATTACTTCGGGAAAAGGTGGAGTTGGAAAGACCACTACCTGTGCCAATATCGGAACCGGCTTGGCGCTACGGAAACGGAAAACCGTACTAATCGATGCGGATATCGGTTTACGGAATCTGGACGTGGTGATGGGTCTCGAGAATCGCATCGTTTACGATCTGGTTCATGTCGTCGAGAAACAGTGCAAAATAAAACAAGCCTTGATCAAGGATAAACGCTTCGAAAACCTTTATCTGTTGCCGGCGGCGCAAACCAAGGAGAAAGACGCCGTTAAGCCGGAACAGATGAAAGAACTTTGTGACGAGTTGCGGAACGAATTCGATAATATCTTAATCGACTGCCCGGCCGGAATCGAACAGGGTTTTCGGAATGCCATCGCCGGCGCCGATCAAGCCATCATCGTAACGACGCCCGACGTCTCGGCGGTCCGCGATGCCGATCGGATCATCGGTTTGTTGCAAGCCAACGAGTTCGCCGTCCCGCAACTGATAATCAATCGGGTCCGGCCGGAAATGGTCCGCAAGGGAGATATGATGGATATTTCCGATGTCAATGACATTCTGGCCATTGATCTGCTGGGAGTGGTCCCCGACGACCAAAGCATCATTGTTTCTACCAACCGCGGCGAACCGGCGGTAATGGATCAGGCCTCCCGGGCCGGCGAAGCGTACCGGAATATTGTGGCGCGGCTCGAGGGCGAGAGCGTCCCGTTCATGTCAATGGATTACGACGTCGGGCTCTTTCAGAAGCTGATGCGGCTTATTAAGAAATAGCCATGATCATTCAATGGGAAGCGGTATCTGTCATTTCCAATCATCCGAATGAGCAATGGATACAAAGCGAGGGTTTTGGCGATGGATTTTATGAATAAGTTCTTTAAAGAGGATTCGAGCAAAGACCGGGCCGTGGAGCGGCTCCGGCTGGTGCTGGTGCACGATCGGGCCAGTGTCTCGCCGGGATTGATGGAGTCGTTAAAAGAGGACCTGATTCAGGTCATCTCAAAATATATGGATATTGACGAACAGACCATGGAAGTTAACTTAACCTCCTCCGAACGCTCGGCTTCCTTAGTTGCAAATATCCCGGTGAAACGCATACGAAGATAACAGACGGCTCTCCGGAGCCGTTTTAAACTATTGTAGGGACTTTTTTCTGGTAGACTCGCGGCAACGAACGGGATATAATATTGAAGGATGAGGAGGGGCAGCGATGGACCGTCGGCTTTTGAAAAACATGGATTTCACGTTACTGGCGGTAGTTGCCATCCTAATCTTCATCGGTTTGTTAATGGTCTTCAGCGCGACTCACGCCAAGGTCGCTCTGACGCACGGCGATTCTTTGGCCTTCGTAAAAAAACAATTGATTGCGGTGGTCATCGGCGTTTTATTTATGGTAGGGATGTTGTTTTTTGATTACCGTATTTCAGACCGGATGTTACAATTCCTCTATGGGTTAAATATTGTGATGCTGATTCTGGTGCTCGTTTTCGGGAGCACGCGGAATGGCGCCCAGAGCTGGTTGTTTGGCGTCCAGCCGTCAGAGTTTTCCAAGGTGATCATGATCGTAACCTTCGGAAAATACTTGGCCGAGAAGGAGACGCTGACCTCTTTCTATAGCTTTATCGGACCGTTTTGTTTTGTCGGGGTTCCGCTGTTGTTAATCTTGCTCCAGCCCGACCTGGGAACCGCTTTGGTTTTTATCTTTTTCATGTTTACCATGATGTATACCGCCGGGGCGCCCGGCTGGAAGTTGTTACTGTTGATCGGCATTGGCATCGCCGGGGTCGTGCTGATTTTTGCCGCCCATCAATTCTTGAAGACCCCCTTGCCATTCAAGGAATATCAGATCGCCCGGTTGACCAGTTTCATCGATCCGGAGCGGGATCCGCAGGGGAGCGGCTGGAATGTTCGTCAGGCGGTCATCGCCGTCGGTTCCGGCCAGTTTTTCGGCAAGGGATTGTTCCGGGGGACGCAAGGGAGATTGGGGTATCTGCCGGAAAACCATACCGATTTCATCTTTGCCGTGCTCTGTGAAGAGCTCGGCTTTATCGGCGGTTTTGGGGTGCTTTTCCTCTTTTTCTCACTGATCTGGCGCGGCATCCGCGTCGGGTATCAGGCGCGGGATAAAACCGGCACGATTATCGCGGTCGGTTTGGTTTCGATGTTTTTATTCCATATTTTGGAGAATATCGGGATGAACATCGGAATTATGCCGATCACCGGCATTCCTTTGCCGTTTATCAGTTCCGGGGGAAGTTCCATGATCGCCAATCTGGCGGCCATCGGGATGTTGACCAATATTTGGGCACGGCGTCAGAAAATTATGTTTTAGTTCGGTGACATCTGTTATTTTTATAACAGATGTTTTTTGTTTCATCTTTCTTTAAATTTGCGACATGAGGTGAAGCCATGAATTCAGAGCTGGTTGAATACCGGGCGGGCGGCATCGTGGTTCGTTTGGAGGCGGGAAATATTGAATACTTGCTGGTTACCAGCAATTCCTTCCGGAGCCGTTGGATCGTTCCCGCCGGTCATGTCGAAACGGGAGAATCTCCGGCCGCGGCCGCAGTCCGCGAAGTGATGGAGGAAGCCGGAGTAGCAGCCATGGTAGTCGAAGACCTGGGGAGTATTCAGTATTTATGGAACCGGCAGCAACAAATGGTGCGCATCGACACGCGTCTTTTCCTGATGAAGTATCTTCATACTCAAGTTAGCGAGCCCGAGGGAAGGCGAGTCCGGTTTTTCACCATCGATCAGCTTCAGAAGTTGGAAATGTGGGAAGAAACGAGCGATTTTTTACAGCGGGCTCACCGACAAATTGACCAATTAAAATTCAAGTTCGTTAATCCGGAATGAGAACCGCCATGCGCTTACTGGATTTATAGGCAATCATAGGAAGGGACGATGAGTATCGAAAATAGATTTAAAAAAGAACTGCAAAGACTCGATGAAAAACTTTTCTACCTGATCAACCGTTGCCTAAAGAATCCGTTTTTGGATTGGCTGATGCCGGTCATTACCAACGAACACAATTACCGCGTCCTTTTTCTGCCGGCCTTTATCCTGTTATTGATTTTCGGCACGAGAATCGTCCGGGTAGCGACCTTACTGTCGGTGCTGGCGATTGCATTGACCGATCAGACCTGCAATCAGATCAAGCGTCGTGTCAGGCGCAAACGTCCTTGTCTAATTCTGCCCGATGTGAATAAACTCGTGAATGTCGGTCCACTATCATTCCCGTCCAATCACTCGGCCAATAATTGCGCAACTGCCGTGGTGGTTTCCTGCTTTTCTATCCAGCTGGGTATGATTTTTTGGGGTTTGACTTTGCTGATCGGACTTTCCCGGGTTTATTGCGGCGTACATTATCCCTTGGATGTACTGGTTGGCTTGCTGATCGGAGCCTTGATTGCGTTAGGAGTGTGCCTGGCCTATTTTAGGTTAATCTTATAGTTCAATTGAACGGTTGTACTTGGACCTTATTGGGCGGGGTAGGTTCCAGGATAACCGAGTGGCTTATTGACGGCCATTTGGTAGAGTGCGGAAGCATTTAATTTCTCAAATCGGTAAATGTTAAAGCTCCGGACCGGATTGCCGAAACGGGAAAAGGCCATTTTTTCCACCAGGGTAATCGCTTGAAAATACTGACTGGCCGTCGGAGGAAGGGCGCCTGATAAAACCAACAGGCCGCCTTGCCCGTCATAGGCCCCGATTTGCGCCGCCGTAATATAATCGTATTGGCAGCGGTGAGCTTCGCGGGTCGTAAATACCGTCACCGGCTTTGAAACATAGAATTGAAGTTCGGCGGCAGTCTGATAAGAATCGCCGAAAAGCGGCACCGCTTTGGCAGTTCCAAAATTTTCGACGATAATTTTGTCGACCTGCGCGGCGAGCGGTTGATAGCCGAAGGTCGAATTGGTAAGAATCAGCTTCGAAGGCAAATCGATATGAAGCCGGGAAACCGCGATGTCCGGATAACGCACCAAGGTTAACAACAAAATGCTGACGATGAAAGAGATCCCCAGTACAGTCCGGATAAAGAATCGTCCGATTTTCCCCGCGCCTTCCAGTGCGCGCTGCAGTTGAGCAGCCAAAAAGATAATGGCCGGTAAATATCCAATCGCGGGCCAGTTGGGCAAGGCCGGGTAGGTAAGACTGGTAAAGCCGAAGAACAGGAAGACCGGCATGAAACAGTACATTAAAAAAAGGTCAGCCGATTTGCGGTCGTGCCATTGGAACGTCCTTTTTATCGCGTAATAAATCAGAACGATAAAAAGCAGCGAAAAGACTAAAACTTGACCCCCTAAGAATTCCCCGAGATGAACCATTTTGAAGGTATGATGGATCCCGTGCTGCGCCTGATAGGCAAAGGAAGCCCATTGATGCGTCCAATTCCAGTACAGCACCGGGGTAAACATCAATAAACTGATTAAGGCCGCCAAGTAAGGCTCTTTCCGGTGCAACCAGCGTCTTTTGGTCGAACGGAGCAGCAGCATGAGTAGGATCGAACCGAGCAGCAAAATAGCTTGAAATTTAGCGAGAAGCGCTAATCCCAGAAAGAAGCCTGCGCCATACCACGCGTTTTTCCGTTCTTCTTCGATCGCCCGGTAGAGATAATAAAGAACAATGCTTGCGAAAAAGATTAGGGGAATATCCGGCGTCATAATATGGCTTCCGCTGGCCAGTAAAGGCACAAACAGCGCAATCAATAGGGCTAAGTAAGCTACGGAGCGTTTACGATAGATTTTTAACGCGAAGAAAAAGCTAAAACCGATGACCCAAATCCATCCCAGAAAGGCAGGGAATCGCACCCAAAATTCAGAGTTCCCGCCGATATTGGTAAAAAATCGAATTACATAGGCGATTAGCGGTGAGTTGTCAAAATAGCCCCAGGCTAACTTGCGTGACCAAACCCAGTAATACGCTTCATCGGGATGGAGCCTGTTTACTGCGAGATAACTCAAATTAGCCAATCCGACGATGATTGCCGTCAAAGTGGCGGGAATTGCCAACGATTTTTCTCTCGTCATTGATTGCCTCTCTTACCTATACCTACCAATTGTATTTTATAATCATCCGGATTTTTTTTCAATTCTTTTATGCAATGGACGATGGGTCGATATCCACGGAAATGATGCTATTCCAAATAAATCTATCGGGTAATTAAGCTAATTGATCTGATAAGATTCCGCCATATGTCTGATGGGGAACAGGATAAATTAAGAGGCTGACCTTAAGTCAACCTCTTGTTGCAATCCGTGATAAAGTTTTTGATGGCCTGCTTTTTAACGCAGTAACTGAATAAAAGCGGTTTATGTCGAGAAAGATTATACATTCGTCCGCAAATGTTTATCGAAATCGGTTTCATTTGATCTTTTTGAATTTAGTTCCTCCGGGATAAAAAAATATCTCATAACCGAGGGGTTTCTTCTCTCCCCATTGCGCGAATAACTCCAGAAACCTCTTTAGCATGGATACTCCCCCTTTCTTACTTTACTTATCGGCTTCTTATGCCAATCGCTTGAGTCATAAAAAGGGCTTATATCGGCTATAACAGCTGGTTAGAGACTATTTCATTTCAATTTCATGTTTAACCTTCATTTTTCGACAATATCCATCTTCATCTTTGATCGCATGACTGATTCAAATTGAGACCGGCCAATCAATTATCGGGGTGGTTTCATTCGATGGGGGTATTCATCAAAAGCGTTCCGCGTTGAATATCGAAAATCTGGATCTCGCGATCCCGAATCATGGCCACCGTCGGAATCCTTGGCTCGTTTTTTGGTAATGCCGGACTGCCCGGATTCAAGGTGATCACCGCTCCAAACCTTTGGATTCCCGGGAGATGGGTATGGCCGGAAACCACAATCTGATAGTTCCTGGCAATCTTGGCCGGAAGGGAATCGGGCGCAAAGAGATGGCCATGATGAAATAAGATTTTAAAATCCGGTGTTACCAGGTGTACGTATGGCGACTCCAGTGGATAATCCAATAACAGCTGATCAATCTCCGCATCACAATTGCCCTTGGCGAAGAGTAGCGGGGTGGAAACGGCATTCAATTCTTCGGCCAATTCCCGCGGTTGATATCCGTCGGGCAACGGATTGCGGGGACCGTGATAAAGGACATCGCCGCAATGGACGATAAGATCGGCGTCCTTAATAAACGCGTAGGCGTTACGCCAGGCGGTTAAAGAACCGTGGGTATCACTGATAATACCGATTTTCATGTGCTAATCCCTCCATAATATGGACTCAATGCTCGTCGATTTAAGAATCGAAAATTATTTCGTCATTATATCGTTTAAATTGCCAAGCCATTATTTTTAAAGGTCGGCTTAACCCCTTCAAATCGGAAAAATCGCCTTGCAAAAGTTTTAAAACGATTTCATCTCCCGCCTTTCTGCGCTTCAGTGAACACTTAGCCTTCAGATGGGGTTATCACAACGTTTTTCAATGTTGGCTAATATTCTTTAATTTTATTATTGAGCATCGCTAGCGATCAAGTCTTCAGTTTATTTTTAACAAAAGAGTAGCCTTAAATGTGGCCACCGGAGGATAATCGGTGTAAATTGGCGTGACCAGGGCAGTGCTGAAAGAATATATTATTGCAGCAAGAGATTAGCAGTTAGGGGTGATGAATATGACTGAGAATTCAGGGTTGGCCAGTTTTTTTCAGGCATTATGGCAATGGCTCGTCGCCTGGTTTAAAAAACTCTTCGCCGGCTCGGCGGGAGATGGGCAATATAATAATCCGGCCATCGACGCGCAACTCGCCGAAGTTTCCAAGGGAGTGACCGGCGATGCGACGGTGATTTTGGGCCAAAGTTATCTGTGCTTATTGAAATTCCCCATCGGCAATTATGGCCCGAACCAAAATGGCGTGGATGGAATCGCCGGTCCGGCACTGCAAGCCGCGGTTAAACTCTTTCAAACCATGGACGGAATCCAGAGCAGCGGTGAGTTGGATGCCGCGACGATGGCCCGGTTGAAAACGATCGTTTATTCCGAGCAGACCATTAAAGAATTGGCGAAAAACGCCGAAGCAAAGACGATCAATATCACCATATCCACGAGCGCCACGAAAGCCGAATTCGTGAATGCCGTTTACTATTATGCGCTGCTGGATGAAGAAGATACGGAAGTTCCGGCCAGCGTGACAGTGGTTCAGGCGGTTTTGGAATCCGGATACGGCCAATCCGTTCCGGTGGACCGGGCGACCGGCAGGTATAGCTACAATTTATTCGGAATCAAAGGAACCGGACCGGCAGGCACGGTTCAGGATTACAGCTGGGAAGAAAATTCGGCCACCGGAAAATGGGAAAAAGTGTTGGCGCAGTTTAAGGCTTATGCCTCTTTCGCCGACTCCATCAAAGACCATAGCCAATTTTTACTGGAAAATAAACGCTATGCTCCGGCGTTTAAAACTAAAACCGCTCAGGAATTTGCCAAAGCCATTGCCGAGGCGGGTTACGCCACGGACTCGAATTACGCCGCCAAATTAATCGCGTTGATGGCAGAATGGGGTTTGGACTGATTTTTTGCGCGGGTTTTTAAAAGGACGTATATCCACCTTGGAATGCGCGGATAATAGAGACGGAGGTGGAAGAATGAACCGTATTAAATGTAGTGTCAGCAGCTGTAAGTACAATGATGATGGGAATGTATGTCAGGCGGATGAAATTAAGGTACAGAACAACTTGGGCTCAAGCACTGATATGGAAATCGGTGCCTTAGGTTCCCAATCAGAAGCCCGGACTTCCATTGAAACCTGCTGCGAAACCTTTGCTCCAAAGAAATAAATAACAGTCAACCACGGGAATCAGCCTGTAGTTTGGCAGGTGTGGCGCGCTGGCGCGCTTTTAGACTGAGTTAAAAATACTTGGGTCGGATCGGCTTCACAACGTGAAAGCGACCGGCACAAGTATTTTTTTATAATTTACGATTATTTTTCGTTTTAAATTGAATGATTTCGGACAAGAATACGTTATATATTACTAAGGATGGATGCCTTAACCTTCATAACCTTACGGCAAGCAACAGCGTGAATTTTTACCAGGGCTATGCTGCCGGGGGGTTAAAAAACTCTTAATCAATTCATAATTTTTACCGACAATTAAGACAAACAATCGGAGCGAGGAGGGGTTTTTATGTTAGTCAGTGTAAAGGGAAAGAATGTCGACGTTACTGAGGCACTGCGCGATTATGCCGAGAAAAAAGTCGCTAAGGTAAGCAAATTCTTTGAGAAAAGCCCGATTGGAGCCCAGGTTACCATGAGTACCGAGCGTGGTAAACATATTGTCGATATTACCGTTCAGGTCGACGGACTCTTGCTGCGCGGCGAAGAAAAAACCGGCGATATGTACGGTTCGATCGACGGCGCAGTGGAAAAGATCGAGCGGCAAGTCCATAAATTTAAGACGCGTATCAACCGGCGGTTGCGCGAGGAGAATCAGGTCGTCCTGACGCCGGTGACGGCGCAGGAAGAGGCTCCCGCTCCGGTGATCAAACGGACCAAGCGGTTTGCCATCAAACCGATGTCGGTCGAGGAAGCCGTCATGCAAATGGATCTGCTCGGACACGATTTTTATGTCTTTTCGAACAGTGATACGGAGGAGGTCAATGTGGTCTACCGGCGAAAGGACGGCAATTACGGTTTGATCGAGCCGGAGTTTTAAAAAGCGGGTCGAGGCGTTTTCGCTGTTTCTATCGGGAAAAATGGAGGGCTTGAGCGATTCAAGCCCTCGCTTAATCCCGGAGGCTTTCGATAGCATCGATGATTCGTTGGCTTACTTCATTATAAAGCTCTTTTTTGTCGCGTTCCGGATCCATTTGAAACTGCAGCGGTGCTCCGATAAATACGCGGACCTTTCCGAAACGGTAAATATGATGGGTATTGGTGACCAGCATCGGCACGACCGGCGCGCCGCTTTTCAGGGCCAGCATTGCCGCGCCGGGTTGCGGTTTGAGCATATGGTCGGGATCGATTTTATTGCGGTGACCCTCGATAAAGATGCCTATCACGTTTTGCTCCCGCAAGAGTTCCAGGGATTTGGAGATCGCTTCGCGGTCGCCGCGGCCCCGTTTCACCGGAACGACCCCCCAAGCCTTCAATAAGTAGTTAACCAGCGGGATCTTGAATAATTCTTCCTTGGCGATGAAACTGACGCGTCGGTTGGCGGCACTGCCGACCACCAAAGGATCCCAATTGCTGATGTGGTTGGAGACGAGGAGGGCCGGGCCGGTTTTGGGAAGATGGCCGACTCCATGCACCTCCATCCGCGACAGCACCTTTAACAAATAGAAGAAAAAGCCTCTAAAGATGGTATAAAGCACGGCACTTACTCCTTTAGGCAAGGATGATCGATTTATCGAGCAAACTGAAAAATTTTGATCCAATTTCTCCATCCAGGAGGAGTTGGATGGAAAACGTATTAGGAGTTTAGCTTAACTTATTTATCGGAAAAATATGTTAAACGGGCCAACCGCACGAGGCAAACTTTCATTCGGGTGCGGCAATATCGCGACAATTTCTATGGTATCATAAAACTGGCCAAAGTAAAATTAGTCGTTTCGTGAAATTTACGACAATTTACACTTTCAGCCGGGACTTGTTCCGCGAGCGCAATCATGAGATAATGAAAAACAAAAGACAACTTCCGGCAAGGAGGGCTTACAATGTATGATATCGCGATCGTTGGGGGAGGTCCCGCCGGCCTGGCCGCTGCCGTAAACGCCCGCCGCCGCAACAAAGAAACGGTTTTGATCTCCAAGGAGGTCTACAGCTCAAAATTGACCCAGTCGCACCAGATCGATAATTATTTGGGGATTCCCCAGATCAGCGGGGCGGATCTGGCGTCGCGCATGCGCGAACACGCCCTGGAACTGGGCACGGTCATTTTAAAAGATGAGATTCAAAGCATCGATGATGAAGAAGAGCGCTACCATCTTTTCGGCCGTGAAAACGCCCTGGAGGCCCGGGCCGTTATCCTGGCGGTCGGTGTCTCGCTGGGGGCGGAGATCGATGGCGAAACCCGGCTCACCGGACAAGGCGTCAGCTACTGCGCCACCTGCGACGGGATGTTTTTTAAAGGAAAAGACGTGGCGCTGATCGGCTATATTCCCGAAGCGGAAAACGAAGCGGCTTTTTTGGCCGAGATCTGCGCCAAGGTGTATTATTTGCCGCAGTATAAGCTCAGCCGGGAGCTCGCTCCCCAAATCACGCTAATTTCCGGCAAACCTTTGGCCATTCTGGGATCGGAGCGGGTGGAGTCCCTGCAGACCACCGCCGGGGAATATCCGTTGGCCGGAGTCTTTATTGAAAGGGCCAGTCGCCCGGTGGATCAGTTGATAGCCGGGCTCCGCACCGAATCGGGCCTGATCGTGGTCGATCCGGGCCAAGCCACCAATTTGCCGGGCGTTTTCGCGGCCGGGGATTGCACCGGGAAGCCGTGGCAGATCAGCCGCGCGGTCGGACAAGGCCAGAGCGCCGCTCTGAGCGCGGTTCAATTCTTGGACGCGGCCAAACTCACCCGTCTCTGAACCCAGCGCCATCCCCTCCCGGGGAAGCGCGGTCGGTTTTCCGAAATGCAACTGCGCCCCCGGGCCGCAGTTGCCGTCAATTGTTGGCAATATTCCTCCGATTGCCAAATGGAATCGGCCCGCTTGATGTCCTTCTAGCTCCCTCCCAGTATCAGCCAACGTTGCAAACCAGCCGCTTTGGACCAAAGAAACGGGGCGGTTTGCAACGCCCGGACGCCTGCCAAACGCGCCGGAATTTACCGGTTGAAGAGTTACCCGATATCCCGTAGAGTATACATGTTAGCTTATCATCAGGAGGTGATCTTAAGATGGGTCTACCGGAATATCGGATGCATGAAGCTTGTGATAACTCGGTTCCGGCGCTTCCGCCCCGTTGGGCTGCAGATGCGGTTTTTTATCAAATATTCCCGGAACGTTTTTGCAACGGCGATCGCCGCAACGATCCCGCGGGCAGCGCCCCCTGGGGCGATAATCCTTCCCGCACCAATTTCTTCGGCGGCGATCTGCAAGGGATTATCAAACAAATCCCCTATCTTAAAGATTTGGGGGTAACCGGAATCTATTTGAACCCAATCTTTGACGCACCTTCAAATCATAAGTACGATACGCGTGATTATCTGAAGATTGCGCCGGAGTTCGGTGATATTCAGGTCTTCAAAGAACTGGTCGCCAAGTTGCATCAGGCGGGCATGCGAATCATCATCGACGGAGTTTTTAATCACACCGGCGATAATTTCTGGGCTTTTCAGGATATCGTCAACCGCGGTGCGGAGTCGCGCTTCAAGGACTGGTATCATTGCCAGAACTTCCCGATTACCCAGGATCCCAAGCCGAACTACGAATGCTGGTGGGGGTTCGGGTCCCTTCCCAAGCTGAACCACGACAATCCGGAAGTGGTGCGCTATTTACTGCGCGTGGTAGCCTTCTGGACCAGTCTGGGCATTGACGGCTGGCGCCTGGACGTCCCGAATGAAGTAAAAATGGATTTTTGGCGCGTGTTCCGGCGGCTGGTGAAATCCCTGAATCCGCAGGCCTATATCGTCGGCGAGATCTGGGACGATCCGTTCCACTGGTTGCAGGGCGACAGCTGCGACGCGGTAATGAATTACCGTTGGCGGGAGGCGGTAATCAAATATTTCGCGCAAACGCAGATTTCGGCGGATCAATTCCGGCTGGATTTGATGAATAACCGCAACAACCTGCCGTGGGAGTATGTGTTGAGCGCCTATAACTTATTGGGCAGCCACGATACGCCGCGCTTCCTGACGCTCTGCGGCGAGGACCGCCGTAAAATGTTGGCCGCTTTGGCGTTTCAGTTCACTTATCCGGGAGTGCCCGCGCTCTACTATGGCGACGAAATCGGCCTGACCGGCGCGGCCGATCCGGACTGCCGCAAGACCATGATCTGGACGCCCGAGCGTCAGGATCAGAGCTTGCTGGAGGCTACCAAGAAATTGGCGGCGCTGCGGAAACAGTATCCCGCGCTGCAGAACGGCAGCTATCATGATTTGCATCTGGGCGACGGCATCTTCGGCTTCGTGCGGAGCGGCAAGAACGAACAGATCCTGGCCTGCTTCAACATGAATCAGGATTGCCGCTGTCTGGAAGTGCCGCTGGAATGGAACCGGGGCTGGGAACCGATTTACGCTATCGGCTGCAGTTTATCCGGGCTGAACTATCCGGAAATGCCACCCGGCGGAGTCCGCATCTTTAAACGGGGCGAATCCCGTTAAGGAGCGAGCATGAAGCAATCGACCTAAGAGATCGGGGCCAAAACACCGATCTCTTTGTTTATCCCGAATGTTTGGCGGCGGATCTTTCTTTCGCGAAAAAGCTCCGTCGGATTGGATAAGAATCATTTTATGTGTTATGCCCCGAATCCCAGCGGGCCGCCGCGACGAAACGCAACCGGCATTCCATCGCAAACCGGCCGGTCCAATTGCGAATGCCGCAGCGCGCCGAGGACCTTCCCGACGCCAAGCGGATCGCCTTGCGGACGGATTCATCGAAAACTGAACGTAAAAAGTAAGTTTAATTGCCGCCCCAGGGAAATATAAATAGAGTATTAGCAAAATTAGCATTCGGCGCGCCAAGGCGAGCGCTGCCATGAGCCCTGGATTTCCCATTAAAGATTTGAACGTGCAGGGTTGACAGTGGTTAGTATCTGTGATATTATATCATCTGCACGGATGGTGGGCGTAGCTCAGCTGGTTAGAGTGCCAGGTTGTGGCCCTGGAGGTCGTGGGTTCGAACCCCATCGCTCACCCCAAATCTTTAAAACAAATTCAGGGACTAGGAATAGTCTCTTTTTTGTTGCCCAAAATCGGGATTATTTGACCGCGAAATTGTTATACTACTACTCCGTGGCGTGGGAATCCGGCGGGCGGTCCCTTTTCCAGCCATCCAGTTTCCGGGAGGTCAAACAGGAATGACAATCGACTGGCAAGTTTTTTTCCTGACGTTTTCAACGCTGTTCATCGCGGAAATGGGCGACAAGACGCAACTGGCGGTCTTTTCTCTGGTCACCGAATCCCGGAACCCCTTCTCGGTTTTCCTGGGAGCGAGCCTTGCTCTGGCCCTGGTCACGCTGATCGGGGCGCTGTTCGGCGGTTTGGTCACCCGCTACGTCCCCCAGCAGTATCTGAAGATCGGGGCGGCGCTGCTGTTTGTGGGAATCGGCTTTTACACGTTATATGAAGCCTTTACCGGCGGGGTGCTGACCAAATAAGCCGCTCCCGGGGGCGGGCTGCCCCGGGGAGACTCCAACCGAAAGAAAATAAGGAAGCCGAACCGCTGAGCTTTCGCCGCTCGTCGCCGGAGCCCCATCGCCAAGGATTCGGGGCTGCCATTGGCTCACCGCGAACGCTCGTTTTGTTACCGAAGAGAATGATTCAGTCGCCGAATAAGCCCATTGAGTTATTGAATGATGTCATTCAGTAATTGAATAGGTTCATTCGGTTACTAAAGATGATCATTCAGTAACTCAACATGTTCATTCAGTTACTGAACGAAATGATTCAGTTACTAAATATGTTCATTTAGTAACTGAAAATGTTCATTCTGTAACTAAATATGCTTATTCAGTAACTGAAGAGAGTCCTTCGGTAACTGAACATGCTCATCCGGTTACTGAAAACGGTGTTTCACTTCCGAACAATTTTCGCGCGGGTTCGGGGAGAACCGGGGAGCTATCCGCGCCTGGGCGGGATATTCCACGGGCGAACGACATATCCGGTTCCAAAACCATCACTTTTTGCATATGAATGATGATGAAAGGGGCGGTTTTGGTTGTTGACGAAAACCTCGGAATTAAGAGAGCGTGAGGTCGTAAACGTCTTAGACGGCAAACGTCTTGGACTGGCCAGCGATCTTGAGATCGACGCGGTGACCGGCAGGATTCTAGCGATTGTGGTTCCCGGACCCGGGAAATTTTTATGGCTGTTCGGCAAAAACGACGATTTCGTGATTCCCTGGGAACGGATCAAGAAAATCGGGGTCGATGTTATTCTGGTGGAAGCGCCCAATTATGTGGATGAAAAAGCCACCGTGGTGAGTTTGGGATAAGAACTTTTCAGTCAACCTGCCGGTTGACTTTCTTGATCATTACGGCGCAATATACGATAATTAAAATGACCGCCTTGTAGATGAGCCGCGTCGCGCCGGCCGCTGCTCGATGCGATCCCGGCCCCAAGACGGGCCGGCGGCGAGTGCCGGAGCGGCGCGGCGTTGCATGGTCCGTGCTCCGGGTTCCCGGCCTCGATGGTGGACAACCCACGGGAGCGAGATTTGACGCGGCCCGGGAACTATGTTAGAGTAAACGGGGAAGGAGTATTCATGAACTTACGGAATTATCGTTTGGTTATCAGCGATCTCGATGGAACGCTGGTCGAATATGGCTCCGATCGCCTGTCGCCGGGGGTCGAGACGGCCGTAGCCCGGCTGCGGGAACAGGGGATGCGCTTTACGATCGCCACCGGCCGGAGTTGGAAACAGACCCGGCCGATCGCTCAGGCCTTGGGAGTGACGGTTCCGGTCATTCTGCAGGCCGGCGCCATTGTCTTCGATCCCGTCGCGGAACGGGTGCTGCGCCAGATTCAGCTCCGCCCGGATATCGATGAGCAGTTGCAGGACATTTTGGACAATGACTCGCTGGAAACCGCGAATGCGGTGGATCAGTTCTGCCTGGACGAATCCGGCGCGTATCACGCCACGATCATTCGAACCGAGGGCGGCAAATGGCTGCACGAACGGAGCGGGGAACGCTGCCTGCTGAATCGGGATTACGCGGGCGCGGTGGTCAAACATTTCTTCACCGGTCCGGAGCAGGCGCTCAAGAATTTATCGGTCCGGATTCACCAGGAGGTTCAACCCCGGCCGAATATGATCCTCTGGCCGCCCGATCGGGAAAGCTACGATTGGTCGCTGGAGGTTTTCGATCCCGACGCCTCGAAGGGGCAGGCTTTGCAATGGCTCGTATCGCAACAGGGCCTAAAGATGAAACAGGTCCTGGCTTTTGGCGACGGATTCAATGATCTCGATATGTTGCAAGGCGCCGGGCTGGGGGTTGCCATGAAAGGCGCGCCGGACCTGGTCCGGGCCAAGGCCGATCGGGTCATCCCCGGGCCAGAGGAAGACGGGATCGCCCGCTTCCTGAACGGCGAGATCGCCGGCGTCTGCGAACGGAAGCCGTTGCTGCGACGTTTGGCCGGCATGGTTTTTACCAATCAGAATTGAGTCCGGTTTTGGGAAACGTTGCTGACGAGCGTCACAGCGGTCGCGACGCACAGGAGGGGAAGACGGTGGTCTTTGATTTTCACACCCATACGTTTTTGAGCGACGGCGCATTGTTGCCCATGGAATCGATCCGGCGGGCGGTTGTCAACGGCTATCAGGCGATCGGCCTGACCGATCATGCCGCGCCCAGCAATATGGAACGGGTCATTAACGAACTGCGGCGCGAGTGCCGGCTGGTCGGGCAATATTGGCCGATTCAGGCCATCCCCGGCGTGGAGTTGACCCATGTTCCGGCCGGGGCCATCCCGGAGCTGGCGGCGGAGGCCCGGCGGCTGGGCGCCCGGCTGGTGGTGGTCCACGGCGAGACCCTGGTGGAGCCGGTTGAGCCGGGAACGAACCAGGCGGCGGCCGGTTGCCGGGATGTCGACATCTTGGCCCATCCGGGCCTGCTTACGCCGGAGACCGCCCGTCTGGCGGCGCAAAACGGCGTGTTTATCGAGGTTACCGCCCGCGGCGGCCATAATGTCAGCAACGGCCACGTGGTTCAGGTGGGCCGGGCGGCCGGAGTTCAATTTTTGGTCGATTCCGACGCGCACGAACCGGAGGATCTGCTCACCGCAGACTGGGCCCGGCTGGTGGCGCGCGGCGCCGGTCTCGATGAGGCCGAGGCGGCCGCGGCGCTTCAGCGCAATCCGCTGCGGCTGCTGGAACGGATTGCTGCTGGAAGAAATGTTCCTGGTTGCTAGTTTTTGGTTGTTGGTTTTTGGCGAAATAATTTGACTAACAACTAACAACTAACAACTAACAACTAACAACTAACCACTAAAAATTTTAAAGATAATGGCTTAGCCGGTTGAAATTAACCCCGACTTAGCATATAATGTATTACAATATAGCGAGTAAACGACGATGATCAAGGAAAGTAACCTGGGGAGTTCCTTTAGAGAGAAAGGGTCACCGGCTGAAAGCCCTTTTAGGAGTGAAACGGGCGAAGTTCCCTTGGGAGTTGACCGCTGAAAAGGCGGAGGTTGACCGGAGGTCCAAGGAAAAGCCGGTCGATCGCCCCGATTAGGTTGGTCCGGCCGCCCGCCGTTAACTGGGATAGGGTATCGAAAGCTGCGCTTCTCCGTACCCGAAGAGCGAGTCAGTATTGACTAAAATGGGTGGTACCGCGGAATTTGGCCCACGTT
Organism: Bacillota bacterium; assembly: GCA_023400055.1. GTDB lineage: Bacteria > Bacillota > UBA4882 > UBA8346 > UBA8346 > Hydrogenispora. The sequence goes on from JAEXFN010000028.1 coordinate 77,475, forward strand.
TCGTCCCAATGGTTGGGGATCTAACGTGGGCTAATTATTTTTTTTGGAGGGTAAACGCGGATGATCATCGTAACCAATCAAGCCATTACTGAGGCGCAGTGGCAGAATCTGTGCAACCGCCTGGAGGATCTGGGGTTCCAGATCTATGTGATTCAGGGCGTGGAGAAGAAAGTCATCGGGGCAGTGGGGGATAAGCGCCGGGTCGATTTCCGTTTTCTCGAGAACATTCCCGGCGTGGAGAAAGTGATCCCGATTCTCAGCCCCTATAAGTTGGTTTCCCGGGAGATCAAGCCGGAAGGGACCGTGATCGAGGTGGGCCGGCTGAAGATCGGCGGCGGTTCCTTGGGGATCATCGCCGGCCCATGCGCGGTGGAGAGCGAGGAACAATTGCTCCAGGCGGCCGAGGGCATCCGGGCGGCCGGCGGCGACGGCCTGCGGGGCGGAGCTTTCAAACCGCGCACCTCGCCCTATAGCTTTCAGGGGCTCGAGGAAGAAGGGCTGAGGCTTTTGGCCCTGGCCCGCCAGAAAACCGGACTGCCGGTCATCACCGAGCTGATGAACCTGACGGAATTGGATCTGGTGCAGGAGTACACCGATATCATCCAGATCGGTGCCCGCAATATGCAAAATTTCGGTTTGTTGCGGGCGGTCGGCCGTTGTAGCAAACCGGTATTGCTCAAACGGGGCCTCTCGGCCACGGTCGAGGAATGGCTGATGGCGGCGGAGTATATCATGGCCGAGGGGAACCACGCGGTAATCCTTTGCGAACGGGGGATCCGCACTTTTGAGACGGCGACCCGGAACACGCTGGATCTGAGCGCCGTGCCCCTGGTGAAGCTGCTGAGCCATCTCCCGGTGGTGGTCGATCCCAGCCACGGCACTGGCAAACGCAAGCTGGTGCTGCCGATGGCCAAGGCGGCCGTGGCGGCCGGGGCGGACGGTTTATTGATCGAGGTGCATCCCGATCCGGCCCACGCCTGGAGCGACGGGGAGCAGTCGTTGGATATTCCGGACTTCCAGCGCTTGGTGAAGTCGGTCCGGCAATTGGCGGAATTGCGGGAACCGGCCGACGCAGCGCCGTCCGTCGGCGCGCAAGGTTAAAAGGGTCCAGGCCTTGAGAGACGCCCTCGGCCAATGTTACATTTTTATGAAACAGTTGTCGGGTAACAGTTGTTATTTTCCAATGCCGGTGATATAATGAGGGCGAATCAAAACTATTTTCATATTGCAAGTGAGGCGATGGTTGGTGGCTTTCCAGGACAAGACTTTAATCTGTAGTGATTGCGGCGCGGAGTTCGTTTTTACTGCCGGCGAACAAGAGTTTTTCGCGAATAAAGGCTTTACCAATGAACCGCGGCGTTGCGGCAGTTGCCGTTCGGCCCGCAAGCAGCAGGGACGGGATGGCGAGTCAAACCGGACGCGCGAGATGTACGATGTCGTCTGCGCCGATTGCGGGGCAACGACGCAGGTTCCTTTTAAGCCGCGCGAAGATCGGCCGGTCTATTGTCGGGATTGTTTCCAACGCCATAAATAAGCCTAAATGATTCGTTTGCAAAGCATTCGACCAAACCCTCCTTGTGGAGGGTTTTTTATAAATTGTTTTGGTCTGCCGAAAAATTGGCAACTTTATTAATGATCAACTTCTGGAGCGTTATCCATTGGAACAGGCACAAGTACAATTGCTGGCGGAAGGCTGTTGGGTATACCCGGGGCGGACCAACGCCGGAATCATCGAATTGCAGGACCGGACCTGTCTGGTCATCGATCCGGGCCAGGACCGCGAGAGCGCCAAGCACCTGCAGCAGGCGCTGCGGGAGCTCAATTTATCCCTGGTAGCGGCGGTTTTTACTCACGCCCACGCCGATCATTTTGGGGCAGCGCATTTTCTGCAGAAGGATGCGCCGCTGCGCTTTTTCGCCTCAGAGTTTGAAGCCGCTTTGATCGAACAGCCATTATTAGAGCCAATCTTCCTGTTCGGCGGCGCCGAGCCGATCCCCGAATTGACACATAAGTTCCTTCTGGCCAAACCGGTGCCGGTTGCCGGCAAATTAAGCGCGGGCGTCTGGCAGTTCGGGGGAGTCGAGTTCGGCGTGGAGAGCCTGCCGGGGCATTCGCCGGGCCAGATCGGGATCGCTTACCGCAACATCCTGTTTGCCGGCGACGCGCTGACTTTGACCCCGTTTATTGAAAAATATAAATTTCCATTTTACACAGACATCGCTAAGACCCGGCATACGCTGGAACAGCTATCCGGGACCGCATACGCGGGATTGGTGCCCGGCCATGGCCCGTTCTTAAACCCCGCCGCATACCGGGATCAGATCCGGCAAAATCTAACTTATCTCGACGAACTGGCCGGTCGAGTGGAGGAGATTCTCCAAAACGGGCCGTTGACCGTGGAAGGTCTTTATGGGCAATTGGCGGAACGGCTGGAGACGCCCTTGGTCACGCCGATTCAATATGTTCTGAACCGGACCGTGCTCTTGGCGCTGGTAAAGTATCTTTATGAAGCGAAGCGGATTCGTTTTTTCTTTCAAGGCAATCAGTGGCTTTGGAGCGTTTAAAGGCTACTCTTGAGCCGTGTTCCGCTTTTGGCTATCAAATAACGGCGGGTAGAATCCCGGTTTCAAAAGGAGGAGTTTGCCATCTGGAAAGAATTGAACGTGCCGACCCAGAGCCGGGCGCAGTTGATCGATCTGACCGATCGGATCCGGGCCGAGTTGGCGCAGAGCAAGATCCAAGACGGGGTGTGCTATGTCTTTGTGCCGCATACCACGGCGGGCATTACCATCAATGAGAACGCCGATCCCGACGTGGTGCGCGACATCCTGGTCACGCTGGAGCGATTGGTGCCGCGTCATGGCGATTACCGGCATGGCGAAGGGAACTCCGACGCCCATCTGAAGGCGTCGTTGTTGGGCTTTTCCTGCATGATTCCGATCAGCGGCGGCCGCTTGGCGCTCGGAACCTGGCAGGGGATTTATTTCTGTGAATTCGACGGGCCCCGTCAGCGGAGAGTCCGGGTCGGCTTTTTGGGGCAAGCCCGAGATTAAAACGGTTTGCGGCCGCGAACGAGGTAAGGCTGACATGATTAAAAGGGGGTATCGTCGTTACGATACCCCCTTGCGATTTATGAAGGCAAAAATTCGAACGTTGCCGCCAGATCATTGATGTGATTCTTATCGGCCCAGAGAACCGCGAAATTGAAAGTGTTCCCGCTGATCGGGACCGGCCGCGGGTAACGGATGATCAACGCGGCCTGCTGCTTCATCTCTGCCGGCTGGTCGGACGAGGGCAGAATCAAACAGGCCTCTTGGCGGTCGATGGTGATCGGGGTAATGGTGGGATTCTCGCCATAGGGCTTTGCGGTAGCAAAAGCTTCGTTATGGCAGATCTCATCCAGGGAATTGCTGCCGCTTCCGGCGGCCGAGATTTGGAAAAAGCCATCACTGCCTTCGTAGCGTTCCTCGCTGACGCCTTGCCAATCCGCCGGATAGAGGAAGACGACCTGGTATTGGCGGTTGGAGTAGATACGGCGGCTGCTGGGAATACAGATCTGCATTCCGACCTGAAGACTGTCAGGGCGCAGGCCCGGATTTTGCAATACGATCGCCACCGGAGTGGTATTGAAATGGCGCGCGATCGTCGATAAAGTATCTCCGGCCTGGATGGTATAGCGGTTGCCTCCGGGCGGGCAAGCCGGCGGCGCCTGACTGGGCAGGCAAATCGTTTGCCCGACTCGTAAGATATTCGGGTTCAGCCCCGAATTTAAATTGAGAATCGCATTAACGGACGTATTGAAGCGTTGTGCCAACAAATACAAGGTATCACCGGCCTGCAAGGTATAGGACGTTGAATTGGCCGGGCAGGTGGTGGGGGGTGTTGGCGTTGGCTGAACGCTGCTGGGCAGGCAGATGGATTGGCCGATCTGCAGCTGCATGGGATTGAGGTTCGGATTGACTTGCAAAATAGCCGCTACCGACGTATTAAACTTTTGGGCCAGGCCGTACAAGGTATCGCCGGATTGAATCCGGTATGCCGCCGTTCCATCCGGACAAGAAGATGGCGTTTGGGAACCGGGAATGCAAATCGATTGGCCGATCTGCAGCTGTTCGGGATTGAGGCCCGGATTGGCCGCAAGGATCGCCGCCGGAGTGGTCTGATACTGTCTGGCTAACGCGTAAACGGTGTCGCCGGAACGGATCTGATACGCGAAAGTGCTGCTGGGGCAAGAATTAGCTTCCGCCAACCCCCAGTCGTTGCCATCCGGCGCTTCATTCGTTTCAGCGGAATTGTCGCTCAACCGACCGCCAGCAGCGCCGGGGATGCAAAGCTGCGCTCCAACTCGCAGCATGTTGGGATTAAATCCGGGATTGGCGTCCAGGATCGCCTGCACCGTGGTGTGATATTGTTGGGCCAAAGCATAATACGTATCACCGGGCTGAATGATATGCGAAGCCGCCCCGGCGGGACAGGATGAAGGGAAAACTCCGGGAATGCAAATGGTCTGCCCGATCTGCAGGATGTTGGGATTAATTCCCGGATTGGCCCTGATGATGGCTTCGACGGAGGTCTGGTATTTTTGCGCCAATAAATAATAGGTATCCCCGGCCTGGACAGTGTAAGCGAAGGTACCCGGCGTGCAAACCGTGGCCTCGGTGGAATTATCCGGAAAATCCGCTGTTTTGTCCGTTTCCGGATGCCTCGCTGGCGGCGGAGCGGCAGTGCCGCCAGGGATGCAAATTCTTTGACCGATCGCCAAGCTTTCCGGGTTCACGCCCGGATTAGCCCTGATGATTGCATCAACAGTAGTACGGAAACGTATCGCCAAAGCATGATAGTTATCACCCGCTCTAACAATATAAGTGGCCGTTCCGGGCGGGCAGGCGGTTGGCCCCGGTGCCGGCGCGGGTCTCGGCCCGGGTCCGGGAGTCGGTCTTGGCTCAGGAGCCGGGGAAGGACTGGGCCCGGGTATCGGAGCGGTTCGCGGCTCTTGGCTCGGTGCAGGTCTCGGTTCGGCCGTAGGAGTGGGCCTTGACGCAGGACTTGGAGTCGGTCTTGGCCCAGGGGTCGGGGCAGGCCTCGGCGCCGGTATCGAGATGGCTCCCGGTATGCAGAGCGTTTGGCCGACTCGGAGTCGGTCGGGATCCACCCCGGGGTTGGCCTGGACCAGTTCATCGACGGAGATATTGAAAGCGCGGGTAATCCGGTAAAGGGTGTCGCCATTTTTAACGGTATAATAATTGCCTTCCCGGCAGGCCGCCGGGCCGACCGAAGAACGGGGAACGCAAATAATTTGCCCGATTTGCAAAGCGTCCGGATGAAGGCCGGGATTAGCCGCGCTGATCGCCGCTATGGTGGTATGATGTTCCTGGGCTATCTTATAAAGTGTATCTCCGGTTTTTATGGTATAGGCGACGGTTCCGGGGGGGCATTGGCGTGCCATCGTTTTGATCACCTCTTTATTAAGCATGGATCTGGATACTACAGTATACGGGCGGATGGCCCGAACTGTGCCAAGAACCCGGTTTTTCTCGGACAGTTACCGAACTTTGCTTGGACCGATTCAGTTAAAAAAGCCAAGTTTGGCTAAGATTTGCTCTTGCCTTTTGGCAAAAGATATTGTACAATAGTCCTACTGTATGAAATGACGCGCCCGTAGCTCAGGGGATAGAGCACTGGCCTCCGGAGCCAGGTGCACAGGTTCGATTCCTGTCGGGCGCACCATCAAAAGTATTGATTTGACGGGGTTTGCGACCGTCAATTTTGTTTTTTGGGAATCCTTTTTTCAAAACCGCATCATTATTGGGTTTGGAGATATGGTACCCATACCCTTAATAGTATCTAAATGATAATACCATTACCCGTAAAGGTATAATCTTTGATCAAAAATAAAGGACCTCATGAAGAGGTCTTTATTTTTAAAGCTTTGGTTATATCAGCGTTGACATCTTGCTGCATTTCTGGAGTAACATGGGCGTATACGTTGCCCGGGGTCCAGATGTCCACCCAACCGCCCCTCACTTGAACATGCTTCATGCTCCAACCGTGTTTAAGCATAATCGTAATACTCGTATGGCGTAAGTCATGATAACGGATTTTAGGAACCCCGGCCCGTTCAATAATGTGATTAAAATGCCGAGCTAATGTTTTTTTCATCAACCGGGTTTCCGGTAGTCCCTGCAAATACTAAACCGTTGTCATTATATCCGGGTCCATATGTGAATTTTTTCGTTGTTCTTTCTGCAAATTCCCTTTCAAATGGAGGTTTCATCCACGGTTTAAGCTTAAAGGTAACTTCACTGGCATCCGTTTTTAAATCTCCATGCGACTCAGTATCGAGGCCTCTACCGGCGACCTACAGCGTATTGCCAAGACGGGTTTGATTTTTTAAAGGAACTTGGCTTTACTGTCATAGATGACTTGATAACGGGTAAACTTGCAAACCTCTTTCAGCCTTTGTCTGTGCTGATGGTAGCTCTAATAAAACCAAGAAGGATGACAGCAGATTAATAGGTCAAATTGTAAATGCTTGCAATTTGAAATTTGTAGGATAATATGATGAGGCTTAACGATTTCAAATAAGTTTCAAAATCGTTAAAAAATTTTAATGGAATTGGCAGGATAATCATTTTGGATAGAGAACTAAATATATTGAAACGTTTCAAAATTATTTGAATAAATCAAAGACTAAAGAGGTAATTTAGTGACGACAATGAAAGATGTGGCTAAAACGGCCGGAGTATCTTTGGGAACAGTGTCAAATGTCTTGAATGGACGGGAGGTAGTCCAGGACGAAACACGTCTGAAAGTGCTTCAGGTTATGAAACAATTGAATTATGTTCCCAACTCCGTGGCGCGCGCCTTGAAAACCAACCGTACCCAAATTATTGGAATCATGCTTCCCAGCATTACGAACCCGTTTTACGCCACGATTGCCCGGGTCGCAGATGATGTTGTTCAGAATCTGGGGTATACCCTCCTTATTAGCAATACCGACCGTAATCCGAACCGGGAATTCGAATCGGCTAAAGCCCTCCTGGAAAAGGGAGTGGACGGGATAATCTGGATTGCCAAAAGCATGCGTTTCAAGGAATTGTCACTGGAACTGAATGAGCGGCTCCCGATTTTATACGTTGATTCCGAATTGAATGAGAGTGAGGGTGATCAGTTATCCGTGGATAACTACCAGGGTGGAGCTCTGGCGGCGGAACACTTATACCAACTGGGACACCGTAAAATTGCGGTGATTGAGGGTCCCAAAGAGGCCAAAAAGTCCTGGAATCGGATCCCCGGGTTTTATAACAAGCTTTTAGAGCATGGCATCAGTATAGAAAAGAATTTAATCCGGATTGGCAATTTTGAATTTGACAGCGGGTACGATTATATGCGCTCTCTGTTAAAAGAAGATTCAGAATTTACCGCGCTATTTGCGGCCAATGACATGATGGCGGTGGGAGCGATTACCGCCGCCCGGGAAGCGGGACTGAAAGTTCCCGATGATCTATCGGTGGTGGGATTTGACGATATCATGCTGGCGCAATATTTTGATCCGGCGTTATCAACGGTGCGTCAGCCCGCCGAACAACTCGGCCGGTTCGCTGTGGAAATGTTGATGAAACGAATCAATGATCCGGGAATTCCCCACAAATACGAAGTGCTTCCCACGGAATTTATTCCGCGAAAGTCAAGCCGGTTCATTGGGTCCGTTTAGAAGCGTTGTGGTACCCTTTCCCGAAAGTCAGGGGTATCACAAAAGCTCAGGGAAGCAAGTAGATAAAGTCGTTTCAAACCTTTTACAGATTGAATCGGTTGTAAAGCGACTTTATCCCATGACTTTAGCTACGCGCTCATTTTTTTTTAGGCAAGAAATTGAAACGTTTTAATTTTGCTGAATGGAGGTGATCTTCCCAGAAAAACACAGTGAGGAAGGATTTCCAAAAATAAAAAAGGGGGTAGATTGATGATGAAATCCAGGAAGTTCAGAGTGCTCGTTCTAATGCTAATGGTATTATTGCTGATGGCAGTCGCTTTTGCCGCAACGCCCGCCAAGTTTTCCGGAAAAGTGATTAACTGGGCGACATTTTTAAGCTATGGCGGAATCGATCAATTACGAACGATTGTAAAAGGTTGGGAGAAAGAAACCGGCGCCAAAGTGAATATTGTGATCTTACCGCATCCAGGACTGGCCGAAAAAGTATTCATGGACTTCCAGGCCGGTATTAACACCTACGATTTGGTTACATTGAACTATCCCAAACTCGGGCAATTCGTAGAGAGTGGATTACTCGAACCTTTAGACGCCTATGTCCAAAACTCCAACAATCGTAACGCGGAGATTAAAGATTTTATCCCTTACTTATTAGATACATACGGCCGTTGGGACAATAAATTATACGGTTTTCCATTGAAAGCGGACGGCCGTTTGTTCCTCTATCGGAAAGATGTTTTTGCCAAATATAGTAAGACGGTTCCAAAAACCTGGGATGAGTATGTGCAGATGGCGAAGTTCTTTAACGGTAAGGACTGGAATGGTGATGGCAAACCGGAATACGGCTGCGCGGTCCGGTTTGACAGCGATGTGGTTGCTGGAGGGCGTTTCGCCGAGATCATGGCCGGTCACGGCGGGCAGTTAATAGATGCCAAATGGCAGCCGCATTTGAACTCTCCGGATGCCATTGCCGCAATGGATAAGGTGATCGAGATGCTCAAATATGCACCCAAAGATACATTGGCGTTCGGATTCACCGAATACAATAATGCCTATCTGTTGGGACAAATTCCAATGATCCCGACTTGGAGCGAAGTGGCCGGCACTGCTGAAGATTCGACCAAATCCAAAGTAGTTGGGTTGACCGGTTATGCGATGATCCCCGGTTCGAAGGCGTTGCTGGGGGGATTCGGAATCTCCATGCTTTCCGCAAGTAAGAATAAGGATGCCGCTTATGATTTCATGACTTGGTTCACCAGCAAAGCAGTGGAACGAAAACGAGTCACTCAAAAAGGAACCTTTATTTATGAACCGGGGCGGATTTCAACCTATAGCGATCCCAAGCTGGTTAAGAAGTACCCTTGGTTCCCCATGTTAAAAGAGAATCTGGCCAACGGCGTGGCGTTGCCGCGGATTCTCGAATCCGACCAAATGATTCAGGTTTTCGGTCAGAGTATCCGTCGGGCCGCAGCTGGAGAGTTCACCAGCAAGGCAGCCTTGGATGCCGCTCAGGACAAGTGGATTCAAATTCTGAAAAAAGCGGGACGGATTAAGTAGTTCAGTTAATCTAAAAGGGGCCGCTTTTCACAGCGGTCCCTTTTCCCAAACGAAATGAGGTGAATCGAACATCATGGGTTTGAATAAGTCACCGAATCACAATTGGACAACGATGGAAAAAGCCTTCATGCCGGTAGTGTTTATCGGTCCCGGAATCCTGCTTCTAGCGGTGTTCATCCTTTATCCGATCTTATTTTCATTCGGAATCAGTTTTAAAGATTTTACCCTGGCGAATATGGCCGAATCATCCTGGAACGGGCTGGAGAATTACAGCTTTGTGCTGAAGGATCCCGTATTTTGGACATCGGTGCGGACCACTTTAATTCTGGCACTGTTCACCGTATTTTTTTCGTTTATTTTGGCATTGGGTTTTGCGATATTGTTGATGGCGATCAAGGGTAGGCAACTCTTTGCTTCACTCATTTTGACCCCAATCACAGTCGCTCCGGTAGTGGTCGGGTTATTGTTTAAAATCATGTTTTCCAAAAGTTACGGCGTAGTGGATTATATTTTCGGGGTATTGCATATTCCCGCCCTCAACTGGTTGGCCGATCCCCATGTCGCTATCTGGACTGTTATCACAGTGGGGATCTGGATGGCCATCCCCTTAAATACCATCATTTTGCTTGCGGCGCTTCAAGGGGTTCCCGACGAGCTTTATGAGTCAGCGGCCTTGGATGGCGCGAGTTCCTGGCAACGATTGCTTCATATCACCCTCCCGTATATCAAGCCGGTGAGTGGAGCGGTGGTTTTGATGTCAACCATCAATGCGATTAAAGAATTTGATGTGGTTTATAGCTTGACTTCAGGCGGCCCGGGAATTTCAACGCTGACAGTTACTTATTATGCCAATAATATCGGTTTTGAAGTGTTCCAGCTCGGACGAGCGGCAGCCGCTTCCAATATTATCTTTCTTTTAATTATCATCGCAACCGTTTTGCTTTCGATGACATTCTTCCGGAGGGAGGACCGTAATGCCTAATCACGCTAAATGGACCAAAGTATCCTCCAAAACCGCGCTGTATGTTGCGGCGACATTTTTTACTTTATTGATGGTTTTCCCGGTCTACTGGCTTTTTGCAACTTCCATGAAAGCCGATGTCGATATGTACAAAATTCCGCCGCTCTGGTTTCCCAATCCAACGTTGAATAATTATCAACAAGCCTTCGCGATGCGGCCGTTATGGCAGTATGTTATCAACAGCATCGTTATTACTACGGTGACCACAGTAATTTCGGTGCTGGTCGGCTCGATGGCGGGTTATGGTTTCTCCCGGTTTAAGTTTAAAGGCAGCGGCTGGTTAATGATGGGTATTTTGGCGACCCGAATGATTCCCCCGATTACGCTGGTATTTCCGTTGTTTATCGTCATGCGCAACTTGCATCTGCTGGATACATACTTGTCGTTGATTTTGGCATATACCACTTTCAACACCCCGTTTGCCATCTTTTTAATGTATGGCTTCTTTGAAAATGTCCCTCAAGAACTTGAAGAAGCGGCAGTTATCGACGGGTGCTCCCGAATGGCGGCCTTTTATCGGATTATTCTGCCCATTTCACTACCGGGAGTCATCTCGACTTCGATCATGTGTATTTTGCTCGCCTGGAAGGATTTTCTCTGGGCATTACGATTCACTTATAGTCCCGCTTCACAGACCATCCCTGTCGGTATCACCACCTATATCAGTAATGTTGGAATTGCCTGGGGACCAGTGACCGCTGTAGGTTCATTATCGGTGATACCCTTGCTCATTTTTTCTTTAATCGTTCAAAAGTACATGGTCAAGGGGTTAATGGCTGGAGCTGTTAAAGGTTAATGGCAGCGAACAAATTATTCAGGAGGAAAACATCATGTCAAAAATTCGTTTAGCTTTGATTGGAACCGGGTATATCGCGCAAGCGGAGCATATTCCGGCGATTTTAAATTGCAAGGATTGTGAATTGGTGGCGTTGGTCGATCCGAGGCCGCGACTTCTGAAAGCATTGGGTGAACGTCTGAATGTTCAAACCTACCCCACGCTCTTTGAAGCCCTTAATGGATGCGAGTTTGATGTGGTGGATATCTGTACAGGTCCGCTGGTCCATGAGGAGTTAATTAAAGCGGCGGCGATGGCCGGAAAACATATTCTGGTTGAAAAACCGTTGACTCATAGTGTGACTCAGGCGGAAGCCGCGTTAAAAGTGGTCAAAGAACATGGCGTGAAACTGATGGTCGGCTATATGCGACGTTTTGACGATGACGTACTTAAAGTCAAGGAACTGATTGAAAACGGTAAAGTGGGAAAGATTCAGTCGATTTTGACTTTGTTCAAACTTGTTTTTAAACCCTATTATATCCCGGTGATCGATCCGGTGAACGAGGATAGGCCAGTTGAGCTGCAGGCATCCCCGGAGCCGGTTGACTTGCTTCCGGCCGATCAAATCATTAATCAATCGATTCATCACCTGAACCTCATCCGCTTCTTGGGAGGAGAAATTGCCGAGGTGACCGCGGTCCAAAAAACCGAACAGATCTGTAATATTCTGTTTCGAATGGAAAATGGCGCCTTAGGTAACCATTGTCACGCCGGCGGAATGGGAAATGGGGAAGAGTTCTGGGTATTCGGGGATGGCGGTTCGATTCACAGTCGGCTGTGGTCGCCTCATCTGCCCTATCAATTTCCGGAGACGGTGCATTATGATCCGGCGGCATCCTTGGAGAGCAAGTTGGTAATGCCGCGGCTTAATCCTTATCAGAATGAGATAGACGTCTTTATGAAATGGATCTGCGACGGAGGAACCAATCCTGCCTCCGGAGAGGATGCGGTTCGCGACTTGAAAGTGATTGAGAAGATTCATGAAGCAATTCGGAGCTTAAAGGGAGTATCCGTTCAATAAAGGTAAAAGGAGGATTTACTGATGATTCAATTATCGGGTTTTGCGGACGAAATTGCGGTTGATCCCATCGAACAGTTGGACGTGCTGGAGGCGGAAGGGATCAAAGCCTTGGAATTACGCAGCGCTTGGGGAAAGAATGTTCTCAAGTTCGATTCCCATGACTTGGACACTTTAAAGAAATTATTTCAACAGCGAGGTTTTACGGTCTCGGCCATTGGTTCTCCGATCGGCAAATATCCGATTACGGAAGATTTTGCACCACATTTAAATGATTTCCGGCGAATCGTCGCGATCGCCCGTTTTTTTGAAACCCCCAATATCCGGATATTTTCATTTTTTATTCCGGGTGATCAAGACCCCGCTCGTTATCGGGATGAGGTCCTGCGGCGTCTGCGAGTCTTCGTTGCTGAAGTGAAGGGAGAGCCCATCGTACTCCTCCATGAGAACGAAAAAGAAATATTCGGCGATGTGAGCAGCCGTTGCCTTGATATACACTCCTCAATCCAATCGCCGCAATTTCGGGGGATTATTGATCCCGCCAATTTCGTTCAGATGGGTGAGAGACCATTCAGTGCCTGCTGGCCGAAGCTGAAAAATTATATCGATTATATGCATATCAAAGATGCCATTTTGGCCACCAAAGAAGTGGTCCCGGCCGGTGAAGGCGATGGGGAGATCGAACCTTTAATTAAGGATTTAGTGAAACGTGGCTATGACGGCTATTTATCTTTGGAGCCACACCTCAATGTCTCCCATACCAGTATTGGGATAACTGGAGCCGATGGTTTCCGGCGGACCGTCAAAGCGCTGAAACGGATTCTAGACCAAAACGGGATTCTCTATTGTTGATCGGAACAGTTAAAACACGATGAAAGGGGACTTCCGTTGATTACTCAACAACTTGGTATCGCAGTGGTTGGATGCGGCATGATCGGCAAATACCATCTGCGGGCAATTCAAACAATCCCTGAATTACGGATCATTGGCGTCTGGGACAAGGTGACGGAAGCTTCCGACAAGACTGCCCATATATTCAATACGAAGTCTTATCGAAGTTTTTCTGAATTAATTAGTGATCCTGGAGTGGATGTGGTTGACATCTGCCTGCCCAGTGGGTTTCATAGCGAAGCGGGTTGTGCGGTCGCCAATGCCGGCAAGCATGTGATTGTCGAAAAGCCCATCGACATTACCATGGAAAAAGCCACTCGTCTAGTGGATACCTGCCGGCACGCCAAGGTTTTCTTGGCGCTCATCTTGCAGAATCGTTTCAGTCCTTCGGTGTTAAAGGTAAAACAGGCCTTGAACGAGAATGCGCTAGGCCGTCTCCTGGCCGGGGAAGCGACCATTAAATGGTTTCGGGAACCCAGCTACTATCAGAGCAGTCCTTGGAAGGGAACCAAAGCAGTGGATGGCGGCGGTGCTTTAATCAATCAGGGGATTCATACCATCGATCTTTTCCAATGGTTTCTTGGCGATGTCCGATCCTTGACAAGTATGGTCAAGACCACTCTCCATCCGATCGAGGTAGAGGATTTGGCTATAGCTCTCTTAGAATTTAAGAATGGAGCGCTGGGAACCATCACCGGCTCCACGGCCATGAAGCCCGGGTTCCCCGAACGGATTGAGCTTTATGGCAGCCAAGGGACCATTGCTCTGGAAGCGGGGCGAGTGGTTCGTTGGCAAATCGACGGTCAACGCGAGGAAGACTATTTGGACTCTGCTCCAAGTGGAAGTGGCAATTCAGATCCGAAGGGCATTTTGATAGATAATCACCAAAGACAATTGATGGCAATTGCCAAGGCCATTGCCAATGGAAATCAACCTCCGGTCTCCGGTATGGAAGCTCTCGTTTCCCTTAAAATAATCTTGGATATCTATGCCGCTAACGGGAAATGGCTGAGAAAGGATTAACAAAAAGGGGATTCTGTTAATTACTCAGATCTGTCATTTAGATTGGGGCCGCAAAGTGTTACTGCAAGCGCCCACTGATTTGACCGCTCGGAATATGCACGATATGTTTACAAACAGCTTTATGGGGCAAGCAATGGAGTGAATGGAAACCAGCCCCATTATCGAAAAACAGTCCTGGTAGAACCGCCAAATATAGGGCATATATGGATTTGGATATGCTTGATGGCCGAAAAAGTGAAGAAGGAGAACAAGTAACTGAAAAATGGCCAATTAAAAATGCGTGAGCAGTAATAATAATAGGACAAGCCGGTTACAAAAACCAGCCGATAGTTTTTTATACATTAAAACGCCACTTCACACTGGGCTGAAGTGGCGTTTTAAATTCTGTCCTCTGGCCGGAATTAGGGGCAAAAAGTTCTTGCATCAGCAAAACCGCTTGCTTTATTGCCTCAACAGAACTAAATATTTTTGTGTAGCTGCCTTCCCTTGTGCTTGTGCAGCCATAGCGGCATTCATGATAAAGTGATCTCAATACCATGCCTGCATATTCTGCTGATAGTCAATTGAAAAGCCCGAATCCTCAAACAGTTTCATCATACTGGTGTGCCGTTTCTTGGAAGCCGTAGTATCTGCCGATTCCAGATAAATTGAATGCATAAAGCCACCTTTTAGTAGATTTCCATCAATTCCACCACTGGCCACCCGGAAACCCCCCATATAACTTGATCCCAAGGCAAAGGCGCGGCGATGTCCTTCATATCGCCCCAAATATTGTTGAAAAACAATACTGTTGCATTGCCGACAACAGGTGCCACGACTTTTATTACATCATCCACCTGAAAGAGATTAACACTGATAACAATGATGTCGTAATTGTGCCTCAGGTCAATCTTTTCCGCTAGATTTACAGGCCATCTTTCCTTTACCGCATCCCCTTTGGGTTTTTCCTGTCATCCAAAAGATTGTTAAGCAGAAGCAATCGATAGATAATGGAAAATTTAAGTTGAAAATGAATGCTCACCTTGAGAACTATTGCTACACTAGACTTCATTAAGTATTATAAAGGTATCGTAAAGGGTCAACTGATAAGGTGGCTGTATTCTCAACAATCATAAAATACAAAATCTCAAAATTTCGCCATTAGATCCGGTACGGAGACCGTAGACATCAGAATAGGAAACTCATGTTATCTTGGTATTTATTGGTATTTATAAGTTCTTGCGACCGCAATTAATTTTATACGATTTAGGATTCGATGCTTTTGAACCTCCTCAAACGAGTAGAATTTTTCTAACACGTTTAATCGTAGGGCTTGTAGAGCGCGTCTAAATCAAAACTTACAACAAGAAAAGATATCAATATTCTAATAATAAAATAATAAAAATGATTTGGGCATCTTTCCTTATAGGTAAGATGTTTTTTCTTATCAAAACCAAGTACTATCGTTTACTTTCACTTTCTCTTAATTTTTTATTACTTGTTTTAGCGGTACTTAATTTAGCAACAAAAAATATCTTAACTTTAGCAGGAGTTAAGAATGCGATCGAGAATTATTAATGGTCAGACCATTAGGACACTAGTCATTACAATATTAAATATTATAATTAATTGTATTAAGTTATTTTCAAAAATCAGGTGTCTTATTGGATGTCGAAAACAATCAATCAAATATGTAAAGTGAATAAATTTAAAACTTAATCATCGTAATGTTATGGAGGTTTTGTAATGCCCTTTAAACCGATTAAAAATGAAAAAATTTACAAGATGGTAGTAGAGCAGATAAAATTGCTTTTAACCGAAGGCGATTTGATGCCAGGAGATCAATTACCGCCCGAACGAGAATTGGCGGCGATGCTCAAAGTTAGTCGAGCCTCGGTAAGACAAGCGATATCTGCTTTAGAAATGATGGGAGTTATCAAGAGTAAGCAGGGAGAGGGAACCTTTATCTCTGATGCTGCGCCTCAAGAAGTGTTATTGGAATCATTTAGCCGAATTTTAGTTCGAGAGCAGATTGATCCATTAGATATTTTAGAAACTAGGCGAATGGTTGAATGTTTCGCCGCGCGCCTTTGTGCGGAGCGGATAACGCCGGATTATCTTAAGGAAATGTTTGATCTATTAGAGAAAAACCAACTAAAGCATCAAAGTGAAAAAAGTTTATCCGAGATGAACAAGGCGTTTCATATGGCGATCGCTATCGGGACCGGGAACGAGGGGATTATTCGGGTGATGGAAGTAGTTATGCAGTTAATTAGCGAGAATATGTGGCCAAATTTGAAGAACAACTCTCACCTTCAATATCCGGAACGATTGGAAAGGCATCTCCAGCAACACGTGGAGATTTACCAAGCCATTGAGCAGAAAAATGGTTTGCTAGCTGAGACAAAGATGAAGGAGCACCTGGATACGATTCAAAGCGAATTTGAAGCCGACATGGTTATCGGCAAAGTCGGTAATGGAACTTTTTCTGGACAATTTTAATCGACGAATTAGCCTTGACATTCCATTATGGTTGTCGTCACGGAGAATTGAAGCTTTAGGTGATAGCGAAGTTGATTATGTTTTAGTCCGCTTTATTAAGGGTTGGCCAGTGTATGATTGAAAAATTATTTTGATATAAAAATTATTAAAAGTGAACTTAGAATTTAAAATGGAGGTGAAAATGATCATTCAAATTAAATGGTTGGAAGGAAAAAGATAAAATAACAAAGGGGGAAAAGTTGATGTTCAATGGTTTTTTAAAAAAGTTGATGGCAGCTTTAATTTTTATTCCAGTGGCAGGGACATTGATTTTCGCAGCTTCGAAACCCGCTCCGTTAACTTTTCCGATTTCTAAGACGCCGTTGGAACTGACCGACTTTGTAGCTTTCAATCCTGCTAAAGCCGGGGGTATCAAAAGCTATTCTGAAATGACAATCTATAAAGTATTTGCACAAAAAACCAATATTACAATGAAGTTCATCCACCCTCCGGTTGGTCAAGAAGAAGAACAATTAAATCTAATGGTCGCTTCCAGAAGTTTTCCTTCAATCGTCGAGTGGAACTGGCTCAATTATATCGGCGGCCCCGAGAAAGCGATCCAGGATGGGGTCGCAATTCCTTTAAATGATTTAATCAATAAATATGCGCCGAATCTAAAAAAGATATTGACAAAAAATCCGGCGGCCCGTAAACAAATCATGACGGATAATGGGACGATTTATTGTTTCCCGTTTTTGCGATTGGATCCGGGAATTACAACGGCAGTCGGACTCCAGATCCGTAAAAACTGGCTGGACAAGTTGCATTTGAAAGAGCCGCAAACTATAGATGACTGGTATAAAATGTTGAAAGCCTTTAAAGAAAAAGATCCGAATGGTAATGGAAAAGCGGATGAAATTCCTTTTACTGCAATGAAGTTTGATGGACTAAATAATCGATGGGAATTTGCCGGATTAAATCCATTCTTGGGTTGTTGGGGAATCGGACCTGAGTTTTACCAGATCCATAATAAAGTTCGTTATGGACCAGTTCAACCACAGTATAAACAGTTTTTGACCACAATGAATAAGTGGTATAAGGAAGGATTAGTTGATCCGGGATTTATGGCCAATGATGTAAAACAACGCGATTCATTGATCAGTGGTGACAGAGCAGGAGCTTGGAATGGTCAATTATCCGGGGATATGGGTCGCTTAATTCAACTGAATCGAGTTAAAAATCCTGATTTTAGTATCATCGGAGCGGCGTTCCCAATTGGACCGGCTGGAAAAGCCTATAACTTCGATCGTGAAACGATTAGGGTATTCCCCGGTGTCGGGGCAGCAATTACTAAGAATAATAAACATGTAATTGAAACCGTCAAGTATTTGGATTATGGCTATAGTGATGAAGGACATCGGTATATGAACTATGGTGTCGAAGGAGTCTCCTACGAGATGGTCAATGGAGCTCCAAAATTCAAGGAAGTCATTACTAATAACCCTAAATACTCTATCGATCAAGGCATCGGCACATATTGCAGAGGCGTTGGGCAGCCGCCGACCTATTTTGAACTTGGACTCATGATGCAAAGGTGGTTTTTACCTGAACAGCAGGAAGCTTCGAAAAAATGGCGAGATGCCAATACAAGTCGGGTTATGCCTCCGGTGACCATGTCGCCCGAAGAAGCGCGTAAATATGCTTCCATCATGAATGATGTCAATACTTATGTCGAAGAAATGACCGCGAAATTCATTACCGGACAAGTTCCGTTAGCTCAGTTTGATACTTATTTAAAAACTCTTAATCAATTGGGAATTAAGGATGCAATTCAAATGCAACAAGATGCTCTGAACCGGTTCCAAAAGAGAAAATAGTGTTTGAATGATGGTGATGGTTGAATCAACAATCATCACCATTATAATTTTATCGAAATTGGAATTTTTGATTTGAAAACGGCAAAATATTAGGGGGTCCAAACCGAATGACGCACATTAAAGTAATGGTAGGATATAAAGCTGAACCGGAAGAGTGGGCTGTTATTGAGCAAAACTGGCCGAAAGAATGTGAAATCGTAGCGCCTAAGTCATGGGATGAGGAAACGATAAAACGATTTGTAGCTGATGTTGACGTGGTAGTAGGGAATCTACCCGCAGAATACTTGATATACGCTCCCAAATTAAAACTGGTACATACTACGGGACATGGAGTGAATGCCTATTTATCCTCGAATGTTCGTCAATACCTCCTCGAACATAAGGTGCTCGTTTTAAGAGCGAGTCCGGCGGCGATCCCGATTTCTGAATTTATTATGGGCAATATGGTTGCCCTGACCCGGCGCACTTGGATACTCCACCAGAATTTAGCTTTCCGCGGGAATTGGTCGGAGTCGATTAAGGCCAAACGGATGAAAGGAAGCATGGGCGGGGAATTATACGGTTCACGTCTCGGGATCATGGGATTTGGATCCATCGGTCAAGAGACAGCGAAACGTGCCAAAGCTTTTGGGATGACAATTGCAACCCTTACTCGCAATCCGCAGGCCGTTAACCAAGCCGAATTTGGGTTGGCGGCGTGTTATAGCTCTAAAGATGAGCGATCCATCGAGGAATTTCTCGGACGATGTGATTATCTGGTGAATACGATGCCATTAACAGCCGAGACCCGAAATTTCATGAATTCGGAGCGATTTGCCGCGCTGAAAGACGGAGCTTATCTGGTTAATATCAGTCGTGGCCCGATCATCGTTGAAGAGGCTTTGTGGCAGGCATTACGTTCCGGGAAATTAGCGGGAGCCGCTTTAGATGTCTGGTGCTGTGAGGAATTTCCGCCTGAACTGCGTGAATATCCGCTATCCAAACCGGTTCATCAGTATAATGTGATTATGACACCCCACTATGCCGGCGCCACTAAAGAAGTGCGAGAACGTGCCTTACGGACCGTTGGTGAAAATCTGCGCCGATGGCTGAATCATGAGCCATTAATCAATGTTGCGGATTTGAATGTCGGTTATTAGCACGAGCTACTAGCTGAAAAAAACCGGACAGGCACGATTGCGATTGTGAGTGGGAGGTGGCTTAATTTGTTGAAGACGGCACGATTCAAAAGTAATATGCAGAGATTGCAAAGCTGTTGGATCAAGAATAAGTATGTCTATTTAATGCTTTTGCCAGTTGTGATTTATTATTTGGTTTTTTACTACGCGCCGATGTATGGCGTGATCATTGCCTTTAAAGACTTTACGCCTTCCCAAGGAATATGGGCTAGCCCTTGGGTAGGGTTGAATTGGTTTAAAGATTTTTTCAACAGTTTTTATAGCTGGAGAATTATCCGGAATACCTTTTTAATTAATTTTTATGATGTACTCTTCGGGTTCCCCGCTCCGATTATTTTGGCTTTGTTTTTAAATGAGCTTACCAGTGAAAAATTTAAACGTTGGGCTCAAACTGTCTCTTATATGCCTCATTTTATTTCCGTAGTCGTGACAGTTGGTTTAGTATTAAATTTTACAGCGCAAGACGGTTTGTTTAACAGTTTAATTACTATGTTCGGGGGGGCGCCAATTGCGTTCATGACCGATCCGAGATGGTTCCGGACGATTTATGTCGGCTCAGGCATTTGGCAATCATTGGGATGGGGTTCCATTATTTATTTAGCTGCACTTACCAACATAGATCCGACATTATATGAAGCGGCTACTGTCGATGGCGCCGGCAGATGGAACAAATTGTTTCATATTACGCTGCCGGGAATTGCGCCCGTGATTATTATCATGTTGATCTTGAGGGTCGGAACAATGATGGCGATTGGCTATGAAAAAATTATCCTGATGTATAATCCGATGCTTTATGAGACGGCTGATGTAATCTCGACCTTCGTTTATCGGAAAGGTTTACTCCAAATGAACTATAGTTTCAGCGCTGCGGTGGATCTGTTTAATTCGCTTATCAACTTTATTCTTCTCGTTTCCGTAAATCAAATCAGTAAAAAGTTACAGAGTACAAGTTTGTGGTAAAGGAGGGAGAAGCATGAACGAGAAGAATTTAGGGGAACGAATTTTTGATATTTTTAATATCGGATTGATGGTCGTTTTAATGATCGTGATGGTTTATCCGTTATGGTATGTCGTGGTTGCATCGGTTTCCGATCCATTAACGATAGTTCAAAACAAAGGGGCGCTTTGGTGGCCAAAAGGATTCACCTTGGCGGCCTATGCTTTAGTCTTTATCAATCACGATATTTTAGTGGGATATTATAATACCTTGTTTTATGTTGTAGTGGGGACGATCATTAATATCATTTTAACCGCATTTGGGGCTTACGCTTTATCGCGGCGCAATTTGGTCGGTAAAAATTTAATTATGTTCATGATCGTTTTTACGATGTTTTTTAACGGCGGCCTAATTCCGAATTATCTACTCGTTGATTGGCTGGGGCTTATAAATACTCGCTGGGCTATCATACTTCCCGCTGCGATCAGTACTTTTAATCTGATTATTATGCGCACGGGATTTCAAGCGATACCGGAAAGCATTGAAGAATCGGCCAAAATAGATGGTGCCAACGATTTCACTATTTTATTTAGAATCTTCTTCCCATTAGCCTTGCCGGTAGTGGCAGTTATGATCTTATTCTATTCTGTCAGTCATTGGAACGCTTATTTTAAGGCCATGATTTACCTGCGGGATCGGTCACTGTTTCCGTTACAACTGTTTTTGCGGGAGATATTGGTCGATGACAGTACCGATGCGATGATGAGCGCAGGTGGGATTTTTGGTGATAGGGGACCGATCGGCGAAACACTCAAATACGCAACCATTATAGTGGCTACCGTGCCGATTTTGTGCATTTATCCTTTCCTCCAGCGTTTTTTCCTCAAAGGAGTTATGATTGGTGCCATCAAAGAATGATTCGCTGAATTGAGTTGTCAGCTTTCAACTTAATGGTGAACGAAAGGAGCAAAAAAACAGCGATGGGAAAATGGTGGAATCGACCATTTCGCATCATTCAAACGAATCTACGAGAAATTGATGCGGATTTGGATCCGGTACGACTCATTCAAAGCGTCAAGGAATTTGGCGGAAATGTTTTGCTCTTTAACGTCGGCGGCATCGAAGCCTTTTATTCGACAAAATTAAAATATCATTTTCGTAATCCATACTTAAAAAACGATTTATTGGGAAGCGTCTTGGAAAACGCCCACCGGGAAAATGTCAAAGTCATCGGCCGTTTCGATTTCAGTAAGGCCAATCGCTTGGCATTCGAGGAACATCCGGACTGGTTCTGGAAAACCAACGTGGGAACCCCGGTTATTTATAATGGGGTTTATCATACCTGTATCAATGGCGGCTGGTGCCGCGAATATGCCTTGGAGATCGTCCAGGAGGCACTGGCGCATTATGAATTGGACGGGCTTTTTTTCAATATGTTCCGCTATCAAGTGCATGATTACAGCGGCAATTATTATGGGATCTGTCAATGCGAAAATTGTAAACGGTTATTTTGCGAGATGTATGATTCCCCGCTTCCGAAAACTGAGGATTGGAACGATCCAGTCTTTCTAAAATATAACGAATTTCGGCGGCGAACCAGCACTGAAGCTGCGACTCAGATTATCCGGATGGCCAAGCAGATCCGTCCCGAGGCCGGGGTCATGTTTCGTTACGATGAATCGGATATGGTCCGGGTGGAAGTGAACCGGGCACTCGATCGGGCACTCCCCGAATGGGCTTATTGGTCCGGGGAACAGGCAAAATGGTCCTATTCCTTCGGCAAGGGCAAACCGTATTGCAGCGCGATCGTTCACTTCATCGATATTCCGTATCGGTTCGCGGCGGAAAATGGCCCATGCCAAGGGTTGCGTTTGGCGCAACAGTTGGCTAATGGCGCACAACTGGATTATTATGTCTTGGGTACCCTCGATCAAGAGGACACCAAACCTTATCCAACAGTGAAAGAGTTTTTTAACTATCATCAGCGGAATGAGGAGCTGTATTCGGAACTTCGCTCCGGCGCCGAAATAGCCTTGTTCTATTCCGACAAAAATGTCGACTTCTTCGATGGCTTTACCAAAATGACCGCGCCGTTTCGGGGAATGTATCGAATTTTGGCTGAATCGCACCTCCCGTTCGACTTAATCAGCGATCGCCGGATGAATGATCCCGAGATGCCAGAGATTTTGCGACGCTATAAAGTCATTATTTTGCCGAATTCAACCCGATTAACCGAACATGAATGCCGACTTTTCGATGATTATGTCCGCAGCGGAGGGCACTTAATCGCCACCTATCGGTCGGGGTTGGGCGATGAGGGGGAGGGAGCAGCAGCGAAATTCGGATTAACTTCGTTAGGCGTTACCGAATTGGAAACGATGCGCGACAATATGCGCTCGGCTTATTTCCGGATCGCAAAAGGAGAATTTGATTTTCCGGCTACGCAATTGATCCTGCTGGATCAGGGCTATCTTTATTCGAAAACGAAGCCGGGCTCGGAAACGAGGTTACATTTAATTCCACCTCAGCGTTATGGCCCTCCGGAGAAATGCTATCCCGATCTGGAAACGGATCGGCCGGGTGTGATCTTTTATCGCTACGGCCAGGGAGAAACCGCTTATTTGCCATGGCAACCCGATTCGCTGTATTATCGTCATAGTCTGGATGAGCATCGCCGACTGATTCAACAGTTGATCAACCGTTATGATCCTCAACCGCTTATCGTGACCGATGCGCCGCCGCAAGTGGAAATCACAGTCCATCATCAGGAAGAGAAACAAAGAATCCTAATCCATGCCGTGAATTTCTCAGGGAATCAAGGGACCAGCTATCATGAACCCATTCCGATTCAAGGGTTGAGGATCGGTATTCGCCTTTCGAAGGCAAACGTCCACAAAATTCAGGCTTTAGTTTCGGGTCAGAGTTTAACGCCATTGACAATGGAAGGAACTAGCGCTAATCAGGATGGGTCTGAATTAAAAGCGCCATTCAATGGGGATTATCTATGGTTTGAGGTGCCATTATTTAAATATTTCGAAGCCATTGCAATTGAACAAGATGATTATTTGATTTAAATAGAAAGTGATTTCCAAGCGTACGTTTGATGGATATAGCAGAATCAAACGTACGCTTGGCGATGATAAAGACTGTGAAACAAAGAGCTTCACGCATTCAATTTCAAAGGTAAGTCTAATTCCTAAGAAGCTTGCCAGAAACATCTGTTTGCGATGAAATGGCCAACAGTGTTTAAATGCCCCAAGTGCGGCCATAATTAAAAATAAAGCCTCGTTTGAGCCTTCGCCTGGGATGCTGGCTATAAAAGAGCGGTCCCTTCAACATCTTTACCAAGTCCATGCTGCCGGTTAAAGCATTGACCTGTTCGGCTAAAGCGGTGTATAGATAAAATTGTTCCGGTGTTGCATGACACTGGTTATTTATTGTAATGCCCATGGAAGTGCCGATCTGCTTCACTGTATTCAGCAAAGCGGAAGCATTGGCCATTACTGATTTGGGTATGGCGTTGAACTTTGCCAGTTGAACGGGGACCAAACCAGCAGAATCAATGCCAGGAATGGCAAAGGTCCTTACATCAAGTTTAATGCTGGGTTTGGAAAGCAACAATCATCGCAACAGCCGTGGTGAGCGCTTCGGGGAAAAAGGATCATTCCTGCCTGGAACGGTGTAGATCTTCAAGATGCTGTAGGAAGAGCGGCACCAGAAATGCTTCGCCGAAAAGAGCCAGCACGGTGATGTTCATGATGATATTGTTCATGTAAAAGGTGAGCAACGATTGAGGAAGTTTGCAATTGGAGAATTAAAGCATTACTTTGAATTTGACAAAAAGGCTTTAGAATATAAAGACACTTTTTATTTGGGCGGCACGGGGGTTACTTTCGTGCCTGCTGTTGGCATCCTACGGTCGGACTGGGGAGCGGCTTTATGAAGTCGACGGTTCACCATGGAGGCCATTATTTCCTAAAGGATCTACGACCCCGGTGCCAAGCAGGCCGGCTGCAGAAGTCCTGGCCAAGATTAAATATATTGAAACGTTGATGACCATATTAACTCGCCCGGAGGCGACATCAATCGATTAAACGACTTTGCAGGCAGGCAACAGGTTAAACTCCAGTCGGGGACGGCGCTCGTCCTAAAGAAAGTCCTGGAAATTTCAAGTTTAAGCGATGGCACTTTTGATATTACCGTTGTCCCCCCTGATTAAACTGTGGTATATTAATTCCAGAAAGGCGCGGATCCCACCGGCCCTTGAATGCCGGAGGATGACTTCCCTGATTAATTACAGGGATGTGGTGCTTGACGAAACCCGAAATTACGCCTTTCTGCAAAGAGCCGGCCAAATGGTCGACTTAGGCGGTAATGTAGCCACTCTCGAAAGCAAGCCGGACGGAAGCCCCTTTATATCGGGATTCAAAATCCCGGGCCGAGAATGAATTACATTCGGAGTCATTAAGGTCTCCAACAAGGCGGTAGTACCTTAGGTGATTATCAACGTTATTTTATGAAGAACGGTAAAAGATATCGCCATATTATCGACCCGAAAACGGGCCGGCCTGCCGAGTCCGAGCGGATGAGCGCAACCATCGTTGACCGGTCGTCTATGGAAGCCGATGCTCTCGCCACCACGGCAGTTTTTGTATTGGGATTAAAGCGGGGTTGGAGCTTATCAAACGGTATACCGATGCCGAAGCCGTTTTCATTACCCGCGAAAAAAGATCTATCTGACTCCGGGGTTAAAGGCAGATTTTTTCTTTAATGATGAGAACAAGGAGTATGTTTATTCTAAATTAAAAGGTGATTGGATTTTGATTTTGCTGACTTTAGCGGTTTGCGGCGGACTGCTTTTATAATCTCTGGCGTGGTAATGCGGTACCAGCCGGAGAACGGCGGTTATCATCCAAAACGGTAGAAAAGTCCGGGATATTGATCTGAATGCCGTGGAATAAAAATTACAATATCGATTGAGAAAGGAAGGAGCCTGTTTTCAGATGCCGGTTGCCTCAACAGACTCTGTGTCAAACAGGACGGGCACATCCCAGGGGGAGCGGGCCGTATGCCTGTCGTCCAAAACAGTCATCCTAATCCGGGACTCTGTCCGACCAGTCGATAGCATTTCTTATTGAGGTGAAACCGATGAACAATACCAAACGACAGGCTGTCTTGATCATTTTAGTTTGCAATGCGATTGTCATTTCCTTTTTGGAAGCGTTGCTGCCACTACCGATTCCAGTCCCTGGAGTGAAACTGGGCCTGGCCAATATATTGACCATGCTCGCCATTGTTTTTCTGGATCTGAAAAGCGCCTTAATTATTGTGGTATTGCGATCCATTGCAGTCACATTCTTGAGCAAAGGTTTGTTTGCGTTGGTATTCGGGCTGACCGGCGGGTTGTTAAGCGCTGTTTTGATGTGGTTTCTCTATAAAAAGCTGCCGGATGTTTTTAGTATCAAGGGGATCAGCATTGCCGGCGCCATTATTCATAACACCGGGCAGATGGCAGTTGCTTCCTGGCTGCTCCGGGAACCCTTAATCCTTTACTATCTTCCTGTTCTGGCGATTGCAGCGGTGATTACCGGCTTTTTCACCGGCAGTATCTGCGAGATGGTCATTAGTGAGCTTAAAAAGAAGGGATTTTTAAAAGGGTTATAAACTTTGAGTGGGCATAAAAAGAGAGGTGTGTCGGTTATCGGAAACATTAAGCCCCGAAAAAATCAGATCTTAACCACAATGGACCCGGGGATCAAAGCAGGCTTGGTCATAATACTAGCCGCAATCCTTTTTTGGAGTAAAATGCCGCTCAGTTTTACGGTTATTTTGTTATATATCCTCCTGATAACCGTTCTTTCAAGCCTTTCTTTCCGGATTCTCCTTCGCAATCTGCTTTATTTAACAGTTGCCTTGATTGTTCCCTATCTGTTCGGATTAATCTTTTCTATTTGCGGCGTTCTGTTTGATCCGGGAGGCTTTTCCGCCTGGAACATTAATTTTCCGGCGATTGCCTTAAAATTTGGCCGTTTGATTCTATTGGGGCATATCGCTAGTATATATATGTATACCACACCTTTTGAACGGATTGTCAGGATGTTGAACAGGCTGTTTACACCGGTAAAAAGGTGCGGGGTGCCGGTGACAGACTACTTAAAGATTTTGATCTGTATCCGGACGGAACTTCCCAATGCCATCAAGCGCGGCCGTGACACGGTTGCCCGGTGGCGCGACCCGGACGGAACGGTAACACGCCGAAGCTTGAAAAGTAAAATTGAAGGGATGGCAGATGTTATTGTCTCGCAAATTCTGCAATCATTTCAAGAGATTGAACGGATTCAAAGATTGATTGATGAAACGGATTGCGCGGATTTGGATGCTTTTCGGTTTAAAGTATCCAAATCCGATATGATGGCGATAATTAGTTTGATCCTGCTTGGTGGGGCGGTGTTATGGATAGAACAATGAAAGAAATGGAGAACTGACCAATGAATAACTCCTTTCTCTCAAAAAAGATCCCGATGATATCAAAGTAGACCTCCACCTTCACACCACGCTTCCGACGGCACCTGGCGGCCCGAAACCCTGGTGAAAAACTTAGCCAGATGCCGGGATCGGATTATTTGCCGTCACCGACCATGACAGTACGGAAAATCTGGCGGAAACCGCCGCGCTGGCCAAGGAGTATGCTCTGGGATTCATACCCGGAGTAGAGGTTATTACCATCGATCACGGCCGGAGCTATCATCTTCTGGGAGCTGGCGGATCTCGTCTTCTTCCGGCTTGAAATTACCGTTACCGGGGAATGTATTTTTGGAAATATCATCCAAAACTCGCGGACCTTTATGTATCAGTCCGCATTGCATTGACTTACATATTTGTCCATGTTATACTAATATTGTGATGGTTTTCACGAACAAATATGCTGTCCTCTGCGGCTAAACAGTGGTTTTTGGTATTACTTAGGGGTTCCTGAAAGTAAGTGAATCAAAAAGGCGCTGCCGTTTATCAGTTTGCTTCGGAGGCCTGCTAAGTCTCGGACCGCTTAAATGAATGCCGTGGCTCTTGCAAAGTTGAACATTCTCACGGGTATAAATCTTGTCGGCAATTACAACTGCTGGATAATCACCAAAACGTTGCCAATAGGTTTCAACATCCTCTGGCAGTCCGATCCCTTCATGATAGGGATCCCAACTGAGCTTATTCAAAAAGCATAACTTCGACCAAGCTAACAGAGATTTTGGCTCCAAACTCGGTATCTGCCGGAATTTTACCCCGAACAATCGGCTGAACGTGAAACTGGCTGATACTCAAACCGGTCGCTAGTTCGGTGAGTTCTGGTGTCATACATCTCCTTTTGTTGTTGATAAAGCTTGTGAATGTTTTTTGGATAATCCTTCCGGATTCTTGGCAAACAAGCTATCGATGGTTTTCAGATCGCGCTTCACATAGCGCAATTTTTCGGATACATGTTTGGTCCTCAAATGCAAACCTTTTTGGACTTTTTTTACTTTTTCGTGTATTTTCCTACCTTTTTCATGTGTCCCAATTCTGTATTTACAACTTTTTACGAGTTTTTCAGGAGGCCCTACTTAAGTTTCGAAAGGAATGATAAGAGAAATGAATAGAATAGTTATAATCGGAGGGGGCTACGCAGGCGTACTTACGGCAAAGAAGCTTGCAAAGAAATTTAAAAAGGATGCCGCTACATCGGTCACCATTATCGATAAAAACCCGTTTCATACGATGCTCACGGAGCTACATGAGGTCGCCGCGGGAAGGGTCGAAGAGGACAGCATCAGGATAAGCTTCAGAAAGGTCTTTGCGGGCCGAAAGGTACAATTCGTTCAGGACTTTGTCGAGTCTGTCGATTTTAGCGAAAAAATTGTCCTCGGAAGAAACCAGTCTTATGAATACGACTATTTGGTGATGGCGACAGGTTCGCGCCCGACTTATTTCGGCATCCCAGGAGCGGAGGAGCATTCCCTATCCTTATGGTCTTACGAAGACGCCATCAGGCTCAGGGAGCATATACTTGACCGCTTCAGGCGGGCTGCTTCGGAAACCGACGAGCTTGAAAAACGCAGGCTACTTACCTTTCATGTCGTCGGCGCAGGTTTGACAGGAGTCGAAATGGCGGGCGAGCTTGCCGAATACGTGCCGATATTATGCGACAGGTTCGAGATAGACCGGAAAGAAGTATCTCTATTCAATGTAGATTTACTTCCCCACGTCGTACCCACCCTTCCGGAAAAGCTTTCTGCAAAAATACAGCGCCGCCTTGAGAAGATGGGTGTGGGAATGCTGCTGGGCACCCGGGTCGCCGAGATCGGCAAGGATTACATCGACCTTAGCTCCAAAGAAAAGGTAAGACGATATGCTACCGGCACCGTGATCTGGGTGGGTGGCATTGAATGCGCTTGTGTGCCCGCCAAGGCCGGGGAGGCTGTGTCCTGCGACCGTCGGGGCAGGTTGAATACGGACCAATACCTCAGGTGTATTGGCAACGAAAGCTTTTATGTTGCCGGAGACAACCTAAATTGCATTCCCGAGGGCCAGTCCGAGCCCGTGCCGCAAATGGTGGAAAACTGCGAGCTAAGCGCCGATGCCGTGGCGCATAATATATATGTATCTATAACGGGCAAAGGCAAACTCAAAGAGTATAGGCCTCAATTCCATGGGGTCATGGTGAGCCTCGGCGGGAGATACGCGGTCGCCAGGGTAGGCTTGCCTAGGTTAATGATAAGCCTTCCGTCTTTCCTGGCGATGTTTACCAAGCACTTTATAAATATCGTATATTTTGTCCAGGTGCTCGGCTGGAACAAGATATCCAGCTATCTCAGGCACGAATTTTTTACCATACGCAATAAACGAAGCTTTGTCGGAGGGCATCTGAGCAACCGGACGCCCAGCTTCCTTCTGGTTCCGCTCCGCCTTTGGCTAGGTGCCGCATGGCTATTCGAAGGCATTATGAAAATAGTGGATGGCTGGTTCGTATCCCCTAAGCTTAATGACTTTATCGGAGGGGCAAATGCTTGGTTTAATTCTCTGCTGGGCAACACCTCCGATGCTATTAACTCAGCGACGAATGCCGCCGCCTCGGGAACCGACGCGGTGAACTCCGCGACCGGAGTAGCCCACTCGGCATCCGCCGCCGGGACAGTGATTATGAACTGGGATATCTTCGGTATTTTTAAGATGATATTCGTCAGCGGCAAGTCGCTGGCTAAGTCGACCATCGCCGATTACGCTTTCAAGCTGGATATTCCCGTTATGAACTGGTTTATAAACACATGCATCATGCCTTTCGATTGGCTCCAGATCGCAATGCAGATATCCATTGTCGCTGCCGAGATACTCATCGGGCTTGCGCTGATGGGGGGATTGTTCACCCCACTGGCTGGCGCGCTATCGATAGCACTGCTGTGCATGTTCATTACCTCCACCGGCCTATACCTGTCAAGCTTTTGGATGCTAGTGGCGGGAATAGCCATGCTCTGGGGCGCGGGCAGTATATTCGGTCTGGACTATTACGTTACCCCGTTCCTGAAAAAAGGTTGGAAGCGGTTAGGTTGGGTAAGGCGGTTATATATCTATCATGACTAATAAATCGAATTTGGCCACTATAAGCGAGCCCTGTCCTTCCACGGGTGGGCTTGAATACGACGAAGCCCTGCGTCTGACGGAGCTGGAGATCCAAAAATGCCTTAAGACTGCTCCGCCGCTGATAAGGCGCCAGACTTCGCATCTGGCTCGGGCAACCGGAAAAGGCATACGTGCGCGGGCTTTGCTTGCTTGCTCCATAGGCAGTGACGGCCTTGTCAGGCATGACGCGGTCAATGCCGCCGCCGCCGTCGAGCTGCTGCATCTTGCTACGCTTATTCATGATGACATCATCGACGACGCCGATATGCGCCGGGGCATCGACGCCTTGCATGTGAAATTCGGCGAAAAGATCGCTGTCCTTTGCGGGGACTATCTGTTCTGTCTTGCCTTTGCCCTTGCTACGTCGATATCACCCCGGGAAACGGACAGGGATAAAATAGACGGCGTCTTGCCCTCATACCTCACGGAGATCTGCCTCGGGGAAATCAGGGAATTAAGCAACACCGGGAATCTCGACCTTACCGAGGGCGAGTATTTTAGGATAATATCCGGGAAAACGGCGGCGTTGTTTCAGACATCTTTCCACGCGGGCTTTCTTCTTTCCGACGAGCCGCGGGAAGCTAGGGATGCTTATGTAGAAACAGGCAAACAGATAGGGATACTTTTTCAGCTTGTCGACGACTGCCTGGACTTTGTATCTTCGAAAAAAAAAGCAAAGAAGCCGGTGCTTACCGATTGCCGCCGCGGGGTCGTGACACTGCCGCTTATTTACGCGCTGAGAGCCGATAATACGCTTCGTGACAAAATAGAAAGCGGCGTATCGGAGCAGGAATTGAAGGCTGCCGTTATAGCGGCAGGCGGGATTGAATATACACAGTCCAAAATCGAGGATTGCCGGTCGAAGGCGAAAAAATTTATATCCTCACTTGGCTACGAAAGCAAAAAGATCAGACTGGAGCTGCTGCTTGACAAGGCTGCCGCTCTTTAGATAACGCCTGTGAAAGGAAACGGTGCTGATGGGTATCGAAACCAAAATAACAAACGTAATCCCTCCGGTGGGTATCATAAAGAGGACTCTGAGCTATGTTGAGATAAAAACTAAAATAACAAGCGTATTCCCTTTTCTGATGGGGCTTGCATATCTCCATTCGTCCGGTTACGGGATAGATCCCCTCAAAACAGTGGTGTTTTTCCTCGGCATGTTTTGCTTCGACCTTACCACGACTACGGTAAACAATTATTACGATACGAAAAAAAACCATCAGACGCTCCAGTTTGCCCGGCCCACGGCCATGGCGATAACGCTTCTATTGTTTGCGGTAAGCGTCTTTTTCGGGATGTTTCTCGTTTACCTGTCCGATCCGGTGGTTTTACTGCTGGGCGTCTTGTGCTTCTTTTTCGGTATAATCTATTCCTACGGCCCCGTCCCCATTTCCCACGGGCCATATGGCGAAATAGTTTCCGGTTGCTTTTACGGACTGTTGATCCCGGCTATTCTGATATATATAAATGTTCCCGAAGGCGGGCTCTTTTCGTATTTTTTTAATGACTGGAAGCTGTCCATGATTCTGGATATCAGGTCCATCGTCGGGCTCCTGATGTTGTCCGTTGTTCCGTTTTGCCTTACTGCCAATATTATGCTTGCCAATAATATATGCGACGTTAAGCACGATGTGGCGGTAAACAGGTATACGCTTGCCTATTATCTAGGGAAAAAAGCCCTGTGGCTTTTCGCCGCGCTGTATTACATGGCATATCTGTCGGTGATCGTGATGGTGGCGGCGGGCTTCCTTTCGCCCCTCAGCCTTATACTGCTAATCACGTTGATCCCGGTACAGAAAAATATAAATTTGTTTTTTAAAAAACAGATTAAGGAAGAGACTTTCATAGTTTCGATCAAAAACTTTCTGATCGTGATCATACTGCACGCCCTGTTGATTTTTCTGGGAAGCTTCCTGCCGGGCTGGGGTCCCCGATGAAATATGTGAGAAAAGCGGATATAGCATTAATCGCGGCCCTTGTCGTTTTGGCTCTGGTGTTTGGGTTTCTGAACAGGTATTTTTCGGCGGGGAAAAAAGGGGTATATGCCGAGATATACCATGATTCGGTGTTGGTTTACAGGATAGAGCTTTCAACCGCTAAAGAAGGATCGTTTTCCATACCCGGAGAGCCCGACGTGGTTTTTCATCAATACGCCGACGGAAGCATCGCTTTTATCAAGTCCGACTGTCCCGACAAGATTTGTATCCATGCGGGCAGGCTAAAGTATGCCGGCCAGTTTGCCGCATGTCTTCCCAACAAGGTACTGCTGAAGATCGTTTCAGAGGGCGAAGATCGCGAAGGTCCGGACTTGATTATCGAATGAGAGCCGGTAATATGGGGACAGACGGAAACGGGATCTGTACGAAAGGGAGTCTTCCTCATCGGCGGCTGTGTCCCGCGCTAATGAGGATTGATCCGAATAGACCAATTTAAAGGAGGTAAGATTTCAATGAAAAAGTTAATTGCAGTACTACTAATGGTTTTACTCGTCTCCGCGATCTGCAGCGCGGCAAATTCCGGAAAGGTGAAGACCGGCCTGGCGGTAATAACGGAACTGAATAAGTCCATCGATGCCGGCGCCAAGCCAGGACTGGCTGAAATCGATTCGACGGCCGTCGCGGTGACAGTCGACGGCAACGGTAAGATTGTCAAGTGCGTTATCGATGGGGTCCAGAGCAAGATAAACTTCAATGCCTCCGGTAAGCTTACCACTCCGGTGGATACCAAATTCCCGACCAAGAACGAGCTGGGCAAAGGCTACGGATTGCATAAAGCCTCCAAAATCGGAAAGGAATGGAACGAACAGGCGGCGGCATTCGCCAAATATGCGGAAGGAAAGACGGTCAAAGAGATCAAAGGCATCGCCGTGGACCAAGGCAAGCATGCTACGGGCTCCGACTTGAAAACCTCGGTGACCATTTCCATCGGTGAATATATTGAAGCGATCGAAAAAGCCGTTGCCCAGGCCAAGGATCTTGGAGCGTCGTCTTCCGACGCATTGGGACTCGGCGTAGTCACCAATATGTCGCACTCTGTCAACGCCGGTGCAAAGCCGGGCCTTGCCGAGGGATATTCCTACTATATAGCCATTACCAAAGATTCCAAAAACACGATAACCAGCTGCCTCATTGATGCCACTCAGGGCCAAGTCAATTTCAACACGTCCGGCAAGATTACCAATGACCTTAAAGTTCGTGTAAAGACTAAGAACGAGCTGGGCGACGCATACGGAATGAAAAAAGTCTCCAAAATCGGAAAGGAATGGAACGAGCAGGCGGCGGCATTCGCCAAATATGTAACCGGCAAGACACCTTCCGAGGTGGCTAATATTGCCGTGAACAAGGAAGGACACGCGACCGGGAGTGACCTTCAGGCGTCGGTGACCGTCGGCATCATGGATTTCAAAGCCGCCCTCGCTAAAGCAGCGGCAAACCGGTAATGATTCGGGCTGCCTCAGTCTTCTAAAAGCAAGATTCGAGGCAGCTTTTTTTATGCCTGTACCTTATTATAACTCAGTGCACAAAAGGAACATGAAATATGAAACGAATTATCATCTTTTGGTTAGTTTTTTTACTGCTGATAACGTCCGGATGTGGGAAAAAGATAACAAGATATCAGGCGGAGTTTTTAGGGGTGTTCGATACTGTGACCACTATTGTGGGCTATTCGGAAAGCAAGGAGGAATTTACCGCCCTCGTCGCCCGGATCAAGGACAAGCTCACGGAGTATCACAGACTGTACGATATCTATCATAACTACGAAGGTGTCAACAACATCAAAACCATCAATGACAACGCCGGCAAAGCTCCGGTAAAGGTCGACAAGGAGCTTATCTCCCTGCTGCTTTCTGCCAAAAAGAAGTATTACTTGACTAACGGCAAGAACAACATCGCTTTGGGATCAGTGCTCAAGATATGGCATGATTACAGGGAAAAAGGTATAGCCGATCCGCTCAGTGCCGAAGTACCTCCGAGGAAGCTGCTTGAGCAGGCCGCCCGGCATACCCATATCGAGGACATTATCATCGACACGAAAGCTTCGACGGTATATCTTTCAGACCCCGGGATGAGCCTTGATGTAGGATCGGTAGCCAAGGGCTATGCCACTGAGCGGACAGCCCAGTATCTCGAAGGCGAGGGCGTCTCTTCGCTTCTGCTCGATGTAGGCGGCAATGTCCGGGCCATAGGCGGCAAGCCGGGCAAAAACGGGATGGAGCCCTGGAATATTGGGATAAAAAACCCGGATAAGGAGAGCAAGAATACCGAGCTGTGCAGCGTACTCATATCGGGATATTCCGTAGTGTCCAGCGGCTCATATGAGCGCTATTACACCGTGAACGGAACAAGGTACAACCATATCATCGACCCAAGTACCCTGATGCCCGCGTCCTATTTTACGGACATTACAATCATATGCCGCGACTCCGGCCTTGCCGACGGGCTGTCCACGGCCGTATTCATTATGCCTCTTGAAATGGGCAAGAAGCTCGTCGAAAGTCTTAACGGCGTCGAAGCCATGTGGGTGATGGGCAATGGCGAGCTCGTTTATTCCAAAGGGTTCAAGCGTTTTTTGAAAGTTGATAATGGAAAAACAACTTCGGCGGAAAAGTAGTCCTGCCGGGAGTAATGCTTATCGCTAATCATTAAATGGCTTTTTTTAAGGGTATGCATTTGTATCAAAAGATAGCACCTTTGCCAAAATAAAAACAAACAACCCGCAAATTTGACGGGTTTTTTTGTTTTGGAAGCAAATGCAGGCGCGTTACCTTCAAATGCCGGTGATGATTTTTACCTTTATGGGCTGCTCATAAATATTAGAAATGTTTGAACCAAATCAGATCTTAAAGCAGTAATAGTAAGTTGTATGCTATAGATTTGGCAGAATATTATGGAGGTGAATCTTTTCAGAGCGCGTCAAAAGTTATTTTTTCATAATTAAAATATAGCACGTATATGGGCGATGTAGAATGGACTGTTGCAAGTTTATGCCACTTTGATAACGCGAAGAAGGATAATTCAATTATTCGAAGACTTAAGGTCAATCTATTGCACAGGTTGCCTATTTTTATGATTCGCAGTTTACGTGAGAACCAAAATATGCTATATTCATTTTTAGAACCATTATAAAATTTAAATCATTTTAAATTATGCAGGATAACAGAAGGTTTATGGATAAGAAATATTTATATCTTTCTGATGAGTTAATAAAAAAGAATATCAGGCCCTCCCATCAGCGGCTTAAAATTTTGGAGTATTTTTATATATATCACAACCACCCTACCGTCGATGAGATCTTTAACACATTAAAAAAAAGCATGCCCACCCTATCCAAAGCTACAATATACAACACGCTTAAGGCTTTTGTACAGGAACGGATCGTTGAGGAAATATTCATTGATGATAACGAAGTACGATACGAACTCCGCGCGAAAAGCCACGGTCATTTCAAATGCAGAAAATGCGGTACCATATATGATTTCGACATCGCAATTGATGAAATACCTGCGGGTGGTTTGAATGACTTTAAAGTTGAAGATAAAAGCGTCTATTTTAAAGGTGTTTGTCCTAAATGCCTCAAGTAACCAATAAAATAATTAAAAAGGAGGATTATTACTTTGGAAGAAATGAAATGTCCAGTGACAGGCAAAACAAGAAAAGCCATTTCTGGCGGTGGCACTTCGAACCGTGACTGGTGGCCAAACCAATTGAACCTTCATATTCTTCATCAGCACTCAAACCTGAGTAATCCGATGGACCCGGATTTTGATTATGCGCGTGAATTCACGAAACTGGACCTGAAGGCCGTGAAGAAAGACCTGTATGCGTTGATGACCGACTCTCAGGATTGGTGGCCGGCAGATTACGGTCACTACGGACCACTTTTCATCCGGATGGCGTGGCACAGTGCGGGTACGTATCGCTTGGGTGACGGACGTGGCGGCGCGGGATCTGGCACCCAACGTTTGGCACCCCTCAACAGTTGGCCCGACAATGTGAACCTCGATAAAGCGCGCCGCCTGCTCTGGCCGATCAAGCAGAAATACGGTAACAAAATCTCCTGGGCTGACCTGATGATCCTGGCCGGGAACTGTGCGCTTGAGTCGATGGGAGTTAAGACCTTCGGTTTTGGCGGAGGGCGTAAGGATGTTTGGGAGCCGGAAGAGGACATTTACTGGGGCTCTGAGGGTAAGTGGCTCGACGACAAGCGTTATTCCGGCGACCGCGATCTTGAGAATCCGCTCGCTGCCGTGCAAATGGGCTTGATCTACGTGAATCCGGAAGGACCAAATGGCAACCCAGATCCGGTCGCATCCGGCCGTGACGTTCGCGAGACTTTCGCCCGTATGGCTATGAACGACGAAGAGACCGTAGCACTCATCGCCGGTGGGCACACCTTTGGAAAATGCCACGGCGCCGGCCCTGCAACACATGTGGGTCCGGAACCCGAGGCTGCCCCCATCGAAGAGCAGGGTCTTGGCTGGAAGAGCAGTTTCAGAAGCGGTAAAGGCGGCGATACAATTGGCAGCGGCATTGAGGGCGCCTGGAAGCCGAACCCGACCCAATGGGATATGGGCTATCTGAAAGTGCTGTTTAAATACGAATGGGAACTGGTCAAGAGCCCGGCTGGCGCGCATCAGTGGCTGGCCAAGAATGTGGCGGAAGAGGACATGGTGGTTGACGCCCACGACCCGTCGAAGAAGCTTCGGCCGATGATGACGACGGCGGATTTATCCCTGCGCTTCGATCCGATCTACGAACCGATCGCGCGGCATTATTTGCAGAACCCCGCGGAATTTGCGGACGCTTTTGCCCGCGCCTGGTTCAAGCTGACCCACCGCGACATGGGCCCGCGCTCGCGCTATCTTGGCCCGGAGGTTCCCACCGAGGAACTGATCTGGCAGGATCCGGTGCCCGCAGTTGATTATGAGCTGGTTAACGAACAGGATATCGCAGATCTAAAGGCTAAAATCATAGCTTCCGGCTTGACCGTATCCCAGCTGGTCGCAACAGCATGGGCATCGGCGTCTACGTTCCGCGGTTCCGACAAGCGTGGCGGGGCGAACGGGGCGCGCATCCGTCTTACGCCTCAGAAGGATTGGGAAGTCAATCAGCCGCAACAATTAAATTCTGTGCTAAAAGTCCTTGAAGAAATCCAAACGGAGTTCAACTGCGCACCGACCCAAAAGAGGGTTTCCCTTGCCGACTTAATCGTATTGGGCGGATGCGCCGGTATTGAGCAAGCCGCGAAGAAGGCAGGTTACGATCTCGTCGTTGCTTTTAAGCCGGGACGCACCGATGCAACGCAGGAGCAGACCGATGTCCAGTCGTTCTCAGTGCTCGAACCGAAGGCAGATGGGTTCCGCAACTACCTGAAAACTAAATTTTCCGTATCCGCAGAGGAGCTGCTCATTGACCGTGCCCAACTGTTGACATTGACTGCTCCTGAAATGACCGTTTTGATTGGAGGGATGCGCGTATTAAATGCCAATTACGGCCATTCGCAGCACGGTGTCTTCACCAAGAGGCCCGAAGCCCTGACCAACGACTTTTTCGTGAATCTGCTTGACATGAGGACGGCATGGAAACCGACCTCTGAAGATGGAAACGTGTTCGAGGGGCGCGACCACACCACGGGCGAACTCAAATGGACCGGTACCCGTGTGGATCTTATCTTCGGTTCAAACTCCCAACTCCGGGCCATCGCCGAAGTATATGCAGGTAACGATGCCCAGGATAAGTTTGTGCATGACTTCGTTTCGGCTTGGAACAAGGTGATGAACGCTGATCGTTTCGAACTTTCATGAGTTAATTGAAGATAAAATAGGATGCTATAAAGAAATCTGAATTGATGATGCTGCGGCTGGATTATTTCCAGCCGTCGGCCTCAAATAAGTTATCCCCAAGGGATGCGCAAGGGAATAACCATTTTAACAAGACTTTTCAATAATTTTTACTACAAAATTTTAGAAAAAATCCTATTCCAAGCAGGTTCGATTCCTATCGGGCGCATCATGAATAAAATAACGAGACGACGAGGTTTTTTCCTCGTCGTTTTTTGATTTTCTGACCTTTTCTCTAACAGATCTCACAAACGCGTGTTAAGACTGAGTTGTATTTTATTTTATCTCAATACAAATAAGATTCGGCAGCTTGGAACCATATCTTAATTTTTTGTAATTTTTTAAGCGAAAATAAATTATAAAACCATCACGAAGTTAAACAATTGGACGATACAATATATGGAGAAAGCATCGGGCAAAGTCCCGCCTGAGATTGATCTGAATCGTTCTTCCGATCGCGATAAGGATAATCATAGCGGGCATCGAGTCCGGGAAATGGCTTAAAATAAATTATAAGGAGGTCAGATGATGGAATCATTCATTGACAAGTGGGTATTATTTGTAGGACTACTGCTCTGGGCGGTGATTAAAATCGGTCATTCGCATCGCGAAGTGGATCAGGTAGAGAAAATTGCGGGCGACATGGGACTCACCGCATTTGATTCTTCGACATCATCCGATACTCCAGGCCGAGTGGCGTAGCCCTATTTTGAATATTAAAATTAAAAAGTAAAATTGCTTAACGATATCGCCAGTCGCAGAACTGGAGGCTGACTCAATCTTCCTCGGATTGAATCGGCCTTTTTTTCTCCAAAAGCAAGTCGTTTTGTTCCCTTCCGGAATCACGCCCCATGAAAGAACCGTTCCTGCTTGGAACTTAAATCTAGCCAAATTCGTCAAATAAGTAATGATATTCATATAGCGATAAATTCCGGGATGTTCCGATACTATCATTTGGAGGTCGAGAATATGCTCTATATTTCAAAAAAGGAGCGGGTTTCTAATGCAAAAGAGCTCATCAGAAAGGGCATGTCTCCGCAAGAAGCATCCCAGCTGACTGGAATATGCATTGTTACGGCCCGCTATATACGGGATAGCTTTTGTAATAACGAATTTTACGACCACATAGCAACTTACTGTGCAAGTCCAACCAGAATTTTGCATTAGTATTTCAAACGAGTATCCGTCTTTTGAAAAACGATCCGCCGAGGATCGTTTTTTTATCGGAATTTTGATTTTGTCCTTCGGGAAAGCTTTGTCAAAATCTATTGGATATCCACCATTCCTTCACAACTTTTACATACGGCGGGTATATATTAAAGCCATGATATCTTTTTTATTTTCATTCTACCTCCTTTTTTAATCCCGGCTGTTCAGCGTCGGGATTATTTTTTGCGTCTTTGGCGGATAAAAACCAGCAACCAATTATCCCCAGCCGTATCGGTTTATCGCTTATACGCCGGACGGGCATATTAGTCTACATATCAGTGTTTTGACAATTCCAAGTCTCAAGGGCGGGGGAATGCGAGGAAGATTAAGTGTTATGCATCCTTGACAATTTTTCAACCGAGCGGTAAATTAATTTCATAGAATGTATTCGGTGAATTAATTCATTGAAATCAAAATAAAATGGGGGTTAGAACATGCCAAATAAGTATGCGAAGCTGTTTGAGGAGACTTCCATCGGCGCTTGCCGGATTAAAAACCGTTTTGCGATGGCGCCGATGGGTCCGTTGGGGCTGGGTGACGCCGAGGGCGGTTTCAACCAACGGGGCATCGATTATTACGTCGAACGCGCCAAAGGGGGCACCGGCCTCATCATTACCGGCGTAACCTTTGTCGATAACCGGATCGAGCGGCACGATATGCCCAATTGCCCCTGTGCCACGCACAATCCGGTGCACTTCGTCCGGACGGCCCGCGAGTTGGTGGAGAAGATCCACGCCTATGACGCCAAGATCTTTTTACAGTTATCCGGCGGATTCGGCCGGGTCACCATTCCCACCAATCTGGGGGAGCATCCGCCGGTGGCGCCCTCGCCCATTCCGCACCGTTGGCTGGATAAGACCTGCCGGCCGCTGACCCGGGAAGAGATTCACGAGATCGTGGTGCAGTTCGGCAAAGGCGCCTTCCATGCCAAACGGGCCGGCTTCGACGGCGTTCAGATTCACGCGGTGCATGAGGGATATTTGCTCGATCAGTTCGCTATCGCGTTATTTAACCAGCGGGACGACGAGTACGGCGGAAGCCTCGAGAACCGTTTGCGGTTCGCGCGCGAAGTCTTGGCTGAGATCAAGAAGACCTGCGGGCCGGATTTTCCGGTCACCCTGCGTTACAGCGTCAAAAGCTTCATCAAGGACTGGCGGGTCGGCGCATTGCCGGGCGAGGAGTTCGTCGAAAAAGGCAAGGATATCGCGGAGGGCATCGAAGCCGCGCGGTTGCTGGTGCAATATGGCTACGACGCGCTGGACGTGGATGTGGGTTGCTACGACGCCTGGTGGTGGAACCATCCGCCGATGTATCAGGAGAAGGGGCTCTATATTCCCTTCGCCAAAATGGTGAAAGAAGCCGTCGGCGTCCCGGTGCTTTGCGCCGGCCGGATGGATGACCCGGAGCTGGCGTTAAAGGCCGTTTCCGACGGCGCCTGTGACATCATCGCGCTGGGGCGGCCCTTGCTTGCCGATCCCGATTACGTCAATAAGTTATGGGCGGGCCGGACCGCGGCGATCCGTCCCTGTATTTCATGCCAAGAAGGTTGCATGGGCCGCATTCAGGAATATTCGGCGCTCAACTGTGCCGTCAATCCCCAGGCCTGCCGCGAGCGTTCGGAACGGCTGGTGCCCGCTTTGTGCAAGAAGCGGGTGCTGATCGTCGGCGGCGGCGTGGCGGGATGCGAGGCGGCGCGGGTTTTGGCGTTGCGCGGCCATGAACCGGTGCTTTACGAAAAAAGCGATCGGCTGGGCGGAAACCTGATTCCCGGCGGCGTTCCTTCGTTTAAAGAAGACGATCACGCCCTGGCCGACTGGTATGCCCATGAACTGAAAGAACTCGGTGTCCCGGTGCATCTGAACGACGCCATGGATGCCGCGGCCATCCGCAATTCCGGGGCCGATGCGGTGATCGTGGCGACGGGATCGACGCCGAAAATGCTGACCCTGGACGGAGCGCCGGTTTATCCGGCCGCGGATGTACTGCTCGGTAAGGTGAAAGTCGGGCCGGACGTAGCGGTCATCGGCGGCGGGCTGGTCGGCTGCGAAATCGCGCTCTGGCTCCGCGGGCAACAGAAAAAGGTGACGATCATCGAAGCGCTGCCGAAATTATTGGCGGTGAACGCGCCGTTATGCCACGCCAACAGCGATATGTTGGCCGCGCTGATCCCCTTCAAGGGCATCGCCGCGCTGACCGCGGCTCAAGTGACCGGTTATGAGGAAGGTTCGCTGCGGGTGGAAACGGCCGACGGTACGCGCCGGGTCAAGGCGGACACGGTCATCGCCGCCATCGGTTATCTGCCGGAAAACAGCCTCTATGAAACGCTCCGGCCGGAGCTGTCCCAGCTCTATCTGCTGGGCGACGCCCGCCGGGTCGCCAACATCATGTATGCGATCTGGGACGCCTATGAAGTGGCCAGTCATCTCAACTAACCGGGAGGGGTTGGCTCCCAAAATTGCGGGCCGTCCAATTTCACTGGCTGAGAACGGAGGAGCTTTCGCCGGAACGATTGGTTTCTCGCCGAATATTTAGTATAATGGTCACCGTAAAGGAGGGCCTTCATGGCTAAAAGATTGACCAATCGTTCCAAACAAGCTCTGTCCACCAAGAACCGGATTTATCAGAACGGAATCCAACTGATCGAAAAATACGGCTATGAAAATGTCACGGTCGAGCAGATTGCCAGAAAGGCCGGGGTCTCCGTCGGCACGTATTATCATCATTTTCAGTCGAAGTTCGATCTGTTCGTCGAGATCTACCGCCAGGCCGATGAGTATTTCAAGGCCCAGGTTCCCGAGCTGTTGACCCGTTATTCCGGTTGCGCCGACCGGGTGGCCGCCTATCTCGGCCTTTACGCCCGGCTGGCCATCGACAATGGCCTGGAAATGGTGCGCAACCTCTATGTTCCCACCAATAAAATGTTCATCACCCACGGCCGGGCCATGCAGGATCTATTGACGGAAATCCTGCGCCAGGGACAGGCGGCCGGCGAAATTTCCGCCGCCGTGCCCCCGGAAAATATCACCGAGAAACTGTTTGTCGCCGCCCGCGGGGTGATCTTCGACTGGAGCCTGCACGACGGAGAAAGCGATCTGATCGCGGACATGGCGGATATGATTCAGCGGTTGCTGCGCTCTTATATTTGAAGACAAAACGGGAAAACTCGCCGGGCGACGGCGGGTTTTTTCATTTTCGGAAAGGTTGAAGAATTCATCGGGTTAAATGGGGCGGGAGCCGTAATCAACAAAGCTATCGCCCTGATTTTTGGACGGTTCGCCGGGATGAACCATCAATGAGCGGGGATATTAGCCGGAATGGTCTCCTCGCTTTATAGTTCATTTGCCTCGAGGATTGATCGTGGTATTCCGAGTCTTGCTCTTGTTTGCCCAAACCTTGGGAAAGTAGGGATAATGTTTGGGGAAGCTTGCCCAAGGCTTGGGACAGTTCGCCCAACCTTTGGGAATGTTCTCCCAAGGCTTGGGGAACCTCGCCCATGGTTTGGGAATGCTTTCCCAAGGTTTGGGCATCCTTGCCCGACTTCTGGGCAAGCTTTCCCAAGCCGTGGGACAGGTTGCCCAAAGGTTGGGCGTGCTTTCCCGAGCCCAATAGCTCGCCAATCATTTGAATGATGACCGGAAAGCAAGCAAAAGATTCTTTGAATTCGCTTTATTTTTTTCGATGTTTTGCCGATATAAAAAACGGATATGTGATAATTTACGCGGATTTTGATTTTTATTGCTGGATTTTCTTGATGGTGATTCGCATATAGGAGTGGAAGCATGGTAAAAATTTCAGCATGTGTAATAACCAAAAACGAGGCGGATACGATCGCCCGTTGTCTGCAAAGTGTGAAAGGCGCCGCCAATGAACTGATCGTCGTCGACACCGGCTCCAGCGATGACACGGTGAATATTGCCCGGCAAATGGGCGCCAAAGTGTTCTACTTTCAATGGAATAATGATTTCGCGGCGGCCCGGAATTATGCCTTGCGGCAGGCCAAAGGGGACTGGATTATCTTTTTGGACGCGGATGAGTATATTCGCGAGGATAAGGTCCAGAATGTGCGGCCGGTCATTGAAGAGGCGCATGCGAACGGGAAAATTGAATCCGTGGTTTGCCTGATGGAGAATACCGAAGGGTATAATGGCGCACTGAGAGGCAGCAATCCGACGCTGCGGATTTTTCGGAATTCCCGGCTGATTCGCTATGAAGGCAGAATTCATGAGACCATTTCCAAAAACGGTCAATCCGTCAGCGCGGCCAAAGACGAAAATCAATTGATCGTGGTCCGGCATACCGGTTATACCCGGGAGTCGATTTCCGAAAAGTTGCTTCGGAATACAAAAATGCTGGAAGAAGAATTAAATCGGGGCGTTATCCGCGATTTGACGTATCACTATTTAAGTTACGGATATTGGAAATTCGGCCAGTATGAAAAGGCGATCCAGTTTGCCCATCAAGCCCTCGACCATGTGGTTACCGGAAACAACGTGCTCGCTTACAAGCCATATTTGGTTCTTATGGATAGCATGTTAAAACTAGGGTATAGTGAAGAAGCTATCGATGCCGTCCGCGAACAGGCTGTGCAAAAACATCCTCATCATCCGGAGGTCCTGGCGCATCAGGGGTTCTGTTTTATGGCGAGTGGTCGCTATCATAAGGCCTTGGATTCTTTACTGCAATCGGTCGAGGAGAATGCACACTATAATGACTTGACTTTAAGTAATGAATTCTTCGGATTAACTAATCAGGTTCATCTGAATATCGCCAGGATTTATAATTTTATGAATGAATCCGTCAAAGCCTTTGATTTCTTTTATAAAGCATTGGAGCATGATAAATACAACCAAGAAGCCTTCCGCGGCTTGATTTCATTGATCAAAGAACAAGCGCCGGCGGAGATCGTTTTCTTTTTGAATCGGTTATATCACGAGGATGATCAAGCCGATATCGATTTTTTGGTAAAGAATCTGTCCAAATTGAAGATGAAAATGGTACTCGGTTATTACCAAAAAATCCGTTCGGAACAGTTCGGCCACGATGAGTATGGCGGGTTGGTTTTGTTGAGCAATGGCCGATTTGAAGAGGCTTTTCGATATTTTGCGGCTTCTTTCCGGGAAACCGGCGATGCCGGGGTTGAGTTGCTGGTTGTGGCTTCGCTGCTGCTCGGCGGCGAGCAAGGCTGGCTGGATTCATTGGAGTCCCTCCTGAAGCCATCGTTCAAACGAATCGTTACTGCATTTTTCTCGGATAAAGCGGTGGATTCCCTGGATGCGGAAGATTTTTTAGACTACTTGGATTTGATAACCAACTTTGCCGGCCTTTGCAGCCAAGAACAACTGGAGCGGTTTTTGAATTTGGGAAAAAGATTTGCCGCGCTTGTCGCGGATGAAACCTATATCGAAATTGGCGATGCTCTGGCAAAGCAGGATTTATTCCGTCCGGCATTTGATATGTACTTATATCCCATCCAGGCGACCGGCTCCACGACGGATTGGGCAAAAGCTTTTTATTGCAAAGCCGGGTATTGCTGTTACAAATTGAAAGACTATCAAGGGGCGGCGGAGTGTTTTACTCGCGCATTGGAAGCTGGTTATCGG
This sequence comes from Bacillota bacterium, assembly GCA_023400055.1. Classification (GTDB taxonomy): domain Bacteria; phylum Bacillota; class UBA4882; order UBA8346; family UBA8346; genus Hydrogenispora. The sequence continues at coordinate 122,280 of JAEXFN010000028.1, forward strand.
GGCAAGGATATTTTTGAATTTCTGGAGTGGTCGGCAGGACGATGCGGGGATGGCGGATTGGAAGATAAACTTCACTTATTGAAACAATCATACGAGAATAATTAATGAATTGATATACTATTAAAATTGGGGTAAAGATATCATGGCTGATTTAAATATTGAAGATGTCAAAAGAGATTTTAAAAATACCATCGAGGAACTTGTCAATTCAAATCAAATTCCCGAAGCAAAATACATGATTAATGAATATGAAAAAAGAGTGGTGGCTGACGCCGACATATTTTCAATGAAAGCTGTTATTGCAATAATGGAGGGGAAATTGGATGAAGCAGGGAAAAGCATTAACTATGGACTAAGGTTGGATCCACTAAATTGTGAACTTTATTATAATCTAGCCTATCTATATGAATTAAAAAATGATTATATATGTGCATATCGTGAATATTGGAAATTGAGTAAAATTTGCAATGCAGAACTTTTACAGGCCGTAAATTTAAGATTACTTGAGTGTGAAAAACAAAAAATAGTTGAGGATTATAAGAAAAGAAAAAAGGTGCTGATTGTAGCCTACATTTTTCCGCCATTGGGAGGCTCTGGAGTACAAAGGACCTTGAAATTCACCAAATATTTACGTCAATTCGGTTGGGAACCAATCGTTGTTACTGTAGGCAAATCAAATTTTTATTTTAAAGATGATACCATGCTCTCGGAAGTTCCAAAAGACATTGAAGTGATAAGGATAGAAGGAATTAACAACATTGATAATCGACATATCAATGAATTAATTAGTTTGTATCGGGGAATTGTGCAAGATAATACATTAATGACGGAGTATATTCAAGAATTACAGAAATCAAACGAGAATCTTAAAAGATTTATATTTATTCCTGAGCAATATATTGTTTGGGCAAAAGAAGTTCTTGATAAAGTCAGTCAGGAAGTTGATTTTGATGATATTGACTTAATTTATACAACTTCGGGTCCTTATTCGGATCATATAATAGGTTATTATTTGAAACGAAAGTATCAAAAATCTTGGGTCGCAGATTTTAGAGATGAATGGACAAATAATCCATATTTTCAAACAATAGATAGAAAGCACATCGTTTATAAAATTCAGAGAAAAATGGAAAGCAATATTTTGAAATATGCCGATAAAGTAATAACCGTAACGAGGCTATCCACTGAAAACTATATCAATGGATTTAATTTGAATAGCGATAAAGTAATGACTATCACAAATGGATATGATGAAGATGATTTTAAAAACTTAGATTTACAACAGCAGAATAACGGGAAGTTTACTATTGTCCATAATGGAATTTTCTATATGATACGAACACCAGAAACTTTTCTGGCTGCTATAAAAAATTTATTACATAAAAATTTGATTAGAAAAGAAGATCTTCAAATTATATTTACTTGTATCGATAATGAAGAATATTGGAGACGGTATGTAACTGAGTTAAAATTGGATAAGATTGTTGTCTTCAATGGTTATTTATCGCATAAAGATAGCTTAAATGTAGTTTCTAAGGCAGATGTTCTTTTATTAGTTGTCGGACCCGGAGAAAAGAATAAATCAGTATATACGGGTAAGGTTTTTGAATATTTGCGTTTACGTAAGTCCATTTTAGCGCTTTCTCCCATAGGAAGTCTAGTCGATGAGCTAATTAGTGTCACTAAAAGAGGTAAAAATGTTGATTTTAACGATATAGAAGGTATCGAGCAATATATTTTGCAAATGTATAAAAAGTGGCGAGAAGGTAGTTTAAAAAATTTAGAAATAACGAATGAAATAAAAAAATATGAACGCAAAGAATTGACAACACATTTGAGTCAAGTTTTTGATGCTGTATGTAACTCTCAAGTGTCACTCAATAATGATACGTCAGGCTACGATAGAACTGAGAAAGACAATCAGTTTTATAATGAAGTATATTCAACCGGGGGGGTGGAATCAAACATATTTTAAGCATTATTCTGAAATTTTTTATTTTCCCATGTGGATAAAGGCATTAGAGATTATTAAGAATTTTTCCGAACCCCAAATTATTGACATTGGCTGTGGCCCTGGGCAATTTGCTGAATATCTATTTGATAACGGGATAAGTAAATATCAAGGAATTGATTTTAGTTCGGAAGCTATTGAAATGGCAAAGAAAAGAAATAGTCAACATGGCGAACTTTTTGCTGTGAGCAATGCATATAGTTCAGATATATTTGATACTTCTTATAATATCGTTGTCTTATTTGAAGTGCTAGAGCATATTGAAGATGATCTGAAGATACTTGAGCGAATCAGAAAGGGAAGTAATGTTTTATGTAGTGTTCCAAATTTTTGTTCTGCAGGACACCTTCGCTGGTTTGAAACGGAAATGAAAATTATGCAAAGGTATAATAGAATTATGAGAATAGATAAGATATATAAATTTGATGTGGGGGTAAATAATAAAATTTATTTACTTAGTGCCCTAAAAATTTAGAAGTGTTTTTAGTTATCCATTCTTTATTATTATGTCAACTTACTATTAGAAAATAGTTTAATAAATTCATAAATTGGTCTAAAGTTTTTTCAGGATCAGTACGAAAAGTATAGTGAAGGGTAAACCGTCAGGTGATCAGGAGGATCGAATGACGGATCCGATTCCCGCAGTAATTTGTCGGGCGGCCGACCAACAAACCTTCGGGAAGAGGGTAAGGATACCCAAAGAGAAAACAAATTTCAAGGAGGAATTTTCAAATGAGAATCAACCACAACATCCCGGCGTTAGCTGCATTCCGTAATAATAACGCCGCCAGCGACGCAATGTCCAAGTCCATGGAGAAGTTGTCTTCCGGTCTGCGGATCAACCGAGCCGCCGACGACGCCGCCGGGTTGGCCATTTCCGAAACCATGCGCGGTCAGATTAAGGGTTTGGATCAGGCGACCCGGAACTCGCAAGACGCCATTTCCTTGATTCAAACCGCTGAAGGTGCGTTGACCGAAACCCACTCCATCCTCGACCGGATGCGTGAACTGTCCAGTCAGGCGTCGAATGATACCTACACCGCCAATGACCGGACGGAGATGCAGAAAGAGATCGACCAGTTGAAAGACGAGATCGATCGCATTTCTACAACTACTAGTTTCAATAACAAGAATTTACTTGATGGAAGTGCATCGGCTCTTGTTTCAACTGATAAAGCATCGACTCAAGTATTTATGCGCGGTGGGCTGACTGACGCTAACGCTAATTTAAATGTTACTTTGACGATTGCCGCCAGTGGTGGTAAAGGCCAGGTTCAAAAGTCCGCTGTCTTATCGCAAGATGGAACTGCGATCACTTCGACTGATACTAAATTGGGCGATATCGATGCGTTTACCTTAAATGGGAAGAAACTGCTCGATCAACCGCAGACTTTAACTCTGATTGAAGGAGACGGCAAGAAAACCTCGATTCAATTATATGCCAGCGATACCATTTCCGCTGTGGTTACGAAATTGAATAATGCCATTCGTGATGATCTCGGTCAAGGCACGGCAACTGGTTTGACTAACAGTACGAATTATGTCACCTTTGAATCCAGCACGGGTCAAATCGTTATTAATTCCGCAGTGACCGGTAAACTTGGTGAGATTAATATTGTCGGTGACGAAGCGCTTACCAATGCTTTTGGCTTCTCTACAACCACTGCTTCTGAAGAAACCATCTTTACTGTGGATGTAACAAACAATGGTACAGGCGCTACGATTGCCTCCGGTGTTAAAGTACAAGGTAATCTTTTGGTGGGTGTGGTCGATAAGAACGTCGATGTCCGCTTTAAAGCCAATGCTGACGTTGCTGCATCTGAGACTGGGACGGCTTTTGCCTTCAGTGCTGATACCGCGACGTATACTACCACCATTAACTTGGTCGGTAAATCTCAGACCTTCCAGATTGGCGCCAATGAAGGCCAGACGATGAGTGCTTCTATCGGCAACATGGGTTCGGCTGCTCTTGGAGTGGATAATATCCTGGTCACCGACCGTGACTCGGCTACCAAAGCGACGACTGCCATTGATAAAGCCATCGACCGGGTATCTTCGCAACGGTCCAGTCTCGGCGCCATCCAGAACCGTTTGGAACACACCATCAACAGCTTGGGTGTCGCTTCCGAGAACACGACCGCAGCCGAGAGCCGTATCCGCGACGTCGATATGGCTTCCGAGATGATGGAATACACCAAGATGAACATCCTGAGCCAAGCCAGCCAGGCGATGTTGGCTCAAGCCAATCAGAAACCGCAACAAGTACTGCAACTGTTGCAAGGTTAAGCTTAGTATCTACTACAACGAGACCCTTCCTTCGGGAAGGGTCTTTTTGTAATTTGTTGTACTTTGGAAAATTGAGTAGATATCTCCGTAGAACGTTATTGACCAGTTGAAAGGATGAATGGCATTGACCCTGGAAGAACTGGAACATATAATTGTGACTTATAATGATTATTTACAAAGAGTGACAGAGGTTATTCGACACATTTGCGATGACATCCGCGAAACGGAATACGCCGCAGTTCAACGGATCTTACCAGGGCTAGTTGAGGGAATTGCCTGGCTCTTTGATGCGGCGGAAGGATTAAATGGCATGGGTTTGATCGAAGAGGCAAAACTGATTGAATTTCAAAACGTGATTGGCGATCTTCAAGTAATCATGGAAAGACGAGATTGGTTGTCTATGTACTTACTGCTCAGCCATCGGTTATTTCCCATACTAATGGATTTGCGAGTAGCGTCTCTTTCCCAAAAAGCAAATACTTGACGACAATTTAGAGAATCCGCTAAATTTTTTTATTGTTTCGACCGAAATATATAAAAGAAGAGTAACTATTCAGCGGATGAACTCACTCTTGCTCTCTCTTTTGTGAGAGAGAGAGTAACCCTCATGCTTCGAAGTAATTTCATGATGGCGGTATATTCGGTTTAATACCAGCTTGATATGACTTTTTTCCCTCTTTTTCGGAAAGAGAGGGAAACAAAAAGGGTGAGTTCGTTTCCCGCTGAATGGTTAGGCAGAAGATTTTCAAAATAAACCCGCTAAATCTTTAAACAAGGAGGATGGAGATCGTGCGGATTCAACCTGTTTCCGACACTCAAAACCAACTGCAACTCGCAGCAAGGACGCTGCCGGGGAAGACCAAAACCAGCAATGAAACGGACCCGCAATCCAACCCATTGCCTCAAACACAGGATAATCAAAATCCTAGCGAGAAGCAAGTCAATGATGCGGTCGATGTGGCCAATCAGTTTATGAAAGAAGTCGATCTTAGCTTTAAGTATTACCGCGATGAGGCGACTCATACCGATGTGATCCAGGTGGTCGATGATTCTACCGGGGATGTGATTAAACAATTTCCGCCGCAAGACATTTTAAAAATGGTTGCCAAGATGTATGAGATGTGGGGAATCTTTGTCGACAAGAAAGTTTGATAATTTTGATAATATTGAAGTATTAGAAGTTTCGTTTCTTAATTAATATCGATGAGTACCGGCTGCTTAAACAATGTGGTTGGTATTTGGAGGTTGATTATCGATGACGAGTGCTAGTAGTAGCGCCGCCAGTGCCGCTGCGGTCACCAATGTGAACCGGGTAACCGGTTTGGGTACTGGACTGGACATTGAGAGTATCATTAGCCAAACGATGAAGGCCAAAAGTGCGCCGCTTGATAAGCTCAAACAGCAAGAGCAGTTACTCCTGTGGAAGCAGGATGCTTATCGGGAGCAGAATACTTCTTTAACAAGCTTGCGGGATTTATTAACTGATTTGAGATATGAAACAACCTATAATACCCGAGTTGCGACAAGCAGCAATTCGCAGGCCGTAACCGCCACCGCCAATCCTAACACCCCTATCGGGACCTATAATATTAATGTATCGCAGTTGGCAACCGCGGCGATCAATTCCAGCAGCACCTCGCTGACGATTGGAGCGTCGATTACCAGTAACTATCTGATGGAGGCTACTTTTGGCCCGAATCATGATTCCTTCAGTATCACTCTGGATGGCGTAACGAAAACGATTACCATTCCCCCTAGTGCGTATGGTACATATAAACCGGGCGATACCAGTGGAAAGTCACTGGATGATTTGGCCAGTGTAATCCAGACCCAATTGAATAATGCCGGTTTTGATACGCCAGTGTCGGTAAAGACGACCACTGATCAGGAGCTGGTTTTTTATACCGGGAAGTCAGCGAATGGAACGAATCATACCTTGGTTATGAATGATATTGTCGATAATTCCGCGGATACCTCCGGGACCGCTAACGGATTTACGGCGAATACTTTGACGCTGGGGGATGACGCAGGCACCAGTGATGATTTTTATGCCGGGATGACCATTAAAATTACTAATAGCGATGGAACTGTGCAAACCCGTACGATTACTAAGTATGATGCGGCGACCAAAACCATTACTGTCGATAAGGATTGGGATACCGATCCGGATGCCAATGCCGGGTATGAGATTACCAATGGCAGCACTTTGGCCAGCCTGGGTTTGCACGATCGGGAGACTTCCAAAGCATTGGTCGGAAAGATTTTGACCGATGATCCCTCGGCAACGATTACCGTCGATAGCAATAACCGTAAGTTCAAGATAGCGGTCGGGAACGGATCGTATCAGGAAGTCACCTTAGATACCGGCAATTATACTTTGCCAGAATTGGCGCAACAGATCGAGTCGAAAATCAGGGCGCTAAAGACGACCGATCCCAATTTGGACAACGTGCGGGTATCGGTTACCAATTATAATCAGCTCAGCATCGAAACGGTGGCCAGCGACAACAAACCTTTGTCTGTGAAATTGGGTTCGGCGTCCACTTTGGATTTTCTTCAAGAAATGGGTTTTAGCGACGGAGCCGCTTCCGATTCGGGCCAAACCCCTCTCAACACCACGACTTCGTTGTATAGCCAAAAAGATCGCTTCATGAATTCCGATTTTTTTGATACCCATATCAATTCAAGTTCGCCCTTTAGTTTTTCCATCAATGGGCAGTCGTTTACATTTAACGCTACTAACACCCTGGATGATATCATTAAAGCAATTAACTCGAATACCGCCGCCGGGGTGACCGCGTTCTATGATAGTTTTAAGGATAAACTGGTGTTGACCTCCAATAAGAGCGGTGACTTAAATCCCAACGGCCCCGATATTCAATTGACTGATCCCGACAATTTCTTAAGTCAAGTGCTGAATATCAGTTCCGCGAATGAAGTCAGCGGGAAAAACGCCATTGTTTCCATTAATGGCTATGAAACGCAACAGCAAGGAAACAATTTTACCGTAAACGGTACTACTTTTACCATTAATGGAACCGGTTCGGCAACGGTAGCGGTGGCGACCGATACTTCGGGGATTACCGATAAGATTCAGAAGTTTATCGACTCCTATAATACTCTCATCGCCGCCATGAATACCAAGGTCAACGAATCCAGGGCCACGGCTCCCAATGATAAATATACTTATTATTTGCCACTGACCGACGACCAACGCGCAGCGATGTCCGATGATCAGATCAAGCAGTGGGAAGACAAAGCGAAGCAGGGCTTGCTGCAGAACGATAATATTCTTGAAAGTTGCTTACAGACGCTGCGAATGAATCTGGCGGGAACCGTCAGTACTACGACTTCGCTCGCTGGCATTCCACTGTCGGGAACCATCAATTTAAATGGCGCAAATCGGTTTACAGTAACTTACGGTAATCAGACGCGGGAAATCCAATTGGATATACGGAGCTACTCTTCATCGGAATATGGTTCGTTAGTCGGCGATATGCAGCAAAAATTGGATGCCGCTTTTGGAAAGGGAAGCATTAAGGTCGCGTTAAATAGTAACAACCAGCTTTCTTTAACCACCAATAATACTAAAATTACTCTAAATAACGGATCAAGCAGCAGCGGCTTGAATCAACTCGGTTTTAGTGACGGGGCAACCTTGCAGACGACCGTTAATACTTTGGCGCAGATTGGTATCACGACTGCCACCGGCGCCGACGCTTATACTGAAAACGGCAAACTCTATCTAGATAAGGATAAGCTGGCCGCGGCGCTACAACAAGATCCTGAAGGCGTCATTCGTCTGTTAACCAATAATGGGGCGAATCCCGATGGAACCACCAATCCGGCGACAGAGGGGATTTTTCATAAATTGTATGGGTCAGTCGGGAATTCGATGGATCGAATTAAAGATCAAGCCGGTACCAGTGGAACAGCTTCAACGACGACGGTGATTGGCAGACAGCTTACGGATCTTTCCAAACAAATTGAAACCACCCAAGACCGGCTGGACGCGGAAGAAAATCGACTTTATACCATGTATAATAATATGGATACGATGATTGGCCAAATGAATGCGCAACTCACCGCGCTGCAGAATATGTTTGGAACCAATAGTTCCCAATGATGGTGAAAGAATACGAGTAGGAGGTAAAAAGTAGGTGGCTCAGGATGGTCTGACGGAACTGTTACAAAAGAAGCAATTGCTATATGAGAAATTATTGGCTTATTCCAGGCAACAGGCTGTGCTTTCCTACTCGGAAAATTCATCGGAGTATCAGAGCCTGGTGGACCTCAAAGGACAGTGCATTGAGGCGATAAGTAAAAATGAGATTATGTTGAAAGCGGCGATTGGCCAAGATCCGGACGGAACATCGCAAGCATTGTACGAAACGGTTAGCCAGAGTCTGCGCCAAATTTTAGTGGAGATCCAAAAATTGCATCGGGAAAGCCAGCTTGCTTTACAAAGAGAAATGCAACTGGTTCAAAGGAAAATTGCCACCGTCCGACTTGGCAAAAAAGGAACTGCGGGTTATAATGCAATTCAAAAAAAATATGCTGCAACAGGAGTTTTTACCGATAAGCGGCGTTGATAGAGAAACTGGGGTCGAGGGGGGAACTTAAATGGCATTCAATAAGGCGTATAATACCTATAGAGAAAATTCAATTGTGACTGCGAGTCCGGAAGAGTTAACACTGATGTTGTATAACGGCTTAATTCGATTCATGCTTCAGGCGCAGCACGCCATCGATGAAAAACAGTTGGCTAAAGCTCATGAGAACATCATTAAAGCGGAGAATATCATTAAAGAATTTATGATTACCCTGGATCATAAATATGAAATTGCTGATTCCTTTGCGATGCTTTACGATTACATGTACAGGCGGTTGGTAGAGGCAAATTTGAAAAAGGACAAGGAGATTCTGCAAGAAATACTGCATATTGCGACAGAACTTCGGGATACATGGGCGCAGGCCATGAAAATTAACAAGCAACAGAATTTGGAAAAACTAGGGCAGAGCCAAGCGAAATAAACCGCTAAATATTGGTTATTAATGGGTTAGCGGCTGTTGAGAGTGATTTTATAACGGTGCGAATAATTGTATCATTATTCCATCTCTTTTGTTTGACAACCATTTTTTACTGTGCTATAGTGATAAATGTGGTTGGGCTTAGAACGAGTACTCCACAGATTTTTTTAGGAGGAATGTGTGTATGCAAGGTAAGGTCAAATGGTTTAACGCAGAAAAGGGTTTTGGTTTCATTGAGAGAGAGGGCGGCAAAGATGTATTTGTTCATTTTTCCGCGATTCAGATGGATGGTTTTAAAACTCTTGATGAAGGCCAGTTGGTTGAGTTTGATATTGTTGAGGGCGAGCGGGGGCCGCAAGCGGCCAACGTCACCAGAGCATAATTTTAAAAATGTCAACCAAGACTCCGGGCAATTTTCAACCGGAGTCTTTTTTATTTTTATAGGGAATTAATATTTTATAACGCTTGCGCTAATTGATGTAATGTTCTATTGAATATCATAGGAATTTAACGGTAAAATAGGGTTATGCTATTATCCGAAAGATTCAATGGAGAACGGCGAAAATAACTTGAGAAATCGTCTAAAATGGATTTGGGGGTCAAATGTCGACAATAGATTTAATCGCTACTGCTACCTTCGGGTTGGAGGCCGTTGTCGCCCGGGAGGTCAAACAGTTAGGCTTTTCCGATGTCCGGGTGGAGAATTCGCGGGTACTCTTTCGGGGAGACTTAGCAGCGATTCCCCGTTGCAATCTTTGGTTACGCTCCGCCGACCGGGTTCTGATCAACGTCGGGGAGTTTCAGGCACTCACTTACGAGGAGCTTTTCGAAGGGACCAAAGCTTTGCCATGGACCGAATGGTTGCCGGAGGATGCGCTATTTCCAGTCGAAGGAAAATCAATAAACTCTAAATTGTTCAGTGTCCCCGACTGCCAGTCGATTGTGAAAAAAGCGATTGTTGAAAAATTGAAACAGCGCTACCATAAACAATGGTTTGCGGAGACTGGGCCAAAATATACAATTGAAGTGGCTTTATTGAAAGACCGAGTGACCTTGACCATCGATACCAGCGGTGCCGGACTGCACAAGCGGGGATATCGGAAGCTAACCAGTCAGGCGCCGTTAAAAGAAACACTTGCCGCGGCGATGGTCAACCTGAGTTATTGGAATCCGGAACGGGTGTTGGTGGACCCCTTCTGCGGCTCGGGGACAATTCCTATCGAGGCGGCAATGATCGGCTTGAATATCCCGCCCGGACTCAAGCGTGACTTTGTTTCCGAAACTTGGTCGCAGCTTCCCGCCAACCTATGGCAGAGAGCGCGGGAGGAAGGGAGCGATTCAATCCGGCGCGATCTGAAATTACGGATTATCGGTACCGATATCGATGAAGAGGTACTGAGCCTGGCCCGTTATCACCGGAAACTGGCCGGTTTGGACGATCAAATTCACCTGCAACGTTTAGCCCTGGCTGAGTTGCGGAATAGCAACAAATACGGCTGTATTATCTGTAATCCCCCTTATGGAGAACGTCTGGGGGACTCTAACGAAGTGAAACGGTTGTATCAGGAAATGCGGCATATTTTTAATCCGCTCGATACTTGGTCCATTTATGTCCTCACTGCTTTTCCCGATTTTGAACAAGTCTTTGGCAAACGGGCTGATCGAAAACGCAAGCTTTATAATGGCCGGATCGAATGTCAGTATTATCAATATTTCGGGCCGCGGCCGCCACAGCAGCCTACCCGGGAGTTAATCGCGGAGGAAGCGATTTTTTAGCTCTGTTGGACCATCCGATAAACCTGAAGTACTTGGGTTGCAATAGCAGTCCAGTTATAGCGCTGGCATTGCTGCAACCCTTTTTTGATCATGGCTTCACTGAGCAAGGGATCGCTTAGGACGCGGAGGATAGCCTCGCCCAATGCCCTCGTGTCCCAAGGATTAACGGTCAGAGCCGCTTCTCCCACAACTTCAGGCAAAGATGAAACATTCGAGGTGATTACCGGAGTTCCGCAGGCCATTGCTTCGATCGGCGGAAGTCCGAATCCTTCATACAATGACGGATAAACAAACAGATCCGCCCCATTATAAAAAAAGGGGAGATGTTCGGTTTTTACGAATCCCGGGAAGATCACGTCCGCTTGAATATTTAAAGCTTCCGCCAAGCCTTTCAGCTTTGCTAAATGTTTACCTTCACCGCCTAGGATTACCAGCCGTTGTTGATTCGGCAGATCACGGATGATCTTAGAGAAGGCGTAAACCAATTCGGAAACGTTTTTGCGGGGATTTAAGCCCCCCACATACAGGATATAGCGAAAATCAAGCCGGTAGTTTTTCCGTAACCAAAGGGCGGTGTCTTCCCGGGGAAGGAGTCGATATGCACTGGAGGGCCCTGAGGGAATGACCGATATTTTGGCGGAATCGGTACCAAATACGGTTATCAAATCGTTTTTTGATGCTGCCGAGACGGTGATGATATGCGAAGCCCGTTCAACAATAAAGGGCATTTCCGCAGCGAAGCGTTTTAAAAAACTGGTTCGTACCATCTCGGGATAAAAATAAGGGATGAGATCATGGATGGTCACGATAATCTGGTAAGGACCCGGTTGGGGAGTGCGAAAGCCGTTTTGCGGCAAATGGAAGACATCCGCGCGTTCTTGCCGGAGCCATCGGGGGATTTCGACCTCTTCACGCAGATCTTCGCGGGGAAGAGCGTAATGACTATATTCACGGTCGAACGGAATCAGTTCGCATGAGGTATCGTCCGTCCATAGAAAAGTGTATTGGTTTTCGCGATCGATCTCGCTGAGTTTGGAAATTAAACTATGCGTATAATTACCGATTCCTGTTCCATAGGACCATTGAATCGGACGGGCCTCGATTGCTATTTTCAATCCTGCTACTCCTTCTTTTGTGAATAAAGATCGGTCTGCGATGATTCTAGATCGATCTTTTGTGGATAAAGATCTGTCTTTTGTGGATCAAGATCGATCTTTTGTGAATAAAGATCTGTCTGCGGTGATTCCAGATCGATCTTTTGTTAATAAAGATCTTCCTTTTGTTAATAAAGATCGATCTTTTGTGAATAAAGATCGATCTTTTGTGGATAAAGATCTGTCTGGGATGATTTCAGATCGATCTTTTGTGAATAAAGATCTTACTTTTGTGGATAAAGATCTGTCTGCAATGATTCCAGATCGATCTTTGGTCGATAAAGATCTAACTTTTGGGGATCAAGATCTTCCCGCTGTGAATCATGCGCTGCTTTTTGATCGGTTGAACCTTCTTGTTCAGAGCCTGGCTATAATCCAATCGGTCGCTTCCGGCAAATTAATCGCAATATGGTCGGGAGAAAGCTCTTCGGTAATGTGAGTTAACTCCTGCCGGCCATAGCCCGTTAACACTAAAATAGTTTTAGCACCAGCCAGTTTTCCCGCCTTAATATCGCTCAATTTATCGCCTATGACATAGCTTTTTTTCAAGTCTACTTTATCATAAATGGCGGTTTGGTATAATAGGCCCGGGTTTGGTTTTCGGCCAAAACAGTCGTGACAATAGGCACTGACTTCGGCCTTGGGGTGATGAGGACAATAAAGCACTCCGCGAAAACCGACGCCGGCTGCTCTGAGGCGGAGCATTAAATGACGATGAATGTTTGCGAGCGCCGTTTCGTCAAAATAGCCATGCGCGACTCCCGCCTGATTGGTAAAAAGATATAAAGACAATCCCAGGTTGGTGAGTTTGCGTAAATTGGAGGCGACGCCCGGGAACAGTTTGATATCGGCAATGCGCCGCAAATAGTGCTTTTCTTCGATGATAGTCCCGTCGCGGTCCATAAAAACAGCGATGCGTTTTGATGGGTTGGGATATGTATAAATAAACGGATCGGAGCAGCGATGAAACTGCGGAAGCATATTGGCCTCTTGAAATTTGCGAAATTTTTCTATTGTACTTTCCAAGTCGTCAGACCCTGATTTTCAAAACTGAAAGGCGTAATCTGGGTGCCGATCTTTTCGAGTTCGGCCGCGATAACATGTTTTTTATTATAGGGGCAGAAAAGCAACAAATAACCTCCCCCGCCGGCTCCTAAAATTTTTCCGCCCAGCGCTCCTTTTTTCCTGGCGATATGGTATAAGCTATCGATTTTTTCATTGGAGATGGCTCCGGCAAGCTGTTTCTTTTGGACCCAAGCCTGGTGCAGCAAATCCCCGAATTGATTTAATCGCCCTTTGAGTAAGGAATTTTTCATTTCAATTGTAATCGCCTTCAGTTCATCCAGGGCTTGTAAAGAGCTTTCCCGTTTTTGATAGTAACTTTCGACTTGCGTGGCGATAATATTCGCCGAAAGCCTTGTTTTGCCGGTATAACAGAGCAGCAAGTGATATTCCAGTTCATTGACGATGATGGAAGAGATCCGCAAAGGATTGACAATGGTTCCGTCATGATAAAATTCGATAAAGTTAAATCCTCCGAAGGTCGCGGCGTACTGATCCTGCTTGCCGCCCCGGACCCCCAGGTCGATTCGTTCGATTTCATAGGCCAGTTCCGCCAGATCGTAATTGCTCCAAGGCAGATTCAGCCATTGCCGGAATAGGCCCAGGATCGTCACGACCATGGTGGAAGAGGAGCCCAGTCCGCTGCCTGGCGGCGCATCGCTGTGGAGGAACAGTGAGAATCCTTGTTTCCATCCTTCAAATTTTCTCAAGACCGCTTTTACCAGATCTAACTGACCATTAAAATCGAGCTTTTGAGAAGCCAGAAACTTTGCAAACATCTCGACATCCAGAGATTCGATTTGAATCTCCTGATCGGTGCGGGGCAATAGCGTTCCAAAACTATAACGGTTAATCGTGGTGCTTAAGACGACACCACCTTTTTCCGATAAATAGGGCTCAATATCGGTTCCCCCGCCTGCAAAACTAACTCGGAGAGGGGCCCTGCTACGAATCTCCAAAACGGTTCCTCCTTGAGTGCTATCATCTTATTTAAAAATTAATTTAAATATGCGATGCATGCCTGGGTACGAAAGAATCCGGGCTGGAAAATCAGGCGCCATTACAGCTTCGTTTTCTAAATATAGGGACTTAAGCATAGGATATTCTATGAATGGTTTGCCGGGAAGGTGCTTTGGGAAAGAAGTACTGTTTTCTCGGAAATACAGTGTATGCGAATGTCCGCGGGAGGTGTGACCATGAAACACCAATATCTTAAAGATGAAGAACAGTTGATTGGTTTTGAACAGGTCAAAAACGATTATTTACAATGGTTACCTTTATTTCAGCGTCTGGGACTTAAGCCCCGTAAGTTTATTAGAGATCGGGAAGCGGTTTATATTGCGACCACCGATGGCTGGTACCGGCTCGGCTTGACCAAGTATGACAAAGAGGAACTTAAATGGTTACGCAATATACTTGAATACCTGGAAGAACGCTCTTTTAAGAATTGGGCGTTGGCTTGGCAAAAGTCCATCATTTGGGAAGACAATTCATATTGTTATTTAATTCAGCCATGGCTTTTCGGAGGCGAAAGTTTTACGGTCGGCGATCCGGCGACGATTATCCGGGTAGCGGAGATCTTAGCGGAATTATACCAGTGCGGCAGAGATTACCGAGAAAATAAAGGAATACCCATCTATCGCGACCGTTGGAGCTTAATCGAGATGGAATGGGAAGCTGAGCGTCAAAAACTTGACGCTCTTCCGGAAGACTCATTTCATGAAAAAGAACGGAAAGAGGCTAATGAGATTCGAAAAATCGCTCTGAACTCCATAGATGAGAGTATGACCGCTTGGCGGAGTTCGGGGATCGGTTCGATCCATGAACATCATATCCAATCAGGTACGCTAGGGCACGGTAATTTATTGAGCAAATATCTGGTTTGGAATGAAGATGATTTTTATTTGATTAATTGGGAGCATTTGTCTTTTCAACCGCGCGTTATGGATTTGGCCTCGTTAATCATCGACGCGGGAGTATGGGAAGCTGATTGGATTCTGTTTCTGATCCAAGAATATTCGAAGATACTGCCATTTTGGCCGGAAGAATATGAAGCCCTCTATGCATTGATAAAATACCCCAAACCTATGATTCAGCTGTTTTCCCAGGCTAATGAGTCCGTTAATCATAAACCTTTTAAAGAGTTGATGAGAGAGCAGACCCGAAAAGAGCGTTGTATTTTGAAAGTCCGGAAAACCATTGGTTCGCAGAAACATTGGGCTTGGGCGAAAACGGAAAAAGACCCCAATCATAATCAAGGGAAATTTTCGATGGTTCTTTCGCCGGTTGAATCTTGGGGGGATTTCATCGGATGGGATGAATCGCTTATCCAAGTTCATTACGATCAAAAGCTCCCTTCGGAAGTGATCGAAAGGTTGACCAATCCCGATGAAGACAGGATTCTGGGCGGCAGAGACGGCAATATTGTGGAAGCAACAACCAACGTAGAAAATAGTGGCTTTGAAATCAGCGAAGAACAAGCTAAAATTCCTCATGAAGAAATAGAAGCAGTCACTGAAGAAACGCCACGACCGGTAGCTACAGAACCGATGGTGGAATCCCAACCCGTTATTGCTCAACCAACACCATTGGTTAGTGACGAGGTACCTGCAAATTCGAGGATTTTACAATGGCCTACTTTTCCAAAACCATTAAAAGTGAGGGAAAAAATTGAAGTCGGAAGACTTTGAATTATTATGCAAATTTAAAGAATTCAATGTAGATTCACAAATCCTCGATTTTATTCCCGAAACCATCCTGAATTTTGTTAAGTTTCGGCCGGATGGTTTCCTTTTCGAAGGAAGTCGGCGACGCCTCGCGCTTTGGATTTTTGCAGGTCAAGAAAACGACCTGCAACGTCAGTTTGCTGTTTTAAATCTATTTCAACGACATGGGTTTAATGGATTTTTATATCCCGTTCGGCTGGCGAATGGGAATTGGTACTCACAGTTCGATCAACGATCATGGTTTTGGCTTACCGAATTGCCGAAACTGAGCAAAATTCGGTTCCATGACTGGACGGATCTAACTTCGCTGGTCGATTTGATTATTGAGGTCCGCAAAATTATATTCAATGAATACGAGGTTGTATCCGGTCTAATCCCAGATAAGTTTAGGGAATCAAATCTGTTGAAAAAATTTCAAAATATGATCGAAAATTTGAATTCATTCGCATTATTAGCTAAACATAGGATCCATCCCACTCGTTTTGACAGACTTTTTCTGACGGCGTTTCCGGATATATTAAATGATGCCGCTGATGCCTATCGGATTTTAAAAGACAGTAATTATATAGATGTGGCTCAAGAACGCTCTAAACAAAATTTCTTGATTCATAAATTTCCGCGGAAAAACTTTGGGAAGTCTACTGATGCGGGTCTATTATGTCTTACGATAAAAAAATGGCGTTGGAATTTAGCGATTCTCGATCTCGCGGAAATACTCGTTGAATCGGGTCGTTCCAACCAATGGCGGCGGGAATGGTATGAATGCGTGGTAGACCGTTATCAAAAGCACTTTTCGTTATCGCCTCCCGAGCAAAAGGTTCTTCACGCGTATTTGAAGTTCCCGTGGGATTTGTTCCGCATAGTGCAAAAATATTATTTTAACCTTTCCGAATGGCCGCTTCACGATTTTATTGAAAAAATAGAACGTCGGCTGATCGCTGAACCAAACCGACAAAGGTTTTTTAATACATTGGAGAAAAGGAACCAACTATTGTCATAGCTATCTATGTTGCAATAAGTTTTTATACCTTCGAGAACATTGCAACCTATTTCCTTGATTCATAAGTTGAAATAAATACCGCTTATATAGAGGTTCGGAGAAATTTTGTCGCATAATTTTAAAAAACATATTGCATAATACGATTTCCTGTGTTACTATAACAAAGCTGTCACAAACCGCTGCAATACATTTTGAATGAATTGAAAAATAATTCTTGACAAAGCGAAGCGGAATGTGATAACATATAAAAGTCGCGGTTGAATGAGCCGCGAGCCAACTGAACCTTGAAAACTGAACAGTAGAAGCAGAGAAATAACTGGATGAGGTTATTTCGGATTAAAGAAAGTCATGAGATACACAACTCATGGCCAGTAAAAGTCAATTGAGAGCCAATCGAACTCAAATGAATTAGAAATC
>JAEXFN010000046.1 GCA_023400055.1 Bacillota bacterium
GACTGAGAGAGCTTGTTGAGCGACTGAGAGAGCTTGTTGAGCGACTGAGAGAGCTTGTTGAGCGACTGAGAGAGCTTGCTGAGCCACTGGGCAGGGATTTCGACTGGTTAAGACTGTAAGCTGAGATCGACAAAGAGGAGCGCGGCGCTTTCCGGCAGGACTGCCTAACGCGCGGCGGTTTAAGCGGGCTGCTTGCGGCGCTCCTCGAGGCGGTTGACGGCCAGGAAGCAGAAACTGCCGCTGATGCGCAGCACGGCGCAGACGATGAAAGCCCATTCGAAGTTCATCACCCGCAGCAGGCTGACTCCGAAGAGGGGGGCGACGATGGCCGACACGGTGATGCTGGTATTGTAATAGGCGATATAGGATGTTTTGCGGGTGTCGGGGGTCACTTCCAGCAGGGCGTTGAAGAGCGCCAGATTGACCCCGGAGAAGATGACGCCGGAGATCAGATTGAAGGCGACCACCATATACAGGCTGCGCGAGAAGGCGTAAATGGCCGGCACCAGGAACATGGGCAGCGTCGAGTAGAACAACGTCTTCAGGTTGCCGTGCCGGTCCAGGACCTTCATCCAAAAGCCGTAGCCGATTAACGACCCGCCGGTGTTCATCAGGCTCAGGATGCTCATCCAGAAATTGTTGGCGCCCAGGATCTTCACCTGGTACCAGCTGAAGAGCGGCCAGGCGGTCTGCCAGGAGAAATAGAACAGGACCGAGGCCAGCGTGTAAGAGACGAAGCGCTTTTCGGACAGGATCTCCTTCAGGCTGAGCTTGGCCTTGGCCGGCTTGGTCTCGGCCGGCCTGGCCGGGGTATATTCCGCCGCCGCCTCCTCATCGATCGTGCTGAAGATGCGCAACTCCACCATGGCCAGCAAAAAGGCGATGAAGAAAACCACCTGATAGCCGGATGGAAAAGCCAGGTGGTCCAGGACAAAGCCGGCCCCCAGGGCCAGCGCCGTCCCGATCAGGTTCATGGCCCGGTTGCGGAAGGCGAACGCCTCGGTGCGGCGCTCCGGCGGAATGATCTTCGAGATAAACGACTGCCAGGCGATATTGCTGATGGCGCCGGGGAAGTTCATGATGCCGATGATCGCCACGAAGATGGTGGCCCGCCAGGTCGGCTCGAAAAAGGGCACGCAGGCGATGGCGAAAAAGAAGATCCGTTGCGCCAGCATGAACCAGAAGGTGACCCGCTTCTTGCGGGACTGGCGGTCGATGAACCAGGCGCCCGGGATCATCGCCAGCAGGCTGATGGCGGCCGGCAGCGAAGACAGCAGCGCCACTTGAAACTTGGTGGCGCCCAGCTTGATCGCGAAGATCCCGGTGAACGGGTTGACCATATCCAAAGTGGCGACGTTGAAGATGCCATGGAGGATATTGGTGCGGATGTTCTGGTTCAGTTTTTCGAGCCGGCCGTTATGCGATGGTTCGGCCGCCGAACCGAATAAGAAACGCCGTACAAAACCGCTGATTGACAACAAGAGATAGAGGCCTCCATGACCGTGATTTGGGGATCGGGATCCGGCGCCGAAGCGCCGCAAAATCCTCTTAAAACATATTCTTAGGCCGCTGATAAAGTCCTGCCGGCCGCGAATATTTTAAACCAGATGTAAAAGAGCGGCTTGTAACCGGTTGGATACAATCCCTGGATAGCTTTATCCGGGGAATCGTTATATACTTGATTCTAGCGTAGCGCCTTTTTTCGAAAACAATCCGCAAGGCCCGTTGCGCGACAATAGAAAGACGAGGCCCGCGATGAAGAAGTTCATCACCTATATCGCCAATCAACCGCTAAAGATTAAACTGCTCTGTTTCTTCCTGCCGCTCATCATCTGCTCGGTGTGGCTGACCGGGGTCTTTTCGTACCTTTTCGCCCAGAAACAGCTGCGCGACAACGCTTATTATCTGCTGCGGGACACGACTTACCAGACCAATCTGTTCCTGAACGACCGTTTTTCAACCATGTTCGAGCAGTTGTATAACATTGAAAACGATCCGGCCATTCAGAACATGATCCTCGATCAGTACGAGCCCGACTCCAAACAGCAGTATCTGGACCTGATCGGGCTCAATGACCGTTTAAATGAGATCTACCGCCGCTATCCCAAGATCATCGACTCGATTTACATTCACCTGAATAACGGGCACGAATTTTACCTGATGAACGATTCGATCGCGCTGCGAGTCGGAATCCGGCTGGATGACTGGACCGCCAAGTATCGGGGCGCACCCAAGGGCTATTACTGGCTGAACGATCACCGCGACCCGATCTTCGAGACCTTTGAGAAACGCCGGGTCATTTCCTGCTTTAAAATGATCGGCACGCCGTCCTCGAAAGTGAAGGGCCTGATCCTCCTGAATTTAAAGAGCGATCATTTTCTGGAGATCCTGCGCAACATCCGGGTGAGCGCCCACGGTTACCTGGCGCTGGTCAGCCCCCACGGCCTGCTGGTATCGAAGGAGGCCGAGCGCCGTTACCGGCTGAGCGACGCCGATCTGGCCGGGCTGCGGCAGCGGGCGGGCTCCGGCGGCGCGTATGAACGCCGCAATGCCCGGGGCGAAAAGCTATTTATCGTCTATAACACGATCGCCATGAACCGCTGGGTGACCGCGGCGGTGGTGCCGGAACGGGATCTGTTGCGGGAGGCGGGGCGGATCAAGGCGTTTTCTCTGGTGATCATCGTCCTGCTGAGCATCGTCTCGGCCGCGCTGGCGACGATCTTCGCCGGCAACATCGCGATCTCCGTCAAGTACCTCTCGGAACAGGTGAAACGGGTGGAGATGGGCGATTTCGACACCCAGTTCGTTATCGCCGAGCAGAATGAGGTCGGCGTCCTGGCCAAAGGGCTGACCAGCCTGGTGACCACCGTCAAGCAGCTGCTCCGGAAGGTCCGCGAGGAGCAGGAGCAGAAACGCCAGATCGAGCTGATGGCCTTGCAAGCCCAGATCAATCCGCATTTTCTCTATAATACGCTCGGCTCGATCAAACACCTGATCGACATGAACGAGAACCAACGGGCCAGCAAGATGGTAGGCGCGCTGACCAAGTTCTTTATGATCGGGATCAGCAAAGGCAAGGAGATCATCACGGTCGCCGAGGAGATCGAGCATATCCGGAACTATCTGTTGATCCTGCAGATGCGTTACAGCCAGGATTTTGACTTTGAGTTGGACGTCAGTGAGGAGATCGCCCGTTGCCAGATTATCAAACTGACGTTGCAACCGCTGGTCGAAAACTCAATCTATCACGGGATTAAGAACAAGCCGGCCAAAGGGATCCTGCGGGTCACCGGCTACCGGGAGGGCGCGCAGGCCGTGATCGAAGTGTACGATGACGGGGCGGGGATGAGCGAGGCCCGCCTGGCTGAGCTCCGGCAGTCGTTGGCAGCGCCGGAGGTGGCCGAGCATCCGATGACCTTCGGGTTGCGCAACGTGAATGAGCGCTTGAAGTTGCATTTCGGCCCCGAGTACGGCTTGACCGTCTTTAGCGAAGCGGGCCGGTTCACCCGGATCCTGGTCCGGTTGCCGTTCCCGGAAGAAACGTCAGGAGGCGACGCAGATGAATCAGGTTTGTAAATTATTGATCGTCGATGACGATGAGATTATCCGTGAGGGGTTGGTCCGGAACATCCCCTGGGAAAACCACGGCTTCACGGTGGTCGGAACGGCCCGCAACGGCCAGGAAGGCCTGGAATTGGCCCGGGAGCACCAACCCCAGCTGATCCTCTCCGATATCCGGATGCCGTTTATGGACGGCCTGCGCATGGCGGAAGCCGTAAAGACCGAGAACCCGGCGGTGAAGGTGATCTTTCTCACCGGTTACGACGAGTTCGATTACGCCCGGAAGGCCATCAACCTGCGGGCCAGCGATTATATTTTGAAATATGCCGATAACGAGGAGATCCTGCAGGCGGCCCTCAAGGCGGGCGCCGAATGGCAGAGCGAACAACAACGCCAAGGAATGGTCCACCAGAGCCAACAACTTCTCAAGGAGCAACTGCTGCAGGAACTGTTGTTGGCCGAGGAGCCGGTCGCCGGACTGGCCGAGCGGGCCGAACGGGTGGGCCTGGCGCTGAGCGACGAGCCGTGCGGCGTGGCCCTGCTCAGCTTGGAAGCGGCCGCTAAGGAACGAACCGCTGTCCCGGGCGATTCCTGGGCCGGTTTCTGCCGGGAGCGGTTGGCGGCGGAGGCGGGCTGCGCCCAAATCATTCTCTTGCAAAAGAAACTGGTCCTGATCTTCGCGGAGCGGGACGGGGAACTGCTTCCGGCCGCGCTGGAAACGGCGCTGCGCGATTTGGGCCGCCAGGTCGTGGAGCATTGGCCGGGTGCGAAACTGACCATCGGTGTGGGGGAGATCCATCCCGGATTGGCCCAGGTGGCCCAGTCGTATCAGGAAGCCCTGGCCGCGCTGGATATCGCCCAGAATCCCGAGCCGGTCGGCATCGTTTATTTCCAGCAGATCGGCGAGACCGAAAACTCCCAGCGCTTGCGGAAGATCGTCGATTATGTGCGCCATCATTTCGGCGATCCCGACCTGACCTTGGCCAAACTGGCCAAGGAAGTGAATATCTGCCCGGCCTATATCAGCACCATTTTCAAGAAGTATCAGAAGATCAACTTCAGCGACTATCTGATCGGGCTGCGCATGGAGAAAGCCCGGGAACTGCTGGCCAAGACCAATCTGATGACTTACGAGGTGGCGGAACGGACCGGCTATTCCAACCCGCAATATTTCAGCGTCTTGTTTAAGAAGTATACCGGGCTGACCCCCAAGGAATTCAAAAGCCGCCAGGGCCAAGCCCCGAATCAAGCCTGAGACCATAACCGGAATCAAAAAATTAATCAAGGGCCGATTGCCGCGCTGCGGATCGGCCCTTCGCTTTTTTTAAGATATCAAACAGATCGTTAAATATATCTTATTACGGTTTGAGTGACAAATCATTAAACTATAGTTAATGAAAGATTGCCATCGATAATGAACGAAACGAAACATCGCAGCGGGTCCGCCCTTTCAAGGACGGAGCCGCGGCAAAAGGGAAAGGAACGAAGCATGAGCCAGTCTTTGCCTACCGGTGGAACGCAACGGAATCCGCTCGCCAAATTGTTCCAGAACGAACGAGCCTACCCTTATTTGCTCATCGTACCGAGCTTGCTGTTAATCGCCTTATTGATGTTCGTGCCGCTGTTTAGCGTCTTTAAATTGAGCCTGGAGAACTTCTCCATGAACCAGCTGTACGGCCGGGGTTTCATCGGATTGAAAAATTTCCAGGATATCTTGGGAAACGACCCGCTATTTTACCGGACCATTCCGGTGACGGTGCAGTGGGTGGTGATCGAGGTCCTGTTGCAATTGGTATTCGGAATGATCGTGGCCCTGCTGCTGAACCGGACCTTTGTCGGGCGGGCCTTGGCCAGGGCGGCGATGTTCATCCCCTGGGCGGTCTCGGGCGTGCTCACCACGATGTTGTGGCTGTTAATCTTCAACCAGCATATCGGACTGCTCAATGACCTGCTGATGAAGCTGGGACTGATTAAGCAGAGCGTCGCCTGGCTGGCCAATCCGGGGACGGTTTTCGGATCGGTGGTGCTGGCCGAACTCTGGCGCGGCATTCCCTTCTTCGCCATCACGCTGCTGGCGGCCTTGCAGACGATTCCGGTCGAAGTTTACGAATCGGGCAAAGTGGACGGCTGCGGCCCGGTCCGGCAGTTCTTCGCCATCACCTTGCCGTTTCTGAAGGAAGCGATCGTCTTCTCCACCTTGATGCGGGCCATCTGGGAGTTCAACAATATCGACATGATCTTCACGATGACCAACGGCGGTCCGGTCTATCTGACCACGACGCTTCCCATTTATATGATGCAGACCGCCATTATCGAAGGCAATTATGGCTATGGCTCGGCGCTGGCGGTGATCATCTTCCTAATCCTGATGATCTTCACTGTAACCTATCTGGCCATGAACAAGTTTGGGAGGAGTATCGATGAATAGGCTGCAGAAATCCGTCGCCCGGGGGCTGCTGTTTTACCTGCCGTTGCTAATCATGTTGTTGTTCGTGCTGATTCCGTTTCTGTGGACGGTCATCACCTCCTTGAAACAGGAGAAAGACGTCCTGAATTCGGTGGTGCAGTATTTCCCGCACCCGGCTACCCTGCAAAATTATATCGAGGTCTGGAAAGCCGGCCATTTTTCGGTCTATTTCCTCAACAGTCTGCTGGTTTCCACCAGCGCAGTGGTGGTCATCATCCTGCTGTCGGTTTTGAACGGCTATGCCTTGACCCGTTTCAATTTCCGCGGCAAGCAGCTGTTTATGATCATCCTGCTCTGCACCCAGCTGTTGCCGGCGGTGATCTTCCTGATTCCGTTGTTTCTGACCTTTAAAACGGTGGGCCTGATCAATACGCCGTTGTCGTTGGTGGTTTTTTACGTCGTAATGCAGGTGCCATTTAATACCTTGCTCATGAAGGGTTTCATCAGCAATATTCCGAAACAGATCGACGAGGCGGCGATGGTGGACGGCGCCACCCGGACCACGGTGATCTTCAAGATCATCCTGCCGTTGGTGCTGCCGGGACTGGTGGCTACCGCTTCCTTCGCCTTTATCGGCTGCTGGAACGAGTTCATCGCCGCCTTTACCTTCATCACCTCCAGCAAGTTCTTTACCATCCCGGTCGGCTTGAAGTTTATGATCGGCGAATACGACGTGCAGTACGCGTCGCTGGCCGCCGGAAGCGTCATCGGGTTGATCCCGGCGGTACTGCTCTTCGCTTATGTGCAAAAATACCTGATTCAGGGGTTGGGCAGCGGTTCGGTGAAAGGATAACGGAATAAGCCGCACAGCGGTTTATGATAGAAAACTAATTTAAGGGAGGCCAAACAAGTGAGGAAAAAGCTCTTTTTATTGCTGGCGGGATTGGTATTCGTTTTCGGCCTGGGCCTGAGCGTGTATGGTGCGCCGCAAAAGTCGACCATCACCTTTTGGGCGGCGGCGGTGACCCCGGAACGGGATCAATTCTTTAAAGAAGTCGTCAAGAAGTTTGAAGCCAAGAACCCCGATGTTCACGTCGAATACCTGGGAATCCCCGGCGACCTGGTGGGCTACCGCCAGAAGTGGGATGTCGCCCTGGCATCGGGCACCGATCCGGACATCACCAATGATTTCACCTCCAAACAGGTGCAGATCGGCGCCTTGGAGCCGCTCGACAAATATTTCAACAAATGGGCCGACCGGAAATTGCTGAATCCGGCCTTGGTCGCCGGCAACCGCTCCTTCGACCCCAAGCACCACCGGCTTTACGCCTTGCCGTACAGCGCCCAGCCCTGGGTGATGTGGGTCCGGCCGGATTGGTTCAAGGCGGCGGGCCTGAAACTCCCCGATACCTGGGATGAGTTCTTCGCGGCCGTTCCCAAGCTGACCGACAAGGCCAAGGGGACTTACGGCCTGAGCATCCGGGGCGGCGGCGGCAGTGCCAATACCTTGGAAATGCTGATGTATTCCTATTCCGGAATCCAAAACTATTTTGACAAAAACGGCAAATCGACCATCAACGATCCCAAGAACGTGGAGTTTGTCGAGAAATATCTCGGCCTGTACAATACGGCCACTCCCGAAGATGATCTGACCAAAGGCTGGACGCAACTGGCCGCCACTTTCCAATCCGGAAAAGCCGCCGTTGTGGTTCACAATCTCGGTTCGGCCAGCTCCCATGAGAAAGCCTTCGGCGGCGATCACAACAAGTTCATGGCGATCCCCTTCCCGAAGAGCATCAAAGGATATCGCGAGCATCCCGGCCTGATGCCGCTCGGTCTGACCATGTCCAAGAACTCCAAGAACAAGGCGGCGGTCTGGAAGTTCCTTACCTTCTATCTGTCCAAGGATATCAACAGCGCTTACGGCAAGCTCTACGGCGAGATTCCGGCCAACCAGGAGGCGGCCGACGACGCCTGGATTCACCAACTGCCCTACATGGAGACCGGCGCCCAGTTGATCACTTCCAAGGCGACCAAGTTCTCGAATAATCCTTTCTATCTGCCGAACTACACCACGATCCAAGCCAAGATCGAGCCGTCCATCCAGATGGTCATGCTGAAGCAGAAGACCGCCAAGCAGCTGCTGGATGAATGGGCCAAGATGCTGGAGAAAGAGAAAGCCGATTTCGACGCTTCGCTGAAGGCGAAATAAGCTGACGAAACCGCGAAAGGGGCTGGCGCAGAGCCAGCCCTTTTTTTGGACCATCGCGTCCGGCCGGACCGGAGCGCGCTCCCGGCCGGGACTCGTTCCACAAGTTGACGCCGGATCATCCGTAAGGAGTGAAAAAACTTGCCGAAGCTTCGAAACCCCATTCTGCCCGGATTTAATCCCGATCCTTCCATCGTGAGGGTGGGCGACGATTACTATATCGCCACTTCGACGTTCGAATGGTTCCCCGGCGTGGCGATCTATCATTCCCGCGATCTGCGGCATTGGCGGCTGGCGGCCCATCCGCTGAACCGCCCGTCCCAGCTCGATTTGTGCGGCGCGCCGTCGTCAGGGGGTGTCTGGGCGCCCTGCCTCACCTTTTCCGACGGCCTGTTTTATTTGGTCTACACCGACGTCAAAGCGCGCGGCGTCGTCAAGGATACCCATAACTATCTGGTCACGGCCCGCGATATCCTGGGCGAGTGGTCCGATCCGGTCTATCTGAACAGCACCGGCTTCGACCCCTCGCTCTTCCATGATGACGACGACCGGAAATGGCTGGTCAACATGGTCTGGGACCACCGCCAGGGCCGCAATCCCTTTGCCGGGATCGTGCTCCAGGAGTATTCCCCGGCGGAAGGGCGCCTGATCGGACCGGAGTTCAAGATCTTCAGCGGCACCGCCTTGGGACGGACCGAAGGGCCGCACCTCTATAAAGTAAATGGCTACTATTATTTATTGACGGCGGAAGGCGGCACCGAGCTGAAGCACGCGGTGACGCTGGCCCGTTCCCGATCCTTGCTGGGGCCCTATGAAGTCCATCCTCGCAATCCGGTCCTGACCGCCTGGGGGGACCCGACCCTGCCGTTGCAAAAGGCCGGCCACGGCGATCTGGTGGCGACCCAGCATGGCGAATGGTACATGGTGCATCTCTGCGGCCGGCCCATTCCCAACCGAGGCCGGTGCGTGCTGGGCCGGGAAACCGCCATTCAGCGGGTGGTCTGGTCCGACGATGGCTGGCTCGATCTGGCCCACGGCGGCAACCGGCCGGCGCTGGAAGCGCCCGACCCCGACCTGCCGGAACAGCCCTGGCTGCCCGAACCGGCCCGGGATGATTTCGACGCGCCGGTCCTCAGCCGGCAGTTTCAGACATTGCGGGTGCCCTTTGCGGCGGAGCACTTTTCGCTAGAAGAACGCCCCGGTTATCTGCGGATCAAGGGCCGGGAATCGCTCAGCTCCAAGCACCACCAGAGCCTGGTCGCCCGGCGGCAGCAGGCCTTCCGTTACACCGCCGGCACCTGCGTAGAGTTCGAACCGGAGAGTTTTAAACAAATGGCCGGCCTGATCTGCTTCTATGACACGCAGAACTGGTATTATCTCAGGATCTCCCGCGATGAAACCCTGGGCAAATGCCTGGGAATCGTCAGCTGCGACAATAACGCCTTCGACCAGCCGCTCGCCGAGGAGGTGAGCATCGCCGGTTGGGACCGTTGCTATCTCCAGGCCCGGGTGGATTATGATCAGTTGCAATTCTATTATTCGGCGGACGGCGCGGCCTGGACGGCGTTGGGGCCGGTCCTGGACTACAGCAAGCTGTCGGATGAGCATTGCCAGGAAGGCACCTTCACCGGGGCGATGGTCGGCCTGTGCTGCCAGGATCTGACCGGGCGGCGCAAAGCGGCGGACTTTGATTATTTTGAATATGCGGAGCGGGATTGAGGAAGATTCCGCCCGCCACGTAACCATGACCATCAACGGGCATAGCGCTAGGGAAAAGAGTATCCCTGCAAATGAAAGGTCTTAACGTTGATACGCGAGTTAAGACCTTTTGGATTGCCCGGGACCGGGCCCGTCGCTCCGGGGCGTCGCTCGAAAGGTATCCGTCGTTAATCCTCTTCCTGCTTCGGTTCGGCCTCCGGTTCCTTGGCTTGTTGCATCTTTTGCAGGAACGCCGCTTGCTCTTCCGCCTTGCGTTTGGCGGCCTTCTCCCGCATCTCGGCCAGCTTGGCGTTATAGCCGCTCAGATGGCTGCCGTTCTTCTCGAAATTACTATTTTTCTTGCCCATCGATATCCTCTCCTATTGCTTATCCGGCGAACCGCTGCCGCGCTCATCCCGGCTGGGGAAGGCGACCGGTTGGCCATGAATTGGTTCCAAGTTATATGATAACACAAAGCCGCCGGAAAGAAACGGGGCGAAAGTATTTTCTGGCCAACGGCGGTCCGCTTGCCGGATTGTTCCCGGAAATATAACCTTCCGGTAATGGACCCCGCCGGGTTTCTATGCTATATTTTTCAGGTGCCGCGGCGTTCCTCGGAACTCGAAGCGGCGGACATTAATGAAGGATGGTAAGGCATGATCAGTACCAGCGGGTTGAGTTTACGTTTCGGGGGCCGGGCATTGTTTGAGAACGTCAGCATCAAGTTTTCGGCCGGCAATTGCTATGGCCTGATCGGGGCCAACGGTTCGGGCAAATCGACGTTTCTAAAGATTCTGGCGGGCGAGATCGAGCCCAGCCGGGGAGAGGTCTGCATCTCGCCCGGCGAACGGCTGGCCGTTTTGAAACAGGATCATTATGAATTTGACGAGTTTGCGGTGTTGCAGACGGTGATCATGGGCCACCGACGGCTGTATGAGGTGATCGAGGCCAGGGAGGCGCTCTATGCTAAACCGGATTTCTCGGAGGCGGACGGGTTCCGCGTCGCCGAGCTTGAGGTGGAGTTCGCCGAGCTGAACGGCTGGGACGCCGAATCCGACGCCGCCAAGCTCCTGGGCGGCCTGGGCATCGGTCCCGAGCTGCACCAGCGGAAGATGCGCGAGCTGAACGGCAACGAGAAGGTCAAGGTGCTGCTGGCGCAGGCGCTCTTCGGCAACCCTGACATTCTGCTGCTGGATGAGCCGACCAACCATCTGGATCAGGCCGCCATCATTTGGCTGGAGAACTTCCTTTACAATTTCGAGAATACGGTGATCGTGGTCTCCCACAACCGCCACTTTTTAAATAAGATCTGCACCCACATCGCGGATATCGACTACGGCCAGATCCAGCTGTACGTGGGCAATTATGATTTCTGGTACGAATCCAGCCAGCTGGCGCTGCGCCAGCTGAAAGAGGCCAACAAGAAGACCGAGGCCAAGATGAAGGAGCTGCAGGAGTTCATCCAGCGCTTCAGCGCCAATGCCTCCAAGTCCAAACAGGCCACGTCGCGCCGGAAGCAACTGGAGAACCTGACGCTGGAGGAGATCAAGCCCTCGTCGCGCAAGTATCCGTTCGTCGATTTCAAACCGGACCGCGAGGCCGGCAATGAGCTGCTGCAGGTGAAGGATCTCACCAAGACGGTGGATGGCCAGCTGTTGCTGCCGGGAATCAGTTTCCGGGTGGCCAAGGGCGACAAGATCGCCTTCGTCGGAGGCGCCGGACTGGCCAAGACCGTGCTGTTCGAGATCATCGCCGGCGGACTGGCCCCGGACGCGGGCAGTTTCGCGTGGGGCGTCACCACTTCCCAGGCTTATCTGCCCCGCGACAACGCGCCCTTCTTCGACGGGATCGATCTGCGGCTGGTCGACTGGCTGCGCCAGTTCTCCAAGGACCAGACCGAGACCTTCCTCCGCGGCTGGCTGGGGCGAATGCTATTCTCCGGCGAGGAAGCGCTGAAGCAAGCGGCGGTGCTCTCGGGCGGGGAGCGGGTCCGCTGCATGCTGGCGCGGATGATGCTGCTCGGCGCCAATGTCCTGATCCTGGATGAACCCACCAACCATCTCGATCTGGAATCGATCACCGCCTTGAATAACGGGCTGATCAACTTCAAGGGGACGCTGCTCTTCGCCTCGCACGATCACCAGTTCGTGCAGACCGTCGCCAACCGGATCATCGAGTTGACCCCGGAGGGCCTGATCGACCGCCGGATCAGCTACGACGAGTATCTGGAGAGCCAGGGGCAGTTGCAACAGGCCGGTTAAGACGATCGGCCGGTTGGCCCCGGGACATTGGACTGGAAGCGAGACTTGCATGAGAACTGCCAATAACCCCGCACGGGGTTATTTTGGTTTAAGGGATTCCGTAGTGCCGGCCGGAGAAACAGGGACAGCGGGCGGGGCGGCCGGGACGGGAGCCGGTCCCGCTTCCCCGAGGCTCAGGGCAACTAGGATATGAACCGGTCCGACCGGGATACGCCATGAATGAGTAAGGATAATGATTGGTCCTGTTTCCCCAAGCTTTGGGGAAACAGGGATAGGACCCGGGAATGCAGGGATGGTCCTCGGGGAAGCAGGAATGAAACGATCCCTTACAAGGATACGAGGATCCTATGAAAGGATCAACCGATCCCTTACGAGGACGGAACGATCCCTGACACGGATACGAGCATCCCTAACAAGGACACGGGGATCCCTTGAAAGGATCCGGCCATCCCTAACACGGATGAAAGCATCCCTTACAAGACCAAAGACTGTCCTAGATATCGCTGCATGGATCCGAGCCGGACGGAGCGCCGGGGAGACGACTTTTGTCAATTCGGCGTTAGAATGATCGGTTTTTTGATCATACAAAATCGATACTGCAAACCGCTTTCGGGATGTTATGATAGAGTCGGATGAAGAAACTTTATGGATTGGCAGCGATGATGAGAAAAAGAAGGGAAGCGTTGCGGTTAATGAAGAACCTTTTTGTATTGGGCGACAGTATCTCGATTCATTACGGCCCCGATTTGCAACGGATGCTCGCGGGCAAGCTGGGTTACGACCGCAAAGGGTCGGCGCAGATTCAGGCGGCGTTGCAGGATCTGGATCAGGCTCAGGTCGAGGGGGCCAACGGCGGCGACAGCCGGATGGTGCTGGCCTACCTCCAGGCGGAACTTGACACGATCCGGCGTCATTCGAATCTGCTCTTGTTGAATTGCGGCCTGCACGACTTGCGGACCGAGCCCGATTCCCTCAAGAAACAGGTCGAACTGGCCGAGTATCAAGCCAATCTGCGGGCCGCGCTCCGGCTGATCCGGGACCGGGCGGCGGCGCTGCAACCCTATTGGGTGCGGACGACGCCGGTGGACAGCGCGCACCACAACCGGCTGGCGGCTCACTTCCGCCGCTTCGCCGAGGATGTGGTCGCTTACAACCGGGCGGCCGACGCGCTCATGGCCGAGTTCGGCGTGCCCGTGATCGACCTGTATGGCTTCACCCGCCAGCTGGGCGAGGACGTTTACCACGACCACGTTCATTTCAAAGAGCCGGTCCGGGCGCTGCAAGCCGCGTTTATCGCCGGCCATCTGCTGGCCTGGACGGAAGCGACCGTGTGAACGCCGTCGCCGATCCAATGCCTTTACTCTACTGCCCGGTGGGGGCGATCCGTTGGGTTGGCGGGAGTAATTCCGAGGCAATACGGCGATAAGGGGGTCAATCGATGATCATTGACGGGCACGCGCATGCTTGCGGCGATTTTTTAAAGCGCGACCAGCTCCTGAAGATTCTGGCCGAAAACGGGGCCGACCGGGTGGCATTATGTCCCGGCGAGCTTAACAGCGCCAAGAACTACCATTTGCCGAACCTGGCCCAAAAATATCCCCAAAAAGATTTCAGCGCCACAGTCAATAACATCATCAAAATAACTGTCGCCTTGACCGGCAAGGCCGGGCAGATCGATGCGGGGAACGATTATGTTTACGGGTTGGCGCGGCAGGCGCCGGAACGGATCAGTCAGTTTTATTGGGTCGATCCCGGTGCGTCGGAGGTCGTCGCCAAGCTGGACCGGGAGTACGGACGGATGGGTTTTGCAGGGCTCAAGCTGCATCAATGCTGGAATAGGTTCGACCTGCGCCTGGGCTATATGGATGACATCGCCGAATGGGCCGGCGGCAAGAGCTTGCCCGTCTTTATCCATCTCGGCAGTCAGCGGGACGCCGTGGCCATGGCGGAGTTGATCCGGCGGCACCCGGACACCAACTTTATTATCGCGCACCTGATCGGCCTGGCGGTCTTCGCCGACGCGTTGCGCGATCGAGCCAACGCCTTCTTTGACACCTCGGGTTATCAATTGATCCCGGAAAAGAAATT
This sequence comes from Bacillota bacterium, assembly GCA_023400055.1. Taxonomy (GTDB): domain Bacteria; phylum Bacillota; class UBA4882; order UBA8346; family UBA8346; genus Hydrogenispora. The sequence goes on from JAEXFN010000046.1 coordinate 14,225, forward strand.
GCTGGCGGCTATCGACCGCTTCGGTGCGGTCCGGCTGGTGATGGGCTCCGACACTCCCTATGGCCGGGACAATCTGCGTCACTCCATCGCCCGGATTCGCGGCTTGAAATTACCGGAGCGCGAGCAGGAACTGATCTTGGGCGGCAACATGCAAAGCTTGTTGCATTTATAAAAGCGTTGTGACGTGACGAACCCGGTCTGAAGAGCGGAGGGCCTTAGCGCCTCGACGAAGCGAGCTTCGCTGTTAATGCACCCGCGCGTGCTTCTCCAGGACCTTGATCAGTTGTTCTTTCTGCTGATAGGAAAGGGAACCGACCCGGGTCGTGCCGAACGAATCCCGGATAATCTGGTTGATCTGCGGCCAACCGTATCCGGACGAATGCAACTGTTCGAAAAGTTCTTTTAAGCGTTCCAAAAGTATGGCCCCCTTACGCACTGGTTTTGTTACCAATATTGACGCCGGCCCCCAAAAATATACATTGTATCTATTATTTTTATTTCATTTCGCGCCCAAATATTCCGACCGCCCAGTTCAATTCGATAATATTAGCATCAATGCCAAGCAAGATTTTCGATGCGGACCGGAATATTTCGGGCGGGCTTTTTGCAACGGACCCGGCGCCCTTTGGGCGGAAACACTGGAGCATAAGGCCATGATCCCCTGATTTCAAGGTTTGCCAGATTTGTTAATTCTGCGCTAAGAAATGGTCAAATCACGCAACCCGAAAGGTTGATGCGATATAATGAAACAGGAGCATCCAATCCATGACGATAGCTTGATATTAGCAAAGGAGCATGACCTATGCCCGTAACCGATTTCAGCCGGATTTTATTGGTCAGCGACATGGACGGCACCCTGTTGGACGGCCAGTCGCGGATTAGCCAGGAAAACCGGGCGGCTTTGGCCTATTTCGCCGCGCACGGCGGCTTATTCACCATCGCCACCGGCCGGATGGAACGCTCTGTCGAAGCCTATCTGCCGTTGCTGCCGGTGAATGTGCCGACGGTCCTCTATAATGGGGCGGTGATCTATGATACGGCGGCCCGGCGGCGCTTGTTTGAAGTCAGTCTGGCGGATTCCGTCCACGTCCAGGCGGTGCTGCGGACTCTGGTCGGACAATTTCCGGAGCTTGGCATCGAGGTCTATCACGGTGAACATATCTATTTCCTGCAACGCAACGACGAAACCGAAAAACACAAGGCTAAAGAGGGCTTTATCTCCGGCTTGACTCCTCTGGAACAGATCCCGAAGCCCTGGACCAAGGTCCTGTTGTCCTGGGAACCGGCCAAGCTGGCAACGGTGGAAGCCGCCTTGCCGCGACGGCCCGAGCTGTTCCGGACGGTCTACTCCGAGCCGCAGTTCCTGGAGCTGCTGCCGCCGGGCGTTTCCAAGGGAGCCGCCCTGCGCAGGCTGATTCGGCTGATGGGCCGGACCGACCTGACCTTGGTCTGCATCGGCGACAATCCCAACGACCAGGAGATGATCGAAACCGCCGATCTGGGCATCGCGGTCGCCAATGCCCATCCGGCCTTGAAAGCGGCGGCGGACTTGGTCACGGTCCACCACGACGCCCACGCCCTGGCCGAAGTGGTGACCTATTTGCAAAACGCCTCAGGGCCTTGGGTCGACCGGGAAGAGATGCAGCTTTTCCGGCGCGATGCTTAAAGTCACCGTTCCCGCGGCGAGATCGGCCGCGCTGTCCATAAAGACGGTACTCCGGCCCAACTGGACCAGATAGCGGAAGTAGCCGCCGGAGAATACTTTTTCAACGATCCGGCCCTCAAAATGCAGGACGCCGGGGTCCGAGACCGGCAACCCGAGATCGGCAGCGCGGAAAACGGCTTTGACCGGTCCATCCGCCAGATCGGTCCGGGCGATCCGGACCTCATCCACCGCGACCCACCCGCCGCGCACCTCGCCGTCCAAACTGTTGGAATTACCCAAAAACTCGGCCACGAACTGGCAGGCCGGACGGCGGTACACCGCTTCGGGGCGGCCCATCTGCAACATCCGGCCTTGATTCATTATCATCACCGCGTCGGAGATGGTGAGCGCCTCTTCCTGGTCATGGGTGACATAGAGCGCGGTCACGCCCAACCGCTTTTGGATGGCGCGGATCTCGAAGCGCAGCTTCTGCCGGACCTTGGCGTCGAGATTCGACAGCGGCTCATCGAGCAGGATGATCTGGGGATCGACCGCCAACGACCGCGCTAGCGCCACCCGCTGTTGCTGGCCGCCGGAGATCTGGTTGGGATAGCGTTCTTTGGCGATGCCCGGATCGATCTCCACCACTTCCAACATGCGCAGGACCTTTTGCTCAATGGCCGCGGCCGGCAGCTTCATCAGCTTCAGGCCGTAGGCGATGTTTTGGAAGATGGTCATGTGCGGCCAGAGGGCGTAATTTTGAAAGACCATCGTCGCCCCTTTCTGCTGAATGGGCCGGCCGGTGACATCGGCGCCGTTGAAAAGGATGCGGCCGCGGTCGGCCGGCAAGAATCCGGCTAGAATCTTCAACAGCGTGGTCTTGCCGCAGCCGCTCGGCCCGACCACCGCGGTCAGGGTGCCCGGCTGCAGTTGAAACGAGACATCTTGCAACGCAAACGTATCACGCTGATAACTCTTGAACAGATTAACCACTTCAATCATTCGCTAACTGCACCTCTTTTTCAGCTGAAAAGGTTGAAACGCCAGTCGTCGTTACGAAATAGCCAGCGCTACTTCAGGGCATTGCTGTTACAATGAGCCGAACGAAGCCAGATGCTCGGCTTTGATATAGCGTTCCATCACCAGCAGCATCAGCACGCCGGGAATGGTCAACAGCAGGGAGGCCACCGAGGCCACCTGCATTTCATAGCCCATCGCCGTTTTATACATGAAGACCGACAGGGTTTGGGTATAGGGCGCGCCGATCAACAGCGATCCCGGAAATTCGTCGAGCGAATAGAGGAAGACCAGGATGGCCGAGGCGATGATCCCCGGCAGGGCCAGGGGCAAGCTGACCGTGAAGAAGGTCTTCAGGGACGAAGCGCCCAGGTTGTAGGCGGCCAGCTCCATATCCAGCGGGATCGATTCGAAGACCGAGACCATGATCCAGAGCGCGTAGATGAGCCCGCCGGCCAGGTGCACCAGGACCACGCCGGCGATGGTTCCCACCAGATTCCATTTATAGAACAGGACCATCGTGTTGACGAAGATCGGCAGTTGCGGGAAGGCCTGCGGCAACAGGAACACCAGCATCAAAAGGACCTTGGCCGGGAACTGCTTCCGCACCAGTTGGTAGGCGAAGGGTATCGTCAGCAGCATGGCGAAGACGGTTGTCAGCGTGGCGATGATCAGCGAATTGATCAAGGCCTGAATGATCAGGGTGTCGCCGATCTTGGCCCAGTAAAACCAGGACAATTGCTGCGGGAACAGGTTCGGCCAATACCATTGCTTCGCGAACGACCAGATGACCAGCGAAGAGAGCGGGCCGAAGATGACGAAAATGCCGATAAGATAGATGATGGGGCGCCAGAATCGCTGTTTCATTTTGCCAGCACCTTTTTTAAATAATAATAGGCTCCGCCCAGCGACAGCAGGAAGGAGATCAGCCCCAGGGCGTTGGCGGTCGCCAGATCATTTTGGTAGGTCAGCCGGTAGTAGAGGTCGACCATCAGCATCTGCGGACCGTTCCCGTTGCCCATCATCGCCGGGATCGAGAAAGAGGTCATCATCGAGGTGAAGATGAGGACCGCGCTGACCGCGATCGAGCGGAACGACATCGGCAGCAGAACGTCCTTGACCTGCCGGAGGTAGCTCGCGCCCAGATTTTGGGCGGCCTGCAGATAGGAGTCGGGAATGATTTTAAAGGGCGCCATGATCAATAGCAGCGCCAGCGCCATGTTCTTCCAGACCAGCGCGATGACGATTCCGAGCGGGCTGTAAGCGATGGAAGGCGGCCGGTCCAACTGGACCAGCCCGGCCAGGCCGAGTAGGGAATTGAGGATGCCGTGCGGCGCCAGAAAGACGCGCATGGCATGGCCGACCACCACGAACGGGATGAACAGCGGAATTTTGAACAGGAATTCCAACACCCGGTCTTCCTTTAACCGCAGGTATGCTCCGATGGCGATGGTCAACAGCAAGGTGATCAGCAGAGCGCATCCCGATAGGACGATCGTGTAGAGGATATCGTAACCGTAGAAATGAAACGCCTTGACGAATCCCTCCAGCGAAAGCCGGCCATCCTTGGTGAAGCTCTGCCCGATCAGTACGAAAAAAGGCGCCACGAATACGACGCCAACCAACAAAACCGAGGGAACGATGAAAGTTCCCCCGGCCAATCCAGTCCAGATAGGTCGTTTGATTTTTGCTTTGGCGATCATTGGCGAAGTTCCTTACCGAATATTTTCGAAGGCATCCAGCAGGTCCGTCTTATACTGGGCCAGCATGAATACCTGGCTAAAGCGGTTGAGGTCGTTGGGCGTAATGTCCTTGAACAGACCGCTCTTGGCCGCCGGGGACGATTTGGGCAGCACGGCGGTGGGGTCAATCCCGGGATACCAGTTGTACTGGTCCACAATCACCTTGGCTTGGGTTTCGGGTGAGGCCAGGAACTGGGCGAATTTTACGGCGTCGGCTCGATGGGCGGCCTTGGCCGGGATGACGATGTACATCGGTTGGCCGGGCATGCCCGGGCCGAGCAGTTTCAGTTTGATATTGGGGTTCATTCGGCCGTTGGCGACGTCGGAATAGAACATGTCGACCCAGACCGGGCCCATGGCGATCTCGCCCCGGTTCAGCTGATCCAGCGTACCCTGATTGCCGTTGGTGTAGGTTACCGGCAGGGATTTCAGCTGTTTCAAGATAGCGGTCCATTTGGTTTCCAGTTTGGGATCATAGGGACCTTTGCTCAGTTGTTTGTAATCGCCCGTTTTGGCGTAGACGTAGGCGGTCACCATAGCGACGCCGCTCATGCCGTTCTTGACGCCGTTATATCCGAATTGATTGGGGTTCGCCTTGATCCAGGCTTCCAGTTCGTCGATGGTCTGGGGGACCTTCTTCACTTTCTGGGAGTCATAAGCGATGGCGGTCTGGCTTTGGAACAGCGGAATCACATAACCATCGACGTTTGCGCCGAGGCTGTTCTTAGCGCTGTCACCGATTACAAACTTGGCGACATTGGTCATTTTCACGTATTTAGTCAATAAACCTTCTTTGAGTAACTCACTCATGATTCCCTGATGGACGATGGCCACGTCGATATCGTACGTTTTCATGCCGGCATCTTTTTGCGCCTTAAGCTTGTCAAAGATTTTCCGGCTGCCGTCATCGCCAGGGCCGGTGCCGACCACGTTCAATTTGAGATAGGGGTATTTTTGGGCAATGAGTGGCGCGACATGGAGTCGTTGCAATTCCTCCATGTTGGTGTCGCCGGCCGTTGCGATGTTCAAAGTGACCGGGTTGGCCGCCAAGATGGCATTTCCGGCGAATACGGCGCTTAACAGAACCAACGCCAGCGTGAACAGGAGCATCCGCTTCAAGAAAAATCCCTCCTTAACTTTTGCGAAAAATACGTTACTTTATTAATTTCTAAGATAAAAAATCAAGATTATTGGCGAATTAAGAACCAATTGACCTTCAATTAATCTTTGGCGCAATTAAACCAAAGGTCCTCTTAGGCCAGCTGGCAAGCTTTTATAAGTTTAACAATGATAAAAAGTTTCCAAGTGAAGCAGGTTAAGCGGACCCTTATCACGAAGAATAACGTTTAACAATAATTAAGGAGCGGAGCGATTGGTCATACCGGTCGCAATCATAAGAGGTGATTGCCTGTGGATTATCAATTGGCGGTGATCGGAGCGGGACCGGGCGGCTATGTGGCGGCCATTCACGCGGCCCGGCTCGGCCAGCGGGTCTGCCTGATCGAGCGGGATGAGGTCGGCGGAGTCTGCCTGAATCGGGGTTGCATTCCCACCAAGACTCTGGTGGCGACGGCCAAAGTCTTTACCACCGTCAAGAGGGCGGGCGAATATGGAATCACGGCCGGAGCACCCAGCGTGGATTGGGGCCGGGTCCGCCAACGCCAGGCGGAAGTAGTGCAACGGCTGGTAAACGGAGTGCTTTATCTGTTGCGACAGCATCAGGTGGAATTGATCCGGGGTACAGCGGTCTTTGACGATCCTCACCGGTTGACGATTACTGATGGCGACGGAACGGAGCGACAGATCACGGCGGAACGGATCATCATCGCCACCGGGTCAGTGCCGCAGCTGCCGGAGTTCTTCCAATACGACGGCCGCCAGGTAATCACCAGCGATGAAGCATTGGCGTTGGAACGGTTGCCGGAATCGCTGCTCATTGTGGGCGGCGGCGTGATCGGCTGCGAGTTCGGCTCGATCATGGCTGGCTTCGGCGTCAAGGTGACCATCGTTGAAATGTTGCCGAGCCTGATTCCCAACTTGGATAAGGAAGTCAGTTCTTCGTTGCGGTTGCAGCTGAAGAAACGCGGGATTGAAGTCTTGACTGGCGCAGCGGTCCGGGAGGTTCATAAGGAGCCGGGGCGGGTCCGGGTGGTCCTGGCTGACGAGCGGGCGCTGGTGGCGGAGCAGTTGTTGGTGGCCATCGGTCGGCGGCCCAATGCCGGCCGCTTGGGTCTGGAACGGATCGGAGTCGCGCTGGCCGGAAACGGCCGGATACCCGTCAATGCGCAACTCCAGACCGGTCTGCCCTGGATTTACGCCATCGGCGACGTCAACGATCGGCCGTGGGACTTGGCCCATGCCGCCTCGTTCCAAGGGATCATCGCGGCCCGGCACGGGGCCGGGGAGGCGGTGAGCTGGACGGATGAAGTCATCCCCAATTGTATTTTCACCGAGCCGGAAGTGGCCACGGTCGGGCTGAGCATTGATGAGGCGGCGGCGCGCGGGATCGATGCGATCTTCGCTAAATTCGCCTTTTTGGCCAATGGCAAAGCGCAGGCCCAGGGCGAGGCGGCCGGTTTTGTCAAGGCGGTGGCGGAGCGGACCACCGGACGCCTGCTCGGAGTGCAGATCATCGGCCCCGGCGCCAGCGATCTGATTGCCGAGGCGGCGTTGGCCGTCCAAAACGGCCTGACTGCGACGGCGGTTGCCGGAACGGTGCATGCCCATCCGACGTTGGCGGAAGCTTTTTATGAAACGTGTGAAGCTTTGGCGATCCAAACGCTAAAGTTTTAAAGGAGAAACGCGGTTCATGGCGAAATTTATGAAGGTTGAGAAGAAATTGGCAAGCGTTTCGGAACTGATCTGGTAGTGGTAGCGGCATGGAGTTTTCGGAACGCCGCCGCTTGGTTCCAGATAATATAGTATAATATTGATGTTTTTATATCAGAAAGCAAGGTAAGGAAGCAAGGAATGCGAATCGTCGAATTATACGGCCGGAAAAAACCTGTGTTTTCTCTGGAGATTTTTCCTCCCAATCCCGATTATCCCTTGGCAACGATCTATAAAACCCTGAACCAGCTGCGTGATTTAAGTCCGGACTATATCAGCGTCACTTACGGCGCCGGCGGCGCCAACCGGGCCCGGACGGTGGAGATCGCCGCCCACATCAAACAGGCTTACGGGATAGAGACCATGGCTCATCTGACCTGCGTCGGCCATTCCCCGGCGGAGATTGACGGTATCTGCGATCAGTTGCATGAGAACCGGATCGAGAACGTCTTGGCGCTACGGGGCGATCCGCCGCGCGGCCAGGCTGATTTGGCCTTTCAGCCGGGCCAGTATCGTTATGCGGTGGAACTGGTCCGCCATTTGCGGCAGAAAAACCAGTTTTGCATCGGCGCGGCGGCTTATGCCGAAGGGCATGTCGAATGCCAACGCTGGCAGGACGACTGGAATTATCTCCGCCAAAAAGTCGAGGCCGGCGTGGACTTCCTGGTCACGCAGCTGTACTTCGATAACCGGGTTTTCTACAATTTCAAGGAGAATCTGTTGCGGATGGGTCTGGACCTGCCCGTTTCCGCCGGCATCATGCCGGTGCTGGAGAGCAAACAAATCCGCCGCATGGTTTATCTTTCCGGCGCTTCGATCCCGGCCCGGCTGCTGCAACTGCTCGATAAATACGCCGATAATCCGGCCGATTTTGAAAAGGCCGGCATTGAATACGCCAGCGACCAGATCAATGATTTATTGGCCAACGGCGTGGAAGGGATCCATTATTACACGATGAACCGGGCCGAACAGACCCGGAAAGTGTTTGAGCAGATCGCGCGTTGAGCTGAAAGATGGCCGGGCCGTAAAATGGTAGTAAAATCACTAAAATTTGGTATAATATTGCCGCGGGGCGCATTGAGTCGGCCGGGTCGACGGTTGGAGCGGTGCCGCGGAGAAGCAACGACAAAGATGGGTGGAAAACGGATATGAAAAGCGCGGAGAGTAACCAAGCGTTGAAACGGCTGGTCGGCACGGCGGCGGCCGGTTTGGTCCAAGCCGGGATGGTCTGCGGGATCGGCACCGGTTCGACGGTGGTCTTTTTCATTGAGGAACTGGGCCGCCGGGTCAAGGAAGAGGAATTGCGCCTGATTGGAGTGCCGACCTCTTTTCAATCCAAGATCCTCTGCCGGAAGTATAACATTCCGACCTTGGAGATCCAGGATTGTGCCGAATTGGATCTGGCGGTCGACGGCGCCGACGAGGTCGATTCGGAGTTGAACGCCATCAAGGGCGGCGGCGCGGCCCATACCCGCGAGAAAGTGGTGGCGGCCATGGCCCGGGAGTTCGTGCTGATTATCGATGAGTCGAAACGGGTGGCCCGGCTGGGCACGGCCTTCCCGGTGCCGATCGAAGTGATTCCCAGCGCCTTGCAGTTCGTCACCGCCAGGCTACGCGCTTGGGGCGGCGAGCCGGAGCTCAGGATGGGCCTGCGCAAGGATGGCCCGGTGATCACCGATAACGGCCAAATGGTGCTGGATGTGCGCTTCTCTCCGCAGGCGGACCTGCGCCAGATCGATAAGGAATTACATAATTTGCCCGGCGTAGTCGAGACGGGACTCTTTTATGATCTGGCCAAGCGGGCTCTGGTGGGTAAGGCCGACGGGATGATGGTTGAGACTTTGGTTAACAATCGCTAAAGCGAGAGCGATTTTTCAGACGGGGTTTGGCTCGGATATCCGATCCTGAATGCAGAAACGCGGAAGCGGTTTCTCAGGACAAATGAGGTATATGTTTAAATGGCCCGGAGCGGGGGTTCCCCTGCGGCTTTTAATCTTCGGGCCTTGGACGTGCCTCAAATATACGGAAGCGTGGATCAACATAGATATTAAAGAGGTGTCATGATGGCGGATTTGACAGATGGGAAGATAGTTCCGGTATTGCTGGAGGAGGAGATGCGACAATCCTACCTGGCATATGCGATGAGTGTCATCGTCAACCGGGCCTTGCCGGATGTGCGGGACGGTCTGAAGCCGGTGCACCGGCGGGTTCTTTACGGCATGTATGAGTCGGGGACGACCCCGGACAAACCGTACAAGAAATCGGCCCGTATCGTCGGTGACGTCATGGGCCGGTATCATCCCCACGGGGACGCCTCGATCTATGATACCACGGTCCGGATGGCCCAGGACTTTTCCTACCGCCATATGCTGGTGGATGGTCACGGCAATTTCGGCTCGGTGGACGGCGATCCGCCGGCGGCCATGCGTTATACCGAGGTCCGCCTGGCCAAACTGGCCATGGAGATGGTAACCGACATCGAGAAGAAGACCGTCGACTTCAGACCCAACTTTGATGAGAGTCTGGAGGAACCGGTGGTGCTGCCGTCGCGTTTCCCCAACCTACTGGTGAACGGTTCGGCGGGCATCGCCGTCGGCATGGCGACCAACATTCCCCCGCACAACCTGGGTGAGGCCATTGACGGGGCCGTGTTGTTGATCGATCATCCGGATGCCGACGATAAAGAATTGATGCGTTTGATCAAGGGGCCTGATTTCCCGACCGGTGGAATCATTCTGGGCCGGGAAGGCATCCGCAACGCCTACCTGAGCGGCCGCGGCTCGATTAAAGTCCGGGCCCGCACCGAGATCGAGGAGATGGGCACCGGCAAACACCGGATCATCGTCACCGAGCTCCCCTATCAAGTGAACAAGGCGCGGTTGGTGGAGCAGATCGCCGGCTTGGTCCGGGAGAAAACCATCGATGGCATCACCGATCTGCGCGACGAGTCCGACCGGACCGGCATGCGGGTCGTCATCGAGCTGCGGCGCGATGTCAATCCGAACATCATTTTGAATCAACTCTATAAACATACGCCGTTGCAGCAGAGTTTCGGCGTGATCATGCTGGTGCTGGTCAATAATCAGCCCAAGATCCTCTCGCTGCGGCAGATTCTCGAATATTACCTGGAGCATCAGCGCGACGTGGTCACTCGCCGGACCCAGTATGATCTGGCCAAAGCCGAGGACCGGGCGCACATCTTGGAAGGACTGCGGATCGCCCTCGATCATATCGATGAAGTGATCAACTTGATCCGGGCCTCCCGTACGGCCGAGATCGCCCGGGAGGGCTTGATGGCCACTTTCGGACTTTCTGAGCGGCAAGCCCAGGCCATTTTGGACATGCGGTTGCAACGCCTGACCGGTTTGGAACGGGAGAAGATCGAGGCCGAGTATGCCGAGTTGCTGAAGCTAATCGCTTATTATAAAGAATTGTTGGCCGACGTTCATAAGCTGATGCAAGTGGTTAAAGAGGAAATGCTGGCCGTTAAGCATAAGTTCGCCGATGACCGGCGCACCGAGATCACCGCCGATGAAGGGGAAGAGTTCGCCATCGAGGATCTCATCGCCGAAGAGGACATCGTGGTGACCATGACTCATCTCGGCTATATCAAACGGTTGCCGGTCAGCACCTATCGCAGTCAGCGCCGGGGCGGCCGGGGCAGCACTGGGATCTCCACCAAGGACGAGGATTTCGTGGAGCAGCTGTTTGTCTCCACCACCCATGAGCATATTTTGTTCTTTACCAACCGCGGCCGGGTTTATCATCTGAAAGCCTATGAAATACCGGAATCGGGCCGCCAGGCCCGGGGCACCGCCATCGTCAACCTGCTCCAGGTCGAGCCGGGCGAGCGGGTCAACGCGATCATCCCGATCCGGGAATTCGAGCCCAACTGCTTCCTCTTTATGGGCACTCGCAACGGAGTGGTCAAAAAGACTTCGCTGGAAGAGTTCGCCACGATCCGCAAAGGCGGTCTGAACGCCATCAATCTCGATGACGACGATGAGCTGATCGATGTCAAGCTGACCGACGGCAATCAGCAGATCATCTTGGTCACCGAGAAGGGGCAGGCCATTCGGTTCCCGGAGACCGAAGCCCGGTCGCTGGGCCGGACCGCCCGGGGCGTCAAGGGGATCACCCTCGGTGAAGACGATCGGGTGGTGGGGATGGAAACCATCGAAGACCATGCCGACCTGTTGGTGATCACCGCTGCCGGGATCGGCAAACGCACTGATCTCGATGAGTACCGGATTCAGGCGCGGGGCGGCAAGGGTATCAAAGTGATGAAGCTGCTCACCGCCAAACACGGCACAGTGGTCGGGATTAAGGTCGTCCAAGCCAGCGATGAGGTGATGGTAATCACCGCCGAGGGAATCATCATCCGGACCCGGGTGGATAACATCTCCCAGACCGGACGCGATACCCAAGGGGTCAAGATTATGAAACTGGATCCGAACGACCGGGTGGTCGCCTTGGCCAAAGTGGTCAGTGAGGAAGACAAGGATGAGACCGAGGAAAGCGAGCCTGAAAGTCAGGAATAGCTCGCCGCCGGAAAAAGGGATTGAATTTTGGGCCGGAAAATGATATTTTATTACAAAGATTGGTTGCCGGGGCGCCGCTCCGACGGGCGGCCGGGTTTTGCGAAGCTGGCTGTCTGCCTGCGGGAGCCGGAACGAAGATAAAAGTTTACGGAAAGCAACTTGGAAGAGAAGGAGGCCGGGTCGGGCCGCCTTTTATTATCCGGTTGCTTTCAAACATATAGTTCGGCGTTGCATCGGGTAAGGTTTTCTGGAGCACCATTGAATTGTTTTTTCGAAACAGGTTGGGCTGAGGACGCTGCGCCGCCGGAATCATCACGGCATGGTTTGGATCCGGCGGGCGCGGTAAGAATATTACCGTAATGATCAGGGGGTTGAAGTGATGAAAGAACTACTGGAACTATTGGAGTCCAACGACCGGTTGACCCCGGCGGAACTCGGCACCATGCTCGGGTTGAGCGAGGCCGAGGTGAGAGAGAAGATCGCCAACCTGGAAGCGGAGAAAATCATCCTCAATTACCGTGCGATGGTCAATTGGGAGAAGGCCGGCGTCGAACAGGTTTCAGCGGTAATCGAAGTGAAAGTCACTCCCCAGCGCGATGTCGGATTCGATGAGATTGCCGAACGGATCTACCGTTTCCCGGAAGTCAAGTCGGTTTTCCTGATGTCGGGCGCTTATGATCTGCTGGTGGAGCTCGAGGGGACCAGCATGAAGGAAGTGGCCCTGTTTGTCGCCCAAAAGTTGGCCACCATCGAAAACGTCCTGAGTACGGCCACTCATTTCGTGTTGAAGAAGTATAAATTGGAAGGGGTCATCCTGGAGGACCATGAGGAGGTCGAGAGGCTGGTGGTCTCGCCATGACTCGCAATTGGGTCAATCCGGTGGTTCAGGCGATCCCTCCGTCGGGCATCCGCCGCTTTTTCGATCTGGTCTCGGAGATGAAAGGCGTAATCTCCCTGGGCGTCGGCGAACCGGACTTCGTGACGCCGTGGCATATCCGGGAAGCCTGTTTTTATTCGCTGGAAAAAGGGTATACCATGTATACCTCCAATTACGGCCTGTTGGAGCTGAGGGAAGAGATCGCCCTGGATCTGAACCGTAACTATCAGGTCGCTTACGACCCGCGCCATGAGCTGTTGGTAACGGTCGGGGTCAGCGAAGCTATCGATCTGGCTGTCCGGGCGGTGCTGGAGCCGGGCGACGAGGTGATCGTGCCCGAACCCTGCTATGTCTCTTATAATCCCTGCATCGTCATGGCCGGCGGCCGGCCGGTCAATGTGGTGACCCGGGCCGCCGAAGGGTTTCAGGTCCGGGCGCGCGATATCGAGCCGCTGATCACGCCGCGAACCAAGGCGATGCTGCTCTGTTATCCCAACAACCCCACCGGCGGGACCCTCACGCCCGAAGTGGCTGCGGAACTGGCAGCTCTGGCGGAAAAACACGATCTGTTGGTCCTTACCGACGAGGTATATGCCCATCTTACATATCAAGGCAAGCATGTTTGCCTTGCCGCGCTGCCCGGCATGAAGGAGCGGACCATTCTGTTCAACGGCTTCTCCAAGGCCTATGCCATGACCGGCTGGCGCTTGGGTTACGCCGCCGGTCCGGCCGACATTATCCAGGCGATGACTAAGATTCACCAGTTTACGATGCTATGCGCGCCGATTACCGCGCAAAAGGCGGCGATCGAGGCTTTGCGCCACGGCGAGGCGCAGCGGAACAAGATGGTCGAGGAGTATAACCGGAGGCGGCGCTTCTTTATCAAGGGTTTAAATGATATCGGCATGAACTGCTTTGAGCCGAAAGGAGCTTTTTACGCCTTCCCGTCGATCGCCGCGACCGGCATGAGTTCGCTGGCTTTCAGCGAGGCCCTGCTGCGGGAGGAGAAGGTGGCGGTGGTGCCCGGAGATGCCTTCGGCCAGTCCGGAGAGGGTTATGTCCGTTGCTCTTACGCTTCCTCCCTGGTTAACATCCAGGAAGCGCTGGTGCGGATGGGCCGCTTCATCGCCAAACACCAGAAGCTCGGGGCGTAAATTTTATAAAATTTATCGGAATTGTGGATTATTGGGCAGAATGCCTGAAAAGATAGTCTTTTCGGGGATCTGCAATTGAAATGTAACTTGAACCAAAATCTATCTTATTATAAAATTAAAGCCAATAAATGTTGATACCGGAGGTCTGAATGATGGAAACAGGAACGGTTAAGGTCAAACGGGGTTTGGCCGAAATGCTTAAGGGCGGCGTGATTATGGATGTCACTGCGCCGGAGCAGGCGAAGATCGCCGAGGAAGCCGGCGCGGTGGCGGTAATGGCCCTGGAACGGGTGCCGGCCGATATCCGCGCCGAGGGCGGCGTGGCCCGGATGTCCGATCCCGAGGTGATCATCCGAATTCAGGAGGCGGTGACCATTCCGGTCATGGCCAAGGCGCGGATCGGGCACTTCGTGGAAGCGCAGATCCTGGAAGCCCTGGAGATCGATTATATTGATGAGAGCGAAGTCCTGACCCCGGCCGATGAATCGTTCCATATCAATAAACACCAATTCAAAGTGCCGTTCGTCTGTGGCGCGCGCAATCTCGGCGAGGCCCTACGCCGGATCGGCGAGGGCGCGGCGATGATCCGTACCAAGGGCGAGGCCGGGACCGGCGACGTGGTCGAGGCGGTGCGCCACATCCGCCAGGTGAATGAGGAGATCCGCCGGGTGGTCAACGCTCCCCAGGAGGAGCTGATGACCATCGCCAAGGAATTGGGCGCTCCTTATGAGTTGATTCTGGAAGTCAAGCAAGCGGGACGGTTGCCGGTGGTCAACTTCGCGGCGGGCGGAATCGCCACCCCGGCCGATGCGGCCCTGATGATGCAGCTCGGTTGCGACGGAATCTTCGTCGGCTCGGGCATCTTCAAGTCCGATAATCCGGCCAAGCGCGCCAAGGCCATCGTCGAGGCGGCGGCCCATTACACCGACTGGAAGCTGCTGGCCGAGGTTTCGCGGGGTATCGGCACCGCGATGCGCGGGATCCATGTCGGCGCGATGAAGGAAGAGGATAAGATCGCCGGACGCGGCTGGTAATCGCTTTAGGCGAACGGCTCAATATAAATCACGGAATGACTGGCGGGCGGTCCGGGGGACCGCCCCGATCTATAATCGAGTTCAGGGAATAATGAGAAGGTGACATCATGAAGATCGGTGTTCTGGCGCTTCAAGGCGCGGTCCGGGAACATTGTAACACGCTCAGGGCCTGCGGCGTCGAGCCGGTGGAAGTCCGCTATCCGGAGCAGTACAACGAGATCGCCGGACTGATTATTCCGGGCGGTGAGAGCACTACCGTTGGCAAGCTGCTCATCCGTTACGGGATGCTCGAGCCCCTGGCCAAACTGGGGCGGGAAGGGTTCCCAATCTTCGGGACCTGCACCGGAATGATTCTGCTCGCCAAGGAGATTATGGGCAGCGATCAGCCGCGGCTGGGATTGATGGATATTACGGTGAACCGCAATGCGTTCGGCCGGCAGATCGCCAGTTTCGAGACGGACTTGCCGGTGGCGGAGATCGGTTCGCCCGACTTTCACGCCATCTTCATCCGGGCGCCATACATCGTCAAAGTTGGGGAAGATGTTCGGGTGCTGGCCCAGATGGACGAGAAGATCCTGATGGCCCGGCAGGGAAACCTATTGGTGGCGGCCTTCCATCCCGAGCTCACCGGGGACCTGCGGATTCATCAGTATTTTATCAAGTCATGCGCCGGTTGAACGTTGCTAATCTCTCCATAGAATATATCCCAGCAAAACTCAGCCGCTCGACCAGACCCGCCAGCAAAGCGGGTC
Organism: Bacillota bacterium; assembly: GCA_023400055.1. Classification (GTDB taxonomy): domain Bacteria; phylum Bacillota; class UBA4882; order UBA8346; family UBA8346; genus Hydrogenispora. Next base: position 29,816 of record JAEXFN010000046.1, read on the forward strand.
TTTCTATATCCAATCATACTGTGGCGGAATCGTTCCGGGTCCATCGGCCGGGCCTGGATAAAACTATTTTCCAATTATCTCCCAGGAGGGAAAAGATTAGATAATCCATTGACCATTTTTTCAATTGCCTGTACTATTAATAATAAATCATATGATTTGCGGTTTTCGTTGCCCAATAATTTTAAGGATCTATTTTCGCGCAGCTTGGCTGCAATACTTAAGAAAGGACTTATTGCGATGCTGAAATTGAGCAAACAGGGTATCCAAAATAAACAGCCATGGCAAGAGGCAGGGGTTGAACTGCCGGAATTCGATTACGACCGGGTCGTGGCCAACACCAAGGAGAATCCGACCTGGGTCCATTTTGGAGCGGGGAACATCTTCCGGGGTTTTCCGGCGGTATTGCAACAAAAGCTGCTCAATACGGGCAAAGCCGCTACCGGGATCGTGGCGGTGGAGACCTATGATTTCGAGATTATCGACCGGATCTACCGGCCCTACGACAATTTGAGCCTGCTGGCGATCATGAATCCCGACGGCACCCTGGCCAAGAAAGTGGTCGCCAGCATCAGCGAGGGTTTGGTCGGCGACGTTTCCCGGCCCGATGACTGGCGGCGGTTGCAGGAGATCTTCACCAAGCCGAGCCTGCAGATGGCCAGTTTCACCATCACCGAGAAAGGTTATAGCTTAAAGAAGCTTTCCGGCGAATACCTCCCGGATGTGATCCAGGACATGCAGGACGGACCGGAAAAACCCCGCCACGTCATGGCCAAAGTGGCGGCCTTGGCTTATACCCGTTACCAGAACGGCCAGCTGCCCATCGCATTCGTCAGCATGGATAATTGTTCCCACAATGGTCAGAAGCTTCACGACGCGGTGGTCGAAATCGTCGCCAAGTGGGTGGAAAACGGTCGGGTGGAAAAAGAGTTCCTGGCCTATATCAACGCGCCGGAGAAGGTCGCCTTTCCCTGGTCGATGATTGACAAGATTACGCCCCGGCCTTCGGATACGGTGAAAGCGGCGCTAAATTCCATTGGTTTCGCCGACACCGAGATCGTCTGCACCGCTAAAAACACCTATATCGCCCCGTTCGTCAACGCCGAAGGTCCACAGTACCTGGTGGTCGAGGACAGCTTCCCCAACGGGCGGCTGCCACTGGAGCTGGCCGGAATATTATTCACCGACCGCGGGACGGTGGACCGGGTCGAGAAGATGAAGGTTTGCACCTGTCTGAATCCATTGCATACGGCTTTGGCGGTATATGGTTGCCTACTTGGCTACACCTTGATCGCCGATGAGATGAAAGATGGCCAGTTGAAGAAGCTGGTGGAAAAGATCGGCTATGACGAGGGCCTGCCGGTGGTGGTCAACCCCGGCGTGGTCGATCCCAAGAATTTTATCCGGGAAGTCATCGAGGAGCGGTTCCCCAACCCCTATATTCCCGATACGCCGCAGCGGATCGCCTCCGATACCTCGATGAAAGTGGGGATTCGTTTCGGCGAGACCATCAAGGCGTATCGCGGCCGCCCGGATCTCGACGCCGCCAGCCTCAGCTACATTCCGCTGGCGATCGCCGGCTGGTGCCGCTATCTGCTGGGCCTGAACGATCAGGGCGAAGCGATGCAACTGAGCCCCGATCCGATGCTCGATGTCCTGAAGTCTTATCTCTCCGGAGTGCAGCTGGGCCAACCGGGATCGGTCGGCGCGTCCCTGCAACCGATTCTGTCCAATCAAAGCCTGTTCGGCTCCGATCTTTATGAAGTCGGCCTCGGAACGAAGGTCGAGGGCTATTTCGCGGAACTGATCGCCGGTCCGGGCGCGGTCCGGGCGACGCTGCAAAAATATTTGGGCTAAATAACCGCTGGCGCGGTTGGTGCGATGAACTAAATTCCGGCCGGGTTCCCGTTTCTGATGCGGGAAGCAGCGGGATTTAGTTCATTTTTATATGAAGGGTATCCGGTGACAAACCGGCCTTCCGTCTGAATTTCACTATTTTATATTAGGAGCAAAACGAGATGCAACGGATTCCTTTTGAGGTCATGAAAGCGGAGATCAAACGCGTTTTCGTCGCGGCGGGCATGCCCGAGGCGAAAGCGGAGATTTGCGCCCAGGTTCACACCGAGAGCAGCCGGGACGGGGTCTATTCGCACGGGCTGAACCGGGTGGCGCGGTTCGTCGATTATATCAAAAAAGGCTGGGTCGATGTTAACGCCGAGCCGACGCTGGTGAAAAAGGCCGGGCTGCTCGAAAACTACGACGGTCACCGCGGGCCGGGCATTCTCAACGCCAAGTTCGCCATGAACCGCGCGGTCGCCAGCGCCAGGGAACAAGGGATCGCCATAGTGACCTTGCGAAACACCACCCACTGGATGCGGGGCGGAACCTACGGCTGGGACGCGGCCGACCAGGGATTCATCGGGATCTGCTGGACCAACACCGAGTCCTGCATGCCGGCCTGGGGCGGTCAGGATCCGCGCCTGGGGAACAACCCGTTCATCATGGCGGTCCCCCGCCAGGAAGGCCACATCGTGCTGGACATGGCCATGTCCCAATATTCTTACGGCAAATTGCAGGTGACCCGGCTAAAGAATGAGTCGCTGCCCTATCCCGGCGGTTTTGATAAGCAAGGCAACCTCACCCGGGAGCCCGGCGCGATCGAGGAAAGCATGCGCATTCTGCCGATGGGCTATTGGAAAGGATCGGGCTTTGCGATCCTGCTGGACGTCATCGCCGCCGTCCTGGCCGGAGGATTGGCCACTGCGGGCATCGATCAGGTCCACGCCGGCAGTTGCGGCAGCTGCTGCCAGGTCTTCATGGCGATCGATCCCTATCAGATCGGCGGCCGGGAGTTCGTCGCAGCGACCCTGAATCAGACGGTGGCTTATATCAAAGCTTCCGAACCGGCCGCCGAAGGTCAGGAAGTGTTCTTCCCCGGCGAACTGTCGGCGCGCACCCGGCAGGAGAACCTGGAAAAAGGAATTCCGGTCGATGAGGGCGTTTGGCAGCAAGTGCTGAGTCTGTAAAAGGAAATCCGCTTGGTGAAGAACGTTTCAGCCCGGTGTGGATCGCATGCCGGGCTGAAACTTTGGGCAGAAGGAAGCTGGAGAAAGCTTCTCATGGGTTGGGAAAGCCTTGCCAAGGCTTGAAGGGATCTTCTCAACGTTTAAGAGGATCTCCCCGACGCCTGAGAGGATCTTCTGAACGTTTGAGAAGATCCTCCTAACGCTTGGGAGGATCTTCTCAACGTTTGGGAGGAACTTTCCGAGGGTTGGGCGGGACTTCCCGGCGTTTGGGCGGGTCCTCCCGAGAGCCGGGCACCTTTTCCCGCGGTTTGGCGGTGCATTCCGGGGTCTTGGGCGGCCTCGCGCAAATCCCGGGACGGTTTTGCCGCGGCTTTGGGAAAGCGGCGGCCGTTGCAGCCGGGAATGAGCCGCCGCAGGCGAAATTTATTCAAAAATGGCGAAAAATTTTAAATTTGGACATAAAAACGTTTAAATTATCAAAGATTAAACCGGGATGCTTGTTATTTTTTTGTAAAAGGACTTTCGGACCCCTATAAAATGCGCTATGATAGGAAGGGTAATATTTTGGGAACATTATGTCAACCAGATAATGTTTCCGTATGATTTACTATTTATCCTGCCGGTTTATTTATATTTAAGGAGGAAGACATATGGCTAGAAAAGTTACCATTGATGGCAACACCGCTGCCGCCCATGTGGCGTACGCATTCAGCGATGTCGCCGCCATCTATCCGATCACGCCGTCATCGCCGATGGCGGAAGTTGCGGATGATTGGCAGGCCCACGGCCGGAAGAACCTGTTCGGACAGACGGTGCGGATTGCCGAGATGCAGTCCGAGGCCGGCGCCGCCGGCGCGGTTCACGGTTCGTTGGCTGCCGGAGCGTTCACCTCCACCTTTACCGCTTCCCAAGGTTTACTGTTGATGATCCCGAATATGTACAAGATCGCTGGGGAGTTGCTGCCGAGCGTTTTTCATGTTTCGGCCCGTGCGCTCGCTACGCATGCGCTTTCCATTTTCGGTGACCACTCCGATATCAATGCCACCCGTCAGACCGGCTTCGCGTTGCTGGCCTCGGCCTCGGTTCAGGAGGTCATGGACCTGGCGCTCGTCGCCCATCTGGCCACGCTGGAGTCCCGCGTGCCGTTCATGCATTTCTTCGACGGTTTCCGGACCTCTCACGAAGTCCAAAAGATCGAAGAGATCGCTTACGAGGATATGGCCAAGTTGGTCGACTGGAACGCCGTCGCCGAATTCCGGCAACGGGCCCTCAATCCGGAACATCCGCACCAACGCGGCACCGCTCAAAACCCGGACATCTACTTCCAGGGCCGAGAGGCTTCCAATAAATTCTATGAGGCAGTCCCGGCAATCGTCGCCCGGATCATGGAGCAAGTCAGCAGCCTGACCGGCCGTCCATATAAACCTTTCGACTATGTCGGCGCGCCCGATGCCGAACGGGTCATCATCACCATGGGTTCCAGCTGCGACACAGTGGAAGAGACCGTCAACTACTTGAACGCCAAGGGCGAGAAGGTCGGCTTGATCAAGGTCCGTCTCTATCGTCCGTTCTCGGCCGAGCATTTCCTGGCCGTGCTGCCGAAGACTGCCCAAAAAATCGCGGTGCTCGACCGGACCAAAGAACCCGGTTCCATCGGCGAACCGCTTTATCAGGATGTTTGCACCGTCTTCATGCAGAAAAAAGCGACCCCGGTTATCGTCGGCGGCCGTTACGGGCTGGGTTCCAAAGAGTTCACCCCGTCGATGGTCAAAGCCATCTATGACAACCTGAGCGCCGCGGAACCGAAAAACCATTTCACCGTGGGAATCGTCGACGATGTCACCTTCACTTCGCTGGATGTGAAAGAGTTCATCGACGCCGCTCCGCATGGCGTGCACCGCTGTAAGTTCTTCGGCCTCGGCTCCGACGGCACCGTCGGCGCCAACAAGAACTCGATCAAGATCATCGGGGACAACACCGATATGTACGCCCAGGGTTATTTCGTGTACGACTCCAAGAAATCGGGCGGTGTCACCATCTCCCACTTGCGGTTCGGCAAGACCCCGATTCAGTCGCCGTACCTGATCGACCAGGCCGACTTCATCGCTTGCCATAATCCTTCCTATGTCACCCGTTATGACGTGCTGGACGGGATCAAAGAGGGCGGCTACTTCCTGCTGAACTCCCCGTGGAGTGCCGCGGAGATGGACGAGAAGCTGCCGGCCGCGTTGAAACGGCTGATTGCCCAGAAGAAAGTGAAATTCTACAATATCGATGCGGTCAAGATCGCCGCCGAAGTCGGCATGGGCGGCCGGATCAACACCATCATGCAGGTCGGTTTCTTCAAGCTGGCCAACGTGATTCCGGTGGAGCAAGCCGTCGAATATATTAAATATGCGATCAAGAAGAGCTATGGCAAAAAAGGCGACAAGATCGTCAATATGAATATCGCCGCGGTGGATCGCGGTCTTGAGGCTCTTGAAGAGATCAAGTACCCGGCCGATTGGGCCACTGCCACCACCGGCGCCATCCTGGAGGAGATCGAGGTTCCGGAGCACTTCAAAAACGTGATCCAGCCCATCTTGCACCTGGACGGCGACAAACTGCCGGTCAGCGCATTCACAGCCGACGGCACCGTTCCGGTGGCCACCACTCAATACGAGAAGCGCGGCATCGCCATCAAGGTCCCGGTTTGGACGCCGGACACTTGTATCCAGTGCAATCAATGCTCCTTTGTCTGCCCGCACGCCGCCATCCGGCCGTACTTGATCAAGTCCGAGGCTGTGAAGGACGCTCCGGAGGGCTTCAAGACCAAAGCGGCCACCGGCAAGGAATTGGCCGGTTACGAGTTCCGGATGCAAGTTTCGCCGCTGGATTGCACCGGTTGCGGCAACTGCGTCGACATCTGCCCGGCCAAGGAGAAGCCGCTGGTCATGACCACCCTGGAAGACGTGGCCAAAGTGGAAGGCGAGTTCTACGGCTTTTCATCGGCGCAACCCCTGCCCGATATCACCATCAACGCGGATACCGTCAAAGGGAGCCAGTTCAAACAACCGTTGTTCGAATTCTCGGGTGCCTGCGCCGGTTGCGGCGAGACCCCGTATGTCAAATTGATCACCCAGTTGTACGGCGACCGGATGGTCATCGCCAACGCTACCGGTTGTTCCTCGATCTACGGCGGAAGCTCGCCGACCAACCCGTACACCACCAATGAAAAGGGTTACGGACCGGCCTGGGCCAACTCCCTATTCGAGGACAACGCCGAGTTCGGTTTCGGCATGACGCTGGCTTATAATCAACGCCGCAACAAACTGGCCGACTTGGTCAAACAAGCGGTCGAGCTGGGTGTGGCGGGCGACCTGCAGGCCACCTTCGCGGAATGGTTGGCTGGCAAGGACGATGCCACGGTCTCCCGGGCCACCGGCGAGAAGCTGAAAGCATTGATCGACGGCGAAGCCGCCAAGGCCGCCGGCGAGTTAAAGGACGTTTTGAATCAAATCGCCGCGATGAAAGACTTGTATATCAAGAAATCGGTCTGGGTCTTCGGCGGCGACGGCTGGGCCTATGATATCGGCTACGGCGGGTTGGACCATGTGCTGGCCAGCGGCGAAGATATTAATGTGCTGGTGCTGGACACCGAGGTTTACTCGAACACCGGCGGCCAGTCTTCGAAATCGACGCCGACCGGAGCCATCGCCAAGTTTGCCGCGGCTGGCAAGGTCACCAAGAAGAAAGATCTCGGACTGATGGCCATGTCCTACGGTTATGTGTATGTGGCTTCCGTTTCGATGGGCGCCAACAAGAATCAGTTGCTGAAGGCCGTCCTCGAGGCCGAGAAGTACAAAGGGCCTTCCTTGATCATCGCTTACGCGCCGTGCATCAACCACGGTATCAACATGGGCAAGAGCCAGAACGAAGGGAAACTGGCGGTCGAATCCGGTTACTGGCCGCTTTACCGGTTCAATCCGGATCTGGCCCTGGAAGAGAAGAATCCGTTCGTGTTGGAGTCCAAGGATCCGACTTACAGCTTCCAGGACTTCATCCGCAGCGAGGTTCGGTACGCCACCTTGAAGAAGCAATTCCCCGATGTGGCGGAAGGATTGTATGAACGGGCCGAGAAGGACGCCAAAGCCCGTCACGAGATGTACAAACGGCTGGCTCAGTAAGCCACCGCTTGCGCAAAGCATTAAAAAACCAAGGCTGGATCGTTCAGCCTTGGTTTTTTTACGATCAAATGCCGGCCGCTGCTTCCGGAGGTCGGAGAGCGATTTCGGGATGCGGATGATATTTTTTACATACGAAGATGATATTTTTCGGGTACGAAAACAATACTTCAGACCCGGCTTTTCGCGGTATAATATCAATCATAAGAGTTGTCTTTCATTGGAGAGTCCGTCGGTGAAACCGACGGACTTTCGGTCAGGGTCAACGCTCGATTGCTCAAGCCCGGTTTCCTATGCAGAGCCAACTTGATAGTCACCTTTTTTACGATGGCGGAGCGATTTTCGGTCAGGCCTCGGGCGTCGAGCTAGTCAGGGGGATTTCCGGACTGAGTTCCCGGTAGAGCACGGCCATACCCGCCGCGCCCACCGGCATGGTCAGGATGACCGGAAGGATGAAGATGAAGAGGCCGATCCAGGATAAAATGGAGACGATCAGGCCGAAGAGCCAGAGCGGCCAGAAATGCCGGCCGAAGCAGTCCAGAGCCGTCCGGAGCGCGACGAAGGGCTCGCTCTTCCGCTCGACCACCAATCCGATGGCCAGTGCGAAGATTCCGTACCAGACCGGGCCGAGCAGCAGCGCGACTAGCCAGCCGATGCTCGGAATGTGACTCAATGCTAAACCGATAACCCAAAGCAGCAGGCTGACGATTAAGGTCGGCGCGAACTGATCAAAATGGGCGAAAATCTCGCTGAATTGCGGCTTTTCATTCCGCAACAGTTTTAGCTCCAGAATCAGCAGGCCGCCGCCGAGCGGACCGGCCAGGATTCCGAAAGTGACACAGGAAAGGATCCCCACCACCAGGGTCGCCGCCAACAAGAGGCCAAAGTTTTTGAAGTATAGCTCGATACTCTGTTGTAACGCTTTTCCAAAATCCATCGCTTCCCACCTCTCGATTTAATGGATTGCCCAATCCGTTCGGACCCGATACCCTGGTATAAAATATGCGGCAAAGCGATCGAGCAGACTAGCGGCAGTAAGTTCGAGAGAAGAAAGTAAAACTTCCGTATTATAGAAGAAGAAAAACCGCCCTTCTTGAAGAGCGGTTTTTCTTTGGCCAATGTTCGGGAACCGGCGAAAAACTTATTGTCCTTGCGACCAGACCTTGAAACGGTCTACGATGACCTCGGCGACTTCTTCCGGGGTTTGATGGGTCGTATCGATGATCAAGTGATAGTTGTGGGGATCGGTGCAGTCGATGCCGTATTTCTTCAAATAGCGTTGTTTTTCACTCTGATGGCGGGCCAGGATCTTTTGCATCGCCTCATCGACCGAGGCATATTCTTCGGCGTCGCCGCGGCGGTGATCATTGAAGATCCGGGTCGCAGCGGCCCGGGGATCGACGGTCAGATGGACCTTAAACGAATGGGGCACGAAATACCAGCCGAGCCGGGAATCGAAGATGATGGGTTCCGGCGCCTCGCCCATCCGGGCCATGGCCTCGTCCATTTCTTCATCGAGCGGATGGGTCTCCGAGTAGCGGTTGAGTTCAAGGATGGTCATCTTGCGGTCCTCGGCCAGTTTCCGCCAGGCTTCTCCCATGGAATATATGCGAAACTCCGGCAGCTTCTGCAGCAGCAGTTTACAAACCGTACTCTTGCCGCTCCCCAGATCCCCGGAGACGGCAATTTTTAAATTAACGTCGGTCATTTTGGCTCCTGAATACTTAATTTTATTACAATTTTACTAAGAGATTAAGAAAATGGCAAGAATTTAAATTGGCCGGACTCCCTTAGGATTGACTCAGCTTGTGAAATTAATCCCGGCGAAGCCTCTTCTATTGACAGTCATCCCGAATTGAGCTATTTTTAAGGGGTATTGGCAAAAATCGGGCCCGTAGAAGTTATTTGTTATTTAATTTTTTAATTGTAAAGTAACTTAGTAGACGGAGGATAAACCGAACTCACCCCCCAGTTAATTTGGTGTTTTTTGATTGGCCCTACTTTCCCCCTCTCTTTTTAGGTGATTTATCAGGCCGTCTTGTCAGAAAGAGAGGGGGAGCCAGGGGGTGAGTTCGGTTTTGAAAACTGGCACGTTGAACGTATTACTGACGAGGTTATTTCGGGATATTTTTATTTGCGGAGCTAACATAATCATCAGTTTTAATTCAATGAAATCGAGTCCCGGAGTTTAAAATATTACCGGAAGCGGATCGCTTGCCGAGGGACGCGGGAATAATGATAAATGAAGGGCGGAATTGCCATTTCAGTTTAATTAATCTATAATGAATGAGGAACTTTAAAAGCCAGGTGATAGAGTCGCTTCAATTGGAAAATCGCTTTGCAAGTTCTAAAACGACTTTATCCTTAGCTTTTCTGAGCTTTTGGGATCACTCTGACCTTCGGCAGGGTTTATCACAACGCTTTTAGGCGATGACGGAACAGATCCCTTGAAAATAAAGGAGTGGCTACTGATGCTCGATATTAAACTGGTAAGAACCGAACCGGAAAAAGTTCGGGCCGGCATGGCGAAACGCGGCGCGAAAGTGCCGCTGGATGAATTTTTGGCCTTGGACGAGGAGCGCCGCAAAGGGTTAGCCCAGGTCGAACAGTTGAAAAACCGCCGCAACGTGGTATCCAAAGAGGTAGGCCGCCTGAAGTCCCAAGGCCAGGACGCTTCGGCCATCATCCGGGAGATGCAGGAGGTCGGCGAGCAGATCGGCCGGCTGGATGGGGAGATTCGGGAGATCGAAGAACGGTTGCAACAGATCCTATTGGTGATCCCCAACCTGCCCCACGAATCGGTGCCGGTGGGCAAGGATGAGACCGAAAACAAGGTCGTCCGGACCTGGGGCAAACCGCGCCAGTTCGATTTCGAGCCGAAGACCCACGACGAAGTCGGCGTCGCCCTGGGGATGATGGATTTCGAACGGGCCGCCAAGATCAGCGGCGCCCGGTTCGTGGTCATGCGCCGGTGGGGCGCCCGTCTGGAACGGTCTTTGTTCAACTTCATGCTGGATCTGCATACCCGGGAACACGGTTACACGGAGATTTTCCCGCCTTTCCTGGTCAACCGGGCTTCGATGATCGGTACGGGCCAGCTCCCCAAGTTCGAGGAGGACATGTTCAAATGCACGCCTGGCGATTTTTATATGATCCCCACCGCTGAGGTACCCGTAACCAACTTGCACCGGGATGAGATCCTGGAGGCCGAGGCCCTGCCGATCAAGTATGCGGCCTACACTGCGTGCTTCCGGGCCGAGGCCGGTTCCGCCGGAAGGGATACCCGCGGGATCATCCGTCAGCACCAATTCAATAAAGTGGAGCTGGTCAAGTTCACCAAACCGGAAGCTTCATACGCCGAACACGAGACACTGGTCCACGACGCCGAAGCGGTGCTGCAGGCCCTGGGCCTGCCCTACCGGACGGTCTTGTTGTGCAGCGGCGATCAGGGCTTTTCGGCCGCCAAATGTTATGATCTGGAGGTTTGGCTGCCCAGTTTCCATACCTACCGGGAGATCTCCAGTTGCAGCAATTTCGAGGATTTCCAGGCGCGCCGGGCTAACATCCGCTACCGGCCGGCGGCCGGGGCCAAACCCGAGTTCGTGCACACCCTGAACGGTTCCGGCGTCGCCGTCGGCCGCGCCGTGGCCGCCATTTTGGAAAACTACCAAAATGCCGACGGCAGCGTCACAGTGCCCGAGGCGCTCCGGCCTTACCTGGGAACCGATCGGATTGCAGCTGAATAAGGAAACACAGCGCGCTATTCATCGAAGAAGCCATTCGTCCGCACCGGGCGAACGGCTTCTTTTATTTACGGATTTCGATCGTCCCAATATCGTCACGATAATGGATAACCGTCTTAAACTCTGCCGAGCGTTTCCGCAAGTCATGGATGACCCGTTCGGCGTCGGGGCCGTGGCGGAGCTGAGTCTGGAAAGCCACTTGGTAATTATCGACGTTGACTGGATAAAGCTTAGCTCGGACGGGACCCCGCCGGTCGAAATCAACCGCCAGGATGATACTGTCGCTGCATTGCCGGGAGTAGGAGGCAAAGAGAAAATTCCCCAAGCTATAAGCGATAAGACCCCCGTGATATACCTCCAGTCCCTGCAAAACATGGGGATGATGCCCGACCACCAGCGCGGCGCCGGCATCAATGCACCAGTGAGCGAAGTCCTTCTGGTACGCCAAGGGCGCGGTCTTAAGCTCCTCACCCCAGTGAAAGGCGACGATGACCTCATCGGCGACCGTTTTGGCCTTTTGAATATCCGCGGTAAAGATGGCGGGATCGCCGTGGGCGGTACCCGGACGGCTGGCGGTGGCCCAAAATTCCGCCGGAAAGGTTTGGGAGTAGGCGAGGAAAGCGAAGCGCCGCCCGTCATTACCGGTGAGAACCACGGCCTTCCGGGCCGCCGCTTGATTCATCCCCGCCCCGGCGTGGGCGATATGGGCCTGCCGCAAAGTGAATAGAGTATCTTCCAGCCCCAATGGGCCGTAATCCAGCATATGATTGTTGGCGAGCGTGACCAGATCGAAACCCGCGGCGACCAGGCTTCGGACCGTTCGGGGATCCGAGCGCAGCAACCATTTCTTGGGAACATAGACCGAGCCGCGACCGGTAAAGGGACTTTCCTGATTCCCAAACAGAAGGGTCGCCGATTGCAAAACCGCTTTGGTACCGGCCCACGGGTATCCCGGATCGGCGATTAAACGTTTCTCGATGCCGCTGAAATTCAGATCGCCCACTGCCATCAGCCGGTTCAGCGACCGGCTGGGTTGCAGCCCAATGGCAGCTGCGGTCCCGGGGCGTCGCGTATCGCTGTCCGTTCCTAGGCCCGTGCCACTATGGAAAAGAATCAATAGAAGCAAAAAGATTATCAGTGATTGCTTAATTTTCATGGCCTGTCCGGTAAATCATCATTTTAAATTTTTTTGATCCATAATTTAATTATATTCGCTTAATAATTCAATTTTTTAGAACGAGAATTTAATTATGAGATTCATTTCTTGGGCAATTATTTAATTTTTAATGGTGAATCGGCTGGCGTCCACCCTGACAATACTATGGCATAGTCGTCAACGGCTGTCAAGTTTGGGGAGAATTGGCCGCGTCCTGCCGGTTGGCTGTTCAAATTCATCCATTTGCAAGGGTTTATTTTCATTTGAAGGGTTTATTCAAGAAACGATTGGGGAAAATAACCCCGAGGTGATTAACAATATGGCAGTTCCCTTGACCGTTATGGGTATTTTGGTCGATCACCGGGGTGAACATGCCCCAAGAGTTCAAGAAGTGATTACCCGCCATGGCTCGGACATTATTTGCCGGATGGGCGTGCCCAGTCCTTCGAAACGACAGGGCCTGATTACCTTAGTTTTTGAAGGAGATCCCTCGGGTATTCAACAATTCCGTCACGAATTGGAGGAGATATCCGGGGTCAACGTGCAAACCATGAGTTTTATCCAGTAAAGGCTTAGTCTTCCAATGTCTGTGCGGGTTGGCTATATAAGTCCAATTAAATCTCAGGTATGGATCATGTCCCGAAAGCCGACCATGATGGAAAATCAGAGGATTTGGGAGTGCAATCCTCATTGGATTGGGAATTTATTTCAGCCTATACGGAAAAGAAGGTGTAACATGAAAAAGGTGATCCTCTGGCTGAAAGCGATGCGGGCTTCGTTCTTTCCGACTTCTTTCATTTCGGTGCTGGTGGGCGCGGCGGTAAGTAGCGGCCAACATCAGGTGCGCCTGGGAAGTTTGGTCTTGGCGTTGATCGTCGTTGCCAGCAATCAGGCGGGGGCTAATCTGATCAATGACTATTTTGACGCCGTGGGGAGCGATCCCCTCAATCAGAATGCCACTCCTTTCAATGGGGGAAGCCGCCTGATTCAGCGGAAAATCCTGCCCCGCCACAGTTATTTGCGAGCGGCGCTAACCGCCTTTGCCATTGCTTTATTGACCTCGGCTGCACTCGCTTGGTCCTATCATAATGGTTTAATCTTCATTTTGGCGCTGACCGGCTCGTTGATCGGTGTGACTTACAGCGCCGGATTGACCAATGGGATGGGCCGGGGCTGGGGCGAGCTGGCGGTGGGGATCGGTTTTGGACCGCTGGCGGTACTCGGCAGTTATTTGTTGCAAACTAACTCCTTTGCTTGGAAAGCGGTCCTGGCGGGTGTGCCGGTCGGCTTTCTGATTATGGGGGTGCTTATCCTCAATGAGTTTCCGGACGTAGAGGCCGACCAGACCGCCGGCAAACGCAATTGGATAGTTCGCGCCGGTGGCGACCGCCAGGGATTATGGGTCTATCTGCTGGTGATTACCTTCGCATATCTGGCGATTTCCCTGGGAGTTTTTACGGGAGTATTTCCGGGACGGATACTCATCTCCTATTTCTCAATCCCTCTGGCGGTTTGGATCATTTTAAAGGCATGGGTTTGCCGGACCCGGGTCCCGGAATTGATCCCGGCTTTGGCGGGTAACGTTTTATTGACGGTATTAACCGGTTTGCTGATCAGTTTGGGCTTTTGGGGACATTAAGTTTTGAAGTAAACCGGGACTGGGAGCTGTGGCAAAGGTGCGACAGCTTTTTTGCGTTAAAAAACAGTAAAGAAGGTTCGAACGAGGTTTTTAAATTTTGATCGGGTAGAGGAGTTTCCGGCGCGGTTAGCGAATAAAAAAGTTACGAAATGTGGAGGAAATACCATGGAATATCAGACCCTCTACCGGCGCTGGCGGCCCGGAATCTTCAAAGATGTGGTCGGCCAGCAGCATGTAGTGACGACGCTATATCACGCCATTGAAAATCAACGGGTCGCCCATGCTTATTTGTTCACCGGACCGCGCGGCACCGGCAAAACCAGCATCGCCAAGATCTTCGCCAAGGCATTGAACTGTTTGGAGCCCCAAGGCGCCGAGGCCTGCGGCCATTGTTCCAACTGCAACCGGATCGGCGAGGGTACTTTTCTGGATGTGATAGAGATCGATGCCGCTTCCAACCGGGGAATCGATGAGATCCGGGACTTGCGGGAGAAGGTGCGCTTCGCCCCGGCGGAAGGCAAGTATAAAATATATATCATCGATGAAGTGCATATGCTGACCACGGAAGCCTTCAATGCGCTGTTAAAAACCTTGGAAGAGCCGCCGCAATTTGTGGTTTTCATCCTGGCGACCACCGAGATCCACAAGATTCCGGTGACGATCTTATCGCGCTGCCAGCGTTTTGATTTTAAACGGTTTACGGTGGCCGAGATCAAGGGGCGGTTGGCCCAGGTTTTAACCGCCGAGGGCGTGACGGACTGGTCGGAGCGGGCCCTGGAGCTCATCGCTGAAAATGCCGAAGGCGGGATGCGCGACGCCCTGGGTTTGCTGGAGCAGGTACTGGCCCATGGCCAGGGCCATCTGGAGGAAGCGACGGTCCGGGCGATTCTGGGGTTGACCAGTGAAGAAGCGGTAGCGGCCATCACGGCTGCCGTAATCGGCCGGTCGACGGGCCAGGCTTTGGAAGTGCTGAACCGGGTCAATCAGGATGGCAAGGATATTTATCAGTTTGGCCGCAGTCTGGTGAATCATTTCCGCGATTTGTTGCTGGCCGAGGTCAGCGGCGCCGGAGACGGTCAGGTTGCTCCGGCTGAGCTGATGCAAGCTATCGAGGTATTGGCCGATGCTGCCTATGAGGTGAAACGCAGTCAGCAAAGCTCCCTCCCGTTGGAGCTGGCGCTGATCAAGTTGACCACTCCGGGTTTGGACTATGCGACCCTGGAGCGGCGTTTGGCCCGGCTGGAAAAGTTGTTGGAAGGTCAGTCCGTTGCGCCGCAAGGATCGTCCGAGCCGATGCGGAAGGTTCCCGCCCCGGCGGAACCGAAGGAAGAACTGGTAGCGATCCAGAGAACGATTCCGCCGCAACCGCCGGCGCAATCTCCGGTTCCGGCCCCGGAAGAGAAACCGCTGCGCCCACCGGCAGCGGCAGCGGCGGACGGGACCGCCAAACTGGACTGGGCCGCATTCCTGGAAGCGGTCAAAAACAAAAAAAGGACTTTAGCGGCTTTAATTCAGGAAGGAAAGCCGTTACAATGGGAAGAGGATCGCTTAACCGTCGGTTTGCCGCCGAATCTGAAATTTCATTTGGAAAACTTAAGTTTGCCCCAAAACCGGGAACTGCTCGAAAGCATTCTGCAAGAGGTTACCGGCAACACCTGCCGGATTCATTGTGTGCCGCTCACTGAGAATGCCCCGGAAGGAAAGCCCAATAAACCGCCGGCCCCGGCCGCGGTCCCCGAACCGTTGGCCAAGGCGCTGGCAATCTTCGGCGGCGAAGCCCAGCCGATACCCAATTCGAAGGAGGATAAGAATAATGCCTAATATGCAACAAGCGATGAAGCAGATTCAAAAGATGCAGGCGGAGATGGCCCGCGTTCAACAGGAGCTGGAGAGCAAAACCGTAACCGCTACGGCGGGCGGCGGCGTGGTCAGCGTGGAAGTCTCGGGAAAACTGGAACTGAAAAAGATCGAGATCAGCCCGGAAGTGGTCAGCAGCGAAGACTTGGAAATGCTGCAGGACCTGATTACCGCGGCGGTGAACGAAGGGCTCAAAAAGGCCCAGGAGATGGCAGCCAACGACATGGCCAAAGTCACCGGGAACATCAATATTCCTGGTTTACCAGGCTTGTTCTAATCATGCTCTATCCGCAACCCATGACCCGACTCATCCATGAGCTCGCCAAGCTTCCGGGAGTCGGGCCCCGCACCGCTCAGCGGCTGGCTTTTTATGTTTTAACTTTAACCGACGAAGAAGTAGGCAAGCTCGCCGAAGCCATTCTGGAGGCCAAGCATAAGATCGGATTCTGTGAGGTCTGTGGTCAACTCACCGAGACCTCTCCTTGCGCTACCTGTCAAGATCCGGCGCGGGAACAAAAACTGCTGTGCGTGGTGGAAGAGCCCAAGGATGTCATTGCGATGGAGAAAACCCGGATTTTTAAGGGATTGTATCATGTGTTGGGCGGCGCGATCTCGCCCTTGGAAGGGATCGGACCCGAGGATTTGCGGATCAAGGAGTTGCTTGAGCGGCTGCGGACCGGCCATTTCGAGGAAATGATCATCGCCACGGATCCGAATGTCGAAGGCGAGGCCACCGCGCTTTACTTGAGCAAGATCATCCATCCGCTCGGCCTGAAAATTACCCGGTTGGCACGGGGCTTGCCGGTCGGAGGGGATCTGGAATATATCGATGAAATTACGCTAGGCAAAGCTTTTGAAGGCCGTACGGAACTTTGATGTATAAAACTTCCTTCATCGACTCATACTGGCTATAAGCTGGAAAGGTGGAGGAATGAAGCATGAAGTCCAAAAAGAGAGATCCCCAAGGATTTTTGCGGCTGGGCTTGCGTAAAATGAACGAAGCGCTCCGCTGGAGCGACCCGGCGGTCGGCGACTATCCCGTGCCGGAGTTGGAGGAGCTGTTGGAGGACGCCCGCCGCGATTGGCGGTATGCCAAACTGTACTTCAACTGCGTCACCGAGCCGGATCTGATCGATCATGCCGTGATGAATCTGGCGGCGGCCGAAAAGAAATATATCTATCTCCTGAAGCAAGCCAAAGAGACCGGTCTCTGTGTCGAACCGGCCATGCTCAATAACTGAGCATAATCATTCAAATAACGAAACGCCGCGGGAACATCGGGAATCAAGCGGCAGTTTTTTAAAATTTGGTCACCCGAGTAATGAAACCAGCCGCCCTCCAATAGAATGAAATGGAGGGGGGTTGTTTATGTCTGCCGGAATGATCTTAACCTATCTCGCGGTGCTTATTTTGCTGTATTTGATCGGGAAAAGCTGTTGGAAACCGTTATTTCTGCTATTTCAGCTGTTGTTTCAAGGAGCCTTGGGGGCGCTCGGAATCTATCTGGCCAATTTCCTTTTGACCAACTGGCAGTTGGGAGTGGCGCTAAACCCTTACAATTCATTGCTGGTTGGTTTCCTGGGACTTCCGGGACTGGGTTTGGTTTTGGCGCTAAAATACTGGCTTCGCATCTGAATCCGGAAGGCTCTCGCAATTGGCAGAGAATGGAATCGCGGATTGACGTGGCGGGACAGACACGAAACGCAGCTTCCGGGCATAGAGTAAGTTAGAGGATTACCAAGCGGAGGTAAGAAAAATGTCTTCCCCTGCGTGTTTCGGTTGTGGCGGATCCGTCCCCGACGGCCTCGCGATCTGCGGGCAGTATTTATGCCCAATGTGTGAAGCGCGTTTGGTCCAGAGCAACGTGGCCCAGACTGATTATCAACAGTGGATCGACAATTGTCGGAGTTTTTGGGAAAAAATAAAAATTGATTTAAGAAGTATACCGGAGTAGGCGAGACGCCTATTTTTTTTATTTATACCCCCAGCTTAAACCCGAGGATCGGTGCGCTGGGATAGACCGCAAGGAAGTCGCTCTGGCAACTTCTGTCGAAACCGGAAGGGATCCCTTAGAGAGAATCGGTTTTGAACGGAGACAATAATGTTAAAAGGGCGTCCGCCCCCGAGGCCAACCGAGGCAGCCGGCGGCGACTTTAACGTTAACTGGAGGTGAATGCTTTGAGTTTTTTAGATTTTTGGTTCGGACAATCCAATGACCAGGAGTTTGCCATCCTTGACGACAACGAGGTGAGTTGGAAGCCCGTTCCCGTGAAAGCCGGAGATAAGGTCCAGATTAAGTACCGCGGTCTTTTAAAAGACCGTGGGGCGGAGGATCTTTATCTTTACTATTCATTTGACAATTGGAGCGTCCCGGCCCAAACCAGTAAGATGAAGCAACAAAAGAATGGCGATTTTACGGCCGCCGTGGCAGCAACCGGGCAGCAATTAAATTTCTGTTTCAAGGATTCCGCAGAAAACTGGGATAATAATAACGGCCAAAATTGGAACTTGTTTTTACAACCACAAAATTAAATCCGCTATAATCGATTTTTAAGATAACCCGCCCCGTTAAGGTAGCGGGGTTTTTTATATTACCGGGATTGTAATTTTAAAATGCGGCTCGGTATAAAAAGAGGAAAGCAAAAAAGACTTGTCGAATTCTTAGGGTTAAATGAAAGAAGAAGCGATGCATCAGGTCGCGCCGCTTTTCGAGGCGTTGCTCGGTTATCGCCGGGATCCGGCAGTTCCTTTTCACACGCCGGGCCATAAGGCCGGGCTGGGGCTGGAAGCGGAATGGCGAATGCTTTCCGACTGGTCCGGCTTGGATTTGACGGAGATCGCCGGCCTACCTTGGGAACGGGCGTTGGCCGACGCCGAAAGGCTGGCGGCGCAGCTTTTTAAGGCCGAAGCGAGTTTTTTCCTGACCCAGGGGGCTACCCAGGGGATCATCGGCGGAATGCTCGGAGCTTTTGCTCCGGGGGCCACGGTGCTGGTCGCCCGCAACTGTCATGTCGCGGTGATTCGCGGTTTGATCCTGGCCGATCTAAAGCCGGTTTATGTTGCGGTCGATTCCGTATCGCAATGGGGAATCCCCGCCGGGCTCGATATAGATGACCTGGCGCAGGCCGTGAAGGCTCATCCTGAGGCCGCCGGCTTGATCTGGACCAACCCGACTTATCAGGGGATCGCCAGTCCGGTCGCTCCCATCCGGCAGATCATGGGAGAACGGGTACTGCTGATTGACGAAGCCCACGGCGGGCATTTGGACTGGTCGGGACTCTCCGGTTATGAAGCTCACGGCCAAGCCGATCTCTGGGTGCAGGGAACCCATAAGATTCACGGCTCGCTGACCCAGACCGGAATGCTCCACCGCGGCCGGGGTCGGTTAAATGAACCGGCACTGCGCCAGGGGCTAGAGCTGATCGGCACGACCAGTCCGTCCTTTATCCTGTTGGCCTCGCTCGACTCCACCCGCCGTTTTCTGGCACTAAAAGGGCGTAAGCTGTTCCGGGAAAGGCTTCCGATGGTGGCCGATTTAAGAGAACGGCTCGGCCGGCTGCCGGGGATGACCGTCTTAGCGGACCCCGATTTGGACCGAGGCCGGGTTTTGGACCCTTGGAAGCTGGTGATCGCCCTGGACGGATGGAACGGTTACCAGGTCGAAGAAGTTTTGTGGCAGCGTTTCCGGATTCAACCGGAGTACGCCGATATCAAGCAGGTTACGTTTTTTATCGCGCCCTGGCAGGAAGCCGCGGCGCTGGAGCAGCTTTTTCAAGCCCTGGCCGAGATCGGCCGAACCAAAAGGCAAATTCATTCCCGCAATTTCAACCCGAGTTTCGCTATCCCGCCGGCCCGTTTGACGCCGCGGGCGGCCGCCTTCGCGCCGCGGGAAAGTGTGCCGCTGCTGCGGGCGGCCGGGCGGATCGCCGCAGCGCTGGTGGCTCCCTATCCGCCGGGCATTCCGGTGTTGGCGCCCGGCGAATTGATCCGTGACCAGGAGATCGAAGGACTGCTGGAGATCGAACGTCAGGGCGGACAGATCCGGGGGCTCGGACCGGCCGGAGCGATTGCGGTGGTAAAGGAATAGATGACGTGGAAAGAAAAGGACTGTTTATTACGCTGGAAGGGTTGGACGGCTGCGGCAAATCCACCCAGGCCAAGCGATTGGAGGAGGCGCTGACGCAGCAGGGCTACCCGGTGCTGCTGACCCGGGAACCCGGCGGAACCAAGCTTGCCGAGGCCATTCGCAACCTGATCCTCACTCCCAGCCGGGAAGAGTTACACCCGCTAACCGAAATCTTATTATACACGGCTGCCCGCACCCAGCATGTGAACTTCTTGATCAAGCCGGCGCTGAAGGACGGCAAGATCGTCATTTGTGACCGGTTCGTCGATTCCAGCATCGCTTATCAAGGATATGGCCTGGGTTATGACTTACATATTATTCGCGAGATCAACCGGATGGCGGTCGGCGCTTTCCTGCCCGATCTGACCTTTCTGTTGGACATCGACACCGAACAAGGAATCCATCGGATTCAGAGTCGCTCCAATGCCGGGCGGCAAGCGGTTGACCGGATCGAAGCCCGGGGCGCCGAGTTTCAGGCCAAAGTTCGCCGGGGGTTTTTGGACCTGGCCGCGCAAGAACCGCGGATGGTGTTGGTTCCTTCATCCCGCCGCAGCATTGAAGAGATTCATGCTGAAATGCTCGCAATCGTCATGTCAAAACTGCATGGTGAATAATATTCCATAAAAAGGAAGGTGTGGGGGATGAAACTTGTTATCGCAATGATTCAGGATCAGGATGCCAACAAACTGTTGGGCATCCTCTCGGAGAACGGCTATTCCGCAACCAAGCTGGCCAGCACCGGCGGGTTCCTGCGCCAGGGCAATACCACGCTGCTGATCGGAGTGGACGACGAGCGGGTCCAGGAATTGATGGACTTGATCAAAGAAACCTCGAAATCCCGGAAACAGTTGGTCACTCCGCTGGCCTCGGTCGGGCGTTCGCTCAACAATTACATGACGGAGCCGGTCGAGGTCACTGTGGGGGGCGCGACCGTCTTTGTGGTGGCCGTGGAGGATTTCGCCAAGGTATAAAACGGGAATGGGCCCGGGAGGACGCAAGCGAGAATCCGGATAAAAATTACCGGGTAAATGGGGTAAACTAAAGTGCGAGTCAAATTAGACAATGCCAAAATGACGGAGAACCTGCCCGTTGAGGGGCGGGCTTCCAATTGGTCGTGGGCGCGGACCGGCGGGTTCGCGCAAGCGCTAAAGGACTCCGAACGCGAAGACCGGCGCCGGATTTGCGATGAATTGCTGGGCAAGATCGATAAGGTCAGCGCCGAGCTGAAGGATCATCCCACGCCGGCGGGGTTCAAACGTTACCGTGGCCTGATTACCTCCTTCATGAAAGAGGCCCTTTCCCAATCGTACACGGTCCATGATGAATCCTATTGGGATAGGGACGGCAACCGCAAGAGCCTGGTCGCAGTGCAACAGATTAACCAGGCGCTGGAAGAGATGATGGACCAAGTGATGCAGAAGGAGAAAGGCCAGATCGATCTGGCGGCTCAATTCGATCAGATCCGGGGCTGGCTGCTGGACCTGTATCTTTAAAGTGGATAAGGAGCCCCAATGACCCCGTTTTGCGATTTTTCTGATATAATAGGACATAAGGATGTCCGCAAGGCGTTAAGCGCCGCCATCGCCGCGGGGCGGGTGGGACACGCTTATTTGTTCATGGGACCGGCGGGTATCGGTAAAAATACGATGGCCCGGGCCTTTGCCACCCGGCTGCTCTGCCTGGGCTCCGCTCCGGGACCGGACTGCGATTGTCCCTCCTGTAACCGGATGCGCTCGGGAAATCATCCCGATTTCAGCATCATGGAAGCGGACGGCAGTTCCATTAAGATCGAGCAACTCCGGGATATGCAGCATCAGGTCTTTTTTCGGCCGCTGTTGAGCCCGTGGAAGGTTTTCTTCTTTCCCGAAGCGGAGCAACTGACCGAGGCCGCGGCCAACAGCTTTTTGAAAATTCTCGAGGAACCTCCGGCCGGGGTGCTTTTTCTATTTACGGCAGTCCGGCCTGAATATATTTTACCGACGATCCGCTCGCGTTGCCAGATCTACAATCTCTTTCCCGTGGCCACGGCGGAGATCGCCGCCTGGCTGGTGGCGAAAGGATTTACGACGGCTGAGGCCCAAGCGCGCACTGAAGCGGCGGCGGGAATCCCCGGGCGGGCTCTGACGGTGGACGCCGCGATCCGCAGCGCTGCCAAATACGGTCCCCTCGGCGAGCTGCTGCGGCAGGACCTGCTGCAACAGCTGAAGGTGGCCAATGAGTTCGAGAAGAAGGAGCGGAAAGAGGTTCTGGCCATCCTCCGGAATTGGGAAGCGGAACTCCGCGAGGAATTGCTGGCGACCGTGACGGCCGCCGAGCCTGATCCGCTGCGGAATAAGGCGCTGGTGACGGCGCTGGAGAAGTTGGGACAGACCGCCCGCTGGATCGAGAGCAACGTCAATCTGCGCCTGGCGGTGGAGAACTTTTTTATCGCCGTGAAAGCGAACGGCAATTGAGGGACGCCGCTCCTGGCGCGGGAGCGCGGATCGAACGACGAAGGGAATTGGTTTGATGATTAATATTGTGGGCGTCCGCTTTAAACAGGCGGGTAAGATTTATTATTTCGATCCGGCCGAACTTGAGCTGCAAGCCGGAAATAATGTCATCGTCGAAACGGTCCGGGGCATCGAATTCGGCCAGGTGATCGTCGGGCCACGGCTGGTGCCGCCGGAAAAAGTGACCCAGCCGTTAAAGAAGGTGCTACGGCTGGCTACCGCCGAGGACGAGGTTCAGCTGCGGGAGAATAACGAAAAAGAGCAAAAGGCCTTCGGGATCTGCCTGGAGAAGATCGCCAAACATAATCTGGAGATGAAACTGGTCGATGTCGAGTATACTTTCGACCGCAGCAAGATCATCTTTTATTTCACTGCCGACGGCCGGGTCGATTTCAGAGAGCTGGTCAAGGATCTGGCCACGGTATTCAAGACCCGGATCGAGTTACGTCAGATCGGAGTGCGGGACGAGGCCAAGATGCTCGGGGGGCTGGGACCGTGCGGCCGGCCGCTTTGCTGCGCCACCTTTCTGGGAGAATTTGAACCGGTCTCCATCAAGATGGCCAAAGAACAGAATCTATCCTTAAACCCGGTTAAGATCTCCGGCATCTGCTCCCGGCTGATGTGTTGCTTGCGTTATGAGTCCTCCAGCTACCGGGATAACAAGGCCGATCTGCCGCTGACCGGCAGCCGGGTCCGGGTGGACGGCAAGGAGGGCAAGATCGTCGAGACCAACCAGGCCAAGGAGTCGCTGGTGGTCCGGTTCGACGACGGTTCCCGCAAAGAAGTGCTGTTGGCCGAGGTAGAGGAGATTTTGCTCGATAACTCCAATAACGACAAAAATGGCGCGGCGCCGAACGACAAAAATGTCTGACAAAATTACTTGACAGTTCGGGTTGTCCTCGGCTATAATTTGGGTATTAACTCAAAAGATTGTACCAAACGCAATGAAGAGGATTAGTACGATGAGTGGGTCCCTCAGAGAGCCGGTGGTTGGTGGAAACCGGCGGGCCGAACATCCGAACTCCCCTCTGAGCCGCCAGCCCAACGATTTTTTCCAGTAGGCTGAGCCGGGGGAATCATTTCCCGCCCGTTACAGCAAAGACGACCGTCCGTTATCTGCGTGATTGCGGCGGAAGTTATTGAGGCGCCAGATATTGAAATAACGGCGTGAATTTGGGTGGTAACACGAGCATTAACCCTCGTCCCTTTGTATAGGGGACGGGGGTTTTTATTTTTCAAAAGCAAAACGAGGAGGAATGACAAGATGCGTCAGATTCAGATCTTTGACACGACGTTACGGGATGGGGAGCAATCGGCCGGAGTCAATTTGAATGTGGAGGAAAAGTTGCGGATCGCCAGGCAACTGGCGCGGTTGAACGTGGACGTGATCGAGGCCGGGTTTGCCATCGCCTCGCCGGGCGATTTTGAGAGCATCCGGGCGATCGCCCGGGAAATCAAGGGAGTTACCGTCTGCTCGCTTTCTCGGACGCTCAAAGCCGACGTCGACCGGGCCTGGGAAGCGATCCGGGAAGCCGAATTGCCGTTGATTCATACCTTCATCGCCACCTCGCCCATTCACATGCAATATAAGCTGCAGAAGAGCCCGGATCAAGTGCTGGAGATGGCGGTGGTCGCCGTCCGGCATGCCCGGAGCCTCTGCCCGCAGGTGGAATTCTCGGCCGAGGACGCCACCCGCAGCGACTGGGATTTTCTCTGCCGGGTCTTCGGCGCGGTGATCGCGGCCGGGGCGACGGTGCTCAATATCCCGGATACGGTCGGCTATATCATTCCGGCTGAATTCGGCACGATGCTCCGCTACATCAAGGAGCATACGCCGGGAATCGAACGGGTGCGGCTCTCGGTGCACTGCCACAATGATCTGGGTCTGGCGGTGGCCAACTCGCTGGTGGCGGTGGAGAACGGGATTGACCAGGTCGAATGCACCATCAATGGCCTCGGGGAACGGGCCGGCAACGCCGCTCTGGAAGAGATCGTGATGGCCATCAAGACCCGGGCCGAGAACTTCGGAGCCGAGACCCGCATTCACAGCGAGCAGATCCATCGCACCAGCGCGCTGGTGGCGACGCTCACCGGCAAACCGGTCCAGCATAATAAGGCCATTGTCGGTTCCAACGCCTTCTCCCACGAGGCCGGGATCCATCAGGACGGCATCCTGAAGAATCGGATGACCTATGAGATTATGACCCCGGAATCGGTCGGCCTCAGCCAGAACCTGTTGGTGCTCGGCAAGCATTCCGGCAGGCACGCGGTGAAGAACCGCCTGGAAGAACTGGGCTACACCCTGAGCGAGGATGAATTGGATGTGGCCTACCGCCACTTTATTGAGCTGGCTGACAAAAAGAAAGAGGTCACCGACGGCGATCTGGAGGCCCTGGTCCGCAACGAAGTCACGCTGATGAAGGACCGCTTCGAACTGGATTACCTCCACGTCAGCACCGGCAATTCCACCATTCCCACCGCTACCGTCCGGCTGCGGATCGACGGGAACCTGGCCGAGGAGGCCGCCTGCGGCGACGGGCCGATCGATGCCATTTATAACGCCATCGACCGGATCACCGGGATCAAGGTCAAACTGGATGAGTACACCATCAAGGCGGTAACCTCCGGCCAGGACGCTTTGGGCGAAAGCATCGTCAGGGTTCGGGAGAACGGCCACGCCTATGTCGGGCGGGGGCTCTCCACCGATATTATCGAAGCCAGTACCCTCGCCTATTTGCACGCGGTCAACAAAATCAGCCGGGTGCTGGCAAACGAAACGGCGGTTTAGGTATGATATTCCATAGTTTGTAAAAAACATGACATTAATTTCGATTCGATTTTTATGCTTGATATGTTAAAAGCGGGATATTAACCCGCTTTTTTGTTTTATAGAGATTAGTAATAATCCCTGGTATCATTGGATTTCAACCTGAGTTTAGCGGAAAAAAGGGTTTGTTGGTCGCTTGGATTGCGGTCGTTATAATCTGTAAACTATATGTAAATATAAATTGTATACAGTATTAAATATTGACAATAAAATTGCTACATGTTAGGATTTATGACATAGATATAACAAAAGGAGTGGTTGCAAATGAATTGGAGACGATGTCTCGCGCTGATCCTGGTCATCTGCATGCTGGCGTTAATTGCCTGGCCGGTATTGGCTGGTGACCCAAACGGGGCGGCGACGCTAAAGAAAGATGCCAATGCTCCGGTCAACTTCACTTGGACACTAATTTGTGGTTTCTTAGTTATTTTCATGATGACTGGTTTTGCGATGGTCGAAACGGGTTTCACCCGGGCCATTCATGCTAACAACACGATGCTGATGAACTTGATGGTATGGGCCTTTGGAACGTTAGGCTACTTCTTTTTAGGGTTCGGCTTGATGTTTGGCGGCGTTGGCGGCGCTTACGCCGATCTTTCGAAGATGTTGGCGATTCATGTCGGAGACAAGACATGGAACCTGTTGGGTTCAACCGGATTTATGCTGACCGGCGGGGCCTACGACGTCAGCGTGTTCATGCTCTTCCTGTTCCAGGCGGCCTTTATGGATACGGCGGCAACCATTCCTACCGGATCCATGGCGGAACGTTTTAAATGGAGTGCCTTCGTGGTTTACGGCTTTTTGATCGGCGGCGTTATCTATCCGATCTTCGGCAACTGGGCCTGGGGCGGCGGCTGGCTGTCACAATTGGGCCAGATTGGCCTGGGCGCCGGCTATAAAGACTTCGCTGGTTCGGGCGTCGTTCATGCGGTGGGCGGATTAACCGCACTGGCCGGAGCGATTATTCTCGGACCACGGATCGGCAAGTTTGTCAACGGCAAACCGGTGGCGATGCCCGGCCATGACTTGAGCTTGGGCGTCATCGGAACCTGTATACTCATCTTCGGCTGGTTTGGATTCAATGCCGGCAGCACGATGGCAGCGACCGACTTGCGGTTGGCGGTGGTCGCGGTGAATACCATGATCGCCGGCTGCGCCGGTGGTTTGACGGCAATGTTGTACATGATGAAGACTTCGGGTAAACCGGATACGAGCATGACTTGTAACGGCGTATTGGCCGGCTTGGTCGCCATCACGGCTCCTTGCGCTTACGTCCCAGGCTGGGCGGCGGTGGTCATCGGCGGCATCGCCGGAGTGCTGGTCTGCGGGGCGGTCTGGTTTGTTGAGAATGTTATGAAGATCGACGACCCGGTTGGCGCGATTTCAGTTCATGGCGTGAATGGTATGTGGGGGGTCCTTTCGGTTGGCCTGTTCGCGGACGGTACGTACGGCGGAGTCAGAGGATTACTGCTCTGCGGCGATTGGGGACAATTCGCGGCTCAGCTCATGGGAATTTTGACCCTGGTTATCATCATCTTCCCCTTCGCTTTCCTGGTTTTGAAGATTATCGACAAGACCATCGGTTTGAGAGTCTCCGCCAAAGAGGAACTGGAAGGACTGGATATGCCGGTCCATGGCGCGCTCTGCTATCCGGAATTTGCCCTCAGCTCGCTGGCGGTTGCTCAAACTTATCCGGATGAGGCACCGGTGGCCCGGCCCGCGGTGAATAAATCGATTGCGAAGGAGGCGTAAGGAACATGGTTAAGATTGAAGCGATTTTTCGACCCTCGCGCTTTGAGGCGGTAAAAGATGCCTTGGCTAAGATCGGCATTCAGGGCCTGACCATTTCCGAAGTCAAGGGTTGCGGTAAACAAAAGGGCGCCGTCGAACATTATCGAGGTTCTGAATATGAAATCATCCTTCATCCCAAGGTGAAAGTGGAGATCGCCACGGTCGAGGAGAATATCGAGAAGATCATCGACGCCATTCAAAACGCGGCACGGACCGGTGAGATCGGCGACGGCAAAATCTTTATTTACCCTATCGCTGAGGCCATCAAGGTCCGCACCGGCGAGCGCGGCGTGAGCGTTCTTTAAAACGACAGCCGAGCCACTGAAATAAATTAAAAAATAATTATGATCGCACCCCTTTCTGGAGAAGTTATAGGAAAGGGGTGTTGGTTTTTATGGAAAAGATTAAAGTGGGAGTCATCGGGCTGGGTTACGCCTGGGAACGCTTACATTACCCGGCCTATCAGGAACTGACGGACCGTTATCAGATCACCGCGATCTGCGACACCAACCGGGCGCGGGCCGAGTTTTGGGGCCAGCGGCTGGGGCTGGATATCAACCGCGACGTCTATACGCAATATCTGACCATGGCGGAGCGGCGCGATCTCCAGGTGATCGACATCATGGTGCCGATCGCCCAAAACCACCCGGTGGCCGAGACGGTGGCCGGCTCCGGCAAGGCGATTATTCTGGAAAAGCCGATGGGCGCTACCATGGAGCAGGCCGAATCCACCAGGGCGCTGCCGGAGCGTTACGGGATTCAGATGATGATCGCCGAGAACTTCCGGTACAGCGAGGAATTTAACCTGCTGCGGGACCTGGTGCGGCTGCGCAAGGTGGGGACGCCGGTCCATTTCAGCTATCACAGCACCAGCTGCTTCCCGTGCGCGATGAAGAAGGATACCTTCGCGGCCACCGAATGGCGGCAGCATCCCGACTATCCCGGCGGCGACCTGCTGGACGCGGCCATCCACGACCTGGCCGGACTGCGCCATGTCTTCGGGGCTATCGAATACCTGCAGGCGTTGGGGGTGCCCCAAAAAGACGATTTCTCGCCCTACGCCGCAGTCACGGTTAATCTGCAGTTCATGAACAAGATCATCGGCAATTACACCTATTACCCGGCCGGCCAGGAACCGCAGAAACCCCTGATCGGACTGCGGATCTTCTGCACCCAGGGCATGATCTACCTGGAGGATCCTCAGTGCGGGATCATCAATATCTTTTATAATGACGGCGGGCACGAGATGGTGACCTACCGGCCGATGCGCGGCTACTATAATGAACTGGTCAATTTCCATAACGCGCTGCTGGGCCAGGAAGCGGTGGCGGTGACGCCGGAGATGGAGATCGGCGACCTGCGGACGGTATTCGCGATCCTGCAATCCATTGCCGAGCAGGACGTGGTCAAGGTGGACCGGGTGCCGTATTTCGCGGTGCAAGAGTAGGGGCGGATTTCATATCCGTCCCGCTTTTTTTTGATCGGCGTCCACCGGAGCGGTCGCAGGGAGGCGTGGGCCAAACGATTGACAAAATCGGCCCAATTATCCTAAAATATATAGCATACTAAATATTCTCCGGAGAGGGGAGTCCCAGCGGTGGTCGAGCAAGATTGCGGTCCGCTGATCAAGCGGGCTGCCAATGCGCTGAAGAATTGTCTGGATAAGCAGTTGGCCGGGTTTGGCATCACTTCGGTGCAGGGCCGGGTGCTCTTTTTTCTCTGGGTCAACCGGGATAAGCCCGCGGTCAACCAGCGGGACATCGAAGCCCATCTGGCGCTGCGCTGTTCCACGGTGGCCGGCCTGATCGGCCTGCTGACCCGGGTTCAGAGCCGGACGGATGGCCGCCGCAATTGCCTTGCCCTGACGGAAAAGGGCCGGGCGCTCTACCATGATGTCGAGGGCGTGGTCCGGGCGATCGAGGCGCGCCTGCTCGAGGGCATGAGCGGGGCGGAGACGGAACAACTCCGGGAACTGCTCGGCAAAGTGCTCCATAACCTGGAACAGATTTAGCGTCAAGCGGGGATGGCGCCGGGACGACGACTCCGGATTGCGGTTTTAAAAAAATTTAAAGCTTTACCGTTGCAACGACGATAATTTTCAGGTAAAAAAGCGATTTCACCGCTGAACCCCAATCATTTTGGGCCGTGCTGGCGGCGCGGTCCGGGGCAAGCCTGATAGCCGTTGCAACTCCGGTTGATAGCGTTTGCAACCGTATTGGTTATGCTAACAAATGTCGGAGAAGCGGTGCATCGTCCCTTGGCGGCTGTGCGGGAGAGGAATGGTTGCGGTGTCTTCGCGTCCGTTACAACAGGTTCACAAATTACAGCAGAGAATCGCAGGAGAGTATGGCTTAATTATGTTTAAAATCTATAGTACCAGGCTGGTTTTTCGGATCACCGTCTTTGTAATGATGTTGCTGATCTATTTCCGAGATCGGAGCGATTTGCTGATTTCAAACGGTTTATCATTGGCCCGCGGGCTCAGGCCGTTGCATGTGCTGTGGCTGATCCTGGCGGTGGAAATGGCGCAGAAATTCTTCCCGCGCTCGATCGTGAGCATGGGCTGCCGCAAACAGTTTAAATCCAACTACGCGCCGAGCGCGCATAAACCGGATCGGGCGGAGATCGTCGCCTGGATCAGGGGGGAAGACGGCGCCGCCCAAAAAGTGTTTATCCTCTGGTTCGGCGTCAACGCTTTGCTGGCCGTCTTCTATTGGCTGAGGATCATCGGCGAAAGTGAACTGGTGTTGCTGTCCTTGCTTTATTACGTTTGCGATCTGATTTGCGTGTTGTTTTATTGTCCGTTTCAATCGCTGATTATGAGGAACCGTTGTTGCGTGACTTGCCGCATCTTCAACTGGGATTCGATGATGATCATCACGCCGCTGATCTTCGTGCGCAGCCTCTTCTCGTGGAGTTTGGCCCTGGTCGCGTTGCTGGTGCTTTGCCGCTGGGAATATGTTTACCGCCGCCATCCGCAGCGTTTTTCGGAGGCCAGCAATGAGAACCTGCGGTGCCAGCATTGTCAGGAGCGGATCTGCATGATGAAACGGTCGCTTCATTTTCAGTGACAATATTGCAATATCATTAAAGTAATTATTAAAGTAATTATTATTAAAGTGACTGAGGGCCGATGGGACGAGGATGTGAGGACTGAAAGCAACTGAGGGTCAACGGGGGCTATTCCTGCCCCCCCACCCCCCGGACCAAAGGGTGTAGTGGGACACCCTTTGGAATCCGCCCAGCCGTAACCGAGGTTCCGGCGCCTCCTGATTCATCCGGGGTTTTAGAATGTCGCCGCCATCCATGGCAATCTGCCTGTCAATAGGGCTATGGCTTTCGACCTCGACCGCTGTTTTTCCTCCTGAAAAGAAGCGGCGCCGTCTCCCTCCATGGAGACGGGTGCTCGTTGCTTGGTTATACTACTAAGCTTAATGTTTTAAAGATGCACTAAATTTCGAATGCTTGCCGCCTTCAGGGATGAAGGCGGGTGACGCCTCTTTTCGAGGATGAAAAACGGCGGTCGCCCAGCGGAGGGGACATCGGAAGCCAAGACCCGGTAGCCAGACAGAAGGCCAGGGATGGCGAAGACGATTACCGGATGCATAAAGGGAGGACGGGAATCCGCAGGTTCCAGCGCCTTTTTGGTTACTTTTGGGGCGGTCCAAAAGTAATCCCGCCGGCGGAACCGTGGGCCAAAGAAACAAGCATCCAAAAGTTCTTTCCTTTTTCTCTGTGAAAGTTGAATTAGTAAAAGAAATCGTTTTGTGAATGGGTAAGCTCTCTCAATCGCTCAGCAAGCTCTTTTTGTGAATAAGTAAGCTCTTTCAGTCGCTCAGCGAGCTCATTTTGTGGATAAACAAGCTCATTTTGTTAATGAAAGAGCTCTTTTTGTGAATAAGTAAGCTCTTTCAGTCGCTCAGCGAGCTCATTTTGTGGATAAATAAGCTCATTTTGTTAATAAAAGAGCTCTTTTTGTGAATAAGTAAGCTCTTTCAGTCGCTCAACGAGCTCATTTTGTGGATAAGTGAGTTCATTTTGTTAATAAAAGAGCTCTTTTTGTGAATAAGTGATCTATTCCTGTGGATAAACGGGAACATTGAACGCGGTTAACAGTTTCGGCTGTGGATAAGTCGGGAAGTATCGGTTAAAACCATGTAAGCTCAGGGATCGGGCTTTCAACTGGAGAGACTTTTAGGAATGGATGGGCTGGGTGGCGTGATTCGGCACCGTTGGTTGGGGGTTGCGGCCGGACTCTGCAATCAATCGTGGAAGAGGATGGGACGGCAGGAATTTGCCGGCAAAGAGCGAATCCAGCGGTGATATTCGAAAGAAGGCGGGGGATGGCATGAGCACTCAAATCTATTACTTCTCGGGCACCGGCAATTCGCTCTATGTGGCCAGGGAATTGCAGCGGCGCATTCCCGATACCGTTTTGGTGCCGATGATCGGGGCCTTAAAAAGCGGCCCGGTTGCCAGCAGCGGCGCGGCGGTCGGTTTGGTCTTTCCGGTTCATGCTTTTACCGTGCCGCTGGCGGTAAAACAATTTCTGCGGCAAGTTGATTTGCGGTCGGCGCAATATTTATTCGCGGTGGCCACCCGGGGCGGATCGCCGTGTCCGGTCTTTCGGGATGTGGACCGGCTTTTGCGCCCTCAAAAGAAGTCGCTGGACGCCTATTTTTATCTGGAAATGCCCGGCAACTTTCTGCTGCTGCATTTTAAGGCCCTGTCTCCCGAGACGCAGCGGCAGATGGACCGGGAGCTGCAGCCGCGTCTCGACGCCATGCGGGACGTTATTGAAAACCGCCGGATCAGCCGGGAACCGGATCGGCGGGCCCAAAAAGCATTCTTCAGGCGCCATGTCCAGCAGCCGGCGCTGAAATGGGTGGCCCAGACGACCCGCTATGGCCTGCTCGAAAGAGCTTTTTACGCCGACGCCAGGTGCAGCGGCTGCGGGTTGTGCGGCCAGGTTTGCCCGGCCGGCAAGATTGCGCTGCCGAACGGTAAACCGGAATGGCGGCGGGATGTTCCGTGTCTGTTCTGTTTTGGCTGCATCAACTACTGCCCGGCCCAAGCGATTCAGATTCGCAATACCAAGACCGCCGAATGCGGCCGATACCATCACTTCGCCGTGGATCCGAGGGACATTGCCGAGCAAAAAAAGCCGGTTTAAATTCGAACTTGCGGGGTTGGGTTCGACGCTGAAATTAGGCCGTTCCCGCTCCGGGCCAGTGGCTCCGGCCTCCCCCGCCAACGCTAACCGGACGGTTTGCTTCGGGCAAAAATTGTTAAAATCCGGCTATAAATTGCTCCCAATGGAGGGAAAGATAGGATAAAAAGCGAATCTATGCGGAAAAGGAAAACAACGATCTTGGAGTGGTGAGGGATAGCCATGGCTGATACAATCCGGTTGGACTTATCGAAACTCAAACCCTTCCTCGCGGAGCAGGAACTGACCCATCTGGCCGGCCAGGTGCAGTTGGCCCACAGGCTGCTGCATGAGGGCGGCGGCGCGGGCAGTGACTTCCTGGGCTGGGTGGATCTGCCGCTGAATTACGACCGCGCGGAATTTGCGGCGATCGGGGCGGCGGCGCGGCGGATCGCCGAGACCTCGGAGGCGCTGGTGGTCATCGGCATCGGCGGCTCCTATCTGGGGGCCCGGGCCGCCATTGAACTGTTGAATCATTCGTTCGTTCAGCTGCTGAGCAAAGAGCGGCGGCGTTTCCCGCAGATCTTCTATCTGGGGCAGACCATCAGCCCGACCTATACGGCCGAGCTGCTGGAGGTGCTGGCGGAACGGGACTTCTCGGTCAACGTCATCTCCAAGTCCGGCACCACCACCGAGCCGGCGGTGGCCTTCCGGCTGATTAAGGAATTGTTGGTCAAGAAATACGGCGTCGCCGGCGCGCGGCAACGGATTTACGCCACCACCGACCGGGCCAAGGGCGCCCTGAAGCAGTTGGCCGACAGTGAGGGCTACACCCAGTTCGTCATCCCCGACGACGTCGGCGGCAGGTACTCGGTGCTGACCCCGGTGGGCCTGCTGCCCATCGCCGCCAGCGGCGTCGATATCCAGGCGATCATGGACGGTGCGGCGGCCGGCCGCCAGGAATACGGCGTCTCGGATGTGGCGCAAAACCCGGCCTATCAGTACGCGGCGGTCCGCAACGCGCTCTACCGCAAGGGGAAACTGGTCGAGATCCTGGTCAATTACGAGCCGGGCCTGCATTATTTCGCCGAGTGGTGGAAGCAGCTCTTCGGCGAGAGCGAGGGCAAGGACAACCGGGGCATCTTCCCGGCGGCGGTCGACTTCTCGACCGATCTGCATTCGATGGGCCAGTACATTCAGGAGGGGCGGCGCGACCTCTTCGAGACCGTGCTCTGGGTGGAAAAACCCCGCCGGTCGCTGGCCATCCCCGACGACCCCGCCAATATCGACGGCTTGAACTTCCTGTCCGGCCAGACCATGGAGCTGGTCAACCAGAAAGCCTTCGAAGGGACCCTGCTGGCCCACAGCGACGGCAACGTGCCCAACCTGGTGCTGCGGGTGCCGGAGATCGATCCGTACCACTTCGGCAAACTGGTCTATTTCTTCGAAAAAGCCTGCGGCATCAGCGGCTATCTGAACGCGGTCAATCCTTTCGACCAGCCCGGCGTGGAGGCTTATAAGAAGAATATGTTCGCCCTGCTCGGCAAGCCGGGCTACGAGAGCGAAAAGGCCAAGCTGGAAGCGCGCCTGTAATGTTGGGCCGGCCCGGAGCGGCACGCGGCAGCATTGTCAATCCGGAGCCGGGTTGCTCAGCCGCTGATAGGCCAGGCCGAGAACCAGGCCGAAGATCACCGAGGCGATATAGTTTTCGAGGGTGCTTGGTAGCGTGATTTTTTTGAGCGGCTCGATCTTGTAAAGAATATTGACGACGTAAACCACAAACCAGGTCAGGATCCCGAACAGGGAGCCCTTAAAAAGGATGTTGGCCGGTTTTACCTTATCGATCAGATAGATAAAGAGGATGCCCAGCAGACCGGTGAAGATCAATTGCACGAATTCGGCGAAGAGCTGTTCGCCCAGACTGACCGGTTTGAAGCCGTAAATATGGACCCCGGCGTAATCCAGAAAGCGGATCGTTCCGAATTTGAGGCCGTGGACCATGAGCAGATCGGCGATGCTGGAGACGATCCCGGCGATGACTCCTTCGATAAAGCCGACGGTAAGTTTATCCTGCAACGGTTTCCTCCTTGCCATGGCGAAACTCCGGCCCCGGGGAGCAGAAATGACCCCAAAGTCTGGAAAAGCCAGAGATAAAGTCATCGCTGGCTTTTGATAGCATCCATTTTGCCCGGCCGCAGGAGTT
Source organism: Bacillota bacterium (assembly GCA_023400055.1). Taxonomy (GTDB): domain Bacteria; phylum Bacillota; class UBA4882; order UBA8346; family UBA8346; genus Hydrogenispora. Next base: position 63,985 of record JAEXFN010000046.1, read on the forward strand.
TTATGTAATAAAAAAGGTCTTGCTGCGGAACAAGACCTTTAAAAGCGGTGGCGTTGTTTTTGGAACTATTTCTCGACAATGTCGCGTACGGTCAGGGTCTGTTGCTGCGCCCGGCCGGTGACCGCCACCCGCACGTGGTCCAGACGGACCGTCTTGAGGACGACGCTTTGATAAGCCAGATCGCTGCCACGGCGGTCGAACTTATAATAGCTGTAGGCGCCGCCCCGGATCCTGACGAAGATACCGAATCCCGAAGCGACGCAGGACGGCATTCGCAGACACTTGGTGGTGTGCAGTTCGGGATGCTGACGGACATTGACCCCGTCGGCGGCCATCCCGTCTTTGGCCGTGGCGCATGACTGGCAGACCAGATAACCCGTGAAGACCTGGCTGTCAGGGCCGGGGCCGGCCACGGTCCGGGAGATCCGCAGCGTGGCGTAAGCGGAACCGATCATCAACACCAAAAAAACGATTCCGAAAACGAGGGGTTTTTTCATCATGAACCTCCTTTGTTTTTTAATCTGCAACGACATTGTCTGAATCCTATGTTTTGCGAAAAATCAGTGGAAACGCTCGTTTTTGCAAATCACATTCGTAAGGATGAATGCCGTTACATAAAGTTTAAAGCAAATGCCCGGGATGAGCGCTTGCGTTCTGAATCGGTCCGGGGCCGCTCCGGTGAACCGAGCGAAGCGGTCGCCCGACACCATGGTTCTCGTTCCCATCATAGATTTATTCAAAAAAAGGGGCTTCATTACATAAAAAGCTCAAATTGAAATCTCCATCCAAAAGAGGAGGCGCTGGCGAATGGCGGCATACCATATGCGGCGGCAGGATCGGGCCATCGGCGACCCGGAGGAATTGCGGCGGATTTTAAAAAGCGGCAAATACGCGGCGGTTGCGATGTGCCGCGCCGATGAGCCGTATATCGTGACCCTGAGTTACGGCTATGATCCGGAGGCGCACGTCTGTTATTTCCATGCGGCTTTGCAAGGGCTGAAGCTCGATTTTATCCGCGCCAATCCGCGGGTCTGCGCCACGGTCATTGAGGACCGCGGCTATGTGAAGGGCCAGTGCAAACATCGTTATGCCTCGGTGGTGCTCCGGGGCGAGCTCGCCCTGGTGCAGGACCGGGCTGAACAGCAACACGGCATGGATGTGCTGCTCAACCAGTTGGAGGAAGATCCCGCGCCGATCAAGGCCCGCTCCCTGAAAGACGCGGCCGCCTTCGACCGTGTGGCGATATTGCGGCTGACTATCCGGGACTGCACCGGCAAGCAGGGCAGTTGAGCAAATCATAGGCTATCCGCGCGGTCCGGGTTTGGCGGACCGCGCGCCACGGCGGCAGGGCCTTTTTTGAGTAAATTCCAAATTTGCCATTGTTTTTCGGGGGCGAATGGTTCAATATATAGGATGGAAATAAGTTGCAGAGGATCACTGTCAACTTTATAAGCAACTTAAAAAACCGTGAATCCCAAAAATGAAGAGGTGCCGAAATGTCGCAATTTTTTGCCGGTATACAGCCGGAACGGGTTTGGTATCATTTTGAGGAGATCACCAAGTTGCCGCACGGTTCGCGCAATGAGGACGCGCTGCGCGGTTATATCGCCGCCTTCGCCCAACGGAATGGGCTCGATTGCTATTATAAGGCCGACGCTGCGCCGGACGCTCCGGGAGACCGGACGGTGGTCGTCTACAGGCGAGCCGCGCCCGGCCTGGAACAAAAGCCGATCGTCGTCTTGCAGGCGCACATGGATATGGTGTGCGTGCCCCATGAGCGGATCTTCCCGCTAAAGCTCACTTTCTGCGACGCGCAGGGGGGGCCGGGGACCGGCTGGGTCAAGGCCGGCGGTCATACCCCGCAGGACGGGACTACGCTCGGCGCCGACGACGGCATCGGGATTGCCGTGGCCCTGGCGATTCTGGAAGATAGCGAGCTGCAGCTCGGGCCGGTAGAAGCCTTGTTTACGGTGCAGGAGGAAGTCGGACTGGAGGGGGCGCGGGACTTTGACCCCGCTCTGTTGAAAGGCCGGATCTTCATCAATCTCGACGAAGAGGTCTTGAAAACCATCACTTACGGTTGCGCCGGGGGCCTCAGCAGCATGTTCCGGTGGAAGGTCGCCCGTGAGCACGTTCCGGCGACGGCCCGCTGTTACGAGCTCAGGATCTCCGACTTGAAAGGCGGCCACTCGGGAGTGCAGATTCACGAGGGCCGGGCCAACGCCATGAAACTGCTGGCCCGGATCCTGAGTCATGCCGCGAAGGAAGGCCTCCGCTTCAACCTGGCCGGAATCGCCAGTGGCAATCTCAAGCAGGCCAACGTCATTCCCAGCCAGGCCGCCGCCCAAGTGGTCCTGAATGGCGCCGATGTTTCAAGCTTCGGCCGACTGGTGGCCGGACTGACCGCCGGATTTCGGGAAGAGTATCAGCCGGTCGAACCGCAATTGCGCGTGGATTGGCTGGAAACCGAGCGCCCGGCGGAGATGCTGGATAATGACTGGACCCAAAAGCTGATCCATACTTTGCTGGCCATCCCCCATGGCGTGCAGAAGACGGCGGGAGGCAGCGAAACCATGGTCGAGACCTCCACCAATCTCTCAGCGGTGGCGTTGAACGGCGCGGACCTGGCGGTTCTCACTATGCATCGCAGCTTCCGGGAGAGCGGCCTACAATGGATGGAGGAGCTGCATGAATCCATCGCCGGACTGACCGGTGCGAGCATGGAGCATATCGAACGTTATCCGGGTTGGACCCCCAACGAAAATTCGGAGTTGTTGCGCAGGGCCAAGCGGGTTTACGATGCCAAATTCAAAGGAGACTACCAGATCGATGTGATTCATGCCGGCCTGGAGAGCGGCTGGGTGATCAAGAAGTATCCGCAAGCCGAGTGTATTGCGATCGGACCCGATTTGCTGGAACCGCATACCGTGCGGGAGCGAGTGGAAATGAGCAGCGTGGCGGCTTTCTACGATTGCGTGCTGGGGATCCTGCTTTCGTATGCCCGGGATTAACGGCAATAGAAGCGCACCGTGGCAAATTGATAACGGAACGTTGAAAAAGGCGGCCCATTTGAGCCGCCTGATCTATTGCTTGGTCAGATAATCGATGAATAGCACCCCATCGAGGTGGTCAATTTCGTGCTGCAAGGCCCAGGCCAGCAAACCGCCGGTTTTTAGCTCGATCTGCTTGCCGTGCTCATTCAGGTAAGAGACGGCCACCTTCTGAGCCCGGGTAATATAATCGCTCCGGCCCGGAATCGACAGGCAACCGTCGACATCCCGCCGCGTGCCTTCTTTGGCGAGGATCCTGGGGTTGAAAAGGATCATGGGGCCTTCGCCGATATCGATCACCACCAGCCGTTCGGAGATGCCGATCTGTGGCGCGGCCAAGCCCATGCCCGGAGCGGCATACATCGTTTCCAACATGTCCTGGGCCAATTTGCGCCGTTGCTTGGTTATCTGGTCGACCTCCTTGGCTTTTTGCCGCAAGACCGCCTCGCCGACCTGCAAAATCTTTAAAACCGCCATCGCATTCACCTCGTTCCGCTGCTCCCGCATCCGCTGGAAAGACCAAAGTAACATAACGTTGCTTTTATCTATATTATACGATGAACGGGATTTATGAGGCAAGCGCGAATCCTTGCCATTGCAAAGGGGAGGCGGAGCGGTTATTGGCCGGTATATTCGGGTCGCTTGTTGCATAAACAGATTGATGACATTGAGATAATCCCGATTAAAAGGTCAGACTGGTAACCGTGAAGCCGGATCGTAATCCACTTGTGCCATCAATATTTACGGTAGCAACTGGTGATCCGTCACACATCCGACGATCAAACGATATTAAGATGGAGCCAGTCCGCAAACGAACAAGGCTGCTGGCCTCGGGGCCAACAGCCTTGTTCACTGGTGATGCCTTAGCCGAGGAAGGCAAAGGTGTTCAATTTCAGAACTGCCAGCTGTAACAGGTCAAGGATGGTGTTGAGTTGTTGGATGGTAATGGCTCCGACGGTTGCACCGCTGATGATTCCGCTGGCTTGACCCAGTACGGTGTTGATCTCCGTTCGCTGCGTAGCCGTTAACGAAAGACCGGTAACATCAGCTTGAATATTGGCGATGGTAGTCAGCAACGTTGTCTGATAGGCGCTGGTAAATGCGGCTGGGTCGCCCAGCAATGCCGCTACCGACTGTGAGAGGTTCTCGATGCTCAGAATGGTTGATCCGACACTCATTAAAATCACCTCCCGTTGATTATTGTATGAACGAATTGAACGGGGGTATCCTGAAAATCAAATAAAATGATAAAAGAGGGAAAAAAGCTGTTTTTATAACATATTCCTTGTACCTCGAACGGTGCAATGCGGCGTTGGCGTGGCTCAAAGGCGATCCGCCGCAAATTTCCGTTCCATGCTTACAGTTAAGTCGGGCATTGTTGCGTTTTTTAGGCTGTTTTATAATAAGATATGGGAGAGGATCGGATATTGACACGCAGGATAGCTCCGCGGGCGATCGGGTAACGCATTGCCGCCGGTAGGGTCCTGGAGCCACGTGTCGTTTGTTAATCCGGTTTGGAGAACGCGTCAAAGCGGCGCGATTTTCCAAGATTCCTGGCGATGGATCAACCACCAGAGCAGTAATAAGGACGAAAGGAGAATTTGAAATGCTATTTGAAGGATTTTCATTGCGGGATTTACAGCTCAAGAACCGGGTGGTCATGCCGCCGATGTGCATGTACCAATCGGGAAGCGACGGCCGGGCCACCGATTGGCATTGGGTGCACTATACCAGCCGCGCGGTCGGCGGAGTCGGCCTGATCATCGTCGAGGCGACCGGAGTGGAGCCGCGCGGCCGCATCACCGACCGCGATTTGGGCCTGTGGGATGAGGCGCAGATCCCCGGCTTGCAGCGGATCGTGGCCAGCGTCCATAGCCAGAACGGCCGGATCGCCATCCAGTTGGGGCATGCGGGACGCAAAAGCGAAGTGCCGGAGAGCACGCCGGTGGCTCCTTCCGCAGTGGCCTTCAGTCCCAAGTACCGGGTTCCGGCCGCATTGACGGCCGCGGAGATTCAGGAGATCAGCCGCAGTTTTGCTGCCGCGGCCGGGCGGGCAGTCCGCGCCGGATTCGACGCCATCGAGATTCATGCCGCCCACGGTTACTTGCTGAGCGAGTTTCTGTCGCCTTTGGCCAACCAGCGCAGCGACGAGTACGGTGGAACGCCGGCCAACCGGGCCCGGTTTTTGGCCGAGACCGTCAGTGCGGTCCGGGCAGCCATTCCGGAAACGATGCCGCTGATCGTGCGAGTTTCCGCCTCCGATTATGATCCGAGCGGCAATACTCCCGAGGCCATGGCCGAACTGTTGAATATCGTTAAAGAGCGGGGCGTCGACCTGGTCGATGTCAGCTCGGGCGCGATCACGCCGGTGTTGCCGCCGGTTTACCCCAGCTACCAGATTCCTTTGGCCAGGATCGTTAAGGAACGGACCGGACTGCCGGTCCTGGGCGGCGGACTGGTCACCGAGCCGCTGCAAGCGGAGCAGATCGTCAAATCCGGAGTGGACTTGGTTTTTGTCGGCCGGGAACTGCTGCGCAATCCCTATTGGCCCTTGAAGGCCGCTGCGGCGCTCCACGCCGAGGTCGATTGGCCCGAATCGTATCTGCGGGGCAAGTGGGAATGACTTCGAAAAGTAATTCTGGGGGCGGCCGCCTGGCCGCCCCTATTTTTTGACAATGGGTTGGCGAATGATGGTCTTCAGTTTTTCCGGGGCGGCTTTCCGGGGATCGCTCAGATAAATCTCGTGATGCTTGCCGGACGGTTGGTAACCGTTGTCGTTAATGTACTGATGCAGTTTGGCGATGGTCGGCTGTTCCGCCGCGTAAGGGCCGATATGCAGGATTTGAGCGGCGGTCCCTTCGGCCAATGGGCCGAAGCGCACGTCCGCCAGGGCGGGCAGGTCCTTTCGGCGTTGCAACTCGACCCGAGCCCGGTCAACCATTGCCGCGCTAATAAAGTCGGGCTGCATTATCAGCGCGGTCCATTGCCAGAGATCCTTGCGCTCCGGGCTAAAAGCCGCGCGATCCACGGTCCACCATAATCCTTCCAGCGGCATCACCCCGTAGTCGATGCCGGGAGCCGCTTTTTTGGCCATGAATTTGAGCGTATAGGAGAGCGAGAATAACGCCGCCACGGCGTCCTGATAAGCTTGGGATAGGTTGGGATCGCCCGCGCCGTCGACCATTAAGAACTGCATGGCGGGCAGTTCCACGATCTGAATGGCACTGGCGGAAGCCTGATAGAAATCGTACAGCTCCTTTTTAAGATCGATTTTTGCCATGTTTTTACCCCCCGGTTGTTTCGGCTGTTTCATGATCATGATACCACCGGAAACCCGACGGCTCCCTGTCATGTTTGGAAACCGGCGTCACAATTTCCGGAGAAGTTAGGACCCGGGAGCGTCCCGCCTTTAGCCGACCACCGCATCCGGCTCGTCTTGTAAGAATTTGAATTGGGCCATAAACAATTGGTGGTAGAGGCCGCGCTGCTGCAACAGCTCGGCATGGGTCCCCGCCTCGATGATCCGGCCGCGGTCGACCACCATGATCCGGTCGGCGTTTTGGATCGTCGAGAGCCGGTGGGCGATGACAAAGGAGGTCCGCCCCTTCAACAGCCGGGCCAGGCCCTGTTGCACCAGGCGTTCGGTATGGGTGTCGATGCCGGCGGTCGCTTCGTCCAGGATCAGGATCCGCGGGTCGGCGAGCAGCGCCCGGGCGAAAGCGATCTGCTGCCGCTGGCCGAAAGAAAGCCGGGAACCGCGCTCGTTGACGTCGGTATCGTAACCGTGCTCCAGCTTGCTGATGAATTCATGAGCCTGGACCGCCCGGGCGGCGGCGATGATCGCTTCGTCGCTGGCGTCGAGCTTGCCGTAACGGATATTATCCTTGATGCTGCCGGAGAAGAGAAAGGTATCCTGCAGTACCATGCCGATCTGGCCGCGCAGGCTTTCCAGGGTCACCGCCGTCACATCGTGGCCGTCGATCAGCACCCGGCCCTCACCGGCCTCGTAGAAACGGCAAATCAGATTGACGATGCTGGTCTTGCCGGCGCCGGTCGGCCCGACCAGGGCGACGGTCTCGCCCGGCTTCACCCGAAAGCTGACATCGGACAGCACATTCTGGTTCTGCTCATAACCGAACCCGACCCGGTCGAAGACCACTTCGCCCCGGACCGGCGGCAGGACCGCCGCATCCCGTTGGTCGCGGATGGCCGGCTCGATGTCCAGGATGTCAAAGATCCGTTCCGCGCCCGAAATATTGGAGATCAGTGTATTATAAAAGTTGCTGATATTCATGACCGGCTGCCAGAACATGGAGATATAGCCGACGAAAGCCACCAGCAGCCCGACGGTGATCGTGCCGGTGTGCAGGAGATGCACCCCGTACCAGGCGACCGCCATGGTGCCGATGCCCCAGGAGAGTTCGACCGAGGGCCAGAACCAATCGCTCAGCCGCACCGCATTCACAAAGGCCAGCCGGCTCCCGTGGTTCAAGCCGTGGTAGGTTTCGCTGGTCAGGGATTCGGCGGTAAAGCTTTGCACCACCCGGATGCCCGAGAAATTCTCATGGGTGAAGGCGTTGCAGGTCGAGACCTTCTTGCGGTGAATCCGCCAGCGCTGGTGGGAGAAGACCTGAACCGTGGCCATGAATATGAACAGCAGCGGCAGGCAGGCCAGCGAGGCCAGGGCCAGCCGGAAATTCATCGAGAACATGATCAGGGTCACCGCCAGCAGCGTCGCCAGGTCGGGGACCAGGTTGGTCACGCTGTTGCTGAAGAGATCGTTGAGCGAATTCACATCGCCGATGATCCGGGCCAGCACCTTGCCGACCGGACGATTGTCGAAGAAGGAGAAGGGCAGCTTTTGGATATGGGCGTAAAGCTCTTGCCGGATGGTCAGCAGGATCCGGTTGGTCACCCCGGCCATGATTTGGATCCGTTGCCGGGTGCCGTATAAGGCGATCAGCTTAATGACGATCATCGCCGCCGCCAGGCGGAGCAGGCCGGCCAGATCTTGCTTCACGATATACCGGTCGATGGCCAATTTCAGAAAATAGGGGTTCATCAGATCCGCCCCGATGACCAGCGCCATCAGCAGCAAGGTGAGCGCCACCTGGAGCCGGTATGGCTTTAAGTATCCGATCAGGCGCTTGATGATCTCCAGATTGAGCGTATCCTTGACATATTCGTCGTCTTTGAGACTGTTAAACGGCATGGGTCTGTTCCTCCTCCCCCGCCAGTTCCAGCAGGCCTTGAAACTGTTCACGGTAAGTCTGGTAGTAACGCTGCCGCAGCGCCAGCAGCTGGCTGTGGGTGCCGCGCTCGACGATGGCGCCGCCTTCGATGACGATGATCTCATCGGCGTTCTTCACCGCCGAGATGCGGTGGGCGATGATAATCTTACTAATGCCCGAGCGGCGCTCCAGGGCCCGCTGGATCCGGTACTCGGTCTCCATATCCAGGTTGGAGGTGGCGTCGTCCAGAATCAGCAGCGGGCTCGCTTTGACCAGCGCCCGGGCCAGGGCGATCCGTTGCTTCTGGCCGCCGGAGAGGCCGATGCCGCGCTCGCCGATGACCGTCTCGTAGCCGTCGGGCAGCTCGGCGACGAACTCGTCGACCCGGGCGTCGCGGGCCGCCGCGGCCAGTTGTTCCGGGCTGACTCCCGCCGCGCCGAACTGGATGTTCTCGGTGATGGTGTCGGAGAACAGGAAGGTCTCCTGCATCACTACGGCGATCTGTTCCCGGAGCCGTTTCAGCGGCCAATCCTTGACAGCGACGCCGTCCAGCCTGATCCGGCCGGAGCTGCAGTCGTAATAGCGGCCGATCAGATTGATCAGCGAGCTTTTGCCCGATCCCGTCAGGCCCATGATCGCCAGAGTCTTGCCCGGCTCCAGGGTAAGGTCGATATCGCGCAAAATGACGCTGCCGTTATATTCGAAACCGACGTGCTCAAAGCTTAAGCGGCCCCGAATCTCGCGGGGCACTTGCGGAACGGCGGGATCGGCGATGGCCGGCCGCTCCCGGAACAGCGCTTCAACCTTTTTGAGCGAGGCCAGGCATTGCGCCAGCATATTGGTGAGCCAGCCGATCATCCGCATCGGCCAGATCAACATGGTGACGTAGTTGCTGAAAGCCACCAGGGTGCCGACGGAGATCCGCCCGCCCATCACCAGGTAACCGCCGCCGGCGGTGACCAGCACCAGGGCCAGGCTGGTCAGGAACTCGATCCAGGGATGGAATTGGCCCCAGATGACGGCCTGTTCCACGTTGAGCCGGTAGTTGCGCTGGTTCTGTTCCAGAAATTTTTGAACCTCATATTTCTCGCGGCCGAACGCCTTCACCAGCCGAACGCCGGCCAGATTCTCCTGGGCGGTGGTATTGATCTGCACGCTTTGATCGCTGATCGCTTCGTAGACCACGCCGATCCGCTGCTCCAAGCGGACCGCCAGGTAGGCGATGACCGGCATCACCGCCAGGGAGAACAAGGCCAGCTGCCAGTGGAGCGTGAACAAGAGCACCGAGGCCACCAGAAAATAGATGCACTGCTCGGTAAAGAGCATAAAGCCGAAGACCACGGTACGCATGATATTGTCGATGTCCTCCTTGAGGCGGGACATCAGCTCGCCGGTGTTCACCCCGTCGAAATAGGAGAACGAAAGGGTCTGCAGGTGATCGAAGAGATCCTGGCGCAGATCGGTGACCACCTTCAAGCCGCCGCAGTCGAACAGGAACTCCTTCAAATACCCCAGGGCAGCCCGGGAAACGGTGATTCCCAGCAGGCTCAGCAGCGCCATTCGCAGCAGGCTCATCTGCTTGCCGATGATGATCTTATCGATGATCAGCCGCAACAGGCTGGGGTTGAACATATCCAAACCGATGCTGACCAGCATCGCCAGGCCGGCAACAATGAAATACCAGGCATAACGTTTGAGATACTCGCTTAACAATCTCAAGCGGCAACACTCCAATCGCTTTGGATTCTAATCCGGTTGCAAGGTCGGGGGATAGTTCCCTCGGACCTAGGACTCTTCCGCGCCTTGCCGTGAAAGTTTCTTGCCGGTTCGGCGTAGCCGTTTTTGGTTGTGGCGGATGTCATTGTCGTGGATCCGGGTCCGGGGATTGATCCCCCAAAGCACCCGGCTATTCAGGCCGGGGATATTCTTTTTACGGTTCATCAAAAACACTCCTTTCGAGGAAAGCGGGCGCCCGGCGCCGGAAACAAAAAAATTCCGCAGCCGGCGGTCGCTACGGAATTTTTGGCAAATAAAAAAACACGATAACTGGATCGTGCCTTCATCTAGCTTCAATATAGGCGACGGTTACCTACGATCGGACGGACGAAAGAACTCCCTCTGCCGGAGAATTCTCCCGATCCCTATTCAATTCAAGGAAAAAACGCCTCGCTACGGATCATGGTAACAGGCTCCTTTCGGCAACGCGCCCAAATGTCGAAACAGTCTTTGGCATGACGGTTAGATTCCTTTTTTGGTTTTTGGACCAAAACTGCTTCATCCCAGGTATTGACGAAACTTCATTTTCCATTATATTGGAATGGGTCCGGTTTGTCAAACAAAAACAGCGTCCTTGCGAAAATTTCCCAAAGGTCTATGGATCTTTGGCGACCGGGATGACCGCGACCAGCGCTTTGATGATCCGGCCCCGGAACAGCAGTCCGCCCAGGACCAGGCAGCCGGCGATCCCCAGCATGACCGCGATGAACCACGGGTTGCGGTGATGGAGGTTGGCGCCGATGAACGACGAACCGATGACGCACGGCAAGCGGGCGGCATTGCTCAATAGCAGGAAATTCAGCGGTTCCAGCGGCGACAATCCCGCCAGGTAGGTGAGGATATCCTTGGGTAGATCGGGGAGCAGATACAACAGAAACACCGCGGTCTTGGCGCGCGAGCCCTTGAGCAGTTCGGCGAACCGGTCGAAATGGCGCCGGGGGAGGAAGGCCCGGATCAATTGGAACCCAAAGAACTTCGCGATGAACAGGACGAGCGTGGAACCGATCAGGACGCCGATCATGGAGTACACGGTCCCGAGCACGGGGCCGTACATAAAGCCGCCGGCGATAAACAGCAGATCGCTGGGAATCGGGGCCAGAATAATCGCGCCAATCTGTAATCCGATAAAGATGAGGACGTTGCAGGAACCGTATTGGTTTAAGGTCGCCAGAAAATGCTGCGGATCCCGGGCCAGGCGGACAACGACCGGTCCGTAAACCACGGACAGGGTCACGACCGCCAGGACGAACAGGCTGAAAAGGAAGAGCGGAGCGTAAAGTCGCGTTTTATTCATTCAAAGGCGCACCAATTGTTCAAATTCCTCTGCTTAACATTAGGATAACCGCTTTTGGCGAAGGTATCTTATAAAATAATAAAATAAACCTAAATTCTTTTATTCAGATTAAGATCGGGGTAAAAATCGGTTACAAAGTGTCAAGTTGGGGATCGGGGAACTCTGTTGAGCCCGCGGTAGAGGAAAAATGTTGAATCGTCGGAATAGGCTTCCTAGAAAAAACTTCTCAAGCCATTTCCAATGGTTATTTGCTATACTGATAATGAATCATGTTCCATGCCGCGCCTATGTCCAAGGACTGAGGGGACACGCACAGTAACTGTGCACGCATTTTCGATAACAAATCGAGCTAGTTGAGTGACTGAAAGAGCTTGTTGAGTGACTGAAAGAGCTTGTTGAGCGACTGAAAGAGCTTGCTGAACGACTGAGCGAGCTTGCTGAGTGACTGAGAAAGCTTGTTGAGTGACTGAGAGAGCTTGTTGAGTGACTGAGCAAGCTTGCTGAGTGACTGAAAGAGCTTGTTGAGCGACTGAAAGAGCTTGTTGAG
>JAEXFN010000001.1 GCA_023400055.1 Bacillota bacterium
AAAACATATACTCGCGCAGAAACGCAAGAAGTTGTTCAGCCACTCAGCAAGCTCTTTCAGTCGCTCAGCAAGCTTGCTCAGTCACTCAACAAGCTCTCTCAGTCACTCAACAAGCTCTCTCAGTCACTCAACAAGCTCTCTCAGTCGCTCAACAAGCTCGCTCAGTCACTCAACAAGCTCTCTCAGTCGCTCAACAAGCTCGCTCAGTCACTCAACAAGCTCTCTCAGTCGCTCAGCAAGCTCTTTCAGCCGCTGTACCTCTGTGGCTGTAAAACTAGCGTGTCATCTCGCTGCTTAGTTTCGCTTGCGGCAAATAAGCACCTGCTTTGCGTAAAGACTCAACGAGTTGCGCCGTATCTAAATCACAAGCCGCCTGGCCTGTTCTGAGATGTTGAACCGCTGCGGTTCCCGCAGCTTGCCCCATCATAGCCGCGACAGGCTGAACCCTGATCGAACCATGCACTTTGATATCGCTGGAGGCCGCTCGGCCCGGAACCCACAAGTTGAGCCATCCTTTCGGAACGATGATGCTGTAAGGAATCCCAAAGTATTCTCCCGGCCCAATCCGTCCGAGCTCGTATTTATCTCTTTTAAACCGGTTATATTCCTCAAGGGTCGGTTCATAAGGATGGATATCGACAAACTTGTTGAAGAGACCGATTTGATCCGGGAATTGTCTCCGCGCCAGATAATCAGCGAAATTCAACTCATATTCTCCGACAATTCGGCGCGATTCCCGGATGCCAATCAGTGACGCCGTAGTGACATGTTCAATGTTTTCGCACCCCGGAATATATTTGCGATAAAACTCCGTGTATTCTTCAGCCAGTCGCCGGCCAAGCATAATTCCGTCAGTCAAATCGCGGCACCGCAACGCATTCAAGTTGAATAAATGGCAGGCGTTTAAATAGCCCAAAGTATCTCCAATGCGGGACATGGCTCCCAAATGACGGTCGGGTTGACTAAAATGCCCGTCTTCGACCGCTTGAAGCACTGTCTCCCGTTGCCGTTCTAGCTCAAGTCCTTCACCACCTCGTTCCCAGTCAATATTGGCGTACAAGGAACATAATGAAGCGGGCATGATCCGCGCGGTGTCCCGCCCGGCCTCACGGCATTGCACTCCGCAGAGATGAGCCAAAACGGCATTGCCGGTCGCATCGATCACCGCTTTCGCCCGAACATAGGAATAACCCTCCACATTGTTGATAATAACCCCGTCGATCCGCCGTTTTTGGGCTTCAACGTCAACATCAATTACCCTGGTAAAGAAACGAACCTCTACTCCGGCTTTGATTGAGAGCTCATCCAAAACCAGCTTTAGTCCCTCCGGCTTAAAGGGAGTCCATTCGTGATAATGTTTACGCCAGGTATCCGGATCGATCCCCGGTTTTAAACACCGCCGCTCATATAAAGTTTCCACGATCTCCTTCATTAACCCGCCCACCAGCATCCGTTCTCCATTCGCCATCGGGTCGAACGCCGTCACCAAGCCGGAAGTCCCCATTCCGCCGAGACACCCGGTCGCTTCTATCAGTAAAACTCTGGCTCCCAGGCGGCCGGCGCAAATGGCCGCCGCCGCTCCGGCCGGTCCGCCTCCGGCCACCACCAGATCATAGCCTTCTTCGACCGGAATTTTCCGAGTCAATTGATATGTATTCACCGTATCCTCCTCCCCAATCCCCCAAATGAACTCTTTCGCTGGGCCAAATTGCCTTATCAGGGCGCATTAACGAGTTTTGGCGTTCTATGTATTACGACCATGACCCGATTTAAATCACCCCTTAACCGCTCCGCCAGTCAATCCGGCAATGAATTGTTCTTGAGCCAATAAGAAGATGATGATAATGGGTATCGTGGAAAGAAAGGCGCCCGCCATTAACATGCCGTATTGCAAGTTCCAAGGATCGGCGTAAAGAGTGGCCAGGCCCAACGGAACTGTTAACATTCCCGACGATTTCAACATGATTAACGGCCAAAAATAACTACTCCAGGAATGGAGCCAAAGATAGATCCCCAGCACTCCCAGGCCGGGTTTGATTAGTGGCAAAGAGATTCGGAAATAGATCCCAAACTCGGAAGCACCGTCAATTCTTGCCGCTTCCAATAACTCCGGCGGTAAGTTCGAAGCGATAAATTGCTTCATCAAAAAGATTCCAAAAACATTCATCGAATACGGCAAAACTAGCGAGTAATAGGTATCGATCATTTGCATGGCTACCATCAGCTTGAAAACCGGAATGATCGTCACAATCTCCGGTATCGCCACCGAGCCCAGTACGGCCCAGAACAAAACGTTCTTGCCCTTAAATTGATAAACCGCCAAGGCGAATCCGGCCATCGAACAGATCAGCATTCCCAGAACCAGCGTAAGTACACTGACGATTACGCTGTTCGCAAACCAATTCACATACTGGGTATGTTGAAACAGCTGAAAGTAATTTGCCAAGCTTCCTTTCAACGGCAAAAGGGTGGTTTTCGGGTTGAAAAACTCCTCAATCCCTTTTAACGAATTAACAATCATCCAGTAGAAAGGCAATAAAATCAAGATCGCCATTACGATTAAAACAAACTGCAAAACAATTTTACCGATAAATTGACGTTGCTTTTTATTTTCAAAGAATAACTGCTTATTCCCCAAGGTTAATTCGGTCGAAAATTGGCTCTCATTTCTGGGGATCATTTTTTTATCCTTCCTTTTCTCCTAATCTCTTGACATAGAATACCGAAGCTCCCATCATTAGAATCGTCATTAAATAAGAGATCGCCGAACCGTTGCCCAAATGCCCTTCGAGGAAACTAGTTTGGTACAGGTAAATCTGTAAAGTCAATGTGGCATCGGCCGGGCCGCCCTGCGTCAGCACCCAGGGTTCATCAAAAAGTTGAAACGAAAGGATCGTCGACATAATAATTACAAATAATAACATTGGGCGAAGCAAAGGTAGGGTAATTTGGAAAAAAATCCGCAGCGGAGAAGCTCCGTCAACTTTGGCAGATTCGTAGATCTCCTCGGGAATGCCGGTTAACCCCGCTAAAAAATAGGCACAGTAATAACCGATGCCTCTCCAAACCCGCATGATGATGATGGCCCACATGGCCAGGGAAGTATCGCTAAGCCAGCGAACATTCATGGTTATACCAAAATATCCCAGCAAAATACTTAATAAACCCGATCGTTTGGCCAAGAGCAAATCAAAGACCATTGCGACCACGGGAAGGGACATCGCGATCGGAGCAAAATATACCGAACGGTAAAACCGTTTTCCTTTTACAAATGCCGAATGAAGAATTACCGCCAACACAATGGCGAGGGACACCATGATCAGATTGTAAATCACTACAAAATAGATGGTATTTCCGGTAGCCGTCCAGAATCGAGGATCTTTAAAAATTCTGGCATAATTCTTTAAGCCAATAAATTGAAGCTCATTCATGCCTGTCCAGTTGGTGAAGCTGATCAACAGCGACCAAAGAATGGGACCAACCCGGAAAACGAGAAAAAACAAGAGAAACGGCAATAAAAAAAGATAAGGGGCGACTCGTTTATCAGGGATATAAGCTGTTTGGGTTCCCTTCATCATTCATGCCTCCATAATAATCCCGGGCCCACCCTGGGTGGGCCCGGGAACCACTGATGATTTTGACGATAATTATCGGTTGGTTTCATCCGCCAGCTCGTTTTCGATTGCCGCTCTGGCTTGTTGCGGGCTCTCTTTCCCGGCGAACATTAGATCCATATGTTTCCCAATTACTCGTTCCGTGACCGCCCAATCAAAATAATAGATGGGTTTTACAGGATTGATCATTTTATAGAAATTATCATTGCCAAAATACGGATCACCTTGCGAATAAAAATCATCCTTCAGCGCCGGTCGATAAGCTGGTACCGCAAAAGCTGATTTTCCTGCCGCGACTTGTCCAGGAACCGTTCCGGCAACCCATTTGACGAAGGTCAGAGCGGCCTCTTTCACCTTGGATTGCTTTGGAACAGTTAAGATCGTCCCACCCCAATAACCGGTCAATTGCTCTTTTTTATCGTTCCATTTTGGAAAAGGCATTACACCCCATTGTCCGGACATATCGGGCAAATATCGTTTGATATTGGCGCCTTCGGCCACATTCATCGGCCAGCAGGCAAACTGGGTCTTTAATGAACCGTAGAATTCCGGGGTGAAAAAGGTTATGCTATCAGTCAGCTTATTTTTGTTGAAGTTATTAACCCACTGCAGAACATATTCGAGCTCTTTATTATTGCGGATTAACTTACCTTTGGCGGTATAGATATTGTCGCCCCGGGATTGTAGAAACATGACTACCGCATTCGCCCCCCAACTTCCAGCCGGATTAAATAGGGGCATGATAAAAATGCCGTTTTTCTTTAATACTTCCCCCGCTTTTACAAAATCGTTCCAGGTAGCGACGGGCACTGGAATATTATATTTCTTGAAAACATCCCGCCGATACCAAATGACTGCCGGAGAAGTATTTACTGGCAGACCGTAAATTTTAGACTTATAACTCACCACTTCGATTAAATCACGGGCGTATTGGCTTTTAATATCTTTGACATAATCAGTCATTTCCACCAATTTTCCAGAATTAGTAAATAAACTGAATTGCCGCAACATGATTTGAATTACATCCGGGGCTCCGGTTCCCGAGGAGAGCGCCACTAAGAATTTATTTTGCGCATCATACGATCCCATTTTTATAAACTCAACTTGAATATTGGGATGCGATTTGTTGAACTCATCTACCAAGTCTTGGTTGCTCAACCAGGTCCAGTAAGTAACCTTCGTTTTCTCTTCCGCCGCCCAAAGGGGTGATACCATTACCATTAGCATCAAAAGTGACAAAATGACTAAAACCGACCGTTTCGAGATCATCGCGATTCCTCCCTTTATTTTTTATTTTTAGTTGAAAGCCTTTTTAACCTTATCGCTACCTCCTTTACGATGACGGTTTAATCACTGGTACCATCGTTTCCACCGTCATTTCGGTACTTTTTAAGACCAAGTCAATTAAAATTTTCGCCAATCTCTTGCCAATATCGTACTCATCAAACTTGATGGTCGCGAAATCCAATTTTAGATACTCTGGACTCTCGATCTCACCCCAGCCAAGGAACTCAACTTGTCGCTCGCATTGCATGCGATACTCCATACAAGCCTGATATGCGCCGAACAAAGAACGGCTATCACTGGCAATAATGGCGCTGGGAGGAGCAGGCAACGAAAGTAATTGTTTCGTACTAAAGTAGCCATGTTGAGGGTTTTCGATATAATTGGTAGGTTGGGTCATAATATATTTCTCATGAAAGACAATTCCGGCTTCCAATAGAGCCCTTCGGTATCCTTCAATCCTGTCCAGCGTCGAATAAAGGAGTTGGGGACCGGTGATGATGCCGATCTCCTGATGACCCTTTGCCAATAAATATTTAGTCCCCTCATACATTCCGGTGGTATTATCGGTGATTACTCTGGAAACATTGCGCCCGAGAGCATGCTTTCCAAGGATCACCATTTTCAAATCGAGCCCAATCAGGGAATCAATCAATTTTTCATCTACAATGTGGCCCCCAATTACGACTCCGTCGACCAACCCATTTAAAATCATCGCCGGGATTTTCGGTTCATGAATGCTGGTCAGAACGAGCGAAAAACCGTTTTCCTCGGCCATATGGCCGAAACCCCGAATGATGCGGTTGAAAAAGGCATCGTCGTATAATGTTCCATATGGATTGGCGATTAAAACTCCTAAGAGCCCTTTGATTCCGGTTCTCAAACTCCGGGCCATCGAATTGGGCTTGAAATTGAGCTCTTTAATGGCTTGAAGGACTTGACGGACTTTTTCATCACTAACCCAACCCCGGTTATTTAAAACTCGCGAGACCGTGGAAGGGGCGACCTTAGCGGCTTCAGCAATGTCTTTAATGGTTGGCATTCACAACACCCTATCTGTAATTGTTATTCAATGAGTTGGATTCCGAAATCTAGCCGAGATAAACACCCTGAGCCCGTAATTGGGCTTGCAGTTTTTTAACGTCAATATTGCGCGGGGATTGATTGGACTGAATTGCTAATGTAGCAGCCGTACCGGCCGCTTCTCCCATCCCTACGCAGCAAGTCATCACTCTAAAAGCCGAAGAGGCTTCGGAGGTTGCCGAGATCGGACGTCCCGCCACCAGTAAATTTTCCACCTTTAAGGGAACCAGCGAACGATAAGGAATACTATAGTACGATCCCCGATACATCGTTTGGTAATTATCGACCTCACCCTGTTCGGCGTGGATATCAACCGCATTGGATGCCAACAGGACCATATCTTCAAAAAGCCGTCCATTGAGCACATCATCAATGGAGATAACATATTCTCCGACGATATGCCGGGTTTCCCGAATCCCGATTACAGCGCCGGTGTCCATGAATTGGGCCTTCTCATAACCGACAATATTTTTCTTTAAAAACTCAAATACTGTTCGAGCTTGTTTCCGGCCTTCGATTTCAGCTTTTGTCAAATCTTTCGGATTCGTGCCATCTACATCCGCGATCCGGGTCGTATTAATACGCCATTCGCCAGAGGTAGGAGTCTCATACATCCCAAGCTTATTGCGTCCGAGCTCCCATTCACCTTTTCGGCGGGCTTCGGAGACAATCCAGCTGAACCCGCCTTTGGGTTTTCCCATTAAGTCACGATGTGGATTCTCTGACCCTAAGTAAGCATCGATCAAACGTTGCGTGTCAACATTCCCCACCCGAAAAAACATGGTCGTCGGCATCATTTTATGATTTTTTTCATTCCCGAGCGTAAAAGGGACTCCGGCTTGAAACGCCAAATCTGCATCACCGGTACAATCGATGATCACCTTGGCCCTAATTGCTTGAATGCCCCCTTTGTTAGCTACGATCACTCCGACCACTCGATTCTCTTCTTTCATCACATCCAGAAACTGTGTATGTAATAAGAGCCGGGCGCCGGATTCCAAAACCATATCAGCGGAAATGATTTTCATCCATTCTGGATCAAATGGAGTAACATGATCATGACCGTCAATGATGAAAGAGCTATAAGTACTCCCGCCTCGGACCTTGGACGGATGAATGGCTCCACCCTTTTCTTCCAAGCGTCGTATTAATTCATCGAAGATCCCTCGGACAATCTGAGTGCGTCCTTGGGCATCGAAACTGGTCATAAACGGACCTACTAAACCAGTGGTGGCCATCCCTCCCACACAGCCGAATCTTTCAATCAATAATGTTTTGGCTCCGTTTCGCGCAGCGGCAATGGCGGCGGGGAAACCCGACGGTCCAGCCCCCACCACTAATACTTCCACTTCATCAACGATCGGAGTTTCTTTCCTAAAAAAGTATGTATCCATTTGTTCCTCCTAAATCAAAAATAATCAAAACAGGTCGACCGATTATAACAATGGAACACCTCCTAAACCTTGGACGAGTTGACTAAAATCGATTTTAGTCTTTTGTAAAAATAAAACACTAACATAACAGAACGATCTCACGATCCTTATTCCATTGCAATTGAACACTTGCAGTAACGAAACATTTTTGCTATACCAGGTAATGATCAATCCTAAAATCGATTTTAGGTCTCAATAAAAAATTTTACTCTTTTGTAAAAAAGTATTCTCGCTTATGTTTTTAATTCCTTCTTTTTAAAAAATTTTTTATCAAACTCAACTTTCGCATTTCGCAGAGCAAGTCAGGAAAAATTGATAAAGCCCATTACCAATGAAAGATCCACTCCAAAAATCAAGACCACCCTTAAAAACGGGTGGCTCGCATGAGCCTATAGGAGCGTATTACTTGCCAGCGCCTAAATGACGCTGGCTTTGACTTTGTTCAAATCATCGGTTACGGAAAATGTTCGCACAGTTACATAGGCATTCTTGCACAGTAACAATGCATCCTTGCAAAGTTACTATGACTCTCAGTCACTGTGCAAGCTCGTCCGGCTATTAAAGTACATTATAAAACGGGTCCTGCGGATCGCTCCAAGGCCGGACCTCCCGGTTTGGCACCGTTCCGGATTCCTGGGGCGCCGCTCCGGATCGCGAACCGGATTTTAAGATCGATTTACACTTCGAAGCGAATTCGATATATTCGCTAAACACTATAACCAATTGTCCTCTTTGTTCGAGGGAAAGAACGTCAAAGTCGGCCGTTCCCGCCGCATCCCGGACGATCCGCCGGATTTGTTGCGGATGATACCCCAGCGAACATAACTGCCCGAAAAGTTCTTCCAGCTGTTCCAACTCGGCATACCTCTTCGACTTTTTCCTGGGATAATCTTTGCCGTTTCACGATGATTGTATACGTTGCAAATAAAAAAAGCCGCGTTGATTTGCAAGTTTCACAAATCAGCGCGGCTTTTCTCATGAAGAATGCCTCGCCCATGGAAGCGCTGTGGCCGGTTACCGGTTGGAATCGCTTCTGCCGTGTCTGCGGAAGTAGCCGACCGGGCCGGGTTTCCCGGCGGGTTTCCGGCGGTCCGGCTCCAGCGGTTGAACCGGTCCGCTCTCACTCATCGGGAACGGATGATCTTCGACCACCGGGATCGGCTGCGCGGTTAATTTATGAATATCCTTCAGATACTCTTTCTCCTCCTGATCGCAGAAGGAGAGGGCCACCCCGCTGAGGCCGGCCCGGCCGGTGCGGCCGATGCGGTGGACGTAGGTCTCCGGCACATTGGGCAGATCGAAATTGATGACATGCGACAATTCTTCCACATCGATGCCCCGCGCCGCGATATCCGTCGCCACCAGCACCCGGGTCCGCTTGGTTTTGAAATTGTTCAAAGCGCGTTGCCGGGCGTTCTGCGACTTGTCGCCGTGGATCGCCTCGGCCTGCACGCCGGCCTTGTTCAGGTAGCGGGTCAGTTTGTCCGCGCCGTGCTTGGTCCGGGTGAATACCAGCGCCGACAGGATGGCGGGATCCTGGAGCAAGTGTACCAGCAGGGATTTCTTATTCTGCTTATCCACAAAATACAGGGATTGCTCGATGGCGTCCACCGTCGAGGAGACCGGCGTCACCGCCACCTGGACCGGAGCGAGCAGGATCGTCCGGGCCAACTCGGCGATTTCCGGCGGCATGGTCGCCGAAAACAGCAGCGTTTGCCGCCGGGCCGGCAACTGGGCGACCACCCGCTTGACATCATGGATGAAACCCATGTCGAGCATGCGGTCGGCCTCGTCCAGCACAAACATTTGGACATGGTGCAGGTTGACGAACTTCTGGTTGAGCAGATCGAGCAGCCGGCCCGGGGTGGCAATCAGAATGTCCACGCCGGCCTTTAAGGCGTCGGTCTGGCTGTTTTGCGACACGCCGCCGTAGATCACCGTGTGCCGCAGGCCGGTATGTTTGCCGTAGGCGGCGAAACTTTCATCGATCTGAATCGCCAGCTCCCGGGTGGGCGTTAAGATCAGCGCCTTAATCAGCGGCCTGGCCTTGGGCGCGGCCGCCGCCTCGGCGTGCAGCAGCTGCAGGATGGGGATGGCGAAGGCCGCGGTCTTGCCGGTGCCGGTCTGGGCGCAACCGATCAAGTCCTTGTGTTCCAGGATCAACGGGATCGCCTGTTCCTGGATGGGCGTGGGTTGGGTGTATCCTTCCGTTTTTAAGGCTTTCAGAATCGGCGGGATCAACTTTAAACTTTCAAATGACAATGATGTTGGCTCCTTATCGAAAAATGTTTCTTATTTCAAATCCATTGCAAATTTTTTCATGCGCAGGTTCGATCCTCGGTAGTTTTGCTCCTCTGGCGAATCGTATTCGCGAACCAGCGGAGGGCACCATCCCCGGACGCATTGGGACGTCACGATAATTCTGAAGGCCGCAGCTCCCGATGATCGGAAACCGCTGTCTGCAGCGGATTCCCCCGGCTATTTCTGCCAGTTCTGAATCTCGATGAAATTGCCTTCCGGATCGGTGGCATAAACAAAGGTCAACCGGCCCAGCTCCGGGTAATCCCGGCGGACGATCGGGCCGAGCGTCGCGCCGCCATGCGCCAGCAATTTGGCGGTCAACTCCTCCACCGACGCCACGTGAAAAGCCAGATGGCCCAAGCCCTGCCCGTTGATGGACGGCGGAGCCGGACGCCAATTGGCGGGATCGTAGGAGAAGATCTCGAGCGTCGGCCCGTTCTCATAGCCCGGCAAACGCAGATGGATGCCCCGGACGCGCACCCCTTCGATCGCGGTGGCCTGCTCGATCCATGCCCCGGACAGATCCCGTTCGGGGTCGGTCGGTTGGCACTCGAAAACTTCGCTATAAAACTGGGCCAGCTTGCGCCAGTCCCGGGCGATCAGATTGGTGTGGACATAACGGATCGAACTCATTAGGGGACACCTCGCATTTTACGGCCCGGTTTCTTTAGCCGGCCGATTATGTATGAATATATCAAAAATCGCGCCGTCCGCGTGAAAACTTTCCGTTAATAAAATTTATACAAAAAAAGGCGCTGCCCGCGTAGCTTGCGCAGAACGATCGTTTCCGCTCAGCCGCGCAGTGTCAGAGCCACCGTGACGATCCCGGTGCTCGCCAATAAAGCCAAGACGATCTTTCGAAACAGGTCTTCAGCGATCTTACGCGTCGCGAACATGCCCAAAACCATGCCGATAACCAGACCCGGCAGCAAGATCCCGAACTGGCGCAGAACATTCGCTTCCATCATCCCGCTGAAAACGAACGAAACGATGGTCACAATGTTGGTGACCGCGCCGTACAGGGTGAGATTGGCGCGGAATTCCACCTTGGGGCTGTCCTCATTCGTTAAAAACAAAACGATCGGCGGCCCGCTCATGGAGATGCTGCCATTGAGGAATCCGCTCAGAAAGCCGGTGATCCCGCTGGAGAATATCCGATGGCGAAAGGTCATTTTGAAACCATAAGCCATGGCGATGGCCGTAACGGTGACCAGCAACCCGATAGCCACCTTGAGCAGACTGGGATTGAGCAGCCGCAAAGCGGCAACGCCAAACGGGATCCCCACCAGACCAAAGAAGGTAATCACCCGGATTTCGCTCAGCCGGATCCATTGGCGCGTTTCCCACAGGATAAACAGGTTAGTGACCAGCCCGAACAGGACGAGCAACGGCACCACGGTCGTCAGGGGGAGGAAAAATGCCAGCGCCGGCAGGGCGATCATTGCAAAGCCAAAACCAGTGATGCCTTGAATGAAACCGCCCAGTAAAATGACGAATGATTCCCAAAGCAAAGTTGCCATAAAAAACTCCCGATCTCCAAAATAGGCTGTTCATCCCATTCCGCCGTGTTGTCCCGGAACAGACGTCCCCGACCCGATAACGCTCAATTTTACAATTCGACCTTTACCGTTTTCTTCCTGCCAATTCCTTAAACTGATACATCGTTGAAAAGTTATCGTAGAAAATTTATGGGCGCAAATAAAAATGGCCTGGTTGATTGGAATTGCTCCGTTGCCAAGCCAAACCGTTTCGTGCGGCCAACTCCCTGCGTTAAACGATCTTGGTCGTCCAGTCCTCGACATTCCAAACCTCGGTGACCCAGTCCTGGTAAAACTCTGGTTCGTGGCTGACCACGACCACCGTTCCCCGGAACTCCCGCAAGGCCCGCTGCAGTTCCTCCTTGGCGTCCCCATCCAAGTGATTGGTGGGCTCATCCAGCACCAGCCAGTTGACTTCCTTCAGCATGAGCTTGCACAGCCGCACCTTGGCGCTTTCACCACCGCTGAGGACCAGCATCTGGCTGGCGATATGTTCCCGGGTCAACCCGCAACCCGCTAGGGCGCCCCGCACTTCGGCGTTGCTCAGGCCCGGGAACTCGTTCCAGACCTCATCCAGCGCCGTCTGATGATTGGAACGCCCGGCCTCCTGCTCAAAATAGCCCGGCGCCAGGAAAGGATCTAGCTTCACCGTCCCGGCCACCGGCCGTTGCAGCCCGAGCAAGGTCTTTAACAGCGTCGATTTGCCGAGACCGTTGACGCCTTTAATCGCGACCTTCTTGCCGCGCTCCAGGACCAGGTTCAACGGCCGCGTCAGCGCTTCCTCATAACCGATCACCAGATCGACGGCTTGACAGATGGTCCGGCCGGGCGTGCGGGCCTCGCGGAATTTAAAGGCCGGTTTCAGCCGCTCCCGGTCCTTGGTGATGAGCTCCATCTTATCCAGCTTCTTCTGCCGGCTCTTCGCCAGATTGGCCGTAGCCGCCCGGGCTTTGTTGCGGGCCACGAAGTCCTCCAGCCGCTCGATCTCCTTCTGCTGTTTTTCATAGGCCTTCTGGTTTTGGGCCTTCTTTAGCTGGTACATCTGCTGAAATGCGTCATAATCGCCGGTATACCGGGTTAATATGGCATTCTCCACATGGTAGACTACATTGACGACTTTGTTCAAAAAGGGGATATCATGAGAGACCAGAATAAACGCATTCTCATAATTTTGCAGATAACTCTGAAGCCACTGGATATGATTTTCATCCAGGAAGTTGGTGGGCTCATCCATGATCAGGATCATCGGATTCTGCAGCAGTAGTTTGGCCAGCAGCACTTTGGCGCGCTGCCCGCCACTGAGCTCGGCGACATCCCGTTCCAGGCCGATCTCGCCCAGGCCCAGGCCGCCCGCGACCTCGTCTATCTTGGCATCAATGATGTAAAAGCCGTTATGTTCCAGGGTGCTTTGCAGCTCTCCAACATCTTCCAGCATCGCTGCGAGCTCCGCTTCTCCGGCATCGGCCATCCGCTCGTAGATCCGCTGGATCTCCAGCTCCAGATCGAACATAGGCTGAAAAGCCTCCCGCAGCACCTCACGGATGGTCTTGCCCCTGGTCAGAACCGTATATTGATCCAGGTA
The DNA here is from genome assembly GCA_023400055.1 of Bacillota bacterium. Taxonomy (GTDB): domain Bacteria; phylum Bacillota; class UBA4882; order UBA8346; family UBA8346; genus Hydrogenispora. The sequence goes on from JAEXFN010000001.1 coordinate 12,836, forward strand.
ACCGGTAGTAATCCGGTTGCACCACTCCACTTTGCCCTCATCAGGCGTCAATTGCCCGGTAATAATGTTCAAAAAGGTTGATTTGCCTTCCCCGTTGGCACCGACCAGCCCGACGTGCTCTCCCTTGAGCAAGCGGAACGAAGCATTGGCCAGGATCTGGCGGCCGCCAAAGCCATGGCTGACATTCTCGACAGTTAAAATACTCATCTTACCTCGCGTTGTCCTATCATCTTTGCTTTTTTGCTCGATCCCGGCGGACCAGGACCTGGTTAAACCGATTGAAATTTACGGTTGACTCATCCCCGTATTAATTCGTTAGTTATTTTAACGTATCTCGGCCGGAAAAGTCAATCATCGTAACAAGTTCTCTCCTTACGATGCCTGCGTCTGATCAATTCCGATCTTACGCAACTCGGCGAGGGCCGCCTCTATTGCGGTAAATTCGATCGCCTGCATCCCGATGGCCCGGGCGGCCTGGACATTGGCGGCTTTGTCATCCAGGAAGACCAATTCCTCCGGGCGCATCTGCAGATACTCCATGACCGTCTGGTAAGCCTTGACCTCCGGTTTGCAGGCGCCGATCTCATTGGAAGCGAAGATATATTCCAAGTCCCGCAATGTCTCCGGATAAGCGGCCTTGAAGAAGGATACATGGATGGCATTGGTGTTGCTCAATACGACCACGCGGTAATGCGATTTCAAAGCGCGGATCAACCCAGTGATGCCGGGAACCTCCTCGACAAAAATGGCATTCCAGCCCCGCTCCAACTGCGCGTCGGATAAGGGCAGATCGTAAGTCTGCCGGATATGAGCCCAAAATTGCGCCGGGGTCACTTCGCCCCGCTCAAAGGCGTCATGAACCTCATCGAAACGGACCCGGGCCTGAATCTGGCGCCAATCCAGCCCGGATTGCTCGCCCCAGCTTTGAAAGATCCGTTCCGGGAGGATACGGATCAACACGTTTCCTAAGTCGAATACAAAAGCGCGAATCATATTGAATATCTCCTTTCAGATCTGTAATTCCCGACTTATCCAAGCCGAGACTGTTAATCGTGTTCAACGATTTCATTTATTTGCAAAAACAGATCACTTATTCGTATAACGAGCTTTCTAATGATTATCAAGTTAGCTCCGCATAGATAACCGGAGCAGAACCACTTGTTGAGTAACTGAGAGAGCTTATTGATTCGCAAAAAACTTGATCGCGGATTTAACGGATGAAAGGATTCCACGGCCTAGAGATCGATAAGTGGATTTTCCGTGAAATCTTTAAATCCATTAATCCGTGATCGGCCCTTTTATAAAGACCTTCACTTTACATTCATACGGCCGCTGATTGCGGAGGTCGATTTCGGGATGCGGATGATATTTTTCGCATATGAAAACGATACTTCATACCCGGCTTTTCGCGGTATAATATCGATCATAGAAGTTGTCTTTCATTGGAGAGTCCGTCGGTGATACCGACGGACTTTCGGTCATGGGTCAAAGCCTGCATTGCTCATGCCCCGGTTCCTATGGGGAGCTAACTTTATAATCATCAGCTCTTATCCATAAAATGAGGCTCCCCATCTCCTCTGCCTATATGAGATGATTATCGCAATTTTCCTTTTGGAGGGCAACTGCTTTCTGACTTATTATACAAGGTTGAGCCGTTATGGATATTTAAACCGGCTGACGAACTGACGATTTGGCCGGGCGAAAAAACTATCTCCATGAGCGAGGCGCCACGGCAATTTTAAAGGCTGCCTATGCTTGACACAGCAGCCTTAGTTACACGGATCTGAGTTATAAGTTACTGAAGCCGGGAAAACCGGCCGGCGCTCCGACTACCTCATGATGGAGTACGATCGGATCGGCAATGAGACCGAACTTCCGATCTTCGGGATAATCCACCGCGATTTGCGGATCGGGACCGGCAAAAATTCGGATCGCTTCCCAATTGTCCCAATAAGACACCATAAAGAAATGTTCCCAGCCATCCCGCTCTCGGCTGTAAATATAAGACCCCCGGTTGCCAAGTATCGCCTGAGTTTCAGCCACGCCGGTCCGGAGCAAGTAGGCCCGGAAAGCTTCGCCTTGCGCGGCAGGTACTACACCGTGCCAGGATCGGACGATCATGCTCCATCATCTCCCTTCTCTTCGGTTCGTGCGTTCGGCTCTTAAGGTTACGTCATTTCCGTTCCAATAAGGCTTTAATATCCTCGTCATTCAACGCCGAGTAGCGGTTTTTCAAGATCTCCACTACCCGATTGATATAGAGCTGTTCGAGGATCTCCGGATTGTTCACGGTGCCTTTCAATTTTATCGGCCGGAACAGCAACGGGCGCTGGCGGCCTTTCTCGATCTGTTCGAACGCCTTGCCGGAGAAGAGCAAGTTGACGAATTTGCGGATATCGACCTTGGGCAGATTCTTCATCTTCTCACTGGTAAAATCGATCATCTGGCTCATGGTCATCTCTTTATTCTCTTTATATTCGTCCACCAGAAATTTAGAGATGGCCAGCCGTTTCTCTTTGTTCTTCTGGAACCGGATATTCTTGGCCAAAAAGATCTGCGCTTCCTCTTTCAGGTTGGTCCGCTTGTTCTGCGGAATGTCGACGTCATTCAAGTAGACCAGCAACAGGCCGTCTTTCTCGGTCAGATCGACCCGGTTTACCAAATCACCGAGGAAAGAATTGATAAACTTCTTAAACGAAGAGAAACCCAGCTTTTTCTCGGAGAAGGACGGATCCAGCCGTAACAGATCCTGCTTTAAGGTGGCCAGCAAAACCGGTTCGTCATTGTTGCGGTTGCGGATATAACGAATCAGCAGTTCCCGGCCATAAGAGATGTCCCGTTCCTGTACCAGGTCGGAGGATAAAGAGTTGGCCTCCGGTTTGCCGATGAGCTCTTCCAGCGACTTGAATTCGGCGCTGTTGTTCTTGACCATATTGCCGACACTATGATCGAAACCGATGCTGATTACCTTGATCCCCCGGGCGCGTACCCGCTGGATCAGAGGTACGAAATCGGTGTCACCGGAACCCAATACGATGGTGTTGATGGTTTCGAACAATTCCAGATTCTCCATGACGTCGATGGCCAACCGGACATCGGAACCGTTCTTGCCCTGAAGGTTGGTGGCCGGCAGATGCACCAGTTCAAAACCCTGCTCCATCAGAACATTTTGATACTGGGAAAAAGTATCTTTGGACCAATCGGCATAGGCCTTCTTAATACAAACATTCCCCTTGGTCGTGGCATAATCGACAATCGGTTGCATCACCAAGGGTTTGTCCTTGGAGGGGTATACTTCTTCGGCGGAGATCGCCAAATTTTCAAAATCAAGATAAATCGCGACTTGCTGTTCTTCCATACAAAGCTCCTTTGCTGTAATCATTTCTACATTATTTACTACCCAATTAACGTCCGAGGGGGAATTTTTATTTAACTAACGCTTCGGAGCGAAGAAAACCTTTTCCGCAAAGCCTCATTCGAACAAACACATCTCGAACACCTTAAAACGCATCCGAAACCGCCGTATTTTCCGGAGATTCGCCCGAGTTTTCGCTGGATACCGACTTTTTCCCTGCATTTTCGATCCGTAGCTTAAAAATAAACGCATAAGAAGGACGGATTCCCAAATGCAAATGTTTCATCGATTTACACCAGCGAGAAGATTGAAAAAAATTGTCCGCATATATTGTGCGCCAAAGCCAATTTCCAATCACCAATTTTCCCGCGAAACGATCGCGAACCCGGTTTCTGGCGAAAGCTTTGCTCTAGGGAGTGCCGGACCATAGGCTCCGAATTCAGCTTAGCTGTCCTTGGGTCATCCAATCAGAGTAGATCGCGAAGTTTTCCGCCTCAAAGCATACCAACAGAACGGTTTTAAGGCTTCGGTCCTGTCGCAAAAACTCCCCGATCTCCGTCAAAACGATCCGGGCAGCCAGATCTTTGGGAAAACGGTAAACTCCGGTGCTGATATTGGGAAAAGCAATGGTTTGAACGGCATTTTCGACCGCCAACCGCAAACTGTTCCGATAACAGGCCGCTAACAACGATGCTTCTTGATTTTGGCCGCCATGCCAGATCGGGCCGACCGTATGAATCACATATTTTGCCGCTAGCCGACCGGCAGTAGTGAGCACTGCTTCACCGGTCGGGCAGCCGCCCTGCTTTTCACGGATTTTTTTACAAGCTTCGAGGATTTCCGGACCACCGGCCCGATGAATCGCTCCATCCACGCCGCCGCCACCCAAAAGTTCATGATTGGCCGCGTTGACAATCGCATCCACTTTAAGCACGGTGATATCGCCCCGAATCAGCTGAATCCGTTCGTCCCAATGCATCGCGCACCTCGAATCGTCCTTAAATTTAAATTCCCGCCTCTCTGCTTGATTATATCATTTTCAGCCCGTTACGCCATCCCCTGATTGCCAATACCTTGCGATCTCAGGTTCAGCGGGTCCTGCCCTTACGGGCCAAAACTCCAAACAGAGTTAGCTTTAGAGTACAACTCCCCCGGGCTAGCGACAAAATCCTCCGCCAAAACCAGGCCAATACCCGGAAACAACAACAGCCGCAGCGGAGCCGCCACGGCCAAACGGGAAAAACCTCAAACCAAAGCTGCCGGTTGTCAGCTGGCCTTTCTAACCCGCCGGCGCAATTTAAGCATCACGAACTTGCCGGGGAGTGAAGGCGCGAATCCCACCAGCAGGTTAACGAGATTGCGACTCTGATCCTGGAGCGGGTTGAGCTGATCGTCGCATTTGACAAAAAAGGCCTGACTGGAATCCTCTCCCTGAAAAGCTCGCTCCCGGTAAAGCTGTCCCATGAACTCATTCACTTGGCGGCGCAAATCAGTCCAGAGTCTGGTGTCATTGCTCTTGGCCGAGACCCATTCCGTACCCCGGTACAAACTCTCTTGAATCATCAACGCCAACCGCCGGGCCGGAATGGAGCACCAGTCCGAGTTGAATTTTTCAATGCCGATGGTCGTTTTGGAACCGGCAATGACCGTGCCGAATTCGCCGAACTTGCGGATGCCGTTGACGCCCAGCGAATTCAACAAAGCCAGTTCCGCTTCACTGACATCGTATTCCAGCCCGATTACACCCAACAAAGGTAAGTCCCCGCCGCTCGGCTCGGTCCAGACATTATGATTGAGATCGTTGCGGACCAGGGCTCCGGCCACAGTCGCCGCCGGTCCGACCATGCGGTGCAAGTTCATGTTCAAAGGATCGACAATTTTCAACCGCGGGAAAAAACTGGCGATATTGGGATGGCGCAAGGATTCATGTTCGCTTAGCCAGTGCTTAAGCGTATTCGGATCCGTAATCCCGGCCGGCGGATCAAACAGAAAGAAAACCCGCCGATTCTGGCAGTATTGGCTAATCGCTACAACGGCGCTGCACAGTTCCCCATCGGGCAACCCGGCAAGGCCCGGGATGCAAAGCAAGTTGAAGAGATCGACCCAGTCCAGCGCGTACAGACCGGTCCGCGCCGAAGCGTCGCCGATAAAATGGAACGCCCGGACATCCCGCTCGATGCGGACGAACCAAGCCTCCTGACCGCCATTCTTAAAAAACTGCGAGATCGCATAACCAACCTCATGCGCCGGATCAAATTCTCCGAATACGGCCAGAAAATCGGCGACTCCATTCAGCCGGACCGGTTGATTGAGCGGACCGGTCTGGGTCGTTCCGATAAAGGCTCCGATCGAGGTGGGCGTCTTCGAAATGGTCGGATAGCCAAGATCCGCTTCCGGAAAGGCGATCTGCAACAGCTCCCTTGGTGCCATGGTCATTTTCCACACCTCTCGCGAGAAGTTTGGTAAATCAATCGATTTCAAGACCCTTTCAAGAAAATTCAATCGAGAGGCTTTATCTTAATTAATTAACTGCCTGCGCCAACAGCCGGTCTTTCTAACCATCCCTGCCCAATCCGAATAATGGTTGCAAATATATAATCAAAATAATGCCATGGAAACGGCCGCTTGCCGTTTTAATAACGCCGCATCAAGAAACCAAGCCCCGGTTGCCCAATCTTTCGATAACGGCCGTGCTTCGCAGTTCCCGCAGGGCATCCCCGGCCACCCAGCGCGCGTCCTTATTATCCAGCGCCTTCAGCCGGAGCGCCACTCCGGTCGCCTGTTCGTTTAAGAAATCATTGCGCTTGCCAATCTTGCGCAAGGCCCAGCTGACAGCCTTCCTGACCATTATCCGACTATCAACGGCTTCCTTTTCGATGAGCGGCAAAAAGGCCAGAAAGTGCGCATCCACCGTCTGTTTGCCATTCGTGGCCAAACGCGCCATGAGCACGAACCCGGCCCGTTTGACAAATTCCTCGCTCCGCGAGCTCCATTCGACCGCCTTGGAATAGGCAAACGCGCTTTTTTCAAAAAGATTCATGCAGGTCTGATCGCAAAGCTCGGCGTCGGCAATGGCGTCAACCCACTCATCCATCGTTTCCAGGGTCGTCTGGGCGGGTTCGGCGATCATTCCGGCTAACAGCCGGGTTTCGCGAATCTCAATGGCCCACAGCCGCAGCGCCAGGGAATGGCGGCGACCGATGGCCCGCGCCAGCTTGCGCAGGGTCGGAATGGAAACCCCATAAGCGCTCCGGGCCGCCATCACCTCTCGGACTGTCGCGCCGGCCCGCGGCACGGCCGCCACCTTTAAGGTCTTTAGAACCTCGTCTAACTCCATTTTTGCTTTTCTCATCCGCTTGCTCCTCTCCTCGTGTAATATTGAATATGAAATGAATTTTCATTCTGATAAATATGTAGCGAAGAATGTTGCAACTGCGGGCAAGCGGCTCCCTCCGGGCCCGATTTGTGACAGCCTGTCATTATTGGTTATTGTTATGTAACTGGTATGTTATTCAACAAATATCCATATTTTCCTGCTAGTAACCATAATATTTTCATTTTTAGAAAGCATTTTTGCAACCCCCCGCCGGCTCAATCGTCCGTTTCATCGGTGGCGATCCCCGCGGCCCGGATGAGATAGAGGGCATTCCGAGTGGTGGAAACCCCGGGCCGCAGCCGATAATCGAACCAGATTTCCCGTTCGCAATAGAACTCCTGAAAGTGAAAATTCTTAACCTTCCCCGCGGTCTCCCCCTCCAACCCGGCCAACTCCAGATCGTGGGTGGAAACCATTCCCACCGCCCCGGCCCGGCTCAGTTTCTTAATTAAGATCCGCGCTCCGGTGTGGCGGTCGCCGGAATTGGTCCCTTTAAAGATCTCATCCAATAAAAAGAAGACCTTCCTGCCGCCCCCGGCGGCGTCGACTATCCGCTTCACCCGTAAAACCTCGGCGTAAAAACTGGAAACATGCTTGCCCAAATTATCGCTGATCCGCATACAGGTGTGGATTTCCATCAATGCGCAAGTCATGTCGCCGGCGCAGACGGGGGCGCCGGCATAGGCCAGCACCAGATTGATTCCGGCAGTGCGCAGGAAGGTGCTTTTTCCCGACATATTGGAACCGGTTATCAAAAGGATCTCTTCAGGGTGGGTAATAAAAAGATCATTGCTAACGCGGCTGTCCGGAAGCAGCGGGTGGCCGAGCGCGTGGGCCAGATAAGCCGGGTCGCCTTCGCGGATGACCGGATTCGCCCAATCGGGGTGATCGTGGCGAACCACCGCCAGCGAAGCGAGGGCCTCCACCGCGCCGAGCACCTCCAGCCAACGCCGGAGCTGGCTGCCGCAATGCTCTTTCCAGTCGGCCAAAGCGAACAGGCATTGGTAATCCCACAGCGTCAGCAGGTTAATTACGAAATAAAAAGCGTTGTGCCGGTTGGACAGGGCATCGGCAATTTTGGCGAGCCGTTGGATCTGGGCAAAAACCGGTTTGCCTTTGGCGCGGATCTCGCCCAAGCTTTGGCCGAGCCATGCCGAACGGAAGCGTTTGGACTCCATGGTGTGAAATAAACGCGCGTAACTCGACAGTTGCTTCTGGTAGGGCGCCACGCCTTCCAAAACCGCTTCCCGCTCACGGCGCCGATAGCGGAGCATCAGGTATTGGATTGCGATAACCGCAGCGGGAAGATAATAGGAAAGTTTCAACAGATAAGCGGTCAAAAGCAAGGCCGCTGTGACCAAGGGCAGCAGCCGCACTGCCAGCCACAGCCAGGGCTCTTCATTCAGCGACTCCCGCTCATTCGCCCAGGCGATCAAGGAGGCGGGGTCGCGGCGCAAATCGGCCAGCCAAACCGCTTCCGCCATCAAATGCTGGCGCCAGCCGATCGCCCCGGCCAACTCGGCCACGGCTTCCTGGCGTCGCCGCACCACCAGCCCGGACTCGGGCAGCGCGGTCAACCAGTGCGCCAGCTGCCGCCGGCCGTAAAAAGTCCCGCCGGTATTCAGCCACTGAAATAGCGAATCCGCGCCAAAGACGTCCAAATCGCCCGCGAACGGAGCGTCGTCGGTCAGGAAATCGGCGCCGTTGTCCGCGAACTCCGTCCACTGGCCATTCAGCCGTCGCAACGAATCGGCGTTGACCCTGGCCAGGGCGCCGACAAAGCGTTGCTGTTTCATCGCCTGGACCTGACGAATGTCCAGGAACACAAAGAGAAAGATGCCGAGCGCCAAGGCGGCCCCGCCGAGGGGGAAGGACCGCAGCGCTAAGGCCAGTCCCAATAGGGCCAAACCGCCCCAGAAGACGATCATCTTCCAGTGATAAAGCCGGTTAAGGACCGCTTCCGCCACGACCAGATACTTTTGATAAGCGGCCAGCCTCCGCTCATAGGTCTTTGCCGGTTTCCGCAACGCCGTCTCACCTCAGGATTTTATTGTAACCGGATTCAGTGTCCACATGGGGGAATTATTAGTATTCGCCAATTTTCTGGCAAACCCTGCCATGGACAATTTGTTTGCGGATGCTCGGGTTGTTTCTTGAATTGTCGGGAATTTTATGATACATTAGTAGCACAATCCCAATTAACTTGCTAGGTATTAATTAAAGGAGCTATCGTATGCAGATATCCACTCGCGGACGTTACGGACTCAGAGCAATGGTTGATTTGGCAATGCATACTCAGGAAGGGCCTCTCGCCTTGCGGGTCATCGCTGAACGCCAGGGAATCTCCGAGTCCTATCTGGAGCAAGTATTTACCAGTCTTCGCAAAGCCGGTCTGGTGCGGGCCTCGCGCGGCGCTCAGGGCGGCTACGAGTTGGTGAGAAAGGCGGTCGAAATCACCGCCGGCGATGTTTTGCGGGCGCTGGAAGGGCCGATTGCCCCGGTGCTGTGCGTCGAATCCGAACCATTCGCCAAACAGTGCGAACGGGAAAAAGAATGCATCACCCGACAGTTCTGGCAGGACTTGAAAGACACCATCGACCGCTTCTTGGATGCGACCACGCTTCAGGATCTGGCCGATCGAGCGCTGAACGATAAAGTCAACGTCATGTACTATATTTAAAAACGCCATGGTTGTTCCGGCCGCGCAGCCGCAGGGCCAGAATCGCGTCAGGGCTTGACGACGCTCGGGTACGGATTCCAAAAGCCGTCTTGTTTCAAGACGGCCTTTAGCTGTCGGCACAAAAATCAGCCTTCCTGAAACAGGGTGGTCGAAAGATAACGCTCGCCGGTATCCGGCAGCAGGGCGACGATGGTCTTGCCCTGGTTTTCCGGGCGCTGGGCCACGACCGTCGCCGCGAAGGCCGCCGCACCGGAAGAGATTCCCACCAGCAGCCCCTCGGTTTTGGCCAATTGGCGGGCCGTCTGAAAGGCATCCTCGTTCCGGACTTGAAAGATCTCGTCCACCACCGCCCGGTTGAAAATAGCGGGCACAAATCCGGCGCCAATCCCCTGCAGTTTGTGCGGGCCGGGTTGGCCGCCCGACAGCACCGGCGAGGCGGCCGGTTCGACCGCGATAATCCGGACGCCCGGTTTCCGTTCTTTTAGCGCCTCGCCCACGCCGGTGATCGTTCCGCCGGTGCCGACCCCGGCCACGAAAATATCGACTTGCCCGTCAGTGTCGCGCCAGATCTCCGCGGCGGTGGTCCGGCGGTGCATCGCCGGGTTGGCCGGATTTTTAAACTGCTGCGGAATGAAAGCCTCCGGCAATTCGGCGGCCAGCGTTTCGGCTTTGGCAATCGCGCCCGTCATTCCCTCGGGGCCGGGAGTCAATACCACTTCCGCGCCCAACGCTTTCAAAAGGTTCCGCCGCTCGATGCTCATGGTCTCCGGCATGACCAGGATCAGCCGATAGCCGCGCGCCGCCGCCACGAAGGCGAGCCCCACGCCGGTATTTCCGCTGGTGGGCTCGATAATGACCGAATTTTTATTCAAAATCCCCCGTTCCTCGGCGTCCTGAATCATCGCGTAACCGATCCGGTCTTTGACGCTGCCCGCCGGATTGAAGTATTCGAGCTTGGCGAGGAGTTTGGCCCGCAGGCCATGAGCCCGGTTATAGTTGGACAGTTCCAGCAGCGGCGTGTTTCCGATCAGCTCGGTCAGACTCTTGGCAATTTTCCCCATGTTGCAATCCCTCCATGCAAATTCCCGATTAATCCGCTTTATTTACTCCATTTATCATAATTTTTCGCCGCGGGCCTGTCAATGCTTTCCGGCATCCGTTACAATTATTTTTCCAACCAGCGTCAAACGCTCTTTTCCCATCCCGGACCATTTCAAGCTCTCACTGATTCACGGCGGAACGATCTTTTGTGGATAAAGATCTGTCTTTTGTTAATCAAGATCGATCTTTTGTGGATAAAGATCGATCTTTTGTTAATAAAGATCGATCTTTTGTTAATAAAGATCTGTCTGCGATGATTCCAGATCGATCTTTTGTGAATAAAGATCGATCTTATGTGGATAAAGATCTGCCTTTTGTGAATAAAGATCTGTCTGGAACGAGTCAAGATCTTACTTGAACGATTCCAGATCGATCTTTTGTGCATAAAGATTTAACTGATTATCAAGTTTGCTCCACAATGGAAAGCGGGGCGTGAGCAATGCAAGCTTTGGCCAATTTATCAAGAACCGATTTTTAAAAAATCTACAGTTAAAACGTGACGAGTGACAGAAAGATGTATTCTTAGAAGAAAGTCTTGTCAATCCAGCTTAATCCGGTGCGAACTGTCCAGGGGTTGAACGGTCAACCCCAACACCTTGGACCTACCCCACCGCAGGGCCTCATGCCGGCCCTTAATAGTGGTTCCTAATCTTTATCATGATGGGATGGTCAAAACTCCGTGGAGCATAGAGATTTTGACCATCCCATGGATAGTAAGGTAATTAGGAACCACACCTGACCCGGCATTTACCTTTACCCAAACGTACCGAATGCTAGTCGGCCGGGGACCATCCTATGGAAGACGCCGGCAATGGAGGCCGGCGGCTAATTCATTGTCCATTTACCTTGCCGGTTCACGGATGAACCGGACATTGGAGGGGTTCTAAGGGGAAGCAGCGTCCCCTTAGCGGCCGGGTTGCAAGGGGTTTGCCGCTAAACCCCTTGCCTGCCCGCAGGCGGAATCCTTGTTTTAGGCCCAAAAATTTAAAACCAGCATACCCCAAAAACTTTAGCTTATAATTCAAACCGTTCTCCCATCGAAAACCAACTGTCTCTTTGCTGAGCAAACTTGATTATCATCAAGATCTAACTTTTATGGATAAAGATCTTCCGGCCGCGGATCATCGGTTTCGTTATAAGCCATCCGTTACGTAATCCGTTATTCAATTTGATTGAGATCGAACGGCGTCTCCTGATAAACGTAGTAATTCAACCAATTGCTGAACAAGAGATTGGCATGACCCCGCCATTGGACGATCGGCGCCTGGCTCGGATCATCGTTCGGATAGTAATTACAGGGAATATTGACGTTCATGCCTTTGGCAATATCCCGGTCGTATTCCCATTTTAAGGTCAACGGATCATATTCGGCATGGCCGGTGATGAAGATTTGGCGGCCGTCCTTGCTGGCCACGATGTACGCCCCCGCCCGCTCCGATTCGGCCAGGATCTCCAGTTCCGGTACGCGCAGGATGTCCTCCTGACGCACCTCGGTATGGCGGGAATGCGGCGCCAGAAAACGGTCATCGAAGCCGCGCAACAGCTTCACGTATTGTTTGACCACCCTGTGGCTGAACACCCCGAACATCTTGGACGGCAGCGGATATTTGGGCACGCCGAAATGGTGGAATAACCCGGCCTGGGCCGCCCAGCAGATATGTAGCGTCGAATAGGCGTGGTGTTTGCTCCATTCCATGATTTGGGCCAATTCATCCCAGTAGGTAACCTCTTCAAAGTCCAGCTGTTCGACGGGCGCGCCGGTAATGACGATGCCGTCAAACTTTTGGTCCTTGACTTCCCGGAATGTCTTATAAAAAGCATCCAAATGTTCCGGGGCGGTATTCTTCGATTGGTGGCTTTCCGGATACAGCAGGGTGATATCCACCTGCAGCGGCGAATTGCCGAGCAACCGCAGCAACTGGGTCTCGGTGGTAATCTTGGTCGGCATCAGATTCAAGATGGCGATCCGTAACGGCCGGATGTCCTGGTGGAAAGCGCGGTCCTCGGTCATAACGAAGATGTTCTCATTGGTCAAAGTCTCGGCCGCTGGCAAGTTGTCGGGAATTTTAATCGGCATGGATAGAGCCTCCTCAAAGATAATTCAATCATTAAAAAACCTCTTCCGAAAGGAAGAGGTTTGGCAAACTCGTTCCTCTCATCTCCCAGGTTTCCCTGCAGGAATTGGCACCGTCGCGAAACTTCGCCGGTTGCCGAGGGATCATCGGGCCTTTCCCTTCCCCTCTCTTGATAAGAGTCTTTTATGAAACTATGAAAACTTTGTTTTAATTATAAGGAACCACATCCGATTCGTCAAGTTGAAAAATGCTCAATCGGGAATCGCTTTGTTCAGCGCTTGATCGAGATCGTAAATCAGGTCGTCGGGATCCTCCACGCCGATGGACAAGCGGATGATGTCCGGGCCGCAGCCGGCCGCGATTTGATCTTCCGGGCTCAGCTGTTGGTGAGTGGTGCTGGCCGGGTGGATCACCAGCGACTTAGCATCGGCCACATTGGCCAGTTGCGAGAAGATCTCCAGGCTGTCGATGAACTTGCGCGCTTCGCTGACCCCGCCCTTCACCGCGAACGAGAAGATGGAGCCGGCGCCGTTCGGAAAGTACTTCTTGGTCAATTCATAATATTTGCTGGTCGGCAGTCCCGGATAACTGACCTCTTTCACCTTGGGGTGCTTGACCAGGAACGCGACGACTTTCTCGGTATTGGAGACATGTTTGGCGACGCGCAGCGACAACGATTCGAGGCTCTGGATAAACAGGAAAGCGTTGAAAGGCGATAACGACGCGCCGGTGTCCCGCAGCAACTGGACGCGGACCTTGGTGACGAACGCGGCCGGCCCGAGGTCGGCGTATTTGATCCCGTGATAGCTGGCGTCCGGTTCGGTAAAGCCGGGAAACCGGCCGCTGGCGGCCCAGTCGAAGTTGCCGCCGTCGACGATGATGCCGCCGATGGACGAACCGTGGCCGCCGATAAACTTGGTCGCCGAATGCACCACAATATCGGCGCCGTATTCGATCGGCCGGAACAAATAAGGCGTCGCAAAGGTGTTGTCGACGATCAGCGGCAAGCCATTCTCATGGGCGATCGCCACCACCGCCTCAAAATCGATGACGTTGATGCCCGGGTTGCCCAGGGTCTCAATGAACAGCGCCTTGGTCTTGGGGGTGATCGCTTTCCGGAAGTTCTCGGGATCGTCGGGGTCGACAAAGATCGTATGAATGCCGTACTTCGGCAGGGTCGTCGCGAATAAATTATAGGTGCCGCCGTAAAGCGTGCTGGCGGAGACGATCTCATCGCCCGTGCCGACGATATTGAGGACCGAATAAGTAATGGCCGCCGCGCCGGAGGCCGTCGCCAGCGCCGCCACACCGCCCTCGAGGGCGGCGACCCGCTTCTCAAAAACGTCGTTGGTCGGATTCATGATCCGCGAATAGATATTGCCCCCTTCTTTCAGACCGAACAGGTTCTCGGCGTGCTGGGTATCGTGGAAGACATACGAGGTAGTCTGGTAAATGGGCACGGCCCGGGCGCCGGTGGTGGGATCGGGTTCCTGCCCCGCATGGACTTGAAGCGTGTCAAATTTCAACTTTCTTTCACTCATGACGATCAGCCTTTCTTTTTTTATTTTTAACATCGTTGCCTATTGCGTCCATCGAACATTCCTGGAAGCCGGGAATCCGATCCGCAACGCCAGAATATGGCCAGTTTATAAAAAAAGACTGACGTTCAACGCCAGTCTTCCGTATACAAAGATAGTGCAACAGTACTGAAACGAGTCACAGAAGACATGGTTTCCAATATTTCCTCTTTAACACGGTACAACCCAGCGACCGACACATCTCCCAATACGACATGCCCGCCATTTGACCAACCGATTGTTTGGTTAACAATGTTTGGAAACCCATCTGCCACACCGCTTTACAAAACATACTATTTCCATGTGTTATATAAAATTCACTATATAACAAGATCCTAGAAATGTCAATCCGCTTTTGTCGTTCACCGGTAAACATTTCTATCAAAGCGAAACGAAACGGCTCCGGCGCCGGAGCGAGCCTTAGGCGACTTCCTTCTCGGCCGCGTTTTTCGCCGCGCCGGCCCGGGTTTTGGACCAACGGAACGGGCGGAAGAAGAAACAGGCCAGCAGCGCCAGGAGCACCAAGCCGACCGGCCAGACCCAAAGCGGCAATTTGAGGCCGCCCCGCACCAGGCTGAAACAGCCGAAGCCGAAGAAAATCACGGCCGCGCCGATCTTCACCAGCCGTTCCGGCAACTGCTTGCCCAGGATACGGCCGACCATGATCGCCAGGCCGTCGGAGGCCACCATTCCGATGGTGGAACCCAGCCACACCGGAATAAAAGCCCCGGTGGACGCCAGCGTGACCGTGCCGAGCATCGTCTTGTCTCCCAATTCGGCCATGAAAAAAGTGGTGAAAACCAGCCAGAATGGGGAGACGTTCCTACAGACGCCGCCTTCCTCATCGTCGAGACAGTCGCCGCGGATGGTCCAAAATCCGAATCCCACGAAAGCCAGTCCGGCCAGGAAACGGATCCAATCCACCGGCAGCAGTCCGCCCACGAACAGTCCCAGTCCGGCCGAGACCACGTGGATGGCCAGCGTGGCCAGAAAAATCCCGGTCAGAACCAGCCGGGCGTTGTAGCGGGTCGCCAGGGTCAACGCAACCAACTGCGTCTTGTCGCCCAATTCCGCTAAGAAGATCATCCCGAGCGCCAACCAGAAATCATGCATCATTTTTCCTCCTTAAAGTCGCGGGGCTGGGTAGAATAACAAATAAAAAGAGACCTTCACACCCACGCGGTGCAAAGGTCTCGCTAAGCCAAAGGACAGCTGGCAGAACCAGGCCTCGCGGCCAGTATGTTGACTCTGCCGTAACTAGCTACTCCCCTTTACAGGAATGATTTAAGTATAACATGTCCCAGCCGGTTCCGCAATGTCCAGTTAAAAGCGCTGCCCTAAATCCACCCGCTGATCCAAATTCTTCCCGGCGGAGGTTTTTTCACTTTGACAGAGCGGAGGCGGCCATATATAATTTTTAGTGATTTATGATTTTGGGAACGGACACTTCAGCGCCGTCGCGCGCTTTCCGATAAAAAGTGCGCCGTTTACGAGCCGCGGTAAGCCAGCGGCCAAGCAAAGCAAGGAGGATATCATGCCGGAATCCAATAAAGTACAGCACCGCTTCAGCCGGTTCGAGCTATTGGTCGGAGCGGAAAAATTGTCCAAGCTTTACAGCGACCGGGTCGCCGTCATCGGGCTGGGTGGAGTCGGTTCGTATACCGTCGAGGCCCTGGCCCGCTCGGGGGTGGGCTGGTTGATCCTGGCGGACTACGACGAGGTCTGCCTCACCAATACCAACCGCCAGCTCCACGCGGTCCAGGGCAATTATGGCCGCTCCAAGGCGGAAGTCATGGCCGAGCGGGTCAAGGCGATCAACCCCGACGCGGTGGTGGTGACCTGGAAGGAATTCGTGACGCCCGACAATCTGGAGACCATTCTGCACGGCCGGATCTCCTACGTGGTGGATGCCATCGACACGGTCTCGTCGAAGGTGGCCCTGATCCGTTACTGCCGGGAACACGAGATCCCGATCATCTCGGCGATGGGGACCGGCAATAAATTCGATCCGCTCCAGTTGACCATCGCCGACATCAGCAAGACCCATACCTGCCCCCTGGCCAAGGCCGTCCGCAAAACCCTGCGCGAACAGGGCATCACCGAAGGGGTTAAAGTCTTATACTCGACCGAAACGCCGGTGGAACCGCGCGGCGACGTGCTCACCTGCCACGGCGGCTGCATCTGCCCGCACCGCGACGACCAGGTTTTCAACTGCACCATGCGCCGACAGATTCCCGGCAGCACTTCCTATCTGCCGCCCATCGCCGGACTGATGATGGCGGGCGCGGTGATTCAAGATCTGCTGGCGGAATAAAAAATAGGCACCGAACCGGGCCAAGCCGACGGGTTCGGTGCCTATTTGAAGCTCCCCGAACCGGTCGTGATTATGATTTTATCCCCGGGGATCGCTTTAAACCGCCGCTTCTTCATTCATTTTTATGGGCCGAATTCTGATGATTCGCCCGTAAAACTTCCTTCCGCACCAGCCAATTTCAATTGGCTGGTGCGCTATTTTAATTTGGCCCCTGCCAATTCCAATTTGGCAGGGGTCAAATATAATTTTGCGGATCAAAAATACAATTTTAAGGGCAGCAATTTCATTTTTCCGGAGTGCAATTTTATTTTGGCACCGCCCAATTGCAATTTGGCAAATGGAAAAGAGCATCGGGCGGATCGAAAATTCAATTTGGCAAGCGGCAATTTTAGCTTGGCGGATCGCATTGCAGATTGGGCGGGATGCCAATGGCATTTGCCAATTCACAAAGGCATTTTGCCGCCCGCCAATTGGAATCGGGCGGCTGCCAAACCCGCTGCGGAGGACGGTAATTGCATAAAATAAGCTTGCAAATAACATTTGCAAGCTCAACAAAACGATGCGCGGCCCGGCAATTTCGCTTGCCGGCGCCGGAAAAGCATGGGACGGTCCGGCCGATTCATCGGCGAAGACCGTTTTACTCCGGCAAAGACAGGCTAAACTCCGTTCCGGCCCCGGGTTCGCTCTGGACTCGAATGGTTCCCCGATGGGCATCCACGATCGCTTTGACGATCGCCAACCCGATTCCCGATCCGCCGGTCAGGCGGTTGCGCGACGGGTCGGCCCGGTAAAAGCGTTCGAAGATATTGGGCAGATCCGCGGCGGCGATCCCGATGCCGGTATCGCGGACGATCATTTCGGCGCCGGCGCCATTATCCCGCTCCCGGACGACCACGGTCACCCGGCCGCCGGCGGGGGTGAATTTCAAGCCGTTGGCGAGCAGATTCACCAGGACCTGGCTGATCTTATCGCGATCGGCCCGCACCATGGCGGTTCCGGCTTCCAACGCCAGGGCCACCCCTTTGTTTTTGAACTCGCTCTCGAAGTTCAAGATGATGCTGTGGGCCAGTTCCCTCAGATCGAAGCGGGTGCGATCCAGCTTCAGCTCTTCCCCCTCGAATTTGGCCAGTTTGTGAAGTTCCTGGACCATCCGGTTGATCCGCAGGATCTCTTCGTGGCAGCTCTTCAGGCGGGCCGGATCGGCCTGCCAGATGCCGTCGATCATCGCTTCCAGATGACTCTGGACCGTGGCCAGCGGCGTGCGCAGCTCATGGGCCACGTCGGCGGAAAGCCGCTTGCGCAGCAACTCCTGTTTCTGGAGCGAGACCGCCAGCTCGTTGATGGCCGTGGTCAGTTGCTGCAACTCCTTGATGTCCGTCTTTTGGGCCACCCGCTCGTCGTAGCGGCCTTCGGCGATCCGGCCGCTGGTCTGGATCACCCGGGAAATCGGCGCGCTTAGGCTGCGGGCCATGACGATTCCGGCCGCCAACGCCCCCAGCAGGCTAAAAATGGTCACTCCCAACAGAATCCGGTTGAGCGTGTTGATAAAGGCCAGATCGGTATCGTTGTAGAAAAAGGGCCCGCAATAGCCGATCTCCACCCGCCCTACCGTTTGAAAGCGGCTTTTGGCCGGATAGTCGGCCACGGTGTAGCAAGCGCTCCAATTCGGAAAACGGCTGGCCATGTTGTTGGCCATGTGCTCCAGCATCTGTTGGCAAAGGCCGCCGTTGTGCTGGCGGGCATCCCAGATTACCTTGCCCGATTTGTCGATGACCTTGACGACCATTCCCTGTTCCAAAGCGTTGACACCGATCTCCTCGATGGTCCCTTTCTTCCAGAAGCCGTTTCCGGCATACTGCTGGCTGATCAAGGCCACGGTCTGGCGGTTCTGTTCTTCCTGCCGCGTTTTAACGTAATCGCGGAATTGCCGCTCCAACAGGAAATTGGCGGCCAGGCTGACCAGACAGACCGCGCCGATGGCCACCAGGATGTAAGACAAGGACAATTTGGTCCGTAGACTAACCATCCTCACTCACCACCAAACCGGTAGCCGACCCCATGAACCGTTAAAATGTAGCAAGGATTTTTGGAATCGGTCTCGATCTTTTGGCGCAGATTCTTGATGTGGGTGTCAATGGTGCGATCGAAACCTTCATAATCCTCGCCCAGCGCCAGGAGGACCAATTCTTCCCGGGTAAAGGTCTTGCGGGGATATTTGACCAGCGTCAACAGGATCTTGTATTCATTGGGAGTCAAGTTCACTATCGCCCCGTCCTTGCGCACTTCCCGTGTGGCGCTGTCGATCTCCAAATCATCATCATGGAAAGAGAGTACGCTGGTCAACGGCGGCGCATCCCGGGCGGTCCGGCGCAACACCGCCTCGACCCGGGCCATTAATTGCCGCGGACTGAACGGTTTGGTGACATAGTCATCGGCGCCGATTTGCATGCCGTTGAGAAAGTCTTCCTCCTCCACCTTGGCGGTGAGCATGATAATCGGCACCCGCGAGATCCGCCGCAACTGCTGGCAGACTTCTTCGCCGCCGATGTCCGGCAGCATCAAGTCCAGGATTACCAGGCTGGGATGATAACGGTGAAAAAGCTCCAGCGCCTGTCGGCCGTCGGCCGCCTCCAAAGCTTGAAACCCCGCATTTTCCAGGTATGACTTCACAACTTCCACGATCTTCGGTTCATCGTCCACGACCAAAATTCGCTTGGTCTCGCCGGCCATTGCACCCATGCTTTCCCTTCCCTTTGCCAACTTTTAAAAGCCAGGTTAAAGTCTTTGAATCGGACCGGGTTTATCCTAGCCCTTTTAAAATAAAAAGGGCCACTTATGACAAACCCCCTCGGGCGAGGGGGGAATTTGTCAGTCAAGGACGTCGTAACCCTGATCCGTAATGGCTTCCTTGATTGCTTCCAGTCGGACCTGGTCCGCATCATAGTTCACCGTTACTTTTTTGGTCGCCAGATCCACCTTGACCCCGGCCACGCCCGCCAGCGCGCCGACGGCTTGGGTAACGCTCTTCACGCAATGCTGGCAAGACATGCCCTCGACATTTAGCACCGTCACTTCTTTGGCCATGACACTCATCTCCTTATGATTCAATTATAATCCAAGCTATCGGATCTGCAAAGCGCTTCCGGGCCAATTCATG
The DNA here is from genome assembly GCA_023400055.1 of Bacillota bacterium. Classification (GTDB taxonomy): domain Bacteria; phylum Bacillota; class UBA4882; order UBA8346; family UBA8346; genus Hydrogenispora. The sequence goes on from JAEXFN010000001.1 coordinate 32,471, forward strand.
AGGATCGCTGTGACCCATCCGTATTTTTACCCTCCGGCAACCGCTTATCCACCCCAACCGTTCCGGCACTTTTACCGATCCACTTGGATTGGATCAATACTTCATTATAAAAGCGAAATGTGAAGAAATGATGAAGATCTGCCAAACGTTCCGTCTGATTTTTCCCTGTACAGCCGGATACCCGAAACAATGTGCTTTCCGTGCAGTGCGCTAAAAGCTGGACGCACCGTATTATAAAGGGAGGTGAGGGGCTTGATACGGGCGTTGGTCTTGTCGGGCGGCGGCGGAAAAGGCGCTTTTGAAGTCGGAGCACTGCAATATCTGATCCAGCAACGGCAGCTGGAGTTCGACCTCTTCTGCGGCACCAGTGTCGGGGCGATCAATGCCGCATTTCTAGCCCAAGGCGCCAACTGGTCGGAACAAGCGGAGCGGAGCGCGGCCTTGTCCGCCAAATGGTTATCGTTCTCCGGCAATCGCGATATCTACCGCCGCAATCGTTTTGGCCTGTTCAATCTCTTATTCGGCGGAGCGCTGTTCCGGCCGGTGGGATTGAACCGGATGATTCAATCCATGATCAAACCCCAAAGCCTGATGGCCGGCAAACGTCTGATGATTCCGGCGGTTGCCCTGGAAGACGGCCAGCTATATTTCGCGGACAGCCGCAAGGAAGCCGATTGCCATGAGATGGACCGTTTCGTACTGGCCAGCGCCAGCATTCCAGTTTATTTCCCCCCGGTCGAGATCCGCGGCAAGCATTGGGTGGATGGCGGAATGCGGGACCTGACGCCGCTCAGCGCGGTTGTTAATGAGTACCCCGATGAAATCGTAGTCATTACGACCTACCCCATCAGCTCCAACCTGGAGCCGGTCTTCTCTCCCTTTCGCCAAGTCCATAATACCCTGGCGGTCATCAAAAGAATCTTCGACATTCTCAGCGCCGAGATCGGCAGCAACGATCTGCGGGTGGTCAAGAAAGTCAGCCAAAGATTCACCTCTATATGGCAACCGCAAGGAGTCCGGATCGTGCTGATCGCTCCTGAACAACCGCTAATCACCGGCGGATTGAGTTTCTCCCCCAAACTGATCCGGGAGTACTTTAAGCTCGGCGGCCAGGCGGCCATGAAGCCCCGCATCTTCTTCTGAAATAATCTATCGTACCCTTCAGTTTGTCCACTGAAACCGCTCCGGAGAACACGGGCCTTCCCCCTCCAAAGAATATTTTATAGGCAGTATATTGACCAAACCGATTGTACCCAATACCCCGTTGAATCAGATGACAGTCTCGCTACGAAATGGGATTCTCATGATTTAGGCCACTGATGTTTTCAGCGGCCCGACGAATCGACTTCAGAAATTTTACCCGGTTTTCAGTGGAGAAAGCCACCCAACAGAGCCAGTCTCGGCTCGAAACTGTAAATTAATAGAATTAGAATTAAAAAATACAGAAATGGATTGGTTTGCGGATTGGGGCTCGTGAAACTGAGCACCAGAAGGATTAGGATTAAGAACAAACTGAAGGGATTGATCAGAATGAGCGCCCCGTTCCCGGGAGCCATTGGCATTGTATTCTGAGCGGTTCCGCTGGCCACAATATTGTCCAAGTTTGGCAAAGCATGCCTCCGCAACGGCTCAACCGCCGTCCCGGTTTTGCCGGGTAAGAAACCCAAGTCGGGAGCCTGCTTTAACAATAACCGCTTCAACTGTTCCGGCTTGAGCCTGGGCCATTGTTCCAGCAATTGGGCAGCGACGCCACTGACCAGCGCGGTCGCCACCGAAGTCCCTGAGAAGGTCCGATACCCGCGCAATGGTCTTAACGATGTCACCGCCACGTCCGGCACCAGCAGATCGGCTTCCGTCGGGGTACTGCTGCCGACCGCGACCATAATTCCGTTGGGGAGGCTCCCCAAACCGGACAGCCAGTCACTTCCGGCGCAGCAAATGAGGATGCCTTTCCGCCAGGCCGCTCTCATCGCCCTGCGCAACGCTTCCCAAGCCCTGGACTCAGTGATGTTTGAACCACAAGAGAGGTTGATCAGACGAATCTGATACAGTTCCTGATTACGGACACACCATTCCAGACCGGCCACCAGTGTGTCCAGGGTTCCAGCGCCCTGATGATTCAACACTTTTACGCCGACCAGTCTGGCTTCGGGCGCCAGACCAGCCCAGCGTCCCCGCGAGCTTCTACCGTTTCCGACGATGATTCCGGCCATATGGGTGCCGTGTCCGTGATCATCGTACGGAGTGGTGTTTTGCTGCACAAAGTCAGCCCAGCCGGCTATCCGGTTTTCCGGTGTGACCAGATCCGGATGAAAGGCGATCCCTGTGTCAAGCACCGCCACAGTCACACCTTTTCCGGTGAAACCGAAACCCAACCCGGAAAGGCTCCGGAGTTGCACGGAACTCATGTTCCCTCTGGCCCTCACTTCCGGATCATTCCAAATCTTTTTGACCTGTTTCAACTGAGCCAATTGCGGCAGAGCCGTACAAGGAACCTCTATCACCATTGACGACAGCAACTCAATCTCGCGCACGATTTTACCATGATACCGCGTCACGACGGCGGTAACCGCGTCCGGATCCCGCTCCTCCATTTCCACGATCAAACGGCATTTTTGACTACAGCCGGCTATATTCCGAAGCGCGGGTACGATTTTATCCTCCCAGTTGGATCTGCTAAACATACAACCACCTCCAGCCCGCTTTGCGTCGCCTCGGGCTTACTGCTCTATCCGGCGTATACGAAGCAGACCGAGCCGATTATTCATAATTCTCTGTAATGCAACTTTTATTTCGTCCGGTATACATTATATTGCTGAAAAAAAAGACGATGTATAGTGTATTGGAACATTTCGGCGATTCCAACGGAATAATTTTTCTGCCGCAACAAGTTTTGGGAGCTTTCATTGAGCCCAGCCGATGGGATGATGAGCTCTTTGTCGAATCGGCAGTTTACCAAAACTGTTAAGCCAGAATACTATAGTATCAAGTCAGGGTTTTGAAGGAGGGCTTATATTGATTAACGAAGATATCAATCGCTATACGGATAAGATCTTTGCCAAGGTGGGAAACGTGCCGGGCATCGATCGGACCTTTATCCAAAAATGTCTGGTAGGAATCTCATCGCTAAATGATCAGGAGGTCGAGAATAAGATCCGTCAACTGATGCTGTTCTTATAAAATTTAACTTGATTAAACTATCATAAAACTCTATAATTTGGACATTCACGGCCCGGTTGAGCCGGGCTTCATTTTTTACTTCAAATCGCCTCACGGAGCCAATACACTCACCCCGGTCCCGTTCCGCAAGTTTCCTACTAGCCTTCTTGAGAATCGGGACCGAACACCGATTGAAATCCGAACGTTCCCTTGAACCGGCCCAAAAATATCAAAAAAATAAAGCACAACCATAAGAAATCCAAGAGGAAAAACGGTAATCCCCCTCGACCATCGCGGGCACCTCTTTCAAAATTGGCGTCGGATCCGGCATCAATTCTTGGCCTTGACAACATCGTTCAAAAAGCCCGGGAAATACCCGGGCTGGCTCGCAATTTAGTTTTTAGAAACCTCCACCACCGTCAAAGAGCAAGATGATGATGAAGAAGAGGATGATCCAAATCCACCAATTTCCTCCTCCGAACAATCCTTCGATTTTGGCATCCGCCATCGTAAAACACCTCCAGTTTTATAATCGTAACCGAGCCCTTTAAAGGATACCTCAAAATAGAATTCAGCGATAATCGCAATAATTCCCGATTCAGAAAGATATTTTTGATTTATTCATTCAGCTTACTAGGATATTGTATGTGGCTTTTTAAAAAATGCAATGTTCCAAAAGAACAAATATCAGGGTTCATGGAAGCCTCTTTTATCGTTGTAAATTATTGAACAGCGAGAAAATCGTCTTAATAAGATCGTTGCCTTTGGCTGGACCGTCGTTCGTTCCCGAGGTACGCTGGGATAGTAGACCGATTAAGGTCTTTAGCAAAAATTGACCAGCCAGTTGTTCCAAAGGTTGAGCCGCTTTTTGTCCCTTCCTTTTGGGCCGTCCAAAAATTTTTTCCAAATCTAACGCGCCGAAACCTTGTAACGATTTGCCCAAACCCAAATCCCGCGATCGTTTAAGCAGCAACAGTTTAACCTGTGCCGGTCGAAGCTGTGGCCATTTTTGAAGAATTAAGGCTGCTGCTCCCGCGACTAACGGAGCCGCCATGGAAGAACCCGACAAGGTTGTATATCCTCCGTCAATCTTCAGCGAAGTTATGTTGCTTCCCGGAGCCACTAAATCGGGGAGTATCGCGTTCTGAACCGCTTGGGTAGTTTGGGCGGTACTTGGTCGCGAATCTGAGTCCTCCAAAACCAGCGTCTGTTGATCGTCGATGTTGCCAACGCTGATAATTTTCCGATTTACGCCCGGAGTACAAGTAATTCCTTGCTTGGATAATTCGTTGCCACCTGCCGCGCTGACGACGATCCCCCGCTGCCACGCTTCAGAGGCTGCCCGGCAGAGCGGATCCCAGTGCCAATCGGCCTGGGGGATACTGCCCAAGGACATGTTAAGCACTCTAATATTCAGCATCCGCTGATTTTGAATGCACCACTCGATACCCGCGATTACATCAGAACTCCAACCATTACCGTTCTCATCCAGAACTTTCACTCCGACCAAGCGCGCCTCGGGAGCTACACCGCAATATTTGCCTTCGGATGACCGTCCGTTGCCGGCAATAATTCCGGCGACATGGGTGCCATGGCCATTATCATCGTAGGGCGAACGCCGCCCTTGCAAAAGATCATTCCAGGCCAATATGCGATTGCTGGGGGTCACCAGATCTTCATGAGGATAAATTCCGGTATCCAATACGGCAACGACGACCCCGGCGCCGCTGAATCCCGCCTGATGAGTGGATGCCGCTCCTATTGCCGGGGTAGTAACATCCAACATCGCTTGGACCCGTGAATCTTGCCAAACCCGTAACACCTGATTGAAACGGCCCAACTCCTCAAGGGAGCCGTATGGCAATTCTACAACCAATGCCGGAATCAAGCCAATTCTCCGCCGATAGCTGCCTTGGGTAGCTTCGACCCATTGGGCTACCGGGTCGGTTGCCGAAGGCGAAGCCATCTCAATAATGAAACGGCTGACAGTTTTAGGATTCTGACCAGCAAGCGATTGCCGCAAAAGCGGAGTCAATTTGTCAGACCAACTGAGTTGAAGAGGCAATCTTTTCACCTCCTGTCACATTGTCAATAATCATTATATTCCTTTGTTCTGGGTTGTTACTGGAATAAAGGCATGAACTCCCCAAAGATTGCCTTGGTCCCACCCGATATCCAAAGTTGCTTGGCCAGTCGGCACAGTAACATAAAACCCAGGGTGAATACCCTGGGTAAAAGACATTTTCACATGACTACTTTTCTCGATGGATCATTATAGGGCAATTACCAAACACCGCCACCCCAGAAAGCAAATCCGACTACTAACAAGACCAGAATTAAGAAGAGCAAGAAGGCGATGCCGATACCCGAGCCGCCGCAGCCGTCAAACAAAGCTTTGAGATCTGCCATTCAAATTCACTCCTTTTCGAATAACCTGGCCGAGCCTAAAGCTCGCCAGCATTGGCATAATACTTTCTATAAACGATCCTTAATCAATCGACGATTGATCAATCCGTTGCAGAAACCTTGTGATAAAGTCCGCGGCATCTGGAAATCATCTTCCAATGGTTCAAAACGACTTTATCACTTGCTTCCCGAGTTTTTGTGACCATCCTGGCCTTCAGATGGGTTGGTCACAACATTTTTGAATGCTTCAGGGTAAGATCCTAGCTTACCAGCCACCCCAGAAAGCGAAACCAACTACTAACAGCACGAGGATCAAGAAGAGCAAGAAGGCAATACCGATGCCCCACCCTCCAATACCATCAAACAGTGCTTTGAAATCGGCCATTTGTTTCACTCCTTTCTCAGTAACCGAGCTCGGTGGCTCTTGGTTATTCTCTGTAATACAGTATATGAACCGCCTTTTACCGTGGAATTAGGCAAATGAAATAATATTACCATTTTTTCGACCAACGATTTCAATGCGAATACCATTTCTCGTCGGAGAAGATGTAATTATTTTCGAAACGTTGCAGGTTGTGTTGATAAGCATTCGGATTAAAAGCCCATAAGTGCCGGAATTAACATTAACACGGCGTAAGGTGCATATTGGGCCAGAGTATCCTTTAAAGAATTGGGTGTTTTCTCAGCGGATTTTTCAAACAAGCTATCGAGCTTCAAAGCTCCCGAACCCTGCAGCGTGGATCCCAGGTTCAGATTGCGGGCATTCCGGGTTAATTCCCGTTTCACTTGGTCGGGTTTCATCGACGGATTCTTCTGCTGCACTAACAATGCGGCTCCGGTAGCGACTCCGGTGGCCATTGAGGTACCGGTCAACGCCCGATAACCCATGGGCACCCGCAATGAGACGATACCTGTTCCAGGAGCCAGAATATCCGGTTTCACCATGTTGTCAATGGTTGGTCCACGGCTTGACGATTCACTGAGTCGGTCATCGGCCGGATCGATGCTCCGGTTATCGTCCAAGTTGCCGATGGTAAGCGCCGACGGAGTGATTCCGGGTGAATTGATGGTTTGCGGATCCGGGCCGCTGTTCCCGGCCGCCACGCATACTACCATGCCACTGTTCCAAGCAGCCGCCACCGCCCGGCATAATGGATCGAAGCGGTAAGAATCCTGAGCCACGGAACCGAGCGACATGTTTATCGCGGTAATGTTATACTGAGCGCGGTTATCGATGCACCATTCAAGAGCGGTAATAATATCAGAAGTATTGCCGGCTCCGGAGTCATCCAGGGCCTTGACTCCCACCAAGCTCGCCTCGGGAGCCACGCCTTTATACCGGCCTCCAGACGCTCTGCCATTACCGGCGATGATTCCAGCCACATGGGTTCCATGTCCGTTATCATCGTAGGGCCCGGTTCGGCCATTGACCAGATCATTCCAGCCGATAATACGATTTTCCGGGTTCACCAGATCGGGATGAGGATAAATTCCGGTATCAATGATTGCCGCCGTCATGTCTTTGCCGGTAAATCCGCTCTCTTGGACCAATGTTCCGCCGATTACCGGAACGGCTATGTCTAATAATGCCTGTACTTTGCTATCGTGCCAGATCCTTTTTACATGATTTGAGATGGTTAAATCCTGAATGGCGTCGTACGTCAATTCCACGACCAATGCCGGCAAGACTTTCAACTCTTTGTGCACCTGGCCCTGGTTATCCTGGACATAATTTACGATACGATCGGAACCGTTTCTTTGGAATTCTACGATGACCCGATGAGTCTGACCGGCATCTTGAGCAAACTCCGGTCTCTTAAGCGTTGCGGATAATTTATGCAATAATCGCTGAGGCAAAAAGTTCACCTCCAATCATCTTGGATATCATATTATATTATCAGTGAACCGAGTTGTTTCTGGAAGGAAAGCATGATTTACCGGACCCTTAGCATCTTGATGGAGGCCGCCGGTTGCCAAAAAATACGGCCCGGATTGCTCCGGGCCGTATTTCATCTTGTTTCAAACGACCGGGTCTGTTACAGACTTTACAAAGTAACTCATGCTAAAAACCTGGCGCTAAAGTCACCATCCGACTTTGACTCGCATGAGGGCTTTTGTCATTTCGTTCCTGTGGCCCGGGCTTTTGGAACGCTTTCAGAAATAATTGCTATTTCATAATATTACCACCAAAACTAGCCGCGTTTCCCGATGGTCGAATTGGATCCAGGTTGCATCGTCGGCTTTCATTGCCTAGTAGAATAAGAAACCGAAGCTCAAGACCAATAGGATCAGAATCAGAAACAGTAAAAAGGCAAGGCCCAAGCCATAACACCAGCCGCCGTCGAAAGCCGGTGTAACGGGTGTAACGGTAGCCGCCGGAGCGGTGGCCTCGCTCTTCTTTTTCGCAGCCGGATACGCTCCCATTTTCTACACCTCCTGACAGCTTACGAGAGATTCATTTGAATAATCTCTTCAATCAATAGCATATTATCCAGTACATGAAGTCGGAACCATCCAATATCTCATGTTGCCAAAAGTCATAAAAGCCCGGTTAACCCGGGCTTTTATCAGCATTACGAAAAGCTTAGAATCCAACACTAAATCCAACTACCAACAATATCAGGATTAGGAAGACCAGAAATGCAATGCCAATACCCCAGCCGCCACCGAAGAAACCGCCCTCGATTTCGGACATGAAAGATCCCTCCTTAACAAATGCTCCTTGTGGAATGAGGCTTTGTTAATACAGTATATGAGCAAAATCCAGGGAAGGGATTGGGCCTATGTTATTTTTGCAACCGATCAGAAACTCGTTATTTTGGCATCTTTTCAGCCTAAAGTCATATTTTGAGGGTCTCCGCGGCAGCGGATACATATGATGATTCCAGGTAGATGAGTATGAATACAAAGGATGGTTGACCGTGGATCCAAAGATTGCCGCGATTGCCCGCAAGTATTTAGGGGTCCCCTACCGCAATGGCGGTCGGGACTTGAATGGACTCGACTGTCTGGGACTGGCCTACCTCTTCTATAAAGACTGCGGGATAACCATTCCCGACGGCGACGGCCAGGAATACTCCTCCAAATGGGTATACGAAGATCCCGAACGGTATCTGCGAGGGGTCCAAAAGGCCGGCCGGGAAGTGCCGCTGCATGAGATCCGACCGTTGGATTTTGTTTATTTCCGAATCGGCCGCTACATCTCCCACGGTGGAGTCATGGTGGATGAGCATCAATTCATCCATGTCCTGCAGAACACCCGCGTCCATCTGACCCCCTTGAACTGGGTTTGGCACCGGCGGTTGGTCGGGGTGCGCCGTTTTACCTGAATCGGAAACCCTGGAAGAAGCCTTCATCGTCATGATTAACTTGACGAAGCTTTAAAACGGCTTATTCCTCGCTTCCCTGCGCTGCTATGATCACCCTCGCGGACAGGGTTTATCATAACGCTTTTGGATAACTCTATTTTGCCCCGTACGATTGGCACATCGGTAGTTGTTTCAGTTCCGCGACAACTAACTGCGAATAGAATAATATCAAAAAACCAAAGGAGGAAGCGCTTTGGACACGGAAAAAATCGAACTTTTACAACGTTTTTCAATGCTGATGGGACCGCGGATCCGAATTGACCGGGAACTTTTAAAGAATTTTTTGCTCATGCTATCGCTGATCTCCGACCGCGAAATCAGTGACGAACTGATCAAAGTATTGCAGAGAATTTCCTGAGGAGTCTCGCCATGAGCTGAATGCTGAAAAGGAGCACTCTCCATCCGGGTCAGCAAACAGAGACGATAGATGGGATATCCTAAAAAAAGCCCGAAAATCTCGGGCTGTTTTATTTCAGGTCAGGATTCGATATAAACCAGACTGGTTTTTTTCAATTCCGCGGTGCTGTAGAGCAGCTCAAATTCCCGGATTCCGAACGCCTCGACATAGCTGGCGACGGCCTGCTCGATCTCGGTTCGCGTCCGGCCGTGCATCATGCCGTAGAGATTATAGGGCCAGGCGGAATGAGGCCGCCGCTGATAGCAATGGCTGACCTCCGGCAAGCGGGCCAACGCTTCACCGGCCTCGTCCAGCAATTCTGCGGGCGCCCGGCAAACCAGCATCGCATTGATCGGAAAGCCGCTGTCCCGGTGATGCAAGACCGCCCCGATCCGGCGCAGGATTCCGTTTTGCCGCATCGCCTGCAGCCTGGCGATGACCTCGGCTTTGGAACAGCCGATCTTCTCAGCGATCGCCGCGTAGGGATCCAACGTCAATGGAATATCCTGTTGAATTTCCCGGATCAGCCTTTCGTCCGTCGGATCAAGACGCACCGCCATCCCTCCCTTCCAGATCGAAAAAGACCTTCAATTTAAATATCCGCTCCGCGGGAAATTCCATCAGTTCCAAACCGGTCCGGGAGCGGATCTCATCCATGATGGCTTCTTTCTCCGCCGTATCGCGCGTCGTCAGGGTGAACCAGATGTTGAACCGATTCTGCCGCTGGTAATTGTGGGTTACTCCGGGAAAGCCGTTGATAATGGCGGCTACTTCCAGTACCCTTTCCTCCGGCACGGCCATGGCCAGCAGGGTACTCCCATAGCCGAGCCGGCTGGAGTCGAACACTCCGCCGATCCGCCGGACCAAGCCGTCCCTTTTTAACATCGCCAAGCGCCCCACCACCTCGTCCGGGACGATCCCCAACTCCGCAGCCAACTCATGAAAAGGCAGATCGCTCAGCGGCAACCCGGCCTGGAGCCGGTTCAATAACTTACGGTCGATGGCGTCCATGCTCAGCTCACGCCCTTGTAACACCAGGGCTCCTCCGCCAGATAATTGCCGTCGTGGTAATAATAGGCCCGGGCCCGGCACCCGCCGCAGCTCCCGATCTCCGGACAACTGCCACAGCGGCCTTCATAGGCGCCGAAATCGCGCAATCGCTGGAAGATCTCATTATCGCGCCAGATGGCGTCAAAAGGCTCCGTCCGGACATTGCCGACCTTGACGGGCAGATAGGGGCAGATATGTACATCGCCGTTAGGGAGAATGCAACAGTAAGCGGTGCCGGCCAGGCAGCCGCGACTGAAACGCAAAGCCAAGCCCATCTCCCTGGCCATCGGCAGGAACTGCGGCGCACAGGTCGGTTTCAACTCGATCGCCACGGTTTGCTGCTTCGCCAGGACCGTCCGGATCATACCGAAATATTTTTCCCGCTGTAAAGTTTCGGCCGCCAAATCCCGGCCCCGGCCGGTGGGCACCAGGAAGAACGGATGCAGGGCCTGCACCCCCCACTCCGCCACCCGGTCGACGGTGGCCGGGAAACGGTCCAGATTGGCCTCGCTGAGCGTCATATTGACTTGCACCCGCAGCCCGGCCGCGAGCGCATTCCGGATCCCCCGGGCCGCGCCTTCCCAAGCGCCCGGACAATTGCGAAACTGGTCGTGATAGGCCGGTGTGTCGCTGTCCAGGCTCACGGCGACGCCGCCGACTCCCGACTCCCGCAAGCTGCGGGCCAGCTCCTCCCCAAGCAGCATGCCGTTGGTGCCAAGCACCGGCCGCAGGCCGATCCGCGCGGCATGAGCGGTCAACTCGAGCAAGTCCTTCCGCAACAACGGTTCCCCGCCGCTGAAGATGACCAGTCTGAATCCGGCGGCCTTGATCTGGTCCAGCAATTGCCGCCCCTCGCCGGTGGTCAATTCATCCGGTTCGCGCCGCCCCGGTCCCGATTCCCGGTAGCAATGGCGGCAGAACAAGTTGCATTCCCGGGTCACATTCCATGATATCAGCATCGCTTTACCCTTTCCCCATTCGCTTCAGGCGCTGCCTGTCTCTTCATCGCTGAGATAACAGGCCGGATCGGAACCCCAGAGATCCCCGGCGGCCAGCGCCCGGGCCCGGAAATTGCCGTTGCAAAGCTCGAGCCAGCGGCACCGTCCGCAGCGGCCCTGCAACAACGGCTGGCGGTTGCGCAACTCCGCCAGGAGCCGATTGTCCTCATCGGTCCAGATCCGGCCGAAACTGCGCTCCTTCACATTGCCCAGGCAAAGCTGGCGCAGGAATTGATCGGGGTGGACCTTGCCTTCCCAATCCACTCCGGCGATGGCGATTCCCGAACGGTTGCCGCCATTGCGCCGCAATAATTGATAAATCGGCTCAGCCCGCTCCGGCCGGTGCTTTTTGGCCCAATGATAAATATAAACTCCGTCGGCGTGGTTGTCGACGGTTAAGATCTCCGCCGGCACGCCGCGGCGCTGAAAGTCCAAAGTCCTGGCGATGATGCGGTCGAGGACTCCGCAGGTCTCGGCAGCCGTCAGGTCGTCCTCCCGCAAGCTGCGTCCCCGCCCCGTATAGACCAGATGGTAAAAGCAGGCCCGTCCGATCCCTTCCGCCGCGATGAAGTCAAAGACCGCGTCCAGGTCCTGATAATTGGCGCGGCTGATCGTGAACCGCAAGCCCACTTTCTGCCCGACCGTCAGACAGTTGCGGATGCCGGCGACTGCCGTTTCGAAAGCGCCGGGCACGCCGCGAAACCGATCATTGGCTGCCCCGATTCCATCGAGGCTGATCCCGACGTATTGAACGCCGGATTCCTTAATCCGGGCCGCAACGGATTCGGAGATCAAGGTGCCATTGGTGGAGATGACCGGCCGGATTCCCCGGGCCGACGCATAACCGGCCAAATGGAACAGATCCGGCCGCACCAGCGGCTCCCCGCCCGAGAACAGCAAGACCGGGACGGCGAACTCCGCCAGATCGTCTATGAATTTTTCCGCCGCTGCGGTAGACAGTTCGGCGGGATCGGGTTCGGCCCCGGCCTCGGCATAACAATGGCGGCAGCGCAGATTGCAGGCGCGCGTCATATTCCAGACCACCACCGGCCCCTTCCCCGCCGCGGTTCCGTGGGGCGGCAACTGCGCCGCGGCCGCATAACGCAGCCGGTCGCCACTGTGTTCCGCTCCGGTCAGCAATTTGGTCACACTGATCATGTGGTTCCCTTCCATAATGATTCAGAATATTCGGTGATAAACTATCCTATTATTCAGATTATAAACGAATTCCCCGTTCAAGACCAATCTTTTTTTATGAACCAAAACCCGGCTCCGACCTCGCCAGCCTTATTTCATTATGCGGCCGGGAAAACTTTGTAACGGTCATACTCAGCCAAGACGTGGTTGGTTTTCGATGGGGCTTGATAAGCGGGCCGGCGTTGACGCCGATACCCCGCCCCCATAACGCCATCAAAAACGATAGCTCAGCGGCACAGTCAGGGATGGCAATTAAAAACATATACTCGCGCAGAAACGCAAGAAGTTGTTCAGCCACTCAGCAAGCTCTTTCAGTCGCTCAGCAAGCTTGCTCAGTCACTCAACAAGCTCTTTCAGTCACTAAACAAGCTCTCTCAGTCACTAAACAAGCTCTCTCAGTCACTCAACAAGCTCTATCAGTCACTCAACAAGCTCTCTCAGTCGCTCAACAAGCTCGCTCAGTCGCTCAACAAGCTCGCTCAGTCGCTCAACAAGCTCGCTCAGTCGCTCAACAAGCTCGCTCAGTCGCTCAACAAGCTTGCTCAGTCGCTCAACAAGCTTGCTCAGTCACTAAACAAGCTTGCTCAGTCACTAAACAAGCTTGCTCAGTCACTAAACAAGCTTGCTCAGTCACTAAACAAGCTTGCTCAGTCGCTCAACAAGCTCGCTCAGTCGCATAAACGGAACCATCGATGACAGTCCCAACTGTGGGCGAGCCAAAAATTATACCCAAAATATTAAATTAACGCGTTGTGCTAATCTACTAGCACAACGCGTTAACTTAATAAAGGGCTATTCGCTTTGCTTTGTGTCATATATTTCATTTATAATACATAAATAGACTTCCTGATCCGCTTACCATCCGATCACGGCATCTCTCGTTAGGGTGGGAAGTTTCCGGATTATTTCCGCGTTTTCAAGATCGACCCAGATAACCTTCTTCCCGGTGGCAATGACCAGTACATCCCCGGCGGAACTGTGGTAAAAATGCGGAACGATCTTCTTGTCCCTGCCAATCCATTTAATGCGCAGATTCAGATCCACTTTTTGCGTCGCAACGTTGATCAACTTCCACTGGTCGGGGCCGACGGCAATGATGTATTTTCGATTGGGAGCGCCGAGCAAATAACCGCTGTTCCCGATGTTGCACCCGATTCGGCGGATCACCTCGTTCTGCCCGATATCAAAAACAGCGACATCTTGTGAAAAATGATTGTAAATGTAGGCCAGCCTCTTCTCGGGAAGCGCCAGGATATCGCCATTCCGGAAAAAGATATCCCCCAATACGAAGACGTCGCCGCTGATGAGGGAGTAGGTCTTCCAGGCGACCATGTAGCCCCGGCCCAACCGCGCGGTGGTGGTGATTTGGCGAGTATCGAGGTCCACTACGGATAGAATCCCGCGGTTCGTCGGGTGGTAAATTAAACCGCGCGAGGAACCGGGCAGTGCGAGGAACCGGCCTATCTCCCTGTTCAACTGCAATTCTCCCAGCAATTTGCGGCTCGCGGTATTATAAAACGCCAGCTGCTTATGGCCGATGATATAGAGTTCGGAGCGTTCCGGAGCGGCTTCCACTTGCCGCGGGATGAAATCCACCGGATATTCGATGACGTTGCCGTTGCCGCTCAGGCAAATGACCTTGCCTTGGTTTCCTTCAGCCACAAAAGCATAAATGCTGCCGTCCCTGACAATCAAATCAGCGCTTAATTCGCTCAATCGAATCTGCCGGCGCAGTTGCATGGCATTCAGATCGATATCATAGGCCGCGGCGGGGATGGCGCTATCCGCTTGGACCAGTTGTCGGCCGGCTACTTTGCTTAAATTGAGATGGTAACCATAGCTGGTGACCCACAAAGACTGCTCGTCCGGGGAGAAAAAAGTAGCCGCCGGATTTTTGGCGATGGGGATGCTTTGAAGCGTTTGTAACGAAGCGGCGTTTAAAAAGTGTAGCGCGGCAGAAAGCGGATCCGCTCCCACGGTGGTGACGATCAGGCGTTCTTCCCGCGGAGTGAGCGCAATCGTAACGCCGGGAGTGTCGAGGGTGGTATGCTGATGCTCCAGATTGGCCAGGTTGATCCGGAGCAACTCGGCCCGCTTGCCCCCGGTCCCCGCTTCAACCAACGCCCAAAAATAGGAATGTTCCCGGTTCATGACGAACCCCGTCAGGCTGGCGTCTTGTCTCAACTCGGTCTGATAGGCCGTGGCATCCGCTCTGAGCAAAGAAAGCGACCAATGGCTTTGGTCCTTGCAGAGGAATAACTTCTCCCCGCGTTGATTGGTGATGACTTGTTGCGGACCCTTATCCAAAGGCAATGTGGCCAGCACTTTCCCATCGGCATCGCTAACTTGGGCTTTTTGATTATTGCCGAGCAAGAAAAGGCGCTCCGGTGTATCCGCCCGGCTTTGGCCCTGAAATGACAAGCACAGGAAGAACGTTAATAATAAAATACCACTGAGGCGTCGTTTCAAGATGTAACCTCCATTTTTAAAAAATTTTCTTTTTTGTTCTGGGTTTATAAAAGCACTGGTCGAAAAACTTGATAAGGAGCGACAACCGCTTATGCTTGATTATCAAGGTTTTTTCGTAATTTTGACTTGCCCCGGATAGCGGCGGGGCATATCCAATAACTCAGCGTTGGATTCACCGGCTAAATAAATTTCAAAAAAGTTTAAAACCGTTTGGCGGGTCAGCTGTAACGCCAATTCCGGTTCGATTTTGCCAAAATACAACGTCCGGGTCAGCAGCGGCAGTTTAGGATAGTAACGCTTGATAATCATCCCCAGATCGCAGAAGTCCAAGTGGCGGGCTTTCTTGATTTGGACTATATAGCCCCGATGGGTATTCCGCCAGAGCTTTTTAACGGTGTAATCCCACGTTGCCGTCAGGTCATCATTGATGATGCCCAACGGTTTGGCGATCGGCCGCCAGTAATCCTTGCCATGCATCGATCCGTCAATGTCCATGGCTGCCTCGATTTCCGGATCATCGATACAGGCTTGGACCGCAGCCGCGCCGCCGTAAGAATGCCCGAAACAGCCGATCCGGCTGAGATCCAACCTGTCCAGGAAAGGTTGCCTGCGGTCTTGATTCAGCGCCGTCATTTGAGCGACGACGAACCGGATGTCCGTAACCGCCGTCCTGAACTGATCGTCCAGGAATCGATCTTCATTTTTGGGTTGAGCCTGGGGATAAAAATGCTGGTCCGGGAAGACGGTGATCCCCGATAGATAAGGATGGTTGATTGCCGCGATGAGATAACCGTGCGACGCCAAATCTTCAAGCAAGCTCTGATAAAACAGGTAGGTCGCGCCATAGCCCGGCGAAAACACCAATACTGGAAATTCCGTCCCATCCTGCGCCGGGAGCGCGTCCCGTACCGCGTGGGTCTCGATCAGGAATCGGAAATCCGGACTCAAGCGGGGGGCTTTTTTGGGAATAAACTCGGCCGCACTCGTAGCGGCAAATCTGGCGGAGAGTTCGTCCAAATACTCACTGGGCGCCCCGGCGGTCGTCGGGGCGATAGGGTACCACAATTGCACCATCAACTCACGAGGGTGGGCGCCGGCATTTGCTCCAATCGTTTCGGTCCGGGACCGATCCACCAACGGCAGGCTGGTCACGCCGACCCCATAGGTACCGGTTGGCGCAGGCAATGTGATGGGAGTCATGGCGGATGGCGTGGCAACGGATTGACAGCCGCTTAGGAATAAAACCAGGAAAAGAACCCATGTTATTTTTCGCAAAGCTCATACCTCCGGTGAAATTCGTATTTTCAACCCTCCTGCGACGGTTCGGAAAAAACTGCGGTAATCGGATTGGCCGATGATCAGCCTAGCGCTTTTTGTAATTCTGCCGCCACAGTCTCCTGAATCGCGCGGGTGATCTTCGGGCCAATCGGCAACGATAACACTTCTCCGGCGGACTCTTCCGCCACCGGCAACTCGATCGCGGTCCGCTCATACAACGGCAGCCGGTGGAGGGGGACCTGATAATAGATCATGGTGCCGATCCCTTGCTGCTCCAGGTAGCGTTGGACTTGATCCCGCTTGCCATGCAATATCCGAATCGTATATTGGTGATAAACATGTTTGGCGGCGGGGTCTTCATGAGGGATGATTAACCCCGGTATATCGGCTAACAATTCGTTGTAGACACGGGCAGCCTTTCTCCGGCCTTCATTCCAGGCTTCGATGCGCGGCAGTTTTACCCGGAGTATCGCCGCCTGCAGTTCATCGAGGCGGGAGTTGTAACCGAGCAGCTCATTGTAATAGCTTCGTTGCGAACCGTGATTCCTGAGCATTCGCGCCAGCGCCGCGGTTTCGTCGTCATTGGTCGTAATCAATCCGCCATCTCCGTAAGCCCCCAAATTTTTGGACGGATAGAAAGAGAAACAACCCACATCCCCGATGGCGCCGAGTTTTCTGCCGCGGTACTCTCCGCCAAAAGCTTGGGCCGCATCTTCGATAATCTTCAACTTATATTGCTTGGCCAATGCCAGCATATCGTCCATCTCCGCCCCCTGGCCGAACAGATGGACCGGTATGATCGCCTTGGTCTTCGGTGTAATCGCTTGCTCGATCCGCCGGACGTCGATGTTACACGTTTCCTTGCGGATATCCACGAACACCGGTGTCGCTCCGGTCTGACTGACCGCTTCGGCGGTGGCATAAAAAGTAAAAGGGCTGGTGATCACCTCATCTCCGGTTGCGACCCCGGCTGCCCGCAACCCAATGACCAACGCATCGGTTCCGGAATCGACGGCGATCGAATGCTTAACTCCCAAGTATTCTGCACTCTCCGTTTCAAATGCCGTTCCGTTCGGCCCCATGATGAAACGAGTCGAACGTAACACTCCTTGAATGGCTTGGTTTAAATCCTCCCATAGCTCATCCACCTCGGGCTCGAGGTTTAAAATCGGTATGTTCATCTGACAACAACTCCTCTAAACATAATCAGTTACCGCTCAACGCTGGATACCCCGTTTGTTATTCAAGATAAACCGGATGAAATGATCGATCTCCAAACTGCCCTGCAGTTTGAATTCCATTTCCTCAATGGCCTTATTCAGTGACAGTTTCGAATGGTACAGAATCTGATAGGCCGATTGAATCTGGGCGCATATTTCCGGCTGGATCTCATTTTTGTAAAGACCCGCCTCATTGAGACCGGCCACTTTCGCCGGATTCCCCTCGACGCGAATAAAGGGGGGCACGTCTTTGGTAACCTTAATCATCCAGCCGATGGTAACAATGCTGCCGATTTTGCAAAACTGATGAACGCCGCTCATCGCGCCGACTATCACCTGATCTTCCAGCATAACATGTCCGCCGAGCGCGGAACCGTTTTCCAGCAGATTTCCGTTGCCCACATGGCAATCATGGGCCACATGCGAATAGAGCATCAATACGTTGTTATTGCCCAGCCGAGTTTCTCCGCCACCTTGTTCCGTGCCCCGGTTTACTGTCGTATACTCGTGAAAAATATTGTTATCACCGATAAATAGAAAAGTCTTTTGACTTTTATATTTCAGATCTTGCGGCTCGTAACCGATCGAGGCGCCGTGAAAAAAACGGTTTCCCTGCCCGATTGTTGTCCAGCCGTCAATAGAAACGTGCGGTCCAACCATGCAACGATCACCGATCGTCACATTCTCTCCAATGACGGCGTATGGGCCGATGGTCACGTTCCTTCCGATGTGGGCATTGGGATGGACCACTGCAGTGGGGTGGATGCGATGAACATCGATCGCCTTGACATCGTTCTTCGACTTCATTTTTCTCTCCCTAAACTATCAATTGTCTATATTCCGACTCACCGCGCAGCTTTTGACTCACTTCCTCCAACACCCTGATGACCGCAACCCCGCTTGGCCCGCCCGAGAGCGGCTGTTTTCGGTCGCGAATGCATTGCAAGAAATGCTCCATCTCCCGGGTCAGCGGCGCCCACTCCCCTTGAAAGACCCGTTCCGTTCCTTCGTCCCAGGCAGACAGATCTTTTTTATGAATTCCGTTCCGGTGCAGGGTAACCGTTTGGGCCATTTCATCATAGACCAGCATCCCTTTGGTGCCGGTGAGCATCAGTTGTCTGCGCCGGACCGGCCAGATCCAAGAGGCGTGCAAATGCGCCTGAATATTGCCGTCAAACGTTAAATGAAGATAAATGTCATCCTCGATCCCCGAGCGCAGTCGCTGCTGGCCGCTGACCCGCCCCACCACCGGATAGGTTCCGGTGAGGTAGAGCAACACCGCCAGATCATGGACACCCAAATCCCAGAGCACACTCTCTGTTTCCCTGGCGCGCCCCAGGCTCAGACGCTCCTGGTGCAAGCTGTTCAAGTCCCCCAAAAGGCCGGACTCCAGGTAGGCTTTGAGCCACTGTACAGCAGGCTGATAAAGCAATAGGTGCCCTACCATCAAAATTCGATTTTCTTTTTCGGCGATAGCCACCAACTCCTCCGCTTCGGCCGTCCGAAGCGCCATTGGTTTTTCGATGAAGACATCTTTTCCGGCCCAGAGCGCTTCCCGGGTAATCCGGTAATGGGTCGGGGCCGGCGTGGCAATCAGCACCGCCTGAACATCGGAATCCAGCAATTTACCGAAATCAGAACATACATCAAGATCCGGATAGATTTTTTTCAGATGGGTACGGCTTGCTTCGGACTGTTCGGCAACTGCCGCCAAAACACCCAATGGGTAAAGCGTCTTAATCAGATTTGTGCCCCAATTTCCTGCGCCGATCACCGCAACTTTGATCTCCATTCAGCTCTCCTCTTTCATCCGTTGAAATTGATCTCACCTTATCCATGAATGACTACGAAAGAAATTTCCATTTGGTTCGTAAAAACTCACAAAATAAAAAAGAGTGGCTATGCCACTCTTTCATTGGACGAATCTCGTCACGGTAACCATTCCTCGGGTCGAAAAGGAAAAAGCGATATCTGTAAACCCTGCTTTAAACGCCGGTTGCTTGGCTGATCATTATCGGCGATGCTCCGCAGGCGCCGTTGGATAGAGTCTTTCCTGCTCCGGGGCCAATCCATAACGGCCGAAACACTCCGAACTGCTGTCGAAAAGTCCGTCGCCGTGATACTCCCTTGCCGGAGATACACCGCATAGAGCCGGCGCGTAACCCGCTTCAAGGCGGTTGCCTCGGGATCCGCGGTGCGCATTTCATCCAGCGTCAAGAAGACATCCCGAACTACCGGACCGCCGGTCAACCATGGCAAAACAAACTCTCCGCCGTCTGTTCTTTTGCCGGTCCGCAGATTCGCTTTGATCGAATCGTAAAATGCCCGGCCATCATTTTCTGCGGCATGGAGCATGAATAAATAGAGCATCAAGCCCTCGCCGATATTGCCGTTATACCAAGAGCCGCCGGCAGTGATGTCCTCTTGGAGCCAACGTTGTAAAACAGCGATGCTCCGCTTATTCTCCTGCATCGTGGCTGTGGCTGGCAAACGCCATTTCCCCACCTGAAAAATATCTTCAGAAAGCAACACGGTATCGGTAAGGGTTAGGTCTCGGCCGAGCTCCTCACTGCCGGCCAAGAAAGCCAAAGCCGGCATTTCCAATAGGGTACATTTCTTGCCGGACCCGGCAGCCTCGGTTGCAGCAGGTCCTGATAAAACCGGTATGGCTTGGCCAGCGAGTTCAAAACTGCCGCGACTCTGGCCTGATGTTGCGGAAAAGCATAGATCTCCATAAAGCCCGAACCGCCCGGGATAGTCTTCTTTTGATAGCGATACGGTCCGACCATCAGGAATACGTCCCGCCCCCGGAGCGAGCCAAAGCGATAGCGTTTCTTGTACGCGCCGCTCAATGTCTCCACCCCCGTCCGTTCCAGGTTGGATAGCGCCATATTGTCAGTGTCCGAATCCACTGTCAGGCGAAAGGCAACGACAGGATGAATGGCGCGGCTGGCCCAGACGGCCGTTCCGACCGCCGGGCGCCCCAGAATGGTGTAGGCTTGGCAGATATACAACGGTTGAACGCCGGGAATAGGGTACCACGCCTGCCCGCTGCGCAACAAGGAAAAGGAGGATGCCACAAAGTTCAGCGGCCCGTTCGGACGCTCCCGCGCCCTTGTCCCCCATTCCCAAACTGTTCCGGAGTAGGCAATCGTCAATCTCAACCTAGCTCCTTGCCGATAGCGTTCCGGAAGCCGTACCGCCAAAACAGACCCGTCCCGCCGCCATTGCAGCCTTTCATTTTCATCGGCAAGCGCGACAGACTCCACCACCAGATAATTCCGCAAGGTAAAATAGACCCGGTCCGCTGGTTTCTCAAGGCGGAGAGTTAATTCCGCTTTTCCTTCCAAACGGTGTTCGGCGCTATGCATCCGAATCATAAATCGTAAGATTCCAGCACCGGAACCGCGTTTGGCACCGCCTGGGCTATGACCCGCTGCAACCGATCCGTTTCCCGCCCGCCCAGGCGAAATGCGCTCCCTCTATGCTCCAACCCCTGCCAAACTGCAACGCCCGCCATTGAAGCGGCCAATATTGCCAGAAGAATCATTCCCGGAAACCGCCTTGCCCGCATCCATCGTTCACCCCGTTTGTCCATTTGAACTATGGTCGCAAGCGACCATAGTAAAATGCTCAGAGCAACTTGAAAAATTATCAATGCAGGGAAGATATCCGGCTCCGGAAAGAATCCCAACGCCGCCGCGGGCGCCCTCAGCCGTACTGCCTGGCTGCTTAAGATGTAAAGCTTGCTCCAGTGGGGAAAGATTGCCGCGTTGCTGTCAAATAACACTCCAAGGAACCAACCGATTCCATGGATCAGATACAGCCGTCCAGGCCGCTGCGTATATGAACTGCTGAAAAATACAAACCCCACCACGATCAGGCAAAGGATAAAATAGTGGAAGGAGAGCGCCGCCAGATCCCGGGCATTGAACAACCAGGCCGCCGGCTCCAGTCCCGGCAAAAAACCGACGGTTAACACCATCAAGGGCCATAACCCGAGCAACAGGCAGAGTGAAGCCAAGGCGCGAGCCAGAGACAATTGCGCCGTAGGATATGGCAAAGATGCCAAAATCCCGGCAAAACCCGTCCGCTGATCTCTGGTAACAATGGCGATGATGATAAACTGCAGCAGCAGCAAAGCGAAGGCGGGAATGAATATCATCGCCACCGCGAGGAGCCCGAGCAGCCAGAAAGTCTTGCTTCGCAGGGAAGTCCGATTTCATGGCCGATCAGTTGTCCTAAAGAGCTCATGAACTCACTCCGCGTGACAAAATGGCCCGATACCCTTGCTCCAACAACTCCGCTCCATACGCTCCATCGGTTCCGGCACCTTTCGTCGGAGCCGGAAGGGAATGCGTCACGGGCGGCCGGGCAGCCGCCGCTAATTCAACGGGGGTCCCCCAAAAACAGCTTTCACCCCGGGTCAAAATCAAGACCCGGTCCGCGAAAACGGTGTCGCCGATCAGCGATGAAGCCCAAATAATTGGACGCTCTTGCCCAATTTCCACCAGTATCCTCCGAAGCTTATTCCGGGCCTCAGGGTCCAGCCCGGCGGCAGGCTCATCCAGGATTAAAGCCGGAGCCCCGCCTAATAATACCTGGGCAATTCCGACAGCTTGCCGCATGCCCCTGGAATAGGTTCCCACTTTACGGTCGGCCACCGCCGCCAGGGCGGTCCGCTGCAAGACCTCCGCCACCCGCCGCTCCCGCTCCTTCTGGCGGACCATTCCTCTCAACAACGCGATATAATGAAGGGTTTCACGGGCGGTCCATTGAGGATAAAAGCCAAAAGCTTGCGGCAAATAACCCATCGCTTGGCGAAGAGCGGACCGGGTTGCGGTTCTGCCATTCAGCGTTATTTGGCCCGCGTCCTGTGAAATCAAACCGCAAAGGACTTGCAACAAAACTGACTTCCCGGCTCCGTTGGGACCGACGATCGCAGTAATGCCCGTCGTAAAGGCGCATGAGATCTGCTGCAGCGAGGGCCCGCCGCCCGGATCGGAGCTACGATCTCCATGACGCGATCCCCGCCAAGCGCCCCATCGCCAACCGTTCCGCTGCGCCGTAGGTCCATAAACCGTAATGTCTTCAAGCCGAATGATCATCCTGTATTTCCTCGCCCATCGGATGATTGTAACGCAACCAAAAAATATAGGCTTCCTCCAATCCCGGTTCGCCAGCCTGAACCCCCGGAATATCGGGTGGCCGTTCACCAACCAAGTTGCAGCGGTATTGGCCGTCTTCCAGGATGATCGCACCCGTTGAGTCATGATGCGGTAATTTGAGCCATTGGTCCTTGGAGACTGTTAGCGACCAGACGTGTCCCCGGGCTTCGTTGACGAAAGCCGTTGGTGCTCCTTCAAAGCATAGACGGCCGTTCCTCAGGAGCAGCAGCCGGGTCACGGCCAGCCCGGACAGGACATGGCTGCTGATAAGAATCATCCGCTCCCGGGATAATTGGGCCAGGAATGTGCTGACCGTCTGACTTTCTTCGGGGTCTAATCCGTTGAACGGTTCGTCCAGAATCAAAACCGCCGGATCGTTGAGCAACGCTTGCGCCAGGCCTAAACGTTGCCGCAACCCCATCGACCAGAGCGCGATTCGTCGCTGGCATTCCTGCCGGATTCCGAAACGGGTGGCAACGAAATCGGCCCGTTCCCTCGCCAGTCGCGGCGGGAGCCCCTTCAGCCCGGCCATGTAATGCAAAAATTCCCAACCAGTCATCTCCACGTAGAGGCCGAAAGTCTGCGGCAGATAGCCGAGAGTCCGCTTATAGCCGCCACTGGTGTAGATGTCCTTGTTCCGCCAGGCGATTTGGCCGCAATCCGGTCGTAACACCGTGGCGATCATCCGTAACAAAGTAGATTTTCCCGCGCCATTGGGTCCGGCCAAGAGATGCAGGCCGTTTCCCAGGCGGAAAGATACGGATCCCAACGAAAAACCGGCAGTGCGAAACTGTTTCGTTATTCCCGTCAATTCCAGCATCATAGACTTCCCTTCGGGTCATTCGCCCGGCTCATCGTTCCAAGTCATCGTGGAATTCCAACGCCGATACGTAAAAAACAGCAGCAACATTCCCAAGGCCATGCTGAGAAAATCCGCAGCGAGCGGCGTCATTTTCGCATAAAGCAACGTCATCAGGGAGCTTCCTTTATGTAAGGCAAAGGCAAATTGCAAGCCCCAAACGACCGCAGCAACCAGACAGCCGCCGCCGATCCCTAGCCATAAAGAAACCGTCAGCGCAATGCCCATCATCAATAACAGCGGCACCAGCCAACTCACGATAACCAATCCCAGAAGGCGGCCCTGTCCATAACTGACCATCGGGGTGGCAACTAGACAGAGTACGACGTCATAGCCCAGAACCACCAGTAACCGGGCGGCAGCAAGCTGTGTCGCCGAATAAGGGCAAGCTGCCTCAAGCTCGCTGACGCCATTGAATTTCGCCCGAAACTCATAGAACACTGTCAGGAGGCCTAGGATAGGCGCGGCATTGGCCAGATACTTCATCATATTGCCATGCGCCACATGAGTAAGCGCCAGTCCGGCGAGGAGTAGCAGAATCGAAAACGTGATAAAACCCTTGCTCAACAGCATTGTCTGCGGCCGGGCCAACTGCAGCAACAACGGCAGTTTCCAACCCCGGGCCGGCATGATAATTTTAGTCGCGGGTTGCTCGACCTGAGACGACTCGGCCTCTGCCAACAAAGGCTTCAGGGAAGCGATCAATGCCTCCGTCGCTTGCTCGGAGGGTGGATCTACCGGGCAACGTTCAAGATAGTTCATGGTTTGAAGCAGTTCCGCTAATTCCGTCTCCGCTCCAATCTCGACAAGGATCCGGTTCTGTTCATCGCTCGACTGGATGGACATGGAGACCCTCCTCTTCTACAAGTATTTGCTTCAACTGGCGTAGAGCGGTCCAAAGCCTCGATTTGACGGTTCCGACCGGTATTTGAAGCGTCAAGGCGATCTCTTCCAGTTTGAAATCCTGATAATAACGGAGAATTAAGACTTCCCGATAAATTGCGTTCAATCGTTGTAGCGTTTTGAGAACCATATTCCTTTCCACGGCTTCCAAAAAAAACGGTTTCCGGAGTCTCGGCAATTGCCGCGACTTCCTCCTGCGCCAATCCAAGAACGTCTTTCTGCACATGGGCTTTTCGCAAATAATCCTTGTACGTATTGGAGGCAATCGTATAAATCCAGGGACGAAAAGGCAGATCGGTTCGGTAATGGCCGATATGGCGGCAGACCTTAATAAAAACCTCTTGGGTGATATCACTCGCCGTATGATATTCACCGCCCATTCGCACCACATAAGCGTGAATCGGACCGTGATATCGCCGAACTAGCGTCTCCAGCGCTGCTTCATCGCCCCGCTGGAGTTGTAATGCCAACTCTTCGTCCAATCCCAAAACAATCACCTAACTATCGAAGATACGAGCCAACCTCTCGGAAAGTTCGCCATAATTCGAAAATCATTAATCGAAGATTTTCCCGTTCCGATGCCGCAAAGAAAGCAGCTCTTTAATCAAACCTGTTTTCTTTGCAATTTTTTCTAATTATATCATAAAACTTCCTCCCTTTTCTTCTTACGACACCACAAGTGTTCACAAGTTGCTGGTTCGGCGTTCGAAAAGTTCGCATAACCACTGAGTAGGCTTTCTCATTCCCAATGTCAGCTTGCTTTCATACTTACCGTGCATGCTTACCCGAAAGCGAAATTTTTTTCCCAACTCACGGGGCGTACGCATTTAACGACTGCGTTGATCCGTTTTGTCGTCGAGACTTAAAGTTTCCGCGTCGCTGAACTCCACCGAAGAACCAACTCCCTGAACAAATGCATACGCTATAGGGCCAAATGCCCGATGAACAATAGGAGGTGAAGCGATGACGATGAACGGCTGGTTCCCGCAGCAACGTCTGCTGCTGCCGCTCGCGCTCATCTTTATCCTGCTGCTGGCGGTCTCCGGCTGCACGGTCAAGTTGATCGCCGATTACGACGCCATCATCGACGGTTATGTGACCGATTTTCAGACCAAAATCGAGACCTTTCTGGTGAAGATGGAACGGACCGCAGGAACGCCAGAAGGAGAGTACCGCAACAACATCGGCTTCTATGACGATGTCAAGGGATCCTTGAACAGCATTCTGAACCGCGCCAATTCCATTCCCAAAAACGAGCTGGTGGCGTCGCAGATCCGTCTTTTACAAGAAAACGTGGAAAATCTGCGGCAAATTCACGAGAACCAGGGCGAAAGGGGATTGACCCAGGCGTTGATCGATCCGATCCGCAGCGCTTTCGAGGCGCAATTGACGGCCATCATCAAGCTGCAAACCGCCCTGAAAAGAGGCGTCAGCCTTAACCCCAAGGAGGTATCCCCATGACCGATCTGAATATCGATGAATTGGTCCAGCAGATGATCGCCGCAGCCAAAAAAGTATTGGGGAATAAGCTGCCGGAGACATTTCAATACGCGGAAGGCGAATTCAAAAAGCTCGGCGAGGTGATTCTGGATATCCAAAAGAAAAAGCTGGCGGGAGCGATCGATGCGACGGACGCCGCGCTGCTGGTAAACATGCAAAAGAATGCCATCCAAACCGTGTTGCTGGCGGTGGTCGGAATCAGCACGGCCCTCACCGAACAAACGATCGATGCGGCACTGACCGCGATACGGGACGCCGTCAATTCCGTCATCGGCTGGCCACTTATTTAGTTCGCGACCTCCCGCTAACTGAGCCGGCGAGGAGGATCTTTTAAGATTTTCCGGATCAAAAAGCTTTTACCCGGCCAAGGCAGTGGCCGTAGTGACGCCGCTGCTTTAGAAAAAGAGAGCCGCTTTTATGGCAGCTCTCTTTACTTTGGCTGATCATGTCAATGATCCCTAAAGGGTGACGCCCGATTTGAAAATGGTCATATCACGATAGCCATTCCGTTCGTTTTGGGTCAGCGACTGTTTGCCGGCGACCGCCAACAGATATTGAAAAAACTCGGCGCTGAGCTGTTCCATGGTCAACCCTTCCAGCAGCCTGCCGGCGTTGAAATCGATCCAGTGCGGCTTCGTCGCGGCCAGGCGTGCGTTGGTGGCTACCTTGACGGTGGGAACGACCGCTCCCATCGGATTGCCTCGGCCGGTGGTGAAAAGGATCAATTGGGCTCCGGCGGCGGCCAGCGCCGTACAGGAGACGATGTCGTTGCCCGGCCCCTCCAGCAGGTTTAACCCTTTCAGCTTGGACTGCTCGCCATAGCGCAGCACATCCGTAACGATGCTGGTGCCGCCCTTTTGCGTGCAGCCCAGCGACTTATCCTCCAGGGTGGTAATGCCACCGTCCTTATTGCCGGGCGACGGATTTTCATAAACCTCCTGGCCGTTACGGATGAAATAATCCTTGAAGTCATTGATCAACGCCACCACTTTTTCGAAGGTGGCCCGGTCCTTGGCCCGGTTCATCAGGATGGTCTCGGCCCCGAACATCTCCGGGACCTCGGTGAGAATAGCGGTGCCGCCGTAACCGATCAAGCGGTCGGCCACTGCCCCGACCAGGGGATTGGCCGTTATGCCGGAAAAGCCGTCCGAACCGCCGCATTTCAGGCCGATCGTCAGTTCCGAGACCGGAACGGGTTCCTGCTTCGAATTCGCCGCGTTATCGATCAGCTCACCCAAGAGCTGCAAACCGACCGCCAACTCGTCCTGCACTTCTTGCAGTACCAGAAACTTGACACGGTCCGGATCGACCGGGCCGAGGAACTTTTGAAAATCGGCCATCTGGTTGTTCTCACAGCCCAGCCCCACCACCAGCACGCCACCGGCGTTGGGATGGCCGACCAGCCCGGCCAGGAGTTTTTGGGTATTTTGCAAATCCTCGCCCAGCTGCGAACAGCCGTAAGGGTGGGAGAAGGCGTACACGCCATCGATCCGGCCGGCGGCAATTTGCGCCTGATATTGCTGGCGGGCCAGCTCCGCCAGGCGCTCACTCTGCTTGTTGATGCAGCCGACCGTATTGATGATCCAAATTTCGTTGCGGATGCCAACCCGGCCATCGGCGCGCCGGTACCCTTGAAACATGGGAATCTCGCCCGCCAGAGCTTTCGGTTCCGGGAAAGACGGTTGGTAACGGTACTCCAATTTGTCATGGAGCGCAGTCTTCACGTTATGGACGTGAACCCAGTCGCCTTGACGGATCAAACGGGTGGCGTTGCCAATAACAAAGCCGTACTTGCGGATCGGCTCGCCCACGGCGATGTCCCGCAAGGCCAGTTTATGGCCGACCGGAACCTGTTCCCTGACCGTGACCGACAGTCCGTTGACCGCGACGATTTGGCCCGGAGCCAACGGAATAAGTGCGACGGCGACGTTATCCGTGGGATGAATTTGTAAGACCTTATGAATGGTAATCACTCG
Source organism: Bacillota bacterium (assembly GCA_023400055.1). Lineage (GTDB taxonomy): Bacteria > Bacillota > UBA4882 > UBA8346 > UBA8346 > Hydrogenispora. The sequence goes on from JAEXFN010000001.1 coordinate 60,419, forward strand.
CTTCCAGTAAAATCATGTCCAATGGTTCTGTGGCTAAATCCAGGCCGGATTAACGGGTAGCTCCGCACCAAGCGGCTCCGCTCAATGCAAAAAGCCCAGCTTGCTCAGGTGCTTACCGATGTGGTTCTCCAGCTTGAGATAATAAAGATTTTCATGTTCATTCAGACAACGGTAGATCCGGTCGCGGAACCGGAATTGTCCGTTCTCGTCTTTGGCTTGCAAGATCAGTCCATAGGTGATATGGATCACCTGCCGGGCGTCGTTCTGTTCCATCAAGCCCGCCAATTGGGCGTCGCTCAACCCGTCCAGCTCGGGGATGCGGCTGGGATCGGCCGAAATATGGTAATACTTGCGCGCCTCGTCCAGCCGCGTCAGGGCGAAACGGTGGATCTCCCGGTACAGGCCGGGATCGGTCTCGATGATCACCCGGATCGCCTCTAGCCAGTTGGTCCCGGCGGTTTTGACATGAACGACCCCACGGGTCTCGCGGCCGATGATCGGGAAGACACTGAACTTGTCGCTGCCCGAATGAATACTGAGTTTGTAACCGAAATGGGCGGCGATCGCCTGGTGTTCCCGGAACTCCTTGGCGAATTGGGCCGTATCTCCCAGATAGTCGATGCCTTTCTGAAACTCGCCGCAAAAACGTGGCGCGATGCTGTTCGCCTTCACCCCGGCCTCCGCCAGTTGCAGCGCCACGAAATAATGGGACGCGGGATCGGTGGGCGTTTGGGTCTCATCAATGGAAACCTCGAAATCGACCTTCCCCGCCAGCGGCTGGAGCAACTCCCGGTAAATTCCGATCGCAAAGTCGATCGCCTCTTGATAGACCGCCGCGTTGAACTTTAACGTTTCCGGCGTGTAGGCGACCGTCAAACCTTCTCCCATCGTAAATCCGTTGCTCAAAAAACGGGTTTCCAATGCCTGCCGTTGGTCGGCAGCCAGCGCTCGATAGAGTGCGTCGATCCGGTCCGTTTCCGCGGCGGTCAAGTTATGGATATGCTCCGAGCAGTCCAGGGTGATCATGGTAAAACCGTGCTCCAGCGCCATCCGGACCTCGGCCGCGCTCTTGAGATGATCGCCGTCCGCTCCGAAGCCGCCTTGATAGCCTTCCTGAAAGACCGCCCAGACCGCGTCGGCCAAAACCTGGCCGTAATCCCGACCGGTCAGGTTCAACTCGCGGATGGACTGCTGCGCCAGGATCGGCCGGACCGCCAGGTTTTTGATCAGGCGGATGTGTCCCGGCGAAGCTAAGCCCAGCCGGTCGCCCAGACCGATGGTGGTGTCGAAACCGGATAAAGCGATCGGATTGGTAAATGGGAAATACTTGCGCAGGACCCGACTGTTGCTCACCGACAGCGGGCATTCCTTGACCGGAAGCCCTTCGACCGTCCGCTCCGCGCCAGCCATCTCGCCGAAGAGCGGCGACCGGTCGTCGGCGACGAACAGTTTTTTGTCCGCTTCGCGCCGGACGATAAACAGGACAGAGCCATCATGTTGTTGGATGGATTCGGGATAGATCCCCGTCCCCTCCGGATTTTTTTGAACCGCGACTTTCAGTTCCTCGGTCGTTTTTTGCTCACGGACCCACTGCAAAAACAACTTTAATCCTTCCATTGTTGACCCTCCCTTTGAATGGTTTATTTCCATCAAACCCCTGCGCCTTGCTTCGGAAAATAACGCAAAAGCTCAGGAGCATTTCTCCAAGCTGGACAGGATCCCCGAATTCAAAATCTCCTGCAGATAAAATGCTACTTCCGAGGCCAGGGACGGCAATTCCTGCGTCTCCTTGGGCCAGAACTTCATTAAGATCTCATTCGCGGCCTGTTCCAGGCCGAGCTCCGCCTTTTCATAGCGCTGCCACACCGAACGGAAGAATTCCAGCTTTGGCAGATCGTCCTGGACAAAATATTCTTTGCCGTTACGGTGTCCAACTAATTTGTTATCGCGGATCTCGGTGCCGTAATACAACGCGAACAACGCGGCCAATGAGAAAGTCATCCGCTTGGGAAGCACCCGCTGTTTCTCAAAGTACTTTTTGAGCGAAGGCATGACCCGGGCCTCAAATTTGGAAGTGGAGTTCAGCGAGATATCCGACCATTTATGGTCGATAAAGGGGTTGTCGAACCGCTCCAGGACCGCGCCGGCAAACTGCTGCAGCTCGCTCTTTTCCAGATCGAGCGTGGGGATGATCTCCTCAAAGACGGCCTGTTTGAGGAATTCGCCGACTTTCGGATCATGAACCGCGTCGCGCACCAGGTCGATCCCGGCCAGATACGCCACGGCCACGGTCGAGGTGTGGGCGCCGTTCAGGATCCGGACTTTACGGGTCCGATACGGGGTCATGTCCTTCACCCATTTGACATTTAGACCGGCCTGGCTGAATGGCAACCGGTCGCCGAGTTTGGCATCGCCCTCGATCACCCACAGGTGAAAGATCTCGCCGGTATCCATGTTTTGATCGGTATATCCGAGCTCCGACTGGAGCTTCTCCATCTCTTTGACGGGGTACCCGGTGACGATCCGGTCGACCAGGGTATTGAGAAAATGGTTGGCGTTGATCAGCCAATCCCGGAACGCCTGCGGCAGGTTCCATTCCGCGGCCAGCTGCAGCACGACCCGTTTCAGATTGTCGCCATTGCGGTCGATCAATTCGCAAGGCATAATGACCATTCCTTTACTGGCGTCGCCTTGAAAATGTTCATAGCGATGGTAAAGATAGGCGGTAAGCTTGCCGGGATAAGAGACCGGCGGTTGATCGCCGAGATGATCGGCCGGGTTATAAGCGATGCCGGCTTCGGTGGTGTTGGAGACCACATATTCGATGACCGGGTTTTCGGCGCATTTCAGTACTTCCTGCCACTGAGTATAGGGATCCAGCCCACGACTGATGGAGGCGATGACCTCCCGTTTGTCGACGACCTGCCCGTCCTGAGTGCCGCGTAAAATCAAGGTGTACAAACCATCTTGCTGATTGAGTTCGGCGACCCGGCCGCTGGGGATCGGCTGCACCACCACGACCCGGCCCTGGAAAAGCGAGCGTTTATTGAGTTGATGGATCATCCAGTCCACAAAACCTCGCAAAAAATTGCCCTCGCCAAATTGAATGACCTTCTCCGGATAATCCAGAATCGCGGCGGAAAATGGCGCCAATTCCGTTCCTAATAATTTTTTCTCCAACAGTTCGCGATTCAATCGTTGATTCGTCGTTGACATTAATCCGATGCTCCTTCGTGTTTGCTAATTGATATGTTACTCCGCTACCTTCTGCCAAGCGCGGCTTCGCTGACTGGCCAGTACTGCATCAATCACGCGCATGGTTTGATGGGCATCCGCAAACGTGGCGTACTGTGGCGGAGGACCTTCCAAAATGGTAGTATAAAAGCTATGAATCAAATTCTTTTGGGCCTCCGGCCAACGTTCATAACCGTTCCCAAGGATACTGACGGTTTTACCCTGTTCGTTCAGCAAGTTGGGTCGGGAAATCATGGTCTGATTGGGTTGGTCCCGGTGGCCGATCCATAAATGATGGGGAGTCTCCTGATTCCAGTAAACCGAGGCTTTGCTGCCGTCGATCTCCAGCGTGAACTCGCTCTTGCGGCCGGCGCTGACCTGCGATACCGTGACGCCGCCCCGGGCTCCATTCTCGAAATGGAGCATCATCGTTCCAAAATCTTCGGTAGCTACCGGGATCTCTTCCACTAGGCCCGCGGCGTTCTTTTTCTTGCGGACCGGAATGACGGTCGCCAAATCGGCGTTGACCTCACTAATTTTACTGTCCAATAGATACTGGGCCATATCGAACCAGTGCGAACCGATATCGCCGACGCAGCGGGAGGGCCCGGACAGTTCCGGGTCCACCCGCCAGTCATAATCGGTGTCATAAAGCAGCCAATCCTGAAGATACGTCCCATGGACCGCGTAAATCCCGCCGAGCTCGCCGACGGCAATCATCCCCTTGATATGCTGAATGATGGGAAAATGGCGGTTGATGAAATTGACGCCGTTGGCCACCCCGCGTTCCGCGGCCAACCGCGTCAATTCGGCGGATTGCCGGGAATCGAGGGTGAGTGGTTTCTCGGAAAGAATATGTTTTCCGGCGGCGATGGCCTCCAAGTTGATTGGGTAATGTAAATGATTCGGGGTGCAATTATGGATGACCTGGATCGCGGGATCGCACAACAGTTCCCGGTAATCGGTATAATACTTAGGAATGCCGGTTTTTTCACAAATGGTCCGGGCGCGACCCGGATCACGCATCATGATGGCGCCGACCTGAGCATAACCTAAACGATTGATCGCTTCAATTTGGGAAGTTCCAATATAACCAACCCCGATAATTCCGGCTGTAAGCTTGGCCATCATCTTCCTCCTCGATCGGTTGTAATGATATCAATGACATTATGGTTGCATTCCGTAGCGCAGCTGCCTGGCCGGAGGTTTTTCTCAAATCGTGATGATCCCCTTGATATATCCGGCGTTTTTCTGTTCGAAATCCAAAAAAGCCTGATCGACCCGCTCCAAAGAATAACGATGAGTGATCAGCTCTTTCACGGATACCTGCCCCTTGGCGATCAACCGCAACCCGATATCAAGGCAGCGCATCTTATGATCATCCCGTTTCTCGTGAGCGTTGATCAGATCGACCGACTTCCAGTTGAGCATCTGCAGGTTGACCCGGGTATACTCACCCTGATGATAACCGACGATGGCCAGAATCCCGTGGCATTTGACCATTTCGATCGCTAAATTCAGGGGCGCTTCCTTCCCGGTGCACTCGATTACGATATCCGTCCCGCTGTTGCCGGTCGAATGGTCCAGCTTGTAAGCGGCAGGCACCCGATCGGGCGTATAACTTTCATCCGCACCGTAGCAGAGGGCTAATTCCAGCATTTCCGGCCGGGTATCGATAGCGATGATCCGGTAGGCACCTTTCAACTTCATCAATTGTACCACTAACAGGCCCATAAAGCCAACCCCGATAATGGCTACGGTCTTGCCCAATCCCACATCGGTGCGGAGCGCTCCGCTGACGATGCATAGAAGCGGTTCCCCCAGCGCGGCCTCGTCAAAGGTCACCGAATCGGGCAGTTTAGCGACCCGGCTCTGGTCGATCAGCGCATATTCCGCGAAACCCCTGCGGAAGAGCCCGGCAACCCGGTCGCCGTTTTGGAAGCTGTTGACCCCGGCGCCGACCGCCGCCACTTCTCCGGTAACCTCGTGTCCGAAATAAAGCGGAAAACGGTTGCTCCCGCCGTTCCAATCGAAATATTCCGAACCGCAGACTCCGCAAGCGCGCGTCTTAATCAGCACCTCGGCCGGACCCGGCGTTGGAACCGCTTCATCGATCAAACGGGAGGTCCGCGGTTGATACAACTCGCTTATCTTCATCATGCCAGCTATCGTGAATCACTCCTCCGCTCAAAAGGTACACCTTCCCAGCGGGTGGGAAGGTGATCGGATCTTCCTAAATATTGATTTGCTCAGAAATATTTCGTTTTCAATTCTTGGATGAGGGTTTGGATCTGTTCCGGGCTTAAATCGTACATGGCGCTGTTCTCCATGGAGGTATCGCGATTTTCCACCAGAATGATCTTGACGTCCCGCGATACGATGGTATTGTGCCAGACGCCTTTTTTAATGCAATAGACCAGATCTTTTTCCATTGGAACGCTGATAATATCGCTGCCGCTTTGATCGGGGGACTGGTCGATTAATAATATGCAACGCCCTTCCAGCAAAACGAAGACTTCATCGGTAAGAAAATGCCGTTCCAAGGCGCTCAGGTTGTCAACATCGTTGAAGGGTTTGTAATTTTTGATTCCCACGAACCAAGAACCGCTTTCAACCACCCGTTTAAGCCCTTCACCACTGTATTCCTCAACCAACAGTTGATTTTCCAATTGATCCGTCATGTGTTGTTTCTCCCCTATCCATTGATCGACTGAGCGACCTTAACGATATTTTCCGAGCTTAATCCGTAAATCTTCAGTAGCTCGTCCGGAGTGCCCGACTGGCCGAACTTATCCTCGATGCCGATCCGTTTCAATTGAAACGGTCCGACGGCATTCTCGCTCAATACCTCAGCCACTGCCGAACCCAGACCGCCGATAATGGAGTGTTCTTCGACGGTGATGATCTTGGGTGTAGCGGCGGCGACCTTCAGAATCAGTTCGCGGTCGATCGGCTTGATGGTATGGAAGTCAGCCACGCTGGCCTCCACTCCCAGTTTGCTCAATTCCTGGGCTGCTTCCAGAGCGCGGTAGACCATCAAGCCGGTGGCGAAGATGGCCACATCCTTGCCTTCCCGCAGGACATTAGCCTTGCCGATGGCAAACGGCGCATCCGCTGCGGTGAAAACCGGCGCCGGCGGCCTGGCGATCCGCAAATACACCGGCCCGTGAAACTCGGCCGCCGCGAAAACCGCTTTTTTGGCTTCGTTCGCATCACAGGGAACGATCACGGTCATCCCAGGAATGGTCCGCATCAGCGAAATATCCTCGACCGACTGGTGGCTTCCGCCGTCTTCGCCAACGGTTAATCCGGAATGGGTGACCGCGATCTTAACGTTTAATTTGGGATAACAGATGGTATTGCGCACCTGTTCATAAGCGCGACCGGCGCCGAACAACGCAAATGTGCTGGCAAATGGGATAAATCCCGATTGAGCCAAACCGCCGGCAACCCCCATCATGTTGGCTTCGGCGATGCCCATATTCAAAAACCGCTGCGGATATTTTTCGCCGAACATATAGGTAGTGGTGGCATGGGCCAGATCGGCATCCAGCACCACGATCTTTTCATTTTTTGCGCCCAATTCGACCAAAGCTTCGCCATAAGCGACCCGCAATGCCTTCATTTCAGTCATTTCTTCACTCCTCCAAGTTCGCAAACTGCCTTATCGACTTCTTCATCGTTCGGGGCCTTGCCATGCCAACCGACCTGATTCTCCATGAAGGAGACGCCTTTACCCTTGACCGTGTGCGCCAAGATAAATTTGGGCTGACCGCTCACCTTGACCTGAAATGCCTTTTCCAGCTGTTGCGGATTATGACCGTCCACTTCGATCACTTTAAAGCCGAAGGCCGCCATCTTCAGATGAATGTCGCCCAAACTCATGACCTGCTCATTGGTGCCGTCGATCTGCAGTCCGTTATTGTCTAAAATGAAGGTCAAATTATCCAGTTGATAATGGGCGGCCGCCATTGCCGCTTCCCAGACTTGACCCTCCTGCATTTCACCGTCTCCCAACAATACATAAGTATGATAATCTTTTCCAGCCAACCGCGCTCCCAGCGCGAATCCGACCGCGATCGAAACCCCTTGCCCCAGCGATCCGGTGGACGCATCAACGCCGGGAGTTTTCTTGGAATCGGGGTGCCCCTGCAGTCGGGAGCCGTACTTACGAAAGGTTGTGAGCTCTTCGACCGGGAAAAACCCCTTGTGCGCCAGTACCGCATACAAAGCCGGCGCGCCATGGCCCTTGCTGAATACAAAACGGTCCCGTTCCGGCCATTGGGGATTGACGGGATCGACCCGCATCACCTTGTTATACAAGGTAGAAATGATCTCAATGCTGGAAAGCGATCCACCGGGATGTCCGGATTTCGAGTGACAAAACATATTCATAAGATCGAGCCGAATCTCTCGATTCAAATCTTGTAGTTGCTGATAGTCCATTTTATAATCTTCCTCCTAAATTTTAGCCCTTGACCGCACCGGCGGTTAACCCTTCGACCAGTTTTTTCTGGACGAACATGAACATTAACAGGATCGGCAATGTGGTCACAATTCCGCCGGCGGAGAGCAATCCCCACTGGATATCGAACTCGCCGATGAACGATTGCAGCGCGACCGGGAGCGTCCGGGTCCCTTCATTGGTGAACATGACCGCAAAGACAAACTCATTCCAGGCGGTAATGAAGATATAAATTCCGGTAGCAATGATTCCCGGGATGGTTAATGGCAGCAAGATCCGGATGAAGGCTTGGCGCCGGTTGCATCCATCTACCATCGCTGCTTCTTCCAAGGAGATCGGGAGGTCATTCAGATATCCCGTCAGCAGCCAGACCGAGAACGGAATCGTAAAGGTGGAGTAAGCGACGATCAACGCCCAGGGAGTGTAAAGCAAGCCGATCTGCCGCATAATGGAATATAACGGGATCAGTAACAGTACGGATGGAAACATATTAATCAACAGAAAAGAAATCATCACCGCAAATTTGCCGCGAAACGTATATCGCGAAAAAGCGTACGCCGCGAGTAACGATACAAACAAGCTGCACGCCGCAGTAACCACAGCTACAAAGAGGCTGTTCAACAGGTTGTTAACGAACTTCATATGTTTGAACAATTCCACATAATTGCCGAAAGTCGGATGTTGCGGTAAATAGTGCAAAGTGGATGTGAACAGTTCCTTCTGTGGTTTGATGGACGTTAGCAAAGTCCAGACAAACGGGAAAAGAGTGAATATCAATAGCACAGCAAGAGGGATGAAGAAGAATACGGCCCATTTGGAAGTTGAAACTTTCATCGCAATCTCGCCTCCTGCTTACTTAGCGTCCGTAGATAGACTACCAGCACCAGCGACAATAGAATGGTCAAACAGATCGACAACGTCGAAGCATAACCGAAATCGAGCGCGGCGCGGGCTTTGACAAAGGTGTAAACGCTCAAAGTCAGCGAGCTGTATCCCGGTCCGCCATTGGTCATGATATAAATGACGTCCACCGAATTGGCAACCCAGATGATCCGCAATAACGAGGTTACAAAAATAGTCTGCTTGATCATGGGAAAAGTCACGTGCACAAAAGACTGCCAGGGCCGTGCGCCATCTACCTCCGCCGCTTCATAAAGCTCGTGCGGGATCGTTTGCAGCGACGCCAGAATCATAATGGCAAAAAAAGGAATGCCTTGCCAGATGATTGTCACAATCACCGAGCCTAAAGACGTACTGGATCGGGCCAGCCACGGAATGTAATCCTTAATAATATGAAATTTGTGCAATACATCGTTGATCACGCCATAATTGCCATCGTACATCCAGGTCCACATCAAGCCGATCAAGATGCCCGGAGTAACCCAAGGAATCAGCACCAACGAACGGACTAAACCCCGCCCTTTGAAATCCCGGTTTAACAGCATTGCCAGGATCAATCCAAACAGCAATTGAAAGAATACCCCAAAACCGACCCAATACAGCGTATTAATGAATGATTGCTTAAAAATGGAGTCTTTAAATAATTGCAAATAATTGTCCAAACCAATAAAATGAACGTCAAAAGGCCGATATAATACATATTTTAAAAAGCTCATGCTCATGGATTGGGTGATCGGGTAAGCCACAATCAATAACATTAGAAAAACGGCGGGAGCAATTAACAGGTAAGGAACCAGTTTATTATTTTTCATCAAATCACTCCTTTACGGCGCGCACGCGCTAAGCCAAGGAAATCAACAAATAAGTCACTTCAGCGCTATGTTTTTTCTCTCTATTTTCATAGTGCGGCTGGACTGCCGTGTCCCCACCGCAGTCCAGCCGAGCTGGCTTAAAATTACTGTTTGGCCATGGCTTCAGCTAAGGTCTTCATCATTTGATCGGGAGTGATCGTCCCTTCCAAAGCCAATTGCGTGGTTGCCGGCCAGAGCGATTCGATCCATTCGCCCATTACCGGAGTTACCGGGTAAACGTGCGCATAGGGCATGGATTCGAAAGAGGCTTTCATGAAACGGTTGGTTTGATAGTATTCCATCGCTTGAACGGACTTACTTACCGGAACGTTGCCCGAAGCCCGGCACCATCTGTCAATCTGTTCCTTCTCGGCTAACCAGGAGATAAAGGTGAAGGCTTCCTTCTTGTACTTGCTGGTACTGAACATCGCGTTCTCAGTGTCGCCTAACGAAGTCCAACGGCCAAATTTGCCGGCCGGAACGGCGAAAGCGGAGACATCGTCGCCAAAGGTTTTGATCATATCCGGCGAAGACATGATGTGATGGACGACCATTGCAGTTTTACCGGATTTAAAATTGGCGATGATCTCTGCGAAACCGTCCCGCGGCGCTGTCGGAGGCACCACTTTGTATTTGCGATACAGATCGATATAGAGTTGATTGCCTTTGCGGGCATCGGGCGTATCGAAGACCACTTTATTCTTGTCCATGATCTTGTTGCCTTTTACATTGCAGAAGACAAAACTGCCCCACGGCTCGTGGCCATACCGGGCGCCCCGCATGCCGAAGCCGTATTGGTCGATTTTGCCGTCGCCGTCTTTATCGACAGTCAGCTTTTTAGCGACTTCGACAAACTCATCCCAGGTCTTGGGAACCTGAACGCCAGCCTGTTTGAAGAGACTGGGCCGATAATACATGTACAGCACTTGAATGACCCACGGCATCACATAGATCTTCTTGTCATTGGTCACCTTAAAGACATTCCACAAATTCTCCTGAATATCGGACCTGGCCTTCCACGATCTGGTATAGCTATCAACGGGTTGCAACACATTTAGACCGGTAAATTCCGGCACCCAAGTGAGTTTGAATGAAGAAGTATCCGGTAGTCCGCCACCGGCGGCCGCGGTCAACAATTTGGTATGAAAATCTCCCCAAGGAACGACCTCCAGATCGACCTGGATATTGGGGTGAGTCGCATTAAACTGTTTGACCATGTTTGCAAAAGTCGGGTCATTGGGGTTGTCGAGCCAAACCCAGTGCTTCAGTCGGACGACGTCCCGGCTCTTGGCGGCACCATTTACGACTCCGGCAAATAGAACAACTACCAACAAAAGGACCATGGTTAGCGATGCAAAGCTACGAAAACTTCTTTTCATTCTCATTCTTTTTCCTCCCTTTGATTTTTATTTATAGTTTGGAATGAATCTCACCGAGTGTTTGTTTCAAATGATGCAACATTTCATCCCTGGCGCGATCGGGATCGCCATTTTTAATTGCGTTATAAATCCGATTGTGAAAATCGATCATGTTGTGCGAACTTCCCGGAATGTCCATCGTCTGATAATAACCGTGGATAATCGATTGGTTAATAATGGGCACGATTCGCTGGATAATCGGATTCCTGGTCGCTCTGGCGATAGCCTGGTGAAACTCCATATCCTCTTCGATATAGGGCTCGTTTCGCTCAATCAAGTCGGCAAGGATGTTAAGGCTCTCGCGAATTTTGCGCAAATCCGCTTTCGTGGCTCGTTGGGCAGCCAAATAGGCCACGCCGGGCTCAACCAAAGTGCGCGTTTCAAACAATGAAAACAGCAAATTTTCTCCCTTGAGAAATTTCACGCCCAAGGAATCAGTGACAAAACCCGGCTCCTGGCAGACGAAAGTTCCTTTGCCACGCACCACCTCCAGAATATTATTGGATGCTAACGCTTTGATGGCTTCCCTGACGGTCGAGCGGCTGACGCCCATCATTCGGGAAAGTTCGATCTCATTGGGAAGTTTGTCCCCGGGTTTCAGTTTCTTCGCGCTGATTAGATCGCACAAATTTTGTGATATTTCTTGTGATAATACTGTTTTCCCAAATGAAGCCAACTCCATGATTGATCCCCCTGTGTACCGTCAGTAGTCTGTTGTCCGTTGTCTGACAACGTACAACATCTATATTTTACATTGTGTAGTTAATCTTGGCAAGATAGAAATTGTTTTCATATCTCTCCTGCTAATGGCAGAAGCTTGTCGTTTCTGAATTTGTGGTGCAAAAAATTATTTACGATATCATGAACAATACGTTACTGCCACAAGCCACTTTAACCAAGCTAACCGCGTTTCAGGCGTTCTGGCATCTTGCCGCTCAAAAAAAGATAACCGTCGGATGACGGTTATCAAAAAATCATTTCTTATTTTGGATCGAAGTGGCGCTTAATCCGGACAATCAGCGCCGGGTCGTCCCGCTGTCCGATCCAGCCGGCTCAATCAGCCGCCGGAACTCGATTGACTGAGTATTGACCAAGCGGTATGCAATGACATTAATTCATTTGCAATAATAACACTTTATCGTTTTTCGCAAATCATGCGCTTCGAACAATGTCGTTACATCATAACATCCAATTTAATTGACGCTAGCGGTCATTAATCGCTTTCACCGTAATCGAGCCCAGGACCGCGTTGGCTTCGATCCGCAACCGCTGGAGCCCGGCCGCGGTTCCGGAGTCGTCCGGGCCCGCTTGCTCGGCGCGGAGCTCGACTACCACCCCACCACTGGAGCGGCTGAAAAACTGCAATCCGCCCAGGACCGCATTGCCGGTTGCGACCACCGGCAGGTCCGCCGGAACCGACAGCTTGATCTCCCCCAGGACCGCGTTCAAACGATAAACATTCTCCCCGGGCGCCAGTTGCTCGGGACGCAATTCCAGCCGCAATTCGCTCAAAACCGCTTCATGATGATGAATCGTCGCGCCGGACGGTCCGGAATCATTCCGGTATGTCCGGTCCGCGGCCGGCTGATCGCGGGGATATTCAGGCTCCGGGCCAGGCTGTTCATACTCATGCCGCCGCTCCTCCCACGGCCGCCGGAACAAAAGCTGCAGGCCGATGAGGATGAGCAGCGCCGGCCAGAACAATTTCCAGAATAAGGCGGCCTCAAACGACCACCAGGCCAAGTTACGGCCCAAGAACAACAGCCCGACCGCGACCAGGATCGTTCCGCCGGTCCAGGAACCGGAACGGCGATCGGGAAACGCGTTGAGGCCCAGGATAATCAACAAAACCGGCCAGTAGGTCCGAAATATCGTGCCGATGTCGAGAGCGACGAACCCGCTGTTGCGCATCAGCAACAGCACTCCCACCACAATGACCAACAGTCCGAAGCTCAGACGGCCCCGCCCCATGTCATGCCCTCCTCGACGACCTTTTTCCGGTCGCTTGGTTTATTCGGCGATGGTCAGCACCCGGGACTTTCCCTTCACCAGGCTGGCGAAGCGCGGGCCATCCTCCGGTTTGCCGACGATCGTCCCATAGTGCATCGGAATGAACAGCTTGGCCTGGATCGCCGCCGCGGCCTCGGCCGCTTCCTCGGCGGTCATGGTATAGGTCCCGCCCACCGGCAGGAACGCGATATCCGGAGCCAGCCCCTTCATCTCCGGGATAAAGTCGGTATCGCCGGCATGGTAAATCTTCAAGCCGTCGACTTCGACCAGATAGCCCAGCCAGTGCTTTTCCTTGGGATGAAAAGCCTTGTTCAGATTATAAGCGGGCACCCCGGTGACTTTGAAGCCGCCGATCCGCACGGTTTGGCCGATGGCCAGCCCCTTCATCCCCGGTTTGGCCATGGTTTCCGGGACGATGACCGTGGTGCCGGACTTGCTCAAACTGTGGATGACCGCTTCATTATAATGATCGCTGTGTTCGTGGGTGACCAGGATCAGATCGGCCGCTTGCGGCTGCTTGGGCAGGCGCAACGGGTCAATGTACAACACCTCGCCGGCTTCGGAGGTAATCTTCAGTTCGGACTGGCCATACCAGGTCACGTGCCGATCGACAAACGTCGTCAAGCTGTCACCGGCAGCTTCAACCATCACCGAACCTCCCAGGAGCATCAAAAACATTAACAGGATCCAATACCAAGGGTTCATCCGATCACTTCCTTTCATCATCATCAGGGCTTCGCAGCCATGGAATAAAAGCTTGGCGAATGCTTAAATTATTCCCCAATTCCCTGCCTTTTCCTGCCACCGCCGCCTCGCGCCGGCCTAAAATTTTCATTGCGGAAATTCCCCTTTCGCTATAGCGCGAAAAGGAGCGGAGCGCCCCCTTTGGCCGCCGGATGCGGACCCGCCGAGCTAGTTGGCCAGCTCAAATTCATGGCTCAGTTTATTGTAAATATAGACCTCGCCCGTCTCGATAATATAATACCAGCCGTCGATGGCCAGCTTGCGCTGGAGATATTTTTCGCGGATGAAGGGGTAGCTCAGCAGGTGCTTCAGCTGTTCCACCACGTTGATCTGTTCGGTCATCCATTCCAGTTTGTCGCTTTCCCCCTCGCCCACCTCGGACAGGACGGTTTCTTTTACTTTTCCGGCCAGTTCCAGCCATTTCTTGGTGTGCGGTATGGCGCGCAATACTTCGTCGGACGAAAACAGCGCCTTGCAACCGCCGCAGTTGGAATGGCCGCAGACGATGATGTTTTGGATCTCCAGCACCTTTACGGCGTATTCAATGGCCGAGGTGGTCGCCAGATACTCCTCGGAGGCGCGGTACGGCGGGACAATATTGGCAATATTGCGGACCACGAATAATTCCCCGGGCAGGGTTTGGGTGATCAGGTTCGGCACCAGTCTGGAATCGGCACAGCCGATAAACAAGGTATGGGGGTCTTGCGACTGGCCCAATTTCCGGAAAAGTTCCCGGTGGATTTCGAAATCGTTCTCTCTGAACTGAATCAACCCTTTTAAAAGGTTCTCCATCAATGTACCGCCCTTTCACAGCCATTTTGTAACCGGCCTGACGTCCCGGCGCCAGAATCGATAAGGGGCCCGTCCGATCGGATCATTCTCAAAAACCTGAGCAGGCAAAGCTGTCCCGACCCGAACGATATAAAAAAACAGGCCCCGCAACGCAAAGGACCCGCCTGCCGCAGCGCGCCGCCGGGCCTTGCCCTTGGACCCCTTGAACCCCTTGAACCGGCTTTGGGTTTTGCCCTCGCATCCGCCTGCGGCGAGTGATCGGTTTAATTCTACTCCGGGTATGCCGCGTCCTGCTTTCACGGTTGAGTTTTTAAAATCTTTCCGGCGTGCCTTTCCGGAATGATGGGGTTCGAAACCGCCGGGCTTGATCATACTGTGCCAATGCGGTATCGGCCGGGGTTTGTCAGCGGTTTCGCTTGCTTGAAACTCATCGGCCTGCCGCTTCTGCCGGGAGGGAACGCGCGGCGGCGGGAATAAAAAAGGCTGATCCTTCCCCAAAGCTCGGGAATGCTTCCCCAGACCTTGGGACAGCTTGCCCAAGGGTTGGGAATGTTTGCCCAAACCTTGGGATAGTTTGCTCAAAGGTCGGGAATGCTTCCCCAACCCTTGGGACAGCTTGCTCAAAGGTCGGGAATGCTTCCCCAAGTCTTGGGACAGCTTGCTCAAAGGTTGGGAATGCTTGCCCAAGCCTCGGGACAGTTTGCCCAAGGCTTGAGAATGCTTGCCCAAGGCTCGGGCAAGCATGAACTGCTGGATTTCCTGCACGGATGGGAGCGCCCATTCTATGCCCAAAGGCTAATCGATGGCCAGCAGCTTCTTCTCGGCCGTGCAGATGATGGTCTTTTCCCGTTCCTGAACTTTGGTCTTCAAGTGTACCGGATGGCCCCAGAGTTCGACCAGATACTTCAAGGTCTCGCCGGTGTAGCCCAGTTCCAATTCCCGTTCATCGGCTTCATGCTCCAGGATCAGCGTCCGGTCCTGGGGATCGACTTCGGTCACCCGGATCACCGGCACCGCGCCCAGGCCCACCATGGCGCTGAGCGTCTCGCGGATCACTTCCCAGCCCTTCTCGTCGGGCACCTCGGTGACCACCTTTTGGTCCTCGGTGGTGAAATATTCGAATAAATGCAGGTCCTCGCAGAGTTCCCGGGTCAGGTAGCGCCGGATTAACGAGCGGTCGTTCTCCACCGTCCGGGCCTCGAACAGTTTGGCCTCGCCGAAACGCCGCTCCAGATCGGTGAGGATCGTGAAGCCCAGATGGTACGGGTTGAGCGAACCGCGCTGCGGCCGGATCACCTGATGATGGCGTTTTAAAAACTCCAGATGCAGATGGGCCGGCAGTTCCAGCTGGTTGAGGATCCGGTAATGCCAGAAGCTGGCCCAGCCTTCATTCAAGATCTTGGTCTCGATCTGCGGCAGGAAATAGTCGGCCTCGTGATGGACGATGCGGATGATGTCCCGCTCCCACTCGACCAGCTCGGCGTGTTCGGCCACGAACCAGAGCAGGTCCTCCTCGGGTTCCAACGGCAGCTGGTGGAGATCGGGTTCGGGAATGGTCTGCGCCGCGTCGGACTCCCTGGCCTCCTGCACCTGCCGCCGGTATTCGGCGATCAGCCGTTCTTTCTGTTCGGCGGGAGTGCGGCGTCGGACGCCGATGGCCCGGTTAATCTGATGCCGGACGGCATGGGCCGCATCCAGGATCCGCTCCACCTTCTGATACCCGATGCTGGGGTCCTGGATATAATCGCGGATGCGCCGGGCGTGGTTTTGAAAGGTCTCCACCGTCAGCTCGGGCCGGGTGGTCTTGAACAAGCGGTTGTTCTTGAAAAAATCGTTATGCCCGTAGACATGGGCCATGGTCAGGATCTGCAACAGCAGGTTGTTGTCGCGCATCAGATAGGCCAGGCAGGGATCGGAGTTGATCACCATCTCATAGGGCAGGCCGGTCAAATGGTAGCGGTAGAGGGTATGCAGCCGGTCGAAGGCCTTGCCGAAACTCCAGTGCGGATAATGGCTGGGCATTCCGATGTAGGCCTCGTAGCCCAGCATCTCTTCATACGAACAGATCTCAAACTCCTGCGGGAAACAGTCGAGCCCCAGCCGGGTGGCGCACGCCTCGATCCGCTCGTTCCATTCTTCAAGTTCTGCTAGGGAATAATCACGCATGGGGTTCCTCCCGGGCCAGCATGTCGCGGAGCGCCGGCCAGATCTCTTCCCGCGAGCCGATGTTGACCAATACGAAATTGGCTTCGCTCAATTCGGCCTGATAGAGGCGGCGGATCGAACTGGTGCCGGTCAAAATCTCGCCGTAACCGAACAAGTTGCAGACCTGGCAGAGTTTCTTGGCCAATTCCAGCGCTCTGGCGTTGTCCTCTTCCCAATTGTCGCCGTCGCTGCAGTGAAACGCGTAGATATTCCAGTCGGCCGGGGGATAACGCTCCTCGATCACCTGGAGCGCCTTCTCGTAACCGCTGCTGATATAGGTCCCTCCCGATTCCGCCTTATGAAAGAACTCATTCTCGTTGACTTCCTTCGCTTCGGTCGAATGGGCCACGAAGACGATCTCCACCTGGACATATTTTAAGCGGATGAACTGATAGAGCAGGAAATAAAAGCTGCGGGCCAGATACTTCTTGGTCTGGTCCATCGACCCCGAAGTGTCCATGATGCAGATGACCACCGCGTTGGATTCGGGTTTCTTCTCCTCGCGGATCCGCCGGTAGCGCAGGTCTTCCTCGCGGAAGGGGAAGCGTTCCCCATTCACCGAAGTTTCCGGCTCCAGCCCCGGAACCGGCTCCGGGACCACCCCGTCCGCTTCGTCCTGGCGTTTAAAGCCCTGCCGCCGCTTGATCTTCTCGATCACCGCCTTTTTCTTGGCGAGCTTCGGCGGGGTGCCTTTGCGGCGGTAACCGCTGGGCCGCTTTTTGGCCACCGATTGAATGGTGGAGAGTTTCTTGCGCTCCATGAAGGGCAGGTTCAGATCGTCGAACAAGTAATCCAGCAGCTCTTCCAGGGTGATCTCGGTTTCGTAAATGTCCTCGCCGGCTTCGTTCCCGGCGTTCTGGCCGTCCGCACCGTTAGCGGGCCGGCCCGCGCCCAACACGTCGCCCCGCGCCTCGTCCCCGGTTCCGGTGCCCACTCCGGCGCCGTTCTTGCCGTAAACGAACTGGTACTCCCGGAGGCCACGGATGGGCACCTTGATCTTCTTATGGCCGCTCTGGCCGATGATGCTCTCTTCGGCGATGATCTTGCCGATGTTCTTTTTGATCGATTGCTCCACCAACTGGCGGTGGCGGCGCCGGTCCTCGGCCGCCCGGGCGGAATCGCCGGTCGATTCCCGGAAAATGGCCATGGTAAACCTCCATCCTGCTTTCTGTTAATCCTTCCAGAGGTGATTGGCGGCGTACTTCAGGATCACGTTGCAGCAGTGATCGCAATAGCCGTTCCGTTTCATCTCTTCCACCATGGTATGATACTTCTCGCTCTGCTCCTTATCGCGGACCTTGGCCTGGGTGATCACCCGCGACAGCTCCTTGACCGAAGCGGTCAGCTTCTTTTCGATGGCTTCCTTGAGCGGTTCGTAGCTGCTATAGTCCATGGTGCCGCCGTTGCGCAGCACGAAGAACATATAGGCCGTGACATCCTGCCGGAACCCCTTGGCGGCGCTGCCGGTGATCCCGATCTGCTCCTCGATGGAGCTGAGGAACTTCTCGTCCGGCTCCAGCTCCTCGCCGGTATTCTTATCCTTGAGCTTGGTCCGGTTGGCATAAGCCTCGGCATGATCCAGATAGTTGTTAAACAGGTCGCGGGCCTGCTCCTGATAGCCGTGAATAAAAGCCTTGGTCACTTCGCCCTCAAGCAGCTTGTGATACTCCTTCTTGAGGTTATCCTGCAAGAAGCCTAGGTACCGCTTGCGTTCCTCCTCGGGCAAGGCCAACTCCTTGACGGCCTTGGTCAGGGTGTCCAGAATGGCCAGCGGATTGATGCAGTTGGATTCCGATTCGGCCAGTGCCGTGTCGAGCGCCTTCATGATGAAGCGGGTCGAGATGCCGGTCATTCCCTCGCGGTTGGTGGCCTCCTCGCGCAGCTCGGCGATGTCGACCTTTTTGATGCTGCCCTGCTCCAGAATCTCTTCGCCGTTATAGATCTTCAGCTTGGTCATGGGATCCACCTTGGCCGACGACGCCAGCCGGGTCAGAATGGCGAACATCGAGGCCAGCTCGATGGTATGCGGCGCGATATGGGCGGTAAAATTGCTGTTGCGCAGGAGCTTCTGGTAGATCTTGATCTCCTCGGCCAGCTCCAGACAGTAGGGAACCTCCACCTTGACGATACGGTCCAGAATGGCCTCGTTGGTGTGGTCGGCCTTGAACTTGTTCCACTCGGCCTCGTTGGAATGGGCCAGAATGACGCCGTCGAAATAGATCATGGCGCCCTTGCCCGGCGAGGGGATCGACTTTTCCTGAGTGGCCGTGATCATGGTGTGCAGGTATTCGATCTCATTCTTGAAAACCTCGATGAACTCGGCAATGCCCCGGTTGGCGACGTTAAATGCGCCGTTTAAGGAGAGCACCCGGGGATCGTCCTCCGGATAGAGGTCCATCTTGGAAATATCCACCGAGCCGATCAAGACCGAAGTATCCTGATTGTTGGGATCCACCGGCGGCACCACCCCGATGCCCTTGCGGGAACGGACCGAGAATTCCACGGTGACCACCGGCATCCGCTCGTACTCGCCGTGAAATTCGTGGCGCAACCGGTAGCGGCAGACCGGACAGAGATCGCCTTCGATGTGCACATTCAGCATTTTGCCGAACTCTTCCCGCAGGTGTTTGGGGATGAGATGCAACGGTTCCTCGCGCATCGGACAGTCTTTGATGGCGTAAACCGGCGGGGCCGCTTCCAAGGCCCGTTTCAGATGCTCCATGATGGACGACTTGCCGGCGCCAACCGGGCCGACCAAATAAAGCACCTGGCGCGATTCCTCGCCTTGCATCGCTGCGGCGTGGAAATAACGGGCAATTTTCATGATGGTGCGGTCGATCCCGTAGAAATCGCCGGAAAAGAAGCGGTAGCGCTTGATAATGTCATTGCCGTGGATCCGGCGCAGCCGCGGGTGTTCCTCGGTCTTGACGACATCCACGCCGCGCTCGGTGATCAGCTGATAGATTCGCTGGTGGGCCAGTTGCGCAATTTCCGGATTGCGTTTGACGATCTCCAGATATTCCAGGAAGGTTCCGTCGAAATATTGCTGTTTATGCTCGGAACGGTCTTTCCTGATCAGTTCGGAAATCTCGTTCGATTCCATCATATCCCTCCAAACGGTCGTTCCGTCTTGATTTATACGCCGGTGATTCAGCGGTGGAAATTTCCTTTTGGAGAACACGCCGGGGCGGGAGCCTCGCCGAGGATGTTGAGCTGCGTTCAAACCACCGGAGTCGTCGTCACCGGCGGCCGACGTTCCGGCGCTACCGATGCTTCCCCTCTCCATTTCCAAAAAACGATTACGCCAAGTCAATCACAGTATTTTACTCCTCTAACAGGGAATTTGGAACTTCGTTTTTGGCATAAGCAGCGGCTGCTTTCAAAAAGATCCGCCGCCGTCCCGCCGGCATTCGGCATCTATCGGGAAATAAGCCCGGCAACCGTGAGCATCTTTTCAACCACCGTTCCATTGCCCTTCTATATTGTATTGCGGAAGGCACATGATGGTAATCGAAAATTCGGTGAAAGAATGGCCGCTCGCATGGAAACCCGGCATTTCCCCAAAAGCAGTTACGGATCGTCCAGGTTGAAACCCCGGGAATTTTGGGCACAAAAAAAACGGACGTTTGCCGCTTCGTCCATTTTCAAGCTCTACTCACAATTAAATATTGGGTCGTCCCCGAGCCGGGAAAGCCCTCACTTGCCGTCGGGTTCAAAATCCCGATACAGCAGGCTCGGCTGAATCCCCCGGTTGTTTTGGTACTTGCCGCTGCAGTAACGGTCGTAGTCCCCTTCGATAGCATGGTAATAGATCTGGCAGATCGGCACGCCGGCATAGATCCGGATCGGCTGAATGCAGAAGATCTCCAGCGTCCAGTAGCCTTTAAAGCCGACGTCCCCGAATCCGGCGGTGACGTGGATGAACAGGCCCAGCCGGCCCACGGACGACCGGCCTTCCAACATCGGCACGTAGCCTTCGGTCTCGGTATATTCCAAGGTCCGTCCCAGATAAAGCCGGCCGCTCTCCAGGACCAGTCCTTCCGGAGGGATGGTCAACTGGCGGACCGGATTGGGCCGTTTCATGTCCAGCTCCGTTTCCTCGTAAACCAGCAACTCATGGTGCAGCCGAAGATTATAGCTGTTGGGATTGAGCTGCTCCTCCTGGAAGGGATCGATGATAATCTCTTTTCCCAATTTAGCCTTGATGGTCCGACCCGACAAAATCAATGCCAGAAACCTCCTGTCGTTCATTTCGTGGCCTGACTCCAACCAGCCAGCCAACGGTAGAGCTTTTTTATCGAATTTCCGGGAATAAGCGGCCTTGCCTTCTCAGGCGGCCCAACCGCCCGGCCGGCCCGGCCGGCGGATCTCAAACAGCAGCGCGTCCAGGCCGACCAGGATTCCGAATATCAGGATCTGCCAGCCGAGCAAACGGATGATCTGCGGCGCCAAACGATAAAAATAACGAGTGCCGGATTGTAAAAATCCATACCCGGCCAGCAAGTATAGCAACGACTGGTAACCCAGTACCAGTCCATTGACAGGCGTCCCCGAAGCGGTGGCAAATAACAGCCGCGCCGCCCAGTCGGGCAATTGAATCCGCAGGTTGCCGGGCAAACGGTTCCGCAGGCAGAATCCGATCAGCCAGCCAGTCGCCAGCAACAGAGTCAACTGCCAAAAATCCCATTCGCCGCGCAACTTGAGGCGCTGGACCGCGTTGAGCTTGGCCAGAGCAATGTCCTCCAGATAGGTGCGGCGATCCAAGCTGGCGTCGCTCCGGCTCACCAGAAATTCCAACAGTTTTTCAGTGGCCGCGTTGTCCGTATCCCGGATGTAGCCCATCGATTGCCAACGCCGGCCGTCTTTGAAGGTCAAGATAATGCTCAGCTTTTTCGTGAGCTGGTTGTCCAGATCCTTGACGTGGGTAGCCAGGCGGATCAGCTGGATATCCCGGTAGGCATAGCTGCGGGGCCGGAAAGTGAAAGGTTCGTTGATGAACATCCGGTCCTGCCGGAAGACCGTATAGCCATTCATCCCCAATAACAAAGCGCTGCTGACCACGATTCCGGTGAGGCCGACGGCCAGATAATAAAAACGCCGGGCCTGACCGATGGTAAAGCCGGCCCGCTGGTTCATGAGCCGGGTCGTCTCGTGATAATTGGCCCCCAGCCGGCGGCGCAGGATCAGATCGGTTCCCAGTGCGGCGCTGATCAAACCCATCAGGGCGCCGGGCAACAGCCAAAACCAAAAATCCGGCGTAATGACCAGGATATTCGGCAGCCGGCTTTCCAAATCGAATTGCAGCGCGCTTTGGAAAAGACCGATCCACAGTAGTGTCGCTATCAAGGTCAAGCTGGCAAACAGCGCGGCGGAGATCTTTTCCCACTGTTTCAGCGCACTGTGCGGTTCAAAGAGAGATCGCGCCGCCGGTCCGGCGGCAGCATCCGGCCGTTTCCAGAACTCGTCCTGGGTCCGGACATAATATAGGGCGCCGCCGCTGAACAGGAGCACCGCGCCGATGGCGAGCAATTGCCCGGTAATCATGGAAATCACCTTTCTCCGCTGCTTTTAAGAGCGTTGTGATAAACCCTGTCCGAAGAGCAGGGCCGATTCCTCATTATAAATTCCGCGGCGCAGGCCACATTCCTTTCGGCCGCCCGGAATTTTTCGCGGGATATATTGCAATATATTTTTAAAAACTCAGTGGAAACCGGGCGATTCGTTTATCTGCCGACCGTTCGGCCGAGTCCAGAGGGTTAAATCGCGCGCCGGGCGCACCGTAAATGATGGCGATGTCCTTGCGTCGGCATCGCCGTCATTTTAACGGCTTAACCTTACAAACATTATCAATGGAATACGCGGTATAACGCCATCAATCCGAGTCCGATGATGATCAGCCCTTTGAGGATTCTCGATCCGTTGCGGAAACGGTTGACGAATTTTCCTGTTGTCGCTGTTTCATTTGCGATGCTTTTTTGAACCATCGTCTTAATCACCTTCGATAAGTTGGAACATTATCGCTGGATCTGATTCGCGCCGGAGACGATACTTAACCCGCCAATGTATTCCATATAAGGAGAGCGGCTATTCCAATCAGAATAATGGCAACTGTCCAAGCCCCGATATTATTGAATAAGCTATTCTTATGTTCTCCCATCAGTTGCCGATTATTGGTAAGCAACAGAAGAAATATGAGAATGGGAGCCACCAGAATGCCGCACCCGATCTGGGCGATCACTGCCATAAAGTTTAAGGGCAAATGAGGGATCAAAACGGCCAATGCAGCCATAATAATACTGCCGATGTAGACCGCATAAAACTTCGGGGCCTCGGATAGCTTATCATTGAGGCTCTTGGCCCAACCAAACGCTTCGGCCACTACCCAAGATGTGGAAAGCGATACGGTGATCGCGGCCAACAGACCGGCGTTAAAGATTCCCAGCCCAAACAGGACGCCGGCCCAGTTCCCTACGTGGTCAACAAAACCGGTAATAAGGCTGGCCGGACCGGCACTGTCCAAGTTCGGCATGTGCCCATAAAGCACGGCGCCGGCGAGAATGGCACAGGCGGCAATCATTGTTGCAATGATGCAACCGATAAGAGTATCCATGCGCCCTAAACGGATGTATTTATCAATGACGCCCTTATCAATATTAGCGCTGCCTTGGAAGAATATTGCAAATGGCGCGACGGAGTTACCAATGAGCGCGGCAATATACCAAAAAAGGTTGCCGCTGTTTGCAGGCACGTTCCATGCTACAAAAGCATGCCCGATAGCGGCCATCCTCGGATGGGTCATGAACGCCAGAATCACGAAAACGAGGTTGAAGGCGCCGATAAATAAAGCCATTCTTTCTCTGGCCCAATATCCAGTAAAAATAATAATGGACAGGGCAAGGAATAGGCTCAACAGGACGCTTATCCACAGCGGCAATCCCAGCATCATCAATCCCGCCGCCATCCCGATAAACTCCGTTATCAGCATCAACAGATTTTCTAAGCATAGCGCCATGATATGATAGTTCAGCCAAAGCCGTCCGAAATGAAGGCGGATCAACTTGGTAAATCCGGTTTGGGTGACTGCGCAAAGGCGCATGCTCAGCTCCTGAACGGTATAAGTGACAATCCCCAAACAAAGTACCAGCGGGATGAAGAGTCCGATCCCGAAATGCGCGCCGGTCAAAGTGTATGAAATCATACCCCCGGCGTCATTATTCGCTAAAGTAGCGAGCACGCCCGGGCCGATGAGCGCCCAGAACAGCCAAACGAACCGTCGCCATCCCTTTACAGGGCGGCTGATGAGCTCATGAAACCTGGACGAATTCTCGCCTAATGGAGTTTCTGATGGCGATATTATCTCATTCATATTGAAACTAAGCTCTCCTTTTGTTAATATAATCGATTATAATTGCCCTATATCACTTCAATGTCTGACTCACGACAAGCGCTCCGCTTGAACTGAAGTTTGTTATTGATAATGAATTTTCTATCGGATAAGAGAGCTATCTCCAACGATCTATTTTGAAAATTCCATCAATGCAATTGATAGAGCTTTAAAGCCCAGCGACTTGTCGATCATCATTTCACTATCCGGTGGTTGAATCCAGCGGGTTCAATCCATCCATTGAACCACCGGATTAAGATTAATAGGACACTCTTGGAAATATGACTTTGTTGATCTATTACACCAGCATATTATGAAAAATGTTGCGAGAGGGTGTTTGTCTCTTTTCAAAATGTTGATGAATTTTCAACAGCCCGCTGCAAAAACATCTTTCGAAGCGCGGTCCCGGAAGAGTGGTCATGAAAACCTTTGCGCCCCGGCGAAGCCACCTGCGCCTTCGCGACTGACCGCCTAAATCGTTACATCTACCGACTAAAATTAAATTCAGCTGACTCGCATATACTGTTGATATAAGTTCAAAAGTCGGAGGCCAGAGAGAGCATGCCGACAGTAAAAAATGAATTAAGTCTCGGTTTGCTATTAAAAACAACTTTACAACAGCGTTCGCTTTCCATGCACAAACTCAGTGAACTCGCCGGAATCGACACTGCGACGATTTCTCGAATCATAAATGGTAAACAGCCGGCCAATGTCAACCATTTGCAGAAATTCGCCCATGCCCTGAATATTCCGATCGAACAGTTGCTTTCAGCCGCGGGTTATGACATCGGGACCTCCCGGCACGAGCCAAAATCGGATATCCATGCGGTAATCGATGGCATCCAAGCCATCCTCAAATCGGCAAATCTGTTTGATCAACGATATATAACCGATCGGATCGAACAGGAATTATTCAAATATGAACAATACGCGCAAACAGAAGAAGGCCAACGAATCATTGGCGCCGATTTCAATACCAAAGTAAATCAGGTAAGTGGAGCCGGGCCGTTTATCGACCAATTGAAGCAGATGCATCAACGATTTCATCAAGATGGCATTACAAGCGAGGAACGCGCTATTCTTGGTAGCGCGCTGCTTTATTTCATCCTTTCTACGGATATTATTCCGGATTATGTTTTTCCCATTGGCTATTTGGATGATGCCATCGCGGTGAGTTTGGCTTTAAATCGACTCCGCGTAATTCAAAACGAGTGATCGAAAAGCGTTGGGATGAACCCTGCCTGAAACTCAGGGTGTCACAAAAGCTCAGTGAACCAGCGATAAAGTCAATTGAAATCCCTTTATAAGCCGATTTTCCGTCTTTAAAGACTTTATCGCCTGGCTTAAATGATCGGGTTCAGGCAGTCATTTGTTTTCCCGGCTCCGCCCTTTACCGGTTTTCTCCAAGACCCATTATCACCTCGGATAATTAACCGGCCAGTTCCGCGAATAATCAATGTACCCCATCCATAACGGGCTTTTTATATTTCCAAACAAAAAAGCAGGGGTATGTCCCCTGCCGCTGATTACATCCTGCGCACCTTTACCTTCGATATTCTTTTTTCTTCCATCGCCTCGACCTCGAAAACCAGGCCCTTATATTCAAGCATCGGCTTTCAAAGATCCGCGGAGCCTACGAAAGGAAACAGCCGATTCCTAACGCGGCGAAGACCATCCCGAACGCGGACAAAGCCATTCCTGACAAGGCCAAGACCGTACCCAAATATACCAGCGTGGATTCGGAACGATCTCTTTATTCGAGCCATTGCCTGTTTTCGAAATTATCCCGGCCCAATACCCGGAAAACTTCACATAGCAGAATATTGAAGCTTAGCCACACTGCCCCGAATATTAGCCCGGCCAAGACGTCGCTGGGGTATTGAATCTTGAAGAGGACCTGATTAAGTCCTGTCAGGATGACAATTCCGATGACCGCCGGCGAAACCAAGGCCCGGAGCCAGAAATTCCCGGCGTGTCTCGCCAGCAAAAATGCTGAGAATCCATAAACCGCGAGGACCAGCAAGGTCCTTTGACAGGGAAATTGATGGATGATGCTTAGAATCGGATCTTCGTTCAAGCTCAGGTGATCGAAGATCAGATGCAGAACTTCCCTGAGGATCAATCCGCCTCCGGCGACCGACAGCAAAAAGCCCGCTTCCAGCCAGCGATCCTCTCTTTTGATGAAGATCCAGAGCAAGGTAAGGCCAACCACGATGAATAATGCCGCGACCGAAGCCAATCCCCCGCAAAGCCGGATGAAAGCCACCCAATGCTCCGTAAAAATTAATTTAAGCAACGAAAGGGAAACTTCATTGAACTGATTGAATTCGTTGGCCAGAAAAGCCTTGATAAAACGGACCATCAAGTAAGCCAGGCCAGAAAAAAGGGCTAAAGTCACACTTAGCATTACTTTGGCCCGTTTTAAGGAGTGAAGCGCGCGTACCGTTTTGGCCAAAAAATTGAAAAATGATTCATAAATGGTCGTCCGATAATTTTTATAAAAATAAACGATGATGCTCGCTACGATCAAAATCAGACATCCGATGAAAAGATAGCGGCGAATCGGTCCGTGGAATTTCGCCCAGCGCGGCCCGAATACTTTTCCCAATGAAATGAAGGTAATGGACCATAAAAAAGCGCCCAGGTAGGCATGGCCCATGAATTGACGGAGGCGAATCCGGGAAACGCCCGCGAAATAGCCGGTAATGTGCCGGAGTCCGGGTATAAAATAGGCGAAGACCAGCACCCAGTTGCCGTATTTGGCGAACCAGCCCGCGACCCGTTCAAGGTTTTCGGGCCCCAAATGAATATAGGCCCCGTATTTCTCAAAGAAGGGACGGCCCAATTTCGATCCTATCCAGTAGGTTACGGTAATCCCGCATACCGAGCCCAGTCCGGCGATGAGAATGCTGAGCCCCCAATGCAGTTGGCCCTGGAAAACCAGGAATCCGGAATAGGTCATTAGGAATTCGCCGGGGATCGGCAAAGCGATCAATTCTAAAAACAGCCCCGCAAATAAAACAATATATCCGTAATGCCAAAGAAACTGCAAAATAATACTCTTCGGCAATTTCTCCCTCCTTAGATACCCAAGATGCTTGTCGGGACACCCTAGTGTAATTCGGGAGAAATAGCTTTTTTCCTTTAGTAAGGCGTATATAATATATGAAACACTTATATAACCTCCTTGTTCTATCGGGTCCTTGGTCAGAAAAGCATTAGCATTGGGGGCTTTTCCCTTCCCGATAACGCCATAAATGGGTTTTTCTAATGTTCGGCCGGCGCGCCTCCTATCATAAAAGGGAACCTGTTTGCAAAGCTCCCCTTTCCGGGCATTTCCTGCGAGCCAACCAGCGATCCGGACGATGCCGCTAGGCCTCGACGGCCCGCAGGCGCCAATAACAGCTCTGAAAGTCCCCGGCCAGCAACAGCTGCTCCGGGATGCTCAGCCCCGCATCCATCAGTTCATCGCCGCCGGCGATCAGCCCATCGCCATCTACCCGGTAATTGAAGGCCGGGTTGAGCCCTTTCAAGCGCAGCCGCTCCAGGCGCGGATTCGGCCCAGCCAGAATCTTGCAGTAGACGACAAACACATCCCGCTGATCCGCGGTCACGAAGAGCCAGGCCGCCCGGTCCGTTCCGAACGGGCTCAGCAAGCGGTAAAAATCGCCGAACTGGACGATGGTCCGGACTTCCTTGTAAAGGGCGACTTGAGCGGCGACCGTTTCCCGCTCGGCATCGTTCAAGCGGGTCAGATCGAGCTCGAAACCGAAGTTGCCGGACATCGCCACCAGCCCCCGCGTCTCCAGCGGAGTCACCCGCCCCAGTTGATGGTTAGGCACGGCCGAGACGTGCGCGCCCATGGTAACCGGCGGATAAATCAGGCTGGTGCCGTACTGAATCTTCAGCCGCTCGATCGCGTCCGTGTCGTCACTGGTCCAGGTCTGCGGCATGTAATACAGCATGCCGGGATCGAAACGGCCGCCCCCGCCGGAGCAGCTTTCGAACAGTATCTGCGGGAACGCCGCGGTGATCTCCTCCAAAACGCGGTAAAGACCGAGCATATAGCGGTGGGCGGTCTCCCGCTGCCGTTCCGGCGGCAGCGCCGCCGAGCCGATCTCGGTCATGTGCCGGTTCATATCCCATTTCACATAGGCGATGGGCGCGCTCCGCAGAATATCCGAGACCATACTGATGATGGCCTGGCAGACCTCGGGCCGCGACAGATCCAGGATCAACTGGTTCCGCCCTTGCGAGCGGCTGCGGTTCGGCACATGCAGGCACCAGTCGGGATGCTTCCGGTAGAGTTCGCTGTCGGGCGAGACCATCTCCGGCTCAAACCACAATCCGAACTTCAGTCCCAGCCGTTCCACGCGCCGGGCCAGGTCGTCCAGGCCGGCCGGGAGTTTGGCCCGGTTGACAAACCAATCCCCCAGCGACGAACGGTCGTCATCGCGTCGGCCGAACCAGCCGTCATCCAGCACGAAGAGCTCGATGCCGAGCTCCGCGGCGGTCCGGGCGATCCTTTCGATGGCGACGGCGTCGAAATCGAAATAGGTGGCTTCCCAATTGTTGATCAGGATCGGCCGGACCCGATCGCGGTAGGCGCCACGGCAAAGCCGGGTCCGATAAAGCCGGTGGAAGGTCCGCGACATCCCGCCCAACCCTTCCGGCGAATAAACGAGGACCGCCTCGGGCGTCTGGAAGGACTGCCCCGGTTCCAGAAGCCACGCAAAGTCGAAAGGATTGATCCCCAACGTCACCCGGATCGTACCATAGGGATCGACCTCGGCCTGGGCCAGGAAGTTGCCGCTGTACACCAGGTTGAAGCCGAAGACTTCGCCGTGATCCTCGGTGGCGTCCCGGCGCAGCAGAGCCAGGAAGGGATTATGCTGATGACTGCTGGCGCCGCGCCGGCTGGCGACGCTCTGGATGCCGGCCGCCAAGGGCCGCCGCTCGGGATGGCGTTCCCTGGCCCAGGCGCCGGGCAGCCCCAAAAGGTCGAACTCGTCGTCCGGGAAATCCACGCTCACGCTCAACGCGCGCAGCAGCTTCAGGCTGTAAGGCCCTTCATTGCGGAAATGAACCGAACGGGTGAGCACGTTCATCTTTTCGTAAATGGTATAGGAGAGCAGCACTTGCAGGCCGGTCAACGCGTCTTGTAATTCGATCGCCAGGGTGCTGGCCTCCGCGGCGGTTTCGACATAGGTCGCCGGCAAGCCGGACAGCCCCGGCTTGCCCGCCAGGATCCGGTAGTCCCGCACCCGCAGATCGCTGACGGTCGAGCCGTTCTCCAGCTGAATTTGGAAGGCCGGCTCCCGGAAATCACTGTTGCCGTAAGCCGGGTATTCCTGGGCCAGCGTGTCCAGGGAGAAAGCCGGATCCGCGGGATCCGGGGTAACCGAAAACGGCCGGCCGTGCTGTTGCATAATCGGGTTCAGCTCCGGGTGAACCGCCCGGAGCCGCTTCCCCCAATAAACATGCGCCAGATAGCCCGACTTGGCGATCTGCATCCCATAACTCATTCCGTCGGACTGCAAATGAAACAGCCGCTGCGCTTCATGATAAATGATTCCCATCGTGACGCTCCGTTCTCAGTAAATAATTATCGTTATAACAATCTTATGCCATCAGTGCGTCCAATTCAACTTCAACGATTGACGCCGGAAAACTGGATTCCTTTGATGAACAATTTTTGAGCCAGCGTCAGAATGATTAGCATCGGGATAATGGCAATCATTACCGCCGCCATCAGCGCATTCCACTGGATGTTGCGGTACAGCCGGAAATCGGATAATCCCACCGCCAGCACCTTCAGGGCCGGATTTTGGGTGACCACCAACGGCCAGATGAAACTGTTCCACTGGGACACCAGGGTCATCACCCCCAGCGTGGCCAGGGTCGGTTTGCTCAACGGCAGCATAATGCTCCACCAGGTCCGCAGATACCCCGCCCCGTCGATGGTGGCCGATTCCGCCAGATCGCGGGGGATCGTCAGATAATACTGGCGCATCAGGAAGGTGCCAAAGGCATTCCCGAAGATAAACGGGATAATCAGAGCGAAAAAAGAGTTGGACAGATTTAGCTTTAAGACTACATAGTAGGCCGGGATCAGGGTCACTGCCCCCGGAACCATCATTGTTCCCAGGTAAAAATAGAAAATGAAATCCCGCCCCGGGAAGCGCAGCCGGGCGAAGGAATAGCCGGCCATGGCGCAGGAGAACAGCGTCCCCAAGGTGACGATGCCCGCCACCACCACGGTATTGAAAAGATACTGGCGGATGTTAAAGGTGGACCAGGCCGTGCCGTAACTGTCCCAAACCACCTTTTTAGGAAACAGGTTATATCCCGCGAAAACTTCGGCGGATTGCTTGAGCGAGGTGGATAGCTGCCATAATAACGGAAACAGATAGACAAAGAGAATCGCGCTGATGATCAGGTAAAGCAGGAATTGCCTTAACCAGTGCTGCTGGCGTGAAGAACGCACGGATCGTCTCCCCCCTTGACTTTAGGATACATCATAGTTAACCCGCGAGCCGAGATATTTAAAGACAATAAAGGTCGCAATCATGATCAAGATGAATTGAATGACCCCCATCGAGCAGGCCTGGCCCATCTGCAGGAAAGAAAAGCCCTTCTGGTACAGATACAGGTTGAAAACCCGGGCCGCGTTGCCCGGCCCGCCATTGGTCATGGTGATCGGCAGATCAAAAATCTGCAGGGTATTGATCATGTTGACCACCAGGTCATAGAAGAAGATCGGGCTGATCACCGGGATGGTGATCTTCCAGAAGCGGGTCCAGTTGCTGGCGCCGTCCACCAAGGCCGCCTCGTACAGCTCCGGCGGCACGATCTGCAAGGCGGCCAATAACAGGATAATGTGCCAGCCGAGGTACTCCCAGACATTGACGGTCAGGATCGAGAACAGGGCCAGATCCTGCGAGGTCAGCCAGCCCACTCTCCCCAAACCCCAGGACATCAACACATGGTTCAGATAACCGAATTCGAAATTATAGATCCAGGTCCAGGACAGCCCGATGGCCACCGGCATGCAGATCCAGGGCATGATAAAGAGCGTCCGGAAGAGATTCAACGCCCGCAATTTCCGGTTGAGCAGCACCGCCACCAGCAGTGCCAGAAAGCTTTGCAGCGGCACATTGACGATCGTAAACAGCAGCGTCTTTTTCAATGACAACCAGAAGATCGGATCCCGAAACAACATTTGATAATTTAAAAAGCCGACCCATTTCGGAACGGTAATCAGATCCCAATTGGTAAATCCGATCAAAACCGTGGCGACAATCGGCGCCAACATAAAGATGAGGAAACCCAACAGGTTGGGCAGGATCATCAAGTAACCGGCCAGCCACTCCCGCCATTGGTGCCAGGCCAACGGATCCCGCTGCCGCCCGGCTTGAACCATCGCCGTCTTCATGAAAACCTCCTGTGCATCAATCTCGAATAAGAGGCGGGGAAGAACGTTCCGCGCGTCCTTTCCCCGCCCCGGACCGGTCCGGTCACGGTTTGAGCAACGGCTGCACCTGCGCCTTGATGTTTTGAACCGCTTCCCTGGCCGTCTCAGAGCCGGAGAAAGCGGTATCCAATTCCCGCCCGATGATATCGAAGATCGGATTCCAGTTGACATGCATCGGCCAGAGTCCGGTCTTGGCGGTCTCGTCGATGAAATATTGGATGTGGGCCGGACCTTTGCTCTTGGTGGCCTCCAGGTAGACCGGCATCAGTTTGGCGATGGCCGGGAAGACCACTCCGTGCTGGGAAACGATCTTCTGCGATTCGTAGCCGTCCATCCATTTCACCAGCCGCCAGGCTTCCTTCAGATGTTTGGTCTTGGCATAGATATTGTGCGCCAGACCGTTGAAGCAGCTGTATCGGCCGGCCGGTCCCTTGGGCAGCAAGGCGACGTCCCAGTTGAACTTCAAGTTGCTCCGGGCCGCCGACAACATCCAGGAACCTTCCGGGACCATCGCGATCTTTTGTGCGCTGAACAATTCCCAGGCGTTGGCCGAAGTCTGGGTAGCGAAATTCGCCGGCGCGACGCCGTATTTGCTGACCAGATCGCCCCAGAATTGCAGCGTTTCCACGGCTTTGGGCTCATCCAGCACAAACTTGTCGCCATAGGGCTTATTCAGCACGCCCGTGCCGCCGTTCATCCAGACGAAATTCAACCAGCCGCCTTGCATATTGCTGCCGGCCACTTCGCCGAAACCGTATTGGACCACTTTGTTTTTGTCAAAACCCTTCTCGGTGGCGTTCTTGCCATTGGCATCGACGGTCAGCTTCTGCAGGACCTGCAGGAACTCCCCGCCGTCCTTGGGATTCCAGGACCAATCCTCGCCGGGATAGGGAACATGGGCCTTGTCCAGCAGGTTCTTATTATAGAAGATGGCGATGGTATCCCAGTCCTTGGGGATGCCATATTGTTTGCCCTTGTAATTCCAGTTAGCGACGAGCGATTTGTAATAGAGGCTCAGATCGATTTTGTCCTTCCTAATCAGCGGGGTCAGATCGGCCAGGGCGCCTTTGGTAATCAGGCCCGAGAAGTAAGCCAGGTGCCCCCAGAAAACATCCGGCAGTGTGCCCGAGGCGACGCCGGTGGTGATCTTGGTCCAATAATCGTTCCATTCGGTCAGTTCCACTTTGACGTCGATATCGGGATTCTGTTTCATAAACTCTTTGATCGAGGCTTCCATCGCCGCTTTCTGGTTGGTATCCCACAGCGCGTAACGCAAGGTCACCTTCGGCGCAGCCAGAACCGATACACAGGATAAAATCAGTACCAGAATGAATGCCACCCACACGAACCTTCTCAAGTCGTACCCCTCCTCTTTTCATGGGCTCCCGATACCGCCAGCCTAACCAGAGCCGCCCGAGAGCCGCTTAACTATTTTGTAACATAACCGCCGACCGGGCGCCATTTGCTAAAATTACGAATTGGTCGATGCGATACGGATATTTCCGGTCCCGCGGCCGCGTCGGCACCCGGATGGTGGAAGAAATTCCGGGGCGGGTGTAAAATATTCCGCCGCCATTCAAAGCGACTACCGATTTTTCTGGTAATAGCCGTTCAAGCGCATGATCCCTTCCACTTGCTGGTCGAGCGAGCCGAGGGTAATTTTCAGGTCGGCTCCGGTCAAAATATCGTTCAAGGCCGAGCCGATCAGCGCGTTCACCTGAGTGCTCTCCGGGAGCGCCGGTTGGGCGCGGGCCACAGTCAACAAGCGGGTGGCGATGGCGAACGGCGTGTGGGCCTCGGGCCCGGCATAGCGCTGATTGATCTCCGGCAGCGGCGTAGGGGCGATCCCCAACCGCGCCACTTCCTCCAGCGCCGGCCGGCCGATCATGATCTCGCAGAACTTCTTGGCGGCCAGAATATGCTTGCTCCGGCTAGGGACGATGGCGCCCCAGGCTTCCACCGGCGGGACCGCCCGGCCCAGATCGCCGGCGGGCAACGGCGCATACCCGACCTCCCGGGCCACCCGGCTCTTCTCGTAGTTGTCGAGAATATTAGAAGCTCCGGACCAGAGGATCATCGCCGCCAGGTGCCCGCCGGCGAAGAAATTGACCGCCTCCTCGGTTTGCCAGGTGGCGACCGCCGGAGGAGCGCATTCTTGCAGCGTCTGGTTGTAGATCCGGGTGGCCGCCTGCGCCTGGCGGCTGTTCAGGGTAGGCCGCCACTGGGAGTCGAAATAATCGCCCCCGTTCGACCAGAGAAAATAACTCCAGGCCGTGGCGGCGCTCTCCTGCGGGTTGGCCGGGAAGGCCATCCCGAAATATCCTGCGGTGGTCAGCTTTTTGCCGTTCTGATACATTTGCTGGAGGGTGTGCGGCGGGGTCAGCTGGGCGCGCTGATAGAGGTCGCGCCGGTAGATGAAGATGGGGGTATCGACCAGGTAAGGCAGGCAATAAAACTTGCCGTTCACGGCCAGGCTCTGTTGCAGCGGCCGGTAGAGCGCCGCCGGCTTCAAGCCGACCCGCTGTACCACGTCGTTGAGCGGCAACACCCTGCCGCTGTTCACAAAATGGTTCAACCGGGCGCAAGTGCCCAGGATCACGTCGTATTCGCCGGTGTCGTTGATAATCGCCATGCGGGCCTTGGCCCAATAGGTGTCCCAGTAATAAAAGTTCTTTTCGATCTTGATATGGTATGGGGCCAGCCTCTTCTCCCAAAGATCGACCAGGCTTTCATGGACCCCCACCACTCCCAGCAAGTGAATGGTTTCGCCCTGTTCGCCGACGGGCGTGAGGTTGTTCGCCTCAAAACATCCGGCCGCCACGCAGCACAGGCCGATCAACAAAGCGATCTTCAGCAGGCGCATGTTTCCTCCATCCCGGCACACCGTAATCCCCGTTCCCGGCTTGGCTATTGGCAACGCAGCCGGTATTCCGAAGGCGAGCAATTCCGAACCTTCTGAAACACCTTGGCGAAATATTTGGGATCGCCGAAGCCGACCTTCTGCCCGATCTCCGAGATCAGCCAGGCGGTCGACTCCAGCAGCTGACTGGCGCGTTCGACCCGGACCCGCTGCAGATAGTCGACGAAGTTTTGGCCCGTTTCCGCCCGGAACAAGGTGCAGAAGTGGTTTTTGCTGAGGCCCACCCGTTGCGCCAGGGATAACAGATCGATCTCCCGGGCGTAGTTGCTCTCGATAAAGGCGACGGCCTGTTTGATGGCGGGCGAATAGGCGGCGAGCCGGATCTCCCGCAACTGCCCGCTCAACCGATTGGCTTTGGCCAAAAACCAGGCCCCGATCTCGGCGATGCTGTTGCAGCGCTCCAGGAAGTCCTGCTCCTGCTCGTCCGGTCCGAAGACGGCCGCCGCCGCGATGCCGTTCTCCCAGGCTAATTTGGTAAAGTCCCCGTATAGTCCCTGAGCGACCCGGCGCAACAGCAAGGGCGAACCTTCCTCCCCGACCCGGTCGAACAAAACACGCAACGCTTCGGGCAGCCGCTCCGTTTCGCCATGGCGGACGGCCAGCAGAATATCCCGCTCAAGCTGACTGGTATGGCAATAAACCGGCGCGGCCGGGGGCAGATCGTCCTGGTTGAAAAACTCCTTCTCCGGGAAGAAAAAGCGGTAGTCGACCTGCTGGCGCATTTCCCGCCAGGCGTCGGCGATCTGGCCGCGCTCGGCCAGGGGCGGCCCGCAGATGGCCAGCGTATTCAGTTGGAAATACTGGCGCAGGCAAGTCTGGACCTGCCGGATATTGAAAGGGATGATCTGTTTGCTGTAAGCCGCGGTTTCCGCGGGCTGGAAATTATAGATGACCGTCCATTCCAGTGCGGTCGGCGCCTCCCATACCAGCGCCGCGTGGATCCGTTCGACGATGCCGCCGATCAGGGTGGTCATCTGGTCGGCCAGCGGCAGCAGATCGGCCCGGCCCGGCTTGCCCTTGACCAGGGCCAGTTGAAACAGGCTGTCATCCCAGTTTAAATTGAGATCGCGCCGGAAACCGGCCCATTCGTCCGGAGTGATCCGGCCGGTGAGCAAGCGCTCGGCCAGAAACTTCTTCAGATAGGAGAGCCCGGTCCGCGCCTGCTGCTGCAGCTCCTCTAGCTTCAGGTTTTGCTGGCGCTCCTGCTCCAGTGCGTCGCGCAGTTTCTGCAGGATCGGCAGCAGGGTCTGATCGTCCAGGGTGGTTTTGAGCAGGTACTCGTCGGCCCCCAATTGCAAAGCTTCCTTGGCGTATTCGAAATTATCGTAATTGGTCAGGATGATGGTCTTCAGCCAGGGCTTGCGGGATTTCAGCGTCCGGATCAACTCGATACCGTCCATCCCCGGCATCCGGATATCGGTGATCAGGATATCGGGATCGGCGGCGCCGAATTTGGCGATGGCCTGCTGCCCGTTGCTGGCGTCATCGACCACCGCAAAGCCGTGTTCGGCCCAGGAGATGGTCGACCGCAAGCCCAGCCGGACCAGAATCTCATCATCGACGATCATGACTTTAATCATTGCAGCTGCTTCCTCTTTCCCAATCTGCGGACAGCGGGGATGCGGATGACCACCCGCGTGCCGGTGGGTTCGAGCGGCTCGATCCCCACTCCGTACTCGGGACCGAAGTTCATCTTGATCCGCTCATCGACATTCTTGATCCCCAAGCCGCTGAACTTGTGGTCGCCGCCGGCTTTCCCCTCCAGCACCAGCCGCGCCCGCTCCGGCCGGATCCCGGGGCCGTTGTCGCTGACCTCGAAGCATACCGTGCCCGCCGCGATCGCGATCGCGATCCGCAGCCTGCCGTCCAGCACGCCATCGAGCCCGTGATAGATCGCGTTCTCCACGATCGGCTGCAAGATGAAACGCGGCGCCAGGAACTGGTCAACCCGCGGGTCCACCTCATATTCCACCGTGAAACTGTTGCCGTAGCGGAAGAGCAGGATCGCCAGGAAATTGCGGACGTTCTCGACCTCCTGATCGATGCCGATCAGGTCGTCGCTCTTGCCGATGCTGGCCCGGAGCAGATTCTCCAGCGCCGAGATGATATCGCTGATCTCCTGCACCTGGCGGATCTTGGCCAGCCAGCGCAGGGAATCCAGGGTATTGTAGAGAAAGTGCGGGTTGATCTGCGCCTGCAAGACGTTCAGCTCGGCCTGGCGTTTCTTCTTTTGGGCCTCATAGATCCCGGTCATCAGCGTCTTGATCTCCTGGACCATATGATTGTGACTGGCGGCCAGCTCATTGAATTCGTTCATGCTCTGAATCTTCAGGGAGACGTCCAAATTGCCGTTTTCGACTTCCCGCATCGACGAGCACAGCAGTTTCAGCGGCCCGGAGATCTTCTTGGAAAACAGCACGGCGAAATAAATCGCCGCCAGGAGCAGGCAGAGCGCCATGCCCAGCGTCAGATCGCGGATGAAGATATTTTCCCGTTGCAGGATCCGGTACGGGACCATGAAAAGGACCTTCCAGCCGCAGGGCGACGCGGTCTGAAAGGCCAACAGCTCGGTCCGGCCGTCGATCCGCTGCAGATAGCTGCCCCAATCGCGCAAGGTCAGGTAGTCGAAGTTCCGGCCCAGGTAACGCCGGGCGTCCCGCGCCTCGCCGTAAATCACCTGGCGGCCGGCGTCGAGGATGGCGATGCGGCCCTGATCCCAGAGCTGGATATTCTCCAGCATTTTGGTGACGAACGCGTAATCCAGGTCGATCAGCACCCAGCCCAGGTCTTGCCGGCCGTCGAGATCGACGATCCGTTGCGCGTAGGTGACCACCTTGCTGGCGGGAGTCAGCAGCTGGCCGACATAGTCGTCGGAATGGACGCCGCTGATGACCACGCCGACCTCGGAACGGATGATCCGCTTGAACCAGTCCTGGCGCTTCAGATGGCTGAGCAATGCCGGCGGTCCGCTGGAATAGATCTTGCGCTGATGCTGCGAGATGACGTAGATCCCGGTCACTTCCGACCGCGTGCTGGTCAGCCCGGCCAAAAAACTCTTCAGCTTATTCTGATAGGAGATCTCCTTCCAGCGGTCCAGGCCCGTCTCATCCGCCAAAACCGCCAAAACGTCCTGGTTGACCGATATGACATAGGACAAACTTTGCAGGTCCCGGAAGTAATACTCGATATTCTCTTTTACCTTGATGATGATCTGCTCGATATAGGTCTGCACCCGTTTGGTAATGGTTTGCGAGGAGACCGAGTAGGTAATCAAGCCGAGCAGAAAGAGCGGGACCACGATGAGCAGCACAAAATGAAAGATCAAAGTGGTCTGAACCGTGTTGAAAGGTCGGCCTTTCAACCAGCGGTTCCACCGTTCCCGCCAATCTCCCAACGCTGGCAACCCTGTTTTCATGGCGCACCCTGATCCGAAAATTAACCATCGAGTTACTAAAAATTTATATTTCGCGGTCGAATGTCTTTTCCCTGCTTTTTACCAAAGCATCCTTTCAATCCCTGTCCGCGCTGAGCAATGATGCCAAACTCCCGCCGGATCTCGCGCGGCAGCTCGACCCGACCCGGTTGCGGGCTTCGGTCCGCTCCATCATCCGCGCCTTGAACCCAGCCACCGTTTATGGGTCGCCGTTACCTGGCGGTAGCAGTCCGCCAGCGTCGCGCCAAAACCGCCGCCGGTTCGGCCGCAAACGCTCGATTCAAAACCGCCTCATTACCCGAAATCAACAAGTCGAGCAAATAAAAACGACTGTCCGAATTCAGTCTCGTTAGAAATCGTATAACACAGTTCATTAAATATAGTCAATAATATTTTCGATTACAAGCAACAAATTCAAACATCAAAAATTTAACCCATAGAAGGGGCCTCAGCAATCAAGCTTTGACCCATGACCGAAAGTCCGTCGGTATCACCGACGGACTCTCCAATGAAAGACGACTTCCATGATTGATATTATACCGCGAAAAGCCGGGCCTGGAGTATCGTTTTTGTACCCGAAAAATATCATCCGCATCCCGAAATCGTCCGGAATCAGCGGCCGGCGTTTGATGGATAAGCCTGGGAATGAGTTGCAGAAGATCACGGATGGATGGATTTAAGGATTTCACGGAAAAACCCACTTCCCGATCGCTAGGCCGTGGCATCCTTTCATCCGTTAAATCCGCGATCAAGTCTTTCTGCGAATTAGCAAGCTCTCTCAGTCGCTCAACAAGCTCATTTTGTGGATAAGTGAGCTCTTTCAGTCGTTCAATAAGCTCTTTTTGTGAATAAATGAGCTCTTTCAGTCGTCCAATAAGCTCTTTTTGTGGATAAACGAGCTTGTTTTGTTAATAAAAGAACTCTTTTTGTGAATAAATGAGCTCTTTCAGTCGTTCAACAAGCTCTTTTTGTGGATAAGTGGTCTATTCCTGTGGATAAACGGAATCGTTGAATAAAATTAACGGGCCCGACTGTGGCTACGTCAGGCCCTTGAAAAATTGGTCCGAAATCCGCAGGCTCATTTGGATTCGACCAGCTCCAACCCATCGTCGAGCCGTTTGGCCACCGGCATCCGCCGGCCGACGCCGAAGGCCTTGGAGGTCACCCGCAAGCCGGGCGCGGCCTGCCTGCGCTTGTACTCATTGCGATCCACCGTCCGTATGACCCAGCGCACGGTCGCCGGATCGAAGCCTTGCGCCACGATCTCCGCGGCCGAACGGCCCTCCTCGACGTAATCCTGGAGGATCGCGTCCAGGATGTCATACGGCGGCAAAGTGTCCTGATCCTTCTGGTCGGGGCGCAGCTCGGCCGAGGGCGCCTTATCGATGATCGCGCGCGGAATCAGCTCCCGCTCCCGGTCGACGTACTCCGCCAGTTGGTAGACCAAGGTCTTCGGCACGTCGGAAATGGCGCTGAGGCCGCCACTCATGTCCCCGTACAGGGTACAGTAGCCCACCGCCAGCTCGCTCTTGTTGCCGGTGGACAGCGCCAGATAACCGTATTTGTTGGAGAAGGCCATCAGAATGTTGCCGCGGATCCGCGCCTGAATGTTCTCCTCGGCCACATCGGGCTTGCTCCCGGCGAAATGGGGCGCCAGCGTCTCCAGGTAAGCCTCGAAGGTTTTGACGATGGAGATCTCCTTGAATTCGATCCCCAGGTTGGCGGCCAGTTCCCGCGAGTCATCGACGCTCCCGCCCGAGGAATAGGGCGAGGGCATCGTGATCCCCAGGACATTTTCCGGGCCCAACGCGGCAACGGCCAGACAGGCCGTGAGCGCCGAGTCGATGCCGCCGGACAGCCCGATGACCGCCCGCTTGAAACCGCATTTATGGAGGTAATCCCTGATCCCGAGCACCAAGGCCTGGTAAACCGCGGCCACCTTGTCCAGCGGTTGGTACAGCCCGGCGTCCCCCGGCTGATCGGTATCCACCGTCACCCAATCCTCGGAAAAATACGGCCCGACCGACGACGGCCGGCCCTCCTTGTCAAAGCTCATACTGCCGCCGTCGAAGATCAGCTCGTCATTGCCGCCGACCTGGTTGACGAAGAGGAACGGCAAATGATGGCGGTGGGCGTGATTCTGGATCAGCCGGTAACGGATCTCATCCTTGCCCAGGTGAAACGGGGAGGCGGAAATGTTGATCAGGACCGTGGCGCCCTGATCGGCCAGATCCTGAATGGGATCGAAATCGTAGAGCAGGCGCTGCGGCCAGAATTCCGGATCGTTCCAGGCGTCTTCGCAGATGGAGATGCCCAAGGTTTCGCCTTTGAACCGGACTACCCGCACCCGCTCGGCCGGATCGAAATGGCGGGCCTCGTCAAACACATCGTAGGTCGGCAACAGCGACTTGTCCTGTCGGAAACGGACTCGGCCCTGGTAGATCAAGAGCGCGCTGTTGGTCAAGGGCTTGCCGGTGCTGCGGCCGGCCGGCAGCGGCGCGCCGATGAGCAGCCCCGTCTCGGGATAGCCCGCCGAAAACTCGGCCAGCTCGGCCACGGCCCGCTCGGCCTGAGTGATGAACCAATCCTTTTCCAACAGATCCTTCGGCGGATAACCCACCAACGACAACTCGGGAAAAACGATTAAATCGGTCCGTCCGGCCAGCCGGGCCAGCGCATCCTTCATCCGGGCCAGATTCCCCCCGATGTCGCCGACCACCGCATTGACCTGTCCGATAGTAATTTTCATGAAAGCCTCCCTGGCAAATATATGGCTTGGTTATGCCCGCCGCCGGCCGTGGCCCATGCGAACCGCCCGGAACGGGTCGAAATTGGACGAATTAAGCTAGATAACCCCGAATATCATGTTAATTAACAATTATATCACTTGCCGCTTGGAAAACAATAGATCATTTGTTAAAACCAATGGCGGCCGCGCCCTGGCAAACCACAACGAAAAAGGACGGCCCACCGGCCGCCCCTAACTGATCACTGTCACTTTCCTGCCGCATCCCGGACAGGTGGCCCCGGACACGCATTTCGTCCGGTAGCTATTGCGCTCGATCCATAAAGCGCCGCACTCCGGGCAGCGCGTATCGTTCTCTCCGCCCATATTGCCCAGATAGACGAAGCTCAAATGCTCCTTGGCGATCCGGCCGGCCTCCGCCATGGTGGCGGCGGGCGTCGGCGGCGCGGTCGACTGGTAGCTCGGGAAATAACGCGACAGATGCAGCGGAATCTCCCGGTCCAGCGCGGCGATCCACTGCGCCAGGGCGCGGATCTGCTCCGGCCGGTCATTTTCGCCGGGAACGATCAGCGTCGTCAGCTCGAGGTGGATCCGGCCGGCCGCCGCCCGGATATTGTCCAGCACCGGCTGCAGTTGCCCGGAACAAAGGCGCCGGTAATAATCGGGCTCAAAACCTTTCAGATCAATATTGGCCGCATCGGTCCACTGCAATAGCTCGGCCCAGGGTTCCGGCTGCAGGAAACCGTTGGTGACCAACACGTTTTTGAGCCCCCGCTCCCGGATGAGCGGCATCGTCGCCATCAGAAACTCAAACCACACCCCCGGCTCGGAATAGGTATAGGCCAAGCCGATGCTGTCATGCTCCGCGCTGGCCCGCAGCGCCAGAGCGGCCAATTCCTCGGGCTCCAGGCCTTGCGTCGGCGCGTCCGCCCGGGAGATCTGCCAGTTCTGACAGAACCGGCAGGCGAGGTTGCAACCGATCGTTCCCACCGAGAGAATAGCGCGGCCGGGATAATAGTGGTAGAGGGGCTTCTTTTCGATGGGGTCCGAGGCGATGCTGGTGATCTGTCCGAAATTGGCCGTCAGCAACCGGCCGTCGCGATGGGTGCGGACCCGGCAAAAACCGGTCTGCTCCGGACCGAGCCGGCACTGTTGCGGGCAGAGACGGCAGACCAGCTGTCCTTCGGGAAGTACTTCATAATATTGGGCTTCGATCATGCAATCACTGCCTTGTCGATCGTTAGGTGTTAGTTGTTGGCGATGAGATGAAAAGGGTTGTTAGTTGCTAGTTGCTGGTGGTTCGTGGTTGGTGGTTGGTGGTTCGTAGTTCGTGATTAGTAGTTGGTGGTGGAACCAAACCTAACAACCACGAACCTGAATCAACATCCTGACTCAGCATCAATAACTACGAACTACCAACCTGAATCGGTTCCTTGAATCAGCCTCAACAACCACGAACTACCAACACTTTTTTCAATGATACCTAACCACTTCGAACCGTTCCAGTTCCGCCGGCTCATCCGGTCCGATTCCCGCCTTGCGTTTGGCGATGGCCACCTGCTCCGTCGCGCTCTCGACCCCTTCGATGTTGGGCAGAAGCAAACCGCGGCGGCCGCCCCGGGTGACGATCACGCCGTAACGGGACGGGTCCAATTGTTCGAGACCGGCGATGGGTTCGGCCGGCTTCAGAACATCCACGCTGTAGGTCAGGTCATCCAACTCTTCCGCCGTCACCGGGTCGAAACGGTGATCGTGGCTGGCCGCGGAGACGGCGTTCTGCCGGACTTCCGCCGCCAAACTGGCCTGAGTCGCCTCGATAGTGCCGATACAGCCGCGCAGTTGGCCGTGTTTCTTCAGCGAAACGAAAACCCCGGCCCGTTCCGACGCGAATTGGCTCAACTCTTCCGGTTGCGGCAGGGGCTGCTTCCGGACGTGGGCCTCCACTACCCGCCGCGCATAACGGACCAACGGGCTCTCCCCGGCGCGCCGCTCCGCCAGCGTCGTTTTCCTCCGCCCGAACAGCTCCGGCACCAGGCTCTCCCGGGTCTCTCCGGTCGGCTGGAAAGTGGCCACGCCGTATCCGACGCCGAAGGGACCCTGATAGCTATGGACCTTCACCCGGAACCCGGTCTTGTCGAGCGTCCCCAACAGCATGATGAGGCTCCGGAAACCGCATTCCGCCGCTTTTTCCAGCAGCACCGGGTCCAGCTCGAAGAACGGCGTCACCGCCTCCGCGCGCAACAGCTCGATGAGCTTATGGTCAAACTCGGCGCCGCGCGGATCGTAAGGCGCCGGCGCGCCGGGCAATAAACAGTGGGACAGGTCGCCGCTGGCGATGATCGCCGTTTTCCGGCCCAGTTGGGCTGCGGCTTCGGCCACCACCGTTCCGAACTGGTACAACTCCTCCAGCGGTAAGTAGCTCAAGGGAATGACCACTAGTTTGGCTTGGGCGGCCCATTGCGGATCGAAGAAGGAAAGCGGCACCAGCACGCCGTGATCCAAACCGCCCGCACGGCCCCGCGCCGCTTCCCGTTGCTGCAGCGGATACACCGGCAGGTCCGCCGTGCGGCCGATGGCGGCGATCCGCTCCACCAGTTCCCGGTCGTTCTCCCAGCGCCAAGTCGGCTGGGCCCCGAATTGCCGGAGATCGCCGGCCAGTTCGCGATCGTCGTATACGATCACTGCATCAGAGTACACCGTCCCGTGCGGGGTGAAAACCACCAGTGTCTCCGGCGGATCCTGGGCCAGCAGCCGGTCGACCTCCCGCAGCGACCGGATGGTCTCCGCCACCTTGTCCCGGTCCGTCTCGCTCCCCACCCCCGGCACGATCAGCGGCGGATGGGGAACCAAAGCCCCGAAATGGATCATGTTATCACTTCCCATGGATATTGTAGATCATTTTTAGACGGTAATATGCATTGGGAGTCCGGCTGGCACCGAAGGGAGCCAGTTCCGTACGCAACTCCCACTGCCGCAGCTTCCATTTGGTCTTGAATAAAATCCCGCAAGCGGTCCGGTCCTTGATCGCGGCGGCCCGATAATCGGCATAACTCCAAAAGAGATTGGCGGCCAAGGAAAGTCCGCCGATGTCGCGCTGGTATTCCCAGCTGGCAATAGCGATGGAGCGGCTGTTAAAATCGTTCTCCTCCGCCTCGTCCGTGGTCTCATCATCATCGGGATCGACCGGCTGGACATAGTCCACATTCGGATAAAATTGCAGATCCGCCAGTTCCAGGCGGGCGATGAAGCGATCCTTGTCCGACCCGCGCCGGATCCAGCTCAGTTTCAAATCCTGTTGATCCTGGTAGGGCTGGAGCTTTTTCTCCCGATGGGTGACTCGGTAATTGCCATAGAACTCGCTGCCGGGCCGGGGATTGTAACGGCTTCGCAGCTCATAGTAATTGCGCCAGTAATCGTTGTTGATCTTGGCGTCCCAGGGATAATAGGCCGTCACCTCGTGATAAGTGATGCCCAGCCGGAGGTCTTTGCGGCATTGCCAGTCGACTCCCTCATCCAGTTGCCATTTGTCGGAGGTATAGGGACTGCCGGCCGGATAATCCTTGTTCGCATGCAGCAAAGCGCTGAAAAACCGCCAGGGTTGCCGCTGATAATCGGCGCTGACCGCCGCCTGGTTTAGCCGGTACTGGTAACGGGATGATTTGGCCGCCTCGGCTTCCCGGGACTCCCATAAGTAATCGAAGTCCAGGTTCAAATTCGGGCTGGGTTGCCAGCCGTAATAAAGGCTTTCCGCATAGATCCGGTAGTCCTGGTTCCAGCGATAACCCGAATGCAATTTGAGATGCTTGTCAAACCGCGGGAAAGCCAGTTTCAGATCGAGATCGGAGTACCCGGAATCGGGCTGCGGCGCATAGAACGATCCCGTCAGATTGCTGAGGAGCCAGTCGCTGTCGCCATGGACATTGACATCCCACCGGTTCTTGGAACCGGTGGTCTCCCGCCAGTCGGCCTGGTAGCCAAGTTGGGTCAGATCCCAGTTGAACGCGGCGGCGACCGGCTGGCAAAACCCAAGCGACAGCAGACAAACCCAAAATAGTCTCAAA
This sequence comes from Bacillota bacterium, assembly GCA_023400055.1. GTDB lineage: Bacteria > Bacillota > UBA4882 > UBA8346 > UBA8346 > Hydrogenispora. The sequence continues at coordinate 105,056 of JAEXFN010000001.1, forward strand.
ATAATACCTCCCGGTATTTTCTGAAACTATTCGGTATTTTACAATATTTTCCTTCTATCTTTGGAAAATTTGTTATAAATTAGCAGAAAGTAAAGAGGCAAAGATAAAGTCCTTTTATATCTGAAATCATTTTCAAAACAATGTTCATGAAAAGACTTTATCGCATTGCTTGCCCCTGCCTATTCTGAATCGTCCGGGAAATCTTCGTCAAATCCGTCGCCGTTTTCCAGCAAATCGGTCACAAAATCCCAGACCTCGTTGGCGGTATCGATGACATCTTCCGCCTCGGCCTCCTGCGGGTTGACGGACAACAGATACTCCAGCTCCTCTTCGATCGAGGCGAAATCCGGTTCGAGCTGCTGGCATAGTTCAAATTGTTCCCGCAGCCGAGTCGGCGAACGTTTTTCATTGGTAATTAAATACGCTTGCAGCAATTTCCCCACGCCTTGTTGAATCAGCTGCAAACTGCGGGCCAAGTCTTTAGCGCTTTCCTTCTCGGCCTGTGCCAGACATTGATCCGCTTCATCAATTAAAACATCAATCGTAGCCGATATGGTAACCACCCCCCATAATAATTCCTCCATTAATTCTTGAAGCAACGTTTTTTCCCTGTTGGTATACATATTTTAAATGGGAAAATTTTTATTATACTTCAACGTTTGCTCACGCGTTATGCCGATTGGGCTTGATAAAGCCGGTCCTTCGTGCCAGCGGAATTCGGATTCGCGCCCCCCTATTCTTTGGCACGTTGGAACGAACTAGCGCAACGCATCGTTCAAGAATCTTTATAGCTTATTCAAACCCGGATTTTTTAGCCCAGCATCTTGATCAGCGCAAAACGCCCTCCGGCCGACCCAGGTCATTTACCGACCTATAGAAGGATTTTTTTTATGGATCCCGAATAACAGTATGTTTCTCATTTTCTACGAAAGGAGCGGTTCGATTTGAACCCGAATCCAAAATGGCTGCCGTTTTACGAAGCCGGGGTCGCATCCCGCCTTGAATATCCGCCGTTGACGCTGGCCCAGGTTTTGACCCATACCGCCGCCAAGTTCCCGCAGCACCTGGCAATGACCTTTGCCGGTCAAAGCTGGACCTATCGTGAACTTGAAAAACTAACCGCTCAAATGGCCAACCTGCTGTCCGATTTGGGAATCCGCGCCGGCGATCGGGTCGGTATCCAATTGCCCAACTCCCCGCAGTTCATCGTGGCCTATTACGGCATACTGACTGCCGGCGCCATCGCGGTTCCGATTAATCCGCAGTTTCGCGGGGACGATCTCCGCTTCATCATTCGCGATAGCGGTCTAAAAATCGTCTTTACCTCGCTGGAAATATTGCCGGCCTATCAAGGTCTGACCGATGGCGCCTTCCGGGTCATCGTTACCGATATCAAAACCCCGTTCGGTCCAGAACAGTCTTATCAAATCGTTTCAACCGTGCCCGGGCTGCTCCGGCTGGAGGAACTGCTGTTCGCCCGTTCCGAGCAATGCCCGCCGGCTGCGATTACTCCGGCCGACATCGCCACGCTCCAGTATACCGGGGGCACCACCGGCCGTTCCAAGGGCGCGATGCTCAGCCACGCCAATCTGGTGGCCAACGCTACCCAGTTCCGGGAATGGTTCAAAAATGTCTATGCCGACGGCGCGGGCCGTTTTGTCTGCGTCATTCCGTTATTCCACATCTATGGCCTGACCACCAGCATGAACAGCGTGGTGCTCAGCGGCTCGACGATGCTGCTGCTCCCCAAGTTTGACCTGAACGAGCTGATGCAGTTAATTGATAAATATAAGCCGAACCTCTTCATGGGCGTGCCGGCCATCTACGGCGCCATTGCCATGCGCGACGGCCAAAACTACGATCTCAGCTCGATCAAGGCCTGCGTCAGCGGTTCCGCTCCGTTGCCCCTGGCCATTCAGGAGCAGTTTCAGGCCCTCAGCGGCGGCAAACTGGTGGAAGGCTACGGGCTCTCCGAGGCCTCGCCGGTGGTGACGGTCAATCCTATCTACGGAACGGTCAAAAACGGCAGCATCGGAGTTCCTTTGCCCGATACGCTGGTCCGGATCGTCGATCCCCAGACCGGCCTGGAGATCAACACTCCGGGCCAGGTCGGCGAATTGGTGATCCAAGGACCGCAAGTAATGCAAGGCTACTGGGAAAAACCGGCCGACACCGCCATGGTATTGCGGGACGGTTGGCTCCACACCGGCGATCTGGTGTGGATGGACGAGGAAGGCTATGTATTTATCGCCGATCGCCTGAAAGATTTGATCATCATGAGCGGCGAAAAAATCTACCCCCGCGAGATCGAGGATCTCCTCTATACTCACCCGGCGGTCCGGGAAGCGGCGGTGATCGGAGTCCCCCATCCGCTCCGCGGCGAAGTGCCCCAAGCCTTCGTCAGCCTGAAAGAAAGCGCCTGCACCAGCGAGAAGGAATTAAAACAGTTCTGCGCCAAGCATCTGTCCAAGTTCAAGGTCCCCGGCAAGGTCAATATCGTCGATGCCCTGCCCCGCAGCTCGGTGGGGAAAGTCTTGCGCCGCTTGTTGCGGGAGAATGTTCAATAACTGACCTCCCTTATTGAAAACGATTTTGCGCGCTGAATATATTTTTTTATAAAGAAAAACCAGCGGTCGCCCGGTGGCTTTTTCTTTGTAAAGAAGGTCGCCCCTTTCCGGCGAGCCATTTTAACTGTTATCCCACAACCTGAAAAACTACTTGTTCTTTCCCTTGCGGGTCCGGATGGCGACCGCGGCGGCCAGGACCAGGCCTTTCACGATCATTTGACTGTAGGGATTGACGTTCATCAGATTCAAGCCATTATTGAGAACATTGATGATCAAGGCGCCGATCAGCGTCCCGACGATCGTGCCTTCCCCGCCGCTGATGCTCGCGCCGCCCAGCACCACGGCGGCGATGGCGTCCATCTCAAACCCGGTCCCCGCCAGCGGTTGGCCGGAGTTGAGCCGCGAGGCCAGGATCAAGCCGCTGATGGCCGAAGCCAGGCCGCATAACACATAAACCAGGATCTTGGTCCGGTTGACATTGATCCCCGAAAGATGCACCGCTTCTTCATTGCCGCCCAGACCGTAGATATAACGGCCGACCTTCATCTGGGTCAATAGAATATAGCCCAAAATATAGACCACGATCATGATAATGGCCGGCACCGGGATCGGGCCCAAATATCCTCTGCCCAGAAAGACGAAGGAATCGGGCAGATTCGAGATGGGATAGCCGTTGGTGTAAACCAGCGCGATGCCCCGGGCGGCGGTCATCATGGCCAGCGTGGTGATGATGGGCGGCACTTTGAATCTGGTAATGGTCAGGCCGTTGATGAGTCCGATGACGATTCCGATGACCAGACCGGCCAGAATGCCGATCCAAGGATTGTGTCCGTTCACCATCAGGCTGGCCGCCACGGTTCCCGATAACGCCACGATCGAACCGACCGACAGATCGATCCCGCCGGTCAGAATGACCAGGGTCATGCCCACGGCGATGATGGCGTTCAGCGAGACCTGGCGGGCGATGTTGATCAGATTGGAAAAGGTAAAAAAGAAATCGCTGATGAAGGAGATGGCGACGCAGATGATGATCAGGCCGAGCAGTGCGCCGGCTTCCCGTTTTTCCAGGAAGCCTTTGAAACCCTTGATTCGCTTTTCCAAAGCCAGGTTGGGTTGGTTCAGGTTCAAGTTCATTGCTTTTCGCCTCCAGTTGCATAGGTTAAAATTTGCTGTTCCGTGGTCTGCCCGCCCGGGAGCATCGCTGTCACGCTTCCTTCATGCATCACGTAGACTCGGTCGCTCATGCCGATAATCTCCGGCAACTCCGAGGAGATCAGGATCACCGCAATTCCTTGTTCGGCCAGATGGTTGATGATTTGGTAGATCTCCCGTTTCGCTCCCACGTCCACGCCCCGCGTCGGCTCATCCAGGAACAGGATCTTGCTCCCCACAAACAGCCATTTGGCCAGGACCACTTTTTGCTGGTTGCCGCCGCTCAGGTTGACGACCTGCTGTTTGAGGCCGGGCGTCTTGATGCTCAGCTCCCGCACATAACTGCCGACGACCTCCCGTTCCTTGCTCCATTGAAAGAACCAGCCCTTCATAATCTCCGCCAACGCCGCGAAGGTGAGATTCTCGCTGACGCTCATCCGGAGGATCAAGCCTTGCAGCTTGCGGTCTTCCGGAACCAGGCCGATGCCGGCCGCGATAGCGTCCTTGGGAGATCGGAAATGAACCTTCCGGTCGAACACTTCGATCGCCCCGGACTCGACCGGATCGACCCCGAAGACCGCCCGGGCCAGTTCGGTGCGGCCGGCGCCGATCAGGCCGGAAATGCCGACCACCTCGCCGCAGCGGAATTCCAGGCTGACATCGCGCAGCTTGGCATTGGAAAGGTGTTTTACGGCCAGGGCGATCTCCCCCGCCGAAGCCTTCCGTTTGGGGAACTCATCCTGAAACTCGCGGCCGACCATCAGCGCGATGATCTGCTTGCGGTCCGCCGCTGGGGTGGCCAGGGTGCCCACCGTGCAGCCGTCGCGCATTACCGTGACCCGGTCGGAGATGACGAACAGTTCCTCCAGCCGGTGCGAGATATAAATGATGGTAACGTTTTTCTTTTTTAACGACTGAATGATCCGGAATAGATTTTGGATCTCATGTTGGGTGAGGGTGGCGGTCGGCTCATCCATGATGATCACATCGGCGTTGACGGACAGAGCCTTGGCGATCTCCACCAGCTGCTGATAGGCGACACTCAGTTTATGAATGGGCGTTCGAACATCCAGATCGATATCCAGCTCCTGCAACAGAGCTTCGGTATCCCGGTATAATTTGGGCCAATCGATGAACCCTTTGAGCGAACGGCCGGGTTCCCGGCCAAAGAAAACATTTTCGGCGACACTCAGGTGCGGAATCAGGTTAAACTCCTGGTGGATAATGCTGATGCCCAGTTCCTGGGCATGTTGCGGCGATTTGATCTGCACCTTTTTGCCGTTTAGGGCGATGGTGCCGCGATCGGGCCGGATGACCCCGGAGATCACTTTCATCAGCGTCGATTTGCCGGCGCCGTTCTCGCCGACCAGGGCCAACACTTCCCCGCGTTGCACGTTCAACGACACATCGTTCAAGGCCCGGACGCCCGGAAAGTCCTTGACGATATGCTCCAGCGCCAAAATTGTATCCGACATCATTGCAACCTCCTCCGGCGGATTGGAAAGGGCGCGGGGCCTCTCCGCCGCCACGCCCTTCACACCGTTGACCGTAAGCCGTTCTTACCAGTGGAATCCCTTGGCGTTCTCCTTGGTGATCAACTCCGATTTCACCTTGATCTCGGCCGGCACTTTCTGGCCCTTCAGGACCTTAAAGGCGATCTGCACGCCCTGGCGGCCGATCTCCGCGGGGAACTGCGAGGCGGTGGCCACCAACGCCTTGCCTTTCAGGATCGCGTCCACCGCGTTGGGGGAACCGTCCACGCCCAGAATGAACATCTCATTCTGCCTGCCGGCGGTCTCGATGGCCGCCAAAGCGCCCAGCGCGGTCGGATCGTTGATGCCGAAGACGGCGTCGATCTTCTGCTGCGATTGCAGGATATTCTCCATGACTTCCATCGATTTGGTCTCATTGGTTTCGCCGTTTTGCTCGGCGACGACTTTGATGCCCGGATACTTCTTGATGACGTCTTTAAAGCCCTGGACCCGCTGCATCACCGAGGTGATCGGCGTGCCGTTGATGATGACGATGTTGCCTTTGCCCTTCAACCGCTTGACCAGATACTGGCCGTCGAGTTTGCCGGCCAAATAATTGTCGGTCGCGATGAAGCTGGTGATCTTGCCGCCCTCGGCGTTGACATCCAGGGTAATGACGGGGATATTGGCCTTGTTGGCCGAAACCACCGCCGGAGCGACCGCTTTGGAATCGACCGCGTTAAGCAGCAGAATGTCGATCTTCTGCTGGATCATGTCTTCGACATCGGAGATCTGCTTCGAGAGATTGAATTGAGAATCGCCGACGATCAGTTTGGCGTTGGGATCCATCTGCTTCAGTTCGGCGCGGATATTCTGTTCCATCGCCACAAAGAACGGATTGTTCATGGTCATGAAGGTAACCCCGAAGACCCGCTGTTTGGCGGCGGAACTTACCGTGGCAACCGAAGCCAGCACCAGCAAAAGCATTAACAATAAGGCGACTGATCTCTTTCTCATGGCTAATCGTTCCTCCCTATGATTTTTCGGTGTCCGGCCGGACATGTATTTATATAAGCAAAAGTCATGCCAACCATCGACCGAACGATTCTTGGCTAGGTTGCGAAGCAAAATTGTAACCCGGTTGTTACCCAAAGTTACAATTTGTTACTTAACCAACATGGTGAACCATCGTCCGAACCGCGATTTCCGGTTCGGAGCGGAGGAGTTCCCTCCGATCTCCCGCTTGAAATATTTTTTTATTTCGGATTATCCGTTTTTCAATTTGGAAAGGCCCGGTCGCTTCCCGGATCCGCGCTGGTCGATCGGGTATGGCCTTTGGTCTTATTAGGGATGCCTTCATCCATGTCAGGGATGTCCCGATCCTGGCAGCGGATCTTACCGTCCTGGTTAGGATATCGCTATCCGTGTCAGGTATGGTCTTGATCCATGTCAGGGAGCCGCTGATCCTTTCATAGGATCCCCGGATCCTTGTAAGGGATCGTCCCGTCCTTGTTTTCCCAAAGACCATCCCTGCTTCCCCGCGAATCATCCTTGCTTCCCCAGGGCGCGGGGAAACTGGAACGAGGGTTGGGGAAAGCGGACGGAGTCCCGGGGAAACCGCCCCGGGTTTTGGGGAAACGAGATCAAGGCCCGGGGAAGCATCCCCAAGCTTTGGCGAAATTGCCGCAGCATTTGGGGGAAATGGCCCGAGGAAGAGGCCCCGGCAGGCACGACGCAAACAAAAAGCGCCACCAAGCGACCGTTTTGCTATCCTAGTTAACGGCACCCGTGGCACTCCTCGACGGTCCATTTGCACATGGGACGAACGCGCCCTGAGCAAAATTAGAATTAGATCAAGCCGTACTTCGCCATCTTTTCATATAAAGATTTGCGGCTGATCTCCAGGATCCCGGCCGCCCGGGTCTTGTTCCAACGCACTTTTTCCAGCGCCGCCAGGATCTTCTCCCGTTCCTGCTTATCGGTCAGCTTCAGCGACAGCGGCTCCGGCCCGGCCGGCGGGATATTCTCTTCCGGACTCAGCTGTTCTTCAAGATTGAAGCCCTTCTCCCCCAGCACCACCAGGCGCTCCACGATGTTGCGCAGCTCCCTGACGTTGCCGGGCCAATGGTAGGCTTTGAGCATCTCCAGCCACTGCGCGGAAACGCTTTTCATCGGTTTGCTATACTCTTCGCTGTATTTCAACAGAAAATGCCGGACCAGCAGCGGCACATCCTCTTTCCGCTCGCGCAGCGCCGGCATGAACAGCGGCACCACATTGAGGCGGTAGTAAAGATCCTCCCGGAACAGGCCGGCGCTGACCGCTTCCAAGAGATCTTTATTGGTGGCGGTGATGATCCGGACATTGATTTTGACCGGATGGATCCCGCCCAGCCGCACCACTTCCCGTTCTTCCAGCACCCGCAGGATTTTGGCCTGGGTGGCCAGGTTCATGTCGCCGATCTCGTCCAGAAACAGCGTCCCGCCCTCGGCCTGTTCGAACTTGCCGATCCGCCGGGTCACTGCGCCGGTGAAAGCGCCTTTCTCGAAGCCGAACAGCTCGCTTTCGAGCAGGTTCTCGGGGATCGCGGCGCAGTTGATCCCGACGAACGGTTTGTCCTGGCGCGGGCCTTCCCGGTGAATCGCCCGGGCCACCAGTTCCTTGCCGGTGCCGCTCTCTCCCATGATCAGCACGGTGGCCTCGCTGGCAATCACTTTGGTCATGGTTTGATACAAGCGTTTCATCGCCGGACTCTGGCCGATAATCCCCTCATAAACGGCGCTGGCCGCTTGCGCGGCGGCGGTCGCAGGTAGCCGCAGATTCTCGGTGATCACGTTGCGCAGGTTGCTGATGACAAACGGTTTGGTGATGTAGTCCTTGGCGCCATACTTCATGGCCTGGACCGCGCTTTCGATGGTGCCGTAGCCGGTGACCATCACCACCGGCAGCTTTTCGTTGATGGCCCGGATCCGTTTCAGGGTTTCAATGCCGTCCAAGCCCGGCATCTTGATATCGAGCAGCACCAGATCCACCCGCTTCTCCCGGACCAGCGCGATGGCACGCTGGCCGTCCCCGGCGGTCAGATTGGCATAACCGTCCCGGGCCAGGATTTCACAAACGCTCTCGCGCATGCCCGCCTCGTCGTCCACGACCAAAATCACCCGACGTTCCGCCATTAGAGCGCATCGCTCCTTTCCACGCTGGTCAACTTCTTCAGCCGCACGGTAAAGGTCGAGCCTTTCCCCTCTTTGCTCCGGACATCGATGGTTCCGCCATGTTCCTGGATGATCCCATAGCTGACCGAGAGCCCGAGGCCGGTCCCTTCGCCCACTTCCTTGGTGGTAAAGAAGGGATCGAAGATCCGGCTGAGGTATTCCTTGGGAATGCCGCGGCCCGAATCGCTGAAGGACAGATCGAACCCCGTGCCGTCTTCGTTCTCCGCCAGCCGCACCGTCAGCCGGCCGCCGCCGGACATCGCTTGCACCGCGTTTAAGATGATATTCAGAAAAACCTGCTTCAAACGGCTTTTGTCCCCCATCACCCACGCTTCCTCGAAACGGTAGTCGCGGATTAAGGCCACGTCTTCCTTGCGCAATTTAAATTCCGCCAAATCGACGGTCTCCTCGAGCGCTTCCAATAGCTTGACCGGTTTGAACTTGGTCTCCGATTGCCGGGAGAACTCCAGCAAGCGTTGGATGATGGCGGCGATCCGCTCGGTCTCGGAGCCGATCTTCTTCAGGTACGAACCCAGCTTTTCGTCCCGGGTGTCCATGCGGCAGACTTCGATATAGTTCAGGATGATCCCGAGCGGATTATTGACCTCATGGGCCAGGCCAGCCGCCAGGTTGCCGACGGACGCCAGCCGCTGCGAAGTGGCCAGCTTTTCCTCGAGATTCACCCGGGAGGTGATATCCTCGATGATCATTACTACGCCGGCCGCCGCTTGTTCCACCTCTTCCAGCGGCGAGAAGCGGATGTTGGCCACCAGCTTCTCCGGGCCGATCCGGCAATGGACCTTGGTCAGGATCTGGGTCTCCCGCGTCTGGCTGACCAATTGCAACTGTCGGTGGAGCAACGTTTTTTCGCCGAGCTCCAGCACTTGGCCCACCTGCCGGCCCACCAGACTTTGACGCGACGCGCCGATCAGCTTCTCGAATTCCAGATTGACCACTGTAATCCGGAGATCGTTATCGACCACCACCAGGCTCATGGTCATACTGTCCACAATGTTGGAGATATACTCTTTCATCTCATAGAGGTTGCGGTTGGCGTCCTCCAGCTGATCGCGGCTCTCCCGGAGCGAACGGGTCATCTGGTTGAACTCCGAAGCCAACAGGCCGATCTCGTCCGAACTTTCCACGGTGATCGTCTGTCCCAGATCGCCCCGGCCGATGGCTTGCACCGCTTTGACCAGCCGCAGCAGCGGACCGACGGTCCGGCCCGACCAGAAATAGGTGAGCACCAGCGCGATCAGCATCGCGCCGAAGGCCACGCCGATCAGGATCCGGGCGGTCTCGTTGATCTTCTGCAGCGTCTTCAGATAAGAGACGCCCACCGCCACATAGTACTTGGAACCGCCCTGGGCATAGATCGGTGAAAAGATGAAACTGTAAGGCGTCTTCTGGATCTTAATCTGAATGGGATGGGCTTCGTCCGAGGCGTCGATCTGTTTCACCCGGAAGGGCGCGATGGTCCCGTCCAGGAAGCGGTTGTTTTGGAAGAAGGCCACCTCGGTTCCGTTCACGCCGGAGACCTCTTTTAAAAACGTCCCGTTCAAGTAGCGGGTCAGGATCAGATAGCCCAACAGCCGGCCGCGCTTTTGAATGATGGAGGTGGATTGCAGGATGAAGCGGCCGTCCCGCACCAGATAGCGGGAGCCATCCTGGCGGGGCAAGGTCGAAGAGGCGGTCCTGCCGTCCGGCCGGGCTTCCTTCCCGGATAAGGCGTCACGGGCCAAAAAGTTGCCATAGGCGTCCCGTACCTCGATATTGTCGACATTCAAGCCGATCTTCAATTTGGTCAGATCGACGGCCAAGGCGTCCTGGACGGTGGCGTAACTTTCCGGGGTCAGGTACTTGTGATAACGGAAAAGCACATTGGTGTACATGACCAGATTGTCGGTCTTGGCATATCTCCGGCCGCGCTCGGCGTACTGGGTCTCGATCGACCGGAGCTCGCGGATGATCCGGCCGGTCGATTCGCGGATCCGTTCGTGGGCATCCTTTTCATTTTGAGAGAAGACCAGCCGGGTGGCTGCGAAGGTCGACACCAGCATCGGCAGCAACACGATGGTCACGCCCAGCAACATCACTTTGGAACGAAACTTCATCCCGCCCGTCCTCGCTTCCCCCGGCCGTCCGGAAAAGGCCGGTACGCTCATCCCGCGGTTGCGGATTCAGTCCGGAAAGATTAACGCCGAGAATTCTCCGGGCTGTCCGCTACAACCAGTTCGCTTCACCGTAAGATAAATAAATGCCATCTCAAAACGAGCGCAGAGACGGCAGAATATATCAGCTCGACATCGGTGTATCAAGGCCCATCCGGCCGCCAAACGGGATCAGGCTTTCCCCGCGGCGCCGAACAGGCGCATGGTGGCCGCGGCGTGATCGCGAACCGCTGCCACGGTCACCGGGATCAGCTCGTGGTAAAAATGCTCTTGGCCGGAGCCGTTCAGGAACGCGGCCAGTTTTTCCGCCACATCCTTGGCCAGATACGAATAGTAGTTAATCTTGTTGACCCCGGCGGCGATGGCCCGGCCATAATCGGACTCGGTCAGTCCCGATCCGCCGTGCATCACCAAAGGCATAGCGGTCCGCTTCTTGATCAAGCGCAACCGCTCGAAGTCCAACCGGGGAGCGGCCAGATATTTGCCGTGGATCGTCCCGAAGGCCACCGCCAGGGCGTCCACCCCGGTCGCGGCGGCGTATTCCACCGCCTGATCGGGATCGGTATAGATGGTCTCATCCCCATCCGCCTGGGCTGTTTCGGCTCCAGCCGCAGGGGAAGTGGGCACGTGTCCCAGCTCGGCCTCCACCGAAACACCGTGTCGTTTGGCGAACTCCACCACCTCCCGGGTGGTTTGGACATTCTCGGCGAAGGGCAGGATCGAACCATCGAACATCACCGAGGTGAACCCCAGCGCAATGGCTTGCTTAATCACCGCGACGTGCTGGCCATGGTCGAGATGGACCACCACCGGCACCTTGGCCCGTTCGGCCGCGTGGATCATGATCGGCGCGATCGCTTCCAGCGGCGTGAATTGGAAGTGAGCCTCGGCATGCTCCAGGATGACCGGCGCCCGCTCATCCTCGGCCGCCGCGATGATCCCCCGGATCATCTCCAGGCTGAGGGCGTTATAGGCCCCGACCGCGTAGCGTTTGGCATGGGCGTCCTTCAAGACTTCGGCTAACGTGACTAACATCGGCATAACCTCCCCGTTTGACTATGGATGATCGGATTCTTGCAAATCCTAAGGACCGCAACTGAATGGAATGAGTTAACTATCTTCGCTATCGCGACGATCGGCATCGACGCCCTCGAGCGTCCCGAGGTTCATTTTGAGCAACAATTCCAAGCCGAGGCCGCTGATAAAATAATGGAGTTCCTTTTCGTTCCGGATCTGCCGCGGCCAGTCGACAAAGCCGCAGTCGCCGATCTCGATCCGCTCCCCGCTCTGGCAAAAGTACCACTTGGCCTGAAACCCCTCATAGTAATCGGAGGTCGGCGTCTCATCGCTGGCAAAAGGAATCGCCTCGAAAAGAGCCATCTTATCCACAATCTTACGAAACAAATCCTGTTTTTTGCGTTTTTTGCGGATTACGAGCATCAGGTCTTGCAGGCCGAAGATCTCCCGATAAGTCCGGTAGGTCAGTTGAATGTGGGAAAACGCTTTATCGATCAATGCCTCCGGCTCCGCCGACCGGATCAGCGCGGCGGAGTTGAAAAGCAAGAAATGCGGCGTAAACAACGGCGATTGGAAATAGTTCGTCCGCAGCACCCGTTGGGAAGCGCAGCAATCGAGGGAATCCAAGTCCCTATTCTCGAGCAGATGATTCAACATCACCAACAGCAGGATATTGGAGGGATCGGCGACGACCTCGCAGGAGCGGAGCGCCGAGAGAATGTTGTTTTGATTGACTTTTCCATAGGCGGAGCAGGATCCCAGGACCGACACGGGCGCTAATTCCAGCGGCTGAACGCCCGCCTTTTGAAACAACTCCAGGATCTTAATTTCCGCGCTTTTGGCGAGGATCGGATCGAGCTCGGCCGGCTTGACGAAGCGGTTCTCGCGATACTTCGCCAGCAAGGTATGGGGTTTGGTTTCCGATGTCTTGATTCGCATAACCTCCAGCAGCAAGGTGGTCAGCTCGCCGGTGGAGATTCTTTGGGATAATGCCGCAACGATATTCGTGATGCCGGTCTTTTGGACGATTTTGGTCAGCATGATTGGGCCCCGCCTCTCATCATACTTGCTTAGCCTCATGCGATGCAACGCCGTGGTTCCGGCGCAGGATGTGCCAAAATATCGTGCGCTTTGCCGTTTTTCGCAAAGCGTCCGGTTTCATTCACGGCACTGCATATCAGATCTTACCGCAATAACTATTCGCTGCGGAATTGGAAATCCCTTTAGCGCATTGTTGTTCTTCATTAGGGCGTTTCGTGATCACGGACGCCCTTTCGTCGCTGCTTAACGCAACCGTATTTTATCACAATATCAATGTTCGAGGTTTGAGTTTTTTATGCTTTTGTCTTATACTGGACTTACTTCTGTGTGGGAGTGCTTAATCATGAGTAAAACCGATAAATACTTCGAACTGACATCCGAAAGAGTCATTGAGGAATCACTCGATTCAGAGATAACAAAGCTATCCCATTTGATTTACAACCATACGCCACATGACGGCACCTTTAACCTGCACATCCCCGGTCTGCATATCAGACGCTATTCCAAAACGGACACGGATTGGGTGAAGGCTTTTTATCTGCCCTCCGTGTTAATCGTTGTGCAGGGAGTAAAGGCCATTACGCTGGGGCAGGAATTTTTCCATATCAGCAGATCCCATATGCTTATGTTTCCCGTTGCCTTACCCGTCGCGCTGAAAGCCATACAAGCCAGCCCTCTCGAACCATTCCTCGGCATCGGATTGATCCTCGACCCTGAAAAGATCGCGGAGTTTGTCCCCAAAGTTTATCCGCAGGGTCTGCCCTCTATGCAAGCGCGGAGTGCGGGTTACATCACAAACACCGACGCAGGGATCGTCAATGCAGTGGCGAGGCTGGTGGAATGCCTGTACAATCCCGACGATACGGAATTGCTTGCCCCAATTGTTAAGGATGAGATTTTAATGCGCCTTCTGCGCAGCCCGATCGGTGTTCACATCGCCGAAATGGGTTTTGCGGACTCAGGTGTGCAGCACGTTGCAAAGGCCATCGACTGGCTTCGCAACAACTTTTGCCAGCCAATGAAAGTTGCAGATCTGGCAGGGCTTGCCCATATGAGTGTTTCTGTTTTCCACGAGCATTTTAAGGCAGTCACTTCCATGAGCCCGCTACAATACCAAAAAGCACTGCGCCTACAGGAAGCCAGGCGCCTCATGTTATCCCGGGAAATAGATGCAATGACCGCATGTCAGTTGGTAGGGTATGCAAGTGCCTCCCAATTCAGCCGAGATTACAGCAACTATTTTGGAAATCCGCCGAGAAGAGACATCGCCAAATTGCATCAGCCGGCTCAAGAATCGAGCGAACCCAATGATATTGGCTGAAAATATCTGCCTTCACTACAGGAGAATCAGGCAATAAGTCGCGTGGAACAGGCAACAATCTTTTTGAGACTTAGGCTATAATACGTTTAGATCGTTCCATCCGGCTGCGCTGATCGTTCATGCATGCCAAGAAGAACTAACTCTATTACTGAAAAATCTCAGGAGGATTTTCTAATGCGTGTTTTTGTCACAGGAGCAACAGGCGGCATCGGTACCGCCATCGTTCGTGAACTGATCGGTGCGGGTCATCAGGTGATCGGTCTCGCCCGTTCGGATGAGGCCGTCGAAGCATTGGCAGTCGCCGGTGCCGAAGTACATCGTGGCTCTCTTGAGGATCTCGATAGCCTGCGCAGCGGAGCGGAAGCTGCGGACGGCGTAATCCATGCGGCCTTTATCAACGACTTCTCGAATCTGGCAGGCGCTTGCGAAAAAGACCGCCGGGCCATCGAGACGCTCGGCGCGGCGCTCAAGGGGTCTAATCGACCTTTCGTTGTCACTTCCGTGATTACGGTTCTTATGCCGGGTCGCCTTGGAACGGAGAATGACGCGGCCGCTCTCAACTCTGCCGGGGCGCTTCGCATCGCTTCAGAGGAGGCCGCGCTTTCGATGGCGCCGCACGGCGTGCGTGTTTCAGTGGTGCGGCTTGCGCCGTGTGTACATGATGCAAGCCGTCAAGGCTTCGCCACACGGCTTACTGGTCTTGCCCGCGAAAAAGGTGTTTCAGCTTACATCGGCGACGGATTGAATCGCTGGCCCGCCATCCACCGGCTCGATGCGGCCAATTTATTTCGGCTGGCTCTGGAATCCGCCCCTGCCGGTTCACGCTTACATGGTGTCGGAGAAGAAGGCATACCGTTTCGAGATATCGCCGGGGCAATCGGCCACCGTCTTAACCTGCCGGTAACCAGTATTTCCCGAGAAGCTGCAGAAGAGCATTTCGGCTGGCTTGCGCAGTTCGCACTCAGCGATAATCCGGCGTCGAATGCGTTGACACAGAAGTGGCTGGGTTGGAAACCGGTGGGATCTACACTGATCGCCGATATTGAAGGGAAATGAGTTTCAATAAGCAACGTTGTCATTGTCCTTAAGCAAAATTGTCTCAATTGCAATAATTTCTTCTTCGCGGTTAATTATCGGATATTAATCGGACACTGCCCGAATGGGCAGAGCGTTCACAAAAGCTGAGGAAAGTAAGGAATCAAGTCGTTTTAAAACCTTTGCAAAACGATTTCCCAATTTAAAAGACTTTACCCGGCTTTTAAATGTACGAAAGAGCCATGGGCGGAAAACCCATGGCTCCGTTGAATATCATTGCTTCATGAGTCACTTGAACACCAGGACGCGCTCTTCCAGCGGCATAAAGCCTTTTTCGCCGGCGGGAGCGGTGGTTTTTCCGAAGGGCATCTCGGCCATGAGTTTCCAGGGGCCCGGAATCCGCCATTCCTGTCTCACCTGAGCGTCGATGAGCGGGTTGTAGTGTTGCAGGGAAGCACCCAGTCCTTCCAGTTCCAGCGCTGTCCAGACGATGAACTGCAACATTCCCGAGGACTGCAGGGACCAGAGCGGGAAGTTGTCTTTGTAAAGCGGGAATTGCTTTTGCAGGTTCTCCACGATGCTTTGGTCCTCGAAGAATAAGATCGTGCCGTAACCGTTCCGGAAGGACGCGATTTTCTCCTCGGTCGGCCCGAAATTCTCCGGCGCGACGATCTTGCGCAAGGTTTCCTTGGTGAGATCCCATAATTTATGATGATGTTCATTCAATAACAGAACGGCCCGGCCAGTTTGGGCATTGAACGACGTCGGCGTATACTTGACCGCCTGGCGAATACGCTCCAGGATTTTTTCGTCGGCAACGGCCGGGTCCTTGCCGATCCCGTAAATGCTGCGCCGGTTCTCGATGGCCGCATAAAAGTCGCTGTTCATTTCGTTCCCCTCCAATGAATGGATTAAAAATCCCTGTAACTTTACTTCTTCACTTAAATATTATATAATATGGAATACCATTTTTATACAATTTGTTCTGTTCTTAATAAATTTTTTACCATTTTACAAATGTTAATGATCGATTGGAAGCGGTATATGCCGCTCGAGGCAAAGGAGCCAACTGAAACAGCATGAATAACGATCTTTCAGCAATCATGGTGATCTTTGGCGGCACCGGCGATCTGACCCATCGCAAACTGATGCCCGCCCTCTATAATCTGGTCCATGAGCGGTTGTTGCCGGAACACTTCGCCGTCGTCGCCGTCGGCCGCAGGGAAAAAACGGCGGAACAATACCGCGACGAGGTCTTCGCAGCCCTGAACCAATATTCGCGCAATAAAATCGCTGCCAACCACTGGCAGAAGATGCGCCAGTTTCTTTACTACCTCCAATTCGACCTGGCGGACTCCGGCGGCTACGCGCGGCTCAAGGATTTCCTAACGGAACTGGACCAAAAATACGCCACCGGCGGGAACCGGGTCTTTTACCTGGCGGTGGCCCCGGATTATTTCGAAACCATCGTCCATCAGCTGCACGCTAACGGACTGGCCGCCGGTTCCTCCGGCGCGCCGTGGCAACGGTTGATCATTGAGAAGCCCTTCGGCAAAGATTTGGGCACCGCTCGCAAACTCAACCAGGTGCTCAACGAAGTCTTCGCCGAGGATGATATTTACCGGATCGACCACTATCTCGGCAAGGAAATGATCCAGAACATCATGGTCCTGCGCTTCTGCAACTCGGTCTTTGAATCGTTGTGGAGCAACAAGTTCATCGATCACATCCAGATCTCCCTGAACGAGCAGGACGGCGTGGGGACCCGCGGCGGGTATTACGAGAGCTCCGGTGCCATGCGCGACATGGTGCAGAATCATCTGATCCAGATCTTGTCGCTGGTGGCCATGGAGCCGCCGGTCGACCTGCGGACCGACGCCATCCGCACCGAAAAGCTCAAGGTGATCCAGGCCATCGAAACCTTTACTCCCGAGAATCTGAAGCGTAACGTGGTCTTCGGGCAGTATGACGCCGGCCTGATCGACGGCGTGCCCGTCCCGGCCTACCGGGACGAGGATAAGGTCGCCCCCGATTCCAATACCGAGACCTTCGTCGCCTTAAAGCTGCATATCAACAATTTCCGTTGGGCCGGAACCCCCTTTTATATCCGCACCGGCAAACGGCTGGGCGCCAAATCGGCGGCGATCACCATCCAGTTCAAATCCCTGCCGCCGATCCTTTATTTTAAGGAACGGCACATCCAGGAGCCCAATCTACTGGTCATCAAGATCCAGCCCCATGTGGGCGTCTTCTTCCAGTTCAACACTAAGGACTTCGCCACCCACGATGATATCGTCTCGACCAAGATGGACACCAGTTGCATCTCGCCGATCCAGGGCAATACCCCCGAGGCTTACGAACGGCTGATCTATGACATTTTGCGTGGCGACGCCACTCTCTTCTCGCGTTGGGACGAGGTCGAGGCCGCCTGGATCTTCGCCGATCGGATCATCGAGTACCGCGAACACACCAAGTCGAAATTCCCGAATTACCAGGCCGGGACCATGGGACCGGTCAAGGCCTTCGAGTTATTGGCGCGCGACGGCCGCGAGTGGTGGAATATCTGAGCTCTGTGATAAAACCCAAAGAGTTTAAAGTAGGGCCAACCATCCCCTACCCCTCCTCAAAGAAGGGGAACTGAAAGTTTAGGCGGGGGACATCCCCGTGCCCCTGGCTCGGCTTTCCCGTCCTGGGGCCTCGCTTCTTGAGCCATCCCTGGCACTGGGCAGCATTAACATGCTGCACTTGCTCAAAGCTTTTCAAAGGGTGCTGGGAAGCCCTGCTGGGAGCGGAGTGTCCCTGCATCCTATTTATAAGACAAATTCCCTAGTCGAAAAAATTTAACAAAGCTTCCAGACGAAGCGGGAGGCACCCGATGAAAATCTATGATATTTCCATGAGTATTTCCCCCGACATGCCGGTCTATAAGGGGAAGCCCGCCAAACGGCCGGTGTTTGCGGTCGATAGCGACTTCAGCTCGGGCAGCGTCTACGAGAGCCGGCTGACCATGAATATGCATACCGGGACGCATATCGACTCGCCGAAGCATATTTTGGAAAACGGCGATCCCCTCGAACCGCTGGCATTGGAAAAGGTGGTGACCCGCTGCCGGGTTTTGGACCTCACCCACATTGCCGAGAAAATATCCCAGCAAGACTTGCGCACGAAGCCGATCACCACCGACAGCTTCGTCCTCTTGAAAACTCAAAACTCCTTTGGGGGCCAGACATTGTTGGAAGGCGACTACATCTATCTCGACCCGTCGGGCGCGGCCTATCTGCGCGATAAACGGGTCATTGGGGTCGGCATCGACGCGCTGGGGATCGAGCGGGCTCAGCCGGGACATGAAACCCATAAGCTTTTGATGAAAGCGGGGATCGTGATCATGGAAGGGCTACAGTTGCAAGACGTGCCTGAGGATGAATACTTGCTGGTTGCCGCGCCGCTCAAGGTAATCGGCGTAGAGGCCGCTCCAGTGAGAGCGTTGTTGATTAAGGAAGAGAAATTGCTATGATGTCCGGGGGTTTTCACACTGTGATGGGAAAAATAGGTGTGTATGGCGATACTTAAAATATTTAAAGCTAATTGTTTAAATATGATTTCAAGTTTGCCTTATACCTAGTTGTAACTAAGTTTGATATAATTTATTGTTATCTAATCCAATATCTTTCCTGGAATCCCTTAACCTTTCCCATCATCATTAGGCGGTTACCTGAATATTCGCCAGCTTGACCAAATAGGTTTTGCTGCCTCAAGGGAGAACTTCCGCCACACCTCTGGGTTAATAATAAAACCTTTGTGACAGCGGAAGAAATGATGAGCTCTCAGACGTTCCTCCAATACCTATCCCTCTAGCACCGGCTTAAGGAACATGAGAGATATTTGAATTTCATTCAAGGTATATCGCTTAACCTTTCAAGCCGGTCGTGCTAATACCTTCTACCAGATAGCGCTGGAAACTGATGAAAATGATAAAGATCGGCACCAGGGATAAAGTTCCCATGGCGAACATGCCGCCCCAGTCCGTCGCGGTGGCCGGATCGGCAAACATCCGCAGCGCCAGCGAAA
>JAEXFN010000038.1 GCA_023400055.1 Bacillota bacterium
CGATGGGGGCTATTCCTGCCCCCACACCATCGGCTTTATTCGCCGTCCTAGCTAAGCCGATTTTGGACTTCCATGTCCTGACCCAGGACCAAAGGGTGTAGTGGGACACCCTTTGGAATCCGCCCAGCCGGAACCGAGGTTCCGGCGCCTCCTCATTCGTCCGGGGTTTTAGAATGCCGCCGCCATCCATGGCATTCTGTCTGGCAACCAAGTGGAGGCTTCCGTCCCCGACCGCAGTTTTTCATCCTGAAAAGAAGCGGCGCCGTCTCCATCCCTGGAGACGGGTGCGATTCAAACTTTCGATGTTTTACGTATTAGTTACTTAACTTTCGTAAACCTTCCGCCTTCAAGGAGGAAGGCGGGCGACGCCTCTTTTCATGGATGAAAAACTGCGGTCGCCCTGCGGAGGGGACATCGAAAGCCATGACCCAGTAACCAGGCAAAAGGCCAGGGATGGCGAAGATGATTACCGGATGCATAAGGGAGGACGGGAATCCGTAGGTTCCAGCGCCTTTTTGGTTACTTTTTGGGCGAGCAAAAAGTAACCCGCCGTCGGAACCGTGGGCCAAAAGAAAGAGCATCCATAAGTTCTTCTCTTTGCACTTCCTTATCCAGGCAAGGAATCTGGTTTAGGCTGTTTGTCAAGGTCTCTTTCTATTTTTTTAATGTTATATCAGATAGTTTCGATAACTTTTTCTCTGCCAAAGCTGCGTTATAAAATCAAATTTTTTTGCAAGCCGTTTGCAAGACGATTCCAACCCTCTTTCAAAAAAATTAAAAGGAACCGGTTCGATATATATCTTGTCAAGGCGGATCGCGGTCCGAGCCTCCGCCGCTCCGGGCCGTCGTTCTTCAGGACAAACTTAACGAACAAAAGGAGTTGTTTTTGATGAAAAAGCTATTCGTGGCAATGCTGGTCATCCTGATGATGGGGCTCTATTCGACCCTGGCCCTGGCCAACGTGACCCTCAATGCCAGCTTCGATTCGGCAGGGAAGCACAAGGTGGAAGACAATACCGCCGCCGATACCAAGGATTCGGCGTCGTTTGAAGCTGAATATACCGTGACCGACGGCCCTTCCGAATACGGCGTCGGCATCGGCTATCAATGCCCCCGGGAGATCAAGGATCTGGACGGCAAGTTTAAATTCATTCCGCTGTACCTTACCGGCAAGTATTATTTCGAAACGGAGCAAGGCAATGTCGCTCCCTTCATCGTCGGGCGGGTCGGCTACAACTTTTTTTCCGGCGATGACGATTACAAAGCCGGCAACGATCTCGGCAACGGATTTTACTGCGCACTCGGTTTTGGCGTAGCCCTGGCGAAGGTGGGCGACGGCCACAGCTCCATCGCGGCGCTCTATGAAATCAATAACGGCACCCTCAAGGTTTCCGGCAGCGATCAAGATGTGAAATATGCCGCGGCCAAACTGGTCTACAGCTACAAGTTTAATTAACCGAACCGGCTATTGAGAAGCTTCCGGGTCGAAGGCGCGGCGGATAAGGCCCGGCAGCCTCCCAGGCAGTAGGATATGGAGACGAAAGCGATGCCCTTTTGCAAAACGGTTACGGAACCGGAGATGATTCTGATCCAGATTGTCCAATGTTCCAATCCGACCTATTGGTACCATGACCAGATCGGGGGGATATTCCTGGTGGAACCGATGTTGTTTCGCGAATTCTATATCGTTTACTCGGACAGCTGCGAAGAAGAGCTGCAATTGATCAAAATGACCGATTGCCATGTGATTCCCTATGACGGGCCGACCTGCCCCGCCAAATCGGCCTGGGGCGATCATTGGGGCCATTCCTGGCAGCTTTTCTGGCAGAAGCTGAAAAGCCGGGTTAAAATCCTGGGGACGCTGGCGTTTTTGGGGTTGCTCCTGCTGATGCCGGCAGATAACGCCCTGGCCTATACGTTCAATTCGCTTTATGCCGGCTATAACGACGACTATCTCGGCGCCGGCTTTAGCTCGATCCGCCAGGAATATATTGCGGACCATTCTTGCCTGGCCTTTGACAATGTCACCACCAGCGCCATCACCGGGATGAATCAGTCGACCTATTACTGTTTCGTCGATTCCCAAAAAGAGCTGGCGGATCAGTTCCTGACTAATTTTTCAGCCGCTGGCCCGCTGCGTCCCGGCTCCACCACGGCCGCCTCGCCAGAGACCCGCTTCATTGTCGAGAATACCCTGTTTTCGGCCGATAAAATCACTATTATCGCCTATTGGCGCCAGGCCGAACAACGCGTGTCCAGCACGATCCCGCCGAAGATCAACGACGCGGCGCTGACGGTCCTAAAAAGGGATCCCCGCCAATTTTTCCTGCTTTACGGCGATCAATATGTCAGTTCGGCCATTCTGGGAAAGAATCTCTTTCTGGTCTATCAGGCGACCGCCGCCGCCGATTCGGCGCGGACCCGCAGCCTCATCCGACAGGCCATGGCGCTTCACATCCAGCAGATTTTCGGGGCCAAACTCAGCGACGCCGAAGCAACCTTCGCCGATGCGGCGCTGGCCAAAGTCCGGACCACCCTTAACGCTTACGGTTATGGGGTGCCCAACTTTACCCCCATTACTTCGGCCGAGGATCTGAAAACCGCCATCGAGCAGATAACCGCTTCGACGGTTATCGCCAGGGAGTTGAGCAGCTATACCCGGACCAGCAACGGCAATGGCGCGACTTTCTATAATATCGCGGGATACCTCGATACAGTCAACGAGTGGCAAAAGACCCTATCCAACCTGGATTATATTGCCACCAACGCCCGGCTCAGCTCGAAACTCTTCCTCGATTGCCAGAAGACCATCCATACCCTGAACGAACAAATGAAGCTTTTTTATGCCGGCTCGAACGGAACCGACTCCGCCAAACTCGATAACCAACTGCTGAAAAACCTGTATGACCGCTATCTGGCCGAGATGCACATCGCCTCCAGAACTTATCACCTGCCGGTGATCAAAAATCAAACCGATCTGGATCTGCGCGGCCTGGGAGAGGTCGAATCCCTGAAAATCGAGCTCATCGTGAAACGCAGCTTCTTTTCCAGGCTGTTCGACCGGCACGCGGCCGTCAGCCTGTACATTTTGGACGGGGATGGCAACTGGTCGGAGTACCAGCGCATTCCGCTGCCGTCCAAAACGACCCGATTCACGATCTATGAGGGCGCCAAGTTTCGCGATCGGTTCCGGCTGGTCTTTTCGAAGCCGAAATCCCATCCCGCCGTCGAAATCTTCTGCTCCTATACGGAGAAACCCGACGATATCATCTTGTTGCAAACCAGCCGCTAAACCGGATTGCTCCCGACCCTTCCGGTCCGCTATAAAGCTTCAGCGCTCCGCCGGCTGAGGCTTTTGTTTTTCTGCGTCAAATAGAATAGCGTCGCGAATATTACGAAAACGTTTTATCATGGCTATCCATCGGCCGACGGACCCCAGAAACAGTTTCTTCTCTCGGGTTAATCACGATTATATCGGTTCGATCTTGGAAAATGAGGGACAATTTGACAGAATTTTTGCATACCAACTTGTATTTGGCCGGCGACTGTAATATAATTCGCTATAACGATTTCGTAATCAATTCTGTTATGCGAAGGGAGCGATGCATATGTCCGATTCAAACCAATCGACCAGCATCCCGTCCACCATCATCGGCGCCGCTTTGCCCAACCTGCCCTGGGAAGACCGGCCCGCCGATTGCCAGGAGATTATCTGGCGATCGACGCGCAATCCGATCATTCCCCGCCATGGGACCGCCACTTCCAACAGCATCTTCAACAGCGCGGTCGTTCCGTTCCAAGGACAATTCGCCGGGGTTTTCCGTTGCGACGACAAACGCCGCCGGATGCAGCTTCATGCCGGAATGAGCGCCGACGGGCTCCACTGGCGGATCGCTCCTGAACCCATCGTTTTTCACTGCGCTCAACCGGAGATCGCCGAGTTTAACTACGGCCGCTACGATCCCCGGGTCTGCCGGCTCGAAGATCATTACTACGTGACCTGGTGCAACGGCTATCAGGGTTACCCGACCATCGGAGTGGCCTACACCGATGACTTTCAGGAGTTTTACCAGCTGGAGAACGCCTTTCTGCCCTTTAACCGCAACGGTGTCCTGTTTCCCCGCAAGATCGGCGGCCGATACGCCATGCTGAGCCGGCCGAGCGACAACGGGCACACTCCGTTCGGCGATATTTTTTACAGCGAAAGCCCCGACCTGATTCACTGGGGCCGTCATCGCCTGGTCATGCGCCCGGCGGAAGGCTGGCAGTCGACCAAGGTCGGCGCCGGACCCACGCCGATCGAAACCCGTGCTGGCTGGCTCTTGATCTACCACGGCGTTTTGACCTCTTGCAACGGCTTTGTCTATAGCGCTGGCGCCGCTTTGCTGGATCTGGACCAGCCGTGGCGGGTGCTCTACCGCACCGCGCCCTATCTGTTCTCCCCGCAAACCCTATATGAGTGCGTCGGGGACGTTCCCAATGTGGTCTTCCCCTGCGCCGCAATTTACGACGCGCCCAGCGGCCGGATCGCCATTTATTACGGGGCGGCCGACACCGTGACTTGTCTGGCCTTCACCCAGGTCGACGCATTGATCGGCTTTATCAAGGCCAATTCGCTGGTCTGAACGCGCCCGCTGTCCGTCCCGTTGCGGCGGGCACCGGGAGTCGCCGATCACTCGGACGCCGCGATGGATGCATACTCGCGCGCCCGCTGCAGAATCCAGTCCGTCAGGAGGTCGTTCGCATCGGGAAGCAGCGTCTTGGATCCCAATACCAGCGCACCGGAGTCGATCCGTTTTTGGAGGGCGGTCCGGATCGGTTCGTTTTTGGCGACGGCCCGCTCGATTAGTTCCCGGGCGCTTAACCCGAGATAGAGCGAGACGACCAGGATTCGCGGCCGGACGGCGGCTGCCTTCTCGATGGCCGGGAGGCCGGTCCGGATCAGCGATTGGCCCACGCCGACGTAGGCATAGGTCCAATAACCGATCCCGGTCCGCTGAGCGATCGGTTCCGCCACTTCCTTCAGCAGCCGGTCCCAATAGGGACGGTAGAGTTCCGAGCCGTGGCACAGGTAGACGATGCCTTCCCGGGAAGCCTCGCGGCTCAGTTCGCTGACCTGCCGCAGCAGGACCGTTTGGAGGAGATCACCATAGGCCAGCGGCGGCCCGAGCGTGATCCGCGCCTGGGAGTGGACCAGCCCGATCCCTTCCTGGCGGAGCCGTTCCACCTGACGCCGCTCGCGGTACAGCCCCAGTACCGTCGGCACATCGCTCGCCAGATGTTCCGAAGGAGTCATGAAAAGCGGCAGCGCATAGATCTCGCGCACCCCTTGGGCTTCGAGCTGGACCACGCCGGCGCGGATGGACGGTTCCGCTTCTAAAAAGCCCACCGCCACCCGGGAAAAGCCGTCGCCATCCCCGGCGGCCAGTTTTCCCCGGACCAGCTCGCCGAGGCGATGAACCTGTTCATTCCAGCCGGAATCGGACGAACCATGGGCCACCAGCAACAATCCCCGTCCGGACGGGCCGTCGCCCCGGGCGGCGCGCCCGGGATAGGCTCCGCCAAACGCCACCCCTAATAATAATAGCAGAAATAGCCAAATAGCACTTCGTTTCAATCGTTTCATCCTCGTTTTCCTCCGAATCGGATAGTTTTTGGATTGCCGGACTGGCCGCCAGCAGCTAAAACCCGGCCGGCCGCCGGCCGCGTCGGGCCTGGACCCCATTGAGCAGCAATTCGATCAGGTATGCCGCGCCACGGAACCCCACCAACGGGGTGAATTCATATACCAGGATCCGTTCCAGGTTGGGATTGGCCACCTGGATCTTGAGCGGCGCTTCGCCGGACCGCGCCAGCAGCATCCCGTCGCCCAGGATCACCTGGGGCTCCGTCTCCAATAAGGCGGCGATGGCCAGCTCTTCGTCGCTCACCAGCAGCCGTTCCTGAAGCGACCGGCTGAGTTCCCGGTGATAATCGCCCGCCAAGCGATGGTTGACAATGAGCGCTCTCAGGTCCAGGCCCAGCTCTTCGGCAACGAAAGGCGCCAATTCCGCCAGAAAATCATAGGCTCCGGCTAAGACCGTCGGCAGTTTCCCGAAGGCGGCCAGCACGACCCGGCTCCGCCAGATCAGCCGCCGCAGGGCCGCCTGTTCCTCCGCCAGATAGTCGGAGTCCGGTTTACAGCCCAGGAGCTCGCCGAGCCCTTCGAGCCAGTCCGCGCTGCCTCGCAACCCGTAGGGACAGCCGGCCCAGTACGGCTGACCGTACCGTTCCTTCAAGATCGCGGCGGCGGTCAATCCCTCCGAGCGCAATACCAGATTGAAGCGGGCCTCGCCGGCTTTTTCTAACTCGGCCAGGGATGATTCCGCCGTAAAGACCGCCTGGAGCCGGAAGCCGAAGGCCCGTTCGATCATGCGGGCGATCTCGCGGTGGTCGGCGGCAAAGTTATAGTGATCGATAGTGCCGCCGATGATGTTATAGGTGCGAGCCTCTTTTTGCTCGGGCGGCCGCACCACCGTCTCCGCCAAAACCCGCAGCGCCGAGCCGATGCCTACCGGATAATCACCTTGAAATCCGCCGCTGTCGAAGACGATCAGCCGCGCGTTCAGCGCCGGTTGCAACTCGCGGCAGACTCCCGCCAGATCGGCTCCGACCACCGCCGCCAGCGCCGAGCCGACCACCGCGATGACAGCTGGCCGGTAAGTCCGGTCCACCTCCCGGACGGTCTCGGCCAACCGGCCGGTATCGCCCAGGACCACCTCGGTCTCGTCGAGATCGGTGGTATACAATCCCGCCCGCAGCTCCGCGTTGAGCTGCATCAGGCTTTCCAGCGCGTAATGAGTGGTGCCGGCCGGACCGTACTCCACGATGCAAATATCGCGGATCGCACCCAGCGTCCACAAGAGTCCCATCCGATCCGAAGGGATCGGCAAATCGTTATACAGCCGCATGGCGGGTTTCCTTCCCCGGCGTGGCGTTATGCTGCGCCGCTGCGCCGATCTGCCGCATCAGGTTCACGGTCACTTCAAACCCGGTCCGGGCAGCCAACCGGTCCAGGACCACTTGCCGAATGCCGTGACCGGCCAGCCGTTCCGGGCTCTCGTGGCCGAGGTAAAAATTCGGCCGGAGCTGACCATAGAGCGATTGCAACGGCGCGATGTTGGCGACCCGGGTCACATAAGGGTCGTGCCCGGCCGCCAGCAGCGCGGCGCCGTCCACCTCGGCCCCGGGATACAGCTCGCGGAGCTGTATCAAAAGCGGCGTCATTTCCAGGCGGGCCAAAAATTCGGCCAATTCCAGAGGGAGCAATGGCGAATTCCCGTAAATATAAGTCGTCCCCTGAAGATCCGGCTGGTATTCGGCGATGAGCCGTTCCGTCGCCCGGCGGCCGTCCTCAATCTCTTCCGCCAGATCGATCCGGAGCGCCGCAGCGATGGCCCCGTAAGCGGCAGCAATTCGTTCGGGCGCTACATAACGCGGGAAGGACACATATTCTCGGCCGAAGCGTTCTTTCATCCGCCGGGCCAGCGGCAAGCCGCTGGGATCGGTCACAATATTCAACGCGGCCGCTGGCGCTTCGCGGATGCTCTGCACGCTCCCGGAGCAGGGCAGTTCCAAGTGGACGGCGATCCCTTTGCGGCGCAGATTCTGGACCAGTTCGGTCTCGTCCAGGTTCCGGTACCTCTGGCCGAGCAGGTTCACGCTTCCGGCGCGGAGCGGCTGGTCCGTCATCAGATCGGCCAAGGCCGCCAGGGCGCGTTCGATCCCCGGAATATGATTTTTGCAGCTGAAATGGTCGGTCTTGACCAGCAGCAAGCGGCCGCCGAGTCTTTCCTGCCAAACCGGGAGCTCGGCCTCCAGATCTTCGCCGATCAGCTCCGGGATGCAGGTGGATACGATCAAAATGGCCTCCGGGGCGGAGCGCCGCTCGATCTCTTGCAGTGCTTGGCCGATGGCGTCGCGGCAGCCGAAGATCACATCCTGCTGGCTCAGACAGCCGGAGAAGAAAAGGTCGCTGCCGACCGCGGCATCGTTGCGGGCTCGCATCATCACGAAGTTCTTGGTGTAATAAGCGCATTCCTCGACGCCCAGGACCAGGACGGCCAAGCCTCGGATATTCCAGGTGGTCAGCGCCACCCCGAAGAGCGGGCAATGAGTTCCGGGGAATTGGGCGTACGACAGCGGCAAAATATCGCGCGCCGTCTGAACCGCCGATAATCGCTTGAGTTTTTCCAGCAACGTCGCTTCAGTCACGCTCTCTCACTCCTTTCTTGCGCCAAGGGCGGCGGAAGCGGCCAGGCCCAGGGGCAATACCACTGGCCTGGCCGGCGTACCATAATGAACGATCGCCACATCCACTTGATAAACCTGTTTTAACAGCGCCGCGGTAATCACACTTTCCGGGGGGCCCTCGGCGACCTTCCGGCCGCGCTGGAGCACCACCACCCGTTGGCCGTAGCCGATCGCCTGGTTCAGATCATGCAGTACCATCAGGATGGTCAGTTTCAACGTTTGATTCAACCGCGCCAGCAACTCCATCACTTCCAACTGGTGACCGATGTCCAGAAAAGTGGTCGGCTCATCCAGCAATAATATTCGCGGCTGTTGCGCCAGAGCCATCGCGATCCAGGCCCGTTGCCGCTCGCCGCCGGAGAGCTGCTGCAACGGCCGCTCGGCGCAGTCGGTCAGTTTCGTCTGGTTCAGCGCCCAGTCGATCACCTGCTCCGCTTGGGGATCTTGCCAGCGGTACCATGGCTGGTGAGGCGCACGGCCGTAAGCCACCAGTTGGCGCACAGTAAGATCGGTCAAACTATCGGGATGCTGGGTCAGGATGCAGAGTCGCCGGGCTACTTCCTTGGTAGGTAGTCGCTGAATCGCCCGGCCGTCCAGATAGACCGCGCCGGCACTGGCCGGCAGCAAGCGGGCCATGGTTTTCAAGACCGTCGACTTGCCGGAACCGTTCGGTCCGATCAAAGCGACGATCTCCCCGCAACCCACCTCCAGATCGAATTGATCCACCGCGACGCGGCGGTCATAAGCGACTTGTAACCGAGAAGCTTGAATCACCGTCGGCCGGCTCCTCCCTTCCGCATCAGATAAAGGAAGAAAGGCCCGCCGCTGATGGCCATGATAATCCCCACCGGCAGTTCAATCGGGCTGAAAGCGGTGCGGGCCACGCAATCGGCGGCGATCAGCAAGGCCGCGCCCAATACCGCGGTCAGCGGCAAGAGGCGCCGGTAATCCGGGCCGACCAAAAAGCGACAGATATGAGGGACCATTAAACCGACGAATCCGATCAGGCCCACGACGGCAACGGTAATCCCGGCGTTGAAAGCGGCCGCCGCCGTCAGCAGCAATCGGCCCTGATGGACCCGGACGCCTAGATTCTTGGCCACTTCATCGCCCAGACACAACAGGTTGGCGGTCTTTATCAGCAACGACGCGGCGAGCAGCCCCAGCAGGGAATAGGGGTACAGCAATTGCACCTGATGCCAGCTTTTCCCGGACAGGCTGCCGTTCATCCACATGACCACGCTCTGAATCCGATCGCTGTATAAGGTGGTCAGCACGGCGATTCCCCCGCCCAAAACCGCGTTGACCGCGACGCCGGCCAGGACGAGCCGGACCGGATCGGCGCCCTGCCGCCAGGCCAGGCTGAAGACCAGTGTGCAGGCGGCCATTCCTCCCAGAAAGCCGGCGCAGGGGACGAGCCGGCTGAACTCCGGGAAGAGCAGGAAGATCGTCAAAGCGACCAAGCCGCCTCCGCTGGAGACTCCGATCAGGCCGGGATCGGCGAGCGGATTGCGCATTACCGCTTGCAACAACGCTCCCGAGACGGCCAGGTTGGCGCCGACCATCAGCGCCGTCAGGATCCGGGGCAGACGGATCCCCAGCACTACGAGGGTCGCCGGCCCGTCCGCCCGACGGAGCAACGTTTGCCATACTTCCCCGGCCGGATAGTTGACACTGCCGAAACAAAGCGCTCCGATCGACGCCACGGCCAATAATAGCAAGCCGACGCCCAAAGCGGCACTCCCCGATATTCGCGCTGGCATTGCGGCCGGCTGGTTGCTCATCGCTCAGCACTCCGAGCGGAGGGACCGTACAGGACTTCCGCCAGTTTCTCCAAGGCGTCGATGCAACGCAGGCCGGGGTTGGCAAAAAACAAATCGGCCGGCAGATCGTAGACCCGTCCACGCCGGACCGCTTCCAGCCGTCGCCAGACCGGATCGTTGGCGAACTCCTGGCGGAAGATGGCCATAGTGCTCTCGGGATTGCCGTGCGCGATCCGCAGAATGACATCCGGATCGGACTCCACCACTTTTTCCAGGCTGAACGGAATATACCCGCTCACATTGCCGCCGGGCGACAAAGCGGCGGCGACATTGATCCCCCGTAAGGTCTTCACCAGATCGCCCACATAGGAATTCTCCCGGGCCAACAAGAACGACTCCGAAGTTCCAAAAATGATCATGACCCGCGGCGCCGGCCGGCCGGCGATCCGCGCCACGGCGATCCGCTCTCGCTTTTTGATGGCAGTCAGCAACGCCTGGGCCGCTTTGCGGCGATCAAAAGCCTTTCCCAACTGGGCAATGGAATCTAAGGTGTCCTGATAACGCTGGTTGGCGATGAAGCAGGCCCGTAAGCCATGTTCGGCCAGGATCGGTTGGAGCGTCGCTTTGAATTGCGCGCCGGCGATCACCAGGTCCGGTCGCAAGGCTCGGATTTTTTCCAGATCGGGACGCATTCCCATCCCCACTGTGGCGACGCCCCGGAACTCCGGCGGCAACGGTTCCAGCCCGGTGGTCACCCCGACCGGACGCACTCCCAGCCGTAACAGGATTTCGGCTGTCGCGATGGAAAGCACGACCACCCGTTGCGGCGGATGAGCCAGCGTCAGCCGGGTCCCATCTCCTTCCGTCAGGATAAAAGGAGCCGGTCCGCCAGCCAGCGCCGCCGGAACCCGTCCTCCCACTACGGACGCCCCAAGTATGCAGCATATCGTAATCCATAACCAGCTTCGCAACTTTGGTTGCACTACGGCCACTCCTTCCAAATTAAATGCCTTGCAATGATCCGGATCCGTTTCAGGCGTTTCCGGATCATTGCCGAATGACAAATTGAATTCAAATTAAATTAGTTATTGGATTAGAAGCGTAGCTTGACTCCGACATAGTACTCGACTCCGTCCAGATCGTAAGCATCCGCCGCGTCATCGACGCCCAACAGGTTGTTGGCGTTGACGAAGAGTGCGTAATGCTCATTGAGTTTCTTTTCCAATCCCAGATTGAGCAGGAAATAATCTTTTAATTTTTCGGTATTATCGTCATCGTTATAACGCTCGCCGACATACCGGCCGGACAGGTGAAAGTCCAGTCCGGGCAGGGCCTGCCAGTTTAGCCCCAGATTGATGCTGTCGTGCGGTCTTTGGAGCAACTCCTTGCCGCTCTCTTTGTCCTTCGTATCCAGCAAAGTATAACCCAAGCTGCCATTGAGCGTGGCGCTCATTTGAGCCCGCAAGCTCAGTTCTACCCCCTGGGTCATGGCCTTGCCGACATTCTGCCAGTACATATTGCGTGAAACAATTTGCGCGGTGATCAGGTTCTTGATGTCATTCCGGAATAAAGTCGCCTGGCCGGATAGACGCTCACTGAACCGGTAATCCAGTCCCGCTTGATACCCGACCGATTCCTCCGGTTCCAGACCGGGATTGGCATGGACCGTGTAAGGACCCATCCGCCATCCTTCGGCGTATAAATTAACGAGACCCGGCGCCTTGAACGCTTTCCCCACCGATGCCCGCAACCGGGTTTGCTCATTGAGCTGATAGCCAAGGCTCAGATTGGGATTGACCTGGGTCCCCCAACGCTGGTGATCGTCGACCCGGGTGCCCAAAACGATCTGCACCGGCGCCAGGTCCATCTCATCCTGAATGAACAAGGCGTTGATCGTCTGATCGGCCTCATACCCCTTGCCCGGATCATCGATGTCCTCCCGGTGAAATTGGGTCCCGACGGTCAGCTGATGCTGCGATCCCAGGAGCCGGCGGTAGCCGATCTCCGTCTCCAGCGAATCGGTATCATAGTTAGTGCTTCGGCTTTTCGTTTGATGCTGGTAATCAAAGATGGAACTCCGTACATACCAATGGGACAACTCATCTGCGTCATATTTCCAGTTCACATTCAAGCCGCTCCGTTTTTGGTCGCGTCCCTCGTAATCGATCTGATTCAAAGAATAATAGGGTCGGATCTCCAATTTGGATTGAGGATTGAAAGTGTAACTCAGATTGCCGCTGATGATGTTCTCCTGGTATTTGTCGGTCGCCGCGTCGATTCCATCCGAACGGCGTCGGGTGAAAGTAAGCAGTCCGCCCCAGCGGTCCTGGCCAAAAGCGGCGCTGGCCTCGACCATTTGAGTGTCGCGGCTGCCTCCCTCGGCGCTAAAGTGCCCATACGGTTTGCCCTCCCATTTCTTGGTGATGATATTGACCACTCCGCCCATGGCGTCGCTTCCGTACAAGGACGAAATCGGCCCCTTCACGATCTCGATCCGCTCGATCATCTCCACCGAGATCGACTGGAGGTCCACCGAATCATGTCCACCGTAATAACGCTGTCCGTCGAGCAAAATCAAAGTATGCGAACTATCCATTCCCTGCAGCTGGATATTGCCCTTGTTTCCCCAACTGCCGCTGTTTTGAACGGTTTGAATTCCCGCGAGGTAGTTCACGGCCTCGGCGACCGTCTTCACATTGGCTTGCTCCAACTCTTCCTTGGTCACCACCTCCACCGTCAGCGGAACTTCATCGATGGCGCGATCGCTCTTGGTCGAGGTGCTTACGTGGATCTCCCCGAGATCGGTTTCTTGGCGGTCGTCTTCTTCCTGAGCCCAAACTCCCGCGGGCAGCATCAGGGCCAAGGCGCAGATTCCCGCCACGGCCCAGCCGCTGACCGAAGCACGTTTTTTCATCATCATTCCTCCGTTTCATGTCTTGCTATTGCTATGAATTAAGTTAGGTGTGACTAACTTTAACTCCAAAAAAACTCGGTTACGGCTCGTTCAGCAATTCATAAGTTATCACCAGGCGGATCGGAACCCGTTCCGCAGCCTTCCTGCCCGGCACCGGCGGGAACGGGCCGGCCCGCCGCAGCGTGGCGATGGCCGCCTGATCCAGCAGGAACGAGCCGGAGCTCCCGGCCACCCGTGCTTCCTTAAGCTTGCCGTCGCCGCTGAGGATGAACTCCAGGGCAACTTTCCCTTGCTGGCCCCGCTCTTTGGCGAAGCGAGGATACCGTTTTGCCGAATCGATCCTGGCCAGCAGTCCCTTGAAATAACTATCCGGCGGATCGCCGCCGCTGCCGGAAGAGCCGGTTCCGCTCCCTGTGCCTCCCGGACCGACGCCGCTTCCGTTGCCGCCGGCGAGGCCGCTTCCAGTTCCGACGCCCGTTCCGTTGCCCGCTCCACTCTTGTCGGGCGGGCCGACGCCCGGATTGGCGCCGTTGCCGGGACTGGCGGAAATCGTGGCGCCGCCGTTGCCGATGCCCGTTGCCGCCGCAACTGGCGCGCCGCTTTTCTTCCTCCCGCTAGCCCGGCCGGTTCGGACCGGACGACCGGCCGACAGCGCCGGCACGGCGGATTCCGTCGAATGGGTCGCCTGTTCCGGATTCGGCCGCGGCCGCGCCGGTTCAATCGTTGCTGGAGCCGTTGAGACCGGAGTCTCCGGAGCCGACTGCGCGACAGGAACCGCGACCGCCGCGATCAAACTCTCCGCCGGCACCGGCTGCGGCTTAGTTTCTTGCGGGGCAGCCGCGACTGGGACCGGACTGGCCGCTACTGGAGGTTGTGGCGGTGGCTCCAGGTGCGGGACGACCGGGGCTGGCAGCGGCTGATCTGTTGTAGCCAGCGGAGATTGCGGAGACGGGGACGCCTCCTGAATCGGGCCAGCGACTCCGCGGGATGCCTCATGGACTTGATCGGTATTTCGCGGGGCTTCCTCCCGGCGGCCCGGTGCACCGCGCTCCGAGCCCTTTCTGGATTGCTCCGCCCCGGGACCCGCCGCCCCGCCAGTCCGCGCCGCGGTCGAATCCAAATCGGCCCCTCCCGTTGTCGACTGCTCCTGGTCCAACCCGATCGGGATGCTCTCCGCCGCTTCGTTCGGAACGGCGGGACGGAGCTGTCCCAAGCTCAGTCCGAGCAGCAAATGGAATCCTAACGAGACCGCAAATGCCAGCCGCCACGCATTCTCCGGTTGCCAAAACAATCTCCGCCAACTGGCTCCTTTCATCCCCAATAACCGACCCTTCCTCTCCGTCGCTGCGACGAATCATAAAATATT
Organism: Bacillota bacterium; assembly: GCA_023400055.1. Lineage (GTDB taxonomy): Bacteria > Bacillota > UBA4882 > UBA8346 > UBA8346 > Hydrogenispora. The sequence continues at coordinate 14,336 of JAEXFN010000038.1, forward strand.
GACTATCAAGCCGCTCTCTTGCGTCAGCTCCTTATTCAACTCTTGGAGTGGCTGACTGAGATAGCGATCTTCGCCAGTTTGGCCAAACCGCTTTGCTGAAGGACATCGAGCACCTCAATCACCCGGCCGTGTCGGACGCCGCGATCGGCATTGATGATCACCGTCAGCGGGGCGGCGTCTTGCTGCTGTTGCAGCAGGCGCAGCGCCAACTCCCGCGGCGAAGCGATCCTGACTTTGTTATAATATAGCTGGCCCGTTTCAGTAATGCTCACCGTGATCACTGCCGGCGCCGGCTCGGCCACCCCGGTCGCCCGCGGCAGATTCACCGGGACGCCAAATTGATGCGTCATCGATAAACTGGCCAGCATGAAAAATACTAGCAAAAAAAACATGGTGTCGATCATCGGGATAATTTCGATGCGCGCCTTGCGCGGCGCAGTCCTGGGCAGTCTCATGCCGATCGCTCCTGGCTCAACCCGTTGAACGCCAGCTCAAGCCGGGTCGCGTATTGTTCGATGGCTTCCGTTTCCCGTTCGACGCGCCGCAAAAAATAATTATAGGGAATCAGCGTCAGGATGGCGACCGTGATGCCGCTGGCCGTGGCGATCAGCGCTTCGGCCACTCCTCCGGTGACGGCATGGGGTTGGCTGGTGCCGGAGAACGTCATAATCTGGAACGATCCGATCATGCCGATGATCGTGCCCAGCAATCCTAAGAGCGGCGAAAGGGTGACGATCGTCTCCAGCGCCGTCAGGCCCCGTTTCATTGCCGATACTTCGGCCAGGCCCGCCGCTTCCATCGCCCGGCCCGGAGCGCGGCGGCAGTCCAAACCGGCCTTCAGCACCTTGACGACCGGCAATTCGACGCCCTCGGTTTTGGCCAGCGCTTCAGCGATCCGCCCCCGTTCAACCAGGGTTATCATTTCATCAGCGGGCTGGCGCGCGCCGACTCGCCAAAAAAACAGCCCGCGCTCCACGATGAGGGTCACCGCCACCAGCGAGCAACCGGCCAGGGGAATCATGACCCAACCGCCTTTGAACAACATTTCCAACATATCGAAACCTTCCTTTCAGCTGCGGCCGCGACCTTCGATCAGCGGACTCGGATCTACGATGATCGGTTCTCGCTATGCCAAGAATTCTCTCAAAAATTAACCATACCGTAACACTGGCATGTTGATTTCGCAATAAAGTTAGGTTAAACTAACTTTTAGAATAAGCCATCTCATTGCGATTCAATATCTCCCTAACATGACGCTTTTCAAGTGTTTTTAGATCTTACGTTTCCGATTCATTCGCGATCTTGCCAAAAAAGCTTGAGCGGATCTCCCGATCGTTTCTCATCTTGAGAGGCCGATGATCGAGAAGATCAAACCAAAGCTTGGATTCGTCTTTCATAGCTTAGAATAACATTTTTCGGACCGTTTCTTTATAACGATATTGCGATCTTTTATAAACATATTTCACCAAATTAAAGGGGCGAAGGATCATGGCGATTAACGACTGTGTCCGGGCGATGATCGAGGAGTTTTACTTATGCACCCAGATCCCGGTCCGATCCTATAGCTTTGCGGGGATCCTCCTTCATGCGGTGGGCTACTGCGAAGCGTTCAATCAGTTGTTTGCCGGCCAGCAGATCTACGAAAGAATAACCAAGCCCATGATCACGCTTCACGCCACGCAGATCACTGTCACTTGCTTGGAAGCGGTTCATTTCAGCGGCTGCTGGATCTGCGCCCGCAACATCCAGCGGGGCTTTCATATTATCGGTCCTTACACCTCAAAGCGCCGGGTTCCGTCCGGCCCCATCCCGTACAAGCCGCTCAGCTGTGTCCCGCATTTGCTCGACTTGCTGCAGGACATCGCGCTGGATAACATGTATATCAGTCAGAAAATGCAGCCTCTCTCCGGCCGGCCATACAGTCTCTACGTGAAAAGGGCGATCGCCATGATGAACGCCCGCTATCGCGAACCGCTCAGTCTGGAGGAGATCGCGCATCAGCTTAACATCAGCAAATCCTATTTTTGCACTTTGTTTAAGAAAGAAACCGGCCAGACTTTCTCCAGTTTCCTCAATGAACTGCGCGTCGAAAAAAGCAAGAAAATGCTTTTGGAAAAGGACTGGCCGGTGTTGGACATCGCCCTTTCGGTCGGCTTCAACAACCAGAACTATTACAATTTGGTCTTTAAAAAACTGATGCGCAGCACGCCGCTGGAGTTTCGGAGGAACCGGACTCCCTCGGCGTGAAGCTGGCCGCGGCCCGGAAGAACCACTCAAGCCTTCGGAAGAACCACTCAAGCCTTCGGAGAGAATGGCAAAGCCCCCGGAAAGCTCCCCGGGGGCCTCGCCATTCTCTCCCGCGCCCGCGGCAGATTTAAAAAGCGGGGGATTCCTCCGTCCGCGCCGGACGGGCAGGCGCCCGAACTATTCGGGTTTTACTTCCCTGTCCCTGGCCTTGGTCGCGAAGAAAAAAAGATGGAGCAGCCATTCGCCGATGGTTAACGCCGCCGCGATGATCACCAGGCCGATCCCGGATAACCTGAAGACCGGCAATGCCTGCTTCATCGCCCAGATGACCACCAGGCTCAGAAAGAACTCGATCACCAGCGCCACGCCGTTGCCATACTTGGTCAGCACCCAAAGGTCGGCCACCACGTACCCGATCAGCGTTAAAACCAGCGCGGTAACGATGGTCTGGGTCCAGGTGCTTTTGCCGTAAACCGGGATCAGGATGGCCAGTATCACCGTGATCAGCGCCATTTTAATGATGAGATTGACGATATTTTTCATATCCGTTCCACCTTCCTAGCACAATCCCGTTCAGTTTCACGAATCCCACTCGATTGATTTATTTTAATTGATTGGATCGACAGCGGCTGCCGTCTAGAATTTCGTCTTGGATTTGGTCTTCTCGGGGATCAAGCCGCACAGCAGAGTAATTATCAACGCCGCCAGCAACGAGCCGCCCAGCGGCACTCTGCCCCCTTCAATCGCGAAGGTCGCAAAGAAGATCACCACGGTCGTGACCAGAAAGACGATGACCATTTGCCGGCTACGGCTGATATCCCTGGCGATCAACCGCATCACCAGCCAGCTGCCAAAGATAATCAATAACGATAACAGCACGATCCAGCCGATCGTCAACGCGCTAAAACCCGGTACAAAATAACCGATCGTATAGAGGACCACCGCTGGGATTAAAAACCGCAGCAACCACTTCAACCAGTTCATGATATTCCCCCTTTATCCCGCATTTCCAACCGGTTTAGCTTACCCACTTCGCTTGCTCCCTAGCGATCTATTATTGATTATGCCCCGCCATTACCGCTTCCGATATAGGCCGCTCGCGGAATTTTGGCGACTTGTTTAAATCGCGAATACGTGTTTGCCGATGCGGTTAATGATACGGCGCGCCCATATCCAAGGATTATTGGTCTTGGCGGGATTGAAAAAATAGATCGCTCCGCCCGACGGATCCCAGCCACTGATGGCGTCTCTGGCCGCTTTCTGCGCCTCGGAGCCGGGATTGTTGTTGATGATCCCGTTGCTGACCGATTCGAAGGCATGGGGTTGATAGATCACCCCCGCCAAGGTCTTGGGAAAACGGGTATTCTGAATCCGGTTCAACACCACGCCGCCGACGGCCACTTTCCCGACATACGGTTCCGCGCCGGCCTCGGCCTGGATCAGGTGCGCCAGTAAATTGGCATCGCCGCTGGTTCGCGTCGGGACGGCGCTCGCTGCCGCTCCGGTGCTGGGAATGGTCAGCCGCTGTCCGAGCCGGAGCGGATTCCAGCGCAACCCGTTGTTTAACCGGATAGTATTCAATGGCACGCCGGTCTTCCGGGCGATCGAATACAGGGTGTCGCCCCGTTGGACCGTATACGTCCAGTCGGCCGATGCCGGCCGGCCGATCAACAAAATGGTTCCCGTCAACAATAGAATTGTTAAGAATCTCTGCCAGAGTCGCACAGTCATCCCTCTCTCTTCTTCCCTTGCGATTTTAAAGTATAGCCTCAGATCAAGTCGACTGATTTCAGCGCTTTGGTTGCCGCGATCGATTCTCCGCTGTCAAAGCTTGCTTGGGCATTTATAGTATGGAAACTTTTAATAAAAATATCCCGCTGTCGTGGATCTTTCTATGCTCGCTGGGCGCTCAGTAGGCGCTATAAATTTAGGATGAAATAAATCGATCATGGCCGGCTATGAGGGATATGATTTAGCTTAGAAATTTAATTCAACTTTATCAGGTTCCCTGTTTTTTCATGGAGGGATATCGGACGGCCGCAGAGAAATTTCCCGGAAAAGGGGGTTATAACGGCGTGAAAAGACTCAGCATCGTCATCGCGGGGATCGCAGTTTTCGGGACCCTCGTCAGCTTCGCCTGCGCTTATCAGAAACCGGTCGTATCCAAGGCACCTTTAAAACCCGCTGCCGCCCAAAAGATATTCAAGCCGGCCGGGACGCCAAATTCAGAACAGCCAGTCTTTAAGTTCGAGCTGCCGCGGCAGGTTCGCGGGATTTACAGCACTTCCTGGATTGCCGGCTCCAGCAAGATGGACGAGATCATCCGCTTCATTAAACAAACCCGTGTCAACACTCTGGTCATCGACGTCAAGGACGATACCGGAATCATCAGTTTTCCGGCCAGCGTGCCGTTGGCGCGGGAGATTGGCGCCACTTCGCATCGGGTCGCCAATCTGAAGGAACTGCTCAGCCGGTTGCACCAGGAACACATTTACACCATCGCCCGGATCGTGGTCTTTAAAGATCCGCTGCTGGCCAAGGAACATCCGGAACTGGCCGTTCTGGACAAGAACGGCGGCCTGTGGCACGACCGGAAGGGTATGGTTTGGGTCGATCCCAACAGCCGACGCGTCTGGAAGTATAATCTGGATATCGCCAAAGAAGCGGTGGCGCTCGGCTTCAACGAAATTCAATTCGACTACGTGCGGTTTTTGAGCGACGGCAAAATCGCCAATTGCGTGTACCCGTTCGCCACGGGCATTCCCAAAGAAGATGTTATCCGGGACTTTCTGCTTTATGCCAAACGGGATCTGAATGCCTTGGGCGTGCCGCTTTCCGCCGATATCTTCGGTTTGGTGCTGTCGGTCCCCGACGACAACAACATCGGTCAGAAGCTGGAGAAGATCGCCGCCGCGGTGGATTATATTTCGCCGATGGTCTATCCTTCGCATTATCCGAAAGGGACCTTCGGCATCAATGAGCCGGATCTGCACCCCTATGAAGTGATTTCCCACGCCATGCAAGATGCATTAAAACGCCTCCCCGGCAGCCAGGCAAAGTTCCGGCCGTGGCTGCAAGACTTCAACCTGGGCCATCACTACGGTCCGGAACAATTGGCCCTCCAAATCAAGGCTTTAAAAGAGAACGGCATTCAAGACTGGCTGTTCTGGAACCCCAGCAATCACTATGAAGTCTCAAAATACGCCGGTCAATAACTCGAAGTTCGTCTTCCAAAGGCTTAACACCTCTTAATCGTTGGCGCTGAAACTTTGCGAAAATAAAAGGAACCGGACACTTGGATCCGGTTCCTTGTTTATGGTCTTGAAATGGCGGTTCTTCTCGGATTGCGACCATCCGCAATCAATTGTCGGCCGACTGAGTATCCTTAAAAACCGCGGGGACATTCTCGAGAATCCTGCGGGCGCCCCGATAACGGACATTATAATAGCCTTCGCTCAACGGGCTGATCCGTACCGCTCCGAATCCGGAGGAAGCATGAATAAAATCGCCCTCCCCAATGTAAATGCCCACGTGATTGACGGTCGGAGATCCCATGGTGGCGAAGAAAACCAGATCGCCGGGGCGCAGCTCCTCCCGGGATACCGAAGTGCCCTTACCCATTTGGGCAGCGGCATTATGCGGCAATTCGATTCCCAGCTGGCGATAGACATACATGGTAAAGCCGGAGCAGTCGAAACCGCGGCCCGTTCCACCGCCGTAAATATAACGGGTACCCATAAAACTGCGAGCGCGGCTGACGATCTCGGTTCCGCCGCGCAAAGCGCGCAGGCTATTGCGGTCGACGTTCCCGATAACCACGTACTGTTCGCTGATCCAGCCTTCGCGCTGATCCGCCAGTCGCACCTTGACCCAAGGTTTTTGAGTCCCCAGAATGGTCACGGCATCCCCCAACTTCAGGCCGTCGACTATCGTGGCGGTCAGCGTGGGGCCGGAACGGAAATTAACATTATCGGCACTCACCAGCCCCTCCATTTCGGCGCCGGCGGCAAAAGTCCGCGCCGACAAGGCCAGCAATAAAAAGGTCCCGAGCCAAAATGATTTGCGCATAACTCCTCCTTGCCCTCGAGTGTTCTAGCGGGAAAAAAACTACATAGAATAACTATTATTCCGTGAGGATCCCGGCACAACAGGACTCCATCCGGCCTTTTTTGAGTCCGAACGGTGGTCTCCGGAACGGATTTTCGCTTGTACAAAGGAGGTGTCAGCCTGTGAAGCGGTTGCTCTATCATACGCTCCTTTGTTTTGCCTACAACTTCATGCTGTTAATCTTGCCGATCTTCCTTTTTTTACTCAGCTTGCATGGCAGTTTTTCCAAATGTCTGGATACATTTCTATGGCTTTATGCCATTCTCCTGCTGGCTAGTCCAATTTTTTCATTAATTTTAGCATACCGGGCCATTGCTGGCGAAAGAGACGTTTCGCGCTGGATTTCCCCCTTCATCGTCAGCTTTATCGGCTATATCCCGCTCTGGCTCGTTTCCAGCAATTTTTCAACCTGCTGGGGCTTACGGGAATACGGCCAAGTCTTCCTGGTGCCGTTTGCCGTCGGGTCGCTGGCTGCCTTGCTGCATTTAGTTTGCACATCGCAGCGCCGGATTCATTCATGAGTCGCCTGGATCGTCCGTGGTAATTGTGGCGTTCGTTTTTTATTGGACGGACTGGCGTCTTGAAAGGTTCGATATTTCGCCCGGAAAATATTTTTTTATGAGAGGTTTTTTCCTTTAAGCACCGAATATTCTTTTGGTAAATATGGGATGATGATTGCGGGAGAGCGCCATCCGGCCACCGAAGGAGCAAGTCGCTCAAAAGCCATTTGACCGACGAATCTCTCAGGTCCCATGACCGCAATCGGACGACACTCTGGAGAGTCCGTGCGGACACCTACGGGGTAACCATCGTTTCGATGGGATTCTCTCTGGTAAGCGGACAGGGTAAGGCATTTGTCTTTCCCTGTCTTTTTATTTGGTCTGAAAGGAGTTAATCATGCAAACGCCGTTATTTCCCGTTTATGAACGGTACCATGCCAAAGTGGTCGATTTCCATGGCTGGGAGCTGCCGGTTCAGTTCAGCGGCATCATCGACGAACACCATCAGGTGCGCCGTCGGGTCGGCCTTTTCGACGTTTCCCACATGGGCGAGCTGATCGTCAGCGGCCCGGATGCCGCCGCTTTTCTCGATCAAATGGTCACCAACCGCATCGCCAATCTGGCGCCGGGCGCCATTCGCTATTCCCCGCTCTGCTATGAAGATGGCGGGACCGTCGATGATCTGCTCATTTACCGCTTGGCCGAGGCCGAATTCCTGGTGGTCGTCAACGCCTCCAACATCGCCAAGGATTTCGAATGGCTGAAAAGCCATTCCGCCCGTTTTCGGGTCACTTTGAACGACGTCTCGGCTCAGACCGCCCAACTGGCGGTTCAGGGCCCCGAGTCGCAACCCCTGTTGGAGCGGTTGCTGCAACCGCCGCTCGCACCGCTTGCGCTTGATTCGTTGAAATACTATCATTTCATTAAGGAAGTCCGGCTGGGGTCGATTCCGGCCCTTCTTTCGCGAACCGGTTATACCGGGGAAGACGGCTTCGAACTCTACGTGAAGGCGGCGGACGCCGTCAACGCCTGGGAGCTGTTGATGGATAAAGGCGCCTCCTTCGGAATCAAGCCGATCGGCCTGGGCGCCCGGGACACGCTCCGTTTCGAGGCGGCGCTCCCGCTTTACGGCCAGGAACTCTCAGCGGAGATCAATCCCTTGGAGGCCGGACTGAGCCGCTTTGTAAAGCTCGATAAACCGGATTTCATCGGGAAAGCATCGCTATTGGCCGTGCAAAATGCCGGCCCCGCCCGGACCCTCATCGGATTGGCCATGGTCGACCGGGGAATTCCCCGCTCCGGCTATCCGGTCCTGCAAAACGGGCTGGCCATCGGTTCGGTCACTTCGGGCAGTTATGCGCCGACGCTGGATCAAAATCTGGCCTTGGCACTGGTCGACCGCGCCGGCTATTCCGCCGCCGCCCCGCTCCAAGTCGAGATCCGCGGCAAACTGTTGGATGCCCGCCCCGTGGCCCTGCCTTTCTATCACCGCGCGAAAGGAGCCGTGCAATGAACCATCCTTACCTGCCCTTGACCGACGCCCAACGCCAGGAAATGCTGGCGGCCATCGGCGTCGCCGATTTCGAGGCGTTGCTGGCCGAAGTTCCGGCGCAACTCCGGCTGAAACAGCCGCTCGATCTGGCCGCTTCCCAGTCGGAATTGGAATTGGGCGCCAATTTTCAAGCGCTGGCCCGGCGGAATGGGCTGTCCCAATTGTCCTTTTTGGGCGCCGGCGCCTACCAGCATTATATTCCGGCGCTGGTCGACCATCTCTCCAGGCGTTCCGAGTTTTACACCGCCTACACCCCCTACCAGCCGGAACTGTCGCAAGGAATGCTGCAGGCGATCTTCGAATTTCAATCGTATGTCTCGGAGCTGTTCGGCTTGCCGGTGGCCAATGCCTCGCTCTACGACGGTCCGACCGCTCTGGCCGAGGCCCTGTTGATGGCGGTGCGGGAGACCCGGCGTTCCCAGATCCTTTTGCCGGAGAACCTCCACCCGGCCCTGCTCCAGGTGGCCCAGACTTATCTGCGCAACTCGGGAGCGACGATCCAGCTTTTGCCCTGTGAAGCGGGCCGGCTGGACCCGCTGCGCTTGCAGGCGGCTTTAAGCCCGGCCACCGCGGCGGTGGTCCTGCAAAATCCCAACGGCTTCGGCATTCTGGAGGACTTGCCGCCGCTGATCGAAGCGATCCGGGGGGCCGGAGCGGTTCCCATCGGCTATGTTCAGCCGATCCCGCTGGGATTGTTGGAAGCCCCCGGCAAGCTGGGCGCGGAAATCGTGGTCGGCGAAGGCCAACCGCTCGGCCTGCCGCTTTCCTACGGCGGACCCTATTTGGGATTAATGGCTGTCTCTGAACGGTTTATGCGCCGCATCCCCGGACGGCTGGTCGGGGAGAGCGTCGATCAGCAGGGCCGCCGTTCTTTCGTATTGACATTGCAGGCCCGCGAACAACATATCCGCCGCGAGAAGGCCACTTCCAACATTTGTTCCAATGAAGCCTGGTGCGCGCTGCGCGCCGCCATCTATCTGTCGGTGCTCGGTCCGCAGGGCCTGCGCCAGGTGGCGCAACGCTGCTTCGATAACGCGCATTACCTGGCTGCGGAGCTTGAGGCGGCCGGTTTTCCGCGCTTGTTCCCAGGGCCCTTCTTCATGGAATTTGCCATTCGGACGCCGCGGCCGGCTGCCTACTACATCCAAAACTTAGCCGCCAAGGGCATTCTGCCCGGACTGGATCTGGCCCGGTTCGAGCCATCGCTCGACAACGCCCTGCTGGTCTGCACTACGGAGATCTTCAATCGAACCCAATTGGATCGCTTGGTCGCTGAAATGAGGGGATTACAATGAAATTAAGCATCGAAAAATCGGCCCCCGGCAAAAGAGCCTGGTCTTTACCGGAAACCACCGTTCCGGCGGCCGATCCCGCCGCCGGAATCGGCGAGCGGCAACTCCGGCAAGCCCCGCTTCAGATGCCGGAATTGGCGGAGATCGATATCGTGCGCCATTACACCGAGCTTTCGACCAGGAATCATGGGGTGGACACCGGTTTTTACCCGTTGGGATCCTGCACCATGAAGTACAACCCCAAGATCAATGAGGATATCGCCGCGCTTTTTGAATTTCAAAACCTCCATCCGCTCAGTCCGGATGAATTGGCGCAGGGATCGTTGCGGGTGCTGTATGACCTGGAGCTTGCCTTCGCCGCCATCACCGGGATGGACCGCTTCACCTTGCAGCCGGCGGCCGGCGCGCACGGGGAACTGACGGCCATGTTGATCATCAAAGCCTATCACCGCCAACGCGGCGAATCCCACCGTACTAAGGTGCTGGTGCCCACCTCGGCGCACGGCACCAATCCGGCCAGCGCGGCCATGGCCGGCTTCGAAACGGTGGCGGTTCAGTGCGACGAACGGGGGCTGGTCGATTGCGCCCATTTGCAGAGTTTGCTCGATGAGAACGTCGCGGCGCTGATGTTGACCAATCCGAATACCCTGGGTCTATTCGAAAAGGAGATCTCGCTCATCGCCGATCGGGTCCATCAGGCGGGCGGCCTGCTGTATTACGACGGCGCCAATCTCAACGCCATTATGGGGATTGCCCGCCCGGGCGATATGGGATTCGACCTGATGCACCTGAATACCCACAAGACCTTTGCGACCCCCCACGGCGGCGGCGGCCCCGGCGCCGGTCCCGTCGGCGTCAAAGATTTTCTCGCCCCTTACCTGCCCGCCCCGGTCATCGCTGCCGGTCCGTCCGGCTTGCGCTGGGATGGGGAGCGCCCCCTGAGCATCGGCCGGGTCAGCGGCTACCACGGTAATTTTGGCGTTCTCCTCAAAGCACTGGCCTATATCCGGGCCTTGGGCGGGACCGGACTGGCTCAAGCCAGCCGGGATGCGGTTTTAAACGCCAATTACTTGCGGGCCAAGCTCCGCGCCACCTTCCATGTCCCGTATCCGCAATTTTGCATGCACGAGTTCGTCATCTCGGCCGACAATCTCCAGCATCATCTTCGGGCGCTGGATATCGCCAAACGGCTGATCGATTTCGGCATTCACCCTCCGACCATCTATTTTCCGTTGATCGTCCCGGAAGCCCTGATGATCGAGCCCACCGAAACCGAAGGCCGGGATACGCTGGACCAGTTCGTTGCGATCATGCTCCAGATCTTCGCCGAAGCGGAGCAGCAACCGGAGTTGCTGACCGGTGCGCCGCACGATACTCCGATCTCACGGGTCGACGAAACCCGGGCGGCCCGTTCCCCCAAATTACGCTGGTAGGAACACCCTGCGCAACTATCGCAATCTCATCATCGTTTTCCTCACGCCAAGCGGATTGATAATCCGCTTGGCGTTTTCTTTGCTCAACTTCGCAGCAAAACAAGATATACCGAAAGTCCGTCGGTATAACCGACGGACTCGTTCCTGAAGACACTTCCATGCTTGATATTATACCGCGAAAAGCCGGCCATGAAGTATCGTTTTCGTACCCGAAAAGTATCATCCCGCATTCTAAAATTGACCTCCGGAATCATAGGAATGTGAAGTCGAAGCCATAAAAAGAACCGATCACGGATGGATGGGCTTATGGATTTCATGGAAATCCCCTTCCCGATCGCTAGGCCGTGAATTCTTTCATCCGTTAAATCCGCGATCAAGTCTTTTGGTGAATAAACGAGCTCTCTCAATCGTTCAACAAGCTCATTTTGTGAATAAATGAGCTCTTTCAATCGTTCAACAAGCTCATTTTGCGAATAAATGAGCTCTTTCAGTCGTTCAACAAGCTCATTTTGTGAATAAATGAGCTCTTTCAGTCGTTCAACGAGCTTGTTTTGTGAATAAATGAGCTCTTTCAGTCGTTCAACAAGCTCGTTTTGTTAATAAAGAGCTCTTTCAGTCGTTCAACAAGCTCATTTTGTGAATAAATGAGCTCTTTCAATCGTTCAACGAGCTCATTTTGTGAATAAATGAGCTCTTTCAGTCGTTCAACAAGCTCATTTTGTGAATAAGTGATTTATTTCTGTAATCCAGCCTCGGAGTATCGGCATTCGAAACAAATCCGCGCCGCTTGCAACGGTAATCATTATTACTATGTATAATATGTCATTTCCCGGCCAATACTTCTCGGGTAAAAGCTCTTCTGGGAGGAAATGTTTTATGTTGATTCGTAATGCGTTATATTTCATCGCTTTGACATTTACCGGGCTGTTCTTATTGTTTTACAATACCGTCACGCCGTCCGATAAACCAGCGACGATGCCGACTCTGCCCATTGTAATTTATGAACCGGATTCTATTCAAAACTCGTTGATTCAGTTTTTTATTCAACGCGCCAACCCCGATCTGCGAATGGCTCAATCCGTGGCCATCACCAGGGAGATTATTCGCCAATCGGACATCCATGATTTTGATCCGTTCTTTCTCACCAGTTTAATCGCCACGGAATCGGCCTTTCGTCCCGCGGCCGTGTCCGGCGCGCGCGCCAAGGGGTTGATGCAACTCAGCGCCGACGTTATCGCGCTGTTGCGGGTGCGCGATCCCTTTAACATTCAGCAAAACATTCAGGCCGGTACCGGCTATTTGGCTTATTTGCGGCAACGCTTCAATCATCCGCAACTGATGCTGGCCGCCTATAACGCCGGTCCGACCCGGATTGCCCGGCTGAAACGGGTCCCCCGGATTGCCGAGACCCTTTCCTATATCCGCAAGATCGACCTTTACCAAGGCTATCTGCGCGCTTATTTCCGGCAAACGATGCAAACCCTCAAAGTTAAACCGGTTCTCTACGCCTCGCTGATTGGCGCTCACGGAATGCAGCTGCGCCGACTCAGCAGCATCGTCCGCCCCAATTTGGTTCATTCACTGGCTCCGCTGGATATCTGCGAACAACGGCGGCCCCGTTTTCTCACGCTCTTATTCGCTTAGCGGCGCTGTGATGCAGTTCTTTACTGAAAAATCGCTTTGCGAAGGCTCTGAAACGGCTTTATCCTCGCTGCGCTACGCTTTTGTGTTCACCCTGCCCTTCGGCAGGGTTTATCACGCCGCTTTTCGATCTGCTTTTTCGTTCCGCTTTCTTAAAAACCCGGCCTCTTTTTCCTTTTTGCAAAGTTTTTCCTTTTTCTCCGAATTATTGTTTACATTTAGGTTAATAAATGATGAACTTATGAACTTTTCATTTTGGGAGCAAACTACTGTCAGCATCCCATTAGCTTAATCCCTATATTAAAGTCGTGTTAGAAAATGTAAAATAATTGACATCCGCCTTACATTTTCGTATACTTATCTTATAGAATAGGGTGATAAAATATGGCTAATAATGACTCCATTTTCCCCATCAGCGTTGTAATGAATATGACAAATTTAACGGCGCGTCAGATTCGTTATTATGAGACCCACGATCTCATTCGTCCAGCCCGTTCCAAAGGGAATCAGCGTCTTTACACCCAGTCGGATGTCGAAAAACTCTTGTTAATCAAGTCCCTGCTTGAAAAGGGTTTGAATCTGGATGGCATTAAGGCGGTGATTAACGGGGAAAAATCGGCCGAAAGCATCAATGATCCCGCCAATATCAGTTCCAACCGGCCGACCGAAGTCTTCAATCCGCAGCGGGCCACCGCGCAGAAACTGACTTCGCTTTACCCGGTCAATAACCAGGAAGCTTTAACCCAGTGGTTGCAGCATAAAAGAAAATGAAGGTGTTCCCATGAATAAAGCGTCGATTATCAGCAAATGCAAAGAATTGGATGTCCGTTTTATTCGGCTCCAGTTCACTGACATTCTCGGTGTCGTAAAGAATGTGGCGATCCCCGTCAGCCAGTTGGAAAAAGCGCTCAGTAACGAGATTATGTTCGACGGTTCCTCCATCGAAGGTTTCGCGCGGGTCGAGGAATCGGACATGATCCTAAAGCCGGATCTCGATTCGTTCGCCATTTTCCCGTGGCGGCCGCGCGAAGGTTCGGTAGCCCGCTTCATCTGCGACATCTATACCCCCGAACTTAAGCCGTTCGAGGGCGATCCCCGCTATGTCCTGCGCCGGACCATGCAGGAAGCGGCCGAGATGGGTTATACGGTCAACGTCGGTCCCGAATGTGAGTTTTTCCTGTTTAAATCCAACGAAGACGGCACGCCGTCCATCATTACCCACGACAAAGGGGGTTATTTCGACCTATCCCCGGTCGATCTGGGTGAAAACGCGCGGCGCGAGATCATTCTGACCCTCGAGGAGATGGGCTTCGAGATCGAAGCCTCGCATCATGAGGTTTCTCCCGGACAGCATGAGATCGATTTCCGCTATTCGGATCCGTTGATCACCGCCGATCGGGTGACGACCTTGAAATTCGTCACGCGCATCATCGCCCAGCTTCATAATTTGCATGCTACGTTCATGCCCAAGCCGCTCTTCGGCGTCAACGGTTCGGGAATGCACATTCACCTGTCGCTCTTCAAGGACGGCAAGAATGCCTTTTTCGATCCCCATACCAAGAATCAGCTCAGCCAGACCGCGCTTTATTTTATCGGCGGGATCCTGAAGCATATCAAGGCGATCACCGCGCTGACCAACCCGCTGGTGAATTCGTACAAGCGGCTGATCCCCGGATACGAAGCTCCGGTCTACCAATCGTGGTCCGCTTCCAACCGCAGCGCTTTGATCCGCGTTCCCGCCGCCCGACAGATGGATACGCGAATCGAGATCCGCAATCCCGATCCCTGCTGTAATCCTTATCTGGCCTTCAGTGTGCTGATCAAGGCCGGGCTCGACGGGATTACCAACAAGATCCAGCCCGGCGAACCCATCCGTAAAAATGTTTATCTGATGACCCCGGCCGAACGGGCCCTGGAGAACATCAGCAGTTTGCCGAGCTCCTTATTCGAGGCCCTGGAAGAGATGGAGAAAGATCCGCTGTGCCTGGCTACCTTGGGCGAGCACATCATGAACCGTTATGTCGAGGCCAAGATGATCGAGTGGGAAGTTTACCGCGGCCAGATTCATCAATGGGAGATCGATCAATACCTCGGAGTTTTTTAAGCTTGAGATCCGGACAAGCTGACGATTTTGAATATCTAAATCAAAAACTCCTTTTTCAAGGAGTTTTTGATTTCACCAGTGTAATCGCCGGTTCATCCGGGCTCTCGCTCTTTAATCCTTTGCCGCGCTCCTTAAGCTCGCCGTACGGCAGCGGCGCACAGGTACCCTCCAGGTAAGCGCCATCCTCGACGATTAGGACTGCCATCTTCGTATCGCCCATGACCTTGGCGCCCGGCAACAGTTCCAACTTGCCCCGGGCTTCCACGGTTCCTTTGACTTCCCCGGCCACCGTCATGTTTTTGACGATGACATCGCCGACCACTTTACCGCTTTCCCCGATGACCAGGTCTGCGCCGATTTGGAGCTCGCCCTCATAGTAACCGTCGATCCGCACCGTACCGCCGGGAGTCTCCAGGTTTCCTTTCAGGCGGCATTCTTTGCCGATCAGGGTTTCAATCCGCTTGGCATTGCCAGCACTTTCCTTGGTAGTCGACATGGTAGACCCCCCTTATCATTTTTTCAAAAACGAAATTGGATTGACGGGTTGGCCATTGATCCGGACTTCATAGTGCAGATGCGGACCGGTACTGGTTCCGGAGCTTCCCGACAGACTGATCACTTGCCCTTGCTTGACTTGCTGGCCCTTCCGGACCAGCAAACGCGAATTGTGGGCGTAACGCGTCTGATAACCGTAGCCGTGATCGATAATTACGATATTGCCATAACCGCTTTCGTAACCGGAGCTGACGACCACCCCATCGGCAGCCGCCCGAACCTGGGTGCCGAACCTGGCGCTCAAGTCGATGCCGGTGTGTTGCCGGGTGAAACCCAGCAAGGGATGAAACCGGTTGCCGAACCGGGAAGTGATACTCGAATGGACCGGCCACAAGGACGGGATATGATCCAATTTTCGTTCGTAGGTCAGCAGGTCATTCAAAAGCCGCTGTTGCGCCTGGGATTCTTGACTAATATAGGCCGCCACTTGGCTTTCCGACGATTTCAAGCGGTCCAGCGCCGACCCATTGGCCGACACCGCGTCCAGCTCATACGACTTGGTCCGGACGTAAACGCCGCGGCTTACCGGGGAATTCACCCGGCCGCCCTTCTGCTGAATCGCCCGCCAGGTGGCCATCAGCCTCTCCCGTTCCTTCTTCAACTGGTTTAATTTATCCAGCGTATGTAGGGTTTTCTCCAGGGTCGGCTGGACCTCTTTCCGTTCCCGCCGCAGCTGCGCGATGCGCTGATTCTTCACCGCCAGCTGGCGGTGAAAGTTTTTGATCTGCCACACCTGAGTCGTAAAACCGATGAAGATATAAATATTAAAAAGAATGATTCCCAGAGTGATGACGACCACTGAGAACGGAATCGATATCGTATGGATCGTGCCCGTAGAGTTGGGAACCAGCATAAACGTGAAGCCGTGTTTCATATGGGAACGGATCCATTTTTTCAAATTCTTCAATGATACACCCCCAGCAACATCAATTTCACTCTTGATGGAGCGTGTATTATAAGCCGAAATAAACTTTGCGCAAAATCTTTCCCGTTTTGAAGCATGATGAGAAAGATTTTGGCAGCACTTATCCCAATCTTATGATAAGCCAAGGCTATTATCGCTCGATTGATAGACGACTACAAAACCGATGACGACGAATCGAGTATAGTAACTCGATGTTTTCGCCATCGGAAAAAGTTTTCCTGCCATACTTCCAGAAAATCGCTCGGGGCGGATTCGTTACTTTTAAACAGTAAAGACGCAATTATTGCTTTTTTCCCGTTCCGAGCGCTTTGTTGATGGCCGCCTGCTCTTCTTTGGAAAGCGCGTAACTGGATTTCCCGTTGAAAACCGATTTACAATAGACCCTTGACTCTTCCCGCCCGAAAATACTGCTTAAGACAAATCCGTTGCCCGAGCCGTCCAGGATCGCCAAGGCGAAGCTCTGGTCGCCTCCGGTGTTCTCAAAAGCCTGGAACCTCAGCAGATTCCAGTGTTGAAAATGACTGTCGGCTTGAATTTCATTTCTGGTCAGATGTTCCTCGAAGTTTACGACATTTTTCTCAAAAATATGCACTTTTTCGACAATTTCTAATAGGATTTCTTCCAGATCCCGGCCATTCGCCGTTCTTAACAGCGTTTTATATTTTTTGAGTCTCCTTTGCAAAGACGCCTGTCGAATCGCTAAGATTAGCAATAATACCAGCAAAACCAGGAAAATAATAAATAAGTTCCGCTCAACCCATGTGTTGAGTATGGCCAGGTTCATGACGATCCCTTCCTCATTTTTTCTCGGAAATATGCCTGCTTTTCATCTACAGTTCCTTTTCCTTAAGCCATTGGCTTTTGGCAATGAGGAACGCCTCTTCGTAGATATCTTTGACGGGGCGCGCGCTTTGCTGCGCGGCGCGGACACAATCATCATATTCGGGCGCCACTTTGATCACTCGGCCATCGAAGAGCCCGGCCTTGATCTGGATGGCGGCCTCGCCCAGCTGGACCTGAAAAGTCTTCCGTTCCAGGCAGGTGCGGTCCACCGTATATTTGCGAACTCCCAATGTCGTCGTCTGGGTCAACAGAATCTTTTCCATCGCCGACTCCCTTTCCGGCGGAGCCAGCACCGTAATCAGTGTCCCGGGCCGGCCTTTCTTCATATAGACCGGGGTCAGGAAATAGTCGCGCGCCCCGGCGGCGAATAACTGCTCGCCCAGGAAGCCGAAAAACTCGGGGTTCATGTTATCGATGTTGGTCTCTAGGACTACCTGGGTGTCTTGGGTCGGGTCCGCGGCGGTTTCTCCATAAAAGATCCGCAGCACGTTGGGAATGGGTCGATCGGCCGATCCCGCGCCATAGCCGATCCGCTCGACGCTCAGCGCCGGCATGCTCTTTACCGAAGTCGCCCATTCTTTCAGCAGCGCCGCGCCGGTAGGCGTGGTCCACTCGCCTTCGTGATCCCCGCCGAATACCGCATAGCCTTTCAGCAACTCCGCCGCGGCCGGAGCGGGCAACGGAATCAGCCCATGGGCGCACTCGATCATGCCGAAGCCCATCCGGATTGGCGACACCAAAATCCGGTCGATCTTCAGATACTCGATACCGAGACAGGCGCCGACGATATCGACGATGGCGTCGACCGCCCCGACCTCATGGAAATGGATTTCCTCCAGCGAAACGCCGTGAATCTTCGCCTCGGCCGTTGCCAGTTCCCGGAAGCAGTGCACCGCTCTTTCCTTAACCGTCGGGCTCAACGCCGCTCCTTCGATCAGCGCGGTGATATCCTGCAACCGGCGATGCTGGTGTTCGTGGAAATGGGGCACGTCGAAATACTGAGCGCCGATGCCGTTTTTGGTGACCCGCTCCAGTCGCAATTCGGGGAGATGAACCGGAAGTTTCGCCAGACTCTGCTTTAATTCTTCGAAAGGAAAGCCCAGATCGATGAGGGCCCCCAGGAACATATTCCCGCTGACGCCGGCATTACAATCAAGATACAATGTTTTCATGGTTTTCATGCGACTCTCCTAACAAATTAATCCGGTGGGCCAGGATTCCCGCGCCGAAGCCATTATTGATATTGACGACTCCGATGCCGCTGGCGCAAGAATTCAACATGCTTAACAGCGGCGCCACTCCGTTAAAATTGGCGCCATAACCGATGCTGGTCGGAACCGCGACGATCGGTTTGGCTACCAGGCCGCCGACCACGCTGGCCAGGGCGCCTTCCATCCCCGCCACCACGACCAGCACCCGGCAGTCGTCCAATAATTGCTTGTTACTCAACAAACGGTGAATGCCCGCCACTCCCACGTCGTAAATCCGGCTGACTTTGCTGCCCATCAGTTCCGCCGTGACGCTGGCCTCTTCCGCGACCCGCATGTCGGCGGTTCCGGCGGATACCACCCCGACCGTTCCGGCGGTTTGCGTCTTGTTGCGCCACACGGCGATGATCCGGGCCGGTTCGAAATATTGCGCGGCGGGAACTTCCGCCTGCACTCGTGCGAAAATTCTGCGGTTGGCCCGGGTTGCCAACACATTTTGCGATTTTTCGACCAGGACCTTAAAAATCCCGACGATTTGTTCCACCGATTTGCCCGGACAATAAATTACTTCCGAATTGCCGTTGCGGAGGTCGCGATGATGATCAATTTTGGCGTAACCCAAATCCTGATACGGCAAATTTTCCAATTGCGCGACCGCATTATCCAGCGGAATCCGCTTTTCCGCTACTGCTTCGAAAAGTTCCCTTAAGTATTTTTTATCCATAAATCGTTCATCGCTCCGTCAATGTTTCACGTGAAACATTTCTTAAGTGTTTATCAATTTCTATCGAAATAAATGTATTACCGTGATTTTTGGTTCCGAATCCATCGCGAATTAACTTCAAAGCGGCCTTTATTTTAGCCTGTTTCTTTCTCAGGAGCTTAGGTTTGAACGGACCAGCGACTTTCCATCAACCCGAAGAACTTGAGAATCCATTCAATTGATTGAAAAAGACATCATTTTCTCATAGATGCGGTTGAAATCATCGGTGGAATAATAATCGATTTCGATCTTGCCGCCCTGGCCCGATGGTTTAATCTTGACCTTGGTTCCGAAGTTATGCTGCAATTTTTCTTCGATCTCCATCATAATCGGGTTCGAGTTGACTTTTTGGGGCGATTGATGTGTTTCACGTGAAACAAGCAAAGAATCGCTCAGTTTCTTCACTAATTCTTCGGTTTGGCGAACCGAGAGCTGCTTTTCGCGTACCATGGCCCAGGCTTTGCGTTGCTCCTCCAACGAATCCAGCCCCAAAATGGCTCGGGCATGGCCCATGGTGAGTACCCCGTTGACCAGATCCTGCTGAATCTCCTGGGGTAAATTTAAAAGCCGCAGCGTATTCGCGATGGCCGAACGGCTTTTGCCGACTTTTTTAGCGATCTCATCCTGGGTCAATTGAAATTCGTCCATCAAGCGATGGAAGGCCGCGGCGGCTTCCATCGGATTCAGGTCTTCCCGCTGCAAGTTTTCGACCAGAGCGGCTTCCATCATCGCCTGGTCGGTCATAGAAAGGACGAAAACCGGCACCGCGGTCAAGCCGGCGATCTTGGAGGCGCGCAGGCGGCGTTCTCCGGCGATCAGCTGATAGCTGCCGTCCACTTCCCGGACCACCAGCGGCTGAATCACGCCGTGGGTCCGGATGGAATCGGCCAGTTCCTGCAGTTTCTCCTCGGAAAACTCTTTCCGCGGCTGAAAGGGGTTGGTCGTGATGTCGTCGATAGCGATCTCCGATTGTCTTTCGAAGTTGGCTTCATTCAGTTCTGGAATCAAAGCGCCGAGGCCCTTCCCTAGGCCACGATTTTTAACCATGTCGTATCACTTCCTTAGCAAGTGCGATATAAGCTTCGGCCCCTTTGGATTTTTCGTCATATAAGGTGATCGGCAATCCAAAACTGGGCGCTTCGCTGAGTCGGATGTTCCGGGGAATAATCGTCTTATAAACCTTATCGTTGAAATAATGGCGAACCTCTTCGGTAACCTGGGAGGAGAGATTGGTGCGGTTGTCGTACATGGTCAGCACCACACCCTCGATCTTCAGATCGGCATTGGAGTATTTCTGGACCAGCTGGACGGTCTTCATCAGCTGGCTCAATCCTTCCAGCGCGTAATACTCGCATTGGATGGGGACGATAATCGAATCGGCCGCGGCCAGCGCATTGATGGTCAGATTGCCGAGCGAGGGCGGACAATCGATCAGGATATAGTCAAATTGGTGTTTGATGGGTTCAATCGCTCGTTTCAACCGTTGATCCCGGGCCATCATCCCCACCAGCTCGGCCTCGGCTCCGGCCAAGCGGATGGTGGCCGGCACGACCCCCAAATTAACCACCTGCGTGGGGAGCAGCACTTCCTCGATGGGAACCTCATTAATCAACACATCGTAGATGCATTGCTTGATCTCGCTCTTCTTGAGCCCGAGCCCGCTGGTGGAATTGCCCTGAGGATCATGATCGATAATCAGCGTCTTTTTGCCACGTTGAGCAAGGCAGGCCCCAAGATTGACCGCGGTGGTCGTTTTCCCGACCCCACCCTTTTGGTTGGCGATTGCAATAACTTTACCCATGAAACATTTTTCCTCCTTCCAGCTCCGCCTGGCAGTGTTTTCTTCTTTATTTAAAAGAGAATTGGATTCATTATTCAAGAGTTCGAAGGCCCGCTGTTTGAGAATATCCAACGTCCGTTTGTTTCTCGGCATCTTTCATCACCTTTTTATCTACACCGGATCCCTTAATTTTTCGCGATGACAACGGGATGTTCCTTCAACAAAGCCGAAACTTTCTGGCGCGGTCCGCCCGAAGCAGCTTCAAAGCGGTTTTTTTTGCGGGACCCCCGGTTTTCTGGGATATTGCGATGGTGTCGGCTCAATTTTCTCAATCACTACCAAAGCCCTTTCGCCGAAATCGCGAGGAAGGAGGTAAGGCACGGTGCGATCCAGTTGAGCGCCCAGGACGGGCAAGGCGTTCTCGATCGCGGTCAACTCGCGCTCATAATCTTTGCCTTTATAAAAGACCGCCGCCGCATGGACTTTCATGAAAGGCAGCGCCAGTTCCAACAGGACGTTGGTCTGAGAAACGGCACGCGCCAGCGCCAGATCGAAGTTCTCTCGGTAATCGGCTTGGTGGGCCAATTCCTCGGCCCGGCCCCAAACCGCCTTGAGATTGGTCAGGCCCAAGCTCTCACAGGCCTGTCGCTGAAAATTGATCTTCTTTTGGGTCGAATCCAAGGAAAGGAACTGTTTGTCGGGAAAACAGATCGCCAGTGGAATGCCGGGAAAGCCGGCGCCACTGCCAATATCGATAACCGAGTGCGCCCCGGCGAACTCCGGCAGGGCGATGAGCGCCAAGGAATCATAGAGGTGTTTGATATAAGCCTCTTCATAAGCGGTGATGGCCGTCAGGTTCAGATGGGCGTTGGTCTCGATGACCAAGTTCAAAAACTGATCGAGTTTGACGGCGGCCGGTTCGGCCAACTCCAGCCGGTTTTGGTGAAAAAGGAGCGCGATTTCATTCTGGCGCGTCATATTCATGGTTACCCCTTCAAACTTTCAATATAAAAAAGCAGGGCCGTCAGATCGGCCGGGTTGACGCCGCTGATCCGCATCGCCTGGCCGAAGGTTTCCGGCCGGAACTTGCTAAATTTCTCGCGCGCTTCCCGGGCCAGGTTGGCCACCCGGTCATAATCGAGATCCGCCGGAATCTTGCGCCGTTCCAGACCGCGTAACTTCTTGGCCTGCTCTTTCTCTTTTTCTAAATAACCCTGATACTTAAAACGGATGGCCACTTCCTCGGCTTCCGGCCCGGCGCCGGCCAGGTCGGGCGCCAAGCGGCGGACGAAATCGGCCGTGATCTCGGGCCGTTTCAGCAGATCGGCGAGATTAAAACGGTTTTTCGGGACGGCAAGCTCGGCCGCTTCGAATATCCGGCGCACTTTTTCATCGGGATTCAGGAAAGTCGTGGCGCATAAATCGCTCAACCCGTAAATCCGTTGATAACGCGCTTGATAACGTTGCTCGAACTCCGCCGGCAGCAAGCCCATTTCGAAACCGTAGTGGGAAAGCCGCTCGTCGGCACTGTCGGCCCGCAGAGTCAACCGGAACTCGGCCCGCGAAGTCAGCACCCGGTAGGGCTCCCGATTGTCCTTGGTGACCAGATCGTCGATGAGCACTCCGATATAGGCTTCGGAACGGTCCAATACCAACGGCGGCCGGTTCTTGACTTTCAGGGCGGCGTTGATGCCGGCCATCAGTCCCTGAGCGGCCGCTTCCTCATAACCGGAAGTGCCATTGATCTGGCCGGCCGAGAACAGGCCGGCCACTTTTTTCGATTCCAGCGACCGGCCGAACTGGCCGCTCTGAATGGCGTCATATTCGATGGCATAGCCGGGCCGGACGATCTCCAACCGCTCAAAACCGGGGATGGTCTGCAAAAACAGCTCCTGCACGGATTCGGGGAGGCTGGTCGACAAACCGGCCAGATACATTTCGTCCGAATCGGCCCCTTCCGGCTCCACAAAGACCTGGTGCCGTTCCTTGTCTGGAAACTGTACCAGCTTGCTCTCGATGGACGGGCAATAGCGCGGCCCGACTCCGGTGATGTCGCCGGTGTACATCGCCGCCTCGTGCAAATGTTCGCGAATGACCTGGTGCGTCTGGGGCCGGGTGTACGCCAGCCAGCAAAGGTGCTCCGGCCGGACCCGCCAGTCCTCCCAGAAGGAGAAACCGTGTTCGGTAAAGCCGCCCGGTTGCTCGGCGAGCTGGCTGAAATCGATGGAACGGCGCCGCACCCGGGCCGGCGTCCCGGTCTTATAGCGCGTCAGCTCCAAGCCGAGCTCATTGAGGCTCTCCGATAAGAGGTCGGCCGGCAACTGGCCCATGGGACCCGAGGCAAAATTCAAGCCGCCGATGAAGACCCGCCCCTGTAAAAAAGTTCCAGTGGCCAACACCACCGCGGCGGCGTTAAAATGCAGGCCGGTGCGGGTAGTGATCCCGGTGACCCGGCCGTCCCGGGCAGTAATCGCGGCCACCTCCGCCTGGCGCACCGTCAAATTGGGCTGTTTTTCCAATTCCTGGATCATCACTTGCTGATAAAGGCGCTTATCGGCCTGGGCCCGCAGTGCCCAGACCGCCGGCCCTTTTTGGGTGTTGAGCAGCCGCATCTGCAAATAGGTGCGGTCGATGATCCGGCCCATCATTCCGCCCAGGGCGTCGATCTCCCGCACCAGATGGCCCTTGGCCGGTCCGCCGATCGAGGGATTGCAGGGCATAAAGGCGATATTATGATAATTCAACGTCAGCAATAAAGTGCTGCAGCCCAGCTTGGCCGCTGCAAAAGCCGCCTCGCAGCCGGCGTGGCCGGCGCCGATGACGATCACGTCAAACGATTTGTTGATTCCGTTCACCTTGAAAATCCCCTTCAGCCGGACCGCGGCCATGGCCGCGGCCCAATGTGAGCACCAGCAGCGCCCGGTCCGATTCATTGAGATCGCGGATCCGCAGCGCCTGGCCGAGCGAAATGGGCCGGACCCGCAGCAGCGCCGCCCGGGCCGCCTCGGAAAGACCCTTGAGGTCCGCATAGCCGAAATCCGCCGCGATCGCGATCTGGTCCAGCTTTTGCGCTTCATGAAGCGCCTCTTCCTGGCGCCTGAGGTAACCGGCCAGGCGCAGTTCGAACAGCACATGCTCGCGGACCGGCTGTAAAAACTCCCGCAAGCGCGGATACTCCTGCGCCAGCATATCCGGGTCGATCTGCGGATGGAGGATCAGATCCTGCAACCGCAAGCCGTGGCTGGGAGGCTTGATCCCGTGTCTCTGCCAAAAGCCGTCACTGGCTTTGATTTTATTTTCGGCCAGAAAAGCCCGCAGCTCAATGATCCCCTGTTGAATCCGGTCCATGGTTGCGCGGCGCGATTCCCCGATCAATCCCAACTGCAGCGCCGCCCCGGAAAGCCGTTGCAGCGTGTTGTCCAGGCGCAAATAAATCCGGTACTCCGCCAGGGAAGTCATCATTCGGTAGGGCTCATCCGTGCCGCGCGTGGCCAAATCGTCGATCATCACCCCGATATAGGAGGAAGAACGGCTGGGGATGTACGGCGGCCGGCCCTGGATCTTACAGGCGGCGTTGATGCCGGCGATGATCCCCTGAGCGGCGGCCTCCTCATAACCGGAGGTCCCGTTGAGCTGGCCGGCGGTAAAGAGATTGGCGATCAGCTTCGATTCCAGGCTGGGGAAGAACTGCCAGGACTCCAGGCAATCGTATTCCACTGCATAGCCGGGCCGGATGATCTGGGCATGGGTCAGGCCGGGAATGGTCTTCAGGATCGCCTCTTGAATCGTCTCCGGCATCGCGGTGGTCAACCCGAGCAGGTACATTTCTTCGGTATAGATTCCCTCCGGCTCCAGGAAAATCTGATGATCGGTCTTGTCCGGAAAGTTGATCACCTTACGGTCGATCGAGGGACAAAAATGCGGCCCCTTGGTGGTGACCGACCCCGAATAGATCGGCGAATACTGCAAGTTAGCGCGGATCAACTGAATGGTGGCCGGGGTGGTGTGCGTCAGCCAACAGGGCTGCTGCGGCCGGGTCTCGGCCAGGCCGTCCCAGGCAAAGCCCCACTCCAACGGTTGCAGGGGCTGCGGGATCATTTGAGCAAAATCGACCGAACCCCGGTGCACCCGCGGCGGCGTGGCGGTCTGAAAGCGGCGCAGCCGCAAGCCGTGCTCCGCCAGGCTCCGGCTCAGCTCGACGGCGGCGGGTTCGCCCTGCCGGCCGCCGGAATAGCGGATGTCGCCCATCACGATCTGGCCGCCCAGAAAAGTGCCGGTGGCCAGCAGCACCGCCCTGGCCTCATAACGGCGGCCCGATTTCAAGCGGACGCCGCGCGCCGCGCCGTTCTCGACCAGCAATTCGACGACCAGGCCCTGCTTGACGTCGAGATTGGGTTGGCGTTCCAGGCGCAGCGTCATCTCGGCCTGATAGAGCTTCTTGTCGGCCTGGGCCCGCAGCGCGGTGACGGCCGGGCCGCGCGACTCGTTGATGCGGCGGATATTCAAATAAGAACAGTCGATGACTTTGGCCATCTCGCCACCCAGGGCGTCCAGCTCGCGCACGAGATGGCTTTTGGCCGCCGGGCCGCCGATGGCCGGATTGCAGGACATCGCCGCGATGGTATCCGGAGAGATCGTCAACAGCAGCGTCCGGACGCCCAGCCGCGCCGCAGCCAGGGCCGCTTCGCAACCGGCATGGCCGGCGCCGACGACAATCAGATCATAGGACAACGGATTCATCCCTTCCGGTAGTGATAAACTTAATCATAAAGCAAAAACCGCTTTGGAGCGCCGAAGAAGCTCTTTTGATTAATAAAGAAGTTCTTTTTGTCTCTGAAGAACCTCTTTCAGTTAATGAAGAAGATCTTTCGGTCTTCGAAGAACCTCTTTTGGTTACCGAAGAAGCTCTTTTAGTCTTCGAAGAACTTCTTTCGGTTAACGAAGAAGCTCCTTTAGTCTTCGAAGAACTTCTTTTAACTACTGAAAATCTTCTTTATAGTATAAAAGAGTTTCAGATTATAAATATCATCCGAAATCTCAGCCAAACTTCATTTGCCGATGCAAAACTGGGCAAAGATCCCGTGCAGCACTTCATCGTCGACGTTTTTGCCGGTAATCTCGCCCAGCGCCGACAGGCAGGAACGCAAATCCACCGCCAGCAGATCCTCGGTGATGCCCGATTCCAGGCCGTCGCCAAATGACTGCAGCGCCTCGATGGCTTTGCGCAGGGCTTCCTTCTGGCGGACGCTGCTTAAAACCGGTTGATCGTCCACTTGGACCGAACCGATGCCGACTAACTCGGCGATGGCCCGCTCCAGTTCTTCAAAACCCTGATGACCGACCACCGACAGTTCCAGGGTGCGCAGGGCGTTGAATTGCTGCAAATCGTCGCGATTCAGCCGGGACGGGAGATCGGTTTTATTGATGATCAGGACGAACGGCCGGCCGTTCAGCCGGCGGACGATCGCCCGATCCTCTTCAGTCAGCGGCGCGCTATTATCCAGGATCAGCAGGATCAGATCGGCCTGGTCCAGGAGTTGATGGGCCTTGTCGATGCCGAGGCGCTCGATCGGATTGTCGGTCGGCCGCAACCCGGCCGTATCCAGCAGGCGGATCGGGATTCCCCGCAATTGAAATAGCCCCTCGATGGCGTCGCGGGTGGTGCCGGGAATATCGGTCACGATCGCTTTTTCCTCCTGGAGCAGCGCATTGAGGATGCTCGACTTGCCCACATTGGGCCGGCCGGTAATCACGATGGCCACGCCTTCCTTGATCTTGCGGCCTTCCTCTACCTTGGCATAGATCGCCCGCAATTGCGCGAGGGTCCCTTGGGTTTGTTCCCGGATCTGCAACTGTTGCGGCTCGGGGATCCCTTCCTCCGGAAAATCCAGAACCGCCTCGATGTTGATCAGTATGGAATATAAGTCCGCTTCGAGCCGGTGGATTTGTTGCGAAGCCTTGCCGGACAGCTGAGAAAGCGCCAGTTGGTGGGCTTTCTCGGTCTTGGCGCGGATCAGGTCGATCACCGCCTCGGCCTGGACCAGATCGATCCGGCCGTTCAAGAAAGCGCGCTGGGTGAATTCGCCGGGCCCGGCTAGCCGGGCGCCGTGCGCCAGCAACAGTTCCAGAATCTGCTGCACGATAAACATACTGCCGTGGGCTTGGATCTCCACGGTGTCCTCGGCCGTGAAACTGCGCGGCCCGGCCGCGTAAAAGAACAGGACTTCGTCAACGGGCCGGCCGGCGGCGGGATCGAGCACCCGGCCGTAATATAAACGATGATCTTGCACGTCCGCGAAGGATTCGCCGCGCGGCTTGCGCAGAACCTTGAGCGCGACGGCCTTGGCGTCCGATCCGCTCAGCCGGACCACGCCGATCCCCGACTCGCCGATGGGGGTGGCAATTGCGGCGATGGTATCGTGAAACAACATTCTCCCTCCATAAAAGCCGGGCGATAAAACCCTGGCCGTTGGCAAACCGCCCGCTAAAAAACTCGAAAAAAGCTCGAAAAGAGTTTCAAGCGACTTGATCCCCAGTTTTCCCGGGCTTTGGCGAACCCCCGAGTTTCGGACGGGGTCGTTCACAACGCTTTGCGAAAACCTGGCGAAAAAAGGAAAGACGTAAAGATAAAACCCGGTTATACCGGGTTTTTTTCTTCAAAGTCTTGCGGTGAAATGATGACGTGTCGGTAAGGGTCCTCACCTTCGCTGTATGTAAAAACCTCTTTATAACCCTGTAAGGTCGAATGGATGATCCGCCGTTCCTGAGGACTCATTGGCTCGAGGACCTGTTTGCGGCCCTCGTGGCGAACCTTGTCGGCCAGCTTCACCGCCAGCCGTCGCAGCGCCTCTTCGCGGCGGCGCCGGTATCCTTCGACGTCGATGATGATGCGCTCCTTTTCGGCGCGGTTCTTATTGACCGCCAGGTTGACCAGATATTGAATGGCGTCCAGAGTTTGCCCGTGTTTACCGATTAAGATGCCGAGATCCTTGCCGTTGATATTCAGGGTCGTGTAATCTTTTTTCTTAAAGATCTCCACCTGAGCCGGGACTCCCATGTTCACCAGGAGTTCCCGCAGGAACAGACCGGCCAGCTGGCCCAGATCTTCCTTCACCGTCACGGTAACTTTATATGTTTTGGTGGTTAAAAAACCCAATAAACCTTTGGTACTTTCCTCGACCACTTCAATCTCGGTTTGATCGCGCGAAACGCCCAACTCCTTCAATGCTTCGGCGATCGCGTCATCCGCAGTTTTGGCGATTTTAACGACCGTTTTCATATTCGGACATACCCTCCTTCAATAAAAATGGGTAATCTATCGGTGTCGCCGGCGTCAATGAAACGTTCCATCCGCTGATGGCGGCAGGTTCCCTCGTTATATTGCAGCAGTGTCACGAAACCGTGGCTTGTACCCCTTCCTTACCGAAAAGAACGCTCTTATTTGCTCTCTTCTTTCTCATGCCGATGTTCCTTGACGATAAAATACTCATTGATTAGATATTGCTGGCCGATACCGATCAGGTTGCTGGTGACCCAGTATAGACCGACGCCGGTGTTGACCGTGTAGGTTACCCAGGCCAGAAAGACCGGCATCATATAGAGTAACATCTGCTGATTGGAGTCACTGCCAGCGGGCGAAGTCAGTTTCTGCTGAAAAAAGGTAGTTACGCCGGAGAGAATGGCCAGGATGATATCGTTTTTGGCACTCAAATTGAACCATAAAAAATGGGCGTCCTTCAAATAAGCGGACATATAATGGGGATCGGATAACAAATAATACAATGCAATCAAAATCGGGATCTGAATCAGCGTCGGCAAACAACTGCCGAAGGGGTTGACATTCTCTTTCTTATATAACTCCATGGTTCTTTTCTGGAGTTCATCGGGCTTATCCTTGAATTTATCCTGAATCTCCTTCAGCTTGGGCTGGATCTTTTTCATCTTGTCCATGCCCTGGAACTGCTTGATGCTGGTCGGAAAAAGGATCAACTTGATGACCAGGGTCAAAATGATAATGGCCGCGCCCCAACTGTTAATAAAACCATGTAAAAATATCAATACATTCTTAAATAATAAAACGATCGGCAGCAATATATTGCCCAAATTGAGTCATCCTTTCACATTGCCATCGCTAAGGGACCGGATCGAAACCACCTTTTGAGAAGGGGTTACAACGCAAAATGCGTTTGATTCCCAGCGCCATACCTTTGATAACGCCGTATTTCTGAATCGCCTGAAACATATAACTTGAGCAAGTGGGATAATACCGGCATGAATTTGGGAATAACGGCGAAATGATCTTTTGATAAAGAACTATAAAAAAAAGGATTATACCCTTCATCGGGAATCCTCCGTCCGTTTTCTAGCCTGTGAGGATTTGAGGACCACCATACCAAGTATATGAGAAATTTCATCATTTATACTTTTAAAGTCGGCCGCCAGAATCGACTTTTTCGCGATAATGACAAAATCCAGCCCCAAATTGGCAGCTGGGGAATGATTCATGATCACTTCGCGAAAAATCCTTTTTAAATGGTTGCGGGTCACGGCGGTGCCGACCTTCTTGCCGACGCAGAACCCGTAGCGCTGGCTGTCCAAGCAATTAGGAAGAAAATAGACCACTGTATACCTGCCGGAAATCGAGTGGCCTTTTTCGAAAATCGTTTGAAAATCACTATTTTTTTTAATAACCGTAAATTTACTCACCTTGACTCACAAAAAGCACTCAGGCAGATAATACTTTGCGACCTTTGGCCCGTCTGCGGTTGATCGTCCTCCGTCCGCCCGGGGTGGACATCCGCACCAGAAAACCGTGATCTTTCTTATATTTGCGCCGGTTGGGCTGGTAAGTCATTTTCATCGTTTGTCACCTCACTACATTACACCCAAAATAAGAGAAAATCGCACGATATAATTATAAGGGTCCGATCTCAAAGTGTCAATAGCGAATAAATTTAGCCTGTGGAAAACCTGTCGATAAAAATAGAACACCTGCACATAAATTAAAAAACTGGCCCATCGCCTGTGGATGGCGGCGGATTTTAGAATTGCGAAAAGGGCGAGATTTTGTTATTATTAAAAGGGTTTGAAAAACTATCCACAGGCTGTGCATAATTTTGTGGATAACTTAATTTTTGTGGATAAGCCGATTTGACCAATCATTGGGTTATTTTATTTTTTGCTCTTTTTAGCGATAAACCCCTATATATCAGGCGAATTTACGGTTTTCCACACCTTATCCACAGATCTGAATAACTGTAAGTGAGGCATTTTTCGATGGATGATTTTTCGGTGATATGGGAAAAGACGCTGGAGTCGGTTTCTTCTTTTTTAAGCAAGCCCAGTTTTGAAACCTGGTTAAAACCGACCAAACCGATATCTTTTCAAGATAAAATCCTGACGGTGGAAGTCCCCAACGACTTCGCCCGGGATTGGCTCGAATCCCGCTACGCCCCGTTGCTGACGGCGACCATCAAAGAGATCATGGACGAAGAGATCGAATTGCGGTTTGTAACGCCCGAACACGATGAACTGAGCAACAAAACCGTTCCGGTCAACCCGCCGGTCAATAATAATAACAACAGCGCCCCGGCTCAACCCAGCCAGCTGAATCCCAAGTATTCTTTTGAAAGCTTCGTGGTGGGCGAAAGCAACCGTTTTGCGCACGCCGCTTCGCTCGCCGTAGCCGAAGCGCCCGGCAAAGCCTACAATCCACTCTTTATCTATGGCGGCGTCGGACTGGGAAAAACCCACCTGATGCAGGCAATCGGTCATTTTGTCCTGAAAAATCACGCCAACTACCGCGTGGTCTATGTGTCATCCGAAAAATTCACCAACGAACTGATCAACGCCATCCGTTTCAACCGCACGCCACAGTTCCGGGATACCTACCGCAACGTGGAAGTGCTGATGATCGACGATATTCAGTTTTTTGTGGGCAAAGAGAGCACCCAGGAAGAGTTTTTCCATACCTTTAACACCTTATACGAATCCGGCAAACAGATCGTGATCTCCAGCGACCGTCCGCCCAAAGAGATCCCGACCTTGGAAGACCGGCTGCGCTCCCGTTTCGAATGGGGCCTGATCACCGATATCCAGGCGCCGGATCTGGAGACGCGCATCGCGATCCTGCGGAAAAAAGCCGGCCTGGAAGGGTGGAATCTGCCCAACGACGTGATCGTCAACATCGCCGATCAGATCAATTCCAACATTCGCGAGCTGGAAGGGGCGCTGATCCGGATCATCGCCTACGCTTCGTTTCACAATAAACAGATCAGCCTGGATATGGCCAATGAAGTATTAAAAGACGTCAATTCCTCCAAATCCAAACGGGTAACCATCCCGCTGATCCAGCAAGCAGTCGTCGAATTCTTCAACGTCAGCTTGGAAGAGCTGAAAGCGCAGCGCCGCTCCAAGAATGTCACCTTCCCGCGCCAGATCGCCATGTATCTGGTGCGCGAGTTGACCGACTATTCGTTGCCCAAGATCGGCCAAGAGTTCGGCGGCCGCGATCATACCACCGTCATTCACGCCTACGAGAAGATTCAAGAGCTGATGAAGAACGATATGGAAGTCGATCGCATCATCAAAAATTTAATCCACAAATTGGGCCAATAATTGTGGATTACTTCTGGACAGCCTGTGGCTAAAAGTTATCCACAGCTGTTGAAAAAAGTGAATTGTGTGATTTTGTGCATAACTTTTATTGCCGTCCACAACCACACCCGGGGATAAAAAGCGGACCCGTTTAGACTTTCGAGTTTTATCCACATATCCACAGGACCTAAGACTACTACGAATTAAATATTTAAGGTTTAATCTTTAAAAAATTAGTTGTAATAGGGGGAATCAACATGCACATCACTTGCCAACAAGAAGAACTGGCCCGTTTTTTACAAATAACCGCCCGCGCGCTGGCCACCAAATCGACCCTGCCGATCCTGACCGGGGTGCTCCTGGAGACCCGTACCGATCATTTGCGCTGTGTGGCAACGGATTTAGAAATAGCGATCGAGGTAAAGGTGCCCAATATTCAGATCATTAAGCCGGGGATCCTGGTGTTGCCGGGCAAAACCTTTGTGGAGATCATCCGCCACTTGCCGGCGGTTCCGGTCACCATCGAACTGGATGAAGATTCCAAGATGATCAACCTCAGCAGCCAGCATTCCACGTATCAACTGCCCACATTGCCTATCGAGGAGTTTCCGGTTTTCCCGGAGAGCCAAAGCGAACAGTCGTTCGCAGTCAGCGGCGAAAAGATCCGGGAAGCCATCAAACAGACCATTTATGCAACCCTGGCGGAAGATCCGCGGCCGTTTCTCTCCAGCATTCTGTGGGAAGTCACTGAAACCAACCTGCGTTTCGTGGCCACCGACGTCAACCGGCTGGCCGTCAAAGACAGCGCGGTCCACGCCAGCGCGGCCAAGACCGTCTTGGTTCCGGTCCGAGCGTTGCGGGAGATCGCCAATATCTTCGGCAACAGCAATGAAGAGCTGTTGAACGTGGTCATCGATGATAAATTCATCTTCGTCAAAGGCCTGGGGGTTACGTTCTCCTCGCGGTTGGTGGAGGCGCAGTTCCCCCGCTACGAGCAGGTCATTCCGAAAGAGTTCAACCGAACCGTCCGAGTCAACCGCAACGATCTGATTGAAGCCTTGGAGAGAACCGCTCTGGTCAGTTACTCGGTTAAGTTGAGCATTAAAACGCAACAACTACAAATTACCGCCAAAGAGCCGGACAAGGGCCGCTCTTATGAAGAGCTCAGCATCGATTGCGACGGCCCGGACATCGATATCGGATTTAACGCCAAGTTTTTGCTGGACTTTTTGAAAACCGTCGATTCCGAGCAGGTGATCCTGAAATTGATCCAAGAACTGAAACCAGTGCTAATGCAAGGAGCTTCCGAAACCGATTATCAATATATCGTGATGCCCTTGAAGCTTTCGGTTTGAGTCGCGTTGCTTTGCCAGGTTTTAAAAAGGGTTCAAAAGGCGCTTAAGACGTTGAAGGGCGTTTAAGGATCGATAAACGGCCGGTTTTGGCGTTTTCAATGAGTGGATAAAATATTTCAAAAAAGGGAAAGATCTTCCTGCAACTAACAGGAGGGAATCGCTTGGCCGAACAGAGTTTGCGCATTCACAGCGCCTATATTACATTGGGTCAATTTTTAAAATGGGCTTCCATCGCCGACTCGGGGATGGAAGCAAAATTTTTGATCGCGGAAGGAAAGGTTTCAGTAAACGCAGAAATAGAAAAAAAACGGGGCCGGAAATTAGTGCCGGGCGACCGGATCGCGGTGGAGGGATTGGCCCAGACCTTTATGATTGACGCCGATTCCCCCGATCTTTGAGACTTTGTTGATGGGTCGCTCCTCACGTAAGAGCTGGATGAAACAATGCCGTTACAAGAATTGACTCTTAAAAATTTCCGCAATTATGAAGCGTTATCGCTGCAGTTTTCGCCGCGGGTTAATATTTTTTTCGGCAAGAACGCGCAGGGAAAAACCAACATTTTGGAAGCCATCGCTTTATTGTGTTTGGGCCGTTCGTTCCGGACCCGCAAAGACGATGAGTTGATCCGCTGGCAGAGCGAAGCCTGTTATCTGAAGGGCAGTTTTCAGCAGCTACTTCATTCCAGCGTAGTCGAGATTGGTATCGGATTGCAGGAAAAAAGGATCAAACTGGACGGGCAGGTCATCAAAAATCAGGAATTGTTCGGCAAGATTCCGCTGGTGATCTTCGGACCGGACGACCTGCAGATCGTGAAGGGCGGGCCGCAGAACCGCCGCGAGTTCCTGGATTTTTACCTGGCGCAGATCGAACCCAATTATCGGTTTGTTTATTATAACTATCACCGGGTATTGCAACAGCGGAACCGCTTATTAAAAGCCGGGGTCTCTAGCCCCGCTGAATTGGAGATCTGGGACGCCCAGCTCGTTGAGAAGGGTTTGAAAGTTATCAAATATCGCCTGCTGATGTTGGAGGATATTGCCGTACACGTCCGGCGGGCGCAGGAGAGCATCAGTGGCGCCGCGGAGAGTTTGAGCCTGCAGTATGTATCGTTCAACGATCAAGCCGTTCCGGCGTGGGAGGAGACCCGGCTGCGGGAGCAGTTCCAAACCGAGCTTGAGAGGGTGCGCCGTCAGGAGATCGAGCGTCAGTTGACGCTGGTTGGGCCGCACCGCGACGATCTGCGGTTGACGATCGGTGCCGGAGTGGAACTGCGCAACTACGGTTCCCAAGGCCAGCAACGCACGGCGGTCTTGGCGCTGAAACTCGGCCTCATCGAAAAGATCCGTGAAAGTCGCGGCGACTACCCGATCCTGCTGTTGGACGATGTGATGTCCGAGTTCGATACGGATCGCAAGATCCATCTGTTAAATTGCTTGTTCGGTTCTACTCAGACGATCCTGACCTCGACCAATCGGGCCGATTTCCCGGTGACCGATGGAGCGACATTCCTGTACGAAGTGGTTCAAGGAGCAGTCAATCATGTCTTATAGACCGTTTACCGCCATCATGGAACGGTATTTTAAACGCAATGGTGGCTGGACCCGGCTCCAGGGAGAATTGGCGGTTTATTATTGGCCGCGGGTTGCCGGCAAGGAACTGGCGGCCAAGATCGAGGCCGTCCGCTATCAGGACGGCAGTCTCTATTTACGGACTGAAAACCCGGCGTTGGCCCACCAAGTCAGTTTGATGAGCCTGGAGATTATCAAACGGTTTCAGAGGCTGTTGGGCAAGCGGGTCATCACCAGCATCAAGATCCGCATCGCGCCGCTCAGCAATCCGGCCAAGTCGGCGTCGTCGCCGAAGGTCGCCCAGAGTTTGAGCGCGGACGAGGAAAAATTTATCCAAGAATGCGGCCAGGAGATCGCCGACCCGGAATTGGAGGCCCGCTTCGCAATGGTGATGCGGAAGCACCTGACCAACGTCAAACAAAAACAGACGGAGTATCCGGGCAAGTGCAAATGCTGTGGCGTCCCGGTGGAAGCCGATTGCGAACTTTGTTCATGTTGCCAGTTTCACCAAGCAGTCCTGCGATAAAGTCGTCCGCGACTTTATCCCTTGCTTCTCTTAAACTTTTGATCGCTCTGATGTCCGGACGGAGTTTTTTACAATGCTTTGAATGCTTTCAACCTTTCAAATCGGGGGGGGAATCAGGATGTTCATTCATCTCGGCGGCGATATCTTGGTCGAGTCGGAAAAGATCATCGCCTTAATCAATCTGGAAAATTCCAATGGTTTGAATTATGTGCAACAGTATCTGGGGAAAAATAAATCAGCGGAACAATGGTCCGAACTGGACAATCATTCTTACAAATCGGCGGTATTGACTGACAACGGGTTGTTGTTTTCGCCCATCTCCACTACCACACTGAAAAAACGAGCTGATTTTATCGAAAATTTATAAATTGGCGCCGCTCGGCTTCAAAGTCGGAGGAATAAAACCTTTTCGCCGGGAAACCTGCTTTTGAAAAGCGACTTCATCTTTTGCTTATCGGAATCTTGCAAAATATCCCGTCCTTCTCGGACCGGGTTTGTATAACGCTGTTAAATCGTTAAGGAACGTACCGAAATATTTTTTTGTAAAAGGGGTTTTCATTCATGGAAGACGAGAACATCGGCAATCGGGTGAATAACGAATATAACGCCGATCAGATCCAGATCCTGGAGGGCTTGGAAGCGGTCCGCAAGCGCCCCAGCATGTATATTGGCAGTACTGACAGCCGCGGTTTGCACCATTTGGTCTATGAAGTGGTCGATAATAGTATCGACGAGGCTTTGGCCGGTTTCTGCGACCGGATCCTGGTGACCTTAAATCAAGACGGCTCGGTCACGGTCGAAGACAATGGCCGGGGAATCCCGGTGGATATTCAGTCCAAAGCCCAGAAATCCGCTTTGGAAGTGGTCATGACCATCTTGCACGCCGGCGGCAAATTCGGCGGCGATGGCTACAAGGTCTCCGGCGGCTTGCACGGCGTCGGCGTATCGGTCGTCAATGCCCTTTCCCAGAAGTTGGAAGCCTGGGTCAAACGGGACGGCCATACTTATTACCAGTGCTATCACGAGGGCAAACCATTGGAGCCGGTCCAGGAGGTTGGCGACGCCACGGATACCGGGACCATCATCCGTTTTTACCCCGATCCGGCGATCTTCGAGACTTGCGAATTCAGTTTCGAGTACCTGACCCACCGTTTGCGGGAATTGGCCTTCCTGAACCGCGGCGTCCAGATCATCCTCAAAGATGAAAAAGCCAATCGCGAGACTAATTATCAATATCAGGGCGGGATCATCTCCTTCGTCGAAAGCCTGAACAAGACCAAGGATCCGATCCACCGCGAGATTATTTATATTCATAAAAAAGTCGACGACTACGAGATCGAAGTGGCGATTCAGTATAACGACGGCTACCTGGAAAGCGTGTTCACCTTCGCCAACAACATCAACACCTACGAAGGCGGCTCGCATCTTTCCGGTTTCCGATCGGCCCTGACCCGCACCCTGAACGATTACGCCCGCAAGGCTAACCTGATCAAGGAGAACGAGGCCAGCCTTTCCGGGGATGACGTCCGCGAAGGATTGACGGCGGTGATCAGCGTCAAGCTGCGTTTTCCGCAGTTCGAGGGGCAGACCAAGACCAAGCTGGGCAACAGCGAGGTCAAAGGGATGGTCGAGTCCATCGTCAATGACGGTTTGGCCGAGTTCTTCGAGGAGAATCCGGCGACCGCCAAGAAGATCATCGAAAAATGTTTCCTGGCCGCGAAGGCCCGCGAAGCGGCGCGCAAAGCCAAGGAACTGACTCGGCGCAAAAGCGCCCTGGAAGTGGGTTCCCTGCCGGGGAAACTGGCCGACTGCTCCTATCGTGAGCCGGAGCTGACTGAACTGTATCTGGTGGAGGGCGACTCGGCCGGCGGTTCCGCCAAGCAAGGCCGCGACCGCCGTTTCCAGGCGATCCTACCGTTGCGCGGCAAGATCCTCAATGTCGAGAAGGCTAGCCTCGATAAAATCCTCAGTAACGAAGAGATCAAGGCGATGATCACCGCGCTGGGGACCGGCATCGGCGAGGATTTCGACCTTTCCAAGCTACGTTACCACAAGATCATCACCATGACCGATGCCGATGTCGACGGTTCGCATATCCGGACCTTACTGTTGACCTTTTTTTACCGTTTCATGAATCCGCTGGTGGCCAACGGCTATGTTTACATCGCCCAACCACCGTTGTATTATGTGAAGCAGAATAAAAACGAGTATTACACCTATTCGGACAAGGAACTCGAGGAGCTGCTGGCCAGGATCGGCAAGCAAAACGTGGTGGTGCAGCGTTATAAAGGCTTGGGCGAAATGAATGCCGAACAACTTTGGGAGACGACTATGAATCCCGAGGGCCGGACGATTCTGAAAGTTAACCTCACCGACGCGATCGAGGCTGACGAGACCTTCTCCATGCTAATGGGGGACAAAGTCGAACCGCGCCGCGACTTCATCACCTCGCACGCCTTGGAAGTGCGAAATCTGGACGTTTGACAAACGGTCGTGAAAACCATGAACAATGCTAAACTTTGGGCGCAATTGGCGCTCCTGGCGGCGGTGGTCATCTGGGGTTTCTCGTTTCTGAGCATTAAAGTGGCCGTGGGCGTCATTCCTCCGCTGACGCTGGCTTTCAGCCGGTTCGTCCTGGCTTCGGCGCTGTTGTGCTGGGTGCGGCGCTGGCTGGAGCCCCGGGCCAAGGTGGCCGCGGCTGATCTGCCGCTTTTGGCCGGCGCGGGCGTCATCGGGATTACGTTGTATTTTTTCTTTGAAAACAATGGGGTCCGGCTGATCACCGCCTCGGCGGCCTCGATCATCATCGCCGGCATTCCGGTGCTGACCTTGCTTTCGGAGAACTTGTTCTTCAAAGGCCGCTGGAGTGCGGTCAAGGTCGGCAGCGTCCTCTTGTCGGTAATCGGGGTCTATCTGCTGGTCACCGGGGATCGTCAGGATCTGGGCAGGAATGGGATCGGCCTGGGATATCTGTTGATGTCCGGCGCGGCTTTGTCCTGGGTGCTGTACGTCATCGTCACTCGGCCGCTTTTTAAGAAATATAGCCAGTTGACCATCGTTGGCTATCAGACCTACTTCGGGACCCTGGCCTTTGTGCCGTTCCTCTTTTTTGAGCGGGTTCAGTGGCAGTCGGTCAACGCCGTCATCATCTGGAACGTTCTGTTTATGGGCGTCTTTTGTTCGGCGCTGGCCTATTATTTTTACGTATACGCCTTGGATAAACTGGGTGCCAATGTTACATCGCTGTTTTTGAACCTGATTCCGTTGATCACCGTCCTGACCGGCTGGCTGATTCTGGGCGAAAAATTGCTGCCCCTGCAGATGCTGGGCGGTGCGCTGGTTATCGCAGCGGTTTGTGTGGTAGAGTGGGAGCCGCATCCCAAGCCGGTCTCGTCTATTTCGGCCGATTCGTCCGCCCGGCCGGTTCCGCCCGCGGTGCCGACGCAACCGGCCAAAGTAAAATAGTCCGGGCTAAAATGGGGCCGATTGCTAAAGATTGCCATGATTTCCGAAAAACCGTTCTTGCCAAGCATCGGACGGATATGGTAATATATTTAGGTGTCCATGACTGATACCATGTTGGAAGTCCATCCGGACCCGACGGACGAGCGCTATATGCGCGAAGCCCTGATCGAGGCGGCGCAGGCCGCTGCCGCAGGCGAGATTCCGGTCGGCGCGGTCCTCGTCTCACGAGAGCGGATTGTCAGCCGAACGCATAATCGGCGCGAGGCCAGCGGTGACCCGACGGCTCATGCCGAGATCCTGGCACTCCGGGAAGCGGCGGCGTTGCAAAAACATTGGCGCCTGGCCGAGGCGACGCTTTATGTGACTCTGGAGCCCTGCCCGATGTGTGCCGGTGCATTGGTGCAGGCGCGCGTCAAACGGCTGGTGTACGGGGCGAGTGATCCCAAAGCCGGAGCGGCCGGCAGCCTGATGAATATCGTCGCGGATGCCCGTTTGAATCATCGGGTAGAAGTTACCTCTGGCATTTTGGCCGAGGAATGTGGTAGAATATTAAAGGAATTCTTTCAAAAACGCCGGAAAAAGTCCGGCGATTCTGAGAGCGCTGATCCGGAGAGATGGCTGAGCGGTTGAAGGCGCCCGCCTCGAAAGCGGGTAGGGATTTACGTCCCTCGCGAGTTCGAATCTCGCTCTCTCCGCCATAAATCTCCACTGGTTTTTGGAGTGCGGATTTGGTATAATAATAAAAGTTTGATCCGGAGAGATGGCCGAGTGGTCGAAGGCGCACGCCTGGAGCGCGTGTAGGTGTAACAGCCTCTAGGGTTCGAATCCCTATCTCTCCGCCATATAAATGTCAAGACCGCCGACTAGATTGTCGGTATTTTTATTTTTACAACGACTCCAAATTCAGCCGGAAAGGCTGGATTTTTAACTAACAGGCAGAATCAGTTCCAAAATAAAGGCTGGTGGTTCCGGCCATAGTTTCGGCAGTTGCTGCCGGAGTTTCTTCGGCAACTTAATGTAAAACGACAGCGGTTTTTATATCTCTCAGAGAAATTGAGGGAGCCGTCGGGACGCCCGGCGGTTCAACGGAAACGATGGTCGGTCCGGCCAGAGCTGCCGCTGGCAGAATCAGGATCGAATTGCGTAAATTTGGAGGTTGATCATTTTCCGGAATATGATACAATAGATATACTTATCAACTGTTTAAGTTTGTGGCCATGCTAGATGGGGAGGCAGCGGTGCCTTGTAACCTGCAATCCGCTATAGCAGGGTTTAATTCCGAGATTGAGGCCGGTTTTCGTGAGTCCGGCCGGATAAAGTGGTGTTGAGGATTGGGTCCTGCGCAACGGAGACCTATAAATCCCGTCAGGTCCGGAAGGAAGCAGCGGTAAGTAGGAACCTTCGTGTGCCGCGGGGTTGCCTGGTCGGAGCCGGCTGATTCGGTACGTTTGGGAAGACTTGGTCGAGACTCGGTGCATGGTCACATCATTTTTTTTTGAAACACCGGCTTGGGCCGGTGTTTTTTACATCATCCGTTCGCAAGCAGGATTTGCTTGAGAAGTGGCCAATATATATCAGTTAAAGCAAAGAACCGTAAGCAAGGGACTGTTCACTTGGGTCAGGGATGCCAAATCTATGGGACATTTTACTTTTACTTAAGCGAGAAAGCAGTCGCTCGCCGGCACTGGCCGTGAATAGGGCGCCGGTTTCCGCCCATTGTGACGAATCTTTCAGAGAAGGAACACGATCCGTGATATTGGAACTCAAGGCCCACGCCAAAATCAATTTGACCCTGGATGTGCTCTATAAACGTCCCGACGGTTACCATGAAGTCGATATGATCATGCAGTCGCTGGAGTTGGCGGACGAGATCCGGATCAGCGAAGCTGAAATGCTCGTCATAGACTGCGACCATCCGGCGGTGCCTTGCGATGAACGCAATTTGGTTTGGAAAGCCGCGCGGCTGCTTCAGCAGTCGGCCGGCGTCGGAGCGGGCGCGCGAATCGCCATCACCAAACGGATTCCGGTTGCCGCGGGCCTGGCGGGCGGCAGCAGCGACGCCGCGACGACGCTGCGTGGCTTGAACCAGTTTTGGGGGCTGGGCTGGAGCCGTCGTCAACTGGCGGATCTGGCGGTGCGGATCGGAGCCGACGTACCCTTCTGCCTGACGGGCGGCACCATGCGCTGCACCGGGATCGGCGAAAAACTGGCGCCGCTCCGCCAGGAGCTGAATGGCACTGTTTTGTTGGTCACCCCGGATTTTGAAGTCCCTACCGCCCGGATCTATCAGGCGCTGCGCCTGGAGGAGATCGGGCAACATCCCCGGGTGGATCGGGTCGCCGAGATTTTGAGCCGAGGCACGGTCACCGGAATCGAAAGTTACTGGGGCAACCTGCTCGAAGTGGCGGCGTTGCCCGAGTTTCCCATCATCGGCCAGGTTAAAGAGCTGTTCCGCCAGTTCGGTCTGGCCGCCTTAATGTCGGGCAGCGGTCCGTCGGTGTTCGCCTTGAATCCGCCGCCGGACGCGGCTGCGGCGCTGCTGGCCCGGCTGCCCGGCGACTGGTTCGGTTGTCTGACGCGGTTTCAGTCGGCGGTTGACGACTAAGCCACCGTT
Source organism: Bacillota bacterium (assembly GCA_023400055.1). Classification (GTDB taxonomy): domain Bacteria; phylum Bacillota; class UBA4882; order UBA8346; family UBA8346; genus Hydrogenispora. The sequence goes on from JAEXFN010000038.1 coordinate 55,410, forward strand.
ATTCCGGCGGGAGCGGAAGGCGCAAATAGTAGACGAGAGGTGTAAGGGATGAATCGCAAACCTTTGGTGCCGATACGGTTGGACAATTATAAGCCCCTGCGGGAACTGGTCTTTGAATCATTGCGCGAGGCTATTCTCAACGGTCAGTTGAAACCGGGCGAACGGCTGATGGAGATTCAACTGGCGGAAGAGATGGGGGTCAGCCGCACTCCGGTCCGGGAAGCCATCCGCAAGCTGGAGCTGGAAGGGACAGTCGTGATGATCCCGCGCAAGGGGGCTTATGTCGCCGGTCTCTCCATGAAGGACGTGGCCGATGTGTTCGAGATCCGCGGCGCCTTGGAAGGACTCGCCGCCGAGCTGGCCGCCGAACGGATCACCGATGACGAGATGGAGGAGCTCGAACGGTATCTGGTAATGACCGCCGAGGAAATCGACACCGGCAATCTGGATGACGTGGTTCAAGCCGACACCGATTTTCATAGTTTATTGTATAAGGCGAGCCGCAATTCCCGCTTGCCGCAGATCCTCAACAACCTGCGCGAACAGATCCAGCGCTTTCGCACGACTTCACTTTCTTATCCCGGGCGTATGAAATTCGCTCTAGAAGAGCATCGTAAAATCGTGGAAGCGATTGGGGCGCGGGATGGCGATTTGGCGCGCAAACTCGCCCAGGAACATATCGAGAATGCCGAAAACAGCATGATGATCATGCTCCATGGAGATAAAAAATTTGGAGGTAGCTGAATGGACGCGGTGATATTGGCCGGTGCGTTGAACTCGGGTTCGCTGCGGGCTGTCAGTTCGGCGGAGTACGAAGCGGCGATCGAGATTGCCGGCAGGCCAATGTTGGACTATGTGGTGCAGGCACTGAAGAACGTCGCAGCCTTGCGGCGCATCGTGATTGTCGGCAATGAATCGGCGCTGACGCCCGCCATCCGCGAGCAGGTCAGCGCGGTCATCGAACCCGGCGCCACGTTGATCGACAGCCTGATTCAGGGTTTGCACGCCATTAACGCCACCGAGCCGGTTTTGGTGGCGACTTCGGACATTCCGCTGATCACCCGCGAGGCGGTGGAGGATTTCCTGAGCCGCTGTCGCCGGAAGGACGGCGAGATCTACTATTCGTTCGTCCCCAAAGAGCAGAATGAGGCCAAATATCCCGGGGTGCAGCGTACCTATGTCACCCTGAAGGAAGGGACCTTTACCGGAGGGAACTTAGCGCTGATTGACCCGCGGGTAATACGGGAGAATGCGCCCATGCTCCGCAAAGCGGCATTATTGCGTAAAAAGCCGTGGCAGCTCTGTAAGATGCTCGGTTGGCGCTACCTTTGGAAACTGCTTTGGGGCCGCCTGACCATTGCCGAAATCGAACAGCGGGTTACCGCCATTTTCGCCATCAAAGCGGTCGGCGTCATTTCCCCCTATCCCGAAGTCGGCATCGATGTCGATAAACCCAGTGACTTTCGGTTGGCCAGCGAAGTTTTGTCGAAATAACCCGCCCGGATAAATCCGGGTAAAATATCAGAAGTACCATAAAAAATTTAATTGATGGTTCGTGAAGGATTAAGCAGATAATCCAGGTGAGCGAAAGCGTTAAAACCCGAGAAGGAAATGTTCCTTCTTATTTTTTTAACTCAATATTCATCAGATTGTAAATAGACAAATTTGGTCAAGTTAGAAAAAACAGTAAAAAATCTCGGACCATAGGAGGATTTTCTAAATGTTTATGGAATTTAAACAATATTTCCTGTGAAGGATTCGAATAGAAAGGTGAGTGGGTTTATGAACATCACTGATGTGCGCCTTAAAAAAGTCAACACGGACGGGAAAATGAAAGCGATCGCCTCCATCACCATCGATGATGCCTTTGTGGTGCGAGATATCCGGGTCATCGAGGGGCAGAACGGTCTTTTCGTAGCAATGCCCAGTCGTAAAACTCCGGAAGGCGAATTCCGCGATATCGCCCATCCCATTACCTCCGACGCCCGGGAACTGATCCAGACCGCCATTCTAAAAGAATACGAAAAAGCGGAATAACTGGGCTGTGGACGGGACGAATCGATCGCTCCGAGCGACAATAGCCGCTTCGTCAGTCCGGACAGCTATTTTATACGAAAAACCATATAAACCAGAGATTTCAAGTTGACAGTCGGTACAATGATTGCTATACTATATTTTGTTCACTGGGGCGTAGCCAAGTTGGTAAGGCACGGGACTTTGACTCCCGCATGCGTTGGTTCGAGTCCAGCCGCCCCAGCCATTCGAGGATTTTTATCATGACAAGCGTAAAAGAACTCTAACGGAGTTCTTTTTTTATTGGCCTGGAAGGAACGTTTGCGGCATTGGCGAATATCAACATAAAATAATGCATCATGATTCCGGGGCGCGATTTTTAGGTAGAATGGTTAAAAGCGTTGTGAAAAAACCCCGGCTGGGTCAGGCGGAGACTTGCTTTTTTCATCCCCGGCTCATTCCCGGCGCTCACGTATCCCCGCAAGATCGATCTTTGGTGAAGCAAGGAGCGATGGCCATCACCGCCGGAGTTACTTTTGTGGATGAAGATCTTCCTTTTGTGAATCAAGATCGATCTTTTGTGAATAAAGATCTGTCTGCAATGATTCCAGATCGATCTTTTGTGGATAAAGATCTAACTTATGTGGATGAAGATCTTCCTTTTGTGAATCAAGATCGATCTTTTGTGAATAAAGATCTATCCGCGATGATTCCAGATCGATCTTTTGTGGATAAAGATCTTCCCACTGTGAATCATGCGCTGTTTTTTGATGGGTTTGAACCTTCTTGGTCGGTTTGAACCTTCCCGGCAAATAAGTCGGTTTATCACAACGTTTTTAAAATATACTACATAACGGGCAGATTTGCTTAAGCTCAAAGGTTGACCTTTCGCACTCGAGTCATCCTGTAATACGTTAATGGGTATGAGGAGGGTTTTTATGGCGCCATTAGCTTCGATTATTTTAGCGGCCGGGCAAGGTACCCGGATGAAATCTGATCAACCAAAGGTCATTCATCCGATTCTGGGCAAGCCGATGTTGGCTTACACGGTGGATACCGCCCGGGAATGCGGAGCGGACCCGGTCCTGGTGGTGGTGGGTTTCGCCGGACAAATGGTCATCGATACCATGGGTCCGGAGCTGGAATATGTTTGGCAGCACGAACAGTTAGGCACCGGGCACGCGGTAATGATGGTCCGTGAAAAATTGGCCAGCCGCGATGGCGATCTGTTGGTTTTATACGGTGACACGCCATTGTTGCCGGCCGAGACGGTTCGGCAATTGGTGGAGTTAAAGCGGAAAGAAGGCGCGAAAGCGGCAATTCTGACCCTGGAGATGCGGGATCCCTACGGTTACGGCCGGATCATCCGCGACGGGGCCGGCAATATCACGGGGATCGTCGAGGAAAAGGATGCGACCGCCGATCAGAAAAAGATCAGCGAGGTCAACACCGGCGTTTATTGTTTCGAAATCTCCGAGCTGTTGGCGGCGTTGGATAAGCTCTCGCCCCGCAACGCCCAAGGTGAATATTATTTGACCGATGTCTTTAAAATATTGGTGGATGGCGGCATGAAGGTCGTCGGTTTCAAAAGCGACAGCGCCGAGGCGGTGATGGGCCCGAACGACCGGGTTCAACTGGCCCGGACTCAAAACTACCTCAAACAGCGAATCAATGAGCACTGGATGAGGGAAGGGGTAACCATCCTGGACCCTGACTTTACTTATATCGGACCGGATGTCACCATCGGCCAGGACACGGTCATCCTGCCGGGAACGATGATCTTGGGCAAATGCAGTATTGGCGCCAATTGTACCATTGGGCCCCATACTCGGATCATCGACTCCGTGATCGGCCCGGACACTCTGATTGAAAACAGTCAGGTGCTCCAGTCCAGTTTGGGAAAGGCCAATCTGATCGGGCCCTTTGCTTTTATCCGGCCGGGAACGGTCACCGCCGAACAGGTGAAGGTCGGCGATTTCGTGGAGTTGAAAAATTGTCAGATCGCGCCGGGCAGCAAGGTCCCCCATCTGACTTATCTCGGCGACACCGAAGTGGGCGCGGGGGTCAACATCGGCGCCGGCACGATCACCTGCAATTATGACGGGGTCCACAAACACCGCACCATCATCGGGGACGGAGCGTTTATCGGCTGCAACGCCAACCTGGTCGCTCCGGTGAAGGTCGGAGCAGGAGCCACTGTCGGAGCCGGCTCAACCATTACCAAGGAAGTGCCGGCGGGCGCGTTGGGAGTGGCCCGCTCCCGGCAGGAGAATAAACTGCAGTGGCGTTCACCCCGGGATCGCGCTTCGAAATAGCGGGCGGAGAGGTTTACACATTCCTTGACGAGTGTTATAATTTTTACGAATTTAAATTTTGCTAAAATCGGGTATGGGAGGAAGTACTGATGGAACTTTCATTGTCAGCCAATGTACGGGAAGACGTGGGAACGCTTAAGGTTCGTAAGCTCCGTAAGGAAGATCAGATTCCGGCGGTGTTGTACGGCGAAGGGAAACCCAATCAAAATATTACGGTGAGCGGTCGCGAACTGAATATTTTACTCCGGGAAGGAGCCGGCCGTTTGATCAATCTCCAGGTGAAACAACCCAACGGGGTTGAGAAAGCTCATGTTCTGATTAAAGAATTGCAAAGACATCCGGTGAAGGGCTCGGTCACCCATCTTGATTTGCTGCGGGTGGCCATGGATCATGTAATCACTGTAAAAGTGCCGTTGCGCATGGTTCATGAAGAGAAACGGACCAACGACGGAGCCATTTTGGAAATGATGCTGCATGATCTGGAAGTTACTTGTTTGCCCAATCAAATTCCCGAACATGTCGAGGTGGATGTCCAGCCCTTGCACATCGGCGAGACGATTCATGTCAAAGATCTGCAACTGCCGTCGGGCATCAAAGTTACCAACCCGCCCGAGGATCCGGTCGTTTTGGCGGTGGCTCCGACCGTGGCGGCTGAGACTCCGGCAGCCGAAGCCGAACCGGAAGTGGCCGAGGGCAAGAAAGCCGAATAACTGGGGTACGGTGGTGGTCTTTTGTATTGCATGGTGGGACTCGGAAATCCCGGAAACCAATATCAACAAACCCGGCATAATGCCGGGTTTTTAGTGATCGACCGGATCGCGGCGGTTTGCGGGGCCCAGTTGAATCGCAATGATTTTCGCAGCCGTTATAGCAAGGTCAATTATGCCGGCAAAGATCTTTTGCTGGTGCAACCGCAGACTTTCATGAACCTGAGCGGCGAGGCAATCGGCGCCATTACCGTATATTATAAGATCGAACCGGCGCGGCTTTTGATCATTTACGACGATCTGGATCTGCCGTTGGGGGCGTTACGTTTTCGACCCAGTGGCGGTGCGGGAGGGCACCGTGGTTTGACCTCGGTGATTCAGGTCTTAAAGACGCAAGCCTTTCCCAGATTGCGGGTCGGGATCGGTCGGCCGGCTGATAATACTCCGATTCCCGATTATGTATTGTCAAGATTCGACGGAGCGGATCGCGCGTTATTCGAGGCCGCCGTTGAGCGGGGCGCCGAGGCCGCTCTATCGTTTATCGCCAATGGTCTGGATTATGCTATGAACCATTTCAACACGACGGCTCCTCCAGCCGTCGACCGGGAATAAAGCGACCCCGGAAAGCAAATGCTATGGCCTGATGAAAATAATCTTCGCCGGTCTGGCGGCTTTATGGTTAGCCTGGATGTGGGACCGGTTGTTGCAGCGTTTGGGAACTCCGGAGCTTTTGCGGGTCGGTTGGCTGGTGCCCTGCGGAGAAGAATTGATCAAGTTTGGAACAGCAGCCAATTTCGGCTGCGCCTATTTTTGGCTGCATCCGTTGTTCGGGTTGGGCGAGGGCCTGTATGAAACATACAGACTCTTTCAGGCATTTCGTCCAATTCCAGTGCTTTTGGCGGTGGGAACCCATCTGATTTTCGGTATCAGCTACGTGACGCCGCTGGAACCGCAATTCAGCCTGTTGCTGGCGGTAGCGCTGCATACCGCTTGGAATCATTGGGTTATTTTGAAAGCCAGGTAAAAAGCCAAATTTTTTAACCGGCTTTGAATATTTGCCTGCCTTCGAGTAGAAGAGGATCTTATTCGCTTTTTTAAATTCATAAGATCGGAATCGGAAAGGTCTTGCGAAGGGCTTAAACAGCTCATCGCCGCTTTGAACTTGAACTTATGAATGCCCCGACCTTAGAATAAGTTTTATCATTACAAGCATGGTTCAGATTGATTGCATCAATGAATAAAATGATAGCAAATTTACCGGCTCATGCGAGCCCGTCGGGTATTGCTGGAGGACTTGATGAATCATTTACTGGCGGCAATCGCCGGTCATCCCGAGTTTCGGAAGGTCAAAGAACACTTTAATCAGGGCCGATCGGATCTAATTACTGGGATCAGCGGAACTCAAAAAGCGATAGTCATTGCCGGATTAACGGCCGATTCAGACCGCAAGTTTTTGGTCGTTAGTTATAGCAATAATCAGGCCAACCGGCTTGCGGCCGACCTGGAGTCTTTGATCGGAGCGGATTCCGTTGCATTTTTTCCAAGCAACGAACTGCTGCCCCACGAAGAGGCTTATGAACCCGAGGTCACCGCGCAACGGGTGGAGACGCTCGGTAAGATTCTGCTGCGCGATCATTTGGTGGTTGTTACATCTTGGGAGGCGTTGCATCGGCGCTTGGTGCCGCCCGTCAAGTTCCTCGACTTCAGCCTGCGCCTCAAACTGGGGATGGAGTATCCGCTGAGTGGATTGCTCACCCGGCTTATCCTGATGGGCTACGAACGGGTCGAAATGGTTCAGGCGGTGGGTCAATTTAGCCTGCGCGGCGATATTTTGGATATTTTCCCACTGGATCGCGATCAGCCGGTGCGGATGGAGTTCTTCGGCGATGAGATCGATTCGCTCCGTAGTTTTCAGGTGGAAGATCAGATTTCTACCGAGAACCTGGAGCAAGTTATGGTCTTGCCGGCCCGGGAGGGGCTCTGGCATCAAGCGGATTTTGACCGATCCCTGCCGCAGATCCGAGCCGCGCTTGGGTCGCAAGTCGCTAAATTGGAAGAACTGGGCCGGGTCAATGAGGCTGAAAATTTGAACGGCCGGATCGGTGAGGCGTTGGAGCGGCTCTCTCAAGGACATCAACTGCCCGGAGCCGATCAGTTTTTACCCTGGATCGAGCCGGGATTGGTAAGTTTACTCGATTATCTGCCCGATGCCCGGTTGATCCTGGATGAACCGGTGCGGGGCCGCGATGCTTTCCGGCTGACCGAGGAAGAGACCGCCAGCATTTACGCCAACTTCCTGGAAAAAGGAGTGGTCCTCCCCAAGGAGCAACAGATTTTCCTGGAAACCGAGGAATTGGAAGGGAACTTCCGCGCCCGCCATCCCTTTTTTCTGTCGCTGTTGGCCAAGACGCCCAAAGGTTTTGCGCCGGAGCATACATTCACGTTGTCGTTCCGGACCCCGCCGTCGTTTCATAGCAAAGTGGAGTTGTTGACCACCGAGATCAACCGCTGGTTGAAAGAAGGGCGGATCATCATTTTGGCGGTGGCCCTCAAGGAAAAGGCCCGCCGTTTACGCGAGGTGCTGCGGGAACAAGGAGTCTCCAGTCAACTGCTGTTGGCGGAGGAGGAAGACCGACCGCTGGTACCGCAGACGGTCCGCATCACCACCGTCGATTTTGAGACCGGTTTCGAATGGCTCCCCGGGAAATTAGTGGTCTTGACCGAGAACGAGATTTACGGCCGCCAGAAAAAGAAATACCAGGCCCGCTTCCAGCAGGAAGGCACCAAGATCAGCTCTTTCACCGATCTGAAAGTCGGCGACTATGTGGTCCATATCAACCACGGCATCGGCCGTTATATGGGCATCGAGACGCTGGAGATCGCGGGAGGACACCGTGATTATCTGAAGATTGAATATGCCGGGGAAGATCGCTTATTTGTACCCACCGATCAGATTAATTTATTGCAAAAGTACATCGGGGTCGAGGATGCGCCGCCGAAAGTCAACAAACTGGGCGGCAGCGACTGGCAGAAGGTTAAGAACAAGGTCAAAGAGTCGATCCGGGACATGGCTGAACAGCTGCTGGAGTTGTATGCCCAACGGGAAGTGGCCCCCGGCAATGTTTTTGCGCCGGATACGGTCTGGCAGCACGAATTTGAAGAGGCCTTCTTTTACGAGGAGACTCCCGATCAGTTCCGGGCGGCCGAAGAGATCAAACAGGATATGGAACGGGCCAAACCGATGGATCGCTTGCTTTGCGGCGATGTCGGCTACGGCAAGACCGAAGTGGCGATGCGGGCCGCCTTTAAGGCCATCATGGGCGGCAAACAGGTTGGCGTGCTGGTTCCCACCACCATTCTGGCCCAGCAGCACTTTCTGACCTTCCGGGAGCGGTTCGCCGGCTTTCCCGTGAATATCCGGGTGCTAAGCCGTTTTCAGTCGCAGCGGGAGCAAAATGAGACGGTCGAGGGCTTGCTCAAGGGCGAAGTCGATTTGGTCATCGGAACCCATCGCCTGATCTCCACCGATGTCCATTTTAAAGATTTGGGCTTACTGATCATCGATGAGGAGCAACGTTTTGGCGTGGCTCATAAGGAAAGATTAAAAGAGCTGCGCAAAAACGTTGACGTGCTGACCCTGACCGCGACGCCGATTCCGCGGACTTTGCATATGTCATTGGTGGGGATTCGGGATATTAGTATCATTGAGACGCCGCCGCTGGGTCGCTTCCCCATCCGTACCCATGTGCTGGAGTATAACGAGGAAGTAATCCGCGAAGCGTTGCAGCGAGAGTTAGACCGGCAAGGCCAGGTCTATTTCGTCTACAACCGGGTGGAGACCATCGAGCGGATGGCATCTTATCTGCAGAACCTGGTGCCCAGGGCGCGGATCATCATCGCCCACGGCCAGATGGATGAGGATGAATTGGAGCGGGTGATGCTGGATTTCTACGATAATCAGGCCGATATCCTGGTCTGCACCACCATCATCGAGACCGGGCTGGATATTCCCAATGTCAACACGCTGATCGTTTACGACGCCGACCGTTTTGGTCTGGCCCAGCTTTACCAGTTGCGCGGCAGGGTCGGCCGGTCCAACCGCTTGGCCCACGCCTATTTTTGCTACCGCAAGGATAAGACCCTCAGCGAGAACGCTGAGAAACGTTTATCGGCCATCCGCGAGTTCACCGAATTGGGGTCCGGCTTTAAGATTGCCATGCGCGATCTGGAGATCCGCGGGGCGGGGAACCTGTTGGGCCCGGAACAGCACGGCCAGATCGCGGCGGTAGGCTTTGAACTCTACTGCCGGTTGCTGGAAGAAGCGATCCGTGAAAAAAAAGGGGAAGTGGCGCCGGAGCTGCCTGAGCCGATGGTGGAGGTGCCGGTGGATGCCTACATTCCATCGCAGTATATCTCCGATAATAAGCTGAAAGTGGATATGTATAAGAAGATCGCCAATGCCCAAACGGTCGAAGCGGTCGAAGCGGTCGCCGACGAACTACTGGATCGCTTTGGCGAATCTCCGCAACCCGTCCAGAACCTGATCCTGATCGCTCAATTAAAAGCTCTGGCCAAACTGATCGGCTTCGCCTCGATTACCAAGGAACGCGCCGAGCTGGTCGGCAAGCTCCATGTGGGCCTGGGCGTGGATTATGAAAAAATCCTGGCGATCCTCCAAAAATACCGTTCCCACTTCCGCTATCAGCCGGGGCGGCCGCCGCTCTTTAAATGGCGGGCCAACCTGGGCGACACTGAACTGCTCAGCATGGTGGTCGATTCGTTAAAACGGATGAAGTGACAACTTGAGCCGGTCGGAATGAAGCAAATCGTGCATTGCCGCGGCATTGATCCGGGAACCTTCCAGATAAGCCCGGAGTGCCGCTTGGCGATGGCCTTGCATCAGCTCTGAGCGGACGATTTGATAGTAGCTGAGATAATTCATGGGAAAGCAAAGGAGAGCTTGCCGGTAATAACGGACCGCTCGGGAATAATCCATCTGTTGAAAATAGAGGTTTCCCAGCATGCTGCAAACCTGATAGCGACGGGGGAAGTTGCGGCGCAGCCCGGTAAGGACTGTCCCGGCCGTCGCGAAGTTGCGTTCAGCCAGGATTTCGTTGCGGGTCCGTACACCGGCGCGAATCAGCGTGTAAGCGTAGCGATAACGGTATTGGTAACTCCAGGGCGTCAGTTTCAAAGCGGATTGAAAGTTATGGAGCGAACGGTCGAAGTGCCGGTAGCGGGATTGGAAGAAGGCCTTGCGATAATAGACATCGGCGCGATAAAAGTTATTGGCCAAAAAGGCCATACCTACCAGCACCATCAGCGCAAATCCAGCAGCCAGCCGTTTCGGGAACGGCCCGGGTTGATAAGATGGCGCCGGGTAATAGAAACCGGTCAAGATTCCGGCAGCGATCCAAAAAAGATGCGTATAATGGACCAAAGGGTAGGCGAATTGCACAAAGACCAAATACCCCACGAGCAATGACCAGAGGGCTGCCATCTCCTGATTGGTCCTGATCCTGGTCCGGAGGGGCAGCACTAGGATCGCCATCAACAATAGCAAATAGGCCCCGCAACCCAATATGCCCTGAGTTGCCAGATAATGCAGCAGTTCGTTGTGGACTTGCCGGATATCCCGGTCCGGTCCCCAGTGATTGATCGCGTTTTTGGTCTCATAATGGTGGAACAAGTCTTGAAAACTGCCCATCCCGCTTCCGAGCCAAGGCGCTTGTTTGAAAGCGCGCCAAGCGATTCCCCAGATTAATCCTCTGCCGCTATCCTGTTGTTGGGATAACGAATCGATTCGGGCGCCCAGGTTATAATCCTTATAGGAACTGGGCTTCAAGGCCGACAAGGACTGGCCCGCAACCAAGCTCAGCACCAATAACAGCAGAATGCTGTGGACCCCGTACATCGGCCGGGAATAAAGCCGTTTCTTGAGGCTCCATCCGAACCCAGCCAACCCGACCAGCAGGATCAACCACAACGGAGCCAGCGGCAGCAGGATGACGTTTAAAATTCCATACCCCATAACGATTGCCAACCCGATCCAATACGCTTTGTCGCGGGCATGGAGTCGGCTATCAAAAAAAACGAAGCTGAGATAGGCCAAACCCAGTCCGGCCCAGGAAGCCCGCGAGAAGCTCAACGACAGCACCACCGTCTGCAGGAACGAGCATCCCAAGAAGAAGCGCCGTCGCGCTAAAGAAGTTTCCCGTAGGGCCTTCCACCACAAAAGGGGTTGAACCATCATCAAATAAACGCCCAGTGAATTGGGATCGCCGAGCAAACTTTTGATCCGGGCCGTTTCTTCATGGGTAATCGGATCGCCCAGATAATACTGGAAGATTCCAAAGATCGATATCAGCAAGGCGGAAAAGATGGCGGTATCGAAAATGGCATTCCGCTCGCGATCGGTCTTGATCCAGAGATAAGCGGCGAAAAACAGGGTAACGAAACCGAGCTGGGCCAGGAGCGATTCCGATTGGCCATAGGCTCCCATCAGGCCTTCGACGGAATAGGGCAGCCGGAACACTTGGAAAGCCTGAACCAGCAGAAAAAATCCGGCGCTGATCCAGAGGGCCGGAGGAAGGTTGCGGAGCCCCCGGGCGTAAAACAGAATGACCGGGAAAAGAATGAGCGCTCCACAGAGAAAAAACGCCATTTTGGGAGTTGCGAATTCATCGAAACTGTGCGTGGAGTAGGCCAGCGGCAGCAGGATGCACAGCGCCAGCAGCGTTTTGAGCGGCCAAGAGAACTTCAAAATCTCACCTCATTTTTCATTCCGGCCCAATACCTCAAGGAGCGATCCTGATCCGCGCATCCCGGCAGCTTGCCGCTGGTCGTCCAACAGATCAAGGAATTACGGATCGGGCTCCAATCTAAAGGAATTATTGGCTAGAGAATGAAAAACTCCTGCCCTGCATCTTTGTGGTATGGATAAAAAAAATTGGGGTAATATAAAAACACCGATGATAGTCCCGCTAAACTGCTTGAAAATGGATAAATGAATAAAAAAACCGTTCTAGCTATATACTATCAATAAAAGCAGCAGCTGAAACTATCAAAAGTCCACTCCGGGTCACACGGGTGGCAGGTCCTCTGATACCAAATCAATGAAAGATAATGAAAAAGGAGGGATAAGGGGATGAAGGCGACCGGAATAGTACGGCGGATCGATGATCTGGGCCGGGTGGTCATCCCCAAAGAGATCCGCAGAACGTTGCGGATTCGAGAGGGCGACCCGTTAGAGATTTTCGTAGACCGGGAAGGGGAAGTTATCCTCAAGAAATATTCTCCCATCGGTGAGTTGGGCGATTTCGCGAAGGAGTATGCTGATTCTCTTTACGAATCGACCGGGCATATCGCCTGCATTGCGGACCGGGATATGGTAATCGCAGTTTCAGGCGCACCTAAGAAGGAATTTCTGGATAAACCCATCTCGAAAGCGGTCGAGAAAGCGATCGAAGACCGGAAAGTCGTATTGATGCCCAAGCCGGGAGAGCACAAATACTGTGAGGCCTGCCCGGTCAAAGAGGAAGAAGGAAAGTGCAAGTTTACCGCCCAGGTTATTGCGCCGATTATCGCTGAAGGAGATCCGATCGGAGCCGTTATTCTCTCCAGTAAAGAGCCGAATGTCGTCATGGGAGATATGGAAGTGAAGATCGTCGAAACTGCCGCTGGGTTCTTGGCCAAACAAATGGAACAGTAATCAGAGCCGTTAAAGTAAAAAAGTGGGGGGTTACCACCACTTTTTATTTTGCCCGGCCTCGAACTTAAATAAGCTTACCAAGGTTGAATGGCTGGCGCAGAGAATGGAAGTCGCTAAACGCAAAACTGAGGAATCGTGTCCTCAGTTTTTTGCGTTGGCGGAATTTATTCGCTGGGGGGCGTAGTCGTGGAGCTTTGGAGATTGTTATTCAAAACCGACATGAAAGAATTGATCAGCGCCGGGTTGATCTTCAGGGGATTATCGGTCTCCGAACCCGAGCCCGGATTGACATTGGAAAGCATCCCCATTAAAGTCGGGACCAGATCGGACAGGGTCTGCTCGGCGCCTTTGGGCGCGATCTGTTTGAGCACTCCACCCAGGTCGAAGCGGGATTCGGGCTCTTCATCCCCCATGGTTAAAAAGAAGTTGACCAGTTTCTGGCCGCGCGGACTCAAAAAAGGTTTGGTGACCGAGAGATATAACAAATCATTGGATTGCAGGAAAGGGTGGGTGGAGTTTTCAGAAACGCTAAAGCTCTCCTTGCGTTGCCCTTCCCGGTTTTCGTGATTATCACGCGAGTCGGATGAGCGGTGTCCCATATTCTAACCTCCTATTCACTATAATGTATGAAAGGCATGGTGCTTTGGGAACGGCCGGGCCGATGGCGCGGAAAATTAACTCCGGCAAGAGGAGTAGCCGCAACTTTGCAGAAATAATTACTAAAAAATTACCGGTTTGAACCCCTTGAAGTGCCAGGAATGGCAGCGGGCTTATAAAACTGCCATCTTTAGGGAAGAATATTTCAGATAAAAACGAAGGAGAATCGGAATGACCTCTATCAAATTCGGAACCGATGGCTGGCGCGATCTGATGTACGACCGTTTCAACTTGCCCAATGTCCGGCGGGTGGTACGGGCCATCGCCCAATACACCAAGGACCATCGGGGAGCGGAGCGCGGCATCGTCGTCGGCTACGATGCGCGCTTCTTTTCCGATCTGTTCGCGCGGGAAACGGCGCAAATCTTGCAGGACGAGGGCATTAAGGCATTCTTGGGCGTCCGGGATTTCCCGACGCCGGTGATCGCCTTCGCCGTCCAACATTACGGGGCTTTCGGGGCGATTATGTTCACGGCCAGCCATAATCCGTCCGAATACAACGGGATCAAGTTCATTCCCGAATACGCCGGACCGGCTTCGCCCGATATTACCCGGGCGATCGAGGCCAAACTCGATGTCATCCTGGCGGAAGGGACTGCCGAACCGGCCGCGGCGGCCGGGAACGCGCCGCTGGTGGAGAGCGACCGGCTGCGGTTGATCGATCCGACCGCCGAATACCTGGCACAGCTGGGCAAACTCGTCGATGTCCAGGCGATTCGCCAGTCCGGGCTGCGCGTCATCGTCGACCCGCTGTATGCGACGGGCCGGGGCTTCCTGCCGAGTCTCCTGGCGGACTGCCCGGTGGAGGAGATTCATAACTGGCGCGACCCGCTCTTCGGCGGTTCCATGCCCGACCCGCAGGACAAGTTCCTCAGCGAGTTGAAGGCGCGGGTACGCAGCAGTCCGAATACCATCGGCCTGGCTACCGACGGGGATGCCGACCGTTTCGGCATCGTCGACTGCGACGGGAGCTATCTTACGCCCAACCAGGTGATTTCCTTGGTGATGTACCACCTGATCAAGAGCCGGGGCTACCAGGGAGTGGTGGCCCGGTCGGTGGCCACCACCCACCTGCTCGACAAACTGGGCGCGGCCTACGGCGTGGAAGTCATCGAGACACCGGTCGGTTTCAAGTATATCGGGGAATTGATGCGCAACCGGCCGGTGATCGTCGGCGGCGAGGAGAGCGGGGGACTGAGCGTGCGCGGCCACATTCCCGAGAAAGACGGGATCCTGGCCTGCGCGCTGATGGCCGAGATGGTCGCCGTCACCAAACAGCCGCTGGGCGCGACCCTCAACCAAATTTACGATCAAGTCGGCCATTTTCTGACCCGGCGAATCGACCTGCACCTGTCGGAAGCGGCCAAAACGGCGATTCTGGAGCGCTGCCGCACCGCGCCGCCGGAACGCATCGGCGCGCTGAAGGTCGGGGAGGTCCGGACCATCGACGGCTTCAAGTTCGTGCTGGAAGACGGCAGTTGGTTTTTAATCCGGCCCTCCGGCACCGAGGCGCTGATCCGGGTCTACTTCGAAGCCGGGTCGGCCCGGGCGCTGGATGCCTTGAGCGAACCGGTCCAGGGACTGCTGGAACAATGGGGTAAAACGGGTGGTTGATTACGCGGGGTGGCCGGAACAGCTTGCGGCGCTGGCCACCCGATACAAACTGGCCCGGGTGGAACTGACCGTCGCCGAACGACCGCTGGAACTGGTGAAGGTGGAGAATATCGACGACCTGCTCGACCGGGTCAGCGATCCGGACCAGATCCCTTTCTGGGCCGAACTGTGGCCGGCCGCCATCGGGCTGGCCCGCTACGTGCTGTCCAACCGCGCCCGAGTGGCCGGCCAACGCCTCCTGGAACTGGGCTGCGGCGTCGGCCTGGCCGGGATCGCCGCCAAACTGGCCGGAGCCACGGTGGTCCAGAGCGACTTCAGCCCCGATGCCTTGCGATTTGCGGCGGTCAACTGCCAGCGCAACGGGGTGCCGGCCGAACCGCAGCTGCTGGCGGACTGGCGCGCTTTCCCGAAGGAGGCCGGCCGGTTCGATCGGGTGATGGGGTCCGACATTCTGTATGAGAAGACGCTGCATCAGGAGCTCTGCCAAATCTTTCAAAATCATCTGCGGCCCGGTGGCGAAATTTGGCTGGCCGACCCCGGCCGGGATCACGCCAAGCAATTCATCGCCGAACGGACCGCGGGATGGCGGGTCATTCAAACCGCGATCCCCGTCGCCTACGAGGGCAAAACCCGCGCGATCGACCTCTACCGCCTGGTGTAGTGTGGAACCCGGCAGCGGATTTATCGTTATAGATTATTGTCAACCGGATGGCTGAAAAAGACACCGGCCGTCCGGGATGATGGAAAAAACTTTCGCTGCTTTGTCGAAGGCGCCGGCCCGATTATCTTGGCCCGATTGGGCACAATGAAACCGGCGGCGCGGACGACGCTTCCCGACACGCATGAAGGCAGGAGGATCGGATTTTGAATCAATTTCGTTTTGATGCTCATGAACGGCGGGCACCTTATATTTTAATCGCTTTGGTCTCCGGGATCATCGGCGCGTTGCTGGTCATCTGGGCGGTGAAATTCACCGGCCTCGGGGTGGCGCTGGTCAATCCGCCGTCGGACATGGTGCCGACGCCGCAGCCGCTGCCGGAGAGCAAGCAGCTGGCGATGAACCAGTACGAACAGACCACCATCGGGGTGGTCAACCGGATCGGCCCGGCGGTGGTGATGATCACCACCAACACGGTGGTGGAGGATTTTGACTTTTTCACCGGCCCGGAAGTCAAGAATATCCAAAGTCTGGGCTCGGGGGTCATCTATCGCAAGGACGGCTACATTCTGACCAACAACCATGTGGTCAACGGGCAGAGCGGCATGGCCGACAAGATCATGGTGGTGCTCTCCAACGGCCGCTCGTACGCTGCCAAGATCGTGGGGGTCGATTCCCAGACCGATCTGGCGGTGCTGAAGATCAACGCCCAGAACCTGGTGGTCCCCTCGTGGGCCGATTCGGACCGGGTGCAGGTGGGGCAGACGGCCATCGCCATCGGCAACCCCCTGGCCGAGAATCTGAAGAATACCGTGACCGTGGGGGTGATCAGCGCCAAAGGCCGGACGCTGGTCATGGGCGAAGATCAGGAGCTGCGCAACATGATCCAGACCGATGCCTCGATCAACCCCGGCAACTCGGGCGGCCCGCTGCTGGATTCCGGCGGCAACATCATCGGCCTGAATACGGCCATCGCCGCCAATTCCCAGGGCATCGGCTTCTCCATTCCCAGCAACACCGTGCGGACCGTGGCCGCGCAATTGATCGCCAAAGGCTACGTGAGCCGGCCCGGCCTGGGCATCGCCTATATTCATTTCACCCCGGACAACGTGGCCGTGCTGGAATACCGGCTGCGCCAACGGGTATCGGTCAAATCAGGCTTGTTCATCGTCAAGGTGCTCAACGGCAGCACCGCCGACAAAGCCGGTCTGAAGGTGGGCGACATTATCTACGAGGTCAACCGGCAGCCAGTGAAGGATCAGGATCTGATCCGGGACGCCGTCGCCAAGTACCCGGTCGGCACCAAGCTGGAGATCAAGTTCTACCGCGGTACCAAGGCCAAGCAAGCCACGGTGAAGATCGGCGAACTGAAACGGTAAGCCTCCGGTTGTTATCGGAAAGATAAAGGACCGCCCGAACAGGGCGGTCTTTTTATTTTCACGCCGCCGCGGCTCCGGCGGTGACTCGGCCGCCCGCTTCAGTAACCGAATCAGTTCATTCGGTAACCGAACGAAAACATTCGGTCACTGAAGCGAAAGTATCAGTAACTGAACGAAAACTTTCGGTTACTGAATGAAAAGCATCCGTAACCAAACGTAAATATTCGGTTAGTGAACCGAAAGCAACAGTTACTGAACGAAAGTATTCAGTTACTGAAGCGAAAGTATCCGCAACCAAACGAAAACCTTCGGTGACCGAAGCGCAATCATCGTTAACCGAACGGAAACCCTCGGCAACCGCAGCCGCTCATTCGGTAGCGGAAACGATGTCTCCGGCCGTTCGATCCGCCGAATTACCTCCCCGGCCAAGCTGCTGCGCAGGAACGACGCCTGGCGCAGCCGCCGCGCTGATTGCAAACCAAACTCGATAAGATTACATGGTTCTCATCGTTGCACCCGCTCCGACACCCGGGAAGCGTTCCCGCAGGCCGGAAAGAAGGATGTTCCGCCAGCGGCCGGAGCGGGTCCGCGGTTGGGGCCGGATCCCGGCTATGGCAACATTTTTGCGCAATTGTTGGAGTATTACACCAAAAAATATAAAATTGAAGAAGGATTATGCCAAAAGCTGTGGAATAAAGTCCAAATCCAGCAGAGTAGGAAGTGTAAAAGATGGAAAATACCCTCTTAGCGCAAGATTCCGGCCGGGGCATGGCGATGATCCGCAGCGTTTACTCGACTCTGTCCCGTTCGGAGCGGAAAGTGGCGGATTATGTCCTGGCGAACGCGTCGGGCTTCCTGTATCAGTCGGTCAACCACGTGGCCAAGCAGTGCCATGTGGGGGAATCCACCGTGATCCGCTTCTGCCGCAGCGCGGGCTTTGCCGGGTTTCAGGAAATGAAATATGTGCTGGCCCGCGAAGTGACGCTGGCCGAAGATTATCCGCAGATGGTGGACGCGGACCACCAGGACCTGTCGTACCTGGTCCGGCGGCTTTCCGAAGAGACGATCATCGGGATCAAGGACACCCTACGGCTCTTGGACCTCAATGAGCTGCGGCGGGCCATTGAGGTGATCGTCAAGGCGCGGCGGGTCGAGTTTTACGGCGTGGGCGGGAGCGCCATCACCGCGCTGGAGGCGCAGTTCAAGTTCATGCGCATCGGCATCACCGCCATCGCTTACACCGATTCCCACATGCAGATGATGTCAGCGACCACGCTGGGTCCGGAGGACGTGGTGGTGGGGATCTCGCTGACCGGGGCGTTGCGCAACATCGTCAGTTCGCTGGAGACGGCCCGCCGCTCCAAGGCCAATATCATCTGCATCACTTCGGTGCCGGGCTCCCCGATCACCGAAGTTTCGGATATCGTGCTGATCAACGGCGGCAGCGAAAGCGGCGTCAGTTCGTCGTTGAAAGGAAAGATCGCCCAGATCCATATGATCGATTTCCTGTTCACCGGCGTCTATTCCAAGCTGGGCGAGAAGGCCAAATATTACTCGGAGCGGACCGCCAAATCGACCCTGGACCAGCTGTTGTAGCCCGAGGGGCCCGGGTTGCCCGGCCGGTCCGGTCCGCCGGAGCGGGATGAATCGCGCAACAGAATCCCGGGACAATGGCGCGGCCGATTTTACCCCGGGGTTTTCGGAACAACATAACAACTGGAGGAATTTATACTTATGAAGGTCACCAAATTCGATGTCCGGAGGTACTCCAAACCCTTCGAGAAACCCATCAGCAACGGCAAATACACCTACTACGCCACCAACACGGTCATTTGCCAGATTCACACCGACGAGGGAATCACCGGGGTCGGCTGGGTCGACGGCACCGAGATCGTCTTCGATACGCTCAAGCAGTTGGAGCCGTTGGTGGTGGGCGAGGATCCGTTTAACGTGGAGCGGATCTGGTCCAAAATGTACCTGCCCAAGATCTTCGGGCGCAAGGGCCTGACCACCCGGGCCATCAGCGCGGTGGACATTGCCCTCTGGGATATTATCGGCAAGGCCAGCGGCAAACCGCTCTACCAGTTGCTCGGCGGTTACCGCGACGAGGTGCCGGTCTATATCGCCGGCGGCTATTATGAGACCGATAAATCCAACGCCTTGCTCAAGGCGGAGATGGAAGGGAACATCGCCAAGGGCATCAAGGCCATCAAGATGAAGATCGGCCGCTTGCCGGTGAAGGAGGACCTGAAACGGATCGAGGCCATCCGGGAGCAGGTGGGCGACCAGGTCGAGATCCTGGTGGACGCCAATAACGCTTACAGCCGGCTGGACGCGCTGAAGATGGGCCGGATGCTGGATAAGCTGGACGTGTACTGGTTCGAGGAACCGTTGGCCCCCGATGACCTGGCGGGCGCCGCCGAACTGGCCAAAACCCTGGATACCCCGATCGCTTCCGGGGAGAACGAGTACACGCTCTGGGGCTTCCGCGACATCATCGACAGCGGCTCGGTGGACATCATCAACGCCGACGCCCAGGTGCTGGGGGGGATCACCGAATGGCGGAAAGTGGCCAGTTACGCCCTTGCCCACCACATCCCGATCGCGCCCCACGGCAGCCAGGAGATTCATGTCCACCTGGTGGCCTCCGTCCCCAACGGGCTGATCGTCGAGTATTACGATTCCAACCTGAACGCGCTCAGCGACGCCATGTTCGAGCAGAAGCTGTCCTTGAATCCCAACGGCACGGTCTCGCCCTTCCAAGGGCCGGGCCTGGGCGTGACCATTAATTTCGCGGCCATCGAGCCCTACCGGGTCGGCTGAGTCCGCCAATTTAACGGTTGATTAAGAAGATGGGATTTTTTTGTGTTTCAATTAACGATTCCCGATCGTTCTAAAGTGCACGGGAATAGCGCGCGACAATATAAAAGAACGGCTGCATCCGCGGGGTGTAAAGTTCGAGGAGCGGGGTGATCAATGAGCAAAACGCAGGGAACCTGAGGAGCTAAAAAAGAGAAAGAAAAAAAGAGGAGTGTTTGGAATGAAGAAGGCAACCTTATTACGGTTGGGCTTGGTATTAATCGTCGTATTCAGCCTCTGCTCCGGAGCATTCGCGGTCAGCAAGACCGGCGCGTTGGAAGACACGGTCGTCGTAACCGCCACCACCGGCGCGGATCTCACCTGGGCGGAAGCGGTAGCGCCGCGTTTTGAAAAGTACATCAAAGATAAGTTCGGCAAGCAAGTCAAGGTCATCGCCACCGGGACCCAGGTTCCGGCGTTGTGGGCCAAATTCACCACCGAATGGCCGAATCCCTCCAGCGACGTCTATACCTTCTATACCGACATGGTCGTGGACGGCATTCAAAAGGGTTATTGGGAGAACCTCGCCAAGTACCTGACGGCGAAAGACGTCAAGGCGCTGGGTCATGCCCGGGTCATGAAGTACAAGGGCTTCGGCATTCCCTATGACAGCATGTACTGGGGGCCGGTGGTCCGCAAAGATATGGCGCCGTTCAAGATCACCAGCTGGAACGATCTGGCCGACCCGCGCCTCAAAAACCGGATGACCTTTGACTCCGCCATCAAAGTGGCCAGCGGCTACAACGCGGTGCTGGCGGCGGGCGTGGTCCTGAAAAAGGACTGGAAGAAGTGGCAGAAGAAGGACGGCTCGCTGGACAAGGAAGCGATCACTCCGGCGCTGCGCCTGGTCCGCAAGTGGTATCAGAACGCATTGACCCTGACCGAGGGTTCGGGCACCATCCGGCCGCTGCTGGAACGGGGCGAATCGGTCGTCTCGTGCTGGTGGTCCTATCAAACCCTGGCCGAAAAGGAAAACAATATCAATGTCGAATTCGTCTTCCCCAAGGAGGGCGCCATCGCCGCCAACGGCACGGCTTGCATCATGGTCCCGACCAAGGCGCGGCATAAAAACTTAGCGATCGAATGGATCAAGTACTTATACTCCAAAGAGGGCTATCAGGCTGCCTATGACGCCAAACTTTACGGCGAGCTGGCGCCCAGGGCCGACATGGAGCTGCCGGAGATCGAGAAAACCCTGCAACCGCCGAAAGGTTTGAAGGTCTATGAGAGCACCGATTTCCGGACCTGGGCTTCCGGCGACAAAGTCAAATCGGACTTCTTCGACCTGTATACCAAGATCGTCATCCAGGGAATGTAACAAAAGGCCGTAACCGTTTGAATCTGGGTAAGCAGCAGTTCGAGTGTCTGGCCGACCGGTCAGACACTCGCTTTAAGGATAATGATAAAGTTGGTGAAACTATGGATGCAACGTTGCAACGATCGATTCCCCGGAACAATCCCAAGGATACGCGGTTTTTCATGATGATGGCCGCTCCGACGATTTTGATCGCTGTCTTTACCTCTCTGATTCCGTTATGCCTGATCGTCATCGACAGTTTCAAAACCAAGGACGGGGTATTTACCCTGATCCAATATTTGAAGATCTTCGGCGACGCTTATTTCCTGGCCAGCCTCGGCTATACGCTGGGACTCGCGTTTTTGGTGATGATCATCTGCATCGTGATCAGCTTTCCGCTCTCGTATATTTTGGCCAGGAACGAGAAGATCCGCAACGTGCTGCTGGGCATCATCAGTGTGCCGAAGATGCTGCCGTTCTTTGTCATCGGCTATTCACTGATCCTGCTGCTGGCGCCGTATACCGGACTGGTCAATATCCTGCTGGTCAAGCAGTTGCATATTCTGAAACAACCTTTGTTTCTGCTCTTCAACGGGCCCGATCTGGTGATCGCCCTGACCTATATCACCTCGGTGATGGCTGTGGCGATGCTGACCGGGATCATTCAGGCCATCGACCCCAACCTGGAAGCGGCGGCCGAAAGCATGGGAGCCAGCCGCTTGACCACTTTTATCCGGGTCATCCTGCCGTTGTCCACGCCCGGCACCATCGCCGTGTCGGCCCTGGTCTTCTCGGAGGCGGTGGCTTCCTTCTCGGTGCCGTTGATGCTCAACGGCAAGGGGTTGCCCATGGTCTCGCTGCTCATCCGGAACCAGCTCCTTTTCATGCAGGACTGGAATTACGCCTTTGCCCAGGCCATCGTGGTCGCCGTTTTTGCGGTGGGCTGTACGGTGGTCACCAAATGGGCGCTGGAAAGGGGGAAATAAGTGATGCCGAATCTCCGTCTCGGTCTTGGCAAAGTCTTCTCGAAGACTGGGTTTTATACCTATCTGGGACTGATGGTGCTCTGGTTCGTCTTCCCGATCTTTTTGATCGTTTACGCATCTTTCCAAGGCACGTTGGAGATCAATCTGATTCCCAAGTCGCTTTCCTTCCATGCCTATCAGATCATCCCGCCGACCTACTGGGAGTCGTTCTTTTTCAGCCTATGGCTGTCGGTCCTGGCGGCGGTGGTTTCGGTCCTGGTCGCCGCCCCGGCTTCGTGGGCGATGGTCCGCGGAAAACTGCCGGGCAAGAATTTGCTGTCCAATATCGTGCTTTTGCCGATCCTCATCCCGAAAATCGTGATTGCCATCGCTTTATTACGGTTCTTCCTGCCGTTGCACCTGACCAACAATTTTCCGGGGCTGTTGATCGCCCTGGTGGGCGCCAACGGGTTGCCGCTGGCTTTCCGTTACACCCTGGCGGTGGCGGAAGGGATTAACGGCACCTACGAAGAGGCGGCCCAGACATTGGGCGCCGGGAAAATGACGGTCTTCGGCCGGATCGTTCTGCCGCTGATGGGACCGGGCATCATTGTCAGCGCGCTGTTTGTGTTCATGTCCAACCTGATGAGCTTTTTGATCATCTTCTTCATCGCCGGCCCGATGTCCAGCCCGATCTCCGTCCGGTTATTCAATGATATCGTTGAAAGAGGAGCCTTGCCCCATTCGATCGCGATGTCGGCAATCCTGATTTTTGTGGCGATCTTATTTTATGTTTTGATCAGTGTCGTTTTGGGACCGGCCTACTTTGGCGGGGTGGTATTCGCCAAGAAAGACGCCTGATTCGAACGTCATGGTTTTATTAGAGGAGGCAAATTATGGCGACTGTCCGTTTTGAGCACATTTCGAAGAGCTTTGGAGAGACCCACGTTATTAACGATCTCTCTTTTGAAATCAAGGATGGCGAATTGGTTACCCTGCTGGGACCGAGCGGCTGCGGCAAGACTACCACCTTGCGAATGATCGCCGGCTTACTGAATCCCACCCAAGGGGCGATCTATTTTGACAGCCGGCGCATCGATACGGTGCCCAGCAACCAAAGAAACATCGGCCTGGTCTTTCAGAATTATGCGTTATTCCCGCATATGACCGTCTTTCAAAACGTCGCCTTTGGCCTGGAGATGAAAAAGAGCAAGTCCGACCGGATCAAAAAGCGGGTCGAAGAGGTCCTGACCCTGGTCCATATGGAAGATTACCAAAAACGCAAACCGGCGGAGCTGAGCGGCGGGCAGCAGCAACGGGTGGCCATCGCCCGGGCCCTGGCGTTCGACCCTGATGTGCTGCTCTTAGACGAACCCTTATCCAACCTCGACGCCAAGTTGCGGGAGAACGTCCGGTTGGAACTGCGGTCCATTCAAAAAGAGACCGGCAAAACCACCATCTTCGTCACCCATGACCAGGTGGAGGCCCTGACCATGTCCGACCGGATTTTCCTGATGAACGCCGGGGTTATCGAACAGGAAGGCACGCCGCTGGAAGTCTATAACCGGCCGCGGTCGGCTTTCTCGGCCGACTTCATCGGGTCCAACAATTTTATCGACGTCAAGGTCCAGGCCAGTAACGACCAGGAATTTGTGCTGCAGTTCGCCGACAAAATCTTGACCCTGCCCAAGACCCAGGTCGTTTTCGCCGGACCCATCCAGCCCGGAATGGCCGCTCGGTTATGCATCCGGCCGGAAAACCTGAAATGGAACGAGCCCGGCCGGGATGCTTCGGCAGCGGTTTTCCAGGGAAAAGTCCTCGAGAAGATGTTTATGGGCGGATTCGTTGTCGTCTATCTGAAGGTCGGCGCGGCGGTCCTGAAATTCCAGGTCGACCAGGATGAAGCCGCCCGGATCGAGCTGGGCCAGGATGCCGCGGTGAGTTTCCATGAGTGCAGTCTGTTGCAGCAGAAATAATTTCAATTCATTGGTACTTTGGTTACTTATAAATTACGGCCGTCTGGGTAGAGGGGACGGCCGTTTTTAGTGATTTTGGCATGGAGCGGACGGCGCGCCGTCCAGGTCCGGGGAAGCCGGCTTCAGCGGGAGGCAAAAGCGAAACTGGGTGCCGTTTTCCCGGTCGCTGCGGAAATCGACCGTTCCGCCCAATAATTTCTCGCCGAGCAACTTCATGCTGTAGGTGCCGATGCCGCGCCCCGTTCCTTTGCTGGAGAAGGAGCGTTGGAAGATTTGCAGTTGGGCCTCTTTGGAGATGACCCCCGGATTATGCACCCGGAATTCGATGCTGCCATGATCATAATCGGGCGTATAGCCGACGGTGACGACGTCGGCGGCCCCGGAGGCTTCGACGGCGTTTTTCAGCATATTGTGGATGACTCGGCGCACGAGGGTCTGATCGCTTTCGACGAGTACCGCCGCAGCGGCGGGGGCGAAACGGATCGCGCAGGCGGTCTTGGGGTCGTTACGATAGTGGTTGACCAGCTTGGCAACCATCTCCGCCGGGGAAAAGGCGACAATCCGCAGGGGCAGTTCGCCGCTTTCGGCGGCGATCAACTCTTTCTGGCTGACGATCTCCTCGATCAGCATCTCCATTCCTTCATAGGCGATGCCGCATAATTCCTTGATCTCGTCCGGATCCTCGCTGGCCTGGAGCAACTCGATCAGGCCGCGAACCGCCCCCGAGGTATTGAGCAAATCGTGAAAGAAGACGCGCTCAAAGATTTTCTTGCGCTTCTCCTCGCCGATGTCCTTGACCACAAACAGGGTGTATTCCTGTTGCAGCTCGCCGATGGGCGAGGCGTAAATCTGGAGATCCAGCGCCGGATTGCCGGGACGGGCCAAGGTGGCCCGGCATTCTTTGGAGACGAGCGTCCCGGTCCGCTGACTTTCGAGAATGGCCCATACCGCGCCGCAGACGCTGCAGCACTCGGTGGTGCCGCAACCGCCGGGAGCGTTTTCGGTATGGATACATTTGAGTACTTCGCCGAAACGCAGGCCGATTACTTGACCCGCTTCGGGGATCCCCAACGCCTCAAAGAGAGAATGATTGGAGTAGATGATCTGCCGCTCTTTATTGAGGATCAGCACAATGTAGGGCAGCATGTTGAATAGGGCCGGGATCGGCGAAGCATCGCTGATCTTGGCGGCTTGCTCGATGATCAGCTCATCGGCCAGCCGTTCGGCCGGCGCGAACTGCGTGGAGAGCGAAGATTCCATCGGCTTTACACTCCGTGAAGAATTTAGAGCAGACCGTCTCAGCCTGGCGGCGAATGCAACGCAAATCGCGCATTCAATGGCCCGTCGGCGGCTGCCGTTTTATGATTCGACCATCTTGCAACGCAACATAAAAACATCCTTGTGATGGATGGAGATCGAATCTCTTAAATTCATTATAAACTGGCTGGCTGCCAAAGGCAATAGCCCAAGCCATGCAGCGCAGGCGCTTTTGGATTCAGGCTCGCGGCCGTCCAAGATGCGCCGGATCGATTTTTTTTAGCCGGATCGCTTATGATAGTGGCTAAAGCGCGCCGGATCATGTAAACTAAAGACTAATAATCCTAGCCATTCATGATGAAGGCGATAGCGAGGCAGTCGATATGCGTAAAGCGGTAGATTTTGTGGAAACGGTTTTTACAGCGCTCGAGCCGGAGCGAACCCTCCGGGTGGCCGACGAATCCCTGGTGGAAATCCGGTTGATCGAGAGCCGCAAGGAGGGGGCCGCCTGGATCTATGAGTATGAAGTCAAGAGCGAGTTTGGCAAGATTGAAAAGTTTTTGCGCCGGATTCGCGCGATCGAGACCGGCCATTCCGCCGACGGGAAATAGCCTGGGAATACGGTTGTCGGAGCGAGTAAGCGGAGGAACCGATGGCACAGATTAAAATCATTACCGTGGGCAGGCTGAAGGAGCAATACTGGCTGGCGGCCCAGGCCGAATATTTGAAGCGGCTCCGGCCCTATCTGAAGCTGGAACTGGTCGAGGTGGCCGATCTTCCCGCCCCGGAACGGATGAGTCCGGCCGAGGCGGAACAGCTCAAGCGGAGAGAGGGGGAGCAGATCGCCCGTTGCCTGGACCCCAAGGATTATCTGGTGACGCTGGACCCCGGCGGCAAGCAATTCAGCTCGGAGGAACTGGCCGATTTTTTAAAAGAGCGTGAGCTAAACGCCGACAATCTGGCGCTGGTGATCGGCGGGTCGCTGGGGATCGCCGCAGCGCTCATTGAAAAAGCTCGGCTCAGGTTGAGTTTCTCGCGGTTGACCTTCCCGCACCAACTGTTCCGGGTGATGCTCCTGGAGCAGGTGTATCGGGCGTGCAAGATTGGGAGAGGGGAACCGTATCATAAATAACGGCGAAAAAAAGGCCTTAACCCTTATTGTAAAAGGGTTAAGGCCTTTTGGTCATCTCTTTAAATAGTTATTGATATCCGTTGAGACCTCACTTGCAAATTTAGCTTCTGTTACAGCGATGATGACTAAATCATCACCCGAAATTGTTCCCAGTACTTTATCTTTATAGGCTTTTTCAACGGCCCTGGCTACACTTTTAGCGTAGCCAGGTTTAGTTTTGATGACGAATGTAGTACATGGAAACATTGCTTCTATTACTTCCATTTTTACTACTTTCATAATTTCTCTGGACTCTTTGGGTACTTTCGTACTTGAAAGTACTATATAGCTTTGGGAGCCATTTGAATCTTTAATTTTCTCCGCATGGATGTCTTTTATATCCCGAGAGAGTGTGGATTGAGATCCATAATGTAAAGCATCCTTAATGATATCTTGTTTACAAACATCTGGATGATCTTCAAGATACTGCTTTAGATTTTTTTTTCGGTCTTTGATTTGCTCTGCTGAGTTCCTTGACATAAGAATTCCCCTTTCCATAAAAATACATTTTCATAAAAAAACCAACACTTTAACCCTTTTGGAGTCCTTCTTTAGTTACAAAATCTATTCACGTCGATATCCGCTGGTCTTCCATTGCTAAAACGGTTTTTATCCATCAAAAAGTTTCAAATAAGCAATTATATGAAAACTCAACAATGAATACTATACAATATTCATAAGATGAATACAAGCATTAGCTTGATGCTGATTGGATTATGGCGTAATATTAGCAATGCAGATTAAATGAATATTCATGTTGGAGGTGAAAATCAATTGACTTAAATTACTTACGAGGAAATTTGAGTTGGTATTAAACGGTGAAGATGAGACTTTTAAAAAGTTAATTTGTGGAGAAGGAGAGTCGACACTAATCTAATTCATTTATCGCAGAAGGGGGAACTTGGTTGATCTCAGGTCAAGATTCGATTATTACAACTATTATGCATATAGCCCACCTCGATCAAAATATTGTCGAGGTGCGAATCCTGAATACATCACGGGGAACGATGTCGGGATACTTTGATGACGCGCAGGTATTGACAAAGGCAATAAATCCGTATATTCAAAAAAATAATATTTACATAACCATGAACCCGCCGTCCAGCGATCTTTTTTCAAGGGCGGCAAATAGGTTAATTCCGTACGCTAAGCATACTACTTCGGACAGAGACATTAAAAGCCGGGACTGGTTACTGGTCGATATAGACCCTGAACGTCCAGCCGGCATTTCCGCCACGGATGAAGAAAAGGTCGCAGCTTGGGAACTCGTGGAGGATGTCGAAAAATTTTTAGTGAATGATTATGATTGGAGTCAACCGATTGTGGCAGATAGCGGCAATGGGTTTCACCTTCTCTTCTCTATCGATTTGCCAAACGATGATATCAGCCGCGATTTGGTCAAAGAGGTTCTGCTGGCACTGGACTTTTTGTTCAGCAATTGTCGAGCTAAGGTCGACGTCACTACCTATAATGCCGCCCGTATCGTTAAACTGCCAGGTACGATCGCCTGCAAAGGCGATGACACGCCGGAACGACCGCATCGCCAATCGAAAATCATAAAAAAACCCGAAGTTCAAAAGCCTGTGCCTGTGGAAAAGCTGCGGGCTGTCGCGGCGATGCTACCCAAGACTCCTCCAAGCAATGAGGCGGCTAGAGGCTTAGATGGGAAGTTCGATGTGGACGCTTACTTAACCGAGCATGGGGTCCAGGTATATTCAAGATCTACTTGGCAAGGCGGCACCCGTTGGGTGCTCGCCTGCTGTCCCTGGAATCCAGCCCATATTAATCATTCCGCTTATGTTGTCCAGTTTCCCAACGGAGCGGTGGCGGCGGGATGCCATCACGATAGCTGCAGAGGGGGAAACTGGCATTCTCTACGCGACAAGTTGGAACCTGGTTGGAGCGAACAGCAGAAGAAAAAGAAATCAAGATCCGATAGTGGTGACGATCCGGAAGTCAAAGAGACACAAGCCGAGGTTTTAATCCGGCTTGCCTCCGTGGCAACTCTATTTCATACTCCAACTGGTGAGGGTTGGGCCACTGTACCGCATAAAAAACACAAAGAAAATTTTAAGATTCGATCAGGCAATTTTGAGAGATGGTTAACCAAGATATTTTACGATGAAACGCGGAAGCCCCCGGGGGCTGAGGCTATAAAGCAGGCTATCGGCGTCATCGAGAGTAAAGCAATATTTGAAGCCGAGGAGAAAGAATTATTTCTTCGGGTAGCGGGTCACAACCATAAATTCTATTACGACACGGCCGATCCGGATAGGAATATCATCGAGATTGGACCGCAAGGTTTCAAGATTGCCGACAACCCCCCAAACATCTTTCGCCGCACCCAAAGCATGAATGCACAGGTCATACCTGCCAAGAACGGTGATATTCGGATTCTGGCCAGGCATGTTCCGACCCAGGGAGAAGACGATGAAATTCTTTTCATTGTGACGACGGTTGCATCCCTTGTGCCAGGAATAGCTCATCCGGTGGTAGTGATGTCCGGTGAAAAAGGAGCGGCAAAGACGACTTCCATGCGAATGCTGCGACGAGTTATCGATCCCGCCGCCTGTGAACTGATAGCATTGCCCAAAAGTCTCCAAGATCTGGCGATTGTCCTGTCTAATCATTATGTGTCCTCCTTCGACAATCTCGAGTCATTATCTCCCCAACAGAGCGATCTGCTTTGCATGGCTTCCACTGGGGGAAGCTTTAGTGCTCGAACATTGTACACTAATGACGAGGAAACCATCTTAGCTTTCAAACATTGTGTGGGCCTCAACGGTATTAACGTTGTGGCAACTCGACCCGATTTGCTAGATCGCTCCGTCATTCTTAACCTGGAAAGGATTCCGAAATACCAGCGCAAAGAGGAAAGGGAAGTCTGGGAAGCTTTTGAGGCGGACCTCCCTTCCATTATGGGTGGGGCCTTCACGGTACTCTCTAAAGCCATGAATATTTTCCCAGAGGTCAAGCTCACAGAGCTCCCCAGGATGGCGGATTATTGCCGCTGGGGATACGCTATCGCTGAAGCCATCGGCTATGGCGGACAGGCATTCCTTGATGCTTACTATTGTAACATCGACCGCGCTAATGAAAGCGCCATCAGCGATGATCCGGTCGCCGCCGCCGTGGTGGCCTTCATGCGTGAGCGTAAGGAATGGGAGGACTATGCGGCTAGGCTCTTGAGGCAATTGGAGCAGATGGCCCGCAAGGAAAGAATCAATACCATGGCGCGCCGTTGGCCCAGAGCAGCTCATATTCTCACGAAGCGTCTGAATGAAGTGAAAAGCAATTTGGAGGAAATTGGAATTACCTTCGAAAGAACGCATGACAAAGGCGGAACGAGAATTCGTCTGGAGAATGCGAAGGTCTTAAGTTCCAGCAAGAGCGAAACCGCCAAAGCTTCTTTGGAGAAAGCCGCCGATGACGATATCTTCAATGAATTTGACGATGCAGGTTGAAGCGTCAGGGTAGCGTCTCCGTCGGAATTTTCGGGAGCATGGGATAGGATGCTTTGATGCCAATGACGCTATTTTTGGGGGAGGGGGGCCGTAGTATGGCGTCCCCCCCGACTTAAAGAAATAGGAGGGGATATATCCTCCTTTTTAAGATTGAATCAAGCGTCATTAGCACCTAATATCTAAATTCCAATCGGACGAAGAGAAGTATTTGATACTTACATGATGCTTGGTGGTGATAGTTACCGAAAAAGTTCCAGTTTGAAATATATATTATATCCTTGATACACGGCGATACGACGCAATCAAGGAGGGAAAGACATGAAACGAATATTCGCAAACTGGATGTATGCAACGCGTGGGATAATCGCGGAGGTGGAGCCGTCGCTCCAGACACTGCTTTGGGAACTGCTCGACGCCAAGGCGGAGTCCGGCCAGGAGCTGGACTATCTCCAGATTTTCGAGCTGTCCGTGGTGGATACCCCGGCGGGGAAGGTCCAACGGATCGTGCACCGTCAGGAGCAGCCCTTCTTTCGGGATATCCACGAGTGTCTGAGAGTGGAATATCCCATCGAGTTGAGGATCTGGGTGATCGACGACGGTGATCACGCGACCATGTTGCTGCCCAGCGAATATTGAGGGAGCGGGGGGATTCAAAATGCGGACAAACCAGGAACGGGAACCGGAAGTCAGCTTCAAACTCGTCGTCGACATATTGGTCGAGATGGTCATCGCCTACCTGACCACTGCCGCCACCACGGACCAAGACACCGGCGGGAAAGCTGCCTAGGAAGCCGGAATGGACGGCAACAATGCGGTCGCCATCTACGTCCGGGTCAGCACGGAACAGCAGGTGGATGGGTTCAGCCTGGAGGCGCAGGAGGAGGTGCTGCGGCAAGACGTCAAGCGGCGTGGCAAATGGGTGTACCAGGTATACAAGGACGCCGGGGTATCCGGCGCGAAAGCCGAACGTGAGGGATTGGGGCAGCTGATGGCGGACGCTCGCCAGGGGCGTTTCGGCGAAGTGCTGGTCTGGAAGGTCAGCCGGGTGAGCCGGAGGCTCCATCTGCTGCTGAAGCTCATTGAGGAATTGGACATGATAGGAATTGCCTTCCGGAGCCATTCGGAGCGGTTTGACGCGGCCAGCGGCATCGGGAAGTTCAGCCTGACCATGCTGGGCGCGGTGGCTCAGATGCAACGGGAGTCGTGGATGGAATCGTCGCGCATTGGGAGTGAGAAACGTTTTCGATCCGGGAGGTGGAACGGCGGCAGGGTCTTCGGTTATCGCAGCGTCCCGGACCCGGACGACCCACGCGGGGGGACGATGTTAACGGTTGTCCCTGGAGAGGCTGAGGTGGTTCGCCGAATCTTCGAGCTGTATGACGAGGGGCTGGGGTACAAGCGGATTGTGCGGCGGCTCAATGACGAGGGCTGTCAAACCCTGAAGGGCGACCTGTTCTCCGTTTGGAACATTAAGAGCATCTTGGAGAACCCAGTGTACATCGGTCTCGTACGGTTCGCCGGAGAACGGACGATTGGGATTCATCAGCCGATCATCAACCGGGAACTATGGAACAAGGTTCAAGAGCGGAAAGGAGAGGGTCGGCGCGCTTCAAGGATGGTGGAACGGGAGTACCTCCTCTCCGGTCTGCTCCGCTGCCCTGAATGCGGAGGACCGATGGTTCCGATTCATAAAAACAAGGTGCGCGGCGATGGTTCCCGCAAAGTCTATCACTATTATCAGTGCGCGGCCAATCTAAACAAGGGGAAAGCCGCCTGCCACGCCAACCTGGTGATGGCGGACCGGATCGAGACGGCGGTGTTGGATAAGATCATGATGATCTTATCCGATCCATATTGGACACGCCAAGTGGTGGAAACCATCCTTCAGACCCAGACCGGAACGGCGGAACGAGTCGATCCGGATCGCGAAGCCAAAATCACGGAGGTGACGCGGCGGAAACGGGATTTACTATTGCTTTTTGAGAATGAAAAGATTTCATTGAATGATTTCAAGGCTAGAATGATGGGGCTTAAAGAGAAAGAGACGGCGCTGGGTTCGGTCGCAACGCCCAAACCCGCACCGAAGCCGGAACACAGGCTCATCGAGTCCCAGATCCGGAAGGCGCTCCAATCGATGCGCAAAGTGTTCAACGCCGCGACAACGCGGCAGAAACGCAGTTTGATTTAGGCGCTGGTCCAACGAATCGTCCTGAATGAACAGCGGGAACTGGAGCGGATCGACCTGTTGCCCGTCCCTCAAAATTGGGAGTTCTCAAAAGAAAAACGACAACTGGGGTAAGAAAAAGACAAGGAAGTGGTTAATTGGAGCTGAAACCGACGCGGGTGGCGATTTACGCCCGGGTGTCCACCGAGGAACAGGCGGAGCACGGATACTCAATCGACGCGCAATTGGATACCCTGCGGCAATATTGTCAACAGACCGGAAAGCAGGTGGCGGGGGAGTACGTGGATCGGGGAGTCAGCGGCAAGGAGATGACCCGGAGGCTCGAACTGAAAAGGATGCTCCGAGATGTGGAAAACCGGTTGTTCGACGAGGTGTTGGTATGGAAGATCAATCGCCTCTCCCGCAAGACCAAGGATCTATTGGAGATCGTCGAGCGGCTCGATAAAAACAACATTTACTTCCGCTCCTTCTCGGAGAACTTCGAGACCGAGACTCCGATGGGCCGCTTTGCTCTGCAGATGCTGGGAGCGGTTGGAGAACTAGAACGAAACACCATCGTCGAGAACGTGAAGCTCGGGATGAAGCAAAGGGCGAGGATGGGCCTTTGGAACGGCGGGTTGGTCCTGGGGTACCGTCATGTTCAGGATACCAGTCCCACCAGGAAAGGCGGCAACCGAAGCATTGAGATCGTCCCGGTGGAGGCGGTCCTCGTCCGGCGGATTTTCACCCTTTACGCCTCGGGGAAAGGTCTGCGGGCCATCGCCAATCAGCTCAACCGGGAAGGAAATCGGACCAAGCGGGGGAACCCCTTCTCCACCGCTTCAGTGAAGGAGATCCTGCATAATCCGCTTTACGCGGGAATGGTCCGCTACAACCGCTTTGAGGGTTGGAGCGAAAAGCGACGCAGGGGGAAGAACCCGAACCCGATCCTGGTGGAGGGAAAGCACGAGCCGATCATTGAGCGGGAGCTCTGGGAGAAGGTCCAGGAGCTGATTTTGCGGAAATCAAAGGTCAGTCCGCGCGTCTTCGAAGGAGTTTCCCTGCTGACCGGTCTGCTGCGCTGTCCTCGTTGCGGCTCGGCCATGGTCGCTAGTCGGACGGTCAACTACATGAAGGATGGTACCAAGGTTACCCGCCGCTACTACTCTTGCGGTCGGGCTCGTTCCCAGGGAAGCTCAGTCTGTTCCGTAAACTCGGTACGGGCTGAAGAGGCCGAACAAGCGGTGCTCAAACGGATTCGAGATGTTGTTAACCAACCTCGGTTGGTCGCGGAGGTGGTGAAGGCCGTCAACCAGAGATGGATTTCCGGGGTGGGGATGGCCCAAGGCGAACTGGCTGGGCTCGAGGCCAATCTCGCCGGGATTGCCCGGAAGAAAGCCAAGGTGATGGAGGCGTACGAGGCGGAGGCCATTGACCGGGAGGTGTTGTTCTCCCGGATGGAGGAACTGAAGGCGGATGAGGAGGCTCTTTCAAAACGCCAGGCCGAGCTTAACGGGAGCATCATCAGTGGTCCACCCAGGACAGTCCGGGTTGAGGAGATCCGAAAGCTCCTCTCTGATTTCGAGGGATTGCTCGGGAAAGCTTCGCCGGAGCAGCGGAAAGTCCTGCTTCATTCGGTGATCCAGGAGATCGAGGTATTGCCCGGTCGGAAGCTGGGTCGGATCACCATGCGGTTCGGCTCGGAGGAAAAAGAGAATCAAGCAAGCTTGGAGGGCCTGCTGGAGAAAAAATCCGGCAGGCCCTCATTGTTCGCATTGACCCTCGCAATCTAAGGGATGAGCGGGGGTCTTTTTATTTTTTGTTTCCAGTGGTTAGATACTGATATAGGGTATTCATTTTGGTTTGGTTGAAGTGGATGATCAGCCGTAACATAAATTGTTTCTTTGGAATGATTATTGACCATATTTAGGTTGAAAGTTCACCGTTCTTCCTAATAAGCATTTCAAAAAAAGCATTCGCCTCAAAGGGGCGCAATGCTTTTTGAAAGCTCATGAGATAATCAGTTAATCTTAAACGACTTCTCAATATGCTCGGTAACCTTATCGTAAAGCCCCCTCTGACTCACCGGATATTCAAATCGCATCGCATAGATAACGTCCTTGGTAACAAACGACTTTTGGTAATATATCCGGCCATTTTGCGCCCATGACAGAACGAACCAGTCGCCTTTGACCACCTTCAACGCCGGACTCACCCCGCGTAGTTCCCTCAATGCCTCTTGATAAGCCGCCTGAGTGGAGAGCCCGTTGAAATTCATCGAACCCCACACCCACAAAGTGGCGAGCCCATCGGCCGAGATGAACGTGCGGCCGTCGCCGTTATCGGGCGGCGCTTGCGGGATTAACTGGTTCGGATATTCAACGCGGAAACCGTAACGGGCGTTGACATAGGGCGTATAGGGGGATTGAATCGACGGTTGTGGCCGAATGATGCATATGGTGTAATAAATCCCATCCTCATTGGCGATGCCCAGGATATAGCTGATCCTTTCCAGATCCCAGCGGAAGTTATAGGCCATGTCGTTGAAGTCGGGCAGATCCATTTTCAGCGTGGTTGCCTTTCCCAAACCAGATTGCATATCCCCGGCCAACGCCAACATCTCATTCCACGCCTCAAGGCCTGGATTGCCGTCCGGGTATGGCGACAAGGCGATCTGACTCAACTGGCCGTTCTCAAAACCAAAGGCCATAGTAAAGGGACGATCATAAAATATGGTATCGGCCCGGAGACCCTCCTGGTCATTGACCAGATTTTTCATTTCCTTCGTGGTTGAGAGATACTTGATTTTGGCCATCACCACCGCCTGGTTATCCCCGAAACGGAAAATCCGGTAATCGCCCTGAACCTTGCCGTAGTCGGCGGCGCTGGAGAAGTCCGTCGCGCCGACCAAAAGGAACAGAAAAACCGCGAGGACCATCAAAAGTTTTCTCATCATAAACCCTCCAAGTTATTTGGTTGCTTCAAGGATTGCAAGGCTTGAATCCGCCGCTCAATCGATGGATGGGTGGAAAACAAGTCAATCCAGCGCCGGGACGAGCTGATTTTGAAAGCGGCGTACGGTAATTGCTCGCGGGGAGGGATCGAAGTATCGCCATGCAAGATCGTCAACGCGCCAATCATCGCCTCCGGGGAAGTCAACTGGGCCGCGTTGGCGTCCGCCGCGAATTCCCGATGTCGGGAGAAGAACATCACGATCAGACTACCCAGAAAAGTCAGCAATACCGTCACCGCCCATTTTACGATTGCGATCATCCAATAGGTCACTACGCCCACTTTATCCGAGAAAAGCGCCGCTAACTTCACGATCTGCAGAGGTATCGTGACTAGCACGACCAGCGAGTTCACCACCGCCTGGACCAAACCCAGCGTGACCATGTCGCCGTTGGCGACATGGCCGATCTCATGCGCCGCCACGGCCGCCACTTCCTGGGGACCCATCCGGTTCAAAAGAGCGGTGCTGAAGGCAACTAGGCTCCGTTTCCGTGACAGCCCGGTGGCGAAGGCGTTCATGTCGTCACCGCGATAGACTCCCACTTCCGGAACACGCGGCAAGCCCGCCCTCCGGGCCAGGGACTCGACCAACTCATAGAGCTGCTTTTCCTTGGGGTCGGACGTTTGGGGCGCGATGACCCGGATCCCGTGAACCCGTTTTAGGATCCACTTGGCCAGCGCCAGCCAGAAGAAGGAAGCGATGAATCCATAGACAGGGGCGAAAAAGGCCGCCGCCGGGAGAACCATGGACAGCGTGGCGACAATGCCGGCGTTGACTAAAAAGTAGTAAAGAAGTCTTTTCCCGAGGCCATTTTTGATGGGGACGGTGTTGGATATTTGACATACTGGTGCTGGGAAAACAGCGGGAGTAATTGCTAAAGGGGCTGGGATGGAGGGAGCGAGTGATTCCTTGAAATTGCCGATTTGAAGGTCGGCGGTTGAGGCGGTTTCCATGGAGCCAATTGTCGTTACTTGGTTGGGGTTTGGAAGCGTGGCCGGTTCCGCCGGGGAGTCCGTTTCCTCCAACGCGGCCCGCAATTGCCGCATCCAAAGCACGAAATACTCGGCATATTTCCTCTTCAGATAGGTCCCGAAAATGCCGAATCCCAGGGTCTCCTTCATCGCCACCTCCACCTTGGTGGCTTCGCCCATGGCCTCGATGCGGACATGAGCCTGTTTGGGGAGATCCTCGGGTTCGGCGAGGAATCCTCCAATCAGCCGGGTTTTTAGACTGGAACCTTGGCTGAGCAGCCATTCGCGGCGCGGCGTTCGTTCCTGAATCAGGATCATGCCGGATCTCAGGAAAAACTGTTGGAGATCTGGACAAACCTGTTCCACGGGACGGGACACTATCCAAGCCGCTTGTTCTTGAACTTTAGCCATTTGCGTTCCTCCTTGATTTATTCATGCCATTTGAAATTTCATCCGTTTTTGGGATCATTCATAAGCTATTTTTGGTATATTTTCAACATATTGGTGATAATTTCCTTAATTTCACAACGAAAATCCTCGGGATAAAGAAGTTCAATGTTGTTGGCCTGGGCCAGAATCCAGCCCTTAAGGCCCTGCCATTGCGCCTCGACTTCGATGAGGGTGTAGTCCTCGTCTATTCCGACGATGCGGGCGGCGGGCAATTTGGCGAAAATGTGGTCCAAGGAATCGCCCCAGTAGCGAAACTGAATATTCACCAGGGAAACGGATTGCAAAAACATCACCTTCTTTTGAAAGTTTTTTTGGCGAGTCCGATCGTTAATCCGGTTCGGAGCCCGTTCCATGAGAACGCGATGGTTTTGGATCAGATCCAGGCGAAACACCGAGATGCCTTCTCGCTGTCTGGTGGCTAAAATCCGTCCGATGAGGTAGAAGTAACCGCCGCTGAAAGTGATTCCGAAAGGATCCACAACAAACATTCGCAAGGGACCCGTCCTGCCGGAATAGTCGATTTCGACCGGCAGCATGCGCTGGATCACTTCACCTAGACGCCATAGACGCGGCACCAGATTTTTTTCCTGGATATTCGCGCGGTAAAACGCCCGCTCGCGGCTCAGCAGTTCCTCCAGAACCCAGCGTTCCGCTGGCGGGCAATGGGTCAGGAGTTTCCGCCAGAGCGTGTCCAACTCGGTCTTGGCCAGACAACGGCTGCCCAAGACCAGTTCCAGCAGGAACAGGATATCGGGACTGGTGAGCCAGGACTGTTCGTCGCGTTGAAAACGGTATCCCTGGACGGAGTGATCATAGGTTAGTCCATGAATTCCGGCCTGCTGAAACTGGTGGATAAATTCCCGCAAATCGGCCAGATCCCGTTGGATGGTCTTCTCATCGACGCCAAAACGCTCCGCCTTGACCTTCTTGAACAAGACCTCGCCCCGGCTGAACCGCTCGAAGAAGGAGAGCAGCCGAATCATTTTTCGGTGATTGCGATGGACGTATCGTTGCCTGGGAATGGCGGACACCTCGGATGACATTTCATTTTCCAAAATTCAGCCGGTTTGAAAGATAATAGCATATCGGGAGGGACATCCAGTGTCCATCCGGCTTTTTTGGAAACATATTTTTTTACCAGGAAAATGAATTCACAGTCGGGGTCCAGGTTCCTATTTTTTGGCCCGAAAAATTTAGCGCGGCCGGAGTTTATTTAACTCCGGCCATCCCCTCAATTCTTGGCTTCCAACTCCTTGAGTTTCTTATAGAGCTCCTCCGTCGCGTTGATGACGAACTCGTTTCCGGTCAAAACCTTTAGACTGGCCTCAAAGCCGATCCGCAAGGCTTCGAGCGCGTTATTCATCAAGCGGTTTCTCCTTTCGTTCGTTTGGGGAGGAACAGGACCATCCCGCCGTTGTCCCAGCCACTAGTCCGACGACAAATCCAATCGCTCCACCGACGGGGCCGGAGACGGCAAATCCGAGCGCCGTGCCCAATGTGCCTCCGGCCAGCGCTCCGCCCCCGACGGAGGCAGAGGAGCGGATGCCTCTGGTCAGGTTATCATTCATATGTGGTCCGCCTCCTTCAGGGAGCGGTATTGTCCCTTGCCGATGATGACGTGGTCCAGCAAATGAATGGCCAGGAGTTCTCCGGCTTCCTTCAGGCGATGGGTCAGCTCAATATCATTTTGGGACGGAGCCGGATCGCCGCTCGGATGGTTGTGGACCACGATGACGGATTTCGCCAACAACTTGACCGGAAGGTGGTACACCTCCCGGGGCTCCACGATGCCGCGATCGACCCCGCCGATGATGATGGTTCGAGAACAAAGAACCTTATTTTTGGTGTTCAGGCAGATGACGCGGATATGTTCTTGCTTGAGCAGTTGCATGTCCCGGGTGGCCTGAAAGACGTCCGCCGGGGTGCGGATGGTGGTCCCGAGCGGGAGAGGTCGTTCATACAGCCTGCGGGAGATCTCCGCTACCGCTTTCAGCCTGAGGGCTTGCTCCTTTCGCAATCCCTTCAAGTGCCGCAATTCATTGGGTTCGGAGTGCATCAGCGCCTCCTCCAGGGAGCCAAGGGAAGTCAAGACTGTGGCGGCCGAGGATTCGGCGATCACCAGCCCCAAAAGTTCCTGGTTGGATAGTTGTGCGTAATTCATAAACATGCCTCCAATCGATGAATGAGCCCATAACCCCATGGGGGTTATGGGCTAAAAGCTTTGAGTCAATTGATCGAGCCTCGTGGCGATGTCACTGGGATCCGATTCTGCATGATCTTGACTCGCGGGCTGGAATGAAGTTCGTTCCGGAAATTGGGCGGGATGCGGTAATCGGGACGAGGCCGGTTCATGGAGCGAACGGCGCAGGGCGTCGCGGATGAAGCAGCTGCGCTCGCCGTCGCCGAGATCGTCCAGCCAGGCAATGAGGTCAGCGTCCCGCTCCGGTTTGAGGCGGAAGGTGTAACGTGCGGCCATGGGTTATTCCCTCCAGATCCGTTTGCCGAACTTCAGGTAGCCGGAGACGTTGGCATATGCCGGGGAAGAAGCCAGGACAGCTTGACCCTCGAAGACCGGGAGCAGATAGTCGCTCAGCAGAAGCGCTCCGCCGCCGGTGAGGAGGATCCGGTCCAGTTCCCAGCGGTCCGGCCAGGTGGATTTCACCCGGCTGACGATTTGTTCCGCCGCGTTTTGGAAGGCGGCTTGCCTCATCAGGTCGATCGACACTGCTTTCCCGGCGATCATCACCTCGTTGGCCCGGACCAGGGGTTCCATTCTCTCGGGGGGGACCTCAAGGCTGAGGTTCCGGTAAAGCTCGGTGGAGAGGTTCTGGAAGGAGTTGAAGATGCCCAGCCTCGAGAAGGAGGCGGAACGGGTGTTCACGAACTCCAGACCGTCAACCCGGGCCAGGTCCAGGGTGTTGTAGCCAATGTCGATGATTCCGACCTTACCGGCGGCCATCCGGTTTTCGATCAGCTGGCCGTCGTCATCGAGAATGGCGTCGAAGTAGGTCCCCATGGGCTGGGGGATTACCCGGACCGCCTCGACAGAGAGCAGGACCGATTTGACGATTTTGCCCGATGGGCTCAGGAGGTCGGTGAAGTGGGCACAGCCGATGGCCGACAGATAGCGTTCCTTGAAGCGCTGGTAATGGGAGACGGGAAGCCCGGTGACCAAATTGATCAGTTCCGGGCTTTTTCGGGCGAGGATGGTGAGGGCCGTGAGCAAAAGAACGATCCCCTCCTTGGCGACGGTCCGCTGCGAGTCGATGGTGTTCTGGGGGGTGGATTGCTTGATGGCTGCCTCTCCGACGAACCAGTCCTTGCGATCGGTGGATATGGCGAGCCGGGAGGTGAGCGGGGAATTTTCCATTCCGGCGGAGAAGATGACCGGTTTGAACTCTCCGATGAGCGAGGGGAAGTCGTAATGTTCCCCATGGGATGAGACGGCCTTGGTCCGGCCAAAGCCGACGTCCACGGCGGCGATCATGATTGATTACTCCTTTCAAAATTGAATTGGATTGGGTCATGGATAGCTAAAAGGGATTTTTCAAGAGGGTTGATTCAAGTCCCGAGTTGGAAGTCATCCTTCGTATCCAGACAGTGAAGCATGGAACAGGATGAGGGGTAGGTAAAAATCGCGCCAAGATCAAAGCAGAGCGAGGAGTTTTGCTTGTAATTGAATTCCTTTTCTTTTTTGTCAGCCCGTGGCGGATGGCAGCGGACAAAAATTAACCCTTCGCTTTGGCGAGAGCCTCAAAGTTTATTTGCCAAGATTTCCGCAACGTAAAGAAGTCTTGCTTTAACTTGATCCCAAGATGATGTCGAGGATAGCAACTCTGAAAGGACACATGTATCGCCACTAAAGAAAGTGCCGTTGAGAACATCTCGGATTAGATCTCCTTCCCATCCAGGCTCGCCCCCGAAAACGACCTCATAGAGCGCTTCCTGGTCACTTTCTGGTAACGACCACCCCATGGATTTTTCGTGAAACGAGATACTGCTTGGATACTGATTCGGTTCATATTCGACCCAAAACAGCTTGAACGAGCCATCCTCAAGCTGGATAGCCCCCATTAGTTCGGTCGGGGTATTCCGGTTTTTGGTATATCCGCCAAGGATGAATCGGTTACCCCCTTCATCAAAATCGATTGAAGGGTTATATGAGTCGATAAACCATTTGTTTGTGACCATTTAATGCCTCCGTTTGGGATATGGATTGGCGTCCGCCAACGTCGGACAGTGGCGGACAGAATTCACCCTTTCACTTTTTCGGCGATGGAGGTTAGTCAATGAGGCTGAGGAACCAGTTCTCGATGGTAGGGGAGTGAATGCCGACTTCGCTGTAGTACTGCATGACGTTGTCGTTGTCGGCGTACAGGACGATCCG
Source organism: Bacillota bacterium (assembly GCA_023400055.1). Classification (GTDB taxonomy): domain Bacteria; phylum Bacillota; class UBA4882; order UBA8346; family UBA8346; genus Hydrogenispora. The sequence goes on from JAEXFN010000038.1 coordinate 96,438, forward strand.
GTAGTACTGTTTCCCGCCGCTTGAGATGATTTCGGCGTATTCCGGCTGGATCCTGATGCCGTCGGGACTTAGGTTAAAGCCGTGTTGGGCCCAATCGTCCGGCCGGTCGCCGCTCTCCAACAGGACAAGATAGCCGTATTCCGCGATGTCAAAATCGGGATCGGGAGTTTCCTCGGAGAAGATGGCCTCGCGGGCCTTGTCCTTGAAGTCGGTTTGGAGCAGCCGGGAGAGGGAACGGGGGATTGCCTTTTGGGCTTCGAGTCGGTGGATGTCGTTGAGGGTCTTGATGGCTTGCAATATTATTCCTCCTTTTAATGTGTCTCGCATTAAAGTAGCCCAGCGGTCTAGGCTCAAGGGAATAATATCTGTTTGAAAATGGGGGTTGTTGCGTATGCTCCCATAAACATATCATATCGAGTGCGTAGCTCGGACAGTTTATAAAGATACTCATTTTGTTATATAGATGTTACAATTTCAGCTTATTTTTGAGGTCTTAGTTTCTATTTAAGTATCAAGGAAAAGTATAGTGGATATTGCAGGAAAAAACCGTTGAATAAAGAACCTATCTTAGCGACATACAATTGCACAGCTTGATGGGGAAAGCTATATGGCAATGGATAAAACTATATCATCAGAAATATGTTTCTTTATATTTTGCAATTTTCCCATGATTTGTAATGTGAGCTTTGCGATGCTTAATCGATGGGAAAATAACCACACTACGCCCAGTCGTTTAGCTCGTATGCGAGTTAAAGAATACTGCTTTCAAAAAGGAATATCAGAAGATACTATCGAAGAGCTGGATTGTTCGTAAGAATTGGAGGAGTTAAAGCATGGTTGACAATAGGAAGGAACAAGAGAGAGCAGAATTACACCGCACAATATGGAATATTGCAAATGACCTGCGTGGAAGTGTGGATGGATGGGATTTTAAACAGTATGTTTTAGGTATGCTGTTTTATCGTTATATATCAGAGAATTTAACCAATTATATAAACCAAGGTGAAATTGAGGCTGGAAATACTGAATTTGATTATGCAAAGCTCTCTGATGAAGAAGCTGAGAAAGCCCGTGAGGATATGGTAAAAACCAAAGGCTTTTTCATTCTGCCCAGCGAGCTTTTTGAGAATGTCCATAAGCGTGCGGCTAAGGACGAAAATCTCAACGAAACGGTTGAAAGTATATTTAAAAATATCGAGGCTACTGCGCAAGGTACCGATAGCGAAAAGAATTTGATGGGCCTGTTCGATGACATTGATGTAAACAGCAATAAATTAGGTGGAACAGTGGCGCAACGTAATGATAGACTTGTTAAGCTGATGAACGGTATTGCCGACATGAAACTTGGCGACTATAAGAATAATACCATTGATGCTTTCGGTGAAGCCTATGAATTCCTGATGGGCATGTATGCCTCCAATGCAGGAAAAAGCGGAGGCGAATACTTCACGCCTCAAGAGGTTTCAGAATTGCTGACACGCTTAGCGCTGGGAGATAGAGAGCAAGTAAACAAGGTGTACGATCCCGCTTGTGGTTCAGGTTCATTGCTATTAAAATCCACACGGATTATTGGCAAAGAAAATGTGCGTCTTGGATTTTACGGGCAAGAAATCAACATTACTACTTATAATTTATGCCGAATCAACATGTTTTTGCATGACATTGATTACGACAAATTTGATATCGGTCATGGCGACACCCTGACCAAACCGCTTCATTGGGACGATGAACCGTTTGAAGTAATTGTATCCAATCCGCCATATTCAATAAAATGGGCAGGAGATGAAAACCCTCTGCTTATCAATGATCCGCGCTTTGCGCCTGCAGGAGTGCTTGCGCCGAAATCAAAGGCTGATCTTGCATTTATCATGCACAGTCTTTCTTGGCTTTCTACAAGTGGCACAGCAGCGATTGTTTGCTTTCCCGGAATACTTTATCGTGGTGGAGCAGAGAAAAAGATTCGGCAGTATCTAATTGATAATAACTTTATTGACTGTATTATTCAGTTGCCGGATAATTTATTTTTTGGTACAACTATAGCCACTTGTATTATGGTGCTAAAAAAGTCTAAATCTGAAAACTCAACGTTTTTTATTGATGCTTCGGATGAATATGTCAAAATAACAAATAACAACAAGCTGACATCGAACAATATTAAAAAAGTTGTTGACACCTATACCGCCCGTGACATAGTCCAGTACTTCAGCCAGCTAGTACCCAATGCCAAAATTGCGGAGCAGGATTATAATCTTTCTGTATCTACCTATGTGGAAGAGGAGGATAAACGGGAAATCATTAATATTAATGATCTCAACGCAGAGATTGAGCGCATTGTCGCGCGAGAAGATATACTGCGACGGGAGATTGACGCGATTATCGCGGAAATCGAGGGGCATAGTAATGCGGTTGTCTGAGGTATTATCTAAGTCGCCTACGCTTGAGTTTAAGCAAGTTGAGGGATTTCTAAGCGAAAAAAATCTTGCTGCGGGCAAGCAACGAAAAATACAAGTAGGAAAAATTGCGTTAAATTATTTTTGCAAGAATTGCACGGATGTCCGTACATTTTGCTCAGGAGAAGAAATTTATTGTATAGGGGTAAACGAACACCTTATCAGTATAGATTGTGTTCTCAATTGTCATTGTGGCGCATCGGTTCAAATATGGTTTCTGGTGGATTGTGAGGGTGATATAAGTAGGCGCGCACCAGCAATTCGCATATTGAAGCGTAGTGAAAAATTGTCAACTGATGTATTGTTGGATAAGGAGCGATATGGCGAATTATCTGAGCTTTTAGAAAAAGCACAGAGGGCTCATCGTGATAGGCTCGGTGCAGGGGCTATGGTATATTTACGAAAAATTTTTGAGCAGATTACTATACAAACAGCAACAGCAGCGGAAATATCTTGTTCTTACGATAACGGTAAGCGAAAACCATTTAAGACTTTACTTGAAGAAGTCGATGGGCGATGTTCGATTATCCCACGAGAATTCTCTACAAATGGGTACAGGTTATTCGGTGAGCTAAGCGATATAGTTCATGGTGAATATAACGAGGACTTGGCCTTGTTAAAATATGAATCGTTACATAGACTCATTATTGGAGTTCTTGATAACGTAAAAAACAACAATGAGCTGATGACTGCGATTGGTTCATTGGGTTGGAATAACGGAGGTGAGCAGTAATGATTAAACTTGACAAATTATTAAGCGAACTCTGTCCGGATGGGGTGGAGTTTTTAACGATTGAGAATGTATGCACAAAAATCACATCAGGAGGAACTCCGAATACTTCGCGAAGCGATTATTATGGCGGAGACATTCCTTGGCTACGGACGCAAGAAGTCGATTGGGTAGATATAATAGATACTGGTGTAAAAATTACCGATAAAGGACTTGAAAATTCGTCTGCAAAATGGGTGCCGACAAATTGTGTTATTGTAGCTATGTATGGTGCTACTGCCGCAAAGGTCGCAGTCAATAAAATACCGTTAACTACAAATCAAGCATGTTGTAATCTGCAAGTAGACGAGAGCAAAGCGACTTATCGCTATGTTTATTACTGGCTTTGTAATAAATACGAAGAACTAAAAGCTCTCGGGCAGGGTTCACAGTCAAATGTAAATGCTAAAACTGTGCGAAAATTTCCTATCGCTATCCCGTCTCTCTCCGTCCAGTGTGAAATTGTCCGCATTCTGGATAATTTCATGGAGAATACAGTTGAGCTTACAGTTGAGCTTACAGTTGAGCTTACAGCAAGAAAAAAGCAATATAAAAAATACCGAGATCAATTGCTCACATTTGGTGACGATGTGCCAAAGGTTGCGTTAGGGGACATTGCTATCGATATGTATCGCGGAGCCGGAATCAAACGCGATGAAGTCACCGAAGACGGTACTCCTTGTGTGCGTTATGGTGAGATATATACAACCTATAACACCTGGTTTGATACCTGTGTATCATGTACTCATTCAGGCACAAAGACCTTTGGTTATGGAGATATACTGTTTGCTATCACTGGTGAAAGTGTAGAGGAAATTGCTAAATCCTGTGCTTATGTAGGACATGATACGTGTTTTGCGGGTGGCGATATCGTTGTGATGAAGCATAATCAAAACCCAAAGTATATTGCTTATGCTCTTTCGACGTCTGATGCACAGGCACAGAAAAGTAAGGGCAAAGTAAAAAGCAAAGTCGTTCACTCCAGTATTCCTGCATTGAAGGATATTCGTATTCCGCTGCCCTCTCTGGAAGAGCAAGCCCGCATTGCCGCAATTCTTGATAAATTCGACGTACTGACCACTGACATTGAAAACGGCTTGTCTGCCGAAATTGAGGCACGGCGCAAACAATACGAATACTACCGTGATAAGCTGCTCACGTTCAAGGAGGTAGGCGTATGAACCAGTATAAGATTGTTGCGGCGGACAGTGAATCCACCGTCGTGGCAGAGTATACTCCAACGTCCCGACGTGAGGATTCCTATCAATCCGAATCCCAGCTTGAGCGAGATTTTATCAAGCAATTGCAAGAACAGGGATATGAGTATATTAACGTCGCCAGTGAAGCGGACTTAATAGCAAACCTGCGCCGCCAGTTGGAGGCGTTGAATGATTATTCTTTCACCGATACAGAATGGGAGTGGTTTTTTCGTAAGTGTGTAGCCGGGGCGAACGACGGTATTGTAGAGAAAACTCGCAGAATTCAGGACGATCATGTCCAAGTTCTCAAAAGAGACGATGGTACATCCAAGAATATATATCTGATTGATAAAAAGAATATTCATAATAACCGACTGCAGGCACTCAACCAATACGAGGAGACCGACGGAGCTTATTCCACGTGTTATGACGTAACCATACTTGTCAACGGCTTACCGTTGGTACATATCGAACTGAAACGGCGTAGCGTTGCCATTCGCGAAGCGTTTAACCAAATTAAGCGCTATCAGCGGGATAGCTTTTGGGCAGGGTTTGGCTTGTTTGAGTATGTGCAGATTTTTGTCATCAGCAATGGTGCTCATACTAAATATTACAGCAATACCACTCGTAACCAACACATCAAAGAGATGGGCGATAGCGAGCGCAAGAGCTGTAAAAAGACCAGTAATAGCTTTGAATTCACAAGCTTTTGGGCGGACGCAACGAATAAAATCATCGCTGATCTGAAGGACTTTACGAAGACCTTTTTGGCTAAACACACAATACTTAATATCCTCACCCGTTATTGCGTATTCACTTCAGAGGATTTACTGCTTGTCATGCGCCCTTATCAGATAGCGGCAACTGAGCGGATTTTGAATCGCATTGAAATAGCAACCAACTACAAGAAATGTGGCACCATAGATGGTGGTGGATACATCTGGCATACGACAGGCAGTGGTAAAACATTAACCAGCTTCAAGACGGGACAACTTGCAAGTAGCTTGGCCTATATCGACAAGGTGCTGTTTGTAGTCGACCGTAAAGACCTCGATTACCAGACTATGAAGGAATACGACCGTTTTGAGAAAGGCGCGGCGAACAGTAATACTTCCACAAAAGTATTGCAAAGGCAACTGGAAAGCGAAACAGCGAAAATTATTATTACGACGATACAAAAGCTTGACAAATTCATTGGTAGCAATAAAACTCACGAAGTTTACAAGAAGCACATCGGGATTATTTTTGACGAATGCCATCGTTCACAATTTGGGGATATGCATCGCCGCATTACGAAAGCGTTCCGAAACTACCATTTGTTTGGATTTACAGGCACACCCATTTTTGCGGTGAATGCAAGTTCTGGTGGCGATCCCTTGCTCAAAACAACTCCACAGACCTTTGGAGATAAACTCCATACATACACAATTGTTGATGCGATTAATGATGGCAACGTTTTGCCTTTCCGGATAGACTATGTAAATACTGTAAAAATGGCTCCTGATGTCAAAGATACGCAGGTTCGTGCTATTGATATAGAGAAAGCTTTGTCTGCCCCAGAGCGTGTAAGCGAGATTGTAAGATACATCCTCGAACATTTCAATCAGAAAACAAAGCGCAATGAAAATCGATCCTTTTACGAATATCGAGTAATTCAGAACGTCAAGGAAATGGCAGCGTCCAAAAATAACACCGTGCACGAAAAGAAAATCAGCACTCGGGTAAATGGTTTCAACTCTATCTTTGCCGTTGCATCGATCCCGATGGCAATGAAGTATTATAATGAATTTAAAAAACAAATGGAGGAAACCGGGAAACGACTTACCATTGCCACTATTTTTAGCTACACACCAAACGAAGACGATCCCGATGAGAACTTTGACAATGACAGACTGGATAAAGCCAGCCGCGATTTCCTTGAATCGGCGATCGCTGATTATAATGCGGCATTTAACGTCAATTACGGCACATCGTCGGATAAGTTTCAGAATTATTATAAAGACCTTTCTCTGCGGGTGAAGAACCGAGAGGTTGATTTGCTCATCGTAGTCAATATGTTCCTCACAGGTTTTGATGCAACTACGTTGAACACGTTATGGGTAGACAAAAATTTGCGTCAGCACGGATTGATTCAGGCGTTCAGTCGCACCAACCGTATCTTGAACAGTGTAAAAACCTTCGGAAATATTATCTGCTTCCGTGATTTGAAGCAGGCTACCGATGACGCAATTGCTCTTTTCGGGGATAAAGAAGCCGGTTGTATTGTTCTGCTGAAAACTTATGCCGATTACTACAACGGATACGAGGAAAATGGCAAGCGTAAACCCGGATATGTAGAACTCATACAAATGATGATATCTTCCTATCCGTTGGGTGTTTCTATCATTGGCGAAGGTGCACAGAAGGATTTCATCCGTCTTTTTGGTGCTATCCTAAGACTCAAAAACATACTCACTTCTTTTGACGATTTTGCCGGAAACGAAATCCTCTCCGCGCGTGATTTCCAAGATTACCAGAGTATATACCTTGATCTGTATCAGACATTCAGCAAGAGAATGGATGCGGAAAAAGAGAATATTAATGACGATATCGTTTTTGAAATTGAGCTCATAAAGCAGATTGAGGTCAACATTGACTATATCCTCATGCTGGTGGTCAAGTATCACGAATCTAATTGCACTGACAAGAGTATTCTTGCAGATATTCAAAAGGCAGTTGATTCCAGCATTGAGCTTCGTAGTAAAAAAGTGCTCATCGAGGACTTTATTGCTCGTGTTAATACTGAGAGTAATGTGGACAGGGATTGGGAGACTTTTGTCCTTGCTCAGAGGGAAACTGATCTGACCGCGCTCATCAAGGATGAAAGGCTTAAGCCCGAGGAAACGCGCCGATTCATTGATAATGCTTTCCATGATGGTGTGCTCAAAACCACGGGTACGGATATCGATAAAATTTTGCCACCAGTCTCCCGTTTCTCTTGTGGAAGCAATCGCACAGAGAAAAAGCAGGGTGTTATTGAAAAATTGCTGGTCTTCTTTGATAAGTATCGCGGATTGTAATGAGATAAGGGGAAAGAAAAAAGGTGTTCCGATCCTTTCCAAGATTGAAATTGAGCAATGTGCAGAAGTGCTGATACAAGGTTTTAAACCATCATTGCTTAAGGAACCCGCTCCGTACCCTCGATGAGTTGTCGAGTTTTTTTAGCATTAAATAGAGTATTTTTCTTAGTGACCTGTTACACTATAATATTAATGTATATGAATAGTTAAACTGGTCACCAGTTTATCCATCGGTCGTTCTTAGGTCGGAGAATGACTAAGTATGATTTACAAAACCTTAGATAAATCTATTAAACCCGAGTAAATTAAATTTATCTTCCGTTTTAGGGGAATTTGAGGCATAATTTAGAAGAATTTACTATGACTTATTAAAGTTCTCGGTGTAACCCAAATTCCTAAACCGTGTGTCGGATGTTCGACTCATCTCGGGGCCGCCATGAAAATACCCAGTGTAAAGCTGGTTTTTTATTAGAACGACCAACCCGGATGGTCAAATTTCGGATTGGTCGTTCTAAGTTATTTCGCTATTGCCAAAATTTTCTTTTGATTATATATTTAGGTAGAAAGTATTTTTTAGATATTTTTTTTGCTAGGGGGTTAAAAAATGCCTATACTTATTCTTAATATGTCGGGAAATTTGAAAGGTTTTGAAGATCAATTATGTTTGGATTTGAGTGCTCGGATCAATGATCAAACTACTATCATCACTAGACGAGGGGAAAACTTACTTTCAGAAAGATCGGTTCTAGGTGGTGACCCTTATGGGGTTGTTGTAATAGTGGCCCATGGATGTAGTTTAGAGAATTCAACAACTAGAGTAAATATTGGATTGCAACCCCAAAATGACCAAATAGGAATTGAAAGAGTTTTGAACACCCCCACTATATTGACCCAAATATTGGGCAGAAATCCAATACCTTATGTTTTAGTGTATTGTTCATGTGAGGCTTTATCAATAGAAACTTTTAATAGTGGAATAGCCGATCCTAATTGTTTGGGGGTTGTAGCAAGTAGAGAAGAAATAGGATTTAGAGATATCGGATTATTTGCAGATATAGTGAATTATTTAAATATGTATCTTTCTCGGAACGTATTTGATACTCAACAGTTTTATTCAATAGTTAGAAATTTATCAGAGCAACATGGAGATTTTCCACTCGTTCGTTTTCTTGAAGTTGCACGAGTGCAAATTGAGGAATAAACAAAAATAGGATACTATTTAGAAAATACAAAAGGCAACGAAAAAGAGCCTTATCGATTACTTCTTGTGACGCTATTCCTTTATTTTCGTGGTTTCATTTATCACAACTTTATTGGGGTGCGGGCTTATCCAATTTATATATGAAGGTGAAGTAATGATCAATTTATGGAGAATAACATTAAAACCGGAAGGTTCGAACATAGATTCTAGGGAGTTTTGTTTAAATCACGGGATATTGGGTGTCGGTTGGAGTATTGATCCAGAAAAAGAAATTGTCGATTGGGATACATATATACGAGTGGCAAAAGAAAAATATAAAAAAGTAAACGGTTGGTGGCCTGCTCTTAATGCAATTGGATTGAGGATGAAAATCAATGATCTCTGTTGGACTCGTGATAAAAGTGTGTCTATTATTTAGGACGAGTAAGTAGTGACTGGAATTATACCAATTCACCTGAGTATATAATGGCAGATGTTATTAATAATAGAAGTTGTCAATGGCATAGAGTTGGAGTTGTTGATAAGGTACCAGGAAAAGTCATAAATAGTTTTATTCCTAGAAGAACCCTTCAACGTATTCATGATAATGCCGCACTACAATATTCAATGTTCTTATATAATGAAAATTCCAAAGAAAATTTTCAATATAAGGTTAATGTTAGTGGTTCGGATATTTTTTCGTTATTATCGAGTGAAGATTGTGAAGATTTGATAGGAATCTATCTTCAGACTAAAGGATATTTTCTTGTTCCTAGTTCATGTAAAAATGAAACAATGGGTTACGAGTTTGTTTTAAAGAAGGATGCTGAAACTGCGGTTGTGCAAGTAAAGAACGGTAAGGTGGATTTAAATGTTGACGAATACAGAGATTTTCCAGGCCAAGTTTACCTTTTTACTACAAAAGGTAAGTATCTTAATCAACAAACTACAGCTGAAAATGTGATTACTCTAGATAGAAACATTTTAATAGACTTTATGAACACTAACTATGATTCCTTACCGGAACGGATAAAGAGCTGGATTACAATACTTAGAAAAGTGAACGATAAAAATTTCGCTTAAAAAAATAATAAGACCAGCTTGACGGTTACATCAAGCTGGTCTTTTGAACGTTTATTAATTATCTTTCAATCGGACATATCCAAAATGATACTGGCTATTCGATATTATCGGTTTAAGTAAGGCTCCTGTGCTATTAACAACAAGTTTGTCGGCAGTGATTTCTTTTTCTATTTTAATATTTCTCATTTTAATCCAAATTCTTGCCTTTTCTCCATCCCAAATTGACGGATAAGCATTTTTTTCGGGAGATGGAGACGGAATTTGGTTAGACTCAATATCTAACACTTCTGCACTATAGGCTATATCGTTATTTCCACCAGCATTGTTTCCGATTGCGAATAGGATTTTGACTTTTTGACCCATCGAGATCCTCTGTCTGAAAATTTCTACTTGCTTTTTGGACATTCCAAAATATAAAGCTTCGGTAGAGAACCACGTATAACCTCTTTGTTTTTCGTCCTCCATATAAATTTGCATTGTTTCATTACCGTTATATTTTTTCCCCATACGGTCACTTGAAAAACTCAGCTTCATAAAAAGGAATATTTCACATAATAAGTCACTGTCTTCTAGGGTTTGGTCTTTAGCTAAAATCATATCTTTTACCTCCTCAACGTAAAGATATTTTCGTTTCAGTTCAAGATATAAATTCTCATCTTGGGCAAGCATGTAAAGTTCAAACATGTCACTAAGAGCTGCGTTTTTTGTAATGCCTTTCCTTTTTACAAATTCATCGAAGATTAGTTGGATAGAATCGGGTACGGCTACTGTCATAAAATTTTGCTTTGGCATTTTTGACCTCCTTAAATTAATACCATACTATATATCCTCTGACTAGAATGTACCATATTATAGATGGTAAGACAATATTAAAGTGAAAATAATTTCAATTCGTTACCTTATTTATAGAGAAGATAAGACACACGGTTCTGGTAACCGTGTGTCGGGTGAGAAAAAAACTTTATTTTTTGGTGTTTTCTCAACTCTCATTCAACTTGTCCATCCATTTTGTCGTTCTTGGGCCAAAAAAGAGCCTCCGGAGTCGCATTAGGCACTGGAGGTCTTCTTCGTGCCGGGGGACTGCTGACGGAATTCATCTCATTTGATGGCCGCTTCGGCCTGCATGGATAATCATCTGGCAGCTTTCAAAGGTACGTACATGCAGGCGAGGCTTCGTGTAATTCTCAAGCCAAAATTGCAGATATTCCTTCAAGTTTCATTGGACGGCGGGACGTATTCGCCTTTTGACACTTCGGCGACCAGTTTGGCGAGTTCCCGGTCCACCTCCCATTCGGAATCCCTGAAGGTCTGGTCACACACTATATGCCGCATCCGCTCTCGATAGGGTCTCACCACTCGGGCGGATGGGTCGAAGTAATAAGGATATTCAGAGTAGGATTGCAGAAATGTCACAGTAATTCGGAATTGACTTTGGCAAGGTGAGGGTGGAAAAGACTACAATGTTCACGAAACTTAGGCAATGTTTCGAAGGAGAGCAATAGGGTAGTTCTTTGTCAAACGACATAGGGCTTCGGTTTTCAAGGCGGACTAGGATGACAGACTAAAATTTCGCCGATCGACCCGATACGGAGAACCGTACCACAAATAAAAGTTTGAAGAGTAAAGTTTAAAGTTTGAAAATTTTTCACGGCTTGGGCCGTTTCCAGGCAGGTTCCGCCGCTACCGTTTCAGAGAGCTCGCAATATGGGCTCTCTCACATAATTTAGTCATTTTGTGGATAAATGATCATTTTGAGTCGTTCAATAAGCCCTTTTTGTGAATAAGTAAGCCCTTTCAGTCATTCAGCAAGCTCATTTTGTGGATAAAAGAGCTCGTTTTGTTAATAAAAGAGTTCTTTTTGTGAATAAGTAAGCTCATTTAGTCGCTCAATAAGCTCTTTCAGTCACTCAACAAGCTCATTTTGTGGATAAGCGAGCTCGTTTTGTTAATGAAAGAGCTCTTTTTGTGAATAAGTGATCTATTTCTGTAGATAAACGAAATCATTAAGTACGATCAACAGCTTGGGTTGTGGATGAGTCTGGAAGCGGAAGGCCTTTGAATCTTCTTGCAGCTCGGTAAAAATACCACTGAACTTCAGAATAATTGGAAAAGGCAAGCCCGCCTCCGGCGGAAGCGGGCTGATTTGTGTTACATGCCGATAATTTATGAGGCATACATACAGGTTGAACATTTGCGGTGGGATACCGCTCCCGGGTGACAATCGTATGGATACAGGTCAATGGCTCCATATCTGTAATAACATAACACCTTTGCCGTTATTGAGATCCTTAACTATTTCAATCACTTCGGCCACTAAAGATTCTACTTTCTTATCGGGTGGGAAATCTAAAGATTTGACGTGGTCCGCCTTTAACAGATTGTTGCAGCGTCAAACAAATTTTGATTGAATCCCAGGCGGAGCTTGAAAAAGAACAGATACCGTTTAACAAACATATCAAAGTGGGAATTATGATTGAATTGTCGGCTGCAGCCATTATTTCCGATTGGCTGGCTACAGAAGTTGATTTTTTCAGTATTGGAATCAATGATCTGATTCAATATAGTGTTGCGGTGGATCGGACCAACCCCACGATTTCCTATTTACATAACCAATTTAATCCGGCTTTGTTACGATTGATAAAATCGGTAATAGACAATGGCCATGGTAAAGGAATTACGGTAGGCATATGCGGAGAGGCGGCAAGTGATCCCAGGTTTATTCCTCTCCTGGTAGGGATGGATTGGATGAACTAAGTATGAATCCAAGTGCGCTCCTGAAGGCAAGGGCAGTAATTAATGGCATATCCAAGGCGGAAATGGCGCTGATGGCTCAAGAATTGATGAATTTACCGTGGGCTGACGAAGTTGAAAAACAGATTACAGAAAGAATTCGGTTGGCATTATAAAAAATTGCAATACGCGGCGATAACCGGTGGGTTCAATTAGCTGCCGTGATTCCCTGAGCCATCATCGAAGCAAAATATGATCAATAGCGGAGCGCACCAGCAAAGCCCTTGTGAAAGGCGCTTAAAGCGATAATTATCAAAGAAAAATTTTAATGTTACGATGAAGAATTGGTTGAGCAGATTCGGAAGAATCCTTACCTTGAATTGAGGTTTCGATGCGGATGCCCATTAGTAAAGATTCTATTTCTTTAGAAATGCTTCAGGAACAAATCGAGATCGTCCGTAACCGGATGCAACAATTACGAAACGAGAAAGGTCATACTGATATAGAAGTGTTAAACGCCAGCATCGAACTGGATTGTTTAATGAATGAATATCACCAGAGGACTGGCTGGTTTTATTATCCAAGAAGATGACAGATGACAACTGAAAATTGAATGATCCGAACACCCATGGCTTCCAGTTAAAAGTTTTACCATAAGTAATGAGCTACCCAAGAATAACCTGTGACCGCTACTCAATCGAATACAGGGGAGCGATTGAAACGCTTGGAAGTGGGATCTTACAATTCTTAAGGACCGCCGTTAATCTTATACATTTTTTTAACTGTAACGGTTGTTTATAGTAGGAGTATAGTATAATTTAAAGCATAAATGTTTGAGGTGATTTGGAACAACTACTTTCAATATTGTTCTGTCGGCAGTACAAAAATATAGGCATAGTGTTTTTCTAATCCTGATGTTTTTAATAATGGACTGTGGAATCAGGCCAAGTGATGAGAGTCCAGGATGTAAATATTAAGGCTTTAGAAATTAATATCCGGTAGTTGCTCACTCTAAAGGGTGATCCAACTAAATTTACTGAGCGAAACAAGTTATCTTTTGACAATAGCATGCTAGCATGCTAGAATTTTAACTAAGAATGTGGAGGATTGCGCTTTGGATCTGATTGTAGAAGAGAAAAAAAATGTTTCCGTAAGAGATTTTGTATATCAGACATTAAGAAATAATATCATGTGTTTAAATTTGCAACCCGGTGAGAACATTACTAAAAATGATTTAGCGGAGAAACTTAATGTTAGCCGGACCCCTGTGGGGGAGGCTTTGATTCAATTGTCAAAGGAAGAATTGGTCGAAATATATCCCCAAAAGGGGACAGTTGTTTCATTAATTAACCTTAGTCATGTATATGAGGGGAAATTTATCCGCCAGAGTTTAGAAGATGCGGTGATCCGAATTGCATGCCAGAATTTTCCGGAAAACATGCTGTTTGAATTGAAATCGAATTTAAAGGCAATGGAGTTTATTTTAACTCAAAATCAAATTAACATTTTTACTCTATTCAACCTTGACCAGACTTTTCATCAAAATATATTTAAAGGTTGCCAAAAAGAAAAGGCGTGGTCGGTTATTAGCCAGACGAGTACTCATTTGAACCGGGTTCGATATCTTAAAATGTTATCATCTACCAGTACTTGGGAATCAGTACTTAAAGAACACAACGAAATTATTACGGCAATCAAATCCGGAAATATAGAGTACGGAGTCGAGTTAATGGATAAACATTTGGGCAGCGATGACAGCTGGTTGGAAAAATTAAAACTTCAATTCAGATCTTATTTTAATTAAATAATTACGGTTAGTTTGAAAGTCAGATAAGATAGCAGCTTTTATGACCAACAATTACCATGAAAATTCGGAAACGTTTCCCTGGAAAGCGGTTTCCCAAAATAGGATAAACAGATCGAAGAACTTTTGGAAAATACTTAAAACGTTCATTTTAGATTATTTTAACCGGACCGAAAATGCTATGACCCAAGCGCATGCATTTAAGTCGCAGAATTGTGTTTAGAAGCTCAACGACAAGCGATTATTATGTAAAAATTTTACAATTGTTAGAGAGACTTTTTAATTGATATTCCATACTAATTTGGAAATATCATTACGTATTACGTTTTAAATACTTTGGTAGGAGGTAAATTATAAAATGACCAGGCTGGGTGTTGCAATCATCGGGACGGGGGCCATTGCCGGCATTCATATTGGTGCGTACCAGCGATTCGCGGACCGATGTGAGATTCGTGTCTTGTGTGATATGTTTAAGGATAAAGCCCAAAAAATAAAAGAATCAAATAACCTGGACCAAGCGGACGTATTTGAGGATTGGCATGAAATCCTGACGCGGGACGATATTGATATAGTTTCTTTGTGTTTGCCTGCGGGTGAACATCGGAAGATAGCCGTGCCTTTGCTTCTCGTCGGTAAACATGTTCTGATCGAAAAACCGATGGCGCCATCGCTTGCGGAATGTGACGCGATGATTGAAGCATCCCAAAAAAGCGGAGCAATATTAAGTGTGGTTTCGCAAAATCGTTACATGATACCGGTGATGAAAGTCAAAAAATTGATTGAAGAAGAGGCGGCAGGCCGTGTATTGTTTGCCACGGTAAATTCGCTTTGGTGGCGCGGGGAAAACTATTATGATCTAGCGTGGCGTGGCCGATGGTCTACGGAAGGGGGTGGCGTCGTGATGAGCCATGCGGTTCATCATCTGGATATGTTGCAGTGGATGATCGGCATGCCGGAGAAGGTGACGGCGGTGATTGCGAATAATGCCCATCGAAATTCGGAGTGTGAGGACATAGCCGTGGCCATTTTGCATTATCCTGATAAAACGGCTCAGCTCACGACGACGCTGGTATCCCATGATGAAGAGCAGGGAATGATCTTCCAGACCGAGAAAGCCTGTCTCTCAATTCCTTGGAAGCCCGCCGCGTCAAAGGCTTTGGGGAATGGTTTTCCCACGGAGAATTCAGGTGTTTTAAAAGAGCTTCAGGCAAAATATGACGCGCTGCCTGAATTAGAGCTGGAGGGTCATCCGGCGCAGATCGGAAATTTTCTGGATGCGGTGGAGGGTAAAGATGCGTTGCTGATTGATGGCAATGAAGGACGAAAAGCCATTGAGCTGATTATGGCGATCTATAAGTCGGCCTATACGGGAAGCGCGACTGTCTTACCCATTTCTCCCATGGGTGATTTTTACAGTAAGGAAAGGGTAGCGCGAATAATGCCGCATTTCCATGAAAAAACTCTTAATAAGGATACATTTGAAGAAAATACCATAATTACACTTGGAAGAAACCTGGGAAAGTGATTCTTGATTGAATGCGGACGTCGCTTTTGAAAAAACGACGGCCGCTTCGATAAAAAAATCATAGGGGGTAGATGTTATGAAGAGATTTGTGGCTATGGTTTTGCTTAGTATGTTGTTTGTGTCCGTAGCGGCTTATGGGGAAAACAAGACTTATCAGCTTCGCACCTCAACCAATACGGCGCAAAACAGCACGATTGGACGGGCGCTGGATTATTTCGTAAAACAGGTCAATGAGAAGTCCAAGAAACGGATTAACGCGACCGCAAACTATGGATCCGAGCTTGGAAGTCAATCCGAACAGGTTGAAATGGCTCAGACCGGCTCGTTGGATATGGTTGTGGCGGCGCCGGGCACGGGCCTGGGTGGCTGGGTCCCGCAGCTTGTCATGTTTGAATTCCCTTATCTTTTCAAGGACAACGCTCAGTATCGTAGAGTACTGAAGGGTATGACGAATGAAGTTTCCAAACTGGTGGCTCCTTATGGGTTTACCTCAGCTTCGGGACAATCCCAAGGCGCGCGCGACATGTTGACAATTAAGCCCGTAAAATCTTTGGAAGATATGAAAGGCTTGAAAATGCGCGGACCCAACTCGGTATATATCACCATGTTTAATGCTCTTGGAGCGTCGGGCACTACTACCGACTGGAATGAAATCTATACTGCTTTGCAGACGAAAATCATCGACGGTATGGAATCTTCACCGAGCTCCATCAATTCTATGAAATTCAATGAAGTGGCTCCGAATTTGACGATCACTAACCATATCATCGCGTGCACGTATTACTTCTTTAATACCAAATGGTTGGATAGCCTGCCCAAGGATCTACGGAAAATAGTGCTGGATTGTGCGGAGAACGCTGCCACCTATCAGGCTAAAATTGATGACGAAGACCAGGTCAAGGCTCTGGCAGAAATGAAGGCCCACGGACTTAAAGTGTGGAAACTTAACGACGCTGATAAATGGGTTAAGGCCTGCTCCGGCATGCTGGCTGAATATCGCGCCAAGGGCGCCGGATGGAACGATTTCATTAATAAGCTTCGCGCGATCAAGTAATATTTTCTGGTCAATCTAGACAAGTTTAATGAACTTTTCGGTCTTGCACCGGAAAGTTCATTATTGCATTTAGAGAGGGATCAATTATGTTAAAAAAAATATATAATGTGCTCGATCGGGTCCGCATGGTTACAATTGTTTCGGTGATGGCTTTCTTGATACTGTTGTGTACAGTTCAAATTATATTTAGATATTTTACAGGCCTGGGAATGAAGCCATTTGCATGGGGAGACGAAATTATGCGTCTTGCGGCGATGTGGCCGGCATTCCTCGCCGCAAGCTTAGGAGCGAAGGAAGGCACGCACATCAGCGTGACTCACTTCATAAGAAAATACCTTCCTGAGAAAACCATGAAGCTTGTTTTAAAAATTGCAAATATTATCGTTATTTTAACCTTGTGCTATCTCGTTTATTTTGGGGCTGACCGTACACTGGCCAATATCCAAACCAGCCTGCAGAATCTGAACATGTCCATGGCATGGTTCTATGCGGCGCTTCCCGTGGGCTGCCTATACCTTCTTATCGACTACACGCTGATTTTCATTTTCGGAAGACATCCTTTTTCTACAAATTATGTAAATCATGACGATGATTCACAGAAACAGGTGATGTTGTCCGGCAGCTGAAACCTAAACCAAATAAGGAGGTAATTATGTTAACTGTAGGCTTGATATTTTTACTTTTATTATTCTTCATATTCCTGGGTTTCCCGATTTTCATGGCGACAGTAATTACGGCAATCATCTGTGTCGTGGCGATGGGTATTCCGTCCTCACTGGTTATTATAAAAATGTTCGGCAGCATTAATTCTTTTGCCCTGATGGCGATCCCATTCTTCATTATCGCCGGTAACATTATGACTGAATCGAAGATCACCGATAAATTGGTGGATTTCTCCAATGCCATAGTGGGCCAGTTCAAAGGAGGACTGGGCCATGTAAATATCTTGGCATCAATGTTTTTCGGCGGGATCCAGGGTTCCGGTGCGGCGGACGCTTCGGCAATCGGAGGCATGCTGATTCCGGCAATGAAAAAACAAGGCTATGAGGTGGAATACGCGGTGGCGCTTACCGCGGGCGCCTCTATGTTAAGCCCCATTATACCGCCCAGTATTGCGATGATCCTCTATTCCTACTATACGGAAGTGCCTGTGGGAAAACTTTTCATAAGCGGTATTCTTCCGGGCGTGGTCATCGGAGTTTTGATGATGGTGGTAAACTCGATATATTACAGGGTTCGCAAGTATAATATACCTGTTGTCAAGTTTTCTTTTAGAAACCTTGGCAAACAATTCATCAAATCCATCGGGGCGTTGATTACGCCTCTGATTATCCTGAGCGGGATTGTTTTTGGTTTTGTAACTCCCACCGAATCGGGGGTGCTGGCTATTTTGTATGGGCTTTTCTACGGCTTTTTTATATCGCGGGAGCTTAAGGTCAGCGCGATTCCGAGGATATTGCTGAATTCGGCGGTGACCACGGCAGTCGTGTTAGTGACCATCGCTGCTGCCGGGGTCCTGGGCAATGTGTTAGTGCGTTTGCATTTTCAGACTGAGGTTGTTAACTTTGCGATAAATGTAATCCAAAACAGATATTTAGCAACCTTCTTCATCATTGCTGTTATGATAGTCCTAGGCTGTTTCCTTGACCCAACGGTGCTCATCGCCATGTTCGCGATTTCTATTTTAAACGTTGGCAATGCGCTGGGATTTGATCCAATCCAATATGGCTTGATTATGATTATCATCATGCAGGTGGGTGCCATAACGCCGCCGGTGGGGACATTTCTGTTCATCAGTTGTGGAGTGGGACAGATACCGCTGGAAAGAAGCGTTAAACCTCTGATGCCCTTTATACTGGTCATCTTGGCAGTCGCAATCGTGATGCTTTTCATACCGGGGATAGCTACCTGGGTCCCTTCGCTTTTGGGGAAATTCTAGACCTAGCATACAATAGCCAAAAGCTTTGCGGGATATAATTCCAGCAAAGCTTTTGCGTCTATCTCGGTTCCGCCCAAGTATCCATAATATTAATATTATTCGTTAAGTTCGATATTCAGAGGGATATCATTGAATTTAAATAATACTTCGAATAAAATTTGAGTGTAATCCGTTAATAAAAATAAAAAACCTCACCGTCATCCCGATACCTGTAAAAGTACCACAGATGAGTCGCCGATGAAGACGATACGGTAACATATCACTTTGATCTGCGAAACACAGAAATTCAAATTTCGCCGTCACCCCCGATACGGGGAACCATACCACAAGTGACGGCCAAAAGGCCTAAATCGTAATTGTTAAAACGGTTTAGGCCTTTTTATGCATTAGAAAACCCCTCGCTAAGCGGGGGAGTTCAAAAAGGGCGGAGCCGTCGTAGAAATAACAAAAAAGCTCTCCTTGTTTTAAACTCGAAGAAGATACTGTCTTCAAGTAAAAACAAAGGAGAGCGATCAAATGGATACTAGTCAGGAACATACTCGTTGGAATTGTTGATACCGTATTGTGTTGCACCGAAGGAGCGAAGGAAGCTCACTTATGGGAAGTACAAAGAGAAATCGGAGCAATCCTTCGAAACCTTTGCGATTACAAAGGTATCGAAATATTGGAAGCCAATGCATGTATCGACCATATTCATATGTGCCTAAGGATTCCGTCTAAATACAGCGTAGCACAAATTATGGGGTATCTCAAGGGAAAAAGCTCATTAATGATATTTGAGCAGTTTTCAAACTTAAAGTACAAATTTGGCAATCGTCATTTTGGTGTAAAGGATATTATGTAAGTACAGTAGGTCTCAACGAAGATACCATCAAAAAGTATATCCGAGAACAGGGAAATGCCGATAAAATGTCGGATAATGTAAAAGGTCCCGACGATCCCTTTAAGGGATAGCCCGGCAAACAACGCAGAAGACAGTATCATGCACCTTGAGGTGCGGCTGGAACTGTACCCGTACCCTTATAGGGTTAATGCAAACTGCACCTTGAAGGGACAGTTATGATTCATTTTTCAGATGTATACATTCAGAAATATCGCTGATTGAGGCTTTGAGGAAGGATGAATGGGTTAGGGAGAATGTCCAAGACAATTTGGATCAGTTGGGTTCTGATGAAAAATTTAAAAAATTGGTCTAAATTTACTTTTAATCCACAAAACAGGCAGGAGGTTTGTTGATTTCAAAGAAATATCTAAGAATTAGTAAACTAGTAATCGCTTCAAAAAATAAAGAATGGAGGACATTCAATGAGGTTAAGACAATTCCTCGGGATAATAATCCTAACGGTTTTTTGTAGCTTACTAGTCGGTAGCCAAGCCGCCTGGGGTGCTACGGATGAAAACTTTTTTGAATTTAATTCAGGGACGATTACTGGGTATAACGGCACCTACACGATGGTTGATATTCCGGAAACAATTGGAGGTGAACCCGTCACAGCCATTGGAGACCGAGCGTTTTTTGGTAAATCAAACATCATCAGCATCTCGATTCCATCGAGTGTAACTACGATTGGGGCTTCTGCATTTCAATCATGTGATGGATTAACCAGTATAGCAATTCCATCGAGTGTTACCTCAATTGGTGATTATGCATTTTATGGTTGCTACACTCTAGAGAATATTAACCTCCCATCGAGTTTAACTGTGATTGGGAGTTATATATTCAGCAATAGTGGGGTAAAAGACATTATTATACCATCTAGCGTTTCTAAGATTAACGAACATGCTTTTAATAATTGTATTAGTTTAACAAGTATTACACTCCCTTCGAGTTTAAACTCAATTGATGAATGTGCGTTTTATGGCTGCACTCGTTTAACAAGTATCTCAATTCCTTCGGGCGTTGCTTGGATTGGATCATCGGCATTTTATAGTTGCAGCAGTTTAGCTAGTGTCACCTTACCATCAACTTTAACCAAAATCCAGAGCTATACTTTTGAACAGTGCAAGAGCCTAACCAATATTACGATTCCCTCTAGTGTAACTTCGATTGGGTCTGGGGCTTTTTCAGGATGCACTACTTTAGCTGACCTTACCCTTCCTTCGAGCATAACTTCAATTGAATCCTATGCTTTTAATAACTGTAGTGGTTTAAAAAAGATTACGCTTTCATCTGACTTAACTTCGATTGGGGATAATGCTTTTACTGGATGTTCAAGTTTATTCAGTATATCGCTTCCATCTAGCTTAACTTTGATTGGTAATGGCGCCTTTGCGGGATGTATAAGTTTTTCTAGCATATCACTCCCGGCTAATATAACTTCAATTGGGAATAACGTCTTTGATGGATGTAGTGGTCTAACGAGCGTTGAGATTTTGTCAAAAGTAACTTCGATTGGACATTATGCTTTCAATAAATGCAATCAGTTAACTAGCATCACCATTCCAGCCGGAGTAACCTGGATTGGCTCAAATGTTTTTTCTGATTGTAGTAGTCTAACCAATGTTACACTCCCATCGAGTTTAACCTCGATTGGTGATGAAGCTTTTTCCAATTGCAGCAGTTTGACCGTCATTGCCCTCCCATCTCATTTAACTTCAATTGGGAATAGAGCCTTTTCAGGTTGTAGAAATTTAACGAGTATGACGATTCCCTCAAGTGTGAATTTGATGGGGTCTTTTGTCTTTGCCGATTGCAGTGCATTAACAGACGTTAGTATCCAGTGTGCGATAACTGAAATCGAATATGGGACTTTCAATAATTGCAGTAGTTTAACAAATTTAATTATCCCACCTGGGGTAACGACCATTGGGCGTCAGGCCTTTTGGGGTTGTACCCGTTTAGCCAGTATTACAATTCCTTCGAGTGTAACCATAATTGAGACCGATGCTTTCTATAACTGTAGTAGTTTGCCAAACGTTACGCTTCCTTCTGGAATAACTTCAATAGGTGCGACAGCCTTTTACGGTTGTAGCAATTTATCTAAAATTGTGCTTCCGCCTACCTTGACTCGAATTGAGAATTCTACATTTGAATCGTGCAGTGCACTTACAAATATTACAATCCCATCAAGTGTAAGCTTCATCGGTGAGAGAGCATTTTATCAGTGCAATAGTTTATCGAGTATTACGATTCCATCCAATGTAACTACAATCGAGCATTCCACCTTTGGTTGGTGTACTGGTCTAACAAATGTTTCGCTCCCGTCAAGTGTAACATCGATTGGGCCTTATGCCTTTTCATATTGTAAAGGATTGCTAAATTTAACCCTTCCATCAAGTATAACCATAATTGGTGAGGGAGCTTTCAGTGGGTGCGCTAAGTTAACCCTTACAATTCCCTCTGGAGTAGGTAAAATTGGGTCACAAGCATTTTCACAATGCAGTGACTTAGTATCTATATATTTTGAGGGTAGCGCGCCAACTACAACAAACGATCTCTTTGCTTATACCTCCAATTATGCAATCTATTACCTAAAAGATAAAACTGGGTTTAATGAATACCCTTACTATAACTTTAAAAAATACTATTATAACTTAACAGTTATCTATAAAGGAAATGGAAACACCAGTGGTAATGTACCGGTAGATAGTAATTTTTATGATGGAAATAAAACAATAACGATCCTGGGTGATAACGGATTAATAAAAGCCGGTTACGACTTTATTAGTTGGAATACGAAAACAGATGGAACAGGAACAACCTATAATGCCGGAGATACCTTTCCAATTTTGGACGACATGATCCTTTATGCTCAGTGGGAAATTGCGACACCGCCTGTTTTGAGTAACGTCACTCCGACTGATTTAAAAACTGGAACGATGATTAGCGCAACTAGCGATAAAACAGGAACTCTTTATCTAGTGCCCAAAGGAACGTATGCTGACCAGGCAGCGCTCGAGGCGGTAACCGTAAATAAAGTTACTAAAACTGTAATAACAAACGTAGCAGTAACGGTTGATACGACCAATTTACCGGAAGGAGCTTATCAAATTTATATTGTTGCTAACAATGGTTTATTATCTACGAATCCGGTAGTTATATCAATCGATAACACGTTACCAACCGTGAGCGCCATGACTCCGGTCAATAATTCGAAGCTTGTAAAAGTTGATGACAACCTGTCAATTACTTTTACAGAAAATGTATTAGCCGGAAATGGAAACATAATCATTAAAAAATTGGTAGATAATAGTATTTTGGAGACGATTGATGTTAACGATAATTCGAAAGTGACGTATGCTAATAATGTTATTACCATAAACCCTCAAAAAACCTTAGATAAAGAGACCGGATATTATATTTTAATCGAACCCACGGCTATTAAAGACCCCGCTGGAAACTATTATGCTGGCATTAACAATAGTACGGGTTGGAACTTTACTACATTGGGCGATTTTACAATTAATGCAACAGGAACAATTACTGGTTATACTGGAATGGGTGGATTGATTCCTATCCCGGCATCGGTAAATGGTATAACAATCACCGAGATAGGCGACAAAGCCTTCAAAGATAACAGTAGTGTAACCGGGATAACGTTCCCATTGAGCATTACTACAATTGGTGAAGCAGCTTTTTCGAATTGCAGTGGATTAACAAGTATAATTATTCCTGCAACGATAACAACGATAAAACAAAATGCTTTCCGAAATTGTGCAAATTTAATGAAAGTATACTTTGAAGGGAATGCTCCAGGAACACTTGGTGGAGATATCTTTACTTCAACTGCCAGTAGTTTTGTAATTTACTATCGCAAAGACAAAACTGGATTTGACAGTTCGGCCTTAAGTGTTTATTCCAAATACTATTATAACTTGAGCGTTACCTATAACGGAAACGGGAATACTGGTGGCACTGTCCCGATAGACAGTACCGTTTATGAAGGAAATAAAGTAGTAACCGTTCTCGGTGATAACGGATTAAGAAAATTCGGCTATGACTTTATCGGCTGGAGCACCAAAGCCGATGGCAGTGAGATAACTTATAATGCAGGGAATACCTTTATTATTATTGATGACATTGTCCTTTATGCTAAGTGGATGACCTCCATACCTCCTGTTTTGAGTAACGTCACCCCAACTACCTTAAAAGCAGGAATAGCAATCAACGTAACCAGCAATAAAACAGGCGTAATTTATTTAGTGCCTAAAGGGACTTATGTCGATCAGGCAGCACTTGATGCGGTGACTGTAAATAAAGTAACTAAATCGGTAACTACAGACGTAGCGACCACAATTGATACGACGAACCTACCAGAAGGATCCTATCAAGTCTATGCTGTAGGGGACAGTGGTCTGGTTTCCACGACTCCGGTTGAAATAACGATCGATAACACGGTGCCAACCGTGAGCGCCATGACTCCGGTCAATAATTCAAAACTTGTAAAAGTTGATGACAACTTGTCAATTACCTTTACAGAAAATGTCGTCGTCGGTAATGGGAACATTATCATTAAAAAGGTAACAGATAACACAACTTGGGAAACAATTGATATAAATGATGTAACAAAAGTAACTTGTGTCGGAAATGTCGTCACGATAAATCCAAAAAAGGATCTGGAACAACAAACTGAGTACTATGTCGTAATTGACCAGACAGCGTTTAAAGATCTTGCGGGGAACTACTATATTGGAATTAGCGATAACAGTGGTTGGAATTTTACTACATTAGGCGATTATATAATTAATGCAGCAGGGACAATTACTGGGTACACCGGTACAAGTCAAATGTTAGCAACCATACCTGATACCATTAATGGGATAAAAGTAACTCGGATTGGTGACAACGCCTTTAAAAACAGCTTAATAACCGGTGTTGCGATTCCTGCAAGTGTAACTACAATCGGTGAAGCAGCCTTTTATAATTGTACCAGATTAAAAGAGGTTACGATTCCGGAAAACGTAGCATCGATTGGTAATGCAGCCTTTTCAGGTTGCAGTGACCTAGCAAATCTTACAATCAAAACCGGTGTTAACTCAATTGGTGATAGTGCCTTTTTCAATTGCGATAGTTTATCGGAAATTACAATCCCATCAAGTATAACTTCCGTAGGAAACCAGGCATTTAAGAATTGTCAAAACTTACGGAGTGCTATCTTTCAAGGGGATGCCCCCGCTGCGCTTGGAAGTGCTATCTTCGATACCACCCACGATTTTACAATCTACTACCTAAAAGGAAAAACTGGTTTTGATGCTCTAACCTTAAGCAGTTATCCACGATACTATTATAACCTTACTATTATTTATGATGGAAATGAGAAAAACAGTGGTGACGTACCAGTCGATAGTACTCGGTATTATGGAAATACTCAAGTAATAGTACAGGGTGATAACGGATTGCGAAAAACCGGTTATGATTTTATCGGGTGGAACACAAAAGCAGATGGTAGTGGGACTAGCTATAAAGCCGGGAATACTTTTGTCATTAGCGATGATATAATCTTGTACGCTCAGTGGAAAGCTTCAATATCACCAATTTTAAGTAATGTTTCGCCAACAACTTTGAAAACTGGAACAATTATTAATGTAACCAGTGATAACTCTGGAATGGTTTATCTGGTACCGAAAGGAATCTACGCTGATCAAGCTGCTCTCGATGCGGTCAACGCAAATAAAGTGACCCAATCGGTCACAGCTAACGTAGCGGTTACGATCAATACCATGAACTTACCCGAAGGAGTTTACCAATTATATGCGGTATCCAACGATTGTTTATCGAACCCAACGGATATAACCATCGATAACACGGTACCGACCGTAAACGCCTTTACGCCGGTCGATAATTCAAAACTGGTCGGAATCGATGACAACTTAATAATCACCTTTGCAGAAAATGTCGTGCCCGGTAACGGAAACATCACCATTAACAATATGGCTGATAACACAACGGTGGAAACGATTGATGTTAATGACGCCACCAAAGTAACGTATACCGGTAATGTCGTGACGATTAATCCTCAAAAAGCCCTGGGAAAAGAAATCGGGTACTATGTGTTAATTGATCCTACAGCCTTTAAAGATTTGGCTGGAAACTACTATGTTGGAATTAGCAATAACACGGGGTGGAACTTTACTACAATAGGTGATTTCATAATTAATGCAACCGGTACGCTAATTGGATATACCGGTACCGGCGGGCAGATTACCATTCCCGAATCGGTGAATGGTATAGCCATAACCGAGATTGGGGATAACGCCTTCAAGGACAACGGCAATCTAACCGGAATCACCTTTCCATTGAGCATTACCACAATTGGTGTATCGGCCTTTGATAACTGCAGCGGCTTAACGAGTGTAAGGATTCCTGCAACAATTGCTGTTATTAAAGAAAACGCCTTTAGTAACTGCTCAAAATTGACAAAAGTTTACTTTGAGGGGGATGCCCCAGCAACACTGGGGAACCAAATTTTTAAATCGGATGCCGATGGTTTTGCAATTTACTATCGTAAAGACAAAACCGGTTTTAATGCTGCGGAGTTAAGTGGTTACTCCAAATATTACTATAACCTGACTGTTACATATAAAGGAAACGGCAATACCAGTGGCAATGGTCCGGTTGATAATACACTTTATGAAGAAAATCATTCAGTAACGGTCTTAGGGGATAATGGATTAGTAAGAACCGGATCGAACTTTGGGGGTTGGAACACCCAAGCGGATGGCAGTGGCACAACGTATAAAGCAGGAGATACCTTTGCAATTACCGACGATACTACTCTCTATGCCCGTTGGGAGAATGTACTCCCGGTCTTGTCGATTAGTGCGCCGACCGTCATAAAGCCCGGAACCATAATTTCCGCAACCAGCAGTGAAGCAGGGCGGCTTTATCTGGTGCCCAAAGGCACGTATGTTAATCAAGCAGATTTAGACGCGGTAAGCACGAAAAAAACCGTTAACGTAACAGCCGCTGTATCGGCCAGCATCGCCACGGACGGGTTAAATGATGGGATCTATCAGGTCTATGCTGTAGATAACGATGGTGGATTATCGGCCGCTTCAAAGGATATTAGCATTGATGGTCTGGCGCCAACCGTTAACTTTATCAATCCTTCATCGGGAGCTTCAGTCAATACTAGCAACGGATCCATGATTATTGTCGAAGTATTGGATAACCTTTCAGGAATCGATAAAACCAGTATCCAGATTAAAATCGATAATAGAGAATGGGTAAATCCAACGGCGGTTACCGGAAAAACAATTTATTATTTACTGAATTCATTAAGTGACGGAAATCACACTTGCAGTATCAAAGTCCAAGACTTAGCGGGCAATGAAACCAGCCAAACCATCACGTTCACTTGGGATCATTATCGACGCGGGTTTGGATTCGGACGCTTCCGGTTTTAATTTGTTGAATAACTGATTGCGAAGGAGGTAATTAAGTTGAAACGAACTATTTTAGCGGTGTTATTAGTTATCGCCGTGTTAACCATGGCCGGTTGTGGAGGAGGGGGAGGTGGAAGTAGTAGTCCCTCCAGTTATACAACTGAAAAAACAGAAATCGAACAAACTTTAAGCGGTTTTAAAACTGCCGTAGAAACTTATGATGTTAATGGGATGCTGGCGGTGTTTGGTGACCCCGATCCATCGGCCATGGTCCTAACGATACAGGAAGGGAATATTAGCTATAAAAAGAGTTATAGTACTTTAAAAAAAGAGCTGGAAGAGGATGAGACAAACCAATTAACATGGCGTAAGGAACCGGTCCAAGGCGGTCGTGGTTATAAATTGGATATGGTCTTGGGTTCGTACGCTTATAGTAATATGTCGTCCAGTGGAGGCTATGCTTCGCAAACTTTTGAAATATGGGAAAGCTCGGAAAATCCTGTCATCGGCAGAACCGAAACCGACAGCGGTACAATTATCTGGAGTATGGTCAAAACCACGGGTAAATGGAAAGCAGTTAGCATGACGATTACTTTCAACTCCATGACAACTTCGGCGCAAAATTCGGTCAAGGCGGCTTTGGGAGCAACGGTTAAGGGATTCCGATTTGGAAAAGCGTATATCAATTTCTAGTTAGTTGAAGGTTCGCAATTAATGCGGAAGATAGTTTATTTTATTTTAATAGGGCTCTGTTTGACTTGCCTCATTTCATATCAAAGTCATGCCGCGGAAGTTGTTCATTCCGCGGCTGATATTATTTCCCCGGAAATTACAATTATCACTCCCCGGGCCGATAGTGCGATTGATGATGCGCAACCATGGATTGAAGTCCAGATGGTTGATATGGGTTCCGGTTTGCAGCCCAAAACAATTCGATTATATTTGGATGGTATTAATGTGACCGGGCAAGCATTGATTGAAGAGATCGAAGTGACCGGTCAAGCACCGGTTCAACCATTACGGGTACGTTATCAACCCAACCGCGCATTAGCGCCCGGAATGCATAAGGTGATCGTTAGGGTCCAGGATAAGGCCGGAAACTTAGCGGAGTGCCGTTGGAATTTTCAAATGAGTACCGGACAAGACAGGGGTATCGGCTTAAGCGGAGTTAATACGTTACAAATCGAGGAATACCCCATTCGACAAATTACCGATAACGTTGACCTCGACCTTCAAGCCTGGCTGGGTCATACCAAGTTTCGTATTAACCAGCAAGGAAATATTACCAACTATCCAGCGGGAAGTCCCGATTTTATCTACAAAGGATATAATATCTACAATACTGGATATACAGTGGGGATAACCCATCAAAATGTCGAAGCGTTATGGGGTAATGTGACCGTGCCGCTTGATTCGGAATTGCTCCAGATGGATCCGGCGATTAATGGTAGCATCGTCAATGGTCAAGTTGGTAACGATACCGGAAATTATCAATTTGCAGTATTTTCGGGAGATGTTGGCAGCACCTCGGGACTAGGGATTGCAATTTACCAATGCCAAGGCATTGTCGGATTTTGGCAATCACAGTCCGGATTGCAACTGGAGAGCTTTGGTTTACGGTTTGGTGATGATTTCGGCTCCTATTATCTTGGCTTGAAGGGAAGTATGGCCGTTCGGCAACTTTTAGTCCGTTTTGAAACAATCTATGGCTCGTTGGATGATACGGCGGGAAACGCGTTGGCATTGCATTTGGACCAGCCGGTTGGACCGGCTTATTTAGGCTTTGATTATATCCTGTTTCAGCCCGATTATCCGACAACAGGCACTCCGACCTCATTTTCTTTGGACGAAAATAATGGTAGTCGCCGCTATGCCCTGCGAACGAACCTTCGGTTAAGTAAAAATCAAGCGTTGCGTTTTCAAGGGTCTTTCACTGAAGATAATTTGAACCACTCAGCTGTATTAACCCGTTATCGGAAAAATTACTATGTAGATTATCAAATGCAGCCTGCGGTTTCGAGCGTTTTGAACCTCAATTATCAAGAAGATTATCGCTATCAAAATAATGGTTTTAATCGAGTAGACCCGGATCAGACCAAATCAATTTTAGCCGGTTATCAGCAGCAGTATCGTAATGTGACATTCAATACCTCCATTACTTCAAGCCATGAAAATAACGCTGGGGAGATCTCCGCAACTAAACAGTATTTGCTATCTTGTACGTACCCGGTAAGTACAGTAAACTTGACACCATCTATCAGCTGGCAACAAGATCAGGACAAATATTGTGAGAATGTAACCGAGATGCGTGTAACTGTTGATTTTGGGTGGAACCCGGAGCTTAGCCGCAATAAGGTCGCGCTGTTTCACCGAATTCGGAACGAGGAACGCAATAATTCAATGACTAAAACTCATGAGACCGGTTGGGAGGCAACATTGAACTTGAAGACCGGCAATCATTCCTCATTTATCCTCACTTACGATAACTCTTTATGGGAAGATGAAGAAGATAAAGGTACCGATCGAACACTGCGGCTTGAATGGAGAGTACAATTTTAAATTAAATTACGTTAACGTTCAGCATTCCTATTTCTCAATCGATCGGCTTTTCGCCATCACCCCCGATACGGAGAACCGTATCACAAATAAAGTTTGAAGAGTAAAGTTTAAAGTTTGAAAATTAGTCTATGGTTTGGCCCGTTTCCAGGCGGGTTCCGCCTTGCCGTTTCAGAAGGCTCCCAATATGGGCTCTCTTGTATAATTTTATCGTTTTGAGGATAAATGTCTCTTTGATTCGTTCAACAAGCTCATTTTGTTAATGAAAGAGCTGATGATTATCAAGTTAGCTCTACATAGGAAACCAGGACATGAGCGATGCGGGCGACCGATGATCGAAAGTCCGTCGGTATCACCGACGGACTCTCCAATGAAAGATAACTTCCAACGATCGCATTATACCGCGAAAAGCCGGGCATGAAGTATCGTTTTTGTACCCGAAAAATATCATCCGCCTCCCGAAATTGATCCAATGAATGGAAGGATAGAATCATGGCTTGAACCATGATTGAGGATTCTTGGGTAGGATGACTTTAAGTTTTTGGGCCTAAAACAAGGATTCCGCCTGCAGGCGGATTGTTACGCTAAACTTAGCGTAACAGAGTTGCAAGCGGGCCGATTTAGGATTGCATGCCGACAATTTGAAGGATTGGGACGAAAGCCGGATAGGAAACAGTACTCTTTTATTCCAGCGCCTGGGCAATCGTCTTCATGTTTTCGATGATCCCGATGTGCTGCGGACAGACCCGCTCGCAGTTTCCGCAGGCAACGCAGTCCGAGGCTTTACCGCTAAATCGAGTTTCAAGCCCATAGCGGCTCTTCGCGCTGACGAGATCATTATAGATCATCTTGCGGTTATACGTCGCAAAAACATTGGGAATGAGGATATTCTGCGGGCAGCCTTTTACGCAATATTGGCACGCTGTACAGGGAATACTGGGAATTTCACTGAGCGCTTGCCGCGCCTTCTCAACCACAGCGAGTTCCTCTTGCTTAAGCGGCTGGAAGTTTTCCATAAAAGATACGTTGTCCCGTACCTGGTCGATGGTAGACATTCCGCTCAGCACCGTAATGATGTTGTCCAGGGAGGCCGCATAACGGATCGCCCATGATGCCAGCGAAACATGGGGATTGGCGTCTTGGAATATTTTGCGGATGCTTTCGGGCGGGTTCGCCAAGAGGCCGCCCTTAACCGGTTCCATCACGACGATCGGTTTGTGATGCTTCAGTGCCACTTCATAGCATTTGCGAGCCTGAATGGTGGGGCTCTCCCAGTCGTCGTAATTCAGCTGGAATTGAACAAACTCCATCTCCGGGTGCTCAGTCAAAATTTTATCAAGCGCGTCCGCTTTGTCATGGATTGAAAAACCGATGTGCCGCACCAGGCCTTTTTCCTTAAGTTCGCGGACATAATCCCACATTCCGAAATCCTCAAAACTTTGGGTGCGGCTGTCTCCCAGATTGTGGAGCAGGTAGAAATCGATATAACCCGCCCCGGTGCGCTCCAATGAAGTCTGGAACATATGCTTGGCCTCTGCGGCGGTTTTGACAATCCAGACCGGGCATTTGGTCGCAATTTGGAAGCTTTCACGCGGATAACGGTCCACGATTGCCGTTTTCATGGCCTCTTCCGATTTCCCGCCGATATAACCCCATGAAGAGTCAAAATAACTGAACCCTTTGGCCATGAACAGATCGACCATTTCTTTGGTCTGTTCGATATCAATTTCCGCGCCGATCATCGGCAGCCGCATAAATCCGAACCCAAGTTTCGGTATGGTTTCACCTAAATAGGACATATTGTCCTCCTTAATGTAAGTCTTAATAATTCAGCCTGAAAGAAAACGGCAGTGGAGGTGTTATAACGGATTCAGGTTAGTTTCCGCCTTTTTTTGATCATATTCTGCTTTATGCTTGTGAAAAAAATCGACGAAATCCGCATACGTATAACTTTTATAGCCGCTGAGATCGTCGGCAACCTGCAGCCAAAAGCAAGCCGGGATTTCACCGGACTTCAGATTCTTTGTGATGCACAAATCGCACCCTTCCGAATGATTCAGCGGGTGGTTCTTGCAGTTTGTTACGATGCAAGTACAGAAATGCTGCTCCATGTTTTTGCTCCTTTTGTTTATAAAGATGTGCGTAATCTTTCATACCCGAATCTCGAAACCGAAAGGCATTTATTTTATTTTTTAACAGCATCCCAACTGATCTGAATGATCTTTTGAATGTCTGCTTCGGTTAAATGAATATTGCGTTTTAAATACACTTTGGCAACTTGAACGATCGAATGACTTAAATAAGTCATCAGCAAATCAACATCGACTGGTTTTAACTCCCCTTGCCGGATGCCTTGCTCAAAAACATTGCTTAGCGGTTGAAACAGAAGGTTTAGATCATCCATGTTGCCGACCAAAGGCGAATTTGAGAATTGTTCGAGAAATAGAAAATATTGCTTATTTTCCGGCACGAAGGTCAGCACATTCCTCACCAGCAGTTCAACCGCCAGACGCGTGGGAGTAACTTCCTGAATACCGTGAAACATGGCGGTAAATAATTTTTTTTTCACATCGAGATAGACCTTTTTTAACATATCCTCCTTGTTTTCAAAATAGACGTATAGGGTAGAAGCAGAAACGCCGGCTCTTTTCCCGATTTTGGACATCGAAATATTCGCAAAGCCGATTTCGTTCAGCAATTCGATGGTCGCTTCAAAAATAGCGTCTTTTTTATTATCATCTTTAATGCGCATATTCTTATAATAAACGATCGTTCGATTAATATCAAGAGGGGTCCCGATACAAATTTTAGACGAGGAGCCGGTTTTGTAAGCTTCATCGCTCATGGTTCGACCCGATATGAAGACCGTATCATAAGTGGAAGTTTGAAGAGTGAAGTTTGAAGTTTAAAAATTGGTCACGGCTTGGGTCGTTTCCAGGCGGGTTCCGCGGCTGCCGTTTCGGATAGCTTACAATATGGGTTCTCTTGTATAATATAATCGTTTTGTGGATAAGTGATCTCTTTGAGTCGTTCCATAAGCTCGTTTTGTGAATAATTAAGCTCTCTCAGTCACTCAACAAGCTCATTTTGTGGATAAGAGAGCTCGTTTTGTTAATAAAAGAGTTCTTTTTGTGAATAAGTGAGCTCATTCAGTCGCTCAATAAGCTCTTTCAGTCACTCAACAAGCTCATTTTGTGGATAAGAGAGCTTATTTTGTTAATGAAAGAGCTCTTTTTGTGAATAAACGATCTATTTCTATCCTGAAAATAGAAACTCGATCCTCCAAAAATTCACCTTATTTTATATCGAAGGGTGCCCTTTTGGAATAAAGTTTCTTTTTTGTTAGAAACCTGGGATGAGTCTGAAATTCATCTATATATTGACAAGCCAGAAATGACGGTTAAGTAACCATAAGCGTCAAACGCTGAAAGAGAATCGGATTGCTCAAGCAAGTGTTTTTGTCAAAAAAGGTTTGGTTTTATTAATTACGGGATCCATGACAATGCCGGTGCACAAAATAGAAATCACAGTGCCAATACCGATTTTGCCGCCAAACACGATTCCGACGATACCTAAAATCGCATCAAAAACGATTTTTGCTGTCTTATATTTTAGTTTGCTGTGCTGATAAATGATAGCCACGATTGATTCCAGAGGTCCCAACCCGAAATCCACCGCAACATAAATGCCTAGGCCGATTCCCATCAACAGCGTACCAACCGCGGATACCATGATCTTGTTCAGAAATGGCAGAGCCGCCAGATTCAACGGGTCTATCACAGCGGAGGCAAGGTTAACATACAAGCCCAGCGTAAACGTGCAAAGGACCGTACCTACGCTGATGTGTTTTCTGGCCAGGATCAAAAGCACTAAAAGAAAGGCTGCGTTGGCAAGAATATTCGCATTTCCCTGTGAGATATGTATCAAATGGTGCAGGCCATCTGCAAATGTCCCCATCGGGGAAGAGCCAAGCTCCACCGAATACAAAAAGGCCAGCCCGATACCATTGACAAAAAGGCCGAAGCTAATAGCTAGAATTCGGATAATCAGGCGATTTATTTGTGCCATTGATCTCAAAATGGATCTCCTCACTGTGATGATAGTTACATTGGCGCATTGAAGAAATGGAATAAGTTTATCGTTTTATCAAATGATTAAATTTAAATATCGTTATCTTTTACGATAAATCAATATTTATAAGCATTGTATCAGGCAAATTTATATTAGTCAAGCGCAATAGTTTTTATAGAATTTACTTTATATTGACTAATTTGTAATCTATGTTATACTGTTTTTGTGATTGATAAAACGTTAAACTAATTTGCTTCAATCTCTCATCCTGGAATGTTTGGCGGCTGTCATCAGCAGATCTATTTCCGGGTTCCGGTCGGGATACAGATTGATGCATTGATACATGATACATGGAGGCGGAGAGTCATGGGCTCGACAATTAAAGACGTTGCCAAAAAAGCGGGCGTTTCTCCTACCACTGTTTCTCTGGTTTTTAACAACCGGGAATCGAGAGTTTCTGAGACCACGCGAGAAAGAGTGATGGCCGTTGCCAAAGAGCTGAATTATTATCCCAACCAGTTTGCAGCGAGCCTCGTTACAAAGAGGTCCCATATCATCGGAGTGGTTTCCGATTCTGTTAATATCTTTTCGGCTCAGGTTATTACCGGTATCGTCAAACAAGCGAAACTAAAAGGATATCAGGTTGTTCAGGTAAGTGCCTCACAGGAAAACGAAGATGACGTAGAATACCTCAATATCTTTTTGAACCAGGGAATTGATGGCGTTATCTTCCCTCATTCCTCGATTTGCAGCCTGAAAAATTTGAAAAATGGATTTCAGTCGATGATTCGTTCGGGCGTTCCCGCGATCGCAATGGATGTCGAAATCAACGGAGCTACTTCTTGCGCTGACATATGCGATCATGTTTACGGGGGATATCTCGCAACCCGTCATCTGATCGACTATGGGCACCAAAAGATCGGCGCCATCTCCGGTCCGAGAGATTATATCAGTTCCGTAAAGCGTTTGGAGGGTTACTGTAAGGCGTTGGAGGAGGCGGGAATTCCTTTCGACCCGTCTCTGATCTATACCGGCAACTACAAGCTGGAAAGCGGTCAAGACGCTCTGCCGTATCTTCTGGGCAAAGGTGTAACCGCGATTTTTGCATTTAATGATATGATAGCCCTCGGCATTTACAAGGCAATCCGCAATTACGGGATGTCCATCCCAAAAGACATTTCCGTCGTCGGATACGACGATATCTTTATTTCCGACGTTTTGGAGGTGCCGCTTACCACAGTCCATATCCCAATTGAGGATATTGGGAGACGCGCGGCACAGGAACTCATCGAACTGATTGAGAATAAGCAGCCAGCCGCAGACCAAAAAAAGTGCGAGCCCGTCCTGATGGTGCGTGCCAGTACCAGGAGACTGTAGCTGTCGCATAATCTTTCAATATAACGAAAAGCTGAAATTAGTTTTAGAAATTAGAAAGAAGATGAGAGGAGGCCTTTCTGCGGGCCGGAAGAAACATGGGCAACGAAATGCTGCGAGGGGGTGTTGCTGGCCCAAGAATGCAGACTCAGAAACCAAGTTATTACGGCTTCGACTTCATTTTCATGCTGTAACGTTGGTTTATTGCAACAAAACAAAAAAAGGGGAGGGTATTTCAAATGAGTGAAAAACAAAAGCATTTAATTAAAGAAGATTTTTCCATGCTGGCTTTACTGACAATACCGATTGCCGTAGCCGTAAACTTTGTCGGGTCACAGATTCATCACGCTCTGTCCCTGCCACTCTTTCTTGATACAATTGGCACATTTTTCGTTTCAATGCTCTGTGGTCCGTGGGTTGGCGCTCTGACGGGTTTGATTGGCAACCTCGTACTCGGCATCACCAATCCCAGCGCTATTCCGTTCGCGCTGACAAGCATTGCAGTGGGTCTTGTAGCGGGTTTCCTGGCACGTGCGAAAATGTTTGATACATGGTGGAAACTCGTGATTACTATATTGGTGACATCGTTGGTATCCACAATTACGTCGGCGCCGATTGCCGTTTTATTGTTCGGCGGTGTAACCAGTTCCGCAGATTCTCTGTTTGCTGCAACTTTGATGGCTTCCGGCGTGAACATCTGGAAAGCGGTCATCGGTACGAGCCTGTTGTTCACATGTATCGACAGGGTCATTGCGATTATTGTTACTTGGCTAATCATTAAAGTGATTCCAGCAAGAACCCTAATCAAATACAGTCTGGGTACAAATTACATCAAAAACTCCTAAATCAAGGCGACTTAAGCTGGATAGTAAAAAGAGGTACCGCCCTAAGCCTGTAAAGGGTAAAAAAGGCGGTACCTATAAGGAGTCAATCATATGTTCAGAGAAAGGCTTAATGTTGTTAAAAAAAATCCGATTGCCGCATTGTATCCCACAGCAAAGGGATGGATTGTCATTCTGTATTGCGTATGTGTATCCATTCTGGCAACAATTCGGGTGAACGGTTATGCAATCTATCTGATTCCGTTTTTCATAATGATTCCGGTTCTTTTTACCGCCAGTGGAATATGGGAAAAATTCTTTAAATTCTATAAGAGCATATTTATATTTATTGCCTTTATATTTGTCGTACAGACTCTGGTAATTCGAAGCGATGCGGTCCTGTTTCGTTTCGGTATACTCAGCATCTACGAGGAAGGTCTTCAACGTGCGATTTTCTTGTGCTTTATCATCCTGAACATCTCCGGCATCCTTTTATGGCTGTTCCAGACGACGGAAACGAAGGAAATGACTTATGCTCTGGAAAAAATGGGAATAAATTATAAGGCTTCTTTTGTTTTTTTATCGACGTTTCAAATGATTGATGTTCTCGGAAAAAGTTCCAAGACCATTATGAATGCGCAAAGAGCGCGTGGCATTGAAACGGAGGGAAATTTATTGGTGCGTTGCAAAGCATTTTTCCCGATGATTGTTCCTTTGGTCGTAGGCTCCATCATGAATACGGAAGAACGCGTATTAACCCTTGAATGCAAGGGTTTCGATACAAAATGCCCCAAAACACATTTATTAGAGCTGAAGAAATCAGGAAATGAATCGAAAGCGATTACGTTTTCTGCAATCATAGCGGCGGCTATATTGATTTGGAGGATCGTGCTGTGGGTACTGTAATTGAATTTAAAAACGTAACATACACCTATCCTCTGTCTGGCAAACCGGCCATTAAAAATATGAATTTCAAAATTGAAGAAGGAAGATTTTATGGTGTAATCGGGGAAAACGGTTCGGGAAAAACGACTCTTTGCTCACTTATCCGGGGCTTTGCACCTAATTTTTATAAAGGCGATCTGGAAGGTGAAGTCCTGGTTGACGGGAAGCCGACCATAGCGTATGGTCCAGGGGAGCTCGCCTTAAAAATCGGATATGTGTTTCAGAATCCTTTTAATCAAATCAGCGGAGTAAAAGATACGGTTTTTGAAGAAGTGGCATTTGGGCTCGAAAACTTCGGCGTTGATGCCGACGAAATCGAGCAACGCGTTATCAACGTAATGGAAATGACGGATATAATGGCTATCGCGTTTAAAAACCCCTTTGAGCTTTCAGGCGGGCAGCAGCAGCGCGTGGCGCTTGCCTCCACAATTGTGCTCAAGCCGGATATCCTGGTGATCGATGAACCGACTTCTCAATTGGATCCGGAAGGAACAGAAAGTGTATTCAAAATTATCAGCGAGATGAAAAGCGAACGAAAGACCATCCTACTGGTGGAACATAAAGTGGATCTTATAGCGGAATATGCCGATGAGATTCTCGTTCTCAAAGATGGTGAATTGATAAAAGCAGGGCCAAAGCAGGATATCTTATCGGATATATCCCTGCTCGAAAAAAATGTTCAGCTTCCCCAAATGGCAATACTGGGCAATGAATTAAGAAAATTGGGATTGGCGTTTGATGATATACCGATTACGGAAAGCCAGGCTGTAAAGGTTGTCAAGAGCCTTCTTGTGAAGGGAGGGAAAAGTTAATGACCTATATCACACTGGATCACGTCAGTTATGAATACCCCGGCGGCTTTCTGGCAGTAGATGATATCAGCATGGGGATTGAAAAGGGCGAAAGCATTGCCATTATCGGCCAGAATGGAGCCGGAAAAACGACCACCGTAAAAATGCTCAACGGCCTTTTACGTCCCACCAAGGGGAATGTAATCATCGGCGATATGAACAGCAAAGATTATACCATTGCCCAGATGAGCCGCGTCGTCGGATATGTCTTCCAGAACCCGGACGACCAGATATTCCATTCAACCATTTATGACGAAGTCGCTTTCGGTTCCAAGGCGCTGAATAAAACAGCGGAAGAAACCAGAAAACTTATCGACTACGCCCTTGAAATTACCAATTTGACTCAATTCAAAAATGAAAATCCATTTGATCTTCCGTTTTCAATGAGGAAATTTATCTCTATCGCCGCGATTATAGCCATGGACACGCAGGTCATGATTTTTGATGAACCGACGGCCGGCCAGGATTTGTGCGGAAATCTTCGGCTTGCTTCTATATTGGAGCAGCTGCATACCCAAGGTAAAACTTTGGTGACGATTTCGCATGATATGGAATTTGTGGTCAAAAATTTTAAGCGCGTTATCATCATGGCCGATAAAAAGATCGTCACGAGCGGTTCACCGTCTGAAATATTTTGGAATTTTGAGGCGCTAGAGAAATCCATGCTCAAGCAGCCTTATGTCAGCCGGCTCTGTCGAACGCTAAACTTGGGGGAGGGAATTGTCACAATGGAGGAAACCGTTCAGGCGATTCTCAAATCGGCAAATACGAAAACGACAACCCCTTCGATAGCTGGAAAATAGTGTAAACCGGACTTCCCCGGAAGAGCGGCCGTCCGGATATTCGGGAGCCTGTTTCTCCAAATGAGTCCGATCTGAAGACCGCGGCCGGGAGCATGCGCGACAGTTTCTGGGATGAGGCGGGATGGATCTCAACCATAGCCTCTTGAAAACAGCCCCATATCAGCCACTTGAACAAGGTATTGCAGCGGTTTTTGTTTGACCACGAGCTTGCATCAGAACTGGCAGCATCAAACGCTTCAGTTGATTCTATTGAAATCATTCAACTAGGAGGAACAGCAGAATGGCAGTACAATTAGCTCACCACTTAAAATGTGCTAAAGGCGACGTTGGCAGATACGTAATCCTTCCCGGAGATCCTGGCCGTGTACCCAAAATCGCGGCTTATCTGGATAATGCCGTACATATAAAAACTCACCGGGAATTTGTCACTTATACCGGAACGCTGGAGGGCGCAAAAGTCAGCGTCACCTCGACGGGGATCGGCGGGCCATCGGCCTCGATTGCCATGGAAGAACTGGTTCAGCTCGGTTCGGATACTTTTATCCGCGTCGGGACCTGTGGCGGCATCGATAGCAGCCTTTTGCCGGGAGATTTGATTATTCCTACCGGCGCCATCCGCAAAGAAGGAACCGGCCGCGAATACATTCCCATTGAATACCCCGCCGTGGCTGATTACAGTTTGGTACGTGAACTGGACGAAGCGGCTATCCGCCTCGGAAAGCGTCACCATCTGGGTGTCGTCGAATGCAAGGATTCCTATTATGGTCAGCACGATCCCGACCGCATGCCTGTCAGTTACGAGCTTCGCCAGAAATGGGAAGCATGGAAAAAGGCCGGCGCACTCGGCTCGGAAATGGAGTCGGCCACTCTGTACATCGTCGCCGCTACCCTTCGCGTCCGATGTGCCACTGTGCTTTTGTTGTGTCGTAATCTTGAGCGGGAAGCGCTTCAGAAGACCGGAGAAGTCAGCGTCTGGGAAACGACGCCGGCGATCGAAACCGCGGTTGAAGCGCTGCGCAGTCTGATCAAAAAAGAGAATTCCGGAGCATAATCTCGTTTACAAGCAAATAACAAAGGGCAGCCCTTTGGCATAACCTAAAGGCTGCTCTTCTTCATTCTTGTTTACTGAGTTTCCCGAAGAAACTTTTGAAGGCGGGAAGTTCCATATCCATGGAGCGTGATACTAAAATAATCAAGGATGATCGCAGCAATATCGCCGAAGGTGGAAGCGTTCCCAGGTTGACCCCGGATTTCACATTAGGCCCCGCGATTATCCACGGTGTGCATTCCCGCGAATGATCGGTTGATGGCGTCGAGGGGTCGCAGCCGTGAGCGCTGTGATCATGATTATGTCGTCCTTCCTCATTTGCAATTCCCTGGGCATTCCCGACGTTCGCATATTCGCTGATTCCGCGGCCTGCAAAAATATCGTAAATTGTCACATCCTTCCCTGCCGTAAGGAAGTTGGTCCAGCATGGTATCAGCGGGCGGCTCTATGGAAAGTCGTGCCGGTTGGATGTGCGTACAAAATTCGGATACCTACCCATAAAGGTCCGGGCGATGACCCGGCCATTGCGCATATTGGGCATATTGAAATAGCGACTTTTGGAAGCGGCGCCAAGCGTATTGCTTCCAGCGTCTCCATGTTCGGCGGCGTCAGGCGCATTGCCGATCCCGCAACTGTCAAGCACAATTAAAAAGATCCTTTTCGTGACGGCGCCATCCTCTCCCTATTTTCCTGTTTTGCCCTATTATTATAGTTCAGACAGTTGCAGCCGGAAGGGATAAGTGTACAAAAGTCTCGGTCTTTTGTATATCTTAATGAAATTTATTTGAGAAGCGGACAGATGGCCTTGCTCAATTTTAGCGAATGAAGTACTTTTTAGAACAGGGGGACTTTCTATGGCTGACATTCTACGATATCTTCAGTCCTTGGACGAATCGATAAGGGAAAAGCTTTTAAGCTTGTTTGTCACGATGCCGGGTTCCCTTCGCGAACGCTGTACCGTTCAAAGCCTGAAAAAGGGCGATATTCTCGCCGGCCCATTGGACCGCAGTGATTTCGTATATGTCCTGACACAAGGGAGCATCCGGACGGCGAATCAGGATTCTTCCGGAAACACCTTTGTCGTTGCCGAGTTTAAGGCCCCTGCGCTCTTCGGGGAATTTGAACTGATTGCCGGATGCCCCTTTTACCGGGGCACGCTGATCGCCACAGCCGATTGCCAGATCATAGCCATTGGACGGGAATCCTATCTAGATTGGGTTCGGGGAAATGGGGAAGTGCTGTTCCGGAGGGCCCGAGCAGTAACTCGCCAGCTGCTGGAACAGTGTAGCAACGAAAGGAATTTTCTATCGCTGCGCGGAACGGAAAGACTGATGTTCCTGCTCTGTCGGTATTACGAGCGGAATGCAACGGGCGAAACCGCACGCATTTGTGCCACAAGGCAGGAAATAGCGGACGAAATTGGCACCAGTGTAAAAACCGTCAGCCGAGGGCTTCGGCGGCTTGCGGAACGGGGACTGGTTCGCCTCGAGGACCGCAGAGTCGTTATTCGCAGGGAAGATTACGAGGATCTTCGAGCGCTGCTGGAAAAAGAACTTCTTTCCAATCCCCTTGAGAACGGAAATCCGGATTTTTAGATCAATTGAAATAAGAAAGGGGTGCAAAAATGGATCAGGTAATGGATCTAATCACAGCCCAAAACCTCACCTATGATCAAAAGCTTCTGCGACTTGCTCAGGCCGCAGAAAATTCTGTCGACCCGCTGCATGTCTCGGACCGATTTCAGTATTATTTTCAAAAAGGCGCTTTGTGCGATATGAACGAGGGAAAGGCCCCATACAGGCCACGCTACATTCTGGCCGACTTTCAGAAATTCGTCCGAAACGGCAGTGAGTTTCTGCGTCTGAAGCCGCCGGAGGATCTGGACGACCTGCTGACTTCCCTATGTATCCTGTATGGCCATATCCCTTCCGTGACGGGTCGTCCGGTGTATGTAGGCAACCTGGATAAACTGATCGATCCGTTTCTAGCGGGAATCTCCGACAAAGAGGCATCTAAAAAGCTGAAACGCTTTCTCAATTTCATTGACCGTACGGTCGCAAACGGCTACTGCCACGCGAACCTCGGGCCGGAAGCAAGCCGTGCCGGGCGGCTCATCCTCGATGTGGAGCGAGAATTGCAAAATGCCGTACCGAATTTTACATTGAAATACGATCCCGATATAACCCCTGATGATTTTGGCGAACAGGCTGTTTTAACTGCGCTTTCCTGTGCGAACCCAGCTTTCTGCAATCATCGCATTCACCAGCAGACTTACAGCGGCGATTATGGCATCGCCAGCTGCTTCAATATCTTGCCGGTAGGCGGTGGGGGATACTGCCTATCCCGCGTCGTCCTGCCGAGATTGGCAGACCTTGCTTCCAGTATCGATCAGTTTATGGAAGAGCTTTTGCCTGAGGCCATGCAGGCGCTGGGGGAGTATATGAATGAACGAGTCCGTTTTATTGTGGAAAAATCTCATTTCTTTGACACTTCATTTTTGGTGAAAGAAGGCCTTGTGAACTCAGAACGTTTCGTCGGTATGTTCGGAGTCGCCGGATTGTGTGAATGTGTAAACACGCTGCTGAAAAACCGCGGTGGTCACCGTTATGGTCGTGACGAGGAAGCGAACGATCTCGGTGATCGCATCATGCGGGAGATACAGGCTTTTGTGGGTGATTTCTCAGCCGCATATTCGAAATTGACTGGGAACCGTTACCTCCTGCACGCGCAGGCCGGACTGGCACCTCAAAAGGGCGTGACCCCCGGCGTGCGCATTGTAGTCGGCGACGAGCCGGACAACTTGATGGATCATCTTCGCCACAGCGCGCGGTTCCACCGCTTCTTCCCCACCGGAGTTTCTGATGTTTTCCCGATCGAATCCACGGCGCGCGACAATCCCGCCGCCATTTTGGACCTGGTGAAAGGCGCATTTGCTATTCATGATAAATATTTAAGCTTCTATACCGCAGACGGTGACTTGATTCGGATTACAGGCTATCTCGCCAAACGGAGTGAAATGGAAAAATTCAGTAAAGGCATCCCTGTTTTGCAGGACACCTCCCATGGTGCGGTAAAAAACTATCTCAACAACCACGTCGCCGAAAGAAAGGTGCGCTTTTAATGGCTTCGGCCCCTGTCAATAAAATGATTCCCTTCAGTATGGTAGACGGTCCGGGCAGCAGGACTTCCGTTTTTCTGCAGGGCTGCAATATTCACTGCGCCTATTGCCACAATCCAGAGACCCAGCAGTTGTGTTGCAATTGCCGGACCTGTGTCAACGGTTGCCCTGCAAAAGCCCTTTCCGTGCGAGATAACCGGGTGGTCTGGGACGATAAAAAATGCCTATCGTGCGACCTTTGCATTAAGATTTGTCCGTACCGCGCTTCGCCACGCGTTCTGATGCTCGATGCACAGGAAGTCTTTGAGCGCGTACAAAAGAATATTCCCTTTATCCGCGGCATTACCGTTTCCGGAGGCGAATGCATGTTGTACCCGGACTTTTTGCTGGAGCTTGTCAGCCGGGTGAAAAAGGCCGGACTGACTGCACTGCTCGACAGCAATGGCACGGTGGCCTTTCGCCTCTACTCCGGGCTGACCCGTCTGTGCGACGGCGTCATGCTCGATGTCAAGAGTTGGGATCCGCAGGTTTTTCGCACGCTGACTGGAACGGGCAATGAAGTCGTCAAAGAAAACCTCCGGTACCTCGCGGCTGAAAATCGTCTGGAGGAAATCCGGATCGTCTGTCTGGATGGCTGGGTAGATGCTGAAGCCGTCATTCACGGCATTGCCGAAACGCTTGCGGAAAAAACCGCCTTGCAAAATCTCCGGCTGATCCGTTTTCGCAGTTTCGGTGTCCGTGGTGCCCTCAACAATATACAGCCCCCTTCTGAAGGCAGAATGCAGGAACTACAGGAACTGGCTGAGAAGTGTGGCTTCCGGAAAATACGGATTAGCTGATTGAACAGGACCGCAAAAAAGGTTGCCCGTTAGCACCGTGCCAAGATTACTATGTTATATCAAACAACCAATAATGATTGACTGATAGAAGAAACCTGGGACTGGTCCGGGTTTTTTCTGCTTATAACCTCCCAAGAAAATAAAACTTTTCTATCATGTTTAATCTTAAAAATTTAAACTTATAAATCTTATTAATTTAAGAAGAGGAATTCACTCCAATCGCCTTTCGTTATTGAAGAATCGAGATGCCTCACCTCTATCGGAAAATCCATGGATAGTCAGTCTAAGGGACCAACGTCTTTTTAATCCTCGATCTATATTTCAAAGTTGGAAAGATCCATTTTTTAAATTTTCCCCGTACATTTCCCGTAATCTGAACGTTCTCAAGAAACTCTATATTAAAAATTTTAATCAATGGAAGGATATCTGACATTAATGTTGAATAGTTAACGTCAATAATACGTTAACGTTCACGTAATCGCTAACGTAAACGGTAACGAAATAACTAGAATAGTGCAAAAATATCAATTAAATGTAACTAAGTCGAGGTAATCAATGAATATAACAATGAAAGAAATAGCGGAATTAGCTGGAGTATCTGTAAATACTGTATCGAGAGCCTTGAATGGAAAATCTGAAATTAATGAGCAAACCAGCGAACGGATTAAAAAAATAGCGAAGGAGCTAAACTACACTCCAAATAGCATTGCGGCTTCGCTCGCCTCAAAGAAAACTAAAATCATTGGCTTAATAACCTCAGATATTTGCGATCCATTTCATGCTCAACAAGCCCGGGGGGTTGAGGATGTTGCCAAAAAAAACGGCTATTCTGTTATTCTTTTAAA
Source organism: Bacillota bacterium (assembly GCA_023400055.1). GTDB lineage: Bacteria > Bacillota > UBA4882 > UBA8346 > UBA8346 > Hydrogenispora. The sequence goes on from JAEXFN010000038.1 coordinate 140,826, forward strand.
TACGGATGAGTTTCCCGCGGCAGAGTTAGAGGCAATTAATACATTGCGCAGCATCCGAGTTGCCGGCATCATTCTGACTTCAGTCTTTCCGGGAACTCAACATATCGAAGTGTTAAAGAACCAGCAGGTTCCACTAGTGCTGCTTAATCGCAAATTGTCAGAGATTGATACGGATTATGTAATTAATGATAATTTCAAAGGGTCATATGAAGCAACCAGTCATTTGATTCGGTTGGGTCATAAGCGTATCGCCATTCTTTTAGGACCTTCGAGGATTACCAGTGTTAGTGATCGTTATGCGGGATATATTAAAGCCATGAAGGAAGCAAATTTAGAAATTTTAGATGAATTAATTATTTATTCCGAGAATTTGAAGCCGGAGTCCGGGGAACTATTGACGGACCGTTTATTATCGTGCGATCCTCGCCCCACAGCTATCTTTGCTTATTGTGATACTTTGGCTTTCGGAGCGTACTCCGCGATTCGGAAAAGAGGATTGTCAATTCCGAAGGATATCGCGGTGGTTGGATATGATGACATTCCCTTCGCATCTGTTTTTGAAATACCGTTGACTACTGTTGCTCAACCGGCCTATGAAATGGGAGCGTCCGCCTGCAAAATTATCCTAGATAGAATTAAGATGAGGAGTGGCAGGGCTGAAAGTTTTAACAAAACTAGACAAATCGTATTCGAGCCGCACCTGGTGATCCGAAAATCCTGCGGTTACTACCAAAACTAAGTTGTGGAAGATAGCTTGACACAGAAAATGCTAAGGAGGAGTAAGAATGAAACACTTTCCGGAGTTTATTCGCAATGAAAAAAACAAGGTTCCGGAAGCGCCGGAGGGAATGGAAGGCTTTGTGTTCGACGGGGCGGATGGCTCGCAGGTGGTCCTCTGGGAAAATGTTTCAGGAGGATCGGTGCCGCTCCATTCCCATGATTATTGGGAGTATTGCTATGTTGTCGAAGGAAGTTATGAGGGAATCGTGGCTGGAAAGCCGATAACGCTGGGTCCGGGGGACGAGTGTATAATACCGCCGGGGGTGCCCCATGAAGGAAAACATAGCGCTAACTATCGCGCCATTGACATTTTCGGCGGTCAACGGATTCAACGCACTTTGCAAAAGTAATGAAGTCTGTCAAAGCAGTTTCGGATATTTGTGAACGGGGAGGTGATCTGAGTATCCTGCCAATGCAATTTAAAAAATAAGGAGGATCGTCGAATGAAACGGAAATTAGTTTTTGTCAATTTAGTGCTGGCTTTATTGGTTTTCGTAAGCTTACCAGTTTTGGCAAATACCACAATTAACGTTTGGACCGGATTCCCCGAACTTGAACCATTTTATAAATGGGCCGGAAATGAATTCACCAAAACACACCCCGGGGTGAACATTCAAGTCTTGAGCACCAGTCTTCGAGAGTTTGAGCAGAAGCTGACGGCTTCCATTCCGACCGGAACGGGCCCGGAAGTATTCGATGTCGGCCCTTATATTGCCATTAAGTTGATTGACGCCGGGCTTCTTCCGGCGAATCCCAAGGATATTGACAGCTATCTAAAAAGTGGGGCGTGGAGCAAATTCTCGGTTCAATATGTAACCATTAAGGGGAAGACTTATGGTGTTCCGCTGATGAATGGAAGCCGCGCCGCTTTGTTTTATAACAAAAAGATGTTCAAAGAGGCCGGTCTTAATCCGAGCAAACCGCCACAAACTCTGGATGAACTGATGCAAGCCGCTCGGAAACTGACCAAGTACGATAACACGGGTAAGATCGTTCGGAGTGGATTGAGCCTGCGGATTTCCGGTGGCGGCAGCGGGCTGACCGAGAAATTCCGGTTTATCCTACATAACGCGGGTGGCGATCTGATTGTTCCAACCAAGGACGGCAAATGGAGAAACGGGCTTGACAATAAAGCGGGGCAGGATGCCTTAAAATTTTACATGGATGCGCTTTATAAGTACAAAATAGACGACCCGCAAGTAAAGCACGACTCCGACGCTTTCGTGACCGAAAGTACAGCGATGTTTTTACGGGAAAGTTGGGTTATTGGTGAAGTGAAATCCAAGAATCCTAACCTGGATTACGGGGTAGCCCCGATGCCGCGCGGCAAGCGAGCGGATACTTTAGCGCAACCTTGGTCGGTTTATATGTCGAACGAGGGCGCCAAATCGAAGGATGTTCGGGATTTTCTCAAATTCCTCACCAGCGAACAGGCGGCACCCAAATTGATTGAACTTTCCGGGTGGATTCCGGAACGAAACTTCAATTCTCAGGCATTGGTCAAAGAAGTTCCCCAGTACGAAATATTCGTTAATCCTCCAAAATCGATCGGCTTTTACGCCGATCCCGTGATTCCCGCTTTTGATGAGATCCAAACGAAAGTCGCTGATAAACTGGTTGAGGATTTCCTCGATAGAAAGCTGGCTGACAACCCCGATGGCATAAAAAAGGCGGTTCATGATATCGCTGAACTGGTAGACACGATCTTAAAACGTTATAATGCTTATGGTCGCTAAGTCCTAAAATTTTGATCCGTCTTCCTGGCTAAAACCAGGAAGACGGATGAAGTCCCAGCCCCAATAGAACGTTATCACTCTTCGGGAAAGAAAGGTGTATCGTATGGGACTCGCCAGCTTTAGAGCACATTCATCGATGGAACGCTCAAAATTGGTCTTTTGCTTTTTAATGCTCTTTCCGATCATGGTATTATTTTTGGTATTACGAATTTTTCCGATTGCCAGAACTTTTTGGATGAGTTTTTTCGATTGGAAGTTAATCGGTAATGACAAGCCGTTTATCGGCATCCTCAATTATCAAGGCTTGATGGCGGACGATCAGTTTTGGGTTTCCATCAGCAATACTTTTTTATATGCCGGAGCCAGTGTGGTTTTATGTCTGTTGATCTCCCTCCCCATTGCATTGACGTTGGCCAAGCGGATGAAATGGACCGGTTTCTATCAAGCGGTTTATTTTTTACCCTTTATCACACCCATGGTTCCCATGTCGGTCGCTTGGAAATGGATTTATGATCCGCAGTACGGAATCCTGAATTACATTTTGTCGTTTGTCGGGGTCAAGCCGGTCGGTTGGTTAATCTATCCGGATATTGCGCTTTGGGCGTTAATCCTGATGAATGTATGGAAAAATCTCGGCTATAACATTGTCCTATTATTGGTAGGATTAAAGAACATCCCGACGGTTTACTATGAAGCGGCCAGCATTGACGGGGCCCATGGCTGGAGTCGTTTTTATAACATTACTCTTCCTTTGTTAAAACCCATGCTCTTATACGTACTGGTTACGTCAACCATCAATGCTTTTAATGTTTTTACTCAAGTGTATGTGATGACGTTGGGATCTCAGGCGGCGCCTAGCAGAGCGGTTCGGGTTTTGCTGTTCGATATCTACGAAAACGGATTTCGTTATTTCCGGCTCGGTTATGCCTCGGCCGAAGCGGTAATTTTAACACTGATTGTTATTGCCCTGACCGCGGTACAGTTTAAATTTGTAAAGTCGGAAGAGTAAAGGGAGGGGGTATCGCAATGAAAAAAGTTTCACAAATCAGTTATTTATCAGCATTCCTGACCTCCGTTAAACATTTGGGATTGCTGGTGGGCTCTTTTTTTATGGTCATCCCTTTCTTATGGATGTTTTCAACCTCCTTTAAACCGGAGGTAGAAGTTCTTGCCTGGCCGCCCAATTTGCTGCCGCAGGTTCCAACTTATTTAAATTATGTGAAATTGTTCACTCAGGCGCCGTTTTTCCGTTTCTTTATGAACAGCGCTTTTATTTCACTGACTTCCACGGTGGTCATTCTGCTGACCTCTTTGATGGGCGGTTTCATTTTCGGTAAATATGATTTTCCAGGCAAGGGCATATTGTTTTCCGCGCTCATGGTAACGGCAATTGTACCCTTTGAAAGTTATATGATTCCATTGTATGAGGATATGGTCCATTGGCATTGGGTGAATACCTATCAAGGGATCATTGTCCCGTATCTGATCATGAGCTTCGGCATATTTCTGTTCCGGCAACATATCCGATCCACGATTTCTGATGAATTGATGGACGCGGCCAGGATCGACGGCTGTTCGGAATGGCAGATCTTTACGAAAGTGGTGGCCCCTTTATGCAAGTCATCGGGGGGAGCGTTGGGAATTTTTGCGTTTACGCAAGCTTGGATCGCTTTTATGTGGCCTTTATTGATCGCCAATACCAGGGAATTGTTCAATTTGGAACTGGGATTGACAATGTTTCAATTCAAATTCAGCACCAATTACAGTTTATTGATGGCGGGTTCAGTGATTTCAGTGTTGCCGATGATCATTATTTTTGTTTTATTACGGCGTCAGATTATTGAAAGTATTGCCTTAACCGGATTAAAAAGTTAATCGTCCGTTGCAAATATCAATAAAAGCTAAGGAGAAGCAATGATGGAAAAGGCGCAGAGGGAATTCAAAAGTTTTAAAGTCGATCATCTGGAAGTGAATATTTATTCCAACCGTTCGGAACTCGGGCAAAACGCGGGGCTGCGGGTGGCCGAAAAACTTAAAGAGCTTTTAGCCGTGCAAGAATCGGTAGCGATGGTCTTTGCGGCGGCATCATCGCAAAATGAATTCTTGGATACCTTAAGCTCGGTTCCGGGCATTGATTGGCCGAGAGTCGTCGCCTTCCATATGGACGAATATATCGGTTTGCCGGAAAAGCATCCTCAGTTATTTGCGAATTATTTGCGGAGTCGCATCATGGATAAAGTCCGACCCGGCCGGGTATTCTTTTTAAACAGCAACCCGGAATCTCCCCTTGCCGAAGTGGAGCGTTATTCAAAATTGCTTAAAGAACATCCCTTGGATATTTCCTGCCTGGGAATCGGCGAAAATGGCCATATTGCTTTCAATGATCCCGAATTCGCGGATTTTAACGATCCGGCCGATGTGAAAGTCGTGGCACCGAATCAAATCAGCCGGATGCAACAGGTTCATGATGGCTGCTTCAAAGGCTTGGCAGATGTTCCGACCAAGGCCTTCACCCTGACGATACCCGTTCTGACGGGTGCCAAATGGGTTTTTGGCGCGGTGCCCGGTTCGACTAAAAAAGATGCCGTGCAACAAACGCTGGCGGGTCCGATTGCCACGACCTGTCCGGCTTCCATTCTACGAAAACATGCCCATGCGGTGCTATTCTTGGATAAGGATTCTGCCGCCGAGTTGGAATAAGGCCTTCGGATAACCGGCTTGAACGATTTTGAAATGGGAGTAGCAGAAGTGTTTTTGGGAAACTCATTCATCATCCGGATTTTGACCATTTTTTCGTTATTGTTGTTTGGAGTGGCAGCCAGAAAGTTCAATATCATAAAAGAAGACGCCAAGCTTTCATTGGCCAATATCATCATTTACATCACCCTTCCTCCTTTGGTTTTTGTTTCGATCAGCACCGAGATGAATTTGGAAAAGTTGCTGCAAGGAATGTTATTGCCCTTAATATTCCTGGCGCTGGCGCTGGTCGGGTTGGCGGTGGCTTTGGGATACGCCCATGGGACGCCACTCCCCGCCGTGCGGCGCGGTACGTTTCTAGTTCTTTGCATCATGCCCAATACCGCGTTTATCGGATTTCCGGTCGTTTTCGCGCTGCTCGGCCAAGCAGGTTTGGCCCATGCCATTTTGTTCGATTTCGGCTCCACCATCGCCTTTTTTTCCTTGGCGGTAATGTTATTAACCAGCGATCACAGCGCGCATTATGATTTTAAAACGTTGTTAAACCCGCCGATTATCGCGGTCATCCTGGGGATCTTGGCTTTATTGCTGAAGATTGAAATAGCGAGGCCAATCCTGGAACCTTTCAAGATCATGGGAAGCGCCACCACACCGCTGGCAATGCTTTATACGGGATATGTTTTGGGCGGTTTAAAGTTCAAACCGGGCTTGCTGAACTGGGATCTGGGCATGGTCTGCCTTTTAAAGCTTTTAATCTTTCCGATGGCGGCGATTGTTTTAACAAAATGGCTCCATTTTTCGCCAGTGGTTGAAAGCGTGATTATCATCGAATCGGCGATGCCGTGTATGGCGAGCACACCCATTTTAATCCAGAAATACGGCGGAGATGAGGAGTTCGCCGCGGTGGCGGTCTTAGTGACCACCGTTTTAAGCGCTGTAACGATTCCCATTATATTAAAAATCGTGGCTTAAATCTAACCATTGCCAAAGCCGTTCCGAACCGAAAACCGGTTCGGGATGGCCTTTACGCTTCATTCCCAAATTAAATCGGCGGGCTCCTACCGATCCCCAATCGACAATCCATTCCGGAATTCGATCGCAAATTTTTACCTTGAATTTAAGGTTGTGATGCGGATGCTAACCGGTAAAGATACTATTGGTTTGAAAATACTTCAGGAACAAATTGAGATCGTCCGCAACCGGATGCAACAATTGCGGAATGAGAAAGGTCATACCGATACCGAGGTTTTAAACGCCAGCATCGAACTGGATTGTTTAATGAATGAATATCACCGAAGGATCGGGTGGTTTTATTATCCGAGGAGATGATCTTAGAATAACCCAAGTAGAAGTTTGAAGAGTGAAGTTTGAAGAGTGAAGTTTGAAGTTTGAAAATTAGTCGCGGCTTGGGCCGTTTCCAGGCGGGTTCCGCCGCCGCCGTTTCGGAGAGCTCACAATATGGGTTCTCTTATATAATATAATCGTTTTGTGGATAAGTGATCGCTTTGAGTCGCTCAACAAGCTCATTTTGTGGATAAGTGAGCTCTTTTTGTTAATGAAAGAACTCTTTTTGTGAATAAATAAGCTCTTTCAGTCACTCAAAGAGCTCATTTTGTGGATAAAAGAGCTCTTTTTGTGAATAAATGAGCTCATTTTGTGAATAAGTGATCTATTCCTGTGGATAAACGGGATCGTTCAACGAAGTTAACGATTTCGGTTGTGGATAAGTCGAGGGAGGGCGAGCTAAACCGCATAAAAGGCAGGGTTCAAAAACTTGATTGCTGCGGCTTCGCTAGCCACTATCCGCGGGGCGGGAATCGCTTCGCTGAAGAAACAAAATCGATATGGATTTCGTACTTTCAATTCGAAATCCGGTGATACAATGGTAGCATTAGAAGACAGCGATCCGCTGTTTCCGGAGTTTTTGTCAGACTGCCCGGCCTTCGGCCGGGTCTCTTTCGATGCAGTAGATGCCGGATATATTATAAATTTAGAAGAAGTATCCGTTTAATTGGGAGGAAAAATTGAAAAGGGCTGGAAAAAATATAGAGGTAGTATATGGATAGGGGATACTCGAAGGGAGGCGGGCGAGATAGTTTAGCGCGAACCCCAAGTGCACATGATTTTCCTAGGAGGTTCGCGGCAGTTGATATTCCTGGATTTTCGACATGGATGTCATGTTTAGCGTCAAAAGAAGGTCCGCCTCAAAGAACCTTCGCGGAAGCGAGGGCGCAGAGCCAATCGTGACAAGCATTTTTTGGCAGTACTGTCGCTCCTCGCACGGGAGCGTGGATTGAAACTAAACTGAGAATCATTTTTATATAATAAATTTAGGGTCGCTCCTCGCACGGGAGCGTGGATTGAAACCGCGATGAATTGGTCGAGATCATTGCAACCGGAGGTCGCTCCTCGCACGGGAGCGTGGATTGAAACAAACGTCAGTAAGAATACACAATCCGAAAAAGAGTCGCTCCTCGCACGGGAGCGTGGATTGAAACACCTCTTCTTCAATACCTAAAATCTGAGCGATTTGTCGCTCCTCGCACGGGAGCGTGGATTGAAACTTCCGTAGCACGATCGCGTCGATATTCGAATTCGTCGCTCCTCGCACGGGAGCGTGGATTGAAACTTGCCAATCAGCTAAGACAATCCAGCAACCAAAAGGTCGCTCCTCGCACGGGAGCGTGGATTGAAACAAGCCTAACCATGGCCCTCTGGCCGGACCCGTCGTCGCTCCTCGCACGGGAGCGTGGATTGAAACTGATGAAAATAGAACATGTTTTATCTTAGCTCTTGTCGCTCCTCGCACGGGAGCGTGGATTGAAACCAGCGCCGGTGGCTGTTGTAACGGCTGGACTTGCGTCGCTCCTCGCACGGGAGCGTGGATTGAAACAACTACTTTATCAAGGACCGTATCCAGGGAGCCATCGTCGCTCCTCGCACGGGAGCGTGGATTGAAACTGATATACCTTGCTATTCGCTCTCCTTTAACGATGTCGCTCCTCGCACGGGAGCGTGGATTGAAACGAATTTGCAGTTAGTGAGGCGGCAATTTGTCTGGAGTCGCTCCTCGCACGGGAGCGTGGATTGAAACAACCAACCGCACCTATTGAACAAACTCCGGTCGCTGTCGCTCCTCGCACGGGAGCGTGGATTGAAACTGGGCTGGAGATGATCCGGGAGAGAATTTGCATCGTCGCTCCTCGCACGGGAGCGTGGATTGAAACCCGCCTATGCCTTTCTCAGCGTCGGTTTCCGCGCGTCGCTCCTTGCACGGGAGCGTGGATTGAAACTCGGGCGGCTGGCAAACCGATCAAAACGAGGACGTCGCTCCTCGCACGGGAGCGTGGATTGAAACGTTTCCCGGTAATTTGACAACCAACCCCTCACCCGCCGCCTGGATGAGGGGTTTGTTTTTGGAAAGGCTCAAATGGGCGATCCAATCCGGTTTGCCGGAACCTATTGGCTGGAAATGAACAATACCGGGCGTTCCATCGTCTATCAAAACAAAACCGATAATCTCCGAAAGCGCGGACGGCAAAACCTGAGCCCGCCCGCAAGGAAAGCTCGGAAAAAGTACTTGGCGAAGGCCGAGAAGACCTCGGGGGGCTGAGCGTGTCTAGCGCGGTCGAGAAAGAGGGATTAAACTTTGGCGGAAGTGAATCTGAGTTCGAGGAATCTGACCTGGGCGGAGGGGAAAGTCTTCTATCATGAGCGCTGTAGAAACTTGAAACAGCTGGGTCTGGTCTTATGGCTTACCGGTTTATCCGGCGCCGGCAAAACGACGATCGCGGTGGAAGTGGAAAAGGAACTGATCAAAGCGGGAAGATCGGTCTACCGTTTGGATGGCGACAATATCCGGCTGGGACTCAATTCGGATTTGGGCTTTTCAGCGGTGGACCGGAATGAGAATATCCGCCGAGTCATCGAAGTGGCCGCATTATTCAAGGATGCCGGATTGATAACGCTGGTCTGTCTCATTTCGCCGTTTCGCAAGATGCGCGAGCATGCCCGGAAAAGAATCGGCAGCGACAGCTTTCTGGAGATCTATGTCAAAGCCGATTTGGATACTTGCATGGCCCGCGATCCCAAGGGGCTTTACCGGAAAGCCATCCATCACCAGATTCCGGAGTTCACCGGCATTACCTCCCCTTACGAGGAGCCGGACAATCCCGATTTGGTAATCGATACGGAGCGGCTTTCGATTCCGGAATCCGCGACCCAAATTATTCAAAAAATAGGCCCATTCCTTCAATGTATGTATGTGGCAATTAGTTTTTGCGCTTTGGAGAATTACTGCAACCTGTTTGCTTGACGCAGATGGGGAGTCCGATTTGGAACGGGACGAACCTTGTGAAGGTTCAAAAATATCAATGTCAATCCGTCAAAGCGGCATGGGTTTCAACTTATATGGCTTTATGCAAGCGAGGTTTACGAGATAATCGTAAGCCTCTTTTTGCGCCCAGGAGTGGGAAATTAAATAGAGGAATGAAATGGGATGTAGCGAAATAATCGTCGATATTAAAATTCATCTAAGATTAACAGATATTTGATTAATTCGTAATATCGATAAATATTTTTCGATGAGGCGTGCAATTCAAAAAAGGAAGTTTATGGGTATGGAGAAGTTATCGAGTCTATTTTCTCCTCGTCGGCTGATATTTAAGATCGTCTTCATTTTCTGCGTCGTTTCCGTCTGCGCCAACATCATCATGAGCCTATTTTTTTACAAGAGTTCCTCCACGATCATCAACAACAACAATGCGGCGTTCACAAACTCTTATGCCAAATCGGTGAGCGAGTGCGTGGACTCATACATCCTGGAAATCGACAAAGAGGCCAAGATAATTCTGGGAAACGCCCAGATCCAAAATATTGTCTTTCGGATGAACCAGCCGGACTACACGAAGCTCCAGATGGTCAACGATTTGCAGACGATCAAAAAGACGATCTGGAGTTTCACCTCATTCCGGGATGGCACCAACATTACGCTGGTCGACAAGGACGGCAGTCTGATCAACCCGGCGACCATCTATTACGCGACATACAATCTTAATATGCTTGAAGACGCCTACGTCCGAGATAATTTGGCGGCGCTCGCCAAGGGGGATTTCCTGCTGGTGCCGCCTTACCGGACCAAATTCACTTTTTATGGCGACAAGCCTGCCTTCATGCTGGTCCGCAGTTTGAACGATTTGGAGACGGGCGTCACGCTGGCCTACCTTATGATCATCTTTGATACCGATGCAATATACGCCAAGCTGATGGAGAACGCGCTAAAAGGCGCCAAGGTAGACTTGATCGACAGCAACGGCTATATCGTAATGAGCTTGGAACGCAGCCGGATCGGTAAAAAGGCCGCGTACACCCCGGACAATGAAAGAACGGCCTCTTTCCGCTCCAGTATCACCGGGTTTACTTCCCATATCAGCATACCGGACAGTTATCTGAATAATCCGCTCCGCTCCGTGCTGAGTTTCCTGTTTCCGCTGTCGCTCATCGTGATTTTAGGGTCGTTTATCATTGCCGCCTTTATGTTCTCCAATGTATTAAAACCAATTGAGCGTCTCATAGCCGCCATGAAGCGGGTCGACCAAGGCAACTTGGACATCAATCTGAAGGAAAAGCCCAATTCGATAGAGGTGGAAACGCTTTTCAACAATTTCAACCATATGTTCGTGGAGATCCGGAATCTGACCCAAACCGTCATCGATGAAAAACTCTTATACAAAAACGCCCAGATGGCCGCGCTTCAATACCAAATCAATCCGCATTTCCTTTACAACACGCTGCAGACGATGGAGGCGATCGGTCAGGTCAACCGGGTTCAGGAGATACAGGTCATGGCCAAGTCGCTCGGCAATCTGTTCCGCTACAACATTAAGGGCTCCAATGTCGTAAGCTTGTCGGAAGAACTCGAACAGGTGGAAACCTACCTAAAGATCGAAAAGATCCGCTTCCGAAACCGGCTGGATTATCAAGTGGTCTCGACCGATGAAGCGCGGCAATGCCGGATCCTCAAGTTTATCCTCCAGCCGATCGTGGAAAATTGTATTGTGCACGGTATGAAGGGGTATAAAAACGGCGGACACATAGCGCTTGAAACGTATGTCGAGGAAGGCGTGCTTATCATCAAGGTTTACAACAGCGGAGCGCCGATCGGCGCGGAACGGCTGGCGAGCTTAAACGGGAGTCTAAATGAGATATCCCGAAACGGAACTCCGCTGAAGATCTCCGATGCCATTGGACTCATCAACGTACACAGCAGGCTGATCAACAGCTTCGGCAATAAATATGGAGTAAGCATCGAGTATTCGGATGAGCGCGGTACCTGCGTCCGGCTTACAATCCCCGCTGATATGGGAGTGATGGAAAATGTATAAGATCCTCCTGGTGGACGACGAAGAATGGATCCGCGAGAGTACCAAAAACAAGCTGGAGATGGGCGGCTTTGATCCCTCATGCATCCGTGAGGCGTCAGACGGCAACGAAGCGCTCCAAATCATTGAAAAAGAACCGCAGGACATCGTCATCTGCGATATCCGCATGGAGGAGATGGACGGACTTGAGCTTTGTAAAGTGCTCTCGCAGCGGTATCCGGCTATCGGGAAGATCATTGTCAGCGGTTACAGCGAATTCGATTATGCGACAAAGGTAATGCACGAAGGCGTTACCAGTTATCTTTTGAAGCCCATCGATGGATATGAGCTGTTGAACGCGGTCAAAGACTGCATCCAGAAGATCGAGAATGCCAAGAAGAGCTCGGATATCCAGGCCGGCATTCGGGAGAAGATCTATGATATAAGCGAAAGCTACCAATATTACCTGAGCAATCCCAGCCGGATTAAGCAGATGATGAAGGCCTATAACGAGTCTTTCGGAGCATTCGCCTGTTGCCACGTTTATATGGGGATGGATAATTGCGTTACAGCGGGCGAAGCCATCGCGCTCATGCTCTCGTCGGCGTCCGGCTTTACCTTCGGTGAGGATTTCTTCATCATCAAATGCGAAACCCTGGAGTACTCGATGCTCTTTTGGCAGCCAGGCAACGAGGAACTCTCCGAAACTGAAAGCCGACCGAGGGCGATCGCCCAAAGGCTGCATGAAGCGTTCCGCCAAAAAGAAGTTTACGGAACTTCCATTGGCGTTGCCGCTTCGGAAAGGGACCCGTTGCGCTGCATCGCTGCGGCCCGCTTTGTCATGAAACACCGGGTGCTTCTTCCGGAAGCAGCAGTGCTTACCCAGGAGATGACCAAGCAATTCAGCGGAGCTTATCATCCGCAGCACCAGTTGGTCGCCAGGTACCGGTACGCCATGGAGTCCGGGAATTACCGCGAGGTCTGTGAAGTGCTCAAAGTCATGCAGGACGAGGTCATAGCGACCATACCCTCATTGAAAGGGCTTTCCGCCTTCTATCGGATGCTGACCGAGCAGATCGTCAACAACGAGGAACTTCCAAACGGTTGGGATGCGGACCAGGAAGAGCGGATTAAACCGCTCTGGCGATACCATGATATCCGCGACATGTTCAACGGGGTACGCGATATGTGTCTTTCCAAGATCAATAAGACCTTTTTGGGGAACGGCGATATGAGAAAGGTCATCGCCCACCGGGTCAAAGATTATATCGACAGTAACTACTACCGGGAAATATCCCTTGAAAAGCTTGCGGAAGACTATTATATCTCTCCGGCGTATCTCAGCTTGATTTTTAAGGAAACCATCGGGATCAATTTCCTGGATTATCTGCTCAAAATACGAATCCGCAATGCCAAGGAGCTGCTTTCATTGAAGAAATATAAGATTAAAATCGTAGCCGAAATGAGCGGCTTCAACGACCAGCATTATTTTAGCAGAGTTTTTAAAAAAGCAGCGGGCCTGACCCCGAAGGAATATGTGGATAGTATCTGAAACTATCCACTTTTTTTTTAAAGAATATCCACCAAACGGTTCGAAACGTTACAGTTCCATTTCATCCCCATAAAATAATGCAAAGATCTATCCATGCCGCTCCATTTATGGGCGGTTTGGTTCGATGCTATAATTCAACTGCAGCTTACAATAAATATTAAAGGGAGGTCGTCCAATGAGAAAGCTGGTTCAGATTCTTATCGTGCTACTGGTTTTGGCGGTGTTTACCGGATGGGTTGCGGCGGAAAGCCAACGGGTGGTTCTGTCCCTGGCAACGAGCGACGCGACAGGCTACAAAGTGCTGAACGATATCGCGGCGCAGTATCAGAAGGATCATCCCAATGTATCCCTGGAAATAACCGTTTTGCCCGGCGGAGTGGCGGGCTTTAATACGGCGATGGCGTCGAAATTCGTGGCCAACGACGCCCCCGACCTTTTTATTTATCAGTGGGGATCTCAGATCACGGAATATGCGCGGGGCGGACATCTGATGGATCTTACCGACATCGGCATCAAAGATTCCTTGAAGCCTATCAATCGGGCTTATAATCAATACAACCGCAAGATTTACGCCTACCCGCTGATCCAACAGCTGTGGGGTGTGATGTACAATTCGTCCATCGGCGAAAAAGCCGGCATCACCGAACTGCCCAAGACAATGGCGGAATTCACGGCGGATATGGACAAGATTAAGGCCAAAGGACAGAAATATCCGTTCATTGTTCCGGCGAAGGATGGTTCCGGGGCCTGTGGATTCATCTGGTGTTATGAGCACCAGATCATCTCTGGCAAGAATCCGGCTTGGTATTATCAGGTTGTCACCGGCAAAAAATCATGGAATTGTCCGGAATGGAAACGGATGCTTTCCATTTACTCCAACTTGCTCAAGAATTATTCGAGCCCGGACTACCTCGGATTGGATGTCGACGGCGCCAATCAGCGTTTTGCAAGCGGCCAAGGCGCCTTCTATGTCGCGAGCCCCAGCGTGGTATCGACGATTTTAACCTTAAACCCCAGCCTTAAGGGGAAGATCCTCTATATCCCGTTCCCGGTTTATACCAGAGCGTCGGATTATGCCACGGTGGGTGATTTCGACCATGCCATCTCGATCTGGTCGAAAACGAAGCATCCCAAAGAGGCCTTGGGCCTGTACAAAGAATTTTTCAAGGCTGCCAATAACATCAAATATGCCACGGCCGAAAATTCCGTATCGACGGTCAAGAATACGCCGTCCACCAGCTTGGACCCGTCTCTGGTCAACCAGGCTCCGCTGCTTGAGGCGGGCAAATATGTCGGATTCGCGGAGCGCCAGTGGGTCCCCGGCATCAAAGAGATCATGAAAACCAACATTCAGCAATGGATGGCCGGCCAGGACGTCGACGCGACCCTCAATAGCATTCAAAAAGACGATCAGCGGCTTTTAAACGCCAATCCGCAGTTTGTTAAAGATTTTAAATACAACTATACCCATTCGGTGGGTCAAAAGTGATCGTTTCGGCGGGGCAAAAAGGGGTAGGGTCTCATTCTCCCCATCCCTTTTTGCTTTAATCGGGATAAAAAATGAAGTGTGGTGCTGTCGATGATCGCAAAAAGCCGCATGCGGGGAAGCTATTCGCATTGGGACTTCACGCAGCTGATCTTGATGTTTTTGCCCATGTTTGTGGCATATCTGATTTTTACCGTGTATCCGGTCGTTCAAGGCATATTCTACAGCTTCACGGACTGGAACGGCTTTGCTTCAAACTTTCATATGATCGGGCTCGACAATTACAAGACGCTTTTTACCGATTACGCCACGATCATCCCCATGAAGAACACTTTCATCTATGCTTTTCTGGTAACGATCATTCAAAATGCCATTGCCCTTTTGGCGGCGGTGGTTATCAACCGTGAACTTCACACCAAAAATTTGCTCCGGACGCTGCTTTTTATTCCCGTAGTGCTCAGCCCGTTGATAGTCGGCTATATCTGGAGCTATCTTTTTACCGACCCCATCGAGTCCGTCGGCAGGTTGCTGCACATTGATGCCTTGGCGTACAACATTCTGGGCAACGCGGCGGCGGCATTGTATGTCGGGGTGTTGGTTTCGGTCTGGAAGAGCCTCGGATATACGATGATCATTTATATTGCCGCATTGCAGGGGATCTCCAGGGAAGTCTACGAGGCGTCGTACATCGACGGTGCCGCCGGATTCAAGAAATTTCGCTATATAACTTTTCCGCTGATTGCCCCGGCTTTCACCATCAATATGGTGCTGGTCATGGAAAGCGCCTTCAAGCAATTTGATCTCATGTTTGCGCTTACCGGGGGTGGGCCCGGCAATTCCAGCCAACTGATCTCCCTGACGATCTACAATGAATCCTTTCAGTTTTACAGAGCGGGGTATGGCACGACCATGGGCGTGATCCTTTTTATCATCATTGTCCTGCTCTCCCTCGGCGAGCTCAGTTGGTTCCGAAGGAGGGAAGAGAACATTGTCTAGCGCGACCACCACCAAGTTCAGCGGGCCGACCGCCATGAATCATGCTTTTTTCTGGCGCCGGAAAGCGCCCAAGCTCCTTTTCGAGTTCATCTTGCTCGTCTTGACTTTGGTTTATCTTTATCCCTTTTACGCGGTCATTGTTTTGGCGATTAAAACGCCCCAGCAGATGCTGATGGCACCGATGGCGCTGCCGAAAACCTTAGAAATGGCCAATTTCACCACGGCCTGGCAACTGACTAACTTCCCAAGGGCCTTCTTCAACACGCTTTTCATCACTGTGGTCAGTGTGGTGCTGATCATCGCCGTTACCGGGATGGGTACTTTCACCCTTGTAAAAGTCAGAAATAAGCTCAGCACCTTCATGTATTATTTTCTGATCTGCGGTCTGATGATTCCTTTTTATCTTTCCTTAAGTCCCTCGGTCAAGCTCATGTCCGATTTTCATCTGATGAACAACATCGTCGGACTCTCCATTTCATACGTGGGGCGGAATGTGGCTTTTGCTGTCTTTCTGTTCATGGGGTTTATGCGGACCATTCCGGATGAGATATCGGAATCGGCGACCATGGACGGTTGCCGTCCGTTCAAATTATATTGGTTGATCTACTTTCCAATGTTGAAGAGCGTAGTTAACACGCTCGCCATCCTGGACGCTCTGGCGATCTGGAACGATTTCCTTTTCCCGCTCTTGATCCTGCAATCAAAGAAGTACCAAACCCTCACGCTGGTCCAGTATATTTTCAGAAGTGAGGAGAACACCCAGTGGAATCTTATTTTCGCCTCATATATTCTTTCCATGGTCCCCCTGCTCATCTTTTATTTTGCTCTTCAAAAGAACATTGTCGAGGGTATCACGGCGGGGGCAGTCAAGGGATAGCGTTTTAAAAATCGATTTAAGGAGGAAAATTCGCTATGACAGACCAACGGCCGATCAAATTTGGCGCGGTATATTTCAGACGCTCGTCACCGCCCGAACGGGACTGGGAGCGGGATTATGCGAGAGCGGCCGAGGATGGCATGACCAGCTTCCGCCACTGGTTCAGCTGGAGCGCGATCGAGATTGAGCCCGGCGTTTTCAACTGGGAACCCTATGATCGCCATCTCGAACTCGCCGCCAAATATGGGATCGAAACCGTCATCGCCGAGATGAGCGAGCATGCTCCGGAATGGTTTTATGCGAAATATGCTCAGGCGCGGCGGGAAAACCGCAGCGGCAAGATCCGGACCAATGACATGAATCATAGCTGTGTCGTGGGAGGGTCCCATACCATGTGCATGGACAATGCAGTCGTCCGGGAGGGTGTCGCTCGTTTCCTGACTGAACTCGGCAGGCATTACCGGGATATGCCCGGTCTCTACGGCTATGACATCTGGAACGAATGCTCGCTGTACTCGCCCGAAAACATCTGTTTCTGCGGCGCCACCCAGGAACAGTTCCGCGAATGGCTCAAGCGGAAATACGGCGATCTGCAGACCCTTAACCGGGCTTGGTTCAGGTTTAGTTATACCAGCTGGGATCAGGTCCAGCTTCCAAGGTTCAAGGGCGCCTATCCCGAGTTTTTCGACGCGATCGCCTTTCAGAACGATATGCAGGATCAATGGCTGAGCTTCCGTGTCAGTGCGTTGCGGGCGGCCGATCCGAACCACTTGATGATCGCCCATGGCAACGCCAAGGCGCACAGCGATATCGCGCCTTCATGCGGCGACGACTGGCGCTACTCAAAGGATGTCGACCTATACGGCTATACCTTCTGGTATGCCAACAACTGCCACACCATGATGGGCGGGGATATGATCCGCTCGGCGTCGCGCGGCAAATCATTCTGGCGGGCCGAAGCGGTCGGCGACAGTGATTGGAACGAACGGAACGATAAAACCGAACCGCTGCTGATCAAAGATGTAATGTCCGTACCCGAGAACATAAGACTGGATGCCATGATGAGCTTTGTCTGCGGCGCCACCGGCTTCCTGAATCCGCGTTATCGTCCGCTGCTCGACGGGAACCTTTTTCATTCGTATGGCTGGTACGGACCGGACGGCTCGCGGACAGCCCGTTCGAACATGGCCGCGGAGATCGCCAAATGGTGCAATGCCCAATCCCAACGGGCTTTATGGGAGGCGAAGCCGGTCCAGGGCGAGATCGGCCTATTATTGCTCGAAGATTCCCAGGCCCTTTGTTACGCGCTTCACGGTGACAGCGATATCTACGCTTCATGCCTGAAAGGGGCCTATCAGGCATTTATCGATTCAAACATTCAAAGCGACATCATCCGGCTGAGCCAGATTGACGAATATGATCTGATCTATGTCCCGTATCCCGTCGCCATCTCGGACCAAGCCGTAGCGAAACTTCAAGGTTGGGTCGAGCGTGGCGGCACCTTGATCAGCGAGGGTTGCTTCGGCTATTTCGACGATCGCGGCCATGCCGTTGAATGGCAGCCCAACCGGGGCTTCGGCGAAGTTTTCGGCTGCCTGCAAAAGGCGGTGCATTTGGGCCCGGATATCAATAAAGAGCTTACGCTCTTCTCCGATAAAGGCGAGATCCGGGGCGGAGTTTACCGGCAGAGCTATGAGGCGACAACTGGCCGGGTGCTCGGCAGTTTCGGAGATGGTGAGACTGCGGTGGTGGAAAACGGATTCGGCCGCGGCAAGGCCCGCATCATCGGATCGATGCTGGGGTATGGCTACTACAAAAACCCGGATGAGCAGACGCGAAGATGGTTCGCCTCACTGCTGGCTTGCGCGGGCAAGCAGCCGATGCTCCGGGCCGATACCAATTCGGGCATTGTCGCCCGGCTTTGGCGGAACGGCTGCGAGACTTTTCTTTGGGTCCTAAATATGACCGAGCATAAACAGACGGCCGAGATCGTCGTCAATTCCGAACTCCTTAAGGTTGGATGCTGCGAGGTTTTCAGAGGCCAACCCGGCAGTTTCACCGGCAATACGGTCACGGTAGAGGTCGAGAACAGGGACGCCGCGGTAGTAAGGATAGCTTGAACTAAAGCAATGAATTGCAGAACTTGGCCTATTTTTATGGCCAAGTTCTGCAATTGGAACGAAACGGTAACATTGAGGAGGTTTTAATCATGAAAGCAGCTATTTTAAAAAAAGTCGGAGTGATCCAAATCGAGGATGTACCAATGCCAACTCCCGGACCGGATGAGGTGCTTGTCAAAATAAAGTCCGTCGGGATCTGCGGTTCGGATTTACATTATTACCTGCATGGCAAAATCGGAGCGTATATCGTGGAAAAACCAATCGTTTTAGGGCATGAGGCCTCGGGTGAAGTGATTGCGCTAGGGAAGAATGTTACCCGTTTCAAAGTCGGCGATCGGGTCACGCTGGAGCCGGGGATTCCTTGCCGAAAATGTGAGTTTTGTAAGACGGGCCGGTATAATCTCTGTCCGGAGGTGGCTTTTATGGCAACGCCGCCATACGACGGTGCCTTTACCGAGTATATTGTCGCTCCAGAAGATTTTACTTTCAAAATTCCGGACACGATGAGTTTTGACGAGGCAGCTTTAATGGAACCCTTAGCGGTAGGGGTTTATGCAGCCGAGCGTTCCGCTATGAGACCGGGAATGACGGCGGCAGTATTGGGGCTGGGGCCGATTGGCATGGTGGTAGCCCAGGCGGCCAAGGCCTACGGAGCCAGCCGGGTTATCGGAACGGATGTGGTGGATTATCGATTGACTCAGGCAAAGCGCTTTGCGGTCGATAATGCGTTCAACGCTAAAAATGAAGCGTTGGAAGAACAAATCCTTTCCGATTTGGGCGGCAGACCGAATGTGGTGTTTGAGACTTCCGGTAATGGCGGCAGCATCGCTTTGACAACCTCTATCGTCAAAACCGGCGGCACGGTAGTGATGATCGGGATGGGTCCGGAAGATGTTATGCCCATGAATCACGGACAGATTTCCGGGAAGGAACTGACCATTCTTGGCATTTTCCGGTACGCCAATATGTATCCGAAGGCGATCGAATTCGTTAAACGAGGTGCAATCAATGTGAAAAGCCTGGTCACAAAGGAGTTCAGCCTGGAACAGACTAAAGAAGCCATGGATTACGCTTCCCAACACAAGAATGACTCTATTAAAGTCATGATTCATCCATAGGACTAGGTGGTTTTATTATCCAAGGAGATGATGCCGGAAAGCTGAATGTTTCGAGTAGTTACGATCGGGTCAAAAATATCATGGTTGCAAATTTCTACACGGTGCAGTACAATCATCAATAGGACGAAACGTTTCGCTCCGGAGGTCAGGGGATAAAGTCTTTCAAATCGTGAAATGGTCTTGAAAAAGTTTTCAAACGACTTTATCCCGTGCTTCCCTGAGCTTTGGTAAACGCCCCGGTCTTCGGACGGGGTTTATCGCAACGCTTCTGGAGGGTGATTTAAAATAGCCGCGACCATCAAAGATGTCGCCCGGGCGACCGGGCTTTCGATCGCCACCATCTCCAAGTACCTGAACGGCGGGAACGTGTTGGAAAGCAACAAGGCGTTGATCGAGGCGGCCATCGTCAAGCTCGATTTTAAAGTGAATCAGCTGGCCCGCGGCTTGAAGACCAGCCATACCCAGACGGTGGGAGTTTTAATCCCCAATCTCGAGAATATTTTTTGCACCAGCATTATTTCGAATATCGAAAATAGCTTGCTGCAAGAAGGTTATTCTACGATTATCTGTGATTTTAAGGAAGATATAAAGCTGGAAGCAGAGAAGCTCGATTTTCTGCTCGCCAAGATGGTCGACGGGATCGTGCTGATGCCGTTATTTAGTACTGCGGCTCAGATCAACGAGGTCGTCGCCAAAGGGATTCCGGTGGTGCTGATCGATCGCCTGATCAAGGGAGTGAATTGCGACGTGGTCCTGGTCGACAACCTCAACGCTTCCTATCAAGCGGTGGAACAGTTGATTACGCTGGGCCACAAACGGATCGGGATTATCGTCGGACCGAAGAGCATCTATACTGCACAGGAACGTTTGAAGGGCTATCTCCGGGTTCATGAGGATTACGATCTTCAAGTCGACGAGGATTTGATTCAGTACGGCGACTATTATCTGCAAAGCGGTTACGATTGCTTCAATGAACTGTTGGAGCGGGAGAACCCGCCGAGCGCCGTCTTTGTCACCAATTACGAGATGACGCTGGGCGCAGTCATCGCCATGAACGAACGGAACCTGAAAGTCCCGGAGGAACTTTCCTTTATCGGTTTTGACAACCTGGAATTGGCCAGGATCGTCAAACCGGCGCTCTCGGTGGTAGTTCAGCCGATGGCGCAAATCGCCGCGACCGCGGCGCAGCTGCTTCTGAAACGGCTGAAGGGCGATATGGCCGGATTGCCGGCCCTGTACCGGTTAAAATCCGAGCTGCTGTTGAAAAAGTCGGTCCGGGAAGTCGGGAATTAATTTTTTTAAAAATGAACGAAACGTTTCGCCATACCATTGATCGACATCACAAAACCTTTCTAAAAACGTTGGGAAAGCCGGTCCGAAGGTCCAGGCGATCACCAAAGCTCAGAGAAGCAAGTGATAAAGTCGCTAAATTGCTTTCGTAAAAGATTTTTTCGATTCGAAAGCCTTTATCACATGGCTTCTAAGAAAAGGCTGTGCTGAACTCCGCTGATCAATAGCGGGTAAGGTCGCGGCTGCTAAAGGAGCCGATGATGGAAAAACGTTTGTTGCTTGGGATCGACATCGGGACCTCGGGATGCAAGTTGACGGTCTTCGATTGGGACGGGCAAGTGATTGCCGGAGCTTCTGGCGCGTATCCCACGGTTTACCCCGCGCCGGGCTGGGTGGAGCAGGATGCGGAGCAATGGTGGCGAGTGGTCTGCCGCCAACTGCGGGGTTTAATCGCGAACCAACCGGTAGACCCCAAGGCGATCGCCGCCATCGGGATCGACGGTACCAGTTGGGCCTGTCTGCCGGTGGACGGGGCCGGCCAACCGTTGCGTCGGGCCTTGCTCTGGCTGGATCGGCGCGCCGAGGTCCAGGCCGGCTGGTTACGCGAACGGTTCGGCGCCGCGCAGTTGGGCGGCATCAGCGGCAACCCGGTGGATCCCGCCTATATTACGCCCAAAATCCTCTGGCTCAAGGAGCGGGAGCCGGAAATCTACCGCCAAACCCACCGTTTTCTCCAGAGCAACGCCTACATCGGTTTCAAACTGACCGGGGCTTATGCCCAGGATTTCTCGCAGGGCTACGGCTTTCATTTTTTTGATATCGTCCATGGCTGCTGGAATGGCGATTTGGCCGAGAAAATGGGGATTTCCCTGGATCTACTGGCGCCGCTGGTTCACTGCCATGAGGTGATCGGCACGGTGACCCGGAGCGCGGCGGAGGAAACCGGCTTAAACCAGGGGATACCGGTCGTTGCCGGAGGACTCGATGCCGCGTGCTGCACCCTGGGAGCCGGAGTGATCCGGCCCGGCCAGACCCAGGAGCAGGGCGGGCAAGCCGGCGGAATGAGCATTGGGCTGGATCGGCCCCTGATGCATCCTCGCCTGATCCTGGGCTATCATGTGCTGCCCGGCCAATGGCTGCTGCAGGGGGGCACGGTGGGCGGAGGCGGCGCGCTGCGCTGGTTCAACGAGCAGTTGGGCGGTTTTGAACAGGAGCTCGGCCGGCAACTGCGCCGGAGTCCCTTTGAGCTGATGAGCGAAGCGGCGACCGAAATTGCGCCGGGAGCGGGCGGGCTGATCTTCCTGCCGTATATGGCCGGCGAACGTTCGCCGCTTTGGAACAGCAAAGCGCGGGGGGTATTCTTCGGCCTTTCCTACGAAAAAACCCGGGCGCACCTGATCCGTTCCGTCATGGAAGGGGTGGGTTATTCCTTGTTGCATAATCTGGAGACCGCCCGGGAGGTAGGAGCCGAGGTCGAGCAATTGGTCAGCGTCGGCGGCGCGGCCAACAGCGCCGTCTGGACCCAGATCAAAGCCGACATTACCGGCAAAGTGATCCAGGTGCCGTTCTCCGACCATGCGACTACTTTGGGCGCGGCCCTACTGGCCGGGGTGGGAACCGGAGTTTATCCCGATTTTGAAACGGCGGTCCGCCGGACGGTGCGGGTGCAACGGGTCCATAGCCCGGATCCGGCGCGGCACGAAGTATATCGGCAATTTTATCAGCTTTATCTGGAGTTGTATCAGAATCTGACCGGCTGTTACGACCGGTTGGACGCCATCGCCGGCTTGACGGCGGGAACTCATTGAAACCAACGCGAGGAGGTAATGCTTATGAAAGCGGCCGTTCTTTATGGACAGCGGGATATTCGTTACACCGAGGTGGAGACGCCCCGGCCCGGGAACGGAGAGCTATTGGTCAAGGTGCGGGCCACCGGGGTCTGCGGTTCGGATCTGCCGCGGGTGCTGGGGACCGGCGCCCATTTTTATCCGATCATTCTGGGGCATGAGTTCTCCGGCGAAGTGGTCGAGGTCGGCGGGCAGGTCGCCGGGGTGGCGATGGGCGACCGGATCGCCGGGGCGCCACTAGTCCCCTGTTTTCAATGTGATGATTGCTGGAACGGCAATTATTCGCAATGCAAAAATTACACTTTTATCGGTTCGCGGATCCCCGGCAGCTGGGCCGAGTATGTCAAAATGCCGGCGCGCAACGCGGTGAAACTGCCGGAAGGGGTCACTGATGAACAAGGGGCCCTGTTTGAGCCGACGACCGTGGCCCTGCACGGCCTGTTCGTGATGGACTTCCGGGGCGGCACCGATGTCGCAGTAATCGGGGTGGGAACCATTGGCCTGTTGGCGTTACAATGCGCCCGAATCCTGGGAGCCGAGCGGATCCTGGCCTTTGATGTCAATGAACGCCGATTGGAACTGGCCAAGGAATACGGCGCCGATATTTGCATCCATACCGGCGCGCCCGATTTCCGGCAGATGGTTCAGGAAGTGACGCACGGGCGGGGCTTTCCAATGGTCATCGAGACCGGCGGGGTCGAATTCACCGAGAAGCTCAGCCTGGAATTGGCCGGGAACAAAGGGAATGTGATGTTCATTGGCACTCCCTCTAGGCCGATCAGCCTGGAGCCCCGAGAGTTCGAATATATCAACCGAAAGGAATTGACGGTAAGGGGTTCGTGGATGTCTTATTCGGCGCCATTCCCGGGACGCGAATGGCAACTGGTCGGTTCCTATTTTGGACAGGGCAAACTGCGCCACCGGGAATTGATCGACCGGATCGTTCCCTTGGCGGAGATCGGGGCGGTTTTTGAAGATCTGGCCATCCCGGGCAAAGTGGCCGGGAAAATATTATTAAAGGGGTAGATGGCAATGGCTCTAGTCAATCCGCTGCCGCTGATCGAGGCGGCCCGGCGCAAGGGAGCGGCGATCGCCGCCTTTAACGTCCATAATCTGGAGACGGTTCAGGCGGTGGTGGAAGCCGCCGCGGCCGAGCAGGCGCCGGTCATGCTGCAAACCACCCCCGGGACGTTGAAGCATGCCGGGATTCCCTATATTGCGGCGATTACCAGGGTTGCGGCTGAGCTGCACCGGCTCCCCGTCGCCTTACACGTCGATCATTGCGGCGCTTTCGAAACGATCGTTCAGTGCATCCAACATGGCTATACGTCGGTGATGATCGATGGCTCCCGCTATCCCTACCCGGAGAATGTGGCGCTGGTCCGGAAGGTGGTGGAGGTCGCCAAGGCGGCCGGGGTGGCGGTAGAGGCCGAACTGGGCAGAATCGGCGGCACGGAGGACCAAGTGACCGTGGCGGAGCGGGAAGCCACCTTCACGGTACCCGAGGAAGCCCGGGATTTCGCGGCGGCTACAGGTATTCACACGTTGGCGGTCGCTATCGGAACGGCCCACGGCGAGTATCGCGGCGAACCCCAATTGGATTTTGAACGGTTGACGGCAATCCGTTCGCTGGTGGATATTCCGCTGGTGCTGCACGGCGCCTCCGGAGTCCCGGATGAAAGCGTCCGTCAGGCGATCCGCCGGGGAATCTGTAAGGTCAACATCGCCACCGAGCTCAAGATCCCGATGGCCCGGGCGATTCAGGCCAGTTTCGCCCAGAATCCCCGCGAAAACGATCCCCGGAACTATTTGGGGGCCGCCAAGGAGGCCGTCCAACGGGTGGTCCGCGAGAAGATCCGGCTCTGCGGCGCCAGCGGATTGGCGGATGAACTCCGATGACCGAGCCGATTTTAGCCATTACCTTAAATCCGGCCATCGATAAGGTTTATGCGGTGGATGATTTCGCCATCGGCGGGGTTTTTCGGCCGCGGACCATGACGGCGACGGCCGGCGGCAAGGGCTTGAATGTGGCTCGGGTCGCCCGCCTGCTGGGCCAGCCGGTGGTGGCCAGCGGCTTCATCGGCGGCGGCAATGGCCGTTTCATCGTCGAGCAAGTGCGGCAGGACGGCATCGGGGACCAGTTCGTGGCGATTCAAGGCGAATCGCGGATTTGTATCAACATCACCGATCGTAACAAAGTCTCCACCGAGGTCCTGGAGCCCGGTCCGGTGATCAGCGCCGCGGAATGCGCCCGGTTTAGCGAGGATTTTCAAAGGTTGTTAGACGGCAGTGCGGTAGTGACCGCCTCAGGAAGCCTGCCGCAGGGAGTGCCGACCGATTTTTACCGCCGTCTGATTACGCTGGCTGCCGGCAAGCGGGTCCGCTTCCTTTTGGATAGCAGCGGCGAGGCATTGGCCCAAGGCATTGCTGGTTCGCCTTATCTGATCAAGCCCAACCAGGAGGAAGCCGAGAAGCTGCTCGGCATCAATTTAACGACTCGCGAGGCCCAAGCCGGCGCGATTATCAGGTTCAGAGCGCAAGGCATCATGCTGCCCTGTATTACCTTGGGGAAAAATGGTTGTGTGGCCGGTCTGGCCGACGGAGTCTATCACTTTTACGGGCCGTCGCTGGAGATCGTCAACAGCGTGGGATCGGGGGACGCTTTCATTGCCGGTTGTGCGACGGGATTGGCCCGGCAACAAGAGGCGGCCGAGGCAATCCGGTTGGGAATGGCCGCCGGGATGGCTAATACCCAATTTTTTAAGACCGGGATGGTCTCCGGTGAACTCGTGGCTAAGTTTTACGGTCAGATCCAGTCCGAACGGATCCGGGAGTATTGAAAAGGTTTTAATTATTGCCGTCGGATATTGGTTTACGTAAAAATATTTGAAGGAGGCAGTACGATGTCCATCGAAAAAGTCGATTCTTTCATTGCGCCGGATGGGGTCGACCCGAACCGGGTTCCCAAACGAACCCTCTATACCGGAGCCCAGATTCCGGCCGTCGGCTTGGGTACCTTCGGATCGGACCGTTTTAGCGGGGAACAGATCGCCGCGGCGGTCACGGGGGCGATCGCGGCCGGTTACCGTCATATCGACTGCGCCTCTGTCTATGGCAATGAGCATCTGATCGGTCCGGTTATCCGGGAAGCGATGCAAGCGGGAATCCGGCGCGAAGAGCTGTGGATCACCTCCAAGGTCTGGAATGACATGCACGGCGAAGGCGATGTCCTGCTTGCCTGCGCCAAAACATTGAAAGACCTGAAACTGGAGTACCTCGATCTATACCTGGTTCACTGGCCGTTCCCGAACTACCATGCGCCCGGGGTAGGGGCCGATTCGCGGGATCCCCATGCCCGGCCTTACATCCATGAAGAGTTTATGCGGACTTGGCGCCAGATGGAGCGGTTGGTCGATATGGGACTGGTGAGACATATCGGCACTTCCAACATGACTATCCCCAAGCTGAAGCTATTACTGCGGGATGCTCGGATCAAGCCGGCGTGCAACGAGATGGAGCTCCACCCCCATTTCCAACAGCCCGAGTTTTTCAAGTTTGTGATCGACAACGGAATCCTGCCGATCGGTTTCTGCCCGATCGGTTCGCCGACTCGTCCCGATCGTGACAAGACGGAGACCGACACGGTGGATATCCAGGATCCGGTGATCGTTAAGATCGCCGCGCGACTGGGGGTTCATCCGGCGGTGGTTTGCGTCAAATGGGCGGTCCAGCGCGGCCAGGTGCCGATTCCCTTCTCCATCCACCGTCAGGAGTATCTGTCGAATCTCCAGTGTTCTATCAGTGAGCCGCTGACTGAGGAAGAGATGCGGGAGATCGCGGGCATCGATAAGAATTGCCGCTTGATCAAGGGCCAGGTCTTCCTATGGGAAAGCGCCAAAGGCTGGGAGGATCTGTGGGATCCGGACGGCCAAATCGCGGGTGGCTGAATTCATGCAGTGAAAGGATGAGGCAGATACGAGCGGTTCGCCTTTTACGAACGGGCCAAGCAAGCTCAGCCCGTCGGGGCTACCGGCGAAGCGGCGCTCTGCGCCAAACATCATACTTTGAAGAAGGACGTCGTATCGTGGTAGAATAACGAAAGAAACGGAACAATTTAGGCGTTTTTTCAGGCCTTCCGAAGAGATTGCGGGGAGCTTTTTTATACCCCCTTTGGTTATTTTTTTACCAATCGATCCAAGATCTTAATTTATTGGTTGATTTCTCTTGACTAAAGCCAGGACTGAGTATTAAAATGAGTATGTGATATATCAGATATTACATTTTATATTTCTAACGGAGGTGGCGCCTTGAGCGCTTTAAGTAGGAAACGGACTACTGCGACGAACTCCCTCTATCAAATTGAGCAAGAAAGAATTTGCGACACGGTATATCAGATGTTGCGGGATCTCATCATCAACAAAGTCGTGGCTCCGGGTGAAAAATTAAACATGGAAGAGCTTGCCGGGCGCATGGGAGTCAGCCGGACTCCGGTCCACATTGCGTTGAGCCGGTTGGCCGAAGAAGGCCTAGTTGAAATGATACCGCGGCGAGGGACGTTTGTTTCGAAAATAACCAAAACAGATTTCAGCGAGACCTTTGACATTCGAAGAGCTTTGGAATTGCTGGCCGCGGAAACTGTAGTGGACAATGTAACTCCCGAAAATATCGCCGCGATGACTGAAATGGTGAAAGAAGCGGCTCAACCAATCAAAACGGATAAACAAACCTTACACCATATTCAAAAGAACAATTCCTTTCATGAATATTTCGTCAAAATCTCGGGGAACTCCAAGCTAATCGAACTCTACCAAAGCCTGAATACTTTCATTAAAATCGCCCGAGTCCACCGGTCGTCCTCAAGCGGCTGGAAAGATCGGGTGAGTAAGGAATACGAGGAGCATTTGCGTATTCTTGACGCCTTGCAACACAAAGATCTTCCGGCGCTGAAAAAAGCCTTAGAAGATCACATTTTGCGCGCCAAGCAATCTTTATTTGATGATCTATCTTCAAAGGAGTAAGTGAAATGAGCACAACTACGAATACGGTTAAGAGTATTAGAGGAGTCTATCCTATTATTGCCACTCCCTTCAATGAGCACGGAGAGATTGATGAGCAAAGTATGCGACATATCGCGCGTTACGTTTTGAAAGCTGGAGTTCACGGCGTAGCCTATCCGGCAGTGGCGAGTGAGTTTTATGCATTGAGCATTGCGGAACGCAAACATTTGGCCGAGGTGCTTTTGGAGGAAGTGAACGGGAAAGTACCGGCGGTTATCGGAATATCTTCGCCTACGGCTGAAATGGCAATTGATCTTGGTAAACATGCTGCGGCGTCTGGAGCCGATTTTGTACTGCTCCTGCCACCGTATGTTGTAAAGGATGATGGCCAGCATCTGCTGGGCTTTTACCAACGAGTGGCTGATGCTGTTTCAATTCCAATAATATTGCAGAATGCTCCTCCGCCGATGGGAGCGGGGCTATCGCCGGAAGCCGTATTCAACATCTTGCGGAAGGTGCCTCAGATTAGTTACGTGAAAGAGGAGAATACTCCTTGCGGACACCGGATTAGCGCTTTGCTGAAGGATCCGCCGGCGAGCTTAAAAGGCGTACTTGGCGGAGCCGGAGGCCGCTATGTACTGGACGAGTATCAACGGGGCGCGATCGGTTCGATGCCTGCATGCGAGCTGATGGAAATTCATGTAGCGATTTATAACAAGTTTATGGCTGGAGATCTCCGCGGAGCCAGGGACTTATTCAACCGGTTGTTGCCGATTTTGAATTTTCAAGCGATATTCCGGATGAATATGACCAAAGAAGTTTTAAAACGATGGGGAATCATTCAAAGTACTTATGTCCGGGTCGGCAGTCTCGATTTAGACGAGATTGATCTCAGAGAGTTGGACACTCTGTTAGGGGAGATTGACGATTTGCTAATGAAAGAGACGCACGTCTTTTAAGCGCATTGCGAAAATCCAGCCGGAAGGACAGGGTCGGTCCAGCAAGCTCAGAAAAGCAAGAGATGAAGTCGTTTTAAATCTTGTTGGGAGACGATTCCAATACCAAAGATTTATGATAAGGCTTTAAAAAATCATCCGGAGGATGCAGATGAAAATTACCTCAATAGAAACAATGGTTCTCAAAGCGCCGGTAGAGGGCATCTCTAACTGGAGAGCGGCCAGTTGGGCTATGCCTTTTCGTTTCGCGGAAACAACTTTGGTCAAGATCACCACGGATACTGGACTGGTCGGCTGGGGGGAGGTTCATGCTCCGGTGGCGCCGGAGGTTACCAAGGCATTAATCGAAGTCTTGCTAACCCCAGCTTTGTTGGGAGAAGATCCTCGCCAAGTGGGATTTCTGTGGGATAAAATGTACGACCGGATGCGGCCGCGCGGACACTCCAACGGTTTTATGCTTGAGGCCATGAGCGGATTGGACATCGCATTATGGGATATTACCGGCAAAGCTACGGGTTTACCCGTTTATATGTTGATGGGAGGAGCCTACCGCCAGAAGATCCGCACCTACGCATCGGTCCTGCAATGGATGGAACCGCAAGAATTGGCCAGAATGGCCGCCGATTTGGTCGGAAAAGGATTTACGGCAATGAAGATTAAGATCGGTCAAGACCCGCTCATCGATGCCGAGAAAATCAGACAGGTCCGAGAGGCGGTAGGTCCTAAAATTGATTTAATGGCGGATGCCAATTGCCGATACACTGCGGCCGATGCCCAAAGGATCTGCCGAATCCTGGAACAATATGATTACAAGTGGATTGAGGAACCGGTTCCGCCGGAAGATATCACGGGGTACATTAATTTGCGGAAAGCGGTGGGAGTGGCGATCGCCGGGGGTGAATGCGAATGTACCCATTACCGGTTCGCTTATCTTTTGAACGCCGGTGTTTATGACATCATTCAACCGGACATCTGTCGAGCGGGGGGCATCACTGCCTGTCAGCGGATCGGCCTGATTGCGGACGCACAAAACATTCAGTTTGCGCCCCATGTGAGCATCGGTTCGGTGATCCATATCGCGGCTTCATTGCATTGGGCGGCAGCCGGCAACAACTTGAGAATTCAAGAGTACCCGGTCTTCCCCAACCCGTTGGTTGATGAATTACTGGAAACGCCTTTAACTTGGCAGGACGGATATCTGGATCTTCTCACGCAACCGGGTTTGGGAATCAACATCCGCGAAGATGTGGTGCAAAAGTATCGCACCGCTTAAACTCAATCAAAAGTGAAAAATGGATGGGGTGAGCCAAATGAGTCAGCAGCGGTCGGGTCAAAATCATTATAATGTCATTGTAATCGGAGGAGGCCCGGCGGGGATTGCCGCTGGAATCGCCGCCGGCCGAATGGGAGCCAGGACTTTGGTGGTGGAGAAGCTGGGTTGTCTCGGTGGGGTGGCGGCATCCGGGATACCTTTGATCAATTTCTTTAATAACCAGGGAGTGCAGCTGGTTCGAGGAATCGCTGAGGAATTGGTGGTAAACCTGAAGAAGGTAGGCGGCACGCTTGGCCATTTTGTGCCGCGGAACGGACATATCCACTCGATTACATTTACCGACCCGGAGTGGGTGAAACTGATTGCCGAGGAAATGCTGCTAAAAGAGCAAGTGGATCTGTTATATCATTCATTTGTCTTCGGGGCGGAAGTCGAGGACAACCGGCTGGTCGCGATTCAAGTGGCCAATAAAGCCGGTGCCCAACGGTTTAGCGCCGATTGTTTCATCGATGCCTCGGGTGATGGCGACGTAGCCAAATTCGCCGGGGCGCGCTATGAGAAAGGGCGGCCGAGTGACGGCTTGATGCAGGCGATGAGTCTCATCTTCAAGCTAAGTGGCGTGGACCTGGAAACCGCCGGCAAAGCGATGGTCGATCAACCGCTCATTGCGACACCCTTCGGCTCGGATCATCCTCAAAATATCCATTTGGAGATCAAACTGACCCCCTGGGATGAGATCGTCGATCGGATAGGACTGTTTCACGATAAGGGGCATCATATTTGGAGCGGCACCCTTCGCAATGGCGAATTGACCTATGTTAATACGGTCCGGGTTGCTAAACTGGATCCAACCGATCCGTGGCAGCTGACACAGGCTGAAATACAGGGCAGGGCGCAGATCCGCAGGGTACTGGAATTCATGAAAGAGTATATTCCCGGGATGAAAGATTCATATTTGGGAAATATCGCACAGCAAATCGGGATCCGTGAGACGCGGAGAATTATGGGTGAGTATGTGTTAACCGGAGACGATGTGATAACAGGCCGGAAATTCGAAGACTCTATCGCCAAATTCGGTTATTGTATCGATATTCACGATCCGGAGGGCAAAGGCTGGCAAGCCCGACAGATCGAAGCCAAAGACGGCTTTTACGAAATACCTTACCGTTGCGTGGTACCGGAACAAATCGATGGACTCTTGGTAGCCGGCCGTTGCATTTCGACGACGCACGAAGCGTTGGCTTCTACCAGGATAATGGCGTGCTGCATGGCATTGGGTCAAGCGGCGGGAACCGCCGCCGCATTAGCCAGCGCTAACCATATCCAACCGCGCGCCGTGGATTATCGTCAGCTTCGTTCAGAGTTATTAAGGAACGGAGCGGAGATATAAGCGAAATTAACTGGTCCAATCATGCCGCGTGAAAGGGGAGGAGGTGCTGACGGAATACCGAGCAAGTTTTATACACATAAATATTAGGGAGGAAAAAGATGTTACAGAAGAGATTAGTCAGAATGATATTATTGATTACAATGTTGGCGGCTTTTTTGATTCCGATGGTCGCCAGCGGCGAGGGAGAGAAGATTACGTTAGACTTCCCTTCCTGGCAGGCCACTGAGCCCGGATTCTCCGATTGGTGGAAGGAAGTCATCGCCGATTTCGAGAGCAAGCATCCCAATGTGAAGATCAATTTCTATCAGGTTCCTTTCAAAGGTTATATCGATACTCTGTTGACGCGGTGCGGTTCCAAGAATCCGCCGGATATCCTCCATTTGCCGGCGCGCAATGTTCCGCAATTCGCGGACTCGGGCTGGCTCGAACCGTTGGATCCGATGCTCAAGAAGAGTGATATCCCTGCTACCTGGATATCTTTGCAAAAAGGAATGGTTCGCAATAAGAAAACCTATGGGGTTGTGTTGTTGGGATATGGCTATGTTCTTTTCTATAACGAAAAAATGTTAAATGATGCAGGAGTTAAAGTCCCAAAGACTCCGCAACAGTTTTTGGCAGCTGCCAAAGCTTTGACCCTTGATAAAGATAAAAACGGCCAGATCGATCAGTTCGGTTACGGTATGCCGACCGCGACGCATCCCAATATTTATATGGAAGCCACTAAGTTTATCATCGGTCAAGGCGGCCATTGGAGCAAAGCCGGGAAGCTGATGCTGAAGGATCCACGAGTCATCAAGGGTTTAAAGATATATCAGTCTCTCTATCGCGACAAAGTCGTTCCGCTCGGGATCACCGATGAACAAAAACGGCAATATTTCTTTGAAGGCAAGATCGCGATGATGACCGACGGACCTTGGACGCTCGCTCTGCGCAATAAATCGCCGAAAGAGGTTGCACCATATATTAAAGTAGCTCCGATGCCTTTTGGAAAGACCTGTGGCGGCCTGAGCAATTGCATTCATATTCCAGCCGGGCTGAGTGCCGAAAAAAAGAAATTGGTCTGGGATTTTATCTACGATTTAACCCGTCCCCAGTTCCAAAGACGGTATTCCGAATTGACCATGTCCCCGCCGGCGCGCAAAGGAGTGGTAGACAGCGGCTTGTTGCAGAAATATCCGGAGATGGCGCTCTTCAGTCGCGAGGCCGAAAAAGCGGTGGACTTTATGCCGCCGGGATTTGAAGGGCAATATGTGGAGTTTACCACTCAAATCATCGATGCCTGCATGGAATTGTCCAATCCGAGTGTTACAGTGGAAAGTGTTCTCGGTAAGCTGGAGAAGAAATTATCGGATCTGAATGACTGAAATCTATTGAAAAATAGTGAGGTGAGACCGGGGCGCTACTTGCGCTCCGGTCATTCATCATAAGAATGAAGGTTGGAGATTGGTAGCTTGCGCGACATAACGGCTTAGGAGGGTTAATCATTGAGCAAGCCGATAAAGTTCAATCAAAAAAGCTTGATTGGCGTTGGATTTATGTTACCTGCGATAATCGTGGTCTTTTTTTTGGTCCTTTATCCGATCTGGATGACGATTGTGCTCAGCTTTCAAAAGATCAAGTTTTTTGGAATCGCCACCACGACCGGAGCCTCCTTTACGTTGAAGAATTATGTAAAACTCTTTGAATCCAGCGATTTCTGGCACTCGCTGATGATCACTTGTTTATATACCTTGATTGCCGTAGCGGTGGCGTTTGCGATCGGATTGTTCACGGCGCTGATGTTAAACCAGAAATTTATAGGGCGCCGGGTAGCCAGAGTCATTATTCTACTGGTATGGCCAGTCCCGGCAGTTGCGGTTTCATTGATGTTCATTTGGATGTTCGATGCTTCATTCGGGGTGATCAACTATATTTTACGAAGCATGCATTTGATCACCGATAATATCGCCTGGCTCAGCACGCCAGTGGCGGCTTTTGCGGCGGTTACCACCACTACCATCTGGAAGAGCTATCCTTTTTTTACACTGATGTTGCTGGCCGGACTGCAAGCCATCCCCAAAGAATTGTACGAAGCGGCAAATGTCGATGGGGCCAATCGGCTGCAACAGTTCAAAAACATTACAATGCCGGCCCTGCGTTCGGTAGTTACCATTTCGCTGGTCTTGAACGGCTTGTGGGTATTTCGCAATTTTGACATCATTTACGTCATGACCGAGGGAGGGCCGATGCGAAGTACGGAAACCTTATCAGTGCAACTTTATCAGGAAGCGTTTAAATACTTTCATATCAGCTATGGCTCGGCCATCGGGGTCGTTAGTTTGATTATTTGTTTATTCATTTTGGTGGTGGCGATACCCTCGTTGTCCAAAGAGTTTTACTAACCAAGGAGGTCCATTATGAAATCAGCGAAAACACAGCTCTTCAGAGGCCGGAGGGTTTACTTTTATTTGCTGGTGATCGCCACCTGCATTGTTTTAGCTTTCCCGCTGTATTGGATGGTGATAACTTCGATATTAAAACGGGGATCATTATTGGCCTATCCTCCCAAAATACTGCCGGGCCTTAACGATATTCATCTGGAGCCTTATCTGAATGTTATCAAACAGAAATCCTTGATAAACTGGTTTTTTAATTCTACCGTCGTAACCTTTTTTAGCACACTGTTTTCGTTACTCGTTTCCATGTTTGCCGCTTACAGCCTGTCGCGCTATAAGTCGGTGGGCAGTCGTTTGATGGGTTATTGTTTGCTAATCATTCGGATGTTACCGGGAACCTTGATGATTATCCCGTTATACATGATCTTTCAACGAATGGGTCTGTTAAATAACAAATTATCACTGATCATTGGAAATGTGGCTTTTATCACTCCGTTTGCCGTCTGGATGATGAAGGGGTACTTCGATGGCATTCCCGTCAGTTTGGAAGAGTCGGCCCAGATCGATGGCTGCACGCTGTTCCAATCCATTTGGAAGGTCATTATGCCGTTGACCGCTCCGGGATTGGCGGCGACCACCATTTACTCGGCGATGCTGTCGTGGGATGAGTTTCTTTTCGCGAAAACCTTTATGACCGGCCAGGATTCCTGGACAATTACCGTGGGTATCACGTCCTTGATCGGTGAACACGTGGTGATCTGGGATGAGATGATGGCCATGGCGGTATTTTCAATTTTACCGATTTTAATCCTTTTTATCCTGCTCGAAAGACATTTGGTTTCCGGGCTTACCGGAGGAGCTGTAAAACAATAAGCCGGTGAAATTCCATGCATTATTGTAAAGTTTATTTTGAGGTGACAGGGATGCCAGGGGTAATAGCACTGGGAGAAAGCATGGTAATGTTCAGCTAGTTGGCTTTCCCCGGCCGATTTGGATAAGGAATACTTCGGTGATGCGCGGCTGCTTCATCTCACTGACATCACTCCGGGCGTTGAGCGACCCTTGTTTAGAGATCATTCAAGCCACGATAAAACCCGCTCGAAAGCCTGTCGGATGAGTTTCTCGGGTTGACTACCGGGGGCTATGAAGCTCTTCCCACCCGGGCCGAGCTGGAGACGTTCAAGTTTTTTGAAATATTGAGCCCAAAACCGTCTGCGGGGTCTCCCAAAAACTGGAGATCCCGCAGACTTTATCGTGCAGCATCCTATTTGCTCGTGCTTTTTTTCTTCAAAGTATCGATGTAAACCGCCAGCAGAATGACCGCTCCCTTGGCGATCAGTTGCCAGAACGAGGAGACGCCCAGCAGATTTAGTCCGTTGTTTAAGAATCCGATGACCAATACCCCGATGACCGTTCCGCCGATCGTGCCGACGCCTCCGGAAAAGCTGGTGCCACCCAGGACTACTCCGGCGATGGCGTCCAGTTCAAAACCTTGGCCGATGGTCGGTTGTCCCGAATACATCCTGGCACACAGCACGATACCGGTAACGGCGCTCAAAAACCCGATAATGGTATAGACCACAATTTCGACTCTGGCGATATCGATCCCGGAAAATCTGGCTGCCTCGCGATTACCGCCCACGGCGTAGATGTGACGGCCCAATTTAGTCCGGTATAACAAGATCATCACGCCAATATATAAAAGGATGGTGTAGATTACCGGGAACGGGATGGGGCCCAGATAACCGCTGCCTACTTTATTAAAGATGGGGTCGAGGGTCCGGATCGGGAGGCCGCCGGTATAAACGTACACCAGTCCCCGGGTCATGGTCAGCGTGGCCATGGTCACAATAAAAGGCGGCATGCCTGTTTTGGCGATAACGAAGCCGTTAAAAAAGCCGATCAGCAGGCCGATGAATAGCCCCAAACCCAGGGCGACCCATACCGGCAACCCGCTTACGGCGATGAAACCGGCAGCCATTGTGCCCGCGATCGCGACGACCGCTCCCACTGAAAGATCGATTCCCCCGGTTAAAATGACCAGGGTCATGCCGAGGGCGATGTTGGCATTGGGCGATACCTGCCGCAAGACATTCAGGATATTGCCAGTGGTCAAAAATACCGGTGTCATGATGGACAAAATAAAGCACATCCCGAATAAACCGATTAGAATACCGGCATTCCGCTTGACATACTGGACCGGCGCGGCAACCACCGGGTTCGTGATGAAAGGATGGTCCGTCCTGGCTGTATACGCTCGCATTTTAAATACCCCCTGTGGCATAATGCATGATTTTGGCTTGATCCAATTCATCCCGGGTGAGATTGGCGGTAATCCGACCGTTATGCATCACCAGCACCCGATCGCTCATCCCGATAATCTCCGGCAACTCCGAAGAGATCATCATAATGCCGACACCCTGCTCGGCCAGCATATCAATGATCGAGTACAACTCGGCCTTGGCGCCGACATCGACGCCCCGGGTCGGTTCGTCCAGGATCAGGACTTTGGGAACTGTGGCCAGCCATTTGGCGATGACGATTTTTTGCTGGTTTCCGCCGCTCAGGTGATTGGTCAACTGCTGGAGCGAGGGGGTCTTGATGGCGAGTTTATCAATATAATGACTCACCAATTCCCGCTCCAGGCGCTGATCCACCGCGGCGCCCCTGATAAACTGCTTTAAAATGGTCAGCGTGATATTATAGGACACGCTTTGGATCAGCACTAGGCCCTGGCCTTTGCGATCCTCCGGGACCAGCGCGATTCCATAATTCATCGCTTCCAGAGGCGAGCCGATGTGGACCCTAGTTCCGGCCACCCGGATCTCGCCCGAATCGAGTTGGTCAATCCCGAAAATGGCTCGGGCCAGTTCGGTCCGTCCCGCTCCGACCAGCCCGGAAACACCGAGGATTTCCCCTTTTTGCAAAGCAAAATTGATATCGCGCAGGACATTGGCGCGGTTGAGACCAAGGATCTCCAATACCGTATCGCCCGGTTCATGAAAGGTCCGGCGATATAAATCCTTCAACTCCCTGCCGACCATCATCGCGATCAGTTCCTCCCTGCGGGTCTGAGCGGTTTCCTTGGTACCGACGCATTTGCCGTCCCGCAGGACCGTGACCCGGTCGGCGACGCGGAAAAGCTCTTCCATGCGGTGGGAAATGTAAATTACGGCGATGTTTTTCCGTTTCAGATTGGCAATCGCCTGAAAAAGCATGGCCACTTCCCTGAGGGTCAGCGAAGCGGTCGGCTCATCCATGACAATGATGCGGGCCTCAATCGACAACGCCTTGGCGATCTCCACCATTTGCTGTTGGGCCACGCTCAGCTTAGAAACCAGTTCCGTCGCTTGAATGGCCAGCCCCAATGAATTCAACAGTTCCTGGGCGCTCCGGTTCTGCTCGGAAAAATTGACAAAGCCGGTTTTGTCCGTCGTTTCCCTGCCGAGAAAGATATTGTCGGCCACCGTCAGGTTGGACGCCAGGCACAACTCCTGGTGAATCACGCTGATGCCGTGGGCCTGTGCCTGGTGGACGTCCTGGATGGCGACTTTCTGGCCATCGAGATAGACTTGGCCTTCATCGGCGGCATAAATGCCAGCCAGAATTTTGATCAGGGTCGATTTGCCGGCCCCGTTCTCGCCGAGCAAGGCGTGGACTTCACCGTATTTCAGCTCGAAGTTTACCCCGTTTAGAGCATAGACGCCGGGGAACTTTTTATGGATGTTTTCCATAGTCAAAATATTGGCTCCCATTGCAATCCTCCGTTTTAGAAACGTTGTGAGAACCCCGCCGAAGGTCAGGGCATTTACCAAAGCTCATCAAAGCGAGCGAGAAAGTCGTTTTAAGCCTTTCCCAAGTTGATTCGGATTCCGAAGCGACTTTATCCCACGGTTTTTAGGCCGATGAGATAAGAAGGCATTCAAAATTTAGCCTAAAACTTGCCGGAGATAAAAGTTTTGCCCGGTTTCCCGGGCAAAACTTGGGCGCTATTCCACTCGCGAGACGGATCATTCGAATTTATCGACGGCATGTTTGCCGATATTCGAAGCGTCAATCAACTCCACCGGGACCTTGATCGCTTTGGGAACTTTCTTACCGCTCAGGATCTTGTAGGCGGCGTCGGCGCCCATCGAACCGATTTTCGAGGGGAACTGGGAAGCGGTAGCGGTCAATTTGCCGCCTTCCTTGATCATCTTCTTGGCATCCGGCGAGCCGTCGACCCCGTAAACCAAGACCCCTTTCAACCGGTTGGCGCTTTCCAGGGCGGCGATGGCGCCCATCGCAGTCGGATCGTTTACCGCCATGACCACATCGATCCGCGGTTGCGCTTGGAGAATATCTTCCATCACGGTCATCGCTTGATCGAGTTCGCCATTGGAAGATTGTTCGGCCACGACTTTGAGTCCGGGATACTGCTTGATCGTCGCTTTAAAAGCCTCGGTCCGGTCGATCGCCGATTTGGCGGTCGGGTGCGCTAATACCACGATATTGGCTTTGGTCCCGATTCTTTTGATCATGTCTTTGGCGCATAATACGCCGGCGTTCCAATTGTCCGAGGCCACGGTGGTAGCGACCAGATCCACGTCGTACACGGGAGCGTCGACGATAATGACCGGGATCTTCGCCTTTTTGGCCGTTTCCAGCGCCGGTTTGATGCCCTTCCAGTCCAGGGCGGCCACGAAGATCGCGTCGACTTTTTGGGAGACGAAGTCTTCAATTCCGGAAATCTGGCGGTTCAAGTCTTGTTGCGGGTCGAAGGAGATTAGTTTGTCGCCTTTGCTCTCGACGACTTTTTTGATGCCATCGTTCAAAGCCACAAAGAACGGGTTGTTGAGGTTGTGGAAGGTGGCCCCGAAAACTCGCTGTTTGGCGGCGCCGCACACCGCCAGGGCGGAAAACGCGAAGATCAGGACCGTCATCATTACGAACCATTTTTTGTTCAACATCGTTACCCCCTGCGCTTATTGGAATCAGGTTTCTCAAACGGGGCTCTCGAACCGGCCGGTCGGATCCCATGTATTTCCATTATAATAAATCTCAGCTGAATCAGCACCTAAACATTGTCATGGAAGGAGGGTGTTTTTTGTCAGGCCGAAAGCAGGCTTTTTGTCAGTCGCGCCGGATGACTGCGGTCCTTTTGGGGGGATGACAATTATCATCCAGGGGGGTCATTGCTTTAAAAATTTGGTTAAATCGCGGTTCAGCTTCTGCAACGAGGTATCGATATCCTGGTCTTCGTTGATCAAGCGGAAGATCTCTTTATCGGCCATGTTCATGGCCTCGTCGTATTTTTGGAAACGCGGGGCAACCATGGATTGCTCGATGACTTGGCTCAAGATCATTTTATCGACGGAGATTTCTTGATCCGGGGTATATTTGGAAAGCTCCTCGTCGGCCTCGCTGGATTCGGTCACTGCGCGGAGGACCGGCACGCCGTAGGAATATTTGAAGATGTTCTGCTGCATCTGCCGATCGAACGTCAGAAACTTCAAAAACTCCCAGGCTTCCCGGGGGTGCTTGGTGCGCGAACTGATTCCGATCAAGAAACTGTACAATTCGGAGGCGTTGTTGCCATGCGGGCCGCGGGGCAGCTTGATGCATTCCCATTCAAATTGGGCATAGCGGACCAGCCGGTAGGGATAGGCCTTGTAGGCCCGATAGGCCGAAAAGGGGAATGGCCGGAAAGCTACCTTGCCGTCGTCGAAATCAGCCGGAACGACCCGGGAGCCCGCGTTGAGTTTGGCCAGCTTCTTCACGAAGGCGATGGCCTCGCGCACTCCCGGCTTGTCAAACATCGCTTCGGAACCATTCAGGTCGAATAATTGCTGGCCATTAGTATAAACCGCCTGTTGCCAGTCGAAACCAACGGTTCCGAATTGATCGATCCGGCCATCGCCGTCCGTGTCCCGGGTCACCTTTTGGCAGATGGCATAAAAATCATTCCAGGTCCAATCCCCTTGAGGAACCGCGATTCCCTCCCGGGCCAGAATGGTCTTGTTTGCAAACATCAAAATTGGCACCACTTCGCGGGGCAAAGCGTATTGCGAGCCGTAAAACTGCCCGGACTTGACCGCTTTTTCATACAGCCGGGCGACATCGAAGCGCGGGTCGTGATGCACCGGGTCGTCGAGATTCTTCAGAATCCCGATCGAGGCCAGAGTATTGAAATCCCCCGCTAAAACACAGAAGACATCCGGTTCCTTGCCCTTGATGATCCGCTGGGCGAGCCATTCCGAGTAATCGCTCTTTAGGGTGCCGGTGAGGTATTTGATCTTAATCCGGGGATGCAGGGCCTCAAACCGGAGGATCGCTTCATCGCTTATTTTATAGCTGCTCCAATTGGGAATATCCCAGTTGCTGCCGGCAAAATCGCCGAATTCCAGCACGATGGGCGCGACGTTGCTTTGGCGCAGATACCCCAGCACCGCTCCCAACATCAGGAGCAAACCGCAACCGATGAGCGCCAGCTTATGCTTTTTCAACTTTGCCACCCGCGACAGCGCTATTTTTTAAGGTCAATCCGGCTTGAACGGCGAAAATGGCGATCTGGGTCCGATCCCGCAGCGCCAGTTTGATCAGGATGCTGCTGACATAATTGCGGACTGTCCCTTCGCTCAATTTAAGCTTATCGGTAATCTCCTTGTTGGACATACCGATCCCGATCAATTGGATGATTTTCAGCTCGTTGGCGTTTAACTCCCGTAAGGCGCTCTCCGCTACTTTGATGCGGTAATCGGCCTGCGCCATCTGAGAGAAGAAGCGCACCACCTTGCTGGCGATATTGGGGTTGATTAAGGCGCCGCCCTTGACCACGGTCTTGATGGCCTCGATCA
Source organism: Bacillota bacterium (assembly GCA_023400055.1). Classification (GTDB taxonomy): domain Bacteria; phylum Bacillota; class UBA4882; order UBA8346; family UBA8346; genus Hydrogenispora. The sequence continues at coordinate 181,511 of JAEXFN010000038.1, forward strand.
GCTCTCCCAGAGAGATGCCTTTCAACAGATAACCGCTGGCCCCATTCTTTAAGGCGTTGAAAACATATTCATCGTCATCGAAGGTGGTTAAGACGATGATCTTGATCTGAGGCTGCTTTTGTTTAATCAGCTCGATACACTGGACGCCATCCAGCTCCGGCATGCGGATATCCATCAGAATAACATCCGGCAGCAACCGTTGGGCGAGCTCCACCGTTTCCCGACCATTGGCGGCGGTCCCGATGATCTCCAGCTCCGGTTTGTTGCTGAGCATGATCTCCAAGCTTTGTCGGATCAGCTCCTGATCTTCGGCGATCATCACCCGAATCATTGGCTCACCCTCCCGCGGATCGGAATTTGAACCCGGATTCTGAAACCATGCGGGGAGTCCGGGCCCAATTCGGCCGTTCCCGCCAACATCGCCACCCGTTCCCGAATGTATTGGAGCCCAAACCCTTCGGCAACCGGGCCGCGGCAATCCCCGTTGTCCACAATCTGCAATTGAAGGCAGCTGCTTTCAAAATGCAAGTTTACGTGGATCTCCTGCGCCCGGCCATGCCGCACCGAGTTGGTGATCGCTTCCTGGACGATCCGGTAAACGGTGGCCTCTTCATCCGCATTGAGCTTTCGCTCCGTCCCCTCGATCTGCAAAGCCACCCGGGTCTGGGTGCACTCGTTAATATCCTCGGAGAGTTTCTGAATCGCCGAAACCAAGGAGAATCTCTCCAAGGCGTCGGGCCGCAATTCGCTTACCGAACGGCGGATATCGAGCAACCCTTTTTTCGCCAAATCGCTGATCTTGAGCAGTTGGATTTTGGTTTTGGCGCGATCCCGTTCCAGTAATTCGATGCAGGCGTCGAGACCGGTGGCGATTCCGGTGAGCGTGTGACCGATGGTGTCGTGGATCTCCCGGGCCAGCCGGTTGCGTTCGCGGGTTTTGGCCATCTGCTCCGATTTCAGGGAGTAGTCCTGCAACTGAATGTTGACCACCTTTAACTCCTCGGCGGTTTGGAACAGTTTGGCGTATAATTCTTTAATCTTGGTGTTCTCATCGATCTGATTCTGAATCGTAAAGATCATGAATACAATGAAGGCCATTTCATTAAGGGAAAACAAGATATTGCGGATGCTGAAAATGTAAAAACGCTCGGTTGACGTGTAATACTGGATATAATCATTAATGGAAAACAGATTCATTTTAATGGAAAGAATATCGTAATCAAACAGGATATAAATTACGATGACCGCAAAGATGAACGTGTATTTCCGTTTGGTTCCCTCAATATAGATCATGATATTGGCGATGGTCAGAAACAGGATTCCCTTATAGCCCAGGTTTAAAAAGAACATGATGGCGATGCAAATGAAGAGATCGAAGAGGCTGAAAAGATAGAATATGAACTGGCGCTCTCTGGGGATCCGCTCCCGGATGAGGCTGCTGCCGAAGAAGGAAAATAGTAACGTCAGCGAAAAAACAGTCACTTGCCAGGGGACTATCGGAACATAGCGGATTTTCTCCAAGAAATCGCGCGCCAGGTCGTTCCAGCAAATGAGCTCGATCGTTTTATAGATTAGAATCGATAAGAAAAGAATGATCAAGAGATTGACCAAAAATATCACATTCCTGGTCATGGTCATATAGCGCTGCTGTATCATCGCCAATCATCCTAACCCCAGAGAGTCGTGTCACCCCGGCAGTTTACATTTTAGCAATGGATCCGTAACCCCATCTTAATTTTAACAACCGGCGCGAAAAGGTCAAGCAGTTTTACAGGCGGGAAATCTTCCATGGCTGGTATGTCATAAATAAAATTATTCGTCTAGTAAAGTAACTCCGGCAGTAAGTGCCGGAGTTACTTCGGTTGAGACAATTCCGTAATTATAAACTCTTGTGAAACAAAGCGTTTGGAAGGTAAAAAAGGGCTTCATCCCGGAAGAACTTTACCGAATGAACCAACGATCAACCTCTCGATCAGCTGTTTTTGAGTGCTGTTGCCAAAGGTCGGCCGATCCGCCGGCTAATTTTTTTGGTCATCGTCGACCAACATAAACCAGGAAGAGGATATTTCGTTGAGCTTGCCGATTATCCGCTTTAATTTAAGGCCGTTTTGCTTATCGGGAAACCAATATAATATTTCAAAGGTTCCGTCCGGTAACGACTGAAGGCTGCTAATTCTGAAAAATTCCCCATCGATGATGATGAATTCATGCACCTGAAATAACCCCCGTTTGTATATAAAACGTGTTTATTATTGTTATCGGATGAATCCGGTTTAGCAAGGAGTATATTAAGTACATTTTTTTGAACGGCAAAAGTTCCAGCTATTATATTGCTATTATATTAACGCGTGGTTCAACCCGGATTATTCGCGTAATTCACTTATCCCCAAAAGATCGCTCTTTTAGGAATCAAAGAACTATGGCAATGACCGTCGTAGTTACTTTTGTGGATCAAGATCGATCTTTTGTGAATAAAGATCTGTCTACGATAATTCCAGATCGATCTTTTGTGGATAAAGATCTGTCTGCGACGATTCCAGATCGATCTTTTGTGGATAAAGATCTTCCTTTTGTTAATAAAGATCGATCTTTTGTGAATAAAGATCTGTCTGCGATGATTCCAGATCGATCTTTTGTGGATAAAGATCTTCCTTTTGTTAATAAAGATCGATCTTTTGTGAATAAAGATCTTCCTTTTATAGATCAAGAAGGATAGGTCCACCGTCGGTTTGTGGAAAATGATTGCCAATGATTTAAACATCTCTCAATGAGCACTTTTTTGCCCTGCTTCACTTGTTCCGCAATTCTTTGACCCTTCGCTGACCTTCTCGGATGAAAGATGCCAGCAGCATAATTCCTTTTTCCATAATCCGTATGTAATATATGATATAACAGCGTCATAGAGGAGCTCGCATGTTCAAAGGGCATGGCGCCGTTTTAAGGTAACATGCGCAAATCACTGACTTGTAAAATTTGATTCAGATTCATGAGAGGTGAAATTAATGTCCGATCTAAACCAGCAGATTAGGATTCAACTGTTATTAATTGAGGGACAAATCAGACAATTACCGGTAAAGGCCCTGCGGAAGGACTTTTTACTTGAAAATATTAGTACCGCGATAAGTTGTTTCGATGCCGGAAGAATTCAGTGCACGATCAATAATTTAGCCATTATTAACGATCAGATTCTAAGTTGGCAGCGGCTCAGTCAATGCAATCAATGCAGTCAATGCTCGGCAAGCATTTATGATCCGTTATTAGCAGGCCTTCGCCGGGTACAACAGCTCTTGGTCGGCCTACCCTATTCCGGAGCGACGGGGGAGACGGGACCCACTGGACCCATCGGTCCGATTGGTCCAATTGGAACGACCGGAGCCACGGGAGCCACCGGACCGGTGGGAGCAACAGGTGATCCAGGAGCCACTGGAGCAACGGGACCGGCAGGACCGGCTGGAGGAGCGACAGGAGCCACTGGAGCGACCGGGCCGGTGGGAGCGGCTGGAGCAGTCGGAGCCACCGGAGCAACTGGGCCAGTGGGGGCAACCGGATTAGCCGGAGCTACTGGAGCGACAGGACCGGTGGGAGCGGCCGGAGCAGTCGGAGCCACTGGAGCAACCGGGCCAGTGGGAGCAACAGGTGATCCAGGAGCCACTGGAGCGACCGGGCCGGTGGGAGCGGCCGGAGCGGTCGGGGCCACCGGAGCAACCGGGCCAGTGGGAGCAGCCGGGGCAGTCGGAGCTACTGGAGCGACCGGACCGGTGGGAGCGGCTGGAGCGGTCGGGGCCACTGGAGCAACCGGGCCAGCGGGAGCAGCCGGGGCAGCCGGAGCTACTGGAGCGACCGGACCGGCCGGAGCCGGAGCGATTATCCCCTTTGCCTCTGGAACTCCCGCCGTCCTCACCACGATCGCGGGAGGATTGGTAGGCACCACCAGCTTGGTAGGCTTTGGCAATAATGTTGCCGGAGTCAGCATAGTCGGGGGAGCGATCGATCTTACGAGTCTGACCGACTTCGCTTTCTCTGCTCCGAGAGCCGGAACCATAACGTCGCTCGCGGCGTATTTCAGTACAACCGCGGCGCTTAGCCTGGTTGGTACGACGATCACCATTACGGCGCAACTATTTGAATCGACTACTCCCGACAATACTTTTACTGCGATTCCCGGCGCCGTCGTCACCTTGGCTCCCGCGCTTACGGGTGTCCTGGCAATTGGCACAATCAGTTCCGGCTTGACCACCGGTTTGAGCATACCGGTGACCGAAGAAACCCGTTTGTTACTGGTGTTTTCCGCAACCGCCACCGGACTCAGCCTGGTGAACACGGTCGCCGGCTACGCCAGCGCGGGCTTGGCTATCAGTTGATATTCAATAACCATTTCTCGAAAAAATACAAGACTGGATTCCCGAGCGAATCCAGTCTTGTATAAAAAATTCGGGTATTGGAAGAGATCTGGAATGAGAACCGGTTCGCTTATTGCCTTCCGGATAGACAATCAAGAATTGAAAAAGCCTATGGTTGTTTAAAATGCGCATCAGATTGATCCCAGACGAAAATTTTCAGATGAAACCTTGGCTGATTTATTAATTTGGTAGAGTTAATTTCTCTGGGAATTGGATTGACATTGGGCGAATTAATGATAGAATTTAGGTTAAGCAAGCGGTGCGTTCATAAAAGTGAAAGCGATGAAAACTTGCTTATTTTTGCAGTTTAGCAGATGTATTTTACAAATCGTTTCGTAAGATAATTTCTAATTAAATATGGAATGAGATAGGTGCCCTTCGGGGCTTAATAGGGAAGATCGGTGCAATGCCGACGCGGTCCCGCCACTGTAATGGGGAGCAAGCCCAAGATAATGCCACTGGAACGAAAGTTCTGGGAAGGTTTGGGTAAGCGAAGAGCCAGAGTCAGGATAACTGCCTATTTAACAATCTCCGTTATACCTACGAGCGACGGGAAGGGGATTCTATGCAATGCGTATTACTCCATCCCGGCTATTTTAGCCGGGATTTTTAGGGAATGGTGCGCCTTCGGATATGGAGCCTCCCAGCGCTTGGGAGGTTTCTTTATGTGAGGTGATGCCACGGCCTATGGCGATTCCAACAATGAATACGCGCGGGAATCTGAAAATTAAGGAGTGAAAGCAATGAAAAAAAGTTTTTGGTTGATCATGAGCGTGCTTTTGGCAGCTTGTAACTTTGGAACGGCGTTGGGGCAGAAAGCTTATGCCGCGGAGGCCAAACCCGTGAAAAAAGCCATCCTGGTCGTTAGTTTCGGCACCACCTTCGCGGATACCCGCAAAGTCACCACCGAGGCGGTGAAAGAGAAAATTCGCGCCGCTTTCCCCGATTATGAAGTCCGTGAAGCCTTTACCTCCCGGATCATCATTAAACGACTGGCCGATCGCGACGGCTTAAAATTTGACACCGAAAAGCAAGCATTGGACCGTCTAAAAGCCGATGGTTACAGCGAAGTAATTATCCAGCCGCTCCATATCGAGGCCGGCGAAGAATATGAAAAACTGATGACCACGGTGTCCGACTATGACAAGGTCTTTACCAAACTGACGGTTGGCCGTCCCCTGCTCTATTACACCGGACAGGAAGGCGAAAAACCCGACGACTATTTGATTGCGATTGACGCTTTACGTTCCCAATTGCCGCAACTGGGAGCCCATGACGCCATCGCCCTGATGGGACACGGCGGCGTAAACCCGGCCAACGCTGCCTATGCCGCACTGCAATTGAAACTGGAGGATGCGGGCTTAAAAAATGTGTTCGTGTTCACGGTGGAAGGCTATCCGACGATTGAGAATCTGACCGAGAAACTCAAGCAGAACCAGATCGAGAAAGTGACCCTGGTTCCCTTTATGCTGGTCGCCGGGGATCATGCCAACAACGATATGGCCGGCGACGAAGATGATTCATTTAAATCGCAGCTACTTAAGGCCGGGTTCAAGGTAGACACCTACATCCATGGTTTGGGCGAAATTTCCGCGATTCAGAATATCTATGTCCAGCACGTGAGAGATGCCATCGATAACAAATATAAGGAACGGGGCAAGGATCGACCGCCGATTCCGGTCATTCAATAAGAAAAGGTAATGGGGCAAAATCAACGCTGTCCGCTGGCGGCCGGTATGATTTTGCCCTTGTATTTTTTTTAAGAATTAAAGTGAATTTGAAACCAGCGAGGTATCTTTATGGCGGGAGTATTTTATGGAGTCGGCGTGGGTCCCGGTGATCCCGAATTGCTCACTGTAAAAGCGATTCGGATGATTCAACAAGCGGATGTCATCATCGCGCCCAAAACCGAGAAAAAGGATGAAAGCACCGCATTAACCATTGCCCGCCCCTTTTTAAAAGCGGAAGCTAAAATCGTGAAGTTGGTTTTTCCCATGGTGTTCGACGGCGCAACTTTGTCGGCAGCCTGGGAAAACAACAAGAATATCATTTTGGAACTGCTGGCGGCGGGGAAAAAGGTAGTTTTTTTAACATTGGGCGATCCGATGTTCTACAGTACTTATATCTATATATTTCATTTGTTGGAGAACTGCGGCTATCCCGTGGAGACCGTCGCCGGGGTGCCGGCTTTTTGCGCCATGGCCAGCAAGCTGGGTTATCCGCTGGCCGAAGGGAATGATACCTTAAGCGTTATCCCGGCCACGCTGGCCGAGGATCAGTTGGACCGGGTTCTGGCAACGTCCGATAATGTCGTGCTCATGAAGGTGTATAAGAACTGTAAACGGATCATCGAGACGCTCAAGCGGCATGGACTCGCCGCTAACGCGGTAATGGTCAGCCGGTGCGGTTTGGAAGACGAGCAAGTGGTGCGCGATATCAATGAGATCGGCGACGAACCGATCAATTATTTATCCACGATCCTGGCGCGCAGAAATAAAGCATAGAAGCTTTCTATGGTTCACAGTTGAGAAGGAGGCGGAGCCTTTTGAAAAATTATTTGCGATGCGGCCTGCTTATCATGTTGCTGATGGCCGCGATAGGGGCTAGGCCCACTCTGTTGGCCAAGCAGGCGGCGACCGGAGACCGTCAGCCAGCCGGATACCTGAAAGTAACCGACGATGCCGGGCGAACCGTCGTTTTGCAACGTAAACCGAGCAGAATAGTGGTTCTGTCCCCATCTTTTCTGGAACTGTTATACGCGGTAGACGGCAAAGCCGTCGGCCGGCCCAGTTCCAGCGTCGACCTCAGCGCCCTGCCCAAACAGGCCCGGAGCATCCCCGAAGTAGGTTTTGCTTACAATATTAATGTCGAAAAGGTGGTTGCCCTGCAGCCCGATTTGGTCGTCGCCATGCAAGGCATCCAGGACGCGCTCGTTCCGGTGCTGGAAGGCAGTCAGATTCCAGTGATCGTCCTTAAATATAAAACCTATGACGATGTGTTTAATAAAATCGTCTTGTTCGGCGATATCGCCGGCACGAAGCGCAAGGCGGCCGCCATGGTCCAAAGCTTGAAAGCCAAACTAAAGCAGATCACCGATAAGCTTCCCAACCAAACCACCAAGGTCGCGATACTCCGCGCTACCTCGAAAAGCGTGAGTCTGGAACTGGAAAACAGCATCGCCGGCAACACTGCCAAACTGTTAAAGCTGCAGAACGTCGCCGCCGGCAGCAGGCCCATCGACAGCGGGGCGGATCTGACGCCTTATAGCTTGGAAAAGTTGGTTGAGAACGACCCCGATCTGATTTTTGTCGTGACCATGGGCAAAACTGCCGAGATCGAAAACACGATGCGGAGCGATGTGGAAAACAATCCGGCCTGGTCCACCTTGCGGGCGGTGCGCAATAAAAAAGTGGTCTTTTTGCCGTCCGAACTTTTCTTGCTCAATCCCGGCCTCCGCATTCCCGAATCCGCGGCATACATGGCGAAACTGGTTTATCCCGAGGTTTATGGCAGTGCCAAATAGCGGGAAACTCGTGGTCAATTCCGGCAAGAGCTTGGATAGAAGACTCTGGCGCGGGATCGCCATCCTCGGCTTTGCCGTCCTGGCCATCGCCAGCCTGAGCCTCAGCTTGATGAAGGGCGCCGTGAATATCGCGCCGGCGGAAATCATCCGGGCCCTGAGCGCCCCCGCTTCCGGCGTCCAAGCGCAAATTATCTGGAATATCCGCTTGCCGCGGATATTGGTCGGAGCCTTGGTGGGCATGAATCTGGCCTTGGCGGGAGCCATTTTACAGGCGGTTATGAAAAATCCGCTGGCCGATCCGCATATCATCGGAATTTCTTCCGGAGCCGGCCTGGCCGGAATCAGCGTCCTGGTGCTTTTGCCCAGAATGGAATACCTGCTGACGCCCATCGCCTTCATCGGCGCGATGGGCGCCGCTTGCCTCATCTATATCCTGGCCTGGAAGGGCGGGATCCGGCCGATGCGGATGGTTTTGGCCGGGGTGGCGGTTTCGGCCTTTTTGGGGTCGGGCATCTCGGCCCTTTTGGTATTTTACAGCGACCGGGTTCATGGCGCCTTGCTGTGGATGGTGGGAGGATTAACGGCCCGAAGCTGGCCGCACTTTTGGATCATCCTGCCCTATTCGGTCGGCGGCGGCATGCTGGCTCTTCTGGGGGCCAAGAAGCTGAATGTGCTCAATCTGGGGGATGAAGCCGCCCGGGGATTGGGGTTAAATGTCGAACTCACAAGGCTGCTCATGACGGCGGTCGCGGCTTTGCTGGCCGCCAGCGCCGTCAGCGTGGTGGGCTTGCTGGGCTTTGTCGGTCTGATCGTGCCTCATGTGGCCCGCTTGCTGATCGGCTCCGATCATCGCTTCTTGCTGCCCGGCGCGGCGCTGCTGGGGATGACTGTGGTCATGCTCGGCGATACCTTGGCGCGCACGCTGTTCGCCCCCGTCGAACTGCCGGCGGGTATTATTATGGCCTTTCTGGGCGCGCCTTTTTTCCTCTATTTATTGAGGAGGGAAGCATAGATGGCTTTGTTGGTCGCGGAGAAGTTGGCGGCGGGCTTTGGAGACCGGACCGTCATCCGTCAGTTGTCCCTGGCGGTTGAGCAGGGGATGATGTTGTCGATTATCGGTCCGAACGGTTCCGGCAAGAGTACCTTGCTAAAAATATTGGCGCGCAATCTGAAACCGCTGGCCGGTTCGGTCCTGCTAAACGGGGACGACATTCAGGGTTACAGCGCCAAGAAATTCGCCCGCCAGTTGGCCATATTGCAGCAGGGTTCGCGCTCGCCCAACGACCTGACTGTACAGGAACTGGTCGAATACGGCCGGTTTCCTCATCAAAAGTGGTGGGGCGGCGCCGAGGCGGAAGACCGGCAAGTTTTGGAATGGGCTTTACAGCAGATGAAATTGTCGTCGGTGGCCGCGCGGCAGGTGAGCACCCTGTCGGGCGGAGAACGGCAGCGGGCCTGGATCGCCATGGCTTTGGCGCAAAAGCCGCGGGTTTTACTGCTGGACGAACCTACCACCCATCTGGACATCTGCCATCAGCTGGAGATCATGGAGTTGTTGCAGCGCTTGAATAAAGAGCAGCGGATCACCATCGTCATGGTGTTGCACGACATGAATTGCGCGGCTCGTTATTCGGATACGGTTGCGGTGTTGGCACAGGGAAAATTGTATGCGGCCGGTCGCCCCAAAGCGGTGATCACCCCGCGGATGCTGCGCGAGGTGTTCGGGGTGGAAGCCGATATTTGGCCGGATAGTCAGGGCCGGCCCGTCTGCCTGCCCCGGCAGTTGGCCACCCCAATATAAATTCGGGAAGAGAATGGGTATCAAAGCATGATCGAAATCGTGGGATTGACCAAGCGTTATGGCGACAGGAAGGCCATCGATAATTTGAATCTGACGATTCCCGAGGGGGAGCTGTTTGGATTGCTGGGGCCCAACGGCGCCGGCAAAACCACGACGATCCGGATCTTAACCATGCTGACCCGCCCCAGCGCCGGCCGGGTCACCATCGCGGACTGTCCGCTCAAGAATGAACGGCGGATTAAGGCGATGATCGGCGTGGTGCCCCAGCACCTGAACCTGGACATCGAACTGACGGCCAGAGAGAATCTGGAACTGCACGGCCGGTTGCACCAGATCCCCGCCGCCATCCGCCGGCAAAGAACGGAGGAGCTGCTCGAATTGGTGGAATTGCGGGAGCGCGGCGCCGACATGGTCCAGACCTTTTCGGGCGGGATGAAGCGGCGGCTGATGATCGCCCGGGCACTGCTGCACCGGCCGCGGATCTTATTCCTCGATGAACCGACCGTCGGCCTGGATCCCCAAGTGCGCCGGAGATTATGGGGGCTGATTCGCGGCATGGCCGATGACGGGCTTACCGTGGTAATGACGACTCACTATATTGAAGAAGCCGAGAATCTATGCCAGCGGGTCGCGATACTGGATCAGGGCCAACTCATCGCTTTGGATTCGCCGCGCGTGCTTTGCCGGAAGTTCGGCGAATATGTGGTGGAGTGGCACGAGAACGACAAACTAAACAACCGTTTTTTCGCCGATCGTACGGCGGCGGCGCAGTTCGCCGGGGGCCTGACTGCGGCGGCGACCATTCGTCAACCCAATCTTGAGGATGTGTTCGTGGAACTTACGGGCAGGAAGGTGGGGGAATGATGCTCGGGCTGGCTGCCATCGGGACGGTTTTCTGGCGGGATTGGGTGGTGCTAAAACGGCGGCTGGGCCGGTACATTCTGGCGCGGATGATCTCGCCCGTTTTATATCTGGTGGCCTTCGGCTGGGGGATTGGCCGCAATATCAAGGTAAGCCACGGCAACTATCTCGACTTCATCGTCCCGGGAATTATCGCGTTAAACTCGATGATCATCAGTTTTAACGCCGTGGGCTCTCCGGTAAACATGAGCCGCTTGTATCATAAGACGCTGGAAGAATATCTGCTGGCTCCGATCGGCGCCAGTTCCTATGTGCTGGGAAAAGTTCTGGCAGGAGTGTTACGGGGCTTGATCGCTTCGGCGGTGATTATCGTTCTGGCGTATCTTTTTGGCGCCCACCTGTCGCTGAACGGCGGGTTCCTGCTGGTCCTGTTTTTGAATTGCGCCGTCTTCGCCGCGCTGGGGCTGGTCGCGGCCATGCTGATGAATTCGCATGAAGAAATGAGCAATTTCAATACCTACGTACTGACGCCGATGTCGTTTCTTTGCGCCACCTTTTTTTCCTCCAACCAGCTGCCGCCCTTCTTGCGCTGGGGAATTGAGTTGCTGCCGCTCACCCATGCCAGCTATGCGTTGCGAATGAGCGGTTCGCGCGGGGTGACGCCGGGCGTGGCAGTGTTGGTGCTGGCGGCATACCTCGGTTTGTTTTTGGGAATCGGAATCCTGCAAATGAAACGGGTGCGGGAGTAAGCCCGATTGAACCGTAAGTAGCTCATGGAAGTCGGGAAATGGGGCAGGGCAGCGGGGCGGTTCCCCGAGCCCTACGGATGTTCCCCCGCTTCCCGGTCTATTTTCCGTAAAGGTCGGTCTCGCTTCCGTTGCAATAAGCCATTCATTGCGGACGATTGTCGGAAACGGATTGACAAACGGTGGCGATTGCTATATATTTTAATAAATAATATCCGATAGGAATGCTATAATTTAATACTTCCTTTTAGTTGACCAGAGAGTCCTGGAGGCTAAGTTTTTCGCATGATTGCGGAGCTTAGCCTCTTTTTGTTATTGCGGCAAGAATGCTGCGCCAGAGAGGAAGGAAAGTTTGTGACGGAGAAGCAAACCCATTTATGGCTCGGGGCCGCCGTCATATCATCCGAAGCCGGAACGCCATTACATCCAAAATAATCGTAGGAGGAATCGCCATGTCAACGCTCAAGCACGAAGGAAAGGAAATCCGTTATACCATTTGCCCGGTGGGCAACGCCAGTTATATCGCGGCCCATAAAGGCTGGCTCGGCGAGGGCCTGGCCAAACTGGGGGTAACCGCCACCTTGCTCCAGACTTTGCCGAAAGAACGCTGGAACGTTCATTACGATTACCGGGACGACGCCTTATTCCGGGAAGGCGGGAACATCCCGCCGATCTGGGCCAAGTCCCATGGCCGGGAACCGGTGTTGATCGGTTTGACTTTCCTGGATCATAAACAATATATCATCGTCAACGCGGCTTCCCCCATCGATTCGGTGGAACAATTGCGCCACCGTAAACTGGGACTGCAGGTCCGTCCCGGAGCGCTGATCGATTTTTATAAGGCCACGGCGCAGCGGGGGTTCGCAACCGCCCTGGCGGCCCGGGGCGTAACCGGCGCGGAAGTGGAGTTTGTGGAGCTGGCGGTCGACGAGGCCAATGTCGTCCCAACCGCCGATAAAAGCAGCGGCCAAATTGAAGTGGCGGCCCTGGAAAGCGGCGCAGTCGATGCCATCTTCATCCGCGGCACCCGCGCGGCGGCGTTGTTGGAAACCGGCAAATACAAGGTGATCTTCGAGCTCACCGCCGCTCCCCATCATATTGCGCCGATCGACAACACCTATCCGAATATTCTGACGGTCAGCCGAAAGTTGGCCGAGGAAGCCCCGGAGATCGTCGTCGAATATATCAAACAGCTATTCCGCGCGGCGGACTGGGCGCGGCACAACCGGCCGGAAGTGCTGGAGCTGTTTGCCGAACAGACGCACGGCACCATCGGCCAAGTGGCCAACGCGCGGGGTTTTGACTTCCATAAGCATCTGGCGCCGGAACTGACCGAAAAAGGACTGTTGGCGTTGGAAAGTCAAAAACGGTTTCTTTTCGATCATGGTTATATCGAGCGCGATTTCGATATCGCGCGCTGGGCCGATGACCATTTCCTGAATGCGGCCCTGGCTGAGTTCGGGAAAGAGCAAGCTTTACCCTCGGCCGTATAGCGGCGTTCTTCCGCAAAGGACACGACCTTCGCGCCGGCCGATCCGCCGCGGCGCCATATCGCGAGTGACGGTGCAATGATGATGATCAGAAGCGGGGAAGTGAGGCAGGGCAGCGGGGCGGTTCCCCGGGCCCTGCGGATGCTGCCCCGCTTCTCAGTCTATTTTCCGCAAAGGTCGGTCTCGCTTCCCCGATCTCCGGTCCGCCATCCCCAAACCGTGGTCCGGTTTCCCCAAAGGCCGGGAATGCTTTCCCAAGCCTTGGGAAAGTAAGGATGGGCCGATCCCTTACAAGGACGCGCGGATCCCTTGAAAGGATCAGGGGATCCCTTACAAGGATGAAGCCATCCCTAACACGGATCCTGCCATGCTTTACAAGGATCACAGGATCCCCGGAAAGGATCCTATCATCCCTTACAAGGATACCTTTCATCCTAACATGGATCAGCAATATCCCAGTTGGACCGAGGAGCATCCCTGACAGGACGGTTCCACTCCGCAAAAGAATAACCAAGATCCATTGAGGACCGGGCTTTGGGACGGCCGGCCGGGGCGGCGCGGTTCATTTCTTGGTATCTAGTAAAGATCGCTGAGATTTGAAAGGCATCAGCGCCGTCGCCAACTCGGCAGCGTTGATCGGTTTGAGCAGATAATCCTCGTTCATCACTAAAGATTAAGGTCCGCTTCATCACTGACCCCCTTCCTTTCATTGAGTTCGGTCCCGCGTCTTTTATCCGTCCGTAAAATTCATAACAAAATTATGATCATAAAGTAAAATCTTTCTGAAATTCTCAAACCTTACTTCCCGGTGGACAAAAGGTGCCTTGTATAAATTTGGTATAGTCTTTAATTGTCCGCCCGGGGGTTATCCCAGAAAAAAACGCCCCGAAATGAATGATGGCCCGAAAGAGGGGAGATGCGTCGCCGGGAAACCCTTCGCAAAAAGAGCGGCGCTCCGGCTATCGCTAGGAATAAATATGCAGCCAAGTATAATATTTTGCATATCGCCCCTGATTGACAAGGGAGGAAAAAACAAGTAAAATAAAAATCGCGCACAAATTGTTCGTATACGATTGGTTTGTGTCGGATGTTTTTTAAAACGACTACGGATAGGAGTTCAAAATGAAACGAATCATTCCGCTGGTGTTATTGATGGCCTTGCTATTCAGCGGCTGCGGTCATCGGAAGGAGGCAGCCGTCACCGAGGCCGTAAAGCCCGCGCCGGCCCAAGAAGTGTATGTCATGGCCGGCAAGGTCGACGCCAAGACCCAATCGACTGTCACGACCAAAATCGCCGCCAAAGTGGCTCAGATCAATGTAGACGTGGGCTCGCAGGTGAAACAGGGTGATCCGATCATCATTTTGGATACCAATGATATCCGGGCCCAGGTCAGTCAGGCGGAAGCCGGGGTCGTCACGGCGCAAGCCAATTTGAGCAAAACCCTGGCCGGTTCCAGGGAAAATCAGATCGCCCAGGCGCAAGCCAATTTGGAGGGCGCCGCGATCAGTTATAATAATTCGAAAAAGAATTTCGACCGCATCAAGGAACTTTATAATCAGCAGGCGCTGCCCTTGCTGCAGTATGAAACCGCCCAGACGCAACTGGCGGCGGCCGAGGCGCAATATAAGTCCGCCCAGGAGCAACTGATTATGTTGAAGCAGGGCGAGACCAAGGAAACCGTAAATATCCTGAAGAGCCAGGTGCAACAGGCCCGGGCGGCGCTGGAAGTCACCAGGACCCAATTAAGCAACGGAACCATCGTCGCGCCGATATCCGGAATGGTCATCGCCAAAAATATCAACGTGGGCGAACTGGCCTCCCCCGGCGCCACCTTGGTGACCATCGTCAATAATGAAAACCTGTGTGTGGACGCTTATCTGCCGGCGAGTCTGATGGGAAAGGTAAAGCCGGGGCAAGCGGTCACCGTAAAAGTCTCGGAAATCCCGGATAGGAAATTCGACGGCCAGGTTGCGGTGATCAATTCGGTGATCAATTCGCTAAGCAAAAATGTGTTGGTGAAAGTGGTCCTCTTAACGGGAAAGCAGGAATTGAAACCCGGCATGTTCGCAGAGATCGCTTTGAAAAAGTAACGGACAGGGAGACAAATGATGATGGATGGAAAACGCAAGCTATTAATGATCGGCATCATGGCGGTTATGGTGGTCGCGCTGGCTGGCATCGGGCTGTATTACTGGTATAATAACACCTATTTCGTTTCCACCGAGGACGCCATGCTGACCGGGGATCTGGTGAAGGTGAGCCCGCAAGTCTCCGGCAAACTGCTGGATTTCAACGTCGAAGAAGGCGACCGGGTGACCCGGGATCAGATCCTGGGGCGCCAGGAAGCGCCAAACCTGGCCGATGCCAATATCGATCAGTCGGTGATCCGGGCGCCGATCGACGGAGTGATCCTCAAGAAACAGGGCACCGTGGGCGAATTTGAATCGGCCGGCCAAGTCCTGGCGATGATGACCGATCCCCAAAAGTTATACATCAATGCCAACATCGAGGAGACCAAGGTGGACAGGATCCGGCCGGGACAGTTCGTGGATATCAGCATCGATCAGTTCGAAGGGGAACGCTTCACCGGCAAAGTTAAATCCATCGGGCAAGCCTCCAATGCGACCTTTTCCTTGCTGCCCGCCTCCACCGGCAGCACGTTTACCAAGGTCGTTCAGAAAATACCGGTCAAAATCCAACTGGATCAGACCACTGATAAATTCCGGCCGGGCACCAATGCCGTGATTAGAATTCATATCAAGTAAAGGGGTTTGAATATGGCAGAACACGAGCATGATGCCTTATATAAATGGATGGCGCTGCTGGTATGCGTCATCGGCACCTTTATGTCGATCCTGGACAGCAGCATTGTCAATATTGCCGTTCCCAAACTGATGGCGGTGTTCGGCGTCTCCCTGGACGACGTGAAATGGATCTTAACCGCCTATACCCTCGCTTTGGGCGCCATCATCCCGTTGACCGGTTATCTCGGCGATATCCTGGGCACCAAGAAGGTCTTCATTTTCTCGCTGATCATGTTCACTCTCGGTTCCTTTTTTTGCGGATTCGCCTGGAGCAACAGCTCGATGATTGTGTTCCGGGTCATCCAGGCCCTGGGCGGCGGCATGATCATGCCGGTGGCCATGTCGATCATCTACCAGATCATTCCGCCCGAGGAACGCGGCATGGCCCTGGGATTCTGGGGCATCGCCGCCATGGCGGCCCCGGCCATCGGACCGACCTTGGGCGGCTACATCATCGAGAAAATGGACTGGCGCTTGATTTTCTACGTCAATGTGCCGATCGGCGTCATCTGCGTCGCCCTGGCCGCCATTCTCCTGAAACCGTCCGTCGTCAAGCCGGTCAAAGGATTCGATGTGATCGGCTTCGCCTCCTCCACCATCGGCCTGGTAAGCATCTTGTATGTCTTGGGCGAAGGCTCCAATATCGACTGGAGCAAGATCGAGAATCCTCTGTTATTGACCTTGGGCGGTTTTTGCCTCTTGCTGTTCGTCGTCAACGAGCTGACCCACCCCGACCCGTTGCTGGATTTGCGGGTGTTCAAGATCTTCGATTTCAGCATCAGCCAGATCATCAGCTGCGTCACCACTTTTGCGTTAATGGGAGCGACCTACATTCTGCCGGTCTTCCTGCAGAACATGCGCGGCTATACCGCGATGGAGACGGGGCTGATCATGTTGCCGTCGGCCGTGGCCACCGGAATCATGATGCCCATCAGCGGCTTTGCCTTTGACAAAATCGGCGCCAAACCGGTGGTGATTCCGGGCCTGTTCCTGTTGGCGTGGGCCTCGTACCACCTTTCATTCATCAATCTCAACACCAGCAAGGAACTGATCAGCCTCTTGCTGGTGATCCGGGGCATCGGCCTGGGACTGGCGATGATGCCCGTGAATACCTCGGGAATGAACGCGGTGCCGCAGAAGCTGGTGGGCCGGGCCTCGGCGCTCTCCAATACGATCCGCCAGGTGATGAGCTCGCTGAGCATTACGATCATGACCATGACTCTGAATGCCCGGGTAGACACCAATTACGCCCGGCTGGCGGAACAGGTCTCGCCCTTCAATTGGCAAGCCGGCAATATTTTCGGCCAGTTGCAGGGGTTGTTTACCGCAAATCAGCTTCCGGCGAGCCAAGCCCAGGGCGCCGCGACCTCGGTCGTATACGGATTGGTTTACCGGCAGGCTTACGTGGATGCGATGGACTATACCATTGCCATTACGGTAGTGGCCGTGGTGATCGCCCTCATCATGGTCTTCTTCATGCGGGGCAAACAGAAAGCCAATTCTCAAAACGGGGATGATCAAAATGAAGAAGGAGGGTTGACCCATGCAACAGTGCTCGAATGAGCAAATGGAGAAAATCGTAGAACTTTTCCGGTCGATTCAGCGCAAAATCCGGGAGGTGGCGGCGCAGAAGTTCAAGGCCTACGGCTTTACTTTGCCGCAGCTGAATGTGGTGTTCATCCTGTATGAAACGCCCAACATCATGCTCAATGAGCTCACCAAGAAAATGGGATTGTCGCAAAGCACGGTTTCCTCTATTATTGAGCGACTGGTGAATCAGGGCGTGGTCATGCGCCAGATCCCCAAGGATAACCGGCGTACGGTGCAGCTATCCCTGTCGGCGGAGTTTATGGAAAACAACCGGACGTTGCTCGATTATAAGAATAAATTTTTAGACGATATTTTTAATTTTCAAGGATTGAATGCCGCAGACGCCGACACCATCATCTACGCCCTGGGGAAAGTGGAGAATTTGTTCCGCCCCGTTTCCGAAATCAAAGAGAGTCCGGCCATGGTCGGGTGCCGGCTGGGCGCGGACGAGAACGAGGACGACGAAGCTTAGTAAAAATTGAGGTGTTTCACGACGATGAAAAAGCTTTTGGCAATCGTGATCAGCATCGGGCTGACCGCCGGCTTGAGCCTGGCCATGGGCGGAGCGGCGCTGGGAGCGGCCGCGACCGATTTGACCCTGGCCGACGGCGTCAAGCTGGCACTGGAAAACAACCGCGACGTCAAAATCGCCGCCAAGGACCGGGAGGCCGCCTATTGGAAGCTGCGGGAGGCCAAAGCGGACCGCTATCCGGTCCTGGATCTGACGCATACCGATACCCGGGTCAAGCCGGACCCGTCGGACCCGGCCTATGTATTGACCGGAACCACGCCGCCCGGGGCCACCGATTATTTCGATAATAAGTTTACCGTGACCCTGCCCATCTACACCGGCGGCCAATTGGGGACGACCATCGAACAGCTGGAACTGAATCTGAAAATCGCGGATCTGAATTTGAACCGCATCCAACAGCAAACCACCTTGAATGCGACCGTCGCTTATTTTGACGTGCTGCACGCCCAGAGCATGGTCCAGTTATGCGCGGAAACGGTCGACAGCTTCACCGCTCATCTGCATAACGTCCAGGCGTTTATGGATGCGGGGATCGTCACCAAAAGCGATCTGTTGCGCACCCAGGTGGAGGTGGCCAACGCCGCGGAAAATCTGATCAAGGCCAAAAACGGTTATGATCTGGCTTTGGCCAATTTGAACAATATCCTCGGCTTGCCTTTGAGTTCGGCGCTAAACGTTAAGGAAAACCTGGCCTATGTCCAATATGACAATTCGCTGGAGAATTGCACCCAATCGGCGCTGGAGAAACGGCCCGAGATCGCCATGGCCAATCTGAACTCAGAAATCGCCAAGAAAGGGATCGATCTCGCCAAGAGCGGCTATTGGCCGACGGTGTCTTTGGTCGGGATCATGGACATGAATGATACCGATTTCCTGGGAACCAAGAATAATAACTGGTCCGTCAATCTGATCAGCAGCTGGAAACTGAATACCGGCGGTCAAACCCAGGCCAAGGTGAGCCAGGCGCGCACTTCCCAGGAAAAAGCGGCGGAGGTCGCCGCCCAAGTCCAGGAAGGAATCAGCCTGGAGGTCCGTCAGGCCTATTTGAGCCTGAAGGAGGCCGAGCAACGGATGCAAACCAACCGGCTGGTGGTCGATGCGGCCAACGAGGACGTCCGCCTCAACCAACTGCGCTACCAGGCCGGAATGGAAACCAACCTGAATGTCATCGACGCGCAACTGGCCCTGACCAAAGCGAAGACCAATTATATCAGTTCAATGTACGATTACAACGTCAGCATGGCCAAACTGCAAAAAGCGATCGGAATGTGAGCCGCCAGGTTGCAGGCTGAACCGGCGCCGCCGGAGATTCGCCCGTCGCGACAGCGAGAAACCCCGCCTTAAAAAGCGGGGTTTCTGTGTTGTATCCCTCACCGAGCCCGATTAACCGCGGTGTCCCCGGTTGGGTTCGATGAAGATCCGGTGCGCCAGTCCGTCGATTACCAAACCGAGCGTAACCGGCTGATCGTTGACATTCAACCGTTCGGCCGCCGCGCTCAAATCCTTGGCGGTTTGGGCATCAGTAGCGTCCCGTGAAGCTTCGAAGAGCTGATTGAGATGGAAGGCGCCACTGCTTAAAACGGAGACATTGTGAAAAGCGCCCAGAACCAGGAAATCGCGTTGGTTTTGATTCAGGAAATCGTTCAATTTGGCGGTGGCCCGCATGACGATCAGATCCCGTTCGCTTTGGACCGCGTCGATCCGCTGGGCCAGGAGCTGTTTCTGGGCGGCGTTGGCGGGCTGGCCCGCCTGTTGCGCTAAGGTTTGCCAGAGCCGGTCGTTATCGGATAGCCGCTGGCTGGCGTCGTCGAGCACCCGCTTGGCTTGGACGGTCTGGCGGTACGAGAAGTTTTCAGCGCGGAACGCTTTTTCCCAAAGCTTGCTGAAGGCGGCCTGATCTTTGCGGGAAGCCGGATTGTCACTTCCCGCCAAAGCGCTGACCGATACGGCGATACTCAGAGTCAGGATCCCGGCTGCCAGTAAGGAAAACCAATGTTTTTTCATTTTGAAAACCTCCTAAATAATTGAGTGATCCCAGCTGCAGGCTCGAGCTGCTCGTGGATGGTCGTGCAGTGAATCGCTCCGATAGGCTAACTATAATCCTCGCTGCTGAAATAGGCCTTAAAGCGGCCTTAGAGGAAGCTGAGAATTGATTGGCGAGCGGTCCGCCCCGGGCGGGGCGCGGGGAAACCGGGCTGATCCCTGAGCGAGCCGTACCGGCGGTTCGGGAAGGATCCCCGGTCTCTGTAAATGTTTCCCCGCGGCTCGGTCCTGCATCCCCAAACCTTGGTCCTGCTTCTTCAAACCTTGGTACAGTTTCCCCAAAGGCCGGGGATGGTTCCCTAAGGCTTGAGGAAGGAGGGACGGTCTTTGGGGAAGCAGGGATGGCTCCGTCCTATGAACGGACCATCGCGTACCTTACAAGGACGAAGACCATCCCTTACACGGACCGAGGCGTACCTGACACGGACGCGTCGGTCCTTTCAGGGGCAAAGACCGTCCCTAACACGGACATGTTTCATCCCTAAAGGGATGACGACCGTCCCTAAAGGACCGAGGACCATCCCTGACATGACGGTCCCGATCCGTAAACCGATGAAAGTGATCCTTAGCGGACCGGGCTTTGGGACGGCCGGACCGGGACGGGGAGCGGAAGCGGGGCGGGTTATTTCAGGCCAACCAGGCCGCAATCCATTTTCGACAATCCGTCGCGGAGCTTGAGTGAGTTATGAATCACAGTACCGCAAGGATGGAGTTCCAGGCGAAGCCTTTTGGGTTAAGCTCCTTTGATTGGGTACTTGACATTATCATGGCAAAAGAGTTATTATATATGTAGTTGATTCAGTAATGCTGAACAGAGTACAGGAGAAATGATTGAAGTGCGGCAAAATGACGAGAAAGATTCCGATACCAAGGATTATGGGACGGAAACTCAGCCCAACGGAACCGTTAATTCGGTCGTCAAGGCGATGAGAGTCTTGAAATGTTTCAATGAAAAGAACCCGGAATGGGGCTTGACGCAGCTAAGCCAAGAATTGAAGATGCCGAAGAGTACTTTACTGAATCTGGTCAGGACACTGGAATTAGGCGGTTACCTCGAGAAAGTTCCCAATACGCCGAACTACCGGCTCGGGATGGAGCTATTCGAATTGGGCTACGTGGTCCATTCATCGATCCCCATCATTCAGCACGCTATCGCCATCATGGAGGAGCTTCAGGAGAAAACCGGGGAAATCATTTATTTTACAGTGCCCAGAAACGGGAAGGTATTGTATCTGGAAGGGATTTATCCCGGGAAACGATTGATCCACTATTCCATCGCGGGCAGAGTGCTTCATATGCATTGTACCGGCGTCGGCAAGGCGATGCTGACTTATCTGCCCGACGAATTGATTCAAAAGATCGTCGATTATTGGGGAATGCCCCAATTTACGCCGAAAACCATCACCAATTATGCGGATTTGATGAAGGTAATCGAGCTGAACCGGAAACGGGGTTACGCGATCGATATCGAAGAAGAATCGCCGGGTGTCAAATGCGTGGCGGTTCCGATCCGGACGGCGCACAATGAAGTCCTGGGAGCTTTGAGTATCTCCAGTTCCATTTTGCGGCTAAACGACGAGCAAATCCCGGCATACGCCGATATGCTGATGGACGCTTGTAATATATTGGCCCGTAAAGTCGATCTGTTTCCGGAGCCGTCTTTTTTGCCCAATAAAATATAACGGATCAAAGAATTCATAAACCATCTCACAGATAAAAGGAGCACATCCATGAAAAAACTGTTCGGTGTCACTGTTCCGATAATAACTCCATTGGATGCGAATGATCAGTTAAACGAGCCCGCCTTGAGGCAGTTGACCCATTTCTTAATCGAAAAGGGAGTGGATTGTCTGTATCCGGCCGGCACCACCGGAGAAATGCTCCGCTTGGCAACGGCAGAGCGTAAAAAAATGGCCGAGATCATTGTCGAGGAAGCCGAAGGCCGGGTGCCGGTCTTTATCCATATCGGAGCGATGGGCCTGAAAGATACGCTCGAGTTGGCCGAGCATGCTTATGAAATTGGCGCGGATGGGATCGGCGCCGTGACGCCCTGCTATTTCAGCGTGAATGACCGGGAGATGGAGGAGTACTATGTGTCCATCGCCCAAGCCGTCCCGGAAGATTTCCCGCTGTATTTATACAATATACCGCAATGCGCCGCCAACGATCTGCAACCGGATGTCATTCAGAAGATCGTCGACCGTTGTCCCAATGTTATCGGAATCAAATATAGTTTCGCCGATATGAACCGAACCTTGGCGTATTTGGCGATCAATCAGGGTAATTTCGAGGTGATTCACGGGGCGGATTATTTATTCCATTCGCTGCTGATGATGGGTTGCGCCGGCACGGTTTCGGGAGTGGCCGGGGTCTACCCCGAACCTTTTGTGGAAGTGTATAAAGCCTTCAAGGCCGGCGACCGCGAACGGGCCATGAAGTATCAAAAGATTGCGACGGCTTTCAATCACGCGTTGAAGGGCGGCAGCAATATGGCCTATTTCAAGGCGGCCTTACAAATGCGGGGGATCGATGCCGGTTATATGCGCAAACCGCAGCTGGATTTGGGACAGGAGGAAAAAGAAGCGTTGCGGGAAGAATTGGCCGTCCTTGAAAAAATGCTATAAAATAAACTTTTGCTTAAAATAAATAAAGGGAGGATCGTCAACATGAAAAAGATTATGAATCAACCGGATAATTTCGTTAATGAGATGCTGGAAGGGATCCTTTGCGCTCATCCCCGGGAATTTAAAGCGGTAGGGAGCGATCCGCGCGAACTGGTCCGGGGCGACGCGCCGGTGGCTGGCAAGGTGGCGATCGTCACCGGCGGCGGTTCCGGGCATCTCCCGGTCTTTCTGGGCTATGTGGGAAAAGGCTTGTTGGACGGAGTGGCGGTCGGCGATGTGTTCGCTTCTCCCAGCGCCCAGCAGATGCTGAATGTCACGCGCAAAGTTCACGGGGGCAAAGGCGTTTTATATTTATATGGCAACTACGGCGGCGATGTAATGAATTTCGATATGGCCGCCGAGATGGCGGATATGGAAGATATTCGGGTCCAAACCGTCTTGGTGGCGGATGATGTCGCTTCGGCCCCAAAGGGCGAAGAGAGTAAAAGAAGGGGCGTAGCCGGACTCTTTTATGCCTATAAGATTGCCGGGGCCAAAGCGGATGAGGGAGCCGGACTCGACGAAGTTGTCGCCACGACCCAGAAAGCGCTCGGTAATCTGAGAACCATGGGAGTGGCCCTCACCCCTTGCATCATACCGCGGGTCGGCAAACCCACCTTTGAAATCGGCGCGACCGAGATGGAGATCGGGATGGGGATTCATGGCGAACCGGGGATTCATCGCGGCAACTTGGAGTCGGCCGATAAAATCGTGGATACGATCATGGGCGCGATTCTGGAGGATGGCCCTTATGCCGCAGGGGATGAAGTCGCGGTATTGGTCAATGGTTTGGGCGCGACTCCCAAAGAAGAGCTTTACATCGTCTTTCGCCGGCTCAACCAGGTTTTAAAGGATAAAGGAATCACCGCCCATCGGAATTATATTGGCGAATATGCGACATCGCTTGAGATGGCCGGGCTATCCATAACCATCATGAAACTGGATGCCGAATTAAAACGCTTGCTGGATGCTCCCGCGTATTCGCCGTTTTTTGCCCAAACTGATTTTCGTTGAAGGAGGATTGACAATGAACTTATCTTTGGTTGAGTTTAAAGGAATCATGGAAGCCATCGCCAATAAAATGCGCGAAAATAAGGATTTCCTGATTGCATTGGATTCGGCGATGGGTGATGGCGACCTGGGCCTGACGATGACCACCGGTTTCGGCGCTGCGGCAGATTCATTGCAACGCTTCGACGGTACCGATGTGGGGATGGCTTTGATGCAAGCCGGATTGGCGATGAACAATGCGGCCTCCTCCACCATGGGAACGCTGGTATCCTCGGCGATTATCAGGGCCGCCAAAGTTGCCAAAGGCAAGCAACTGATCGACGAGGCTACCTATCTGGAAATGGCGGAAGCGGCGATTACCGGGATCATCGATCGCGGCAAAGCCAAAGTCGGCGACAAGACCATTCTTGACGCGTTGGTTCCGGCGGTAGAAGCTTTAAAAATTGCGGTTAAAGTCGATGGCAAATCTTTGACGGTGGCCTATGGAGATGCTTGCGCAGCGGCGCGAAAGGGCTATGAAGCGACGAAAGAGCTGGTCTCGCAGCACGGCAGGGCGCATTACTATGGGGAGAAATCACGGGGTAAATATGATCCGGGAGCGGCGGTAGCCGTAATCGTAACGGAAGCCATTCATTTTAGTTTACTAAATTTCGATCAGGTTGAATTTGGGAAGTAAAAATTAAAAAAATTGCGGAAAATATTGGGAAATAATCATTTTTATATTTATATTGACAATATTTTATCATTGTTGTAACATAAATGTATCAAATGAAAACGTATTCATGGATTCTATGGCAAGATTCATCCAAAATTTTATAAAGTTCCGTCGTTAAAACGATTATTAGAAATACGATTTTAAAAACCAGAGTATTTTATTTTTTTCTCTTCCTTGAAAACGATTTCATGATGTAAATAGGGGATACTTTTGCTTTGGAAAACCATTTCATGGCAATAATTATCGGTAACGATTCCTGCTTTCATATAAAACGTTCTGAGAGTTTTATATTTTATTTTCGGAATCTTGAAAACGATTTCATGAAGCCCAGGGACGAGAAGACAATAAAGGGGGGATAGAGATGCTTAAAATGAAAGCCGGAATCATCGGAACGGGTTTTATCGGACCTGCGCATATTGAAGCATTGCGAAGGCTCGGCTTTGTCGATGTCGTGGCGCTCTCCGATATTAACCTCGCAATCGCGCAGCAAAAGGCGAAGTTATTAAGCATTGACAAGCCTTATGGCGACTATCGCGAAATGCTGAAAGATCCCGAAATTCAAGTGGTACATATATGTACGCCCAATCACCTGCATTATATGATGTGCAAAGCAGCGCTTTTGGCCGGAAAGCATACCGTCTGTGAAAAGCCGCTGGCCATGACATCTGCTGAAGCAGAAGAACTGGTGAAATTGGCTAAAGAGAAGAAGCTGGTCCATGCGGTCCATTTCAATTTGCGTTTCTATCCCTTGATGCATCAAGCCAAAATGATGGTGGAAAAAGGAGAGTTGGGACGAATCCTGGCAGTTAACGGCTCCTACCAGCAAGATTGGCTTTTCTACGAAACGGACTACAACTGGAGGTTACAACCGGAATTCAGCGGGGAGTCCAGAGCCGTGGCGGACATCGGGTCTCATTGGCTCGATTTGATCGAGTTTATCACTGCTATCCAAGTTGAGCAGGTATGCGCGGACTTTGCTACGTTCCATTCTACGCGAAAAAAACCTTTAAAACCGGTTGCGACTTATGAGGGCAAAGTACTTAAAGCCGAGGATTATGAGGATCTTGACATTCATACTGAAGATTACGCCACGGTGTTATTAAGGTTTGATAACGGAGCGCATGGCTCGATGACGGTAAACCAGGTGGCGGCGGGGAGAAAAAACCGCCTATATTTTGAAATCTACGGTTCCAAGAAAGCGATCGCCTGGGATTCAGAAAAACCCAATCAGATGTGGGTGGGAAGAAGAGACGGCAACAACGAATCAATGATGAAAGATCCCGCCCTTTTATACCCGGATGCCAGGGCTATTGTAGGGTTTCCCGGCGGGCACAATGAGGGGTTTCCGGATACTTCGAAGCAAATGTTCGGTAAAATTTATCGCTATATTATCGAAAAGGGTTATGAGAAGGGCATGGTCCCGGAATATCCGACCTTTGAAGCGGGGCTCAGGGAACTGACCCTTTGCGAAGACATCGTTGCGTCTGCCAGAGAAGATAGATGGGTTAAGGCACGCTAAGTTTTTGGAGGATGGAAATGAGTACGATAAAGGATGTTGCTGCGCTTGCAGGGGTGTCCATCAGCACTGTATCGAGAGTAATAAATAATACCGTTCCGGTGGATACATTGACCAAAGAGCAAGTGATCAATGCGATCAAAGAACTTAATTATCAGCCGAATTTTTTGGCGAAGGGATTAAAAGACGGAAAAACCAACACCATCAGTCTTTTGATTCCCAGTATCAGAAATCCTTCTTTGCCCATCATCGTCCGGGGCGTCGAAGATGTCGCCAGAAAGGAGGGGTATACCTTAATTTTATGCAACACCGATGAAAGCATCGATGCTGAGAAAAAGTACATAGAAAAAATGCGGAATAACTGGGTAGATGGAATGATTTTCGCCACAGCGGTCGATTCCAGCGATCACCTGGGTGAACTCAGTAAATCCGGTTTTCCCACAGTCTTGGTTTCCAGGCAATGGGGAAATGAGATCGATCTGATAGCCGTGGATAATGTGAAAAGTGGTTATATTGCTACGGAGCATCTGATTACACGCGGTTATAAACGGATCGGATTTACAATTGGGCGATCGGATTTACGACTATATCGGGATCGTTATAAAGGTTACTTAAAAGCGTTATCGGATTACCAAATCGAATTCAACGAGCATTTCTTAATTCACGCGATTCCGGATGAGTATACCGGTATATGCAAGTTTCCAGGGCTTGAGGAATTTATGACGGGTAAGCATAAACCGGATGCTATCTTTGCAACGAGTGACTTGACTGCGATCAGTCTGATCCGTGCAGTTAAGGAATTGGGGATGAGTGTGCCAGCCGACCTGGCAGTAATCGGTATTGATAATATCGATATCAGCTCGCAGATCGATCCCCCGCTCACCACCATTGCCCAACCGCTCTATGAGATGGGAGTGGCGGCTGCGAACCGGCTCATCAAGCGGATTAGGAAGAATAACAATTTAGAAAGCATTGTTAAAATAATCGATGCTACCCTTATCGTTCGTAAATCAACCTGAGATTAAAAAAGAGCGAGTGGTAAACAGGAGTGATGGATATGAATATGCGTGATGATGTTTTAAAAAATGGCGCCAAGCTTTCAATCTATCAAGGGGATAATAGCTGGATCGAAACCAATGGCGTGGAGGTCAACCTGGTCCTTACTCCGCGCATCGGTTCCCGGAGTATCGGGATTACTTCGGCAGTGCATCAGCCCGGTCAAGGGTTTGAGCCGCATTTGCATCCGATCTCCGAAGAAGTGTTGATCTGTATTAAAGGAAAGGGGGAATTTTATCTAAAAGATAAATGGATTCCTGTAAGTGAAGGGGATATTGTTTTTGCCCCTCCGGGCGTACTCCACGGTACCCGGAATCCGGCAGGCAATACCGAGATTTTTGTAACCGTCGGATGTGGTGCTCCACCACAATTGGATTTGTATCAACGTTCCAATTACAATCCTTTGGCGGATGATCAAGAAACTCAAGCCGGCACCAAATGAGATCAACGATCGGGTTTTACATGGTTGTTTTTGGGCAAGGTCAATAAAAACTAAAAATGGGAGGAAAGTAAGATGAAAAGAAGGTTACTTAGTACTGCATTGGTAGTTGTACTACTCCTTTCAGCGTTCGTCGTATGTGCTGCTGCCCCTGCTGCCAACGGAGATATTGTCATTGGACTCATCCAAGATCTTTCTGGACCGGGCTCGGTTTTCGGAAACTCTTGTAAGAAGGGTTCGGAGCTTGCGGTATCCAAAATCAACGCTGCTGGCGGTCTTCGCGGCAGAAAAATCAAACTCATCTCCTACGATATCAAGGGCGATGTTCAGGAATCGATCAACGCCTTTACCCGTCTGGCCGATGTCGATAAGGCAGTTGCCGTGGTAGGGCCGCCGTTAAGCAACGTCGGTCTGGCGACAATTTCGATCACCAATGAGAAAAAAGTTCCTTTTGTAGGAGCTTTCGGAGATCCCAATTGTATGATTAACAAGGATGGTTCTTTGAACCGATACATGTTCCTAGCGCAGCCTTCCGCCCCCTATGTAGGCATGCTTGCAGCGGATTACGCGCTCAAAAAAATGAAATATAAGAAGTTTGCTTTCTTCGTGCGCCAGGATCATGCTTATAATATGGCAATGTATAAAGCCTTTTGGGAATATGTAAAAGCCAAAGGCGGCCAGATCTTGATCTCTCAATTCTGCAACGCCAATGATAAAGACTTCAAGGTTCAACTTACCAAGATCAATGTAAGCAAGCCGGATGTATTGGTGAGTATTGTTACGACCCAGGAAGATGTGATTATGGTCCAGCAAGCCAACCAAATGGGAATAAAACTGCCGATCATCGGAAATGCCGACTTTTCATTGCCGTTTGCAACATTGCTGAATGATCCGAAAATCGCCGACGATATCTATTTCCCCAATAATCTGGATTATGAGCAACCTTCGATTCAGACGGTAAGAAAAGAATATAAAGCGATGTTTAATACCGAACCCGATATTAAGTCATACATCGGATATGATGAGATCGCAGTCATTGCCGAGGCGATTAAGCGGGCCGGTTATAAGGCTGACAGTGAATCTATCCGAAACGCCCTTGAGAATAAGATCAAAAATCTTCCTGTAACCCAGGGCAAGTTCACCATGGACCCCAAAACCCATATGCCTATCGGATTAACGATGGTTATGTACAAAATCGATAAAGGTCAATATAAATTCGTTGAAGCGTATGTCCCCAGTAAAAGATAGTACTATCGGTCCAATGTTTTAATTTGGCAGAACGCCGCGCCTTTCCCCTGCGGAAAGGTGCGGCGTAGGGAGGGATACGATTATATGTCAATGCAATTGCTTATTAATGGGTTGGCGCTCGGATCGGTTTATGCATTGATATCAGTGGGCTTCGCATTAATATTCAATGTTTTAAAGTTCTCCAATTTCTCCCATGGCGGAGTAATGGTAATATGCGCTTATACAGGGTATTTAATCACTACCAATTTCAAGACGAATCTATTTGTAACCCTTTTGCTAAGCGCTATCGTAGGCGGATTGCTGGCGATGGGAATCGAGCTGATTGGTTTTAGACGGCTGCGGAAAAGCAATAAAGAGGTTGTTTTATACTTCGTATCTACGGTGACCATTTCGACGTTACTAGGTAATTTGATGACCATCTTTTTTAGCAGCACATTCTATTCCTATCCTAAATTTTTTAATGATCCGTATTTTAAATTCCTGGGGGTCAATGTAGCCAAAACCGATGCGATGATGTTGGTGATATCGATTGCGGCAATTTTGGGGCTTTTGTTTATCGTTTATCGTACGCGTTTGGGCATCTCAATCAGAGCAATCTCGATGGATACCAAAACTACGAGTCTGATGGGGATCAATACGACCTTGATCATCAGTGCAACTTTCTTTGTAGCCGGGGTGTTTGGCGGGCTCTCCGGGGTGTTTCTGGGAATAAACTATATCCTCTCTCCGCAACTTGGCAATTTGGTGGTCAAAGGATATATCGCCTCAGTGCTCGGCGGACTCGGAGACATCTCCGGGGCGGTTATTGGTGCGGTTTTGCTAGGACTCATCGAATCAATGCTCATCAGTGTCGACTTTATTGGAGCCGGGCTCGCTCCGGCTGTGATTTTCCTGATATTAATGCTGTTTATGTTCCTTCGACCGCAGGGAATTACCGGGAAATCGGTAATCGATAAAGCTTGACGGATGGAGATGTTTATATGTCATTCATACTGACTGTTTTCGCGGCCGTTTGTATAAATATGATTGGTATGCTGGCAATCTTTGTGATTACCGGATTGACCGGAAAGTTTTCCATGGGACAGGCGTCCTTTATGGCCATCGGAGCCTATGCGGCGGGGATGATTGCGCTTTCATTCAAAGTTCCGGCGCTCATTGGCATCTTGGTCGCGATATTTGTGGGAGTATTTTTCGCTTTTCTGGTGGGATTGCCGGCTGTAAAGCTCAGAAACGACTACGTGGCATTGATTACCTTCGGATTTGGAGAGGCGATTGTGGCGATACTCAATAATTTTGCTTCAATCACCGGTGGCGCGATGGGCTTGAGCGGCATTCCCAAGAAGACTACGCCGTTGATCGCTTTCCTGGCGTTGGTATTCTGTATTTATATTGTATATAGTTTTAAAAAATCGAAGTATGGCCGGCAGTGTCTGGCGCTTAAAAGCGATGAACTGGCCGCGGCGGCCATGGGTATCAATGTCAATCGTGTGAAGCTGATCGCTTTTATGCTGGGTGGCGCGCTGGCCGCTTTTGCCGGTGCTATTTATGTACATTTTACCACCTATGTGGAGCCGATGGGGTTTGGCTGGCTAAAATCGGCCGATTGGATCATCATCGTCTTCGTCGGCGGTTTGAACAGCCTCACCGGAGCGGTGGTTGCGGGATTGTTTTTAGGGTCGCTACCGGAGTTATTGCGGTTCGCCAGCGTCTGGAGGATCCTGGTCTACTGTGTAATCGTCCTGTTGATCGTCAACTTCAGGCCGCAAGGCATCTTTGGAACTTATGAACTAAATATCTATGATATCATTCGCTGGTTCAAGCGTAAATTGCAAGCAATTAGCGGGGTTGACCCCAATTCTGCCGACAAGGAGGCTAAGTAATGCTCCTGAGCGTAAAACATCTCTATAAGAGTTTCGGTGGCGTAAAAGCTACCAACGACATATCGATTGAAGTAAATAACCACCAGATCGTCAGCATTATCGGTCCCAACGGGGCGGGGAAAACGACCTTTTTCAATCTGATCTCCGGGGTATACAAGCCGGACCAAGGCGAGATTATTTTTAACGGGGAGTCCATTGCCGGTTTGGATTTGAATCTAATTACCCATAAGGGCATTGCCAGAACTTTTCAGAACATCAGGCTTTTTAAAGGGCTGACAGTGCTGGAAAACGTTTTGACATCCTGTGATCCTTCCGCCAAGTACGGCATCTTCGATGCCTTGCTCAACACGCCGCGCCGGAAACGCATCGATAAGGAAAACAGCGAAGCCTGTTTGCATTATCTGGAACTGGTGGGCTTAAAGGATTATATCCATGAACGACCCGAGAATTTGCCCTATGGGCTGCAGCGAAAATTGGAACTGGCCCGCGCGTTGGCGACCCATCCCCAATTGCTGCTGCTGGATGAACCGGCGGCTGGACTCAATCCGAGCGAGGTCCGGGGTTTTGTCGACTTGATCATCAAGCTTCACCAGGATAACGATTTTGCCATTTTGATTATTGAACATCGCATGGCGGTAGTCAACGAACTATCCCAGTGGATTTATGTGCTTAACTTCGGGAAGATGCTGGCGGAGGGCACGCCGGCCGAGATTCGAAACGATCCGGAGGTTATCAAGGCATACATCGGTGAGGAGAATTGCGATGCTGGAAATTAATAATATTTCGGTTTCCTATGGGCATATCACGGCTCTTCAAGATGTATCGTTTAATGTTCCATGGGGACAGATCATCAGTATCATCGGTTCCAATGGGGCGGGCAAATCCACCTTGCTCAATACTTTATCGGGCATGGTCAAAAAGCAGTCGGGAACGATTTTGCTCGATGGCGAGACGTTGACCGATATACCGCATAATGTCGTGAAGCGGGGCATTGTCCAAGTCCCGGAAGGAAGAAAGGTGTTCGCCGGCCTGACGGTGGCGGAGAACTTGGAGATGGGCGGCTGCCTCAACAAGGCCCATCTGAGCCGGAAGAAAGCCCAAGAGATGTACGAGCACTTTCCGATCCTGGGCGAAAGAAGGAAACAACTGGCGGGGACACTCTCCGGCGGTGAGCAGCAGATGCTGGCGATTGCCAGAGGTTTAATGGCCAATCCGCGAATTATGTTACTCGATGAGCCTTCTTTGGGTCTCGCGCCGTTAATTATCAAAGTGGTCTTCGATCTGATCGAAGAGATCAAAAAGATGGGGATTACCGTACTGTTGGTGGAACAAAACGCGCTTAAGGCGTTGAATGTTTGCGATTATGCTTATGTGCTGGAGAACGGCAGGGTGGTCCTTTGCGGAAAACCAGAGGAACTCATGTGTAATCCGGAGGTTAAAAAGGCGTACCTGGGTGAATAGCAATAAAGCCGCCAATGGAATAGGGATGTCACGGTTCAATATTCCCGGTATTAGGTAAGGTTGAAATATAAAATGTATAGCTACGGAGTGATAGTATGTCCAATCGTAAAATCAGAGTAGGGATTATCGGAGCGGGAGCCATCGCGGACATCGCTCATTTACCTTCCTTAAAAGCGAATCAGGATGTGGAAATGGTCGCGGTTCTCACCCAGACGGCCGAATCGGCCGAGGAAGCCGTGCGTAAGTACGGCATTAAGCAGGCGGTCCATAGCCTCGACCAGATGTTGCAAACGGGAGTCGATTGCGTCTTCGTGCTGACGCCGAAGACGGTGCGCAAGGAATATCTGGTGCCTTTGATGGAAGCGGGCGTGGATATTTTCTGTGAAAAGCCGCTGGCCATGACCTTGGCGGAATGCGAGATGCTCGCCGACTTTTCCGCCAAAACCAGCAGCATCGTAATGGTGGGTTTCAATCGCCGGTATGCGCCGGTATATCGCAAAGCCAAAGCGGCTTTTGGCGATCGGACGCCCGAATTTGTTTATGCCGAGAAGAACCGGGAGTTCGTCGAATACCGGGGCACCATGGAGAATGCCATTCATATGATCGATTTGCTCCGCTACATGTGCGGCGAGCCCGTCAAGGTGGAGGCCCAGGCCCGCTACTATCAGGATGCGTTTCATGAGCATCTTTGCACCGCTCAGATTAGTTTCGATTCCGGAGCGATCGGCCTTTTGGGCGCCAGTCGAAGCGCCGGCCAATGGGTGGAACGCATGGAGCTTTATGGGTACGGCCTCAGTGTATTTGCCGAAACCCCGGATTCGATCCGGATCGTCGATAATGAAAAAGAAACGGTACAGACCATGACGCCGCTGGCGCAGGGATGGGCCAGGGTCGAGGATAAGCTGGGCTTCAAACCTTGCGTCGATCATTTCATCGAATGTGTCCAGACGCGGCAAAAACCGCTGACTTGCGCCGAAGATGCTTTCAAGACTCACAAATTGCTCCATGAGATACTTGTGGCGGCGGGATTGCCCGATATGTCGGTGAACTGGGAGGACAAAAAATGAAATTAGCTGGACATACCATGGGAACCCCCGAGTATTCCCTGCCCGAAGCCATTGTGTTGTTCAAGGAAATCGGCCTCGATGGGATCGAGATCGTAGTTCAGGACGACTACAGTTGCGGATTCCCCAATCAGGCCGAACCCGCAGCGGTCAAGCGCATCGGCGCGCTGGCCCAAAAAGCGGGCCTGGAGATCTGCTGCCTGACGCCCTATTTTTTCGAATACAACAATCCCGATCCCGAGATCCGCGCCCAAGAAAACCGGGGTCTGGAACGGGTAATCGAAATGGCCGATCTAACTGGCGCCAAATTCATCAGGATTTACGGGGGAAGGTTCGGCGACGATGAGGTCGACGTCAACCACGCCAAAAGAGATCTGCTGGTCGATTCGATGCGCCAGTTGGGAGATAAAGCCAAGCGCTACGGCGTGACATTGGTGCTGGAGAACCATTTTCATACCATGACCACGACGGCGGCCAAGACCGCGGCGATCCTGGCGGAGATCGACCATCCCAATGTGGGGATCCTTTACGACCAGGCCAATTTGGCATTTTTACATGCTGAAGAATACGACGAAGCCATCGACCTGCAGGAGAAGTATATCCGCTACATACACGCCAAAGATCTGGTGTACCGTCCGGGCAAGCAACAGTTTAAATCGAACGAGGTTTCCCATGTCAATGAGGAAGACCGGATCGTCCATTCCCGAATCATCGGCCAGGGCATCGTCCCCTGGGAGAAGATTATCGCCAAACTGAAAACTATCGGCTATGACGGCTGGTTATCGCTGGAATATGAGCGCAGATGGGCGCCCCGCGATCTGCCGGACGCCAGGATCGGCATGGCCGAAGGCGCGAAGGTCCTCCGGCAATTCCTGGGCTAGTGCTTCCGAATGGATTCTTATAAAGAGAGGGTGTTGATAATGAGTAATGTAAATTTGGCCGTCGAGTATTGCGGATTGAAACTGAAGAACCCGGTCGTGGCGGCTTCGGCCGGAACGACCAGGGACGCCGAGCATGCCCGGCGCTGTGAAGAATCCGGTTATAGCGCAGTCGTATTAAAATCGGTTCAGGAAGAAGAGATGATGCGCTACAATCCGTTCCCGCGGTTTGCGGTGGTCCATAGCGGAGTTCCCGGTTATTCCTCCGATACTTTTTACTCCTACGAGCAAGCGTTCATGGGCGATATCGACAAATACTGCGAGGAGGTCGTTAAATGCAAGGAGCAGACTACGATCCCCATTATCGCCAGTATCAACTGCCTCAATGCCGAGACCTGGCCGGAGTATGCCATCGCGGTGGAACGCGCCGGAGCCGACGCCCTCGAATTGGTGCCGTCCTGTCCGACCGGCTCGGTGGTCCGCGATAAGAGCGATATTCACAATCTGGCCTTGAATGCGGTCAAAAGCGTTAAAGCGGTGGTCAAGATCCCGGTCGCCTTAAAAATGAACCTGCAGCTCTCCAACCCCTTATATACGGCGTTGTGCCTGCAAGACGCCGGAGCGGACAGCCTGGTGATGTTCAACCGCCCCACCGGGATTGAGATGGATATCGAGACGATGGCGCCGATCCTCCATAAGGGTTTCGCCGGACACGGCGGGCCCTGGGCCCGGTTGCAGAACATGCGCTGGATGGTTGAAGCCTTTCCGCAACTGAAAGTCCCGATCAGCGCAACCAGCGGCGCGGTCACCTGGCAAGACGTCGTAAAATACATGCTGGCCGGGGCCACCAATGTCCAGGTTTGCGCCGTGATGTATCTTAAGGGCTTCGACAGCGTCCGGGAAATGCTGGCCGGGATGTCCGAATATTTGGAACGGAAAGGGATCGCCAGTATTGCGGAGATCATCGGCAAAGGCGCCGAAGCCTATCTGCCGTTGCCCAAGATCGATCGCTCCAAACGGTACTTCGCCCAGGTCGACAAGAGCAAGTGTATTGCCTGTGGCTCGTGTAAGCATGTCTGTATCTATGACGCACTCGCCTATGACAGGGGTCCGACGATCGATCCCGATCTTTGCGACGGTTGCGGCCTGTGCGCGTCGGTATGTAGCAAGAAACAGGCGATCACGATGATGGTGAAGAAGTAATAACCAAGCCGCTTGCCTTTCAAGCAAAATGAATGATGGTTAGCCGGGTAAAAGGGTAAGGATAAGATTCTCAGCAGAACCTCTGGTGTTTCATATGCGCCGGAGGTTCTTGTTCTCTGCAAGCGATTCAAGCGGAAATATTTTTAACCCGGACCATCACGGATGCTGCCCCGCTTCCTGGTCTACTTTCCCTGAGGATTGATTTTGCTGCTTCGATCCTCGGGGCAGTTTCCCTGAGGATCGGTACTGCAGTTTCAAACCTTGGTACGGCATCCCCCGGCTTCGGATCAGTTTCCCCAAGCCTTGGGGAAGCGGGGATGGTTCCCGGATCAAGCGGGCTCCGGCTTAAGGAATCGGGGATGAACTTCGGGGAAGCAGGGACGGTCTTTGGGGATGCAGGGATGGCTCCGTCCTATGAACGGACCATCGCGTACCTTACAAGGACAAAGACCATCCCTGACAAGGATCATAGCGTACCTAACACGGACGCGTCCGTCCTTGCAGGGGCGAAGACCGTCCCTAACACGGACATGTCTCATCCCTAAAGGGATGACGACCGTCCCTGAAGGACCGAGGACCATCCCTGACATGACGGTCCCGATCCCCAAAAGGAGAACAGCGATCCCTAGCGGACCGGGCCTGGGGAGGGCCGGACCGGGACGGGGATCAGAAGCGATGCGGGCTATTTCTTGGTGCTTAATAGCGATTTCTTATATTCGGAGGGCGTAATCCCGATCATTTTCTTAAAGATCTTTCCGAAATAGCTGTAATCGGAATAGCCGACCTTATTGGAGACGGCGTTGACGGTATACTCCGGATTGTTCAATAATTCCTTGGCCTTATTGATCCGGATCTGCATCAGGTAATCATTGAAGTTTCGGGCGATATGCTTTTTGAAAAGCTTGCAGAGATAGCTCTTGTCGACAAAAAAGTGTTTGGCGGTGGTCTCCAGCGAGATATCCTGATCGTAATTCTGGTGGAGATAGCTGATCACTTTGGCGATGAGCGAATTGTTGCTGGTTTGGATATGTCCGGTGAAGAAACGTTCCAGATCGGCCAGGATGCCGGAGAACGCCTCCATTAGGCTTTGGTAGTCCGCCGCCGCTTCGATCCTTTGCAGGCAGTCGAACTTCTGGTCGTTCACATCCTTCCAGGGGAAACCCATTTCCATTCCTTTATAGATGATCAGATAACAGACCTCGGAGAAGAATTTCTTCAGGATATAGGGTTCGATATATTGCTGCCGGGAGATTTGGGCCGCGACCCAGTTTTGGACCAGCTCCCGGAGCTCGTGAAAGTTTAACCGTTCCACCAGCGCGTTCAAGACCGTAAAATCGAACTCCAGCCGGTCGGTGGCTGCCCGGAAACGGGCCACGGCCGCAGATTGATTTTTGGCCAGGTAAAAGCAGTACGGTATTTTCTCAGCCACTTCCCGAAAGGCGTCGGGCAGCGAACGATAGCCGTTAAAGCAGGGACTCGCCAATATCCGGCCGGGCCGTCCGCAATCGAAATGGACCCGGTTAATAATATTTTGGCAGATTGCGGCGCCGGATCCTTCTTCGTCGGGCGCCGGCTGATTGAAAACCGTCACGATCACCGTCGGGCTGAACCAAAAGCTGACCGGGTTCCATGCGGCGTCCAGGGCCGCTTGGATGCAGGAAAGGAAGGATGGGCGCGCCTCATCGGCGACCGGCGCGGCGGAGTCCAAGACCAGCGCCAGGATCTTCAGGTTTGTTTCTGTCAGCGGCAAGCCGGATGCGGCGAACTGCCCGGCGCTTCCGATTCGAGCAGGCTGCGGGTTGCGGAGCAATTCGGCGAGAACGGCGCCGGGATCGGCCGGACGCGGTTGCGGCGGGACGGTTTGGGCCGGGACCCGAGCCGAACTGGCTTTTTCCAAGACAGTCAGCAAATCGGCGAAATTCATTTTCGGCTTCAGAATGTAGTCGAAGGCGCCGCGGCGCAAAGTTTCCCGCACATACTCAAAGTCGTCGTAACTGCTCAGGATGACGATTTGAATCTGCGGGTAATCTTGTTTGATGATCTTCGTCAATTCGATGCCGTCCATGACCGGCATCTTGATATCGGCGACGACAATGTCCGGCGCCTGCCGCGCGATGATTTCCAGCGCTTCCTTGCCGTTTCCGGCTTCGCCCACGATCTGAAAGCCGTGGCTGGGCCAGTCGGTCATATGCCGGAACCCCTGGCGCAAAAGACTCTCGTCATCGACGATTAACAGTTTGATCATGGGCTTGGGCTTGAGCGTGGTCATGGCAAGGCCTCCGCTTTTCCGGCGTCATATTGTTGAGGAAGCGTCAACACCACCGACGTTCCGACCCCGATTTTGCTGCGGATGGTCAATCCGTAGCCGGAGCCGAAGTAGAGCTGAATTCTTTCCAGGACGTTTTTGACGCCGATCCCGTTAAACCGCGAAATGTCCTGATGGTCCTCGGTCAATAGTTTGGCGGCGGTGCTTTGGGCCATGCCGACGCCGTCGTCCAATACCTCCAGTTGCAGGTCAGCGCCGACAGCGGTGCCGTAGATGGCGATGGTGCCCCAGATCTTGCCCGCCGCCGGTTTGGGTTCAAAGCCATGGAAAATGGCGTTTTCAATCAGGGGTTGCAGTAACAGTTTGGGGATCAGACAATCGCGCAGGGATGCCGGGACCCGGACATTCAAGCGGATGGTGCGATCGGAACGGATCTCCTGGATATAAATATAGTCCTGGATGCATTTCAACTCGGCATCCAGAGGGATCAGCTCTTCCTTGCTGGAGATCGTCTGCTCCAACAAATGGACCAGGGCATTGACGGTCGGTTCGATTAACTCGGTTTTGCCGGCCCACAACAGGCACTTGATGGAGTTGATCGTGTTATAAAGAAAGTGCGGTTTAATCTGCATTTGCAAGGCATGGAGCTCCGCCTTGCGCTTCTCTTCCTGCTCTTTGATGAGGGTATGGATGGTCTTCTCCAACTCGGCGATGATATTTTCGTATTCCTTAGTTAAAACGGTGACCTCGTCGGTGATGGCATTTTCCAATGAAGGATTGCTTTTAGCGGAATAATTTTTAATGCGTTTTTTCAAATTGATTAACGGCAAAGCGATTTTCCGGGAGATGATCAACGCCAGGCTGACGGTGAGGGAGAGGAACAGCACTGAAATGGCCAGGATTTGGAAGCCCAGATCGTTGATGTCTTTAAAAATGGTGGCCAACGGGGTCATGTTCAAGATGATCCAATCGGCCTTTTCGACCTTTTGATAAAGGCACAGATATTTGATATGGTTTAGCCGGATGATTTGATGATTGTCGCCGCTACGGTCCAGCAGCTTTGAAAAAGGCTTCAGGTTGAGCCGCGATCCAATTAAATTGCGGCTAGAATGGGAAATAATATTGCCGGCCGAATCGCAAATCAGGAAGATACTTTTGCGGTCCAGCGAATCTTGGTAGATATTGTGCAGGCACGATTCGTCGATCGAGAGTAAAAGCGTGCCGTAGTAATGCCGCGAAAACGGATCATGCAAAGTCTTTACCGCTGTAAAGACTTTTTTTGTTTTATCGATGAAACTCGGATGCGAACTCAGCCAAAAAATTCTTTGCTGATCCTGCCAGGCGCGGCGATACCAGTCAAACGACTGGAGACGGTTGAGATTGAGGCCGGTTTCGCCATCCGGGCTATAGACGCAGCCATTGGTTCCCAGCAAGATGGTTTCATACTTTAGCCAATCATATGCAAATGAATATTTCCGGATTTGGGATTCGACCGTATCGATATTTTTCAGACGATCGAACGAATTATGATCATTACCGGTCAGATAATCTTCCAGTACCATATTGTGATCGAAGAGACTCACCACCGTAATGGCCTGATCGATTAAGATGCCGATATTTTTGTGAATTTGCGTCAAAGTATACTGATTGGATTTCCTGATGTGAGCGGCAATGAGATTCTTGGCAGTGAAAAAGGATAAAAAGCCGATGAAAGACATTGAAAAAATTATCAATAGATTGGATAATAGCAACTTGCCAAAGATGCTTCTGGGAAAATGAATGAACCGGACCATGACAAGTTCTCCCGCAGTTCTAACATTACGCGTTAAATTAATATTAACAAAAAGCGGTCCTTTTGTCTAATTGGGTTCTTTTGGAGATAAGCGGGCCAAAGGTAGCGAAAGGATCCGGAAAATACAATTTTTTACGAAAATTGACCAATATTGTCGGCATCGCTCTTTTCCGACGGGGAATCTGGGCGGCCAGGTCACCAATATCGACGGAATCCGGCCCAATTTTATCCGTTCAAATCGGGCGCCGCTTCGGATAAGATTACATTATGATTACAGATATTTTAATAAATAGCGGCTTTATAAGATTCGATGATTGGAGGTGGCCCTTGATTTTGGATTAATACGGAAAACATGATAAAAGCATTAAAAGTCAGGGAGGTTTAGTCAATGAAGAAATTGATGTGCGGTTTATTCTCTTTATTAATTCTGGGTGTAATCGTTGCGAATTCCAGTCCCGCCATTTTTGCCGAGACCAAAGCGCCCGTGACCATTTCTTTCTGGTTTCCGGGCGCCGATAAAGTCAATGATTCATACTTTGGGGAGGCGGCGAAGGAATTTGAAAAAACGCACCCGCAAATTAAGGTGGAAGTAACGGTTTTACCGGCCACCCAAGCCGATGTCGATCTGAAATTAAATGCCGCTTTGCTGGCGGGTACCTATCCCGATGTTTTATCGGCCTATCTTGCCAATATCGGAACGCGCGGCACGCAAGGCGAGTTTTATCCGCTGGATCGATACATCCGGAGCTGGAGCGATCGCGGCGATATTTATGAAAGTGTCTATAATATCGGCAAATATAATAAGAAAATCCTCGGCTTGGGCTATTATCCCACTCCCGAGGTTTTGGTTTATCGCAAAGACTTCTTTAAAGAAGCGAAACTGGATCCGAATCATCCGCCGGCCAACTGGGAAGAACTGGCCGCCTATGCCAACAAGCTGACGGTCCGCGATAATAACAACAACGTGGTCCGGGCCGGCCTGGACATCCCGGCGATTAACAGCAACGTCTTTATGAAACCTTTCTTCCGCCAAAACGGGGCATGGGTTATCGATGAGAAAAAAGGCCGGCCGATGCTGGATGATCCGAAAATGATCAGCGCCTTGGATTTTATCATCAAACTGAAAAACGAGAATGTCAGCATTCCCTACAATTATCAGAAGAAAGAAAGTATCCCGTTCCAATACGGCAAAAGCGCCATGTCGTTCCTGCAACCGACGCAGATCATCAAACTGTTGGAGTCCGATCCCGCTTTAAAGGATAAAGTGGGTTTGGCCCCGGTATTGACCGGTAAGAAAAAGTCAGCCTTCTGCGGATACCGGTTGTTTGTGATTGGCAATTCATCCAAACACAAAAATGAAGCCTGGGAATTTATCAAATTCATGATGTCCAAGGATCAAATGCGGGTCCGTTATACGGAATTAAAAACTCCGGTGGTTCGGAAATCGCTGGAAGACGAATTTGTGAAAGCGGATCCTTCTTTTAATAAAGTATTGATGGACTATGTCAAATTCGGTCAGGGCGATAATGTCATCGCCTGGAACACACTGGCGGTCAAATATATTCACCAGGCCTATGAAGAAGTCTACAACGGCAGGAAAACTGCGGCCCAAGCCCTCAAGGACGCCCAAAGGAATTTGCTGACGGAGCTTAAGAATACTAACTAGATCCAAAAGGCGGGACGGGAGTTAGAAATTGCTTGCTCGTCTTCGCAAAAACTTAAATTTTGGGAGGGTATGTGATGAAAAAAATACTTTTCGGCCTGTTCATTTTCTTGTTTGCGTCCGTAATCATTATAACCTCTAATCCGGCGGTCTTCGCTGCCAAGACCAAAGCGCCGGTGACCATTACTTTTTGGTTTCCGAGCTCCGACAAAATGATCAATGCCTATTTTTTCGATGCCGCGAAAGCGTTTGAAAAAACTCACCCTCAAGTCAACGTGGATGTCACGGCCTTACCCCCGAGTCAAGCTGATGTAGATCTCAAATTGAATGCCGCGGTGCTAAGCGGGACTTATCCTGATGTTCAATCCTCAATGCTTACTGCTATCGGGACGAGAGGCGCGCTGGGTGAGTTTTATCCGTTAGACAGGCTTGTTTCACGATGGAGCGATAAGGCGGATATTTACCAAAATGTTTATCCGATTGGCAAATATAAGGGCAAATTGCTGGGCCTTGGTTTTTATCCCAATCCGAATGTATTAGCCTACCGGAAAGATTTCTTTAAAGAGGCTGGCTTGGATCCAAATCATCCTCCGGCGAACTGGGATGAACTCGCCGCCTATGCTAAAAAATTGACGGTACGTGATGGGAATAATGTAATCCGGGCCGGCTTTGACATCCCGGCTTTGAATGGGACTGTGTTTATTAAACCGTTTTGCCGGCAAAACGGAGCGGTTGTGATTGATGATAAAAGAGAAAAACCAATGCTGGATGATTCCAAAATGGTTGGCGCCTTTGAGTATCTCATGAAATTAAAAAATGAAAATGTCAGTAACCCCTATGACTTTCTGAAGAAAGACAGTATTCCGTTTGTATACGGAAAAAGCGCGATGTCATTCATGGATCCTTCCCAAGTTATCGGATTACTGAATTCCAATCCCGATTTGAAGGATAAGATCGCTTTGGCTCCGGTGTTAACCGGACCGAAAAAGAAGTCCGGTTATTGTGCGTATCGCTTGTTTACGATTAGCAATTCGTCTAAACATAAGAATGAAGCCTGGGAATTTATTAAATTCATGATGTCCAAAGAACAAATGCAGGATCGCTATGTGAATTTGAAAATTCCTCCCGTCTGGCAATCAATGGAGAAAGATTATATTGCCAAGGATCCTGCATTTAACGGTGTAATTATGGATTATGTCAGAAATGGTCAAGGCGATAATGTGATCGCTTGGAATACGCTAGCTACCAAATATCTCTATCTGGCTTGGGAGGAAGCATATAACGGCAGAAAGACACCGGCACGGGCGCTGAAGGATGCGCAAGCAGGCTTACTCAATGAGCTGAAGAGTATAAAATGATACCAAGCTAAGGTCATGCCGAAGGGCTTATGTTTAAGCCATAAGCCCTTTTCTGACATTTAACGTTAGGGAGTAACTTTATGAACAAAACGGAAAAATTTAAATATTCTAAATTAAGTCAAGACAATATCGGATATTGGATGATCGCCCCTTTTTACATTTTTTTATTGATATTTGTAGTATTGCCGATCATATTTAATATATTTTTTAGCTTTACCAATTATAACCTAAGAGATTGCGATTTTGTCGGTTTAAAAAATTATGTGCGCCTGTTCTCGGATGGAACGTTTTTGATTTCGATGAAGAATACCTTTGTCTACACCCTTTTCACGTTGATTTTAAATATGGTGTTGGGGCTTGGGTCAGCTCTGGCGATCAACAAGAAATTGCTCGGATTGAAATTCTTTCAGACCAGCTTTTATATGCCGTATGTCATGTCGATGGTAGGGGTTTCCATGATTTGGCTATGGATGTATGATCCTTCCGTCGGTATTTTTAACCAAGTAATGAATTTTCTCGGGATGCCGATCCAGCAGTGGCTCTACGATGCTAATTTGGCGATGTTCTGCATTATTTTAATGAGCGTTTGGAAATCCATCGGTTATTTTATGGTGATCTATTTGGCGGGTTTACAGGGTATCCCGGCTTACCTTTATGAAGCGGCAACGCTCGACGGCGCGAATGCCTGGAAGCAATTTCGCAATATTACCCTGCCCATGTTGCAACCGATCACCTTTTTTCTGTTTGTGACCGGGATTATCAATTGTTTTAAAGTATTCGAACAGGTTCAGATTTTAACCAATGGCGGGCCGATGAATGCAACCACGACAATTGTCCATCAGATCTATAACCGCGGTTTCATTGAATTTCAACTGGGTTATGCCGCCACGTTAGCCATTGTTTTATTGGCGGTTATCTGTATCGTTACTTTATTAAACTTTAAGTACGGCAAGCAAGGTCATGATTTGGATGTAGGGTGAGGGAGAGACGATGGAAAATAAACGAGCTAAGTATCTGATATCGGCGACCATGTTCATATTGTCTTTAGTTATGCTTTTCCCTTTTTTTTTAATGGTAATGACGTCATTGAAAACAATGGCTGAGATTCAAAACAGTACGTTCGTCTTGATTCCCAAACATTTCAATTTTATCAACTATTATGACGCGATGCTCCGGGGAAATTGGGGCCGTTACTTTTTTAATTCTTTATTGGTTACGGTAGTAACCACGCTGGTCAGTCTGGTCATCAATTCGATGGCCGGTTACGCTTTTGCCCGGTTACACTTCCGGGGCCGCGATACGCTGTTCGTGATCGCCTTAATCGGCATGATGGTTCCGCAGCAGGTCACGATGGTTCCCTTGTTCATTATCTTAAAGAACTTTCCGTTGGTGGGCGGCAATGATCTTTTGGGCCAGGGCGGTATGGGTTGGGTCAATTCATACATGGGAATGATCTTACCCTACATCGCCGGAGCCTTCGGTGTATTTTTATTCCGTCAGTTTTATTTAAATTTTCCGGGATCGTTGGATGACGCGGCGGCTATCGACGGCCTGAATAAATTTCAAACTTTCTTAAAAATCTATGTTCCACTGGGAAAACCGATCTTTGCGACGTTAGCGGTGTTCAAAGCGACTACGACCTGGAGCGAATATTCCTGGCCGTTGGTCATTACGAACAATGATGTCATGAAA
This sequence comes from Bacillota bacterium, assembly GCA_023400055.1. Taxonomy (GTDB): domain Bacteria; phylum Bacillota; class UBA4882; order UBA8346; family UBA8346; genus Hydrogenispora. The sequence goes on from JAEXFN010000038.1 coordinate 225,207, forward strand.
ACGGTTCAACTGGCGTTGACGATGTTTAGGGATGAATCCACCGTAATTTGGAATCAGATGATGGCGGCCACCACTTTAACCTCCTTGCCGTTGATTATCGCGTTTCTCTTTGCCCAACGTTATTTCGTACAGGGGATTGTAAATACCGGGATGAAGGGATGAGCATTTAATGAAGGCCATTGTATTTATGTTCGACAGTGTAAATCGGCGCTATCTGCCATCCTATGGTAACGATTGGGTTCAAACTCCCAATCTGGACAGATTGGCAAGGCGTTCGGTGATTTTTGACAATCATTGGGTAGGATCGGCGCCTTGCATACCGGCCAGAAGAGATATGCTAACCGGCAGGTTGAACTTTCTCGAACGTAATTGGGGACCGATCGAACCGTTTGATTATACGTTGCCCCAAGCGCTGCGGGAACATGGCGTTTATACCCATATGGTAACCGATCATTATCATTATTTACGAACCGGGGGAGAAAATTACTGCCAGCTGTTTAATACGTGGGAATGTATTCGCGGCCAAGAAAATGATCCTTGGGTGTCCAGAGTTAATCGAAACGAGACTCCGCCCCATTATGGAATATATTCGCCCCAGTATGGATTAAATCGAACCAGATTTCAGCGGGAAAGCGATTATCCGAGCCCGATGACTTTACAGGCGGCCGCAGATTGGTTGGAAAACAATCGGGATGCCGATAACTACCTGCTATGGGTGGAGGTATTTGATCCGCACGAACCGTTTGACAGCCCTTCCGAGTATCGCGATAAGTATCACGATGAATATGACGGCCTTTTATATGAGTGGCCGGAATATGGGAAGGTAAATGTTCCCGAGCCCGCTTTGGAGCATATTCGAAAACGATACGCGGCATTGTTAACAATGACCGACCACTGGCTCGGTAAGGTTTTGGACGTCATCGATAAAAATCAGCTTTGGGATGATACGTTAATCGCTTTTACCACGGATCACGGTTACATGCTCGGGGAACATGAATTTATGGCCAAAAATTATATGCCGGCTTTCAATGAAGTATTTCATATTCCATTGATGCTTCATCTTCCCCATGACCAAAATAGTGGTACCCGGATAACCGCGCTTACGCAAAACATCGATCTGCTCCCTACCTTATTGGATTATTTTAAAATCGATCCGGGTTGTTGCCACAATAAACTTCATGGCCAATCCTGGATGCCGTTACTTACCGATGAGGCCGAAAAAATCAGGGAATATGCCATCTATGGGTATTTTGGCAGAGATGTAAACATTACCGATGGGCATTACACCTATTTCCGTTCGGCCTGCCGGGAGAGTAATGATCCTTTAAATTTTTATACAGCAATGCCTACGACTTTAAGACAGTTCTTAAACAGTGATAGTTTGGCCGACTTATCTAAAGTGGCAATGGGTCGCTTTCTCGCCTGGACTCCTTATCCGGTCTATAGAATTCCCGGGAATATTATTAAGTTTCCTGTTGAAAGCCAGGCATTCGACAGTCGGGGGCAATATCTCCAAAATTTATTGTTTAACATCAAAAATGATTACGCTCAGAATCAACCTATCGACGATCCGGAGCTTGAGACTGAATTATGTCAAGCGTTGGTTGAGACCATGCGGCAGCATGACACCCCCGCGGAACAGTTGGAACGGTTGGGACTTACGGAATAGACTGATAAGTTGTCCATGGGCTCCTGCTAAGGGAATCAATTGAACCGGCTTGGCTCCATTGAGCAACGGGGATTAAACATTTGGAGGTGGGCAGTGAACATCCTAATTATCATGTCGGATGAACATTCATATCAAGCAATGAGTTGTGCAGGACACCCTATCGTCAAAACACCGGCGTTGGATCGGTTGGCTTCCGAGGGCGTCTCATTCACCAACTGTTATACTCCCTGCCCGTTGTGTGTGCCGGCCCGCGCCAGCGCTTTTACAGGATATTTTGTGAACCGACTGGGTACTTGGGATAATGCCACGCCTTATGACGGCCGGGTTAAGGGGCTTTTCGAACGAGTGACGGAGCATGGCTATCCGTTTACCGGAGTTGGCAAATTTCATTTTCATCCGCAGGGAACCTTTCCAGGGCTTCAGGATCACGGATTGGGTGAGTATGATGAGCGACCGGATTTGAGCGGTTTGTTCCGGCAACGCGATATCCCGAGACCGACGGGGAAGAAACGCTTTGAACAGATTAAACCGCGCGAGTCGGAATCGAAAGATGACCAAGCCTTAGATTTCGTTTTAGATTGGCTGGCACAAAAAGAGCGAAATGGCCCGCCCTGGGTCTTGTATGTCGGTTTTAACCAACCCCATTTCCCCTTTTATTATCAACCAAAATATTGGAATACCTATGATAAGTTGGTCGTTAATATTCCGCCGGTGGCTCAAGCGCCGTTTGATGAACTCAACGAACCGTTAAAGGTGCTACGAAGGCATTTTAACGGGGATCAAGTCGATATCGAGACCATCCGAAAAGCGCATGTGGGATATTATTCTTTAATCAGTGAAATGGATCAACATGTGGGACAAATCCTGAATGCTTTGGACGACCGGGGACTGGCCAAGGATACTTTGGTGATTTATACCTCCGATCATGGTGAACAGCTCGGACATCACGGTTTATGGTGGAAATGCTGCATGTATGAGGAATCCTCGCATATCCCATTCTTGATGAAAGGGCCGGGCCTGCCGCGGGGGATGCGGATTAACCACTGCATTTCCTTGATTGATCTTTTACCAACCGTCTGCGATTATTTGCGGGTACCTGTTCCCGAGGGATTGCAGGGTGCCAGCCTGGTGCCGCTGATTAATGGAAATAGCGATAGTTATCCCAGAGATTTTGCTTTCAGTGAATATCACGCCCACGGTATGCTGACCGGAATGTTCATGATCCGTTGGCAACAATGGAAATACGTTCACTATGTGGGGTTTGAAGGCCAGTTATTCGATCTCGAGGAAGACCCTGAAGAAATGAATAACTTGGTTCCGGCCGCCAAATATCACCCGCAAATTCAAACGGTGATCGCAGTGTGTCAAAAACGACTTTATAGTATTTGCGATCCCGAGGAAGTGAGCCGAAGGGCCTTCGAATTTCAGGCCAAGATGCTTCAAACCACCGGATTGCAAAACGTAGTGGATTTTGATGATCAAATTTCCGCTTTCTTCCCGGAGTATCAAGCTTCCATTATTAAGGGGAAGTAAAACAATAAGAATTCGGCCAAAATTCAATTGTAATTTCATTTTGTCCTCGACAATTTAGCAAAAAAGAATGGCATCGCTCGAAAGAATGGGGTCCGTTTTAAACGGAATTTCCGTTCGATTCGAACCGGCGATGATAAACGATCCGGAAGAATCACGCCACGCCGCCGTTCGGCATCCTGAGATAGTACGAGAACTTGCGCGAGCTCTGGCAACAGATATCAGGAACGAACATTTTGCGATAGTAATGAGAGAGGGAGTATTTGATGGATAGACCTGACATTCTGGTATTTATTAGCGATCAACATGCCGGCAGGTATGGGGGTTTTGCCGGAGATAAGCTTGTCAGAACTCCTAATTTGGATCAGATAGCGTCTAACGGGACTGTTTTCGATGCGGCATATACCTCCTGCCCGTTGTGCGTGCCGGCCAGAATCTCAATGCTAACCGGACAGTTACCTTCGAAAACAGGGATATATACTAATCATGGCGTGATTCCCGGCGACCAGGCGACTTTTATTCATTCCATAGCGGCGGAAGGCTATGAAACGGTTCTTTGCGGCCGCATGCATTTTGTGGGAGATGATCAAAGGCATGGATTTACCAAGCGAATCATGGGCGACTTCACGCCGTTGTACTGGGGAAGAGGAAGCATGAATCGATTGGATTTGGGGCGCTTCAAGGGCACAACCGATCCTAAGGGATGCTTAAGAGAAGTAGGCGAAGGGGATTCACCGGTATTGGAATACGATAGAGCGGTGATAACTGCAGCATTAGAGTATTTAAAAGAGGATCATGCCAAACCGCAGTGTGTCGTAGTCGGTACATACGGCCCTCATTGTCCTTTTGTAGCACCGCCTGAATTGTATACATATTACCGGACCCGCGTCCAATTGCCCGTAACTGTCACCCATAAGTTGAATTACCACCATTCAGTTCTTGCCGATAAAGAGCAAGATGTGGCTGACGAGGTTGTATTGAATGCAAGGGCCGCCTATTTTGGGATGATTACCAACCTCGATGGTCAGATTGGAGCGGTAAGGGAAGCCTGGCGGAAATATTTAAATCGAAACAACCGTAAAGGAATTTTTGTTTATATGTCCGATCATGGAGAACAGATCGGGGAACGGAAACTATACGGCAAACAAACATTTTATGAAAATTCGGCGCAGATTCCGTTGCTGTTCGAAGGGGATGGTGTCCAAGTAAACCATAGAGTGCATGGTGCGGCAAGTATCATGGACCTCGGGCCGACCTTATGTGAAATAACCGGAGCCGTTGCCCCGCCGGATCAAGACGGAAAAAGCCTAACGGAACAAATATTCAAAGGAAAAGATGAATTGGACAGGTACGTGTACGCTGAGTTCATTGAGAAAGATTCTTTGGGAAGATACGTCCCGGGAAGAATGGTCCGGCGGAGCGAATGGAAGTTAATCTCTTACCATTCTTATGAAGACGAGGATTTACTGTTTAATATTGAAAGCGATCCCAATGAATTATGTAATGTTATTCGACAATACCCTGGGAAAGTGGAGGAGTTAGAGACGCTCCTCAATCGGGAATGGGATATCCAAAAAATTATTGAAATCCACGAAAGAAAGTTGTCTCATGTTCGAATATTGACCAGGTGGGGACAGAGTAGCGGTGTCGCAGAGCCAGAACGATATTCTTTCGAGAGTATCGAATTTTAGAAATGTTGGATGAATTTTTAAAAATGATTATCAAATGAAAGGATTCAACCGCTTTGCAATATGAATTGGAAAATGACTGCTTAAAAATTGAGATAAGTCAGCGCGGTGCCGAATTGATGAGCATTATCGGGAAATCCGACGGTTATCAATATCTTTGGCAAGGAGACCCGTTAATTTGGGGTAAACGGGCGCCGCTACTCTTTCCGATCATCGGTCACCTGAATCAGGGAAAGTACCGCTATCAGGGTAGGGAATATGCAATGGGGCTCCACGGCTTTGCCTCGAAAATGGACTTTAGCTTATGTCAAGTTGGGGAAAATTCGATTACCTTTTCCTTGAGCCATGATAACACTACGCTTAATCAGTACCCGTTCGAATTCAGACTGCTGGTGACTTACACACTCCAAGAAAGCATGTTGACCACGGCATATCGGGTGGAAAATACGGGGGCTCAGATATTGTGGTTTTCGATTGGTGGTCATCCCGGATTTAATTGTAGCCTCAACCCGGAAGGCCTAAAAAATGTCCGGTTGGTCTTTGAGAAAATGGAAACTATCAGCAGGTTCGTCAATGAATCAGGTTATTTGACCGGCCGGGAGGCCCCCTTTTTAAAAGACCAAAATGTAATGGATATCGCTTCATTAGATTTTGACGAGAAGACAAAGGTCTATCCTTTGAAAAGCCTCCGCTCGGCGAGTGTGGCCTTAGAAGACGAGGGAAGCGGTAAAACTGTCACGATCCGGTTTGCGGGTTTTCCCTACCTGGGCATTTGGTCGCCTTCCAATCAAGCGCCTTTGGTCTGTATTGAACCTTGGTATGGAATCACCGCTACCGCCGGAGTAGACGATGAATTGGATAAAAAGCGGGGGATTCAAGAACTTCAAGCGGGTACCAGTTTTACCTGCGGATACGATATTATTTTTTAAAACAGGACTTTTTCCTGTAGTTTTTAACGCGAAATACCCAATATTATGACAACTGACAACCTGATTTAAGAGGAGATTATCCATGTTTCATCTTACGCTTCCGCTCGCCCATGTAAGCATCTGGTGGCCAGGGGTGATATCGTTGGGATTGCTAATCGGTTTCCTGACCGGGATGTTTGGCGTGGGAGGGGGTTTTTTGCTTACGCCGTTTCTGAATATCTTTTTCCGGATTCCCTATCCAATCGCCGTAGGGAGCGGTCTTGCTCAAATTTTTGTTACCGGCGCCGCTTCGGCCTGGAAACATTGGCGTAATAGCAATGTTGACCCGCTATTGGGCGTCATCATGGCTGGCGGAGCGCTAGGAGGCGCGGAGATTGGCGTCCGGATATTAAAACAATTGTGCTTCGGTGGTTCCATCAGTATCAATGGGCGGTCTTTACCTTTTCAGGATATATTACTGAGTGCAATGTTTTTGATCTTAATGATTTTGGTGGCGGTTTGCATATTCAAAGAATCGGCCGCCAATGATTCGGAAGAAGCGATTTCCCGCATTGCCGAAAATTTGCAAAGTTGTTCGATATGCCCCAAAATTGCGTTTCCGCGCTCAGGGATAGGTTCTATTAGTCTTTGGATACCGCTTTTCCTCAGTTTTCTCGTAGGGATCCTCACCGGTTTTTTGGGGGTCGGGGGAGGTTTCATCGCTTTTCCATTGCTGGTCTATGTCTTGGGGGTTCCAACGGTCATCGCTGTCGGGACAAGCGCCTTTCAAATCCTATTTTCTACGGGTTACGGAGCATTGCGCCATGCCGGTCTCGGCCATGTTGAATTGACCCTGGTCGGGTTGTTGCTCATCGGCTCATTGATCGGCGTTCAGTTGGGCGTATATGCGACCAAGTTTTTGGGAGGACGTAAAATCAGGAAGTATTTTATCGATGTGATCGGTTTGGGAATACTGGTTATCCTTTGGGATTTGGTTGATAAGATCCTGTTAAAGTGATTCCAAAGTCTGTTATAATAAATAAAACTATTTCCCTCTCAAAAAGGTCAAGGAGCAAAAATGCCACCTCTCAATGTTTTAATCAAGCCGGCATCCAGCGCTTGCAATTTACAGTGTAAATATTGTTTTTACGATGATGTGGCCGCCCATCGAACCGCGCCAAATCGGGGGATGATGGCGGATGAAACGTTGGAAACCTTGGTAAAAAAGGCCTTCGAATACGGCGAAGGAGCCATCGGGTTTGCCTTCCAAGGGGGAGAACCCACTTTGGCTGGCCTGGATTTTTATCGCAAGCTGCTCGACTTTCAAAAAGAATATAATCCGAAACCGATCAGGATCCAGAATTCCATCCAAACCAACGGGCTATTGATCGATGCAAAGTGGGCGGCCTTTTTGGCGGAGAACCATTTTTTGGTGGGACTCTCCCTGGACGGGCCGAAAGACATCCATGATTTGAACCGCACCGACGTCCGGGGCCAAGGAAGCTACAGCAGAGTCGAGAAGACGGTCGCTTTATTGAATCAATATCAAGTGGAATATAACATTTTGGGCGTAGTGACCAAATCGGTAGCCCGGCACATCGAAAAAGTCTACCATTATTTCACGAAGCGGGGGTTTGAATACCTGCAATTCATTCCTTGTTTGGATGAATTGGGGGAAAAACCCGGCCAAAATCCCTATTCACTAACGCCGGAGGCTTATGAAGATTTTCTGAAAAGGCTATTCGATTTATGGTATCGGGACTTTCAAAGCGGCCGCAGGATCAGCATCCGGATGTTCGATAATATCCTGCAACGGTTACTGGGTTATCCGCCGGAGTCCTGCGATATGAAAGGATACTGTTCGGCCAATATCGTAATCGAAGCCGACGGCACGGTCTATCCCTGCGATTTTTACGTGCTGGATTCATGGAAACTGGGAGACATTTTCCATGATGGTTTTCAGGATATGCTTCAGGGAGAGACCGCCCGAAGCTTTGTGGCGGTTTCCCAAGGAATCGCCGAACAGTGCCGGGGCTGCGAGGCCTTCGCCATTTGCCGGGGCGGGTGTCGGCGCAACTACGAGCCGATCGCCGACCGGATCAGCGAAAAAAACTATTTTTGTGCGGCTTATCGGGGATTTTACCAATATGCCTTGCCAAGGTTTTATGAAATTGTCCGTAATTACGGCTCATAAGCGGGTCTTCGCAAAAGTAGGAAAACATATGCAATTTACGCCAAGCCAAAATTCAACTATAATTAATATGACTGTAACATCGGCCGGCGGCTTGGTTCATCGGATTGGTCAGGAGTTCACACATTCATCGGAAAGGGAGTGCCGGAATGAAACCGATCTCGCTAAATTTTGCAAATGTTTTTTCTGCTATTTCACAACCGGATATGGAGCGTCAAATCAATGCTCATCGCCAACTGCTAAAGGGCGTGTTACATCCCGATCCCGGAGCATCCGACGCCCTGGGGTGGATCGACTTAGATAAATGCGCCGCTGAAGCGCTGGTTCGGCGGATCGAGGAAACCGCGGCCGAGATCCGGCAAAACGCCGATGTCTTTTTACTGATCGGCGTGGGCGGCTCCAACCAGGGGGCCCGGGCGGCCATCAAGGCCTTTCAGGCGGACGGCAAACCGGAGATCTTATACACCGGCAACAATCTTTCGCCGGTATATCTGAAAAAGATATTGCAAAAAATCGAAGGCCGATCGGTGTATGCCAATGTGATCGCCAAGAACTTCGCCACTCTGGAACCGGGAATCTGTTTCCGTATCATCCGGCAGCATCTCGAAGCAACCCTCGGGGAACAGGCGGCCGCCGCCCGGATCATTGCGACGGGCTCCTCCAACCAAAGCAATCTGCAACGGCTGGCCGCGGACAAGGGCTACCGCTTCTTCCCGTTTCCGCTGGACATCGGCGGGCGTTTTTCGGTGCTCAGCGCGGTGGGGCTGCTCCCGATCGCGGTCGGCGGGGTCGATATCCGGGAGATCCTCCGCGGCGCCAAAGATATGGCCGAATTGCTCCGCGCTACGCCGTTGGAACAGAACATTGCGGTCCAATATGGAGTAGTCCGTAATCTGTTGCTGGCCAAAGGATTTCACATCGAGATCCTGGCCTATTTCGAACCGATATTGGAGTATTTCGCCAAATGGTGGGTGCAGCTTTTTGGAGAAAGCGAAGGGAAAAACGGCACCGGTATTTTCCCCACGGCTTGCTCCTACAGCGAAGACCTGCATTCCTTGGGGCAGTACATTCAAGACGGCCGGAAAATGATCACGGAGATGTTCATCAACCTGGAAGATCCGGGCGCCGCGCTCCCGATCCCCGGCGACCCGCGAACCCAGGACGATTTTGAGTACCTCGACGGCAAAGACTTTGCTTATCTTAATAAGTGTGCCTATGAAGCGACAGTCCAGGCTCACGCCGATGGCGGGGTTCCGGTGTTGACCTTGAACGTGCCGGCGTTGACTCCTTATTACATGGGCCAATTGTTTTATTTCTTCGAATACGCCTGTTACGTTTCGGCCTCGATATTGGGAGTGAACCCTTTCGATCAACCGGGAGTGGAGGCTTATAAAACCAATATGTTTGCGGCTTTGGGGAAAAAGAACTAGAAGCCATGGGATAAAGTCTTTCAAAAATCCATTCGATCGTAACGGGCGGTCCTTCCTTGGAGAGGGGCCGCCCGTTTCGCGTCGATGGAAGCACGATGGTTTGGTTGGCTATGCTTGATAGCCGCGGCCTTGAGTCTCTCATAAATTTTGTAAACAAGAGGTAAACTAAGAAAAATACCGATCGCTGCCATAGCAATCCGCCAGCGGGTTTGACTATATTAATAACATAATAGTTATTATTAATATATTTAAATCATATTTTACTTATCTTAAAGGCTTCTATAGAATAAAAGATAAGGGAACAATATGGAGAAGGGCCGCTTGTCGCACTTTTCGGGGAGTAGATGGGACGGAGACTTCAAAAAGATCAGGGCAGGCGGGCCCCGGCCAAACGATTAGGAGGATTACGGTACATTGGAGCAGTTTTTGTGGTTAATTCCACTGGGTTTTGCGGTTGGGACATTCGGGACATTGATCGGCGCCGGCGGCGGGTTTATCTTGGTGCCGGTATTGCTTTTGTTGTATCCGCACAGTTCGCCGGAGTCGATTACCAGCATCTCTTTGGCAACGGTTTTCTTTAACGCCCTGTCGGGGTCGATCGCTTATGCCAGGATGAAACGGATCGATTTCAAGTCGGGATGGGTATTTGCCGTAGCGACCATTCCCGGCTCCATTCTGGGAGCGATTACCACCTCCTGGATTCCCCGGCGGGCCTTTGACATTATCTTCGGGGTCATCTTAACCGCAATCGCGATTCTTTTGTTTGTAAAGCCCAAACCGGGGGCCAGGCGGGAAATCGCCGTCACCCGCCTGGGCTTGGGAAAATACTTTACCCGCGAGATGATCGACGCCGAAGGGACCCAATATACATTCAGCTATAACCGTCCGCTGGGAATCGTGATCAGCGTTTTCGTCGGTTATTTCTCAAGCCTCCTGGGGATCGGCGGCGGGATCATTCACGTCCCCGCCCTGGTTCATTTCTTAAACTTCCCGGTTCACCTCGCCACGGCCACTTCCCACTTTATCCTGGCGATTATGGCTTTATCGGGTTCCATCGTCCATCTGGCCACCGGAACGCTGCGCAGCGGGGCCACCATCACGATCGGGCTGGCCATCGGGGTGCTCGTCGGCGCGCAATTGGGCGCCAAGCTTTCCAGCAGGATTCATGGCGTGGGGATCATCAAAAGTTTGGCCGTCGCTTTATGCCTGGTCGGGGTGCGGATTTTCATCATGGGTTTGTTTTAATCGGAAGTTTAATAATAGCCCAGCGATGTCGTTTCCAATGTTTTATCAGGACTGTCCTCATATATATGAAAGCTCTGTCACTTAACGATTAATTAAGACCCTTATTAATATTTTAGTGAAAAACCCTGACCTTACCGGCCAGGGTTTTTAATAATGTTTTTCAAGCGTATCCGATTGGCTTTGATCTTCTAATAAAAAGTGGACCCGAATTCGCACAGAAAATCGGTCATCTGCTGAAGGAAGCCTTGTGAAAAGGGTGAGAAAAACAGCAGCGCCAGTATCGTCAGCATCCGGGTCATATTCTTATATTTATCCAGCATAATGGGGAATCCTTTTTCCATAATCGCCTGGTTGGCGACGATGGTCCGGTTCAGCGCGGCCGCTTGATCGCGGAACGCTTTATCTTCGATCGCCCGCCGCAACACTTCGGGGAGGGTTTTGTAATCGTCAACCAGGAGTCCGTTGACGCCGTCGGTAACCCACCCATCGAAAGTCGGCAGCTTGGACAACACCGGCAGGCATCCGGCGGCCATGCCGGTCAAGACGCTGACCGGCAACGCATCGCTGGAAGGAATGCTGATAATGATCTGGCTTTTGGCCAGGCATTCGCCAACCTGTTCCGGGGTGACCATGCCCCAAAAACGTACCCGTCCTTCCAATTGGCGCTCCCGAACGTATTCCTTGAGGGACTGAGTCAGACTGCCCTCGCCCAGGATCCACAATTCCAGCTGGGGATAATCGGCGGCAACCGCTGCAAAAGCCGTGATGATTTCATGCTGGTGGTAAATGGGTTCATGGAGCCGCGGCGAACAGATGACGAATTTGCCCTCCTCCTTGTTCAGCGTGGCCAATTTATCGTACATTGCCTGCTCGATGCCGATCGGAACCGTCAAAACCTTCTCCGGGGGCGCGCCGAGCTTCATTAAATTTTCACACAAATACGAATTAACGCCGGTCACTAAGGCGGCTTTCTTAATCTGCCAGCGAATCAACGCCCGTAACCAACCGGAGCGTTTGGAATTGACCAGAATGTCGGAACCCCAGGCCGAGATGATCACCGGCGCGCAGTTCGCGAACAGGGCATACAGCCCGTGGGCCCCGAATTGATGGGCGTGGATCAAATCCGGTTTGATCTCCCGGATCAAACGGCGGACCCGCAAAGCATAACGGGGGAAACCGACCAGCGTCAGAGGATGTTGAATCACGGTTGCCCCGGGAATATTGCCATTCCGGTGTGAAATGACGAATAGCTCACAATCCAATTCGCGGCATTGTTCAATCCATTTTCGGGTGTGGGGACTGGCCGCGTCCGCGATGAAACAAATTCTTTTCATGGTGACCCTCAATCACGTAATATCATGCTCATGAACTCATTTGTATCCTCTGGGAGGAGGTTTACAAAAATTACATTTTGTTAGGTTAAGTGATCCTTGTTATTTATGAATGACGTATTGCCGAGAAGATATGTTCATCATTATTTATAAATTATCATTCAATAAATTCTGAATTCCGTCGCCACTTGGACAACGGGCGGCGGGAAACGGCAGGAACCGCCGAAGCCGATTGCGGAACGGATTAATACCGCCGCAAAAGATCTCGCTATAGTGACGCAGATGGGCGTTTTTTATCGGGAAGAGCAGCCATTTCAATGAAGACTGGTATTATGGAATATTTCCGGCAGGATAATTATGGTTGATGAGGAAATTTATAAACGCGGTTGACCGGTATTTTAAGCCGCTTTCCAAATATAAGTTGAATTCAATTTTTAAATATTCTTTTTTCGGCCGAACCATGCCGGGAAAGAGGACTATCGGAAATCTCCTCATCGTAAAGTGAGGAAATATGGCGTAATCTTTTGGCGGTTAAGGATCTTATTGCAAATGTCCGGGGGGCGGAAAAATGGCCTTGACTATCGGGATATGTGACGATTGTTCGGAACAGATCGAATTGCTCAAAGGATATTTGGCCCGGCTGGAGAACGGGCGCCCGATAACGATCGTCTGCTCGGTCCATCCGGAAGAATTTTGGGCGGAGTTAAAAAGAAACCGGCCGGATCTGGTCTTCTTGGATGTCGATATGCATGAATTAAACGGCATTCGACTGGGCGAACGGATCAAGGAAGAATATAAAACGACCGTCATTATTTATATTACCGCCTATGAAGAGTTCGCTTTGGAAGCTTTCCGGGTGAGGGCCTTTCATTATCTTTTGAAACCGCTGACCGAAGAGAAATTCGCTCGAGTATTCGATGAGGCGGTGGCATTATGCAGAGAAAAGGCCAATGGCACAACCGTTAAAAAATCTTTTGTCGTTCAAAGAAAAGATGAAACGCTCTATCTCGATTACGATGAGATTCAATATTTTGAAAAGGTCGGTCATAAAATCAAGGTTCATGCCGGGCAGCGCGCCATCGATTATTATGGAAATTTTATCAAGCTGCTGGAGGGGATCGATCCGGATTTCTTCGTAAAATGCCATCAGGGCTATATCGTGAATATCGATAAGATACGGAGCTATCGCGACAAGACCTTATTTTTGGAAGGAAACCTGGCGATTCCGGTGAGCCGCTCCTATGTCCCGCTGATCCATGCGATACTGGCCAAAAAGTTGTTTGGGGGAGCGGGCCAATCATGAAGCAGATCGGCGCCAGACTTTTCGGGGATGCCGAAAACTTTTCATTTGAACACCGGATGTTCAATTTCGGACTTCTGCTGGGAATCTTCATGACCTTCTTCGGAGCGATCGTGGACTTCATCTCGTTTTCCGGAGGATTGTTATGGTTTGTCTTCGGAGCCATCTGGCTTTTATTGTATTATCTTTCAAGAGTGAAGCGCTATTTCAAGGTGCTGGCCATTTTTTCATTCAGCCTGTTGATCCTGGTGTTTTTCCCTTACAGTTGGTTTTACGGCGATGGCAGTTATGGCGTTTTTCCCTATTACGCGCTTTTGTTTATCGCCATCGTCTGCATCATTTTATCGGGACGGGCCAGATGGATTTTGGCTTTGGCCATGATCGCGGTGGTATTGCTGTTAATCGGCGTGGATTATCACTCGCCCGGCTTAATTGTTCCGTATAACAAAGTATTGGCGCTGCCGTCTTTGGCGATTAACTTGACCATCACGATGGTGGGAATGGCTGTTTTCCTGATCATCTACTCCAACACGTACATGAACGAGAAGGCGCGCAGCGAAAAATACGCCCGGACCATCGCGGAACACTACCAGCAACAGTCGTATTACATGGCCAATCTGGAGCGGCTGATCTTTCAATTAAAAGCGGAGCGGCACGATTTCAATAATCATCTGGGCGTGATCTATGGCTTGCTGGAATGCGGGGAGATCGACGCTGTCATGGATTACACCCGGAAACTGGTCGATGCCGCCGCGGAATTCCAAAGTATGGTCTATGTGCCTTATTCGATCGTCCGGGCGATGCTGAATTACAAATTGTCCTCCGCCAAAGAGAACCGGATCGCGCTGCGATTAAAGATTAACATTCCGGAGGGACTAAAGCTGAATGAATTCGACCTGACGGTCATTTTGGGGAATCTGTTGGACAATGCCATAGAGGCCTGTGCCAAACTGGAGGAAAAAAGCAGGTATATCGATTTAAGCATTCTTTATAAACCCGATTATCTGGTCGTCCAGGTTGAAAATCCGCTAAACGCAACGCCGGGATATCCGGAGGGAAACCGGACCACCAAAACGGATAACGCCAATCACGGCTTCGGCTTAAAAAATATCGAGTATCTGGTCAACAAGCATCACGGTTTGCTGGAAATAAAACGGGAAAATGGCGTTTTTAGAGTGCAGATTGCGTTATTGACGGAATAAGCAAACATATTTATTCGTCCTCCTTATCTCGCTATCGATGATGGCGACTTTTTTTTACTTCTTTCCTGTAAAATTATGACAGCGAAATGCCGATGATGCAATTTCAATTACCGATTGTGCAACCGGTATTTTTTTTGGTTGTTTTTTTATGTTTAAATAAAATAAGTTAACAAATCACCGGCGAGAAGATTCAGAAAAACGCGATCGGAAAGGCTGGCTGAAGTCGAAATGAGAATACTGTTGATCGATGAGCAAGTCTTAGTTATGGCCGCGCTTAAAAGTCTATTGGTCGCCCATGGGTTTGAAGTGGTGGGAACCGCTTCAAACCAGCTGGATGCCTTCTATAAGACGAAAATGCTCAAGCCGGAAGTTATTTTAATGGGGATCCCGATCGCCGGAAACGATGGGATTGAAACAACGCGCTGCCTTCGGCAAATGGATCCGGAGCTCAAAATCGTCATGTTGAGTGGCTTCCAGGACGACGGCCATCTTTTTGAAGCGGTCAAGGCGGGGGTCTTCGGTTATCTGCTGAAAAGCATGAGTCAGGCCGATTTTCTGGAAGCGCTGAATAAGCTGGCGAACGGTGAAGCGCCGTTCGCAGCGGGATTGGTCGCCAAAGTGCTTGCCCAATTCGCGCTGCGTGAAAAGGAACGGGAAAACGCCGCTGCAATCTATCGGGAAGTTTCGGCGATACTGACCCCGCTGCAGATTACCATATTGAAACTGGTTTCGCAGGGGCTGATCTATAAGCAAATCGGAAGGCAACTGGGGTTGAGCGAGGCCGCCATCAAATATCACATGAGCGAAATCACCCGACGCCTTCAACTCAAAAACCGCCTGCAAGTAGTCGCTTACGCTTCCAAACTCGGCGTCGGCAAGACGGCCCAGGGCAGCTATTCGATGGAATCGATAAAATAAATTTCTGCAATTCAATACCTGAAAGGTAAATTTAACGGAGAATCAAGTGAGGTCACCATACCGCTTAACCAGGAAATCGATGAAATATCTGCTGACGATGGGCAACGCCTTTTTATTTTTAAACGCGATTCCGATAGTCCGGACGATGGGGGGAGATATTTTTTTGGTTACAATATTATAGTTGATTCGATTTAATACCAATTCCGGCAAAATGGAGATTCCCAATCCTTTTTCGATCATCGACATGATCGTATAATCATCATGGACCCGGTACTGGGTATTCGGCTGTAAATTATTTTGCTTGAAAAATTCCAGGGGTTCACTGAATTGACCTTCATCCAACAGAATAAACGGCTCACTGGCCAATTGCTGGAGCGAAACTTTCTCGCCGGCGATCAAGGGGTGGTGATTGGGCAGGACCGCCAACATTTCATCCTGTTTCAAAGGAATGGTCTGAAGATCCGCTACCGCAACGGGGTTAACGAACCCGAAATCGACGCTGCCCTCCTTAACCCACTCGGCGATGCTGGTGTATTCGCCTTGGTGAAGCTCGAAATTCACGGACGGATAACGCGCTTTGAAATCTTTCATCAATCCCGGCAGCCAATGACAGGAGACGCTTGAGAAAGTTCCGATGCGCACGATGCCCCTTTGCAGGCCTTGCATTGCCGCGTGTTTTTCCATGAGTTCACTGTAAGCATGATGCAGCTTCTTAATATAGGGCAGAAATTCCGCACCGTCCGGGGTGAGCGTAACCCCTTTCCGGGAGCGGAGAATCAGCGTGGTGGCGAGTTCTTCTTCCAGGGAACGCACCATCTGACTGATGGCCGATTGGGTATAACCCAGCGCCTCGGCCGCCTTGGTAAAACTGCCCGTGTCGATGATTTTCAGCAATGCGTTATAGCGGTTCACTGGGTTATCACCTCATCAAAGCATTAGAAAAGCTTATGGATCGATTATATATATTTATTTTATTAATGTAAATGCGCTTGATATAATGAAGAGAATTCACCACCAATCCGATGAAAGATATGCGCATGGGAAATAATTTTAAATATTGGCAAAATGGCGTCAAAGACGGCGTCCCCATCTGCCTCGGTTATATCGCCGTTTCGTTTACGTTCGGAATCGTGGCGAAGCGGGCGGGCCTCGCTGCGTGGCAGGCGGTTTTGATGTCGGTAACCAACGTCACCTCGGCCGGGCAATTTGCAGCCCTGGGATTGATCGGGGCTTCCGCAACCTATTTGGAGATGGCGGTTACCCAATTCATCATTAATCTGAGGTATTGTCTGATGTCCTGTTCGTTATCGCAAAAACTGGAAGTCCGTGTGCCCTTTGCGCAGCGGCTTTTGGTCGCTTTCGGAATCACCGATGAAATCTTCGGGGTGTCGGTTGCTAGCCATGGCAAGTTAAAACCATTTTACAGTTACGGCTTGATGAGTGTGGCGATCCCGGGCTGGATTTGCGGCACCTGGCTCGGCGTTGTTTCCGGAAACATCCTGCCCCAAAGGGTTATCAGCGCTTTAAGCATCGCCCTCTACGGCATGTTTATGGCGGTGATTGTTCCGCCGGCCAAAGGGAATAAACTGTTGTCAGGCATTATTTTATTGTCGATGGCGCTGAGCTTCCTTTTTACGAAGATCGCGGTTTTCAGCCCTATTTCGTCCGGTTTTAAAATTATTATTTTGACCGTCTTGATTGCGGGCCTAGCGGCAGTGCTGTTTCCAGTCCGGGAGGTTTCAAGGTGAGGGGGAACATCTATCTTTATATACTGGTGATGGCCGGCGTTACCTACTTAATAAGGCTGCTGCCTTTGACGTTAATGAGAAAAGAAATCAAAAATGTTTATATCCGATCTTTTTTATACTACATCCCTTTTGTGACATTGGCAGTGATGACCTTCCCCGCGATATTAAACTCATCCGCCAATCACTGGTCCGCCTGGGCCGGTTTCATCGTGGCGCTTATACTTGCCTATCGGGGCCACAGTTTGTTTAAGGTTTCATCCGCTGCCTGTCTGGCAGTCTTCATTGTTGAACTTATAAGCTGAACTGAGCGGGACCGTTAATCATCGCAACGGGGCCGGGGAAGCTGTCCCGCTTCCCCGGCCTGCCGCTTCAATCCCCAGGGCCGCTTCCCCGAGGACCGGAGCGACGCGGACCCGGACCGGGCCGGCAGGGATAGGACCCCAATGAGCAGGGGCGGGGACGGGTCCCATTTCCCGAAGGCCTCCGCAAGCCTCCCCAAGGCTTGCGAAAGCAGGGATGGTGCTCGGGCAAACTATCCCAAGGTTTGGGACAGCTCGCCCAACGTTTGGGAATGGTTTCCCAAGCCTTGGGCAAGCTTGCCCAGAACCCGGGAATGCTTTCCCAACGTTCGGGCATCCTTGCCCAAGCCTTGAGATAGTTTGCCCAACCCTTGGGACAGTTCGCCCAGAGGTTGGGCATGGTTTCCCGAGCCACGGGCGAGAAAGAGCGGCGGATAAATTCATCCTGGCTCGAGGTCGGTCCAAGTTTTTGACCGACGATTTACCACAGATAAGGCACCAGCCGATAGCGTACCTTGCGGGTGTATTCGATATATCCGGGCAAATCTTTCTTTAACAGCTTTTCCTCGTCGAGGATCCGCCAGATCAGCACCGGCGTAGTCAGCGCCAGTACCGCCAGGCCCCACCAGGAACCGAGCGCCAGCGGCACGCCGATCATCATCACCAGGACGCCTCCGTACATCGGATGCCTCACCAGCGCGTACGGGCCGGTCGAGACCACGGTTTGGCCGTCAAAGACCCGGATATTGGAAGCGCCGTAGCTATTCTCCCGGAAGACCAAGAGATCGATCATTAAGCCCAGGGCGACCAACGCGTCTCCGGCCAACGATACTGCCGGCGCAACGGTAGACCACCGGAAGCGGTAATCCAATGCGCAAAAAATCAGCAACCCGATGCTTCCCGCCATCGCGGCGGCGATGATCAACTTCTGGGCGATGCTCTGTTCGGCGGCAGTTCCGAATTGTTTGCGCCGTTCGAGGAGCACCGGGTCGTAAATGGCGAGATAGAGCCCGATAATGTCCGTCGCTACCGCAAAGACGACGATAAAGACCCAGGCTTGCCAATAGTTGAGCGTCCCGGCGGGCAGGAAGAGCAATATCCCCAGCGCGATCCCGCCCAGCAGCAAGGTCCGGAGTGCCGGAATGATCAGTTTCTTCATATCCGCGAATTCCTTTCTAATGTGATAATCGGGCCGCTGCCGCGGAATTTGACCTGGCAGCGGCCGGGCTGCTCATTTCACCAGCGCTATTGCAAACCCGCCCCAGGCCCGCTTGCCCGCGGTCTCCGGCCCCAGGGTGCGCTGTTCGAGGAGCGAAAGTCCGCAGGACTGAAGCAGCTCGGCCAGGCGTTGCCGCGCCGGCGGGGTGCTGTCGATCCCGAACTTCAGCGGTTCCCCGGCGGCTTTGGTCATCGCCCGCCCGTACCGCCAATAGAGGGCCCGCGACTCGAGCGGCTCGTCGGTAAAATAATCGAACGCGACAACGCTGCCCTCGGCGGTACCGGCGATCTTGCGCAGCGTTTCCTCCACGGCGCTCCGTTCGAGGTACATGGTGACCCCCTCCCAAAGGAAAAGGGCCGGCCGGCCGGGATCGAAACCGGCGTCCGCCAGCCGGGCGAGCCAGTCCTCTTTCTCAAAGTCGGCGGCCACGAAGCTAACTCGGGACGAGTCCAGGCCGGCCTTCTCGAGCATCGCGCGCTTGACCGCCTGCGTCGGCGGGGTGTCCACTTCGTAGCATCGGACCGGCGCGCCCTGGGGCAACCGGAAGGCGCGGGTATCGAAACCGGCGCCGAGGATGACGAATTGTTCGATGGTGGCCAGGTAGCGGTCCACGGCACCGTCGAAGAACGCTATCCGGGCCGAAGCCTCGTACTGCGGGGGAACTTCGCCCTCGAAAGGGTAGCGGAAAGCCTTGGGCACATAACCGGTCAGGCGATGGGCCAGCAGTAAGGGGCCGCCTGTCAGATACAGGCCCGCAGGGGGGACGTCCGGCAGCACCATCATTAACCGCCGGGCGGGCTCGTCCGGCCGGGTGCCCAGGACGTGCTCGGCGTACCGCGCCGCAAGCGGACCTTGAGCCGTCCCCGACGCGCCCGATGAGCGCCGGCTGAGGATGCTCTTGCCGACCCAAATGACGTAGCCGAGCAGCGTAAACGGGAGCAGTAGGATATTTAAGCCATAAAAAGCTGCGGCTGCGGTGCGCTCACGCAGAGGGACCGCCCTTGACTTGGCTTGGTTCACTGGCTCCGACCTCCTTGCATTTTGATCCGACGTTTAATTGCCATCGCTTCCTCGCATCAATGACACCCATCTTTGCGCCGCTGCGGCGTCGATACAGTATAAAGAATGCGGGGGCGCGCCCAACACGCGCTCAATCGCGTCCATATATGCGGCATGAGTCGCGGCAATGCGTTCGGCAATTTGCTGATCGCGATTTTCGGCGTCGTCGTCGGATTGCTCTCCCAACAAGACGAATAACTGGGCATTGGCATTATCCATGCCCTGTAGCAGCGACTGGACGACTTCGCCGGCCTGCTCGGGATGGGCTGTCGTGAAAATCCCTTCCCGGATGCCTTGGCGGACGATCGCGGTCAACAGCGGGGCGCGTTGGCGCAGAACCGCCTCGTCCATCTTCTGACGGACGATGGCGTTGCTGTCGGTATACCAGACGCGTCCCAACTCGGCGGCTTCCCGGTTGTGCGCCTTGATCAAGTGTTCGATCGCGGCAAAGAAGCCCCGCAGTTTTTCGAGAGCGGACCGCCGGGAATCGTGGACGATGGGGAGCAGCGCTCTTTCCACCTCTTGCAGGATCCGCTCAATGTACGCTGCCAGTATCGCCGGTTTTGAACTGAAATAATGATAAAACGCTCCGCTGGAAATCTGTAAATCGGCCAGGATATCCTGGATCGTCATGCTCGCGTACCCTTTGGAAAATAATAATCGTTGCAGGGCGTCGAGTATCTCGTTTCGTTTCTTGGCGTATTCTTCTTCATTGACAGTGCGGGCCATGATTTGCTCCTTTAATAAACCGAATCTCTCTCTATTAATAAGAGAAGTATATCCGACGATGGGTCCGCTGTCAAGATGGAGGAAAACCCCAGCGCGGCGAAAAAGCAGGACGCATTTGCTCCGGCGGTTTCCGGGACAGCGGCCTCTGGTTTTACCCGGTAGCCGTCCCGCAGCGCTTTGCCGGTGATGCTCTCGCTGTCTTTATAGACATAGGCCGTATCCAGATAATTGACGCCAGTATGGCGGACGATCGCGATCGCCTCGTTTTCGTCCTTGGGAAACCTCATGCAACCGAGGCCGAGCCTGGAAACCTGAGCCCGGTTTTTTGGCCATATTGGATATGGCTCATTTCGTTTGCCCCGTTCTTTTGATTGATAGGCGGTTACAATATATAAGCTAAAGTGAACTCTAGTTCAAGAGGGAAAATAGATTATCTGTTGAATAGGTACCGGTAAGGGACTGTAATGGTTAGTCTTTACTGCGAAATTCTGTTTTATAATCAAAATGCCCTGCTTATTATCACATTGCAAATTTTGACGGAACTGCTTTGACAGGGTCCGGGAGTCCCAATCGGGTGGGGGAGAAACGGGATCGCTCATTTTAACAAAATTACAGGCCATGACTGAAGACTGGCGAATCATTAATCGGTTACCCTGCAACGGGTTGAAATTTTAAACGACGGGGAGGAACAAAATGTTTAAAAAAATCGGATGGGTCCTATTTCCTGTCCTCATTCTATCCGTGGCCTGTTTCGGCGCAGTCAAAAAAGAGGTCGAGCAAATCGTTTTAAAAACACAGCAGGATAAAGTCAGTTACATGATTGGTTTCCAGACCGGCCAGAATTTAAAAAAGCAAGGCATTGAGGTCGATCTGAAGCTATTAAAAAGAGGGTTAATCGACGGTCTGTCCGGAGACAAACCTTTGCTTAGCGACGCGGAGCTCAAAGAAGTAATAATGACATTGCAAAAAGACGTATTAACCAGACTGTCGGAAAAGAACAAAAAAGATGGCGAAGCATTCCTGGCCAACAACAAGACCAAGCCGGGCGTAGTCACGTTGCCTAGCGGCTTGCAATATAAGGTGTTAACGGCCGGTACCGGCCCAACCCCTAAAGCCGATGACACAGTGACCGTCAACTATCAGGGGACATTGATCGATGGTACCGAGTTCGACAGCTCCTATAAACGGGGAACGCCGGCTAAATTCGGAGTTTCCCAGGTTATTCCCGGTTGGACTGAAGCGTTGAAATTGATGAAAGTCGGCGCGCAATGGCAGCTGTTTATTCCCGCCAATTTAGCTTATGGCGAACAAGGAGCCGGACGGGTTATCGGGCCGAATACGGTGCTCATATTCAAAGTTGAGCTGCTTTCGATCGAGCCGAAATAGCCGGCCGAGATCAGGCCGGCTTATATCTCGCTTTATTGCCTGCGCTGTAGCGGATTTTTCCTTTAAAAAATGAAAGACTTTTTGCCCCGGAAGGTATAGAACGAAATGAGTAAGGTTATCGAACTATCCGGTGTCGCAGACCCGAGCGGGCAGCGAGAATTACCCGCCGGAGGATTCTCGCTCTGGCTCCGCCGGATTCGGAGCGCGCAAATAAAAGAGCACGGCGTGGACGTGCCTTGCGGCGATTGCAATGCTTGCTGCCGGTCGTCTTATTTCATCCATATCCGGCCCGAGGAGACCCAGACTTTGCGGCGGATACCCAAAAAGCTACTGTTTCCCGCGCCTTTTCTGCCCAAGGGGAATGTGCTGCTGGGTTACGATGAACGGGGCCAGTGCCCCATGCTGATCGCGGGGAAGTGTGCGATCTATGAGCATCGTCCGCTAACTTGCCGCACCTATGATTGCCGGATATTCACTGCGGCCGGGATTGCGGCGGATGAGGCCGACAAGGCGCTGATTGCCGAACGGATCCGGCGCTGGCAGTTCAGTTACCCCACCGAGCGCG
The DNA here is from genome assembly GCA_023400055.1 of Bacillota bacterium. Taxonomy (GTDB): domain Bacteria; phylum Bacillota; class UBA4882; order UBA8346; family UBA8346; genus Hydrogenispora. Next base: position 247,624 of record JAEXFN010000038.1, read on the forward strand.
ACCGTAATCAGCATTTGGCGGTGCAAGCCGCGGCCAGGTTCTTGCGGGAATGCGCCGGATGCTTTCCCGCGGGGGCGATACCCGGCAATTCCACCCAATTGGCCGTTCTGGCGCTCAAAGTTTATCGCGTTTTTCTCAAAAATAGCGCCCCATCCAGCGAAACTGGGCGCTTATCTCCGGATCCCAAACTCGCCGCAAGAGTAATGAAGGCTGCGGAGCTGTTTGACGCCAAATGTGTCAAGCCGAAGGAACACCCTCCCGTCCGTTTCAACCGAAGCTAACACCGGGGAGCGCCGGGCACGCTTCCGCTGGCGGGCGTGAGGCGTTTTTGCCGGCACTGTTCGCGGAGGATCTGGGATAGCTGTTGTTGAATGACCCGCGTTTCGGGGGTCGCATATTCCGGGGCCGCCAGATTGTTTTCCTCCAGAGGATCGGCGGTTAAATTGTACAATTCGTATTCCTCGGCCGCCGGATCGACATCATCAACGGCGGCTTTGTCGTTTATTGCGTCTCCGGCGCTGAAATGGTCGCCGGCCCCCCGCTGCACCCGGCCCTGGGTTTCGGGATGCACCCAAAACTGTGGATTATCGAAATATCGCGAATATTTCCATAACGACGGCCCCTGGGAGGAAGCCAAATAGGCGACGACGGTTTCCACATGGTTGGGCTGGATCACCGGCTCATAGGGCAAACCGATGGGGTTGGTTTGATGCAGTCCCTGGGTAATGTCGTCATCGGTCATGAAATAAACCGGCTCGGTAGCCCGGTCCGGGTAATTTCCTTCGCGCACCAAGCTCGAGAGATCCCGACCGACCAACGGCTGAACCTCGGAATGATCGGCCCGCAACTGCTGTTGCACTTCCCCGGGGTCGATGCCGGCGAGCTCGAGCAAGGTTGGAAGGATGTCGACGTGGCTGGTCAATAGCTCGGTCGAGCGCGGCTCCGGGAAAAGCCGGGGATTGTGGATGACCAGCGGCACCCGAATCACTTCTTCAAAGGCGCAATACCATTTCTGAACCATCCCGCCGTGCGCGCCCAGCAATTCGCCGTGGTCCGACGTGAAAACGACGACGGTGTCCTCGTAAAACGAGCTCCGGCGCAATCTTTCCAGGACTTGCTGCATGGCCTGATCGACATTTTTCTGGAGCTGATAATAAAGCTGCCGGTAAAAAGTATTTTGGACCACCGGCTGGGTCGCCCGGCTGAAGGTCCGGCGGTAACTCAGTTGGCAACGGGGCCGGGTGGCGAAGGATTGCCGGAAAGTGGGCGGCGGCGGGATCTCCGGAATGGTATCGTCCACCGCAAAGCAGAACGTCGGCAGGTGGTCGCTGAAAAAACCGTAGATGGCGATATCGTGGGGATTCACGAAGGAAGCCACCAACAGCCAGGGGTCGGCCGTTCCTCCGGCCGGCTTTTCTTGATCCAGTTGCTCCAGCAAACGGACCACCTCCGCGCCATAAACCACATCGCGGCCGCTGACGCCGAACCGCGCCGAGGAACCGGAATTGTGGGGATGGGCGCCGTGAGGTTCCGGGCCGATCCAGCCCGAGAAACCGAACCCTTCCAGCCGGTCGGCATCGCGGTAAAGTTCCTCCCGGGCGGGATCGGGAACGCCGGTCTCCGGCTGGTAACTCGGCAAGGAGTAATGGGTGGCCGGAATGGTGATGTCCGCGTCGGAGATATGCCATTTCCCTTTATAAAAGGTCCGGTAGCCGGCTGCCCGGAAATAGTCGCCCATGGTGGGCACGGTATTGGGGTCCAGCCAAAACATACCCGGATCGAACGGCCCTTTGGCGACGCCGTCCGTTTGGCTGACGCCGTGCAGCGACGGGTACTGGCCGGTAAAGAGGGTCGCCCGCGCCGGACAGCAGGCCGTGGCCCCGGTATAATGCTGCCGGAAGTCCAGCCCGTTTCGGCGCAACAGATTCTGAGCCTGCAGATAATGGGCGCGCCATTGCCGCAGGGCGTTGTCTTCGTAGCAAACCGGATAGCGCTCCTGATCGCACATCAGAATTAAAAAATTGGGCCGATGCTTGAAGACTCCCCTTATTTCCCCGGCCAGAGTCATGGCATGATCCTCCCGCCTGCAATTTTTCGGAATATCTTATGTGGCCGAGCGGAGTTGCATGAGAAATGATTTTGGCTAAATAAAAAGCACTATCATAATTCTCGTCTGGTAACAAGGGAGCAATGATGTAAGAGATTGAAAGCGATTGAGGGTCGATGGGACGATTCGATTTAAGCAACTGAGGGTCAACTGAGGGCCGATGGGGGCTATTCCTGCCCCCACGCCCCCCGGACCAAAGGGTGTAGTGGGACACCCTTTGGAATCCGCCCAGCCGGAACCGAGGTTCCGGCACCTCCTCATTCATCCGGGGTTCTAGAATGCCGCCGCCATCCATGGCAATCTGACTGGCAATAGGGTTATGGCTTCCGACCCCGACCGCTGTTTTTCGTCCAAGAAAAGAAGCCGCGCCGTCTCCCTCCCTGGAGACGGGTGCCATTCGAACCTTTCGATGCTTTACGTATAAGTCACTTAACGCCTTCAAGGAGGAAGGCGGGCGACGAATCTTTTCATGGATGAAAAACTGCGGTCGCCAGCGGAGGGGACGCCGGAAGCCAGACAGAAGGCCAGGGATGGCGAAGACGATTACCGGATGCATAAAGGGAGGTCCGGAATCCGTAGGTGCCGGAGCCTTTTTGGTTACTTTTTTGCCGCCAAAAAAGTAACCCGCCGGCGGAACCGTGGGCCAAAGAAACGAGCATCCAAAAGTTTTTTTCTTTAGCATCTCCTTATCGGGGCATGGAATCTGGTTTAAGCTGTTTGGCAACGTATCTTTCTATTTTCAATTTAATGCTTATCAATTTAATGCTTATCAATTAACCGGGCCGCGGTAAGCACTGATGCATACGCGCGGCCCGGTTTATTTGGCGAAAGATATATTAGCGGTAGGAAGCTTCCAGAATGCTCAACGTGTCCGCCGGGGTAATCTCGCAGGGATCGACCGCGAACAGTCCGCCCATGGTCTCCCGGGCGTTTTGGGCCATCGCCTGGAGTTCTTCTGGCTTGATTCCGTAATCGGACATTTTCAAATCGGCCACGCCGCATTGGGTCTGCAATTCCACCAAAGCCGCGACAAAGTCCATGGGTCGCTTGGCGTCGGATTTGCCGAGCGCCTTGGCCATGTCGATCAGCCTTTGACTGCAGGAACCGGATTGGGCCAGGAAAGTATAATAGGCGCGGCTGACCATGATCAGGCCGGCGCCGTGCTCCAACCCGGGATGATACGCGCTCAGGGCGTGTTCCATCGAGTGTTCGGAGGTACAGCCGGAGGTCGATTCCACGAGGCCCGAGAAGGTATTGGCTAGGGCGACGTCGTCCCGGGCGGCTTGGTTAGCGCCATCGGCGACGGCCGCCGCCAGGCTCCTGCCGATCAGGGCGATCGCCTTCAGCGCGAACAAGTCGCTGATCTCATTGGCTGTGACGTTGACATAGCCTTCGGTGCTGTGGAACAAAGCGTCGAAACCCTGGAAAGCGGTCAGCCGCGGCGGAACTGACATCATCAGCTCCGGATCGACCACCGAAAGGGTCGGGAAGGTTTTATCGTAGCCGAACCCGATCTTCTCCCGGCCGTTGGTGATGACCGTCCAGGGATCGGCCTCGGTGCCGGTGCCGGCGGTGGTGGTAATCGCGACGATCGGCAGCGGCCGGACCGGGACCGGCTTTCCCTTGCCGCTGCCGCCGGAAACATAATCCCAATAATCGCCGGGGTTGGTCGCCATCACCGCGATGGATTTGGCCGAGTCGATGCTGCTGCCGCCGCCGAGGCCGATGACGAAGTCGCAGCCTTCCGCCTTGGCCAGGGCCGCCCCGGCCATGACGTGTTCGATGACCGGATTGGCCAGGATCTTATCGAGCAATACGAAATCGACGCTCGCCAGTTTCAATTGTTCTTCCAGGCGCGCCAGATAGCCGAATTGCTTGACCGACTGTCCCCCCGAAGTGACGATCAGCGCTTTAGTGCCGGGCAACTCCTGTTCGTGCAGCTCGTTAAGCTTCCCTCTCCCGAATAAGATCCGGGACGGGACGAAATAATTAAAACTCATGGTTTGGCTCCTCCTTTGATTCTGCCGCCCGCTCGGGCAGCCGTGCCCACCGGGCCGATGATTGCTGGTACTCTTTCAAATGGTTTTCAATTTCATTCTGCGATATGTAAAGTTTTTTTTCAAGCAGGGAAGTTTGATGCGAAAATTGAATATCCGTTATTTTTATCCGGATTAGCTATAGAAGATGAATTAAATATTCGGGACCGGCTTTCCCATATTGAAAGCAGGGATGGGAAGGGTAAATCGCGGAATTTATTTCATCTTATTCATCAAGGAAACATGGCGCTGAATTTCTGGTTCGGAATATTTAGCGCGACATATATAGTTCAATCATAAACCTTATAGTTACCTTTAAGTCAAGATGGTACGCAAAGAATTCGCGTCGCCACCGCAACCGGATCGTCGGGACAGGAGCCGGTCCGACGGGGATGAGCCGCCAATGAACAAGGATGAAAGCCGGGACGATTTCCCGGAAGCCTCGGGCGACAGGGATGGGTTTCGGTCCGGTTGCCCCGAGCCTTGGGGCGACTTCCGCGGGCCTTGGGGAAGCAAGGATAGGACCCGGGGAAGTAGGGTTAGTCCTCGGGGCAACAGGAATAGAACGATCCGATGAACGGATCATTCGATCCCTAACAAGGATGAGGCGATCCCTGACACGGACGCCGGCATCCCTGACAAGGATCCGGGGATCCGTTGCAAGGATCATGCCATCCCTAACAAGGATGGCTGTCGTCCTAACAAGGATAAAGAATATCCCAGTGGGACCAAAGATTATACCTGACATGGCGAAGGAGATCCGGGGCGGATGTGGGAGGTTCCCGGCCGGGATCGGGACGAAGCATTCCAGAATTCTATGGATTCTTAGCGGGATATCAGTAACTCCGGCATTCGCTGCCGGAGTTACTTTATCAACCAGCGTAAGCGTTTCGGCGGCGCTTACCGGGCGTTGGAGACGGTTCCCGGCAGCCGGTCGACTCCGGCCGGGGCGTCCGGTCCCACCTTGAACCAGGCCGCGTACATGGTCGGCAGCACCAGCAGGGTCAGAATGGTCGCGGCGAGCAGTCCGCCGGCGATGGAGACGGCCATCGGGCCCCAGAACTCGCTGATCGCCAGCGGCAGCATGCCTAAGATGGCCGCGGCCGCGGTCAGCATGATCGGCCGGAAGCGGAGCACCGCCGCATTGATAATGGCGTTCCAGGTCGATTCGCCGGCGGCGATCTGCCGTTCGATCTGGTCGATCAGAATGACCGAGTTGCGGATGATGATCCCCACCAAGGCCAGGATCCCCAGTTCGGCCACGAATCCCATCGGCATGCCGGTGATGATCAGGGCCAGAATGACGCCGATGAGCCCCAGCGGCGCGGTGAGCAGGGTCAGGATGGTCCGCGAAATGCTCTGCAACTGGAACATCAGCAAGGTGACCATGATCACCAGCATGATCGGGACGGTCTGCAGCAAATAGCCGATGGATTGCGAGCTGCGCTCCACCGCGCCGCCGATGGCGATGCTGTAACCCAGCGGCAGCGATTGGCGCAGCCGGGCCAGGCTCCGGTCGACCTGCTTGGCGGCGTCGTTGCCGGTGACTCCCGGTATGGTCTCGGCCTGGACCGTGATGGTCGGTTTGAGATTGCGCCGCCAGATCAAGCCGTCCTCGGTGTCGAAGCGGATCCGGGCGATCTCCGCCAGGGGCGCGGTCCGGCCGTTGCCGAGCGGAATGTTGAGGTTGGCGATCTCCGCCAGATCCAACCGGTCCTTGCCGTCCAGCCGGAAGACCAGGCCGACGGTTTTATCGCCTTCCCGGTATTCGCTGACCGGCATCCCCGACAGCTGGGCCTGGAGGTTCAGAGCCAGGCGCTGGCTGTCGATCCCCAGCATCCGGGCTTTATCCTGATCCACCTGCAGCAGCATCACCTTATTCTTTTCGTCCCAATCCAGGTTGATGTTGCGCAGGTCGGGGTTCGCGGCCATTCGGTCGCGGATCTGCTCGGCCAGGCGGCGCACCCGATCGGGATCGGTGCCGCTGACCCGGAACATCACCGGATAGGGATCGGGCGGCCCGGTCTGAATGACCTTGAGATGGCCGCGGACATCGGGAAACTCCGTCGCCAGCAGCCGGTTGACTCGCTGCTCCAGGGCCAGCCGTTCCTTGAGGCCCTTGGCGACGATGACGAACTGGGCGTAATTGGTGCTGGGCAGCACCGGCTCGAAGGTCAGCACGAAGCGGGGCGCCCCTTGGCCGACGTAATAGGAATAATGCGCAATCGCCGGATTGCCTTTCAAGGCGCGGGCGAAGCGGTTGGCCTCCCGTTCCATGGCCCGCTGCGAGGCGCCTTCCGGCAGCCGCAGCTCCACGATGAGCTCCGGCCGGATCGAGGCCGGGAAGAACTCCTGTTTGACGAATATGGAGAGCCCGAGCGAGCCGATGAAGCACAGCACGGTCAGGCCCAGCACCAAACGGCGCCGGTTCAGGCACCAGACCAGCGTCTGCTTGAATATCCGGTAAAACCGGGTGTCGTACATCGCCTGTTCATGGCCACTGCCGGCGGCCGGCGCTTTGATCCGGATCAGCTTGTAGCCGAAGAGCGGGGTCACCATTACCGAGACGACCCAGGAGATCAACAGCGAGATGGTCACCACCGCGAAGATGCTGCGGGTGAATTCGGAGGCCATCCCTTGGGAGAAACCGATCGGGATGAATCCGGCGCAGGTGATCAGCGTCCCCGTCAGCATCGGGAACGAGGTAACCGTGTAAGCGTAGCAGGCCGCCTTGAAACGGTCCCAGCCTTGCTCCAGCTTTACCACCATCATCTCGACCGCGATGATCTCATCGTCGACCAACAGCCCCAGGGCGATGATCAGGGCGCCCAGCGAGACTTTGTGCAGGTCGATCCCGCCCATTTTCATGCCCACGAAGACCGCGGCGATCACCAGCGGGATGCACAGGGCCACGACGACCCCGGTATGCACGCCGAGGCTCAGGAAGCTGACGGCCAGGACGATCACGATCGCCTCCAGCAAGGTGATGATAAATTCGTTGATGGAGTTCTTGACCACTTCCGGCTGGTTGGATACCTGGTGGAGCTCCATGCCCAGCGGGAGTTCCTGCCGGACCCGGGCCAGGACCCCGCTCAGGTCTTTGCCCAGGGTCAGAATATTGCCGCCTTTCTCCATCGACAGGGCGATGCCCACGGCCGGCTTGCCGTTGAAATACATCTTGGGCTCGGCCGGGTCGGCGTAGTCCCGCCGCACCTGGGCGATGTCCCCCAGGCGGAAGGTCCGGTCGTTGAGCCGGATCGGCGTGTTGCGGATGCTGTCCAGGCTGTCGAACATGCCGGTAATCCGCAGATATACGTTGTCGGTGGAGGTGGCCACCACCCCCGAGGGGGTCATCGCGTTCTGGGCCTTGATCGTGGCGATCACCAGATTGGGATCGACACCGAGTTCGGCCAGTTTGCTGCCGGACATCTCGATGTAGATCTTCTCCGGCTGGACCCCGATGAGCTCCACCTTTTTGACGCTCGGGACGCCCAGCAGGATCTGGCGGATCCGCTCGGCGGCCACTCGCATCCTTTCGTAAGAAAAGCCGTCGCCGGTAATGGCGTAGATGCACCCGAAGACGTCGTCGAAGCGGTCGTTGAAGAACGGGCCGACCACCCCCTCCGGCAGGGTATTTTTGATATCGCCGACCATATTGCGGACTTCCAGCCAGGTCGGGCGGACATCTTTTTCGGGGATAGTCTCCTTGAGGTAGACATAGATGACGGACTGTCCCGGCTTGGAGTAGCTTTTCAGGTAATCCAGCCCCGGCGTGTCCTGCAGTTTCTTCTCGATCTTATCGGTGACTTGCTCCTCCACCTGGCGGGCGGTGGCCCCCGGCCAGCCCACCGAGACCACCATCTCGCGGACCACGAAGTCCGGGTCTTCCATCCGGCCCAGCGTCTGGTAGGAGTAAATACCCATTAGCAAGGCGACGACGATGAAAAAGTAGATCAGTTGTTTATGATTGAGCGCCCATTCGGTCAGGTTAAATCCGCCCACTACAGCTCATCTCCAGTCCGCACCTTTTCGCCCGGCCGCAGCTTGTGGACGCCGGCGGTGACGATCACATCGCCGTCCGTCAGGCCGGCGAGGATGGCCACCTGGTTGTCGCCGAACTGGCCGGTCTTTACCCGGCGCAGGCTTACCCGGCCGTTCCGGACCAGCCATACTGCGGGATCGGCGCCGGTCTGGTAGATCGCGGAAATGGGAATAAAGACCGTGGCTTGGCTGGTAGCGGCCGCCGGTTCGACCACTGTGGCGGTCATGCCCAGCTTCAGCCCGGGCGGCGGGTCGGACAGACTGACCCGCACCCGGTAGGTGCGGGTGATCTTGTCGGCCATCGGCGCGACTTCCCGCACCCTGCCCTCGGCCGTCACCCCGGGCAGCGCCCAGAAGGTCACTTTCAGCCGCTCCCCGCTGGAAAGATTGGTTAAGCGGTTCTCGGGGACGTTGATCTCGATCTCCCGTTCGCCTCCCTGGACGATGGTCACCACCGGCTGGCCGGCGGCCACCACCTGACCGATCTCCGCGTTCACGGCCATGATCACTCCGGCGCTGTCGGCGTAAAGATTACAATAGCGCAATTGGTTCAATCCTTGGCTATATTGGGCCTGGGCCTGGCTGAGCGCCGCATCGGCCGCGTCGTAGGCGTTCTGATAGCGGTCAAACTCGGCCTTGCTCATGAAATCTTTCTGGTATAATTGTTTGAAGCGGTTCAGATTGTCCTTGGCCAGTTGGTATTGGGACTGGGCCGCCAGCAATTGCGCTTTACGACCGGCCACGGCCTGCTGAATGTCGGCCGGATCGATCTGCATCAATACCGCTCCGGCGCTGACCGTGCTGCCGAGATCGACATTGCGGCGGACGATCTTGCCGCTGGCCTGAAAGGCCAATTGGCTTTCATAACGGCCGCGGACTTCGCCGGAGTATGTATACTCCTGGCCGGCGCCGGCCGATTGGACTTTCATGATGCTGACCAACTGGGACTCGGGGGCGACGGCTTGGGGACGGGAAAAGCTTCGGACCGCCCAACCCGTCAATAAGCCGAGGCACACCAATCCGATGATCAAGCCATAATAAAAGCGCTGTTTGGTTTGGTTCGCTTGTGGCATCTTGCTCACTCCTCTATGCAAAGTCGTTGGCCTTTATTGCGATGCTTGGGACTGGCCGCCGATGGCCCGGTCCAGTTGGGCCAGGGCGATGTTATACATGCTTAAGGCCTGGGTATAGTTGGTCTGGGTCTGGGTCAGCCCGACTTCGGCGTCGATCCGTTCCAAGGAAGTGCTGAGGCCCGCCTGATAGCGGGCCGCGGCCATCTTTTCGGTCTCTTGGGCCTGGGCCATGCTCTTGGCGGCGACGTCGATAGTCTTCAAAGCGGCTTGGACGTTGCGATAAGCCTGCTCAACCTCCAGCTTGATTCCCCGCTCCAACAGCTCCTGGCCGGTCTGCGCCTTCTGCAGCGTGTCTTGGGCCTCGGCGACCTGGTTTTTGACCATGCCGCTGTCGTATAGCTTCATGGTGGCGACGATCCCGTATTGGAGAGAGGGCGATGCATTATTGGGTTCGGTATGCTGTCCGTCGACCACGAAGGCCACCATAGGCTTGGTGCCGCTTTGGGAGATGGTTACCGCTTGCCGGGCCATCTCGACCTTGGCTTTTTGCGCCGCCAATTCCGGCCGATTGATCAGGGCCTGGCTCTGGCAGGTGGCCAAGTCCGGCGCGAGGGGCCCGTATTTCAACGGCTCATCCAGGCTAAATCTAGTATTGAGGTCGATTCCGAGGACATTGTTCAGGGCCGATTGGGCTAAGTTCAGATTATTCTCGGCCAGTACTTGCTTTTGCTGTAAATCGGCCAGCTTGACTTCGGCCCGCAGCACGTCGAGCTTGGGGACCGCGCCCACCTTATAATAAGCGTTGGCTTCCTCCAGATGCCGCGCCATGCTGGTCACGGCTTCGTCCATGGTTTTCTTTACATCCTGGCAGTAAACCGTGGTATAGTAAGCCTGCTTGACTTGGAACACCAGGTCATTGTCGGTCGCCGCCAAATTGGACTGGGCATTGGCTTGGTTGGCTTGGGCTTGTTTGTGGGTGGCGTTCAGCTTATTTCCGGTGTAGAGCGGCTGTTCCAGATGGATTTTAAGACCGTAGTAATTGAGGCCGTCATCGGGCCCGGTTTGTACCGGGAGTCCCGTTAAACCGGATAAACCGTTGTTCAAATCGGCCAGACTTTGGGCGAGTTTGATCTCGCTGGGCTGATCATTATAATGATAGGCTCCGCCGCTCAGCGTCAGGTTGGGCCCATAAGCCGCAGTTGACTGGGCCGTCTTGTCGCGGGCCACTTGCAGGTCGCTTTGGGCCAGGCGGCGCTGTAAATTGTTATCCCGGGCGATCTTCAGCGCCTGTTCCAAGCTTAACGGTTGGAGCGCGGGGGCTGCGGCCAAACAAGCGGCGGCAGTTCCCACGATCAGACCGAGGAAGAGCAGCAGGCTGATTCCGGCTCGTAAGGGCCGTTTTTCGTTTTTCATTCAAATCACTCCTTGTCGACGATGACCAAACGATCCATTGTTAAGGACGAGAGATTATTAATCTAACCAACAACCGAAATTCGACTGTCAGTCAAAACGGATAAAAATTTTTAGCGTTATGACTTTTGAATACCCTTTAGCGCCAATTGAAACACGGTCGGGCGGAAAAGATCGATATCCTCATCAAGCCGGCCTATCTCGTACTGAATGATGATCCCCAGGATCATGCCGACGATGGTTTTGGCCATCCGCTCGACATCAAAGGCGACAAACTCGCCGCCCGCGATCCCCCTTTGCAAGACCCGGCTGAGCATCTCCACCCATTCCGACGATTTATTCTTCAAACCCCGGACCATATCGCCCAAGTGGATAAAGATCGCTTCGTCGACCTGGAGGAAGATGGTGGCGACCAACCCTTTCCGTTCGCGGTGAAATTGAATGAAGGTATCATACAGGGCATATAAAGTGTCGATCGCCGACAGCTGCTCAGACTCGATCCGTCGGACGCGATCGCGCAGGATATCCAGGCCCTTCTCTAAAATGGCAATGTAAATCTCGTCCTTGCTCTGAAAATAAGAGTAAATCGTCCCTTTGCCGAGCTCGGCTTCGGCGGCGATCTCATCCACCGTCGTCTGTTCGAAGCCTTTCTGCTCAAAGAGCTTTTGGGCAGCAGTCATAATCAACTCGCGCCGTAATTGCTGTTCGCGTTCTCTGCGGGTGGCCACTGTCAACGGACCGCCCCCTTTCATAAAGAATAGAACATAGGTCCTAATCCGACTGTTAGTCGATATTTTACTCCGGTCATAATGAAATTGCAAATAAGCACGCTATGGGATAATCAACCGCTATTGGCTATAAAGAGTCGATCTTCCAAAAGAAGTCCGGTTTGCTCGAAAATTTGCCGTTTTTGAAGCTGACGCCGTTTTTCCCCAGGAAAGTGACTAACATTTACGAAAAAATGACATTTCAAGTTCTTGCCAAACATATGTTTTGTTAGATATAATAGAGACAAACATATGTTTGGGATTATAACGATGTTGTGATGACAATAATTTGTCGGCAGGTACGAATAAAACCATTGACTTGGTAATTATTATCATATATACTTCATATCATAAAATATATAAAACATATCGAAATAGTAGGAAATTATTTTTGAGTAGCGTTCGACAGGAGGACTGGCGGTTGATTACGGCATTGCAAAGCTATTTAGCGTCTCACAGCGATGAATACTTAAAAGCAGTGCTGGCCCATATTCAAATCAGCTTATGGTCGGTGTTGATCGCGATGGTCATTGCCATACCGCTGGGGATCGTCGGGTTCCGCCTCAAACGGATGCAATGGATATTCACGGAGTTCTTCGGCTTATTACGGATCATCCCGAGTCTGGCGATTCTTTTTGTATGTATTCCGCTCATGGGAACCGGTGTTTTACCGGCCGCGGTCGCCTTGACGATCCTGGCGATTCCCCCGATTTTAATTAATACGGTGATCAGTTTTCAGAATATTCCCGCTTCGGTCATCGAGACTGCCACCGGAATGGGCATGAGCAGACTCGGCCGGTTTTTCGAAGTCGAATTGCCGCTGGCCACGCCATTAATCCTGACTGGCGTCCGGACCGCGGCGATCGAGGTCATCGCCAGCGCCACCCTGGCGGCATATATCGGCGGCGGTGGACTGGGCGAAATTATCTTTACCGGCCTGGGGCTCTATCGCACGGATTTACTGATCATCGGCGGCGCATCAGTTGCCTTGCTTTCATTGGCCGCCGATTTGGGATTTTTTCTCATCCAGCGGTGGATTACGCGCTATCAACGCGTATAAATAAAAACCTTTAGGAGGAATTGCCATGAGCAGTAAGAAGATTACCGGTCTTATCGCAGCCGTTTTGATTGTCATAACCGTTTTTACATTTGCTGAGTGCTTCGGCGCGCCAAGCGGCCCGATCCGGGTCGGTTCCAAGAATTTCACCGAGTCGTTGGTCCTCGGGGAAATCTACGCGTTGGCGCTTGAGGATAACGGCTACAAGGTTGAGCGGAAACTGAATATTGCCAGTTCCATCGTACATACGGCCATCGTCAATAAAGAGATCGACCTCTATCCGGAATATACCGGGACCGGCTTGTTAGCCATCTTAAAGCATGAGCTGGTCACCGATCCCAAGCAAGTATACGATATCGTCAAATCCGAGTATCTGAAAAAATTCAATATTGTATGGCTGAATTACGCAACCGCCAATGATAGCCAGGGTTTGGTAATCAGTCGTAGCGTGGCTGACAAACTGGGGATCAAAACTATCTCCGACCTGCAGAAGAATGCCAATAAAATCCGTTTCGCTTCGCAAGGAGAGTTTGATATCCGGGAAGACGGGCTGCCGGCGCTGGAAAAAGTCTATGGCAAATTCAATTTCAAATCCAAAGCGGTCTTCGACAACTCGCTGAAGTATGACGTGCTGGCCAACGACAAGGCCGATTTGGCCGTGGCCTATACGACCGAGGGCAACCTGGTCGACAAGAAGTTCCTGGTGTTGGTCGACGATAAACATGTCTGGCCGCCCTATAATATCGCTCCGCTCATCCGCAAAGAGGTGCTGGACAAAAATCCGAAGATCGCGACCATTATCAATAAAGTCACCGCGACCATCGACAATGAAAAGATTATTAAGCTAAACGCGGAGATCGATGTCAAGCAACGGGAATACACCGACGTGGCCAAAGAGTATTATGACTCCATCAAAAAGACGATCAAGCAATAATAAAACCATGGCTCGTGTCCGGGCGCGGTTCGTGTCCGCGCCATGAGTTGCGCGAGAGGAATTTTCCTTTTGGGGCGGTACGGAGGGTTTCCGGTGGCGACAACCGAATTTTGTAAGCGCTTTGAAGTGCCCGAGGCGGCACTGGCGGTCATCGATCAGATCGTGAATCGCCAAGAGATGCAATTAATCGAAGCTTTGGAGCAAGATCGCTTCACGGCGTCTGAGGCGCATCAGGCATTGCAAGCCGCCTCCGGAGAACCCTGGCCGATGGAGCGGGTGGACGCCTTGCTGCAGACCGCTTACCAAAGAGGGATCGTTCAATACGAAGATGAAACGTTGACCCGCTACAAAATCGGCAGTTTTTACAGCCGCTTGGATATCTTCGCCATTTCCGAACCGGAAGCTTACCGGGCTTTGCCGCGCCAAACCCAGATCGCGCTCGACCAATGGTATTTTGCGGCTTACTTGGGCCGGCTCGCTCCGGGAGTCGCGGCGCCCACCGGCGATCAGATCGTTCCCTTGGCGCAGGCAATGGAACACCTCGATTCGGTCCGCGGACCGATTTGGTTGAATCGTTGCGATTGCCGGACGTTGGCCGGCAATTGCGATTTGCCGACGCAGGTTTGCATCTCTTTCCGGAACGGAATCAATACCTTTTCGCACCGGGGCTGGTCCGCGCCGTTAACCAAGGAACAGGCCAAGGCGGTGTTAGAGCGGGCCGACCGGGCCGGATTGATCCATACCGTCAATCCGGGCGGGATCTGTAACTGCTGCGGCGATTGTTGCTACTTGTTCCGGGCGGAACGGGCGCGCGACAGCCAGCCGGCCTGGCCCGCCCGGCCGTGGATCGCCGCGTTCCGGCCGGAAGCCTGCCGGAATTGCGGACTTTGTATCAAAAGGTGCCATTTCGGGGCGTTTGAGCGGGTCGCCGGGACCGTCCAATATTATCCGGACCGCTGCCGCGGCTGCGGGTTATGCAGGGAGACCTGTCCGGCCGGAGCGATCGATATCGTTAAGCGAAGGAGTGCCTGATGGAAATCGCAGTTGAATTCCGATCCGTGACCAAGCGTTTTTCAAAAGCGAATTATGACGCGGTAGCCGCCGTCAGTCTGGCGATCCGGGCCGGCGAAATCGTCACGATCCTGGGTACCTCGGGCTGCGGCAAAACGACGCTGCTCAAAATGGTCAACCGTCTGTACGAGCCGGACAGCGGGGAAATCCTCTTCTTCGGCGAGCCGGTTACGGGCCTGGATCCCGTTCAATTGCGACGCAAAATCGGCTATGTAATTCAGCAGGTCGGATTGTTTCCTCATATGACCATCGGCGAGAACATTGCGACGGTTCCGAAGATCCTGGGCTGGAGCAAACCTCAGATTAACCAGCGCGTCAGCGAGCTGCTGGAGCTGGTGGAACTGGACCCGGCCGAATTTACGCGGCGCTATCCGAGCCAGCTTTCCGGCGGCCAGCAACAGCGGGTCGGCCTGGCCCGGGCGCTGGCGGCCGATCCTCAGTTGATGCTGCTCGATGAACCGTTTGGCGCTATCGACGCCATTACCCGGATTAACCTGCAGAACGAATTGAAGAAGATCCACCGCAAGTTTCATAAGACGTTTCTCTTTGTGACCCACGATATCAACGAAGCCTTCAAGCTCGGCGACCGGGTCCTGATCATGGATCAAGGGACAGTTCAGCAATATGCGACGCCGGAAGAGATCCGCCGGCAACCGGCGAACGAATTCGTGGCCCGGCTGGTCAATTCGGCGGCGGAGCAACGGTTCGCGTGGGAGCGGAGGGACGCCATCTGATGCTGGCTTTTTTCGCAAAGTATCATGAGCGGCTGTTGGCCGCCTTGCTCGAGCATCTGGCGCTGGTGGGAATCACCATCGTTCTCTCCATTGGGCTGGCGATCCTGATTGCGGCGTTGGTCATGCGCTCGCGATTGGTTGCGCAGCTCGTCGTCAGTTTGCTGGGGATGATCTATTCCGTGCCGAGCCTGGCGCTTTTTGCGTTGCTAATCCCGCTCTTTGGGCTAGGGACCCGCACCGCGATCGTGGTGTTGCTCATTTATAACCAATTTATCCTGGTCCGGAACATCTTGGCTGGCTTTGAGGCGGTCAATCCGGCAGTGCTTGAGGCGGCGGCGGGGATGGGGATGTCGGCTTGGCAATCGTTCTGGCGGATCCGCTTTCCGCTGGCCAGCCCGGTAATTATCGCCGGAATCCGGATCGCGCTGGTCTCCACGATCGGCATCGCCACCATTGCGGCGACGATTAATGCCGGGGGACTCGGCGTCATCCTGTTCGACGGGCTCCGAACCCATAATAACGCGAAACTGCTATGGGGCACGATTTTGGCCTCGCTGCTGGCCATCGTGGCCAACCAACTGCTGACGGGGATCGAACGTCAGACCATGCGCCGGATTCAGGGAGAAAAGGGATAAAGGATAAGGGATGAGAGCATGAGTTACGAAGCGTTTGACGATCAGAGCCTCGGGTTTGACACCAAGCAACTGCACGCCGGGTATAATCCGCAACAGCATTTCCGCTCCAAAGCGGTGCCGATCTATCAGACGGCAGCTTTTGAACTGGGCGATTTCGATCGCTGCGGCCGGCTTTTTTCCTATGAAGAAACGGGACATTCCTATGTCCGTTTCAGCAATCCTACCAACGAAGTGCTGGAAAAGCGGATCGCGGCCCTGGAGGGCGGAGCGGCGGCCGTTGCCTTCAGTTCCGGGATGAGCGCCATTTCTAATACGTTTTTGAATCTGGCGCAGGCGGGCGATGAGTTCGTAGCGGTAAAAACTCTGTACGGGGGCAGCACCAAGCTATTGCAGAAAGTTTTGCCGCAATACGGGATCACTACCCATTGGGTGGAAGATCCGGAATCGCCCGCGGCTTACCGGGCGGCCGTCACTCGGCGGACCAAGGCGATCTACATCGAATCGCTGGGGAATCCGGGCATGAATATCATCGATATCGCGGCGGTGGCGGCGATCGCCCACGAGAGCGGGATCCCGCTGATCGTCGATAATACTTTCGCTACTCCCTACCTGTTGCGGCCGCTGGAGTTCGGTGCGGACATCGTCTGCCATTCGGCCACCAAGTATATTGGCGGGCACGGCATTATCATCGGCGGGTTGGTGGTGGAAAAGGGCGGCTTCGATTGGTTCGGCGGCAAGTTTCCGGCTTTTGAGGCATTCTTTGCGGAAAACAAGGGCAGCATCGAAAATGCCAGTCTCAGGCAGACCGCCTTTACCCGGCGGCTCCGCATGAGCTACCTCACCGATCTGGGCGGCCATCTCAGCCCGCAAAGCGCCTTTGCGCTGATTCAGGGGATCGAAACGCTTTCCCTGCGCATGCAGCGGCACGCCGACAACGCCTTGAAGGTAGCGATGTTCCTGAACGAACATCCGGCGGTGCTCGCGGTCGCTTATCCGTCTTTACCCGGCAGCCCTTACTACCGGCTAGCCCAGAAGTATTTCCCCAAAGGCGCCGGGGCCATTCTGGCGGTGCGGCTGAAAGGCGGCCTGGCGGCCGCGCGCCGGGTGCTGGAGAAGGTACGGATCTTCGATTATATGGTCAATGTGGGCGATGCCAAATCGTTGATCGTCCATCCGGCGACCTCGACTCATTACGGCCTGCCGGAAGAGGCCAAGCAGCAGGCCGGCGTCTTCGACGACACCTTGCGGCTGTCGGTGGGTATCGAGGATGCCCGGGATTTAATCGCCGATCTGCAGCAAGCGCTGGCGGAATGAGGTTTTGGGCAATCAGCTCGAAGATGGGATCCTTTAAAAAGAACGGCCTGAACCTTTGGTTTAGGCCATTTTTTTTAAATAAAAATAGAAAAGCGGGGCATGAGCAATCAAACTTTGATCCATGACCCATGACCGGAAGTCCGTCGGTTTCACCGACGGACTCTCCAACGAAAGACAACTTTCATACTTGATATTATATCGTGAAAAGCCGGGCCCGAAGTATCGTTTTCGTATTCAAAAAATATCATTCCGCATCCGAACCATGATTCGTAGGATTCAAGGATTAACATGATTCAATTCGGCCGAGGATCCAAGGAATCCCAACATTTTTGGCAGCCGTATGAATACAAAGTTGAAAGTCTCTACAAAAAGAGCCGATCACGGATTCATGGATTTAAGGATTGCACGGAAAAACCCACTTCCCGATCCCTAGGCCGTGGAATCCTTTCATTCGTTAAATCCGTGATCATTCTTTTGCGAATCAACAAGCTCTCTCAATCACTCAACAAGCAGTTCTGCCCCGGTTACCTATGCGCTAACTTGATAATCATTATATATCAGCATATCCAGCTTCTTCGGCGATTCCCCGTAAGCAGATCAAATTGTAACCGCGTTTACCGGCGGGTTTTCTTTCCGTTGGCGGCCGGTGATTTCTCTCAAGGATTTTTGAAGATTTGGTAGAATATTTAAATATGATGTGAATTGCAAGAGTCTAAGGACCAATTAAAAACCGATTGCCAGTCCCGCTTCCCAATCCGAGCGCGTTTTCTGCAATGTTGAGAGATAAACTCCGGACGCAACACCGGAGCGAACACCATCGAAACCCGGCCAAACATGGGACCGAGCCGGGCTGATGGGCTTATCCCAAGGTTTTTGAAGAGGTGCGCTTTGACCAATTCCGGATTGAAGTTCCATTACTTGAATCTCTCTTTGCGTTCCCGGTTGCTGTTATACTTCGTCCTGGTATCGATCATCCCCATCCTGGTTATCGGTTTTATCTCCTATACCATCTCCGGCAGAGTGATTCGCGAACGGGCGGCGCAGTTCAGCGGCCAGATGGTCAAACAAGTGACCGGCGAGGTCAATAACTTGTTGCTCGATTCCTATAAGGTTTCGGCCATGGTGACCGACGACATGCTGGTTCAGG
The DNA here is from genome assembly GCA_023400055.1 of Bacillota bacterium. Taxonomy (GTDB): domain Bacteria; phylum Bacillota; class UBA4882; order UBA8346; family UBA8346; genus Hydrogenispora. The sequence goes on from JAEXFN010000038.1 coordinate 265,950, forward strand.
AAGTCTTGCGCAAGCCGCTGAATGCCAACATCGCCAAGCTCTATTCGACCGATTTGATGCTGGACACGCGGCTCGCTTTCATCCAAAGCAGTTATCGCAACGAGTTTTTCGGGTTTTATGTCATCGGGACCAACGGCGGGAAATACAAATCCAACTTTTACTCGGCCAAAAGCGGCGATCTGACGGCGACCGACTGGTTTCGCAGAACGGTCCGCTCCAAGGGGCCGGTATGGTTCGGCGCGCACCGGGGCTCGTTTGCCGTGGAGACGGTCGGGCAGCCGATGGTTTCGGTCGGTTTCCCGATCATCGACAAAGCGACCGGCCGGGTGTCGGGCGCGGTTTTGCTGGATATCGAGGAGGGGCTGATCGCCAAATTAATCGGTTCGCGGCTCGGCAAGACCGGTTACATGTATCTGGTGGACGGCGCCGACCGGGTGATCTCGCATCCCGACAAGACGTATCTGGGCATTCGGGTCCGCCGGAACGATTTCACGCTGTCGAATATCGTCAATACGGCCGGCTATGATGTCCTTCCCAAGAAAACCGAGCAGTCCATCGTGATGAAACAGGCCGCTATCAACGGCTGGGAACTGGTCGGAGTCCTGCCCATCCGGGAACTCAATAAGGAAAGCTGGGCGGTGGGCGGGACCATCGCCTGGGTGCTGTTGTGCATCAGCTGCCTGGCGATCGGCGCGGCCTGGGCCATCGCCCGGAGCGTGGCCAATCCCATTAAACAGCTGATGGAACTGATGAAGAAGGTCGAGGCCGGCGATCTCTCGGTCAGCATGGACGTCAAGTACCAGGATGAGGTCGGCCAGTTGGGCCACAGCTTCAATATCATGGTCGAAGAGATCAAAAAACTGATGGACCGGGTTTACTGGGAACAAAAAGAGTTGCGCAAGACGGAACTGAAGGCGTTGCAGGCGCAGATCAATCCCCATTTTCTCTATAACACGCTGGATTCGATCATCTGGCTGTCGCGCGCCAAGCGCTTTGCGGACATCGATAAAATGGCGACCGCCCTCACCCGGCTGTTCCGGATCGGGATCAGCCGCGGCCGGGACATGATCACCATTGCCGAGGAGATCGAACACATCCGGAGTTATTTGACCATTCAAAACATCCGTTACAAAAATAAGTTCAGCTATGAGATAACGGTTCCCGAAGCGTTGCAAGCTTATCAAACCTTGAAACTGATCCTGCAGCCCCTGGTCGAAAACGCGATTTATCACGGGATTAAGATGAAACGGGAATTGGGGAAGATCACCGTTTCGGCCACGGAGCGCGACGGGCTGATCGTTTTGGTGGTCCGCGACACCGGGATCGGGATGACGCCCCAGGAACTGACGGCCCTGGAGAACACGCTGCAAAACGCCAGCGGCGAAAAGATCGAGAGTTACGGCGCCAAAAATGTCAACGAACGGATTAAGATATTTTTCGGTTCAGACTATGGCTTGACATTCCACAGTGAATATGGAGTTGGGACCAGCGTGGAGGTCCGGATACCGAAGATCTTGGAGGTCGAGGAGAATGTTAAGAGTAGTCTTGGTTGACGACGAGGAGATCATCCGCGAGGGGCTGGCGCAGGGTTTCCCCTGGCAGGAAGCTGGCTTTGCCATCGTGGGCACGGCCGAGGACGGGGAAGAGGCGCTGAAGGTGGTGGCCGAAACCGATCCCGATGTGGTCATTACCGACATTAAGATGCCATTCATCGACGGCCTGGAGTTTATCGCCCGGATCAAACCGGAGCGGCCCGATCTTTACATCATCATCATCAGCGGCCACGACGAGTTTCATTATGCCCAGAAAGCCCTGAAGCTGGGGGCCGACGATTACATCCTGAAGCCCATCGACCTGGACTATCTGCGGGTGCTGCTGCGATCCATCCAAAGCGATTTTGCGGAACGTAAAAAAAAAGCGGCTGAAGTCGGCGCGCTCCGGGAAAGGCTATCCGAGAACCTGCCGCTGCTGCGGGAGCACTTCTTCCGCGAGCTGGCGGCGGGCAAAGTGAACGCCTCCGACTTGCCCGCCCAGATCAAGGGCTATCAACTGGAGCTGCGGAGGTATTGCATCGCCGTCGTTCTCCAGCTCGACGACTATTATCTGACGGTCGCCGGCCGCACCGAGGAGGAACGGAAAGCATTCGACGAGTCCTTCGCGCGCTTGATCCGCGCCAACCTGGGCGACGACCCGCTGGCCTTCGCCTACGAGAACCAGCCCTTCGAATTCACCGTTTTTGTGACCGAGGAAGCGCCGCAGCCCCTGCAAGCCAAGACCGCCGGTCTCATCGCCCGGATCCGCGCCGCCATCGCCGACGAATACACCATCACCGCGGCGGTCGGCACGGTCAAGGATTCGGTGCTGCTATTCAGCGAATCCTGTCAGGAGGCGGCCGAGGCACTGAATTACAAGTTCATCCTGGGTAAGGACCGCGACCTCTATTTTGCCGATGCCGTGGTGCCGGCGGAACAGCGCCCGGCCTTTGAGGGCTTGGGCTATCAGGAAGCCGAGCTGATGACCGCCGTGAGGCTGGCCGACGCCGCGCTGATCCGGTGCCAGCTGGGAGCGTTGATCGCCGAGATCCGGGAACACGGGGTGTCTTCCCGGGTATACCTGCGGATGGTCGTCAGCAGCATTTATCTGCAGGCCTTGCAGGTGATCAAGAAAACCGACTGTTCGCCGGAGGAGATCTTCGATCATCCGCTCGACGTCTACCAGAAGATCATCGCCCATCAGACCATCGACGGCATGGCCGGGGAGCTCGAGCGGGTGCTGGTCCGGGTGGTGGATTTCATCAACGTCAAGAAGGGCCGCAAGTTTTACCAGGTGATCGCCAAAGCCCAGGAATATCTGGCGCAGAATTATACCCGCGACGATCTGTCGCTGGAGGAAGTGGCCGGCGCGGTCCATATGAGCTCCTGCTATTTCAGTTTAATCTTCAAACAGGAAACGGGCAACAGCTTCGTCGACTACCTGACCAAAGTACGGATCGAAAAAGCCAAGGAGCTGTTGCTGGTCTCCGATTCGCGCAGTTACGAGATCTCCTATCAGATAGGGTACAATAATCCCACCTACTTCAGCACCTTGTTCAAGAAATATGTCGGCGTATCCCCCACCGAATTTCGCAGCCATTCCGCTAAGGCGAAAGCCGAATAATTTTGCGGTTGCCAAACCGATCCGCTTTCTTTTTCATTATTCACCGGATACCGGTGCCCCAAGGATGACGCAATGTGTTGCGTCATCTTTTTTATTTGGGAGAGCTTGTTGAGTGGCTGAGCGAGCTTGTTGAGTGACTGAGCAAGCTTGTTGAGTGACTGAGCAAGCTTGCTGAGTGACTGAAAGAGCTTGTTGAGTTACTGAAAGAGCTTGTTGAGCGACTGGGAGAGCTTGCTGAGCGACTGGGAGAGCTTGCTGAGCGACTGGGAGAGCTTGCTGAGCGACTGGGAGAGCTTGCTGAGCGACTGAAAGAGCTTGTTGAGTTACTGAAAGAGCTTGTTGAGTGGCTGAAAGAGCTTGTTGAGTGGCTGAAAGAGCTTGTTGAGTGGCTGAAAGAGCTAGTTGAGTGGCTGAGCGAGCTTGTTGTGGAATTTGCCTAGTTAGCGTGCTCGCACAGTAACTGTATAAGCTGGCACAGTTACTGCACGGGCTCCCGTAATTGGCCGGTATACTCGTTTGGTGATTGAAAATGTTCATGGCCAGGGTCTTTATCTTGAGAAAAATTGAAAAGATTGTTAAAGATTTTCCAAAAATACTTGATTAATCTTTGCGGCGTTAAGTTGTACCATGAGATCGAGTTTTGGACCGGAAAGCAATGACGGCCGCGGGGGCAACGGTTCCCGGCGCTGATAATGCTTCCGGTTCGGGGATTCCAAAAATTGGAGGAGGATGTTGATGAAGAAGAGTTTGGTAATGATCGTTATCCTGGCATTGGTGGGTATCCTGGCCGTCAGCGTGTTCGCGGCGCCCAAGAAACTGGTGATCGGTTTCTCGCAGATCGGCGCCGAGAGTTCCTGGCGCACCGCCGAGACCGACTCCATCAAAGCGACCGCCGCCGAGCGGGGCATCGACCTCAAGTTCTCCGACGCCCAGGGCAAACAGGAGAACCAGATCAAGGCGATTCGCTCTTTTATCGCCCAAAGGGTGATGGGCATTATCATCGCGCCGGTGGTCGAGACCGGCTGGGAACCGGTGTTGACCGAGGCCAAGAAGAAACATATCCCGGTGGTCCTGGTCGACCGGGGCATCAAAGTCGCCGATCAGTCGCTCTACACCACGATGATCGCTTCCGACTTCATCTATGAAGGCCAGAAAGCCGCCGAATACCTCGGCAAGAAAATGGGCGGCAAGGGCAACATCGTCGAGCTCGAAGGCACCCCGGGCGCCAGCGCCGCCATCGACCGCAAGAAAGGTTTCGACGAATTCGTCGCCAAGAACTTCCCGAACATCAAGATCATCAAATCCCAGACCGGCAACTTCACCCGCGCCGACGGCAAACAGGTCATGGAAGCCTTCCTGAAATCCGACGGCAACAAGATCGATGCGGTCTATGCCCACAATGACGACATGGCGCTCGGTGCCATTCAGGCCATCGAGGAATACGGCAAGAAACCCGGCAGCGACATTTACCTGGTGTCCGTCGACGGCGTGCACGACGCTTTCGAAGCCATGGTCGCCGGCAAGCTGAACTGCACCGTCGAGTGCAACCCGCTGCTCGGGCCGCTGGCCTTCGACTCCATCGCCCGGGCCATCATGGGCGAGAAACTGCCGAAATGGATCAAACAGAACGACGGCGTGTTCCCGCAGGAAGTCGCCAAAGACGTTCTGCCGACCCGCAAATATTGATCCGTTCCCGCGCCTCCTTTTCCTTTGGCAGCCCTCGGTTACGGGCTGCCAAAGGATTCATTATTTCCGGAGGCCGCGCGTAGTTTATTTTCAATGAATACGATTAATCGAGCGAAGAGGTTTACCATGGCAGAAGCGCTTCCGATTCTCGCAGTCCAAGGCGTCAGCAAGACCTTCCCCGGCGTGAAGGCCCTGGCCGGAGTGGATTTCTTTTTGCGCCAGGGCGAAGTCCACGCCCTGATGGGCGAAAACGGCGCCGGGAAGTCGACGCTGATCAAATTAATCACCGGCGTCTATCCGCGCGACGAGGGCCGGATCAGCCTGGAGAATCAGGTCATCCAGCCGCGCTCCCCCGCCGATGCGCAGCGACTGGGCATCAGCACCGTCTATCAGGAAGTCAACCTGGTGCCGACGCTGTCGGTGGCCGAGAATATTTTTGTGGGCCGCCACCTGATCCGTAGCGGACGGATCGACTGGAAAGGGATCAAAGCGGCGGCCGAAGCCGCGCTGGAACGGCTGGATGTGCGGATCGACGTGACCAAGCAACTCGCGGCCTACTCCATCGCGATTCAGCAGATGGTGGCCATCGCCCGGGCGGTCGACATTTCGGCCAAAATCCTGATCCTCGACGAGCCTACCTCCAGCCTGGACGGGCACGAGGTGGAACGGCTCTTTGCGACCATGGGCAAGCTCAAGGAGGAGGGGCTGGGGATCATCTTCGTCACCCATTTCCTGGACCAGGTGTACCAGGTGAGCGACAGGATCACCGTCCTGCGCAACGGCCAATTGGTCGGCGAGTTTGCCACGGCGGCCCTGCCCCGAATGGAATTGGTCGCCAAGATGATGGGCAAGGACCTGGCGGAGGTGGAGAGCGCCAATGTCAAATCGGCGACTGCCCAGCAATCAAACGGGAAAAATACCATCGTCGCCGCCCGGGGCTTGGGGAAGCAAGGGTCGATCCAGCCCTTCGAACTGGAGATCAACGCCGGCGAAGTGCTGGGCCTGGCCGGCCTGCTGGGGTCGGGCCGGACCGAGCTGGCCCGGCTGCTGTTTGGGATCGATAAGGCCGATACCGGGCAGCTGCGCATCGATGGCCAGCCGGCGGCGCTGTCCCATCCGCGCCGCGCCATTGCCAAGGGTTTCGGATTCTGCCCCGAGGACCGCAAGACGTCGGGAATCATCGATGACTTGACGGTCCGCGAGAACATTATCCTGGCCCTCCAGGCCAAGCTGGGCATTTTCCGGTTCATCGGCCGCAAAAAACAGGAGGAACTGGCGGATCATTATATCAAGGCCTTAAATATCGCCACGCCGACGGCCAACCAGAAGATCCGCAACTTGAGCGGCGGCAACCAGCAAAAGGCGATCGTGGCCCGCTGGCTGGCGTCCAACCCCCGTTTCCTGATTCTCGACGAGCCGACCCGGGGCATCGACGTCGGCGCCAAGGCCGAGATTCAAAAGCTGATTCTGGCGCTGAGCCAGGAAGGAATGGCGATCATGTTCATCTCCTCGGAACTGGCCGAGGTGGTCCGTTGCAGCCACCGGGTGGCGGTGTTGCGCGACCGCAGCAAAATCGGCGAGCTGATCGGGGAGCAGATCGCTGAGCATACAATAATGCAAACCATTGCAGAAGGATAGAAGACGATGGCAAACTTAAAAACGCGTGAAGCGCCGTTGCCGGCCGGGATCCGGCCCAAGCTGGGCAATCTGGTCTGGCCGCTGCTGATTCTGGCCTTGCTCCTGCTCTTTAATCTGTTGTTTACGCCCCACTTCTTTCATATCGAGATTAAGAACGGGCATCTCTTCGGCAGCCTGATCGACATCCTGAACCGGGCCTCGCCCACCATGCTGCTGGCGATCGGCATGACCCTGGTGATCGCCACGGCCGGGATCGACATCTCGGTGGGTTCGGTGCTGGCCATCGCCGGCGCGGTGGCGGCGGTGCTCATCGCCAAGGTCCAGGCGCCGCTGGCCGCGGTGTTCATCCTGCCGGTGATCGTGGCGGTGGCTTTGGGCGCCTGGAACGGCCTGCTCATCGCGTATGTGGGGATTCAGCCGATCATCGCCACCCTGGTGTTGTTGACCGCCGGGCGCGGCATCGCCCAATTGGTGACCGACGGGCAGATTATCAACTTTCAAAGCCCCGCCTTCGAATACATCGGCGGGAGCACCGGTTTCCTGCTGGGGCTGCCGGTGCCGATCCTGATCGTGGCGGTCGTCTTGCTGATTACCCAGTGGGTGACTCGCAAAACCGCGCTGGGCCTGTTCATCGAGTCGGTGGGCTGCAACCCGACCGCCAGCCGTTATTCGGGCATCAACGACAAGTCGGTCAAAATGATGGTTTACATGTTTAGCGGGTTCTGCGCCAGCATCGCCGGGATGATCACCGCCTCCAACATCAAGGCGGCCGATCCCAACTCCGCTGGCTTGAACATGGAGATGGACGCCATCCTGGCGGTGGTGATCGGCGGCACCTCGATGAACGGCGGCAAGTTTTCGCTGGCCGGCTCGATGATCGGCGCGCTGATCATGCAGAGTCTGACGACCACCATCCTGACCCGGGGCGTGCCGGTCCAGGCCACCTTGGTGGTGAAGGCCCTAGTGGTGGTGGCGGTCTGCCTCCTGCAATCGGAGGAATTCCGCGGCGCGTTACAGGTCAAGTTCAGGGAGGTAAAGGCATGAGACTGAAAATCAACCAGAATTACATTCCGATCCTGGCGACGACCGTTGTCTGCGTCGTTTTGTATATTATCGCCGGCCTGTTGTATCCGGCCTTCTTTTCCCTGGATGTGCTGGTCAATTTCTTCTACGACAACTCGTTCACCGGAATCGCGGCGGTCGGGATGACTTTCGTCATTCTGTCCGGCGGCATCGACCTGTCGGTCGGCTCGATGCTGGCCTTCGTGGGCGTATTTACGGCCAGCCTGGTGGAGAAGGCCCACCTCCATCCCTTGATCGTCTTGCCCGTGGCGTTGCTGCTCGGGTCGTTCCTGGGCTTCATCATGGGCTGCATCATTCAGTATTTTAAAGCACCGCCCTTCATCGTGACGCTGGCCGGGATGTTCTTTGCCCGGGGCCTGGGCAATCTGATCAGCCTGGAGTCGATCCCCATTTACCATCCGGTCTTCAAGGCGGTGATCAACGCCGGAATCCCCTTGACCAAGGATGTAACCTTCCCGTTATTGGCTGTCATTTTCCTGGTCGTTCTGTTGGCCGGGATTTATCTGGCGCAGTACACCCGGTTTGGCCGGAACGTCTATTCCCTGGGCGGCAATGAGCAGTCGGCGATCCTGTTGGGCGTCCCGGTGGCGCGCACCCGGATCTTGATTTACACGTTAAGCGGTTTCACCTCCGCGCTGGCCGGTGTGGTCTATACCCTGTATACCTCGGCCGGATATGGCCTCTCCGGGGTCGGTTTCGAGTTGGACACGATCGCCTCGGTGGTCATCGGCGGCACGCTGATCACGGGCGGCGTCGGATTCGTGGCCGGGACTTTAATCGGCGTGCTGATCCAGGGCGTCATCCAGACCTTCATTATGTTCCAGGGCACGTTAAGTTCCCACTGGACCCGGATCGTCATCGGCTTGCTCTTATTCATCTTTATCCTGTTGCAACGGTTCCTGTCCAATATGCGGATCGCCAAGGATGATGGTCCGGCCGGGAAGCCTGGGGCCAAAGGGAGGGCTCCGGCGGCGGTTAGTGAGTGAGCGAGAGACTGCTTTCTTTGTGAAAAAAGAGAGCAATGATGTAAGTGATTGAAAGTGATTGAGGGGCGATGGGACCGACTTAAGCGACTGAGGGCCGACGGGGGCTATTCCTGCCCCCACACCCCCAGGACCAAAGGGTTTGGTCGGAAACCCTTTGGAATCCCCCGACTTGGAACCGAGGTTCCAAGGCCTCCTCATTCATCCAGGGTTTTAGAATGTCGCCGCCATCCATGGCAATCTGACTGGCAACCAGGTTCTGGCTTCCGATCTCGACCGCTGTTTTTCTTCCTGAAAAGAAGCGGCGCCGTTTCCCTCCCTGGAGACGGATGCTCGTTGCTACTGAGTTTAATGTTTAAGGGTGCACTAAATTTCGTATGACTCCCGCCTTTAAGGATGAAGGCGGGCGACGCCTCTTTTCGAGGAGGAAAAACGGCGGTCGCCAGCGGAGGGGACGACGGAAGCCATGGCCCGGTAGCCAGACAGAAGGCCAGGGATGGCGAAGACGATTACCGGATGCATAAGGGAGGTTTGGAATCCGTAGGTTCCAACGGTTTTTTGGTTACTTTTTTGACGCCAAAAAAGTAACCCGCCGCCGGAACCGTGGGCCAAAAGAAAGAGCATCCAAAAGTTCTTCTCTTTGCACTTCCTGATCAAGGCAAGGAATCTTATTCGCATCAACACCACCGTCCAATGCCCTCGCCCG
>JAEXFN010000040.1 GCA_023400055.1 Bacillota bacterium
GGCCAAGTTTCGCTTTGAACTGCCCGGTTCAACCCATGGTTTTCGAGTTTCATGCGATCAGGTCATTGGTCTGGAAGCCGATTTGCGTCATTCTACCGAAGCGGCTTACAGCGGCAGCGGAAGCTTGAAAGTAATTGCCAAACCGCTTTCCGGAGGGGATGAGTTACGCATCTACCATAAGACATATTATCGCCCGGCTGATTTCCACGATAGCCGTTATGATCCGAGCTTTTCCCCGCTTCTGTATCCGGGACAGCGTATCATGGCCAAGGTGATGACGCCCGAATATATCGGCTTGGAAGTTCTGGCGTGCATCTATGTCAAGGATGGAAACAGCGGGAAATATCTGGAGGCGGAAACCAGGCCGTTGAATCCGGGTAAATGGGAAGAACTGCATTTTGACCTTCCTTTTATGGAAGGAGCATGTATTGAAGAGGCAGGAATAAAACTGATCCCCAAAAGCAAAGCTCCTAACCTGCTGGTAGCCTATATTGATGATTTCGATTTTTGCGGACAACCGGATTATACCATCGATTTCCGCCGAGAAAGGATTGAATCATGGAATAAACTGCACGAAGAGGTCAGTCAGTTTACCCGGCTCAAGGGGATCTGGACCCTGGAAGATGGCGCTTTAAGTGGAAGCTGCGCTGATTTTGGCGAGGCTTATACCGGAGGATATGATTGGGAGGATTATACTTTCCAGGCGACCATTATTCCGCAAATCGGCCAATACCATAATATCAACTTCAGGGTTCAGGGAGCCGTCAGGTCTTATGCGGTGGGACTGGCGCCCGGTGGGAAGCTTGGATTATATAAAAATGAAAATGGCTACCGGCAGCTTTCGATAACCGATTTTCCCTGGGAGCCTGAGAAAGAATACATCATAAAAGTGGCGCTAAAAGGGGCGAGGATCGAGGTGACCAGCTCAGGCCAGACCCTAGTGGATTATACCGACCATGAAAATCCGTATCTCAAGGGACAAATCGGCGCATCCATCCAAAAAGGCAGCCACTGTCATTATAAGGATTTTCAGATCGGCAGGATTTAAGGATGGAATGGACGATCAGCGGATGGAAGGATGGTGTTTTGAATGGCAAAACCGAATCTGCTTTTTATCTTTGCGGACCAGCTTCGTTACGACGCTCTTGGCTGCTGCGGAAACACGATGGTGCGGACCCCGAATCTGGACCGCTTGGCTGAGCGGGGGATCGTGTTTGATCAGGCATTTTCCAGCTGTCCCATATGTTCTCCCTACCGGGGACAAATATTGACGGGCCTATATTCCCATCAAAACGGGGTCATGGATAATGAATATAAAATGAAAACCGATATTACAACGCTGCCGCAGGCATTAAAGTCCGCCGGATATCGGACGGGCTATGTAGGGAAATGGCATCTCGGATACGGTCCATATCCGGCAGAAAAACGTTATGGCTTTGATTATATGGCCGCCTATAATTGCAATCACGATTATTATAATATATCCTACCATGAGAATGAGAACGGGCCCATAAAAATTGACGGCTGGGCGCCGGAGAAAGAAACCTCGCTGGCAATCGGGTTTATGGAGGAACAGGTCCGGAAAGATCGGGGGAACCCCTTTGCGCTGCTGCTTTCCTGGGGGCCGCCGCACCATCCCTATGAGAAGTATCCCGCGCAGTATAAGATCTATGATCCTTCCGAAGTAGATATCCGTCCTAATGTGCCTAAAGAGATGGAGGATATCGCGCGGCGGGAAACGGCGGATTATTACGGGAATATTACCGCCCTCGATGCTCAAATGGGACGAATCATGAAAGTTCTTGACGACCTGGGATTGGCTGAAAACACCATCTTATGCTTTACTTCAGATCATGGCGATCATCTGCGAAGTCATGGGTATGCAAAATGCAATGACCCGTCGATAACTGATAATACCAAGCGCGCATCGAAAGCAACGCCCTTTGAGGAATCGATCCATATACCGTTGATGGTGAGCTGGCCGGCCAAAGTCAAGGGTCATCGGCGGACAGACGTGCTGTTCAACAGCGTGGATGTAATGCCTACCTTGCTTGGGATGTGTGAGGTAAATATCCCGGATGAAGTCCAAGGGAGCGACTTATCCCATGTCCTAATCGGCGGCGCGGGGAGCGTACCGGACTCGGTATACCTGCAGATTCTGGGCGAGGGATGGCCTCACCGCGGTAAATGGGTGGGATTCTGGCGGGGCGTCAGAACGGACCGCTGGTTATATGCCCGCTGGTATAAGAACGAGACGGGGCCATATTTGTTTGATGTCCGGAATGATCCTTACGAGCTGAATAACTTATGGGACAATCCGGAGTATGCCGAAGTGCAGGAAACGCTGGAGGCGCGCTTGAAAAAATGGCTGGATGATACCCATGACCCGTTTGACACCGGAGCAAGAGACCCGAAAACGGGTATGCTGCTGCTGGGCCAAGAGTTCACCCATGAAAAGTGGTTAAAATAGGGCCGGTTCTTTATTTGCGACGCAGAGTCGCATACTCTGTGCGAGAACATCCAATCGACAGTCGGAACAGGGGAATTTGCTCCAAAAGGATGGCGAACATGAAAAAAGACCGGGATCATGAATAAAGATATCTCAGCTTGCTGATGATTGGAGGATATTGATGAAGGCGATCATGGTAATGTTTGATTCATTGAACCGTCACATGCTGGCGCCCTACGGCTGCGATTGGATTCACACCCCCAACTTTCAAAGGCTGGCTGAAAAATCGGCCTGTTTTGATGATAGTTATGTGGGCAGCATGCCTTGTATGCCCGCCAGGCGGGAGATCCATACCGGGAGATACAATTTCCTGCACCGGAGTTGGAGCCCACTGGAGCCGTTCGATGATTCCATGCCCGAGATCTTGAAAAATAACGGCATCTATACCCACCTCGTCAGCGATCATTATCACTACTGGGAGGATGGCGGCTCTACTTACCACACCAGGTACAATACCTGGGAGATCGCCCGGGGGCAGGAAGGGGACCCCTGGAAAGGGGAGGTCAAGGATCCTGAAATTCCGGAACACCTTGGGGGGCGCAGCAATGTTCTCTGGCGCCAGGATTGGGTCAATCGTAAATATATGCGGACCGAGGAGACCCATCCCCAGACCGTGACCTTCCATATGGGCCTGGATTTTATGAAGGCCAATCAGGATCAAGACAATTGGTTCCTGCAGATCGAAGAGTTCGATCCCCATGAGCCCTTCTTCACTCATGAAAAGTACCAAAAGCTCTACCCGCACAATTTCAATGGACCGCATTTCGACTGGCCGGACTATAAGCCGGTCGATGAAACCGAGGCGCAAATAGAACATATGCGCTATGAATACGCCGCCCTGGTCAGCATGTGCGACGCCAATCTGGGCAAAATCCTGGACGCCATGGATGAATATAACCTGTGGGACGACACCATGCTGATCGTCAACACCGATCACGGCTTCCTGCTGGGCGAACATGACTGGTGGGCCAAATGCGTACAACCGTTCTACAATGAGATCGCCCATACGCCGCTTTTCATCTGGGATCCCCGTTGCGGGATAAAGGGAGCAAGACGGCAAAGCCTCGTCCAGACCATGGACCTTGCTCCGACGCTGCTGGAATTCTTCGGAGTAACCGTTCCCCAGGACATGCAGGGCAAGTCGCTCAGGGAGACCCTGGCATCGGATACGCCGGTCCGCGAAGCGGCGCTTTATGGGATTCACGGCGGCCATGTCAATTGCACCGACGGTCGTTATGTATATATGCGGGCTCCGGTTGCCGAGGATAACCAGCCCTTGTACAATTATACGTTGATGCCGACCCATATGCGGAACCGTTTCAGCGTCGAAGAGTTGCGAAGCGCCGCGCTTTGCGGACCGTTTTCTTTCACGAAGGGCTGCCAAGTGCTGAAAATCAGGTCGTTTGGCATACCGGAACTGAATTTCAATCCGCATCAATTTGGGACCCTTTTGTTTGATCTGGCGAACGATCCGTTCCAGGAACATCCGTTAAACGATCCGGAAGTGGAAACAAAGATGATCGCCCATCTTCTAAAACTGCTGAAGGAAAGTGACGCGCCCCCGGAGCAGTATGAACGACTCGGACTGTCCGCTTATTAGATATTCTGGTCGCGCGTGATTGCGGCCGGCCTCGTTAATCGGCGGAAGCGACGTGCCGCGGCCGTGCCGGAAAACTGTATCATTCATAATCGGTTTTGATTGGCGGCATGCGTTGCAATGTTTGGTTAATCCGCCAGCTTGCTCTGGAAGGAGACGGGACACCCCGTCTTTTTTATTTGGGCAGGCCGGTGTCAGGGATGTCTTTCGGTCTTTCTCCTCCAAACACTGAGACAGTTTCTCCGAAGCTTCGGGCAGCTCGGACATGAGCCGGTCCGGCAGGGATAGGACCTGAATGAGCAGGGACGGGGATTGGTCCGGTTGCCCCGGGCCTTATTTCAGTCTCCCCAAGCCTTGAGGAAGCAGGGATGGTCTTTGGGGAAACAGGAATGGGACGATCCTCTGAAAGGATCAACGGATCCCTAACAAGGACGAGACCATCCCTGACACGGATGGCGGCATCCCTTACACGGACGGCAGGATCCGTTGAACGGATCGGGCCATCCCTAACAAGGACAGCGGCCGTCCTAACACGGACGAAGACCATCCCTTAAGGACCAAAGGCCATACCTGACATCACTGCCCTCGCTCGAACCGGACGAAGCGGCGGGGTGGCCGGACGAAGGCGCGCGCCGGCTGCCCGGCCGATCGTGCCGGCCGATCAAGTTAAAAAAATTACTCATTGAGCTGAAAAAAATCGCTCTACGGCTGGCGGTCCGGCTCGGTCCAGCCATAAAAAATGCTGTAACCGGTAAACTTTGTTTCTTAAAAAATGATGAACAACAGTGTACAATTTGTAACAGCAAGGTGAACGCGGGGATCGCGGCAAACAGTAACCCCGGTTACTGTCGGCATAAAACTGGAAATGAAAAGGGAGGCAAAGCGATGAAGAAGGTTTTACCGATACTGCTGGCCGCAATCATGATTGCGGCGGCCGTGGCGTGCAACGCCGCGGAAAAAGAAGTCACGCTGATGGTCATCAACGCTTTTACCAAGACGCCGGACGCGCCGTTGTACAAGGCGGCGGAGAAGTTCCGCCGCGAGACCGGGATCCGGGTCCATATCGAACCGGTGCCGGCCACCAACATCAAGGATAAGTTCGTCACCTCGGCGCTGGCGGGCGGCGGCCCGGACATCGTGTCGCTGGACAATGCCGGCTGGGTGCCGGACGCGGCGGCGATGGGGCTCCTGGCCAACCTGGACCGGAAGTTCAAGCCGCTGCGCAACCAGTTCCTGGACGGTTCGGTGGCGACCGGTTTGTTCAAGGGCAGTTATTATTCGGTGCCGTGGTACACCAACAACACCGCGCTGATTTACAACAAGAAGCTGTTCCAGAAGGCCGGCATCAGTCAGCCCCCCGCCACCTGGAACGAGCTGGCGGAGGCGGTCCGCAAGCTAAAAGCCATCGGCAAATACGGCATCAGCATGCCCCTGGACAGCCTGGGCGGCTACGTCATCTGCAACTTTTTCTTTCAGAACGGCAACCCGATCATCGACACCAGAGGCGCCAAGCCGAAAGTGGTGCTCAATAATAAATCCGGCCAGGAAGCGTTCAAGTTCGTGAGCGAATTGCACACCAAGTACAAGGCGATCCCCGAGAGTTGCAAGGCGGCGCTGTCCTGGGATCAGACCTTCGCTCCCTTCATCCAGGAGGACGCGGGAATGCTCCTCTCGGGCGACTGGGCGATCGGCGCTATCCAGGCCGGCAACCCCAATCTGGAATACGGCATCGCCCCCTTGCCCAAAGGGCGGTTGAACGCCACGACACTGGGCGGCTATGTGCTGGCCGTCAACAAGAACACCAAGGACTTCGAGGCCAGTTGGAAGTTCCTCCGTTGGCTGACGGCCAAGGAACAGAACAATGTGTTGCTGGATTATTTCCGGATCGGCGCCCGCAAAGACATCGACAAGACGGCGCTGCTCAAGCAGGTTCCCTACTTCGAAGTATTCATCGATCAGGGCAAGTACGGCAAGGCCCGGCCGGTCATCCAGCGCTGGGAGGATATGCAGAAAGCGATCGGCGACGCCTTTACCGCCGTCTTCATCGGCGGCGCCGATTACAAAGAGGCCCTCAAAAAATGCGAGCAGAACCTGAACGAGATCATCGCATCGTCCAATCGTTAAATGCGATCGGCGAGGGAGGGCGCAAGCCCTCCCTCTTGCGCAACGGAGGAGTTTTCATTGTTTAATTTGTCAAAGACGGTCGCGCGGAACGACTGGAAAGGCTATCTGTTGATCGCCCCGGCGGTGCTGGGAATGCTGGCGGTGGCCTTGTATCCGTTACTGAACGGCATCTCGCTGAGTTTTCTCCATTACAACCTCTTGAACATGAGCGGCGCGTCGTTCGGCAAATTCAGCGGGCTCGGGAATTACCGGGCCATCTTCGGCGACGAGGTGTTCCGGAAAGCGCTCGGCAACACGCTGGTCTGGACGGTCAGCAACCTGGGGCTGCAATTGGGGATCGGCATCCTCACCGCGCTGGTCCTGAATAAAAAGCTGTTTTTCCGGCCGTTTTTCCGCCTGATGATCCTCATCCCCTGGGTGATGCCCTCGGTGGTGGCCGCTTTGACCTGGCGCTTCCTGTATGACGCCAAGATCGGCATCGTCAACCTGTTCCTGGTGAAGACCGGCCTGATCCCGCAGGCCCAGGCCTGGCTGGGCAATATCGGCACGGCGCTGCCCGCGGTGATCCTGGAGAGCGTCTGGAAAGGGATGCCGTTCTGCATGATCATGGTCCTGGCCGCGCTGCAGGGGATTCCCGAGGAACTCTACGAGGCGGCGCGGATCGACGGCGCCGGCAAGCTGCAGGTCTTCCGGAGCATCACCTTGCCGATGGTCCGCAGCACCATCGCCATCACCAGCATCCTGACGACCATCTGGACCATCAACAATTTCAACGCGATCTGGCTGATGACCCAGGGCGGCCCGCTCAATGCGACGGAGATCCTGTTCACCTACGCCTACCGTAAAGCCTTCATGCACTATGATTTCGGCCTTTCGTCGGCCATCTCGACGATCATCTTCGCGCTGATCGCCGGATTAACCGCTGTCTATGTCAAAATGGCCAAGGAAGAGGGATGACCCATGGAACGAGAGCAGAGTCGTTTGCGAATTTTCGGCAATTATTGTTATATCATCCTGATGACCGCCCTCGCGGTGGTGCCGTTTCTATGGGTGGTCCTGACCTCGTTGAAGCCGGAGGCCGAGATCTTCGACCCGGGCCGCTTCTGGCCGTCGCTGTTCTATGGCAAGCATTATTATGAGGTCTGGTTCAACGCCGATTTTTTCCGTTACTTTTTAAACAGCGCCATTGTCGCGTTGACGTCGACCTTTATCTGCCTGCTCTTTTCGGTGATGGCGGCCTATGGCTTCACCCGCTTTACGATCCGGGGCGGCAACCAGATCCTGCTGGCGGTGCTGTTCACCCAGATGTTCCCCGCCGTCCTGCTGGTGTTGCCCTATTACATCCTGATGAAACGGCTGAATCTCAACAATACCCTGGCGGGCCTGGTCATCGTCTATACCTCCTTTGTCCTGCCGTTTTGCATCTGGAATATCAAGAACTTCTTCGCGGCGCTGCCGTGGGAGCTGGAGGAGGCGGCCTTTGTGGACGGTTGCAACCGGTTCCAGGCCATCGTCAAGGCGATTCTGCCCATTGCCAAGCCGGGGATCGCCGCCACGGCCATCCTCGCCTTCATCCGCTCCTGGGATGAATTCATGTACGCCAATACTTTCATCAACACCAAGGAATTGCGAACGGTTCAGCTGGGCCTGCAGTCTTTCATCGGAGAGTACACCACCGAGTGGGGCAAATTGATGGCCGGAGCGGTCATCAGTTGCGTACCGGTGATGCTGTTCTTCGGATTTATCCAGCAGAATCTGGTGCAGGGCCTGGCGGCCGGTTCGGTGAAGGGTTGAGCCGATGCCGCCGGACCCGCTATTCCTATCAGCAAAGGGATGGATGCAACAGATGAGACAGGTTGACGAAGCGACAATTCGGGCGGGCCTCCGCGCCAAGCTGGAACGGCTTTACGGTGCGGCGGCTGCGGAGTGTGAGGCGGAACTGAACCGACTGATCGAACGCTACCGGCCGGTCATTGCCGCTAAGCTTGATCAGGGCGGCTATGCCCAACGGATTCGGGCCGGAATCGACCAGCGCGATGTGGTGCTGATCGCCTATGGCGACAGCATTTCCGACGGGCCGGACCGTTCGCCGCTGCAAACCATGGGCGATTTCGTCGCCGAATATCTGCGCGAGGCCATCACCATCCTGCATCTGCTGCCGTTCTATCCCTACTCCTCGGATGACGGCTTCTCCGTCGTCGATTACCGGGCGGTGGACCCGGCCCTGGGCGATTGGGAGGATCTGCGCGCTTTGGGAGAGGAGCTGCGGCTGATGTTCGATTTCGTCGCCAACCACATCTCTGCCCGGAGCCAGTGGTTCCAAAGGTATCTGGACGGCGATCCGGAATACGCCGCTTTCTTCATCGCGGCCGATCCGGCGGCCGATCTTACGGCGGTCTTCCGGCCGCGCGCCCTGCCGCTCTTGACCCCGTTTCCGAAAGCGGACGGGTCGATCGTCCATATCTGGACCACTTTCAGCGTCGACCAGATCGACTTGAATTACGCCAACTGGAAAGTGCTGCTGAAGATGACCGGGATTTTGCTGGAGTACATCGCCAACGGGGCCTCGTTGATCCGGCTGGACGCCATCGGGTTTCTGTGGAAACGGATCGGCAGCTCGTGCATGGGACTGCCAGAGACGCATTGGGTGATTCAGCTGTGGCGCGAGGTCCTGGACCTGGTCTGTCCGGCGGCGTTGCTCATCACTGAGACCAATGTGCCGCATCAGGAGAACCTCCGTTATTTTGGAGACGGCACTAACGAGGCGCAACTGGTGTACCAGTTCCCGTTGCCTCCGCTGATGCTGCATACCTTTTACAGCGGCAACGCCGAGCGGCTGACCCGCTGGGCGGCGAAGCTGGCGACGCCATCCCCGGCAACCACTTTCTTTAATTTCCTGGCCTCTCACGACGGGATCGGCGTGCTCCCGGTCAGCGGCATCCTGGAACCGGCCGAGCTGGAGCGGATGGTTCAAACGGTCATCCGGCGCGGCGGCCGGGTCTCGTATAAGAACAATCCGGACGGCACCACCCGCCCCTATGAACTGAATATCGTTTATTATGACGCGCTGGCCGATCCGCAAGCCGGGGAGGCACTCAATATCGCCCGTTTCTTGGGCGCCCATGCCATCATGCTGGCGTTGCGGAGCCTGCCCGCCATTTATATCCACAGCCTGCTGGGTTCCAGGAACGATCAGACCGGAGCGGAACGGACCGGCCGGGCCCGCAGCATCAACCGGGAGAAGCTCCGGCTGGCCGATTTGGAGCGGGACCTGGCGGCGCCGGATTCACTGCGCCGCCGGGTATTGGAGGGTTTCAAGGAGCTGATCTTGCTGCGGGGCAGCCGGACGGCCTTTCACCCCTTGGGTGGCCAAACCGTTTTGGATGCCGGCGCGGCGGTATTCGCGCTGCTGCGGTACAGCCCGGATCGGAGCCAGTATGTGTTGGCGCTGCATAATGTCAGCGATACGGAGCAGCCGGCCGTCCTCGACCTCGGCGCGGCCGGCCGAACCGGCTTCGAGAAGGCGGTCGATCTGCGGGATGGAACGGTCTATCGACGAATGGACGGGGTATTGGCGATCCGGCTGAAACCGTATCAGTTCCGGTGGCTGGATTTGCTGCCGTGAAATCTGTGAACGGAGGAAGAAACGATGATTGACGCCACCGAGTATGAACCATTCCGGCGCAGCTTTTTGAGCGAGGCCGATCTCGAGCTGTGGATCCCCCATCAATTGACCGGTTATGTCCGGGACGGCAACGCGATCCTGCTGGACTGTACGGCGCTGGTCTGTGAGAAAACGGCGATCCGTTTCAGTTACAACCAGATGAACCGGAGTCTCAATGATAGCGGCGAGCGGGTCCGGATGGCGGTGCGACTGGACTTTCTAGCGGAGGATTTGATCCGGATCCGGATGGAACCCGGTACGACGGTTCACGAACATCCGACCGCGATGTTGGTCGACCATCCGCCGGCAACGGTGCCCTTCACCATCCGTGACGACGGGGCGCTCCTGATCATCGAGACGGCCCTCCTCCGGGTCTGCCTCGCCAAGCAGCCGTGGCAGCTGACGATCGCCGACCGGAACGGCGCGGTCCTTTATGAGCAGTATAAGGGGGATCCGCATTCGGCGACCGGAATTGCCCGGGCCGGAATGCGCGAAGGCAGCGGCCACGCTCCGGAGGCGGCGGAGCGCGCCGCCACCAGCTATCCGCTGCTGGAGTGTTATCCCTTCGGCATGGCCTCCGACCGGAAGCGGGGGCGGCGCTGCTTCAGTGAGGCGGTCCGAATGGCCTATGATGAGCATTTTTACGGTTTCGGCGAACGCTTTTCCCGGTTGGACAAGAACGGCCAGGAAGTGCTGGTCTGGCAGATGAACCCGTTGGGCGTATCCACCCGGAAGTCCTATAAAAACATCCCCTTCTTCATGAGCAGCAGGGGCTACGGTCTGTTCCTCAACTCCAGCTGCCGGAGCCGCTTTGACATGGGCAGCTATTTCTTCAAGGCCTATTCGATGGAGGTCGAGGATGACCAATGGGACTGCTTTTTCATGTACGGCCCGGGGTTCAAGCGGATCCTGGGGCACTATTCCCGGCTCACCGGGCGGAGCGCCGTGCCGCCTCGGTGGTCCTTCGGGGTCTGGATGAGCCGCAATTGCTACCGGACCCGGCAGGAGCTCGAGACGGTGGCCGCCACCATCCGGGCCAAGGAACTCCCTTGCGATGTGTTGCACATCGATTGGGACTACTTCAAACAACGGGGCGTCTGCGACTTTGAGTTTGACGCCGGGCGCTTCCCCGATCCGGCCGCGATGATCGCCGGGCTCAAACGGCTCGGGTTCAAAATCTCGCTTTGGCAGATGCCGTATATCGGCAGGCAAAGCAAGCTTTATGCCGAAGGATTGCGACGCGGCTACTTCGCTGCTCATGACGACGGGCAGCCGGCCGAACGGGCCGGGGAGGCGATCATCGATTTCAGCAATCCCGAGGCGGTGGCCTGGTATCAGGGTTATCTCAAGCGCCTGTTGCAGCTGGGAATCCGGGTCATCAAGACCGATTTCGGGGAGAATGCGCGGGAAACATACAATTATGTGGCCTGCTCCGGTACGGCGATGCATAACCTTTACCCGTTGCTCTATAATCGGGCCGCCTATGAAGCCTGTGCCGAGGTATGGGGCAAGGACGCATTGATCTGGGGTCGCTCGGCCTTCGCGGGCTGTCAACGTTATCCGGTCTATTGGGGCGGGGACGCCTCAAGCGATTTTGACGGGCTTTACCATTCGCTGCGTGCCGGATTGAGCCTGGGGTTGTCGGGTTTCCCTTTTTGGAGTCACGATGTCGGCGGCTATTTTGGCCGGCCGGAGCCGGACGTTTACATCCGCTGGCTGCAATGGGGGATGTTCTCCTCCCATGTGCGGTTTCACGGCACCACCGAACGGGAACCGTGGCACTTCGGTGCGGCGGCCGAGGCGATTTACCGGAAATACGCCCGATTGCGCTACAGCCTGATCCCTTATATCTACTCCGAAGCGCACCACTGCGCGGTCGAGGGCTTGCCGCTCCTCCGCCCGCTGGTGCTGGAGTTTCAGGACGATCCGACCACTTATGCCATCGATGATCAGTACCTTTTCGGCGGGAGTTTCCTGGTGGCGCCGGTCCTCAGCGCCGCCTGCCGACGCCGGATCTATCTGCCGGAGGGGCGCTGGCTGGATCACTGGACGGGGCGGGCCTATCCCGGGCGGCAATGGCTGGAATACGCCGCACCGCTCGATACATTGCCCTTGTTCGTGCGGGACGGATCGATCATTCCCATGACCGAACCGGCCAACTACATCGGCGAGAAAAACAGCGATCGCATCCTGCTCGACATCTACCTGAGCGATCGGGCTGAGTATGAGATGCGGGACGATGAAACAACGGTCCGGTTCGCGGCCCAAGTGAGCGGCGACCAGCTGGTGATCGACATCGGACCATCGCCCTACCGTTATTGGCTGAGGCTCAACGGCTATATGGATTGCTGGCGCGTCTGCTCCGAACGAGATGGGGAACTGCCCCCGTTGCCGGAAGAACGCCTGGAAACGGTGATCGGTTACGCGGTCGGAAATAAGGGATTGCTTATCGCAGCCGGATCGGCTGGAATGGATGGGATGCGGATTACCGTCGCCAAGCCGGCTTCCGCTGAAGATGAGCGATGATAGCCGGAAGCTATTGCAAATCCAGATGATAATGATGTTATGTTTGGAGGTATGTTATAATTTTATTAATCCGGTGGTTAAATGAATAAATTACCACGGATTACAATCTTGAAAAACGCCTTAAATCATCGCGATTTCTGAAATTCCTTTCGATGGATTTAACCAGCAGTTATCATCATGTCATCGCCGAGGGAGATTCTCATGCCCAAGCTCCGCTCCATGAAGATTCAAAACCGGTTGATCCTTTCCTTCCTGCTGATGATCATCATCCCCACCATCGGTATCTTTCTGATGGTCTCCAAGTTTTACGAACGGATCCTGGTCGAGAAGTTGAACAACTCGGTCCATCAGATGCTGATCCAGATGACCAACAATATCAATAACACCATTTACATCGTGACCTCCTCCTCGACCATCATCTGCCTCAGCGATGAGATCGAGCGGCAACTCGCCGGCGGGCAGGGCGGCGGCGAAGACGCCTGGCGGGTTTATCAGGGGTACCGGCTGGTGGCGGGGCGCTTGAAGGAGATTCAGAACTCCGTCCTGAATAGCTTCAATGCCGAGATGGCGGTGCTGGATTTCTCAGGGCGGGTGTACCGGGTCAATACCTATGCGCAGTTGGACGCCGCCGTCATGGATCGCATCCGGGACTCGGACTGGCTCCGGCGGACCGTAGCGCTGAATGGCCGCGCCTATTGGAGCAACGAGGGCCGGGAACTCTTCCCGGACTATCCCGCGGCGGCGGAGGGCGTTACCTTCGCGCGGCTGATCAAAGGCAATCGTAACACCGGCGGCAGCGGACTGCTGGTCATCTATATTCCCAAGACGGCTTTCTGGAAGGATACGAACCATGGCGGCGACCGGAAGTTCGGTACAGTTTGGCTGCTCGATAAAGACCGGCGGGTGATTTCCGCCGACAATCCGCAGAGCTATAATCGGGCCGACCAGATGCGCATTCTGGACCAATTGGGCAATGTCGATAATATGCGGCAGGCGATCATTCGCGTCCGGCGGGTGAAGACCATCGTCAATTCGTATCCCATCGACCGGGCCAACTGGACTTTCATCCACCTGATCCCCTACGACCTGGTGATGAAGGAGGTTTATCGCCTCGAAAATCAGGTTTACCTTTTGCAGTTGGTGTTATTGGCGTTGCTGGTGGCGCTGGCGATCGGGATCGCCCGCAACTTGACCCAGCCCATCCGGCAGCTGCAGCGGAAGATGGCCGCGCTGCAGCAGGGGGATTTTACGGCTCAGGTCCGGATCGATTCCTGCGAAGAGCTGAATGATCTGGGCAACAGTTTTAACACCATGAGCGCGCGGATGGATGAATTAATGAAGAAAGTCCAGGCCGAGACCAAGATGAAGGAGATGGCCCATCTCCAGGCGTTGCAGGCCCAGATCAATCCCCATTTCCTCTTCAACACGCTAAACAGCATCAAATGGCTGGCGACCATGAGCGGCACCGAGCATACCGCCAACATGATCACTGAGCTGGGTCGGCTGCTGGAGGCGACCATGTATCGTGACGATGAGTTGATCAGCATCGCGGCGGAGATCGATCTCTTGAATTCCTATATCGCGCTGCAACGGATGCGGTACGGCGAGGGCTTCCGCTTCGAGAACCGGATCGCCGATGAACGGATTTTGAACAACCGGATCCCCAAATTCACTCTGCAACCGCTGGTGGAGAACGCCCTGATCCACGGGATCGCCGGCCTCAGCGCCGGGATCATCGTTTTGCGGGGCGAGATCGGCACCGCCGGGGTGATGCTGGAGATTCGCGATAACGGGAAGGGAATTCCTCCTGAAAAACTGCGTGAACTGTTGGATAAAGAGGACCGCCACCAGGGCCGGTTCTCGCGGATCGGGCTGAAGAACGTGCACGAGCGATTGCGGCTGAAATTCGGTGCGCCGTACGGGATCGCGGTGCAGAGCGAGTTGAACGCGGGGACTGCCGTTCAGGTGCGGATTCCGTTCATTACTGAGGATGGTGCGGGTTGAACATGGTGAAGGTATTGATCGTCGACGATGAGCTGTTGGTCCGGGTGGGCCTGAAATCTTATATCGATTGGGCGAAGCATGGCTTCGAACTGTTGGAGGATGCCCGGGACGGGGTGGAGGCCCTGGAACGGATCGCCCTCGAAAAACCGGATATTTTGCTGACCGATATCAAGATGCCGCGGATGGACGGGCTGGAGCTGATCCGGCGGATCCGCGAGCGGAACCTGGCGATCCGCATTATCGTGCTCAGCTGCTACGAGGACTTCGAGACGGTCAAGGAAGCGATGAAACTGGGCGCGGTGGACTACATTCGTAAGCTGTCGATCAAGGCCGATGAGATCCTGGCGGTCTTAAACGCCGTCCGGGATCAAGGCGCCGCCGGGGAACCGTGCGGAGACGACGGAAACTCGGCCGATGGGTCCACCGCGACCAAAAGCCGCTTACTGCAAAAGAACGAATTCTTTCGCGACCTCATTCGGCGAGAAACGTTCATCCCGCTGTCGGAGGGGGAATCCGCCGGCATCCAGCTGGATCGAGGCTGGCCGCTCTGTCTGAGTCTGGATGACTACCGGCGGATCCGCCGGCAGCATCGGAATCAGGCGGCCTTTCAGCAAGCGCTGATCGACATGAGCGAGCAGGTGCTGAAATCGTTCCAATTGAGCGGGGCGGTTTTTCAGATCGAGGACCGGGAATTCGGCATCGCCGTGCGGAGCATCGCGTATGACCGGGAGTTCGTCGCTACCTTGCAGCGCCAGATAGGGGCCAATATGAACATCTCGGTATCGATCGGTGTCGGACCGTCCTATACCGGAGCGGAACAGTTTGTCGCGGCTTACGGCCTGGCCCGGCAGATCGAAATCGTCAAATTTTATTGGGGTCGGGGCGCTTCCGTGCCGTTTTCAGCCGAGATGCAGCCGCATTATGTCCGGGAGTTCCGCCCTCAGCATCCCGAGTTCATGAGGGCGCTGGAAGATGCTTTGACCCTCCGCCGGAGCGACGAAGCTTCGCGCCTGATCCAAGCGGTCTTCTCCCAGATGCGGCTGGCCGGAAATATTCACCCCGACGTGGTGCGGCGGGTGGCCCTGGATCTGCTCAGCGTCTTTTCCAAAACGGCCGCGTTTTTCCAGGGAGACCTCGAGGAGCTGGAGCTCGATCAGAGCCGCCAGCACCATCAAGCGTTGCTGGAGCTGGAATTCCTGGACGATCTGGCCGCCTGGTTCGCGGATTTCCTCCCCGTTTACCTCGATTATCTGCGCCAAAAAGCGGAATGCCGTTATTCGGAGCTGGTCGGGAAAGCCATCGATTATATCGAGGCGCATAAGGACAAGAATTTCACCCTGGCGGAACTGGCCGCGGCCCTGAATGTCAGCGAAGCCTATCTCAGCAGCCTTTTCAAGCGGGAGGTCGGCCGGAACTTCGTCGGTTATCTGACCGAGCTCAAGGTGGACCTGGCCAAGGAGTATTTGCGCCAAGGCCGGCTGGTCTATGAAACAGCCGAGCTGATCGGCTTCGAGAACAGCAACTATTTCGCCAAGGTTTTCAAGAGATATACCGGAATGACCCCCGATGAGTACCGCTGTCAGATCCGCGAGAGTCGATGAGCCAGGATTGATTGGCCTACGACATCCAACGGCCTGTTTTAAAGCTCCGATAACTAGTTGCGTGGTATTTATCCATCGCCCAGCCAACAATTTGACGGGACATCAATCAAGAACTGCGTTAGGTATAGCCAGCCTTTTTTCCCAGAAATATAGAAATATCGCTTGGATCTACCTACCCCACATAACAGTGATGGACCTTTAATGGCTGAAGGGAACTCTTCCGCGGTAGAAGCCATCCCAGCGGACGGACTTGCCGATGTTGAGTGGTTTCGGTCTAAATTGTTCTACAAGCGGCCAATTGGCTGGCCCAACCAAGTTGGCGCTTTTAGAGTTTGAAGGTGTCCAAAAAGCAATTGGCGATATTCGAAAGGTGGCCGTTTTTCATCCAGATAATGGCGGTCCGGGTCTTCAGGAACGGTTCGTCGATTTCTTTGCATTTCAGGTTGGGGTTCAGGTTGAATTTCGTGGCCGATTTGGGCATCAGACCCACTCCGATGCCGGTGCTGGACCATAACAGCACCGACCGGGCGTCCTCGCTCTCACAAATGATGCGGGGTTTAAACCCGGCCTGTTGGCAAGAGCTCGCCACCAGCTTTTCGAACCGGCGATCCACGATCAACGGTTTATTGAGCAGATCGATGGGCGAGAGGTATTGTTCCGTTTCATCAAAATACCAGTTATCGTTATATACGGCGACCATCGGCTCGTCGGGGAGCCAGATGGATTCGTAGCTTTCCGAGTTGAACGGGGTCCGGACCAGGCCGATTTCCACTTTACCGTTGGCCAGCAGCTCTAATATTTTGTAAGTATCGCCTTCGCGAATTTCAAAGTTGATGCTGGGATAATTCTTATGAAAGAAATCCAGCCTTTCCGGCAGGAGTTCGACGCCGGAGGACGGGATGGTGCCGATGGATAAGGTGCCCTTGAAGCGTTCGCTGTAATTCTTTACTTCTTTGACCGTGGTTTCGAGCAATTCCACCACTTGCTCGGCCCGGTGCAGCAAGATCCGGCCGGCGTCGGTGATCTTGAAATTGCGGGTATTTCGTTCGATCAAGCTGACGTTTAATTCCTCTTCAAGCATTCTCAGGAATTTGCTGACCGAAGGTTGCGATACATGCAACTTCTCCGCCGCCTTGGTAATGTTGTTTTCTTTGACGATCGAAATAAAATAGATCAGTTGTTTGATATCCATTGCAACAGCCACTTCCTGAAAAAAATGATCAAGTTAAGGACCCCAGGACACTCCGCCCGGCTGGCTCCTCCGGCACGAAGGCCGGATTTATGCCCTAACGGCATGAAAACCATAACAAATCGATATTTTTAAATGCTTTATATCTTTGATATGATTATAACATACTAAATCGATATATTTAATAGGTATTATGATTGGATATCAATGAAGCGGCAGGGAGTCACCGGCTTCGGGAGCCAGGGAAGGGAGGAAGGAAGCAGAAGCAGCTTTTTGACCGCAAGCTGCTTCGAATAGATGAGCGGCGTTATTGGCAGCGGTTTTTTTCGTATTGAAGATTTGCCGGATGGATTGAAGGCCCGATCCGCCGGGATGAAAGGCGTTGCATAAAAAAATCAGCGCCAAAACAGGAGTTTCAAATTTGATTCAATGTTGGAGGTTAGAACAATGATCCATAAAAAATTTATCACGCTATTTCTGATGGCGGCGGCTTGTGCCGTAACGCTGGCCGGATTCAACGCCGGGACGGTCCAGGCCGCCCAGGCCAAACTTGATGCCGATCAAACGATCAATATTATCGGTTACGATTATACTTCCCTGGATCCGTCGGTAGTTTCCGAAAAGGCCTCTTTTACCGCCATCGGCAACGTCGGGGAAGGTTTATTCCGCCAGACCCTCAAGAATGGCAAAACCGTCAATGTCCTGGCCGGAGCGGACAAAGTGTCGGTATCGGCCGATAAAACCGTGTATACCTTCCATATCCGCAACAGCAAGTGGTCCGACGGCAAGCCGGTCACCGCCCACGATTACGTCTATTCTTGGAGAAGATTGGCCGATCCGACGGTGAGCAAAGGTTATCTCGGTTTTCTAGATGAGATCGGAGTCAAAGGCGCCACGCCCACCGGGGCCAAACCAGAGGACTTGGGAGTAAGGGCGGTGGATGACCGGACCTTTGAAGTAACCCTGAAAGCCCCCAATCCTTATTTCGAAAGCGCGCTGGTTTTCAAAGCTTTATATCCGGTGCGAGAAGACATCGCCAAGGAATTGGGCAACCAGTACGGGTTGGATTATAAACGGATGGCGTTTAACGGGCCGTTCATCATTTCGGATTATAAGAGAGGTTCCAAGATCGTTTACACCAAGAATGAAAACTATTGGGATGCCCAAAACATCAAGCTCAAAACCGCCAATGCCTTAATCGTGGATGAGCCGGCGACCTATAACAAGATGTTTGACTCCAAGGAGCTGGATATGATCCTGGGCGTCGGCGATTTCATCAAACCGCTCCAGGATCGGGCCAAGGCCGGCGAGATCGATTACTGGCGCGGCTATGACCCGCGGGCCAATTATTATATTTTCAACACCAAAAATAAAGTGCTGTCCAATGCCAAGGTACGGCAGGCCATCTCCTTGGCGTATGACCGGAAAACCCAGCTGAATGTCGTTTGGAAGACCAACATCGTCGCCTACGGCAATGTTCCCCAGCGGATCCTGGTAGGCAAGGACGAATACCGCAAAGTCGTGCCGGAACCGCTACGATCTTTCAAAGCCAATCCGAAAAAGCTTTTGGCGGAAGGCCTGAAAGAATTGGGCTTGAGCCCCGATCCTGCCAAGATTACTTTAAAGTTGTTGCTGACCAAGCAAAACTCGACCTTATCGGCCCAGGCGCAGTTCATTCAGAGCCAGCTCAAAAAGAATCTGGGGATCAACATCAGCATCGATTTTTCAGTGGATAACCCATCTTACATACGCGACCGTTCGGCCGGCAACTTTGATATTTGCGCCGGGAGTTGGGGAGCCGATTACAACGACGCCATCTCCTTCTTTAACCTATTCACCACCGGGAATGGCAACAACGGCGGCAAATACAGCAATCCCAAATATGACGCGCTGGTGGCGCAGGCCAAGACCGAAATGGATAACCAGGCCAGACTGAAAATTTTCAAACAGTTGGAACAGATTCTAGTGGTTCAGGACGCGGCGGTATCGCCATATATGTACACGAGCATCGACTCGTTCACGCAAAAATATCTAAAAGGAATGTATATCCCGCAATTCGGCTCCTATTACGATCTGCGCAACGTATATGTGGCGGGAAAGAAATAAGCGGATTAGACAGCCATTCACTGCTGCAGCGGAGCGTTATGTCCGCTGCAGCAGTTTTGTAAGAAAGAGGAAGATTCCGATATGCTCAAGTACATTATCAAAAGAATCGGCTATATGCTTCTTACCATGTGGATCATTGCCACGCTCACTTTCATGTTGATTAACATCATACCAGGCGATCCGATCGTGACCAGCGCCGATCGCATCCCGGACAAAAAGGTCGTCGCAATTATTCGCAAACAATATAAGCTGGATCGACCGGCTTATGTCCGTTATTTCAGTTATCTGTCGGATCTGAGCCGGGGCGATCTG
This sequence comes from Bacillota bacterium, assembly GCA_023400055.1. Lineage (GTDB taxonomy): Bacteria > Bacillota > UBA4882 > UBA8346 > UBA8346 > Hydrogenispora. Next base: position 19,633 of record JAEXFN010000040.1, read on the forward strand.
GGAATCTCCATCTATTATCAGGGTCAGAAAGTCAACGACATGATCCAGAAAGAGTTCCCGGTTTCCGCGCAACTCGGCCTGCAAGCGGTGGTCATCGGATTAATCGTGGGGCTGGCCTTGGGGATCGTCGCCGCTTTTTACCGGAACACCTGGATCGATTATTCGGTGATCGGCGCCGCACTGACCGGAGTCTGTGTGCCCAGCTTCGTGCTGGCGATCCTATTGCAATATATTTTAGGATCGTGGTTTGGTCTGAGCACCGCCGGCTGGGCTTCCCAAAGCCTGCCGGATCTATACCGTTATTCGCTGCTGCCTTCGCTGGCCCTGGCCGCGTCGAGCATCGCCTCCAATGCCCGGTTCATGAGAACGTCGGTCCTGGAAATCATCAACCAGGACTATATCTTGACGGCCAAAGCCAAGGGCGTCAAACGAACCGCCATGATCTGGAGGCATATCGTCAGAAACGCGATCACCCCCATCGTCACGCTGATGGGGCCGAAGATCGCCGGGATTATCACCGGCTCGATCGTGATCGAAAGCATCTTCAGCATTCCGGGGTTGGGCCGTGAATTGATCAGCGCCATTTCAAACCGAGATTATACCGTGATCATGTCATTGACGGTATTTTATGCTTTCCTGTACATTGTTTCCCTGCTGATCGTGGACATCGTCTATGTGTTGGTCGATCCCAGGGTCCGGCTGAGCCGACAAAATGAGTAAAATGAGTAAAGAGGAGTTACTATGCCTCAGCCTGAATACAGCAAAAGTCATTTTAAGATAATCGGATACTCGAATCAGAAAATGGAGGCGATGGTCCGGCCGAACGTTACCTATGGGCAGGACGCCTGGAGAAGGCTGAAACAGAACAAAGTGGCCATGGCCTCCATGGGAATCTTGGCGGCCATTATCGCCATTTGTATCTTCGGTCCCATATTGTCGCCTTTCAAGTTTGATGTGCAGGATTATGAGATCCTGGATAAAGCATCGTTCGGATGGCATTGGTTCGGCACGGATAATCTGGGCCGGGATCTGTTCGTCAGACTCTGCGCCGGGGGCCAGGTTTCGTTAACGATCGGCTTCGTGGGCACACTGATTGAATTGCTGATCGGCTGTACCTACGGCGGAATCAGTGGTTACTTCGGCGGCGCGGTAGACACGGTGATGATGCGGATCGTCGAAATCATCGTCAGCGTGCCCTACCTTATTGTGGTGATCCTGTTATTGCTGTGGCTTCCCGCCGGTGAGCTGACCATCATTATCGCCTTATGCATCACTGGCTGGACCGGAATCGCCCGGTTGATCCGGGGCCAGGTCTTGCAACTGAAAGAATCCGAGTATATCCTGGCCGCCCGGGCGTTGGGAGCATCTTCCGCTCGGATCATCTTTAAACATTTGATCCCGAATACTATCGGAATTATTTTGGTGTACATGTCCATGGATATCCCGGCGTTTATCTTCAATGAGGCTTTCCTGAGTTTCCTCGGGCTGGGGATACAGCCGCCGCAAGCCAGCTGGGGAGCGTTGATCTTCACGGGACAAGGCCAGATGCAATATCATTTCCACGAATTCATCTTCCCCGCACTCGCCATCAGCTTGACGATACTCACTTTTAATTTATTGGGCGACGGATTGAGGGATGCGTTGGATCCCAAGTTCCGGCAGTGATGATCGGAAAGTCAGGCTGGCATCAAGCCGAGGGAATCGATGATTGGCGGCGTAATTGTAAGGTTGTTAAACCGATGGAAATCAGGAAGCCAACAATGCAATCAAGAATAGGGTGACCGGGTATGGAGATTAAGGAAAAGCTAACTAAACTGCGGCAACTCATGAGCGAGGCGGAGCTTGACGCCTATATCATTCCCAGTTTTGATCCCCATCACAGCGAATATGTGGCCGAGTATTTCAAATGCCGTCAGTGGGTATCCGGATTTACGGGTTCGGCCGGTACGGTGGTAATTACCGCGGAAAGCGCCGGCCTGTGGACCGATGGCCGATATTCCATTCAAGCCGAGCAACAACTTGAAAACTTGGGGATCCAACTTTTTAAAATGGCCGATCCGGGGGTGCCTTCCTATCCGGATTGGTTAAAGGAGACGCTCCGGGAGCGGGCCTGCGTGGGCTTTGATGGCAATGTTTTTTCAGTCGCCATGGTCCAGGAAATGCAAAAAGCGTTCGCGGCCAAGGCGATAACCTTGAGGCCAGATCGCGATTTGATCGGGGAGCTGTGGAACGACCGGCCGGAATCTCCGGACGGCCCGCTCTTTATCCACGATGTCATGTATGCCGGAAAGTCCAGGGTCGAGAAACTGAAAATCATCCGGGCGGATATGAGGGAGAAAGGCGCCAGCCATTATCTGCTCACCTCCCTGGATGATATTGCCTGACTTTTGAATCTCCGGGGGACGGATATTCCCAATATCCCGGTTTTTCTCGCCAATGTAATCCTATCGTTGGACGAATGCCATCTCTACGTGGATCTTTCTAAAGTCCCGGCAAGCGTCCGTTCGGCGCTTGAAGCGGACGGTGTCACGATTGAACCTTATCAGGAGACAGGGTATGGATTGCAAAACTTAACCGCGGCCGATGCGCTCATTTACGATCCCGGCGTGGTAAATCTGATTTTGGCGCAACAGGTCAATACCCGGGCCAGAGTCATCGAGCAGCCCAACCTGACGGCGCCCCGCAAGGCGGTCAAAGATCAAGTCGAAATGGAGCATTGGGAACGCTGCCAGATCAGCGATGGCCTCGCCATGGTGAAATTTATCCGTTGGTTGAAAACGGCGGTCGGCAAAGAACGAATCACCGAGCTTTCGGCCGCCGCCAAGGTGAACCAATTGCGTATGGCCGACCCGCTTTGCATCGGTCCAAGTTTCCCGCCGATCGTCGCCTATCGGGAGCATGCCGCCATGATGCATTACCGACCGACCCCCGAGACCACTTATGAGCTTGCGGCCGAAGGCCTGCTGCTGGTCGATTCCGGCGGGCAATATTATAGCGGAACCACTGATATCACCCGGACCATCGTCCTTGGCCAACTTAACGCCCAAGCCCGAAATGATTTCACATGGGTGCTTAAAAGCCATATCGCCTTGGCAACCGCCAAGTTTCTTTATGGCACCACCGGTTCCAACATTGATATCATGGCTCGGGCGCCGTTATGGCAGCACGGGATCGATTATAAATGCGGCACCGGCCATGGCGTCGGCTTCTTCCTCAACGTCCATGAGGGACCGCAAACCATCCGGCAGACGCTGAGTCCAGTCAAACTGGAAGCCAACATGATCGTTACCAATGAGCCGGGAATTTACCGGGAGGGAAAGCATGGCATCCGGACAGAAAACATGCTGCGGATCGTTCGGGATGAGAGCAATGAGTTCGGCCAGTTTATGAAGTTTCAAACCCTTACCGTTTGTCCGATTGACACGGCCGGGGTCAATCCGGCTTTACTCAGCAAAGATGAGATCCAATGGTTGAACCGTTATCACCAGTATGTTTATGCCAAACTCTCACCCCATCTAACGGAAGCGGAAAGTATTTGGCTGGCGGAGGCGACGCGGCCGTTATCCTTGTAAGAACAGGGTTTGGGAACTAAGGAGGAGATTTATGAAATGCCCGAACTGCTCCAAGTAAAAAATTTAAGAGTTTCGTTTCATACTTATGCGGGCGAAGTCCAAGCGGTAAGAGGCGTGGATTTCTTGCTTAATAAAGGCGAAACGCTGGCCATGGTCGGCGAATCGGGTTGCGGCAAAACGGTGACGGCCAAATCAATCATGCGGTTGATGCCCGTTCCCCCCGGCGAGATCAAGCCCGGTTCGGCGCTGTTTTTTGCCGGCCGCGATATCGTCAAGATGGATGAGAAAGAGCTGGGAAGCCTGCGCGGCGGAGATATCAGCATGATCTTTCAGGACCCGATGACCTCCTTAAACCCTACCATGCAAATTGGCAAGCAGATCGCCGAAAGCTTGATCATTCACCGCGGAATGGGCAGGCGGGAAGCGTCGGCCGAAGCCGTGAATATGTTGAAACTGGTAGACATCCCCAATCCGGAAAAGAGAGTCAAGGAGTATCCGCATCAATTTTCAGGCGGGATGAGGCAGCGGGCCATGATCGCCATCGCGCTCGCCTGTAATCCTAAAATTTTGATCGCCGACGAGCCTACCACCGCGTTGGATGTGACGATTCAGGCGCAGATCCTGGACCTTATGGAAGAACTGCAAAACCGGTTCGGCACGGCCATTTTATTAATAACGCATGATTTAGGGATCGTGGCCAGTATTGCCAATCGAATCCAAGTAATGTATTCGGGGATCATTGTTGAGCGAGGCGCTTGCGCCGATCTGTTCAACCATCCTCAGCATCCTTATACCTGGGCGCTGTTGAGATCGGCCCTGCGCTTGGATGATGGCAACAAACAGGAGCTTTACTCCATAAGCGGAACGCCGCCCGACTTATTGGCACCGCCGCCGGGCTGTCCATTTGCAGCGCGTTGCGAATACTGCATGCCGATCTGCGGGGAAGTTCTACCCGAAGAAACAACAGTAGATGCGGCGCATACCGTTCGTTGCTGGCTGCAACACCCCGCAGCACCCGTAGTGGAATCGCCGTATGAATCCGGAGGTAAATGAAGGATGAACTCAGTGGAGGGGTCTCGGAACCTCATTGAAGTCAAAGAGTTATCCAAATATTTTGAACTCGGCCGTCACACCACTCTAAAGGCGGTCGATCAGGTAACCTTAAACATCAAAAAAGGGGAAACGCTCGGACTGGTCGGCGAGTCCGGCTGCGGTAAAACGACCTGCGGCCGCACCATCAGCGGTTTATATGCGCCGACTGTGGGAGCGGTATTATATGATGGAGTCAACATTGCTTCGTTACGCGGAAAAGCCCGGCGGCAGTTTGCGCGCAAGGCCCAAATTATTTTCCAGGATCCCTATGCGTCATTAAATCCACGCCTAACAGTGACGGACATCATTGCCGAAGGGATCGATATCCATGGCTTATACTCCGGTAAGGAACGGATTGCCAAAGTGGCTGAGCTTTTAGAGAAGGTCGGCTTAAACAGTGAACACGGGTCGCGGTTCCCGCATGAATTCTCGGGCGGGCAGCGCCAGCGGATTGGCATCGCCAGGGCGCTGGCGGTGGAACCGGAATTCATCGTCTGTGACGAGCCGATTTCGGCATTGGATGTATCCGTACAGGCACAAGTCGTTAATTTACTAATAAAACTCCAAAAAGAATTGGGGCTCACCTATCTTTTTATCGCTCATGATCTGGCGATGGTAAAGCATATCTCCGACCGGGTGGGCGTCATGTACCTCGGCAACCTGGTTGAACTGGCGGAAAGCCATGAATTGTACCGCAATCCTTTACATCCGTATACCCAGGCGTTATTATCCGCCATACCGATACCCGATCCGGGCATCATGAAATCAAAGCAAAGAATTTTGGTGCAAGGAGAGGTACCGGGCCCAATCAATCCCAAGCCAGGTTGCAGGTTTATTCAACGGTGTAAATACGCCAAGCCGGAATGCCATGAACAAACTCCCCGGTTGCGGGAGTCCGGTAAGGGACATTTTGTTTCGTGTTATTTATATGGTACGGCATGATCGGTTCGAAACGATCGGTTACTCCTTTAGAAAGGATTTCTCTCCGGAATTCGGCAAGTTTTACTTTTTATAATCTCTAGGAAGTTTACTCACCGTATTTCCGGAGAGAAATGGCGGTTGATTAATCGAGCCAAAAGAATACCCGGCTTGATTGAACTCGGTTATTTCCCCAGCACCTTTTGGAAGGGCATGATCATGTGCTGCTTCGTCCCTTGTTGGATCTGGCGGCGCACTACCGGAATCTTGGTCAGGCCCATCATCAAGCCGGTAAAGAGCCGCTGACCCCATCGCTTTTGCGGGAAATCGTAGAACCCGTGCTGTTTATAGTAGCGATGGTCGCCTTGGAATACGAAACGCAATTTGCCCCAGATCGCGTCGCGGAAGATGACGGTGCCGCCAATGCCTAGAAACGTCCGGGGCGGAGCGTAGCGCTGCTCGGCCAAGCGTACCAGCCGCCGGGCGAAATCGGCCAGCAAGGCGTCGATCTCCACCCCGGTTTTGGCTTCATCGCTGATTATTCCCGCCAAATTGACCTGATCGATCTCGGCCTGGGCCTGAAAGATCTCCGTCAAGTTCGGGATCTGGCTCAATGGGCCGGAGATAATATAGCCCAACTGTTTGCCGGTCAGGATCGGCTGATGGGTATTTTCAAAGCGGCGATCGATGAAGAGCTTCCAGCGGGCCGATAAATAACGGTCAATGATGGCTCCGGCGTAGATTACGATATCGGCGGATTTCAACCTGTTATAAGCGGCCCGGACCTCGTCGCTGTCCTCATAAACGCAAACATTGTCATAGCCGCAACGGATGCAGCCTAGGCACCCACCTTTAATCCGCAAAGTGTCCAAGTCAATCCGTTCCACTGGCTGGCTGAACAGGCTTTGCAGCCGGGACAGCATTTTGCCCAAATTGGTGCCGGGGTTGGTGTCAGCGGCGACTATCACGATTTTCTTGCCGTGAGTATCGATTCGTTCATTCAGCGGTCCCGGGGTGTACAGCGGGATATCATAATTCAGCGGTTGATAATGCTTGGCGGTCGGCACCCCGGCGGCGATGCCGTTTAAAAATTCGGCCGCGAAGGTCTGAAATTGGCTACGGCGTTTGGAATCCAGGAGATCGTCCATCTCGGCCGAGAAGAATCCCAGGTATTTCATGTCCAGATCGTCGCAGACGGCCTCGATGTAATTGTGCGCGGTATGGTCGAAAAAATGGATGGAAGTGCTCAAGGCGGCCGTGTATTTGTGACGGAAGGCCCCGGCCCGGTTCCGTTCGCGGATCAATTCGATAAACCGCTTATAATTGGCGTGCACCAGGAAGACATACAGCGGGAAGGCCCATAACACGCCATCGGCATGCTGGACCGCGTTGATGACCGCCTCGAACTGGATCGTGTCATTTTCAATCTGGCAGATGGCCTGGGCGATGTGGAAAATCTCGAACTGATGCTGCGGAAACGTTTGTTGGAGATAATGGACGTATTGCATCGTGACGCTGACGTCCCCTTTAGGACTGCCGTTCAGAACGGTAATTTTCATAAACGATCAACTCCTTAATTATTGTAAAATTTGATATCGCATAATCGCGATCATGCTGGAAATACAAAGCGGCGCCGCCGTTTCAAAGACGTTGGCCGGGCAGGTTACCTTTATTTAAACGATCGAGAAAGTTTTGATACCAATCGATCATGAATTGGTAATAGTCCTTGCCGAACTGTTGGGTGGCGAACTCGAAAAAATCGGCCTTGCCCTTGATGAGCGGCTCCAGCTGCTCGGTCTCTGCTTTAGCAGCGCGGAGATCGGCCAGAAAACGTTCAAGGAGTCGCTGGACTTGTTCAAGCGGCAGAAAACCGAAGAAAAAGAGGCGTAACAGATGCTCCAATCCGCCCCGGGCGAGCGGAATCGGTTCGGCAAGCCAGCGGAGGAAAATTTCCCGACCGGCTTCGTTAATGGTATAAGTCTTTTTGAATTTGCCGTTCTCAACCGTCTCTTCCGCGACGATTAACTTTTGCTCCTCCAATTTTTTCAAGGCCGGATAGATGCTGCCGAAACTGGCATCCACGAAATGGCTGGTGCTGATGCCCATCATTTGCTTAATCTCATAACCGCTCATCGCTTTGTGCATTAGAAATCCCAAGATCATAGAGTCAATCATCGTCGGGCGCTCCTCACGGAAAATATTTATTCGATTTATATCGCTCCGATATATATGTTATCGATAAAGCCATGAAAAGTCAATCCTGTTTTTGGTCCGCCCGGACGCCGACCACCAAATATTCGCATAACAACCAGCTCTTGATGGGAATATTACACCGTGAAAGAATAGCCAAGAGAGAGGATGGTTGTCTTGAAGAACAAATTCATCATCCCGGTACTGTTTGTCGCTTTGGTCGCGGCCGGCGGCTGGGGATATTCCCAATATCAAGCCAAGCGGCAGTGGGAGATTAATGCCGAGAATCAATACCAGCGGGCTTTCGAAGAGATGACGGCGCATGTATCGAATATGGAAACGGAGATGTCCAAGGCGATGGTCGCCGGATCGTATGCCCAGTCCGTCCGCTCGCTCACCAACATCTGGCGGGAGGCCAACTCCAGCCAGGAGGATCTGGGTCAGCTGCCGCTGACTTCCGTCGAATTAACGCGGACCAAGTCGGTACTGGCCAAGGCCGGGGCTTTCTCTTTCAATACCGCCCAGGACCGGCTGTTGCGCGGCACGCCCCCCACCGAGGAACAGTGGAAAATTTTAAAACAACTCCGGGATCAGACCCGGATCGTTTCCCGTCAATTGTTGCAACTGCGGAACCAGTTCTATACCAGTCGGGCGCAATGGTTGGAAGTTGATCGGCTGGGGACTTTGGGCGCGGCCAGTATTCCCAGCGCTAATCTGACCAACAACAAAGTCACCAAAGCCTTTATCATGTTGGAGGACGGCCTGCGCCGTTCGCCCGACGTTCGTCTCCAGGGGAACAACCTGGATTTTACGCCCAAGCCAACCGGACTGACCGGCGCCAATATCAGCAGCAGGGACGCGGTGATCAGAGCCCGGCGGATTCTGGGTCCGGAATGGAACCGGGCCACTTTCAAGTATGACCGGATTATCCGGGGCAGCTTTCCCAGTTATATGGTGTCTGTCAGCGACCGGCGCAATCCCGACCGTGATTGTCAGCTGAGCATCAGTGTAAAGGGCGGGCATCTGGTTTGGTTGCTGTCCAACCGCAACGTGCCGGCCGCCCGCCTGTCCTTGGAGCAGTGCGGCACGCGGGCGGCGCAGTTCTTGACCAGGAACGGTTATCCCGCCACCGAAGTGGTCAGTCAGCAGAACAATTCCAATGTAGCGGTTTTGACCATGGTTCCGGTCCGGGACCGGATTCTCTATTATCCGGAGATGCTCAAGGTGCAGGTGGCGCGGGATAACGGCGAAATTCTCGGGGTTGACGCCATGCCCTACTTGACCTTCTATAACCCCGGCGAGCCCCTGTCGTTTCGTCCATTGAAGAGCGAAGCCCAGATTCGCCAGGCTTTGAACCCGCATCTTCAGCCGGAACGGATCCGGTTGGCCCAGGTATTGGACGAGATGTATAATAAAGTGCCTTGCTACGAAGTCTCCGGCAGGGAAGGCGGCGACCGCTATCTGTTGTACTATAACGCCACCACCGGCAAGGAAGAGAAGATCCGGCGGGTGGATCGTTACGGAAATGAATTAATGTAATCCGCCTGGAACGGGAGCGGCAAAAAGTTTTCGGAAAATGTTGACAGGAAAATGTCCGACAATGTATAATACAGATAAAATTTTGAAAGCGATGAAGAGGACCAGTATTTTTGTTACCGTCTCCAGAGAGCCGGCGGTCGCTGTGAGCCGGCGCGGTACGGAAAGAATCCCCCTCGGAGCCATGGAATGAAATAACAGTAAATTCCACCGGTTTAGCCCGTTAACGCTTATGAGATTCCTCCTGCTTGTGTCAGAGTAATTTAACAGGCGGAAAATAGGGTGGTACCACGGCCTTTCGTCCCTAATGACGAAAGGCCGTTTTTTATTTCGGGCAGATATTATTAAAAAGGGGTGTCGATGATGGCAAAGATTTTGATCAGTGACCCGATCACGCCGGCCGGTATCGAGTTATTCAAAGAAGCTGGGTTCGCCGTGGAAGTCAAGACCGATCATACCAAGGAGGAACTGCTGGCGAAGATCAAGGATTACGACGCGTTAATCGTGCGCAGTCAAACCAAGGTCACGGCGGAGATCATTGCGGTGGCCGACAATTTGAAAGTGATCGGCCGGGCCGGCGTCGGCGTCGATAATGTGGACGTCGAAGCCGCCACCAAGAAGGGGATCATTGTGCTGAATGCTCCCGATGGGAACACCCTTTCCACCGCCGAGCTGACCGTGGCGATGCTGCTGGCCGTCGCCAGAAACGTCCCGCAAGGCCATGCCAGTCTGAAAAGCGGCGCCTGGGATCGCAAGAGCTTCACCGGCGTGGAGATCAACGGCAAAACCCTCGGCGTGGTGGGGATGGGCCGGATCGGCACCGAAGTGGCCAAACGGATGCTAGCGATGGGAATGACGGTGCTGGCGTACGATCCTTTTCTGACCGAGGAGAAAGCGGCCTCGATCGGGGTAAAACTGGTCGGCCTGGACCCCCTCATCGAACAGGCCGATTTTATTACGGTGCACACGCCGTTGACCGCCGAGACCAAAGGGCTTTTCGGCGCCAAGGAGTTCGCCCGGATGAAAAAGGGAGTCCGCCTGGTGAATTGCGCCCGGGGCGGTATCTATGACGAAACGGCCCTGGCTGAAGCGATTCGCGCCGGGCAAGTGACCGGCGCGGCGCTGGACGTCTTCACCAGCGAGCCGCCGGCGGACCGGACGCTGATCGAGCTGCCGCAGGTGGTGGTAACGCCGCATTTGGGAGCTTCCACCCGCGAGGCGCAGGAGAATGTGGCCATCGACGTGGCTCACGAAGTGATCAAGGTATTAAAAGGCGAGAGCTTCAAGAACGCGGTCAACCTGCCGCCGCTCCGGCCGGAAGTCCGCAAGGCCCTGCAACCCTTCACCGGCCTGGCGGAGCTGCTCGGCAAGATCGTCGCCCAATTGGCTATCGGCCGGCCCGGCAAGATCGAGGTCAGTTACTTGGGAGAAGTGTCCAAACTCGAAACTTCTTATCTGTCTTTATTGATTCTTAAAGGGATTCTTCAAGCCAGCCTCGGCGACGAGGTCAACCAGGTCAACGCCAAGTTCCTGGCCAAAGAGCGCGGCCTGAAGGTGACCGAGTTTAAGGCCGAGGAATCGGCCGGTTATTCCAGCCTGATCAAGGTGGCTGTGACCACCGAGCAAGGCACCCATACCCTCTCCGGGACAGTCATCGAAAATGAGGAAGCCCGGATCGTGGAGATCGAGGGCTACCGGATCGATACCGTGCCTTCCGGGCAGATGATCATCATCGATCATACCGACCGGCCGGGCGTCATCGGCGAGGTCGGCACCGTGCTCGGCCAGGCCGGCGTAAACATCGCCGCCATGCAGGTGGGCCGGAAGCAGCAGGGCGGCAACGCCTTGATGATCCTGAACGTGGACAGCGCCGAGGCGCCGGAGCTGCTCGCCAAACTCGAAAAGGCAAAATCGGTCCAGAAGGCCCGGGCGGTCATTCTTTAATCCGGTGACCGCCGAGTTTACGGCGGCATACGATGATTAGCAGGCATCCAAAATCGGTCCTTAAGCATGGGTGGAAAGGATCGCGCTGGATTTTAACCGCGGATTGAGGAGCGCAATGCCGCGTCAGGGTCCGAAGGAACCGGCCATGGCCTCCGGCTTCGCGGCGGATGTCCGGCCAGGGATGCCGCGAGCCGAGCCAGGACGGTTTCGGAGCCATGGGCTAAAGTCTTGAAAAACGGGAAATGGTCTTTGGAAAAATTATAAAACGACTTTATCCATGGCTTCTCTGAGCATTTGTGAACGCCCCGACCTTCGGACGGGGTTGATCACAACGCTTTGAAAGTAAAGGCGAGCGGCCATGGATGAAAGCGCGGCCTTAAGCTTTCCCGGCTTTGGCGCGAGCGGGTGCCTAGGGAGGAGGGAACGGCATGAATGGGCCGAAACAACCTAAAACCCTCCATCTGCTGATCAAGAGCCAATGGCTGGTGGACAGCATCACCAGCCTGGGAAGCGGGTATTTAATTCATCTCGTATATCAAAACTCCGATATTGCTCCGGATCTTCGCGTTGAGATCGCCGGAGGGCGCTTTCGGGAAGGGGTTTTAGGGGAGATCATTCATTTCAGGCCGGATGTGAAACGGCGAGTGGCCATGGTCGAGGTCAACCAGGTGAATGTCTTTCAAAACTTCGTCCGGTTCGATCTGCGTATTCTGGAAATCATTCCGTTCTTGCGGGACGGGATCGGCGATGCCGACCAAGGCTACCTATGTTATTGCTGCTCCGCTGGTTGACGTGGCGGAGCGGGATAGGGGTAAAAGGAATCCGGGTCATCCGGATTCTTTTTTTGATTCCATTTAATGTATTAAATTAACATTTTTTGATATCCGACTTAAAATCGCAATAAGCTTCTTAAACCGAGGATAAAAAAATATTCAAACTTTTTTGGCGTGAAATTAAAAGATCTGCTAAAATGATAAATATAACTTTGGTCCGATTCTCTGACACCGCAGCAGGATCATGGCGATCGGGCCGGTTCATCCTTGGCAATGTTCCAAACCGTGGTACGGGATGCCGGGCCGTTTTGGTCCGTGTAAAAAGCAGGCAACTTAAAAGCGTTATGATAAACCCCGTCCCGAGAGGACGGGAGTATTCATAAAGACTCAAAAAAGCAAGGGATAAGGTCGTTTTAAAGTCTTTGCGAAGCGATTTTTCAATTGAAAAGACTTTATCCCATGGCTTTTAGAATAATCGTCGATGAGCAGGGGGATTTTTTAGATGACGGCTCCGTTGGAAAAAATAACGCCGAAAAAGACGCTGGCCTGGATCAGTGCGGCCCTGGTGGTTTTTATCGTGATCGGCCTCTTCGTTTTCACCAGACAAGTGCATAAATCGGCGGTCCAGCAAGAAGCAAAAAAATCCATGAACCTGCTGTTAATCGGCATGGATATCAATGTCGGTCCCAAAGCGAATAACGATCCCCAGGCGATCACCCGAACCGACACGTTGATTCTGGCCATCCTCGATCCCTATGCCAACAAAGTTTCCTTAGTTTCCATCCCCCGCGACAGCTTAGTAAATATTCCTGGTCATGGTCGGGATAGAATAAATGAGGCCAGCGTCCTGGGGGGAATTCCGCTGACGCGGCGCATGGTGACCCGTCTGACCGGCTTCCGGGTCGATCACTACATGCAGGTCAGTTTTGAAAGCTTCAAGCAATTGGTCAATTTGGTCGGCGGCATCGAAGTGAATGTGGACAAAAAGATGCGATATGCCGATGAATACGGGGTACTTAAGATTAAGCTCGATCCTGGACTGCAGGTGCTCGATGGTCAGAAGGCCCTGGAGTATGTGCGGTTCCGGCATGAACCGCTCGGGGACATCAGCCGGGTCCAGCGCCAGCGCAAATTGTTGCTGGCCTTGTATAAAAAGCTGAGACAGCCGATCAACATCATCAAACTCCCGGCGATGCTGGGGATCGCCCGCAAATATATGCGGTCCGATATGAATACCCAGCAAATGTTGGACCTGGTCCGATTCGGCCACAAGCTGAATCCGGAGAAAGATATGCGCAGCTATACCTTGCCCGGTCAATTTTATGAGGCCTATTGGAAACCGGATGGCGCGAAGATCCGCGAACTGATGGCGAAGTTGGAACCGCATCCGATCAGAGCCAAACCCGCCGGGGCCGGGGGCGGGCCGGCTGTCAACCAGTGAGGCCGAAGCCTTTTCGATCGGGAAAACGCATCGTAAGCGGATTTATCTGATCTTTGCGGCTTTATCATAACGCTTTTAAAAATGTGTCAATATCGGGGGAATTAGCATGCAAGTGGATGTCATCCTGGCCCTGCCGCAACTGAGCGGCAATACGGAACTTAACAATAAAATCACGGTCGTCATCGATGCCTTGCGGGCGACCAGCACGATGGTGACCGCCCTGTGCCATAAGGCGATTGAAGTGATTCCGGTGGCGGAACCGGCGGAAGCGGTCGAGCTGGCCAAGAATATCGGCGCCCAGGAGTGTATTACCGGTGGGGAGCGGCGCGGCCTGCGGATCGAAGGCTTCGAGCTGGGCAACTCGCCACTAGAGTATACGGAGCAACGGATCACCGGCAAGAAGATCATCCTGTCGACGACCAATGGGACCAAGGCCGTCAAGCTGGCGGCCCAGGGCGCTACCGAGGTGCTGATCGGCAGCTTCTTGAACGCGCAGGCCGTCATCGATCATTTGCGCACCGTCCAGCGGGACGCGGTCATCGTTTGCGCCGGCCGGGGCAGTTGGGGCATCAGCCTTGAGGATCTGGCCTGTGCCGGTTGGCTCATCGCCGGGCTGCAAGCGGCCGGCCGGGAACTGGCCCTGACCGATGCGGCCAAAAGCGCGGGCTATGCTTATCAGCAAGCCATGGCCGTGGGGTTGGAGCAATTTTTCCGCCAGACCGACAATGGCCGCAATCTGATCGAGATCGGTCTGGAACCGGATCTGGCCGCCTGCGCGGCGGTAAATAGCATGCCGATCCTGCCCCGTTATTTGAATGGACGGGTGGCGCTGTAAGAAAATTAATTTATCGATGGGAAGCTGTGGCCGGGAAGCCGGATCACAGCTTTTTTATTTTAAATATAAATTATGGTAAAAGTAAGCAAGATTACAAGATTAAAAGTTTAGAGTAATGAGGGTCGATGGAGGCTATTCCTGCCCCCACGCCCCCAGGACCAAAGGGTTTGGTCGGAAACCCTTTGGAATCCCCCGACTAGGAACCGAGGTTCCTAGACCTCCTGATTCATCCGGGGTTTTAGAATGCCGCCGCCATCCATGGCCTTCTGCCTGGCAATAGGGATATGGCTTCCGACCCCGACCGCTGTTTTTCTTCCTGAAAAGAAGCGGCGCCGTCTCCCTCCCTGGAGACGGGTGCTCGTTGTTTTGTTACATTACTTAATGTTTGATGCACTAAATTTCAGATACCTGCCGCCTTCAAGGATGAAGGCGGGCGACGCATCTTTTCATGGATGAAAAATTGCGGTCGCCCTGCGGAGGGGACATCGAAAGACAGGACCTGGTAGCCAGACAGAAGGCCAGGGATGGCGAAGACGATTACCGGATGCATGAAGGGAGGTCCGGAATCCGTAGGTGCCGGAGCCTTTTTGGTTACTTTTTGGGCGAGCAAAAAGTAACCCGCCGCCGGAACCGTGGGCCAAAAGAAAGAGCATCCAAAAGTTCTTCTCTTTGCACTTCCTGATCAAGGCAAGGAATCTTATTCGCATCAACACCACCGTCCAATGCCCTCGCCCG
>JAEXFN010000043.1 GCA_023400055.1 Bacillota bacterium
CAACAAGCTCTTTCAGTCACTCAACAAGCTCTTTCAGTCACTCAACAAGCTCTTTCAGTCACTCAACAAGCTCTTTCAGTCACTCAACAAGCTCTTTCAGTCACTAAAGGTGCTCTTTCAACGACAAAATGAACATGCCCGGTAACCGGACATGTTCATTTTGTTGTCGAATGCCCATGATAGGCAACCGTTCATCGCCCGGGCCCGTTTCAGGGCATCGGGGTGAGTGCCATCCCCGACCGCCTTGCCGTTACGTCGGAGGATTACTTGGCTTCCGCGGCCGTTTTGGCCGCCATTGTAACCCGGCCGATATCCTCCAGATCATGATAGGTTTCATTGGAGGGATCGCTCCATTTCAGAATCCAGGCCCGGTCCCCGCCCTGAGCGTCATTGACTTGAAAATCAAAACCGACGGTCTTCCCGGCCGCGCCGCTGATGGTCCGGAAGGGGATGGCCATTTCAATGATATAACCGGTGGCGGTCTTTTTCGCGGCTGACTTGAACCCTTCCTTCGCCGTACTATCGCCAAAGCTCTGGCGATTACCGGAATTGACCCGGTATTGGCCGTCGCCGGAACCGTAGTCCGCCGGTTTTTGATTATCCTCATTCACGAAGACTTCCACCGAATCCTGCAGATAAACCGCCCGGTTGGAAACATCCGGCGTTGGATCGGCGACCTCCGCGTAAACGTATAGATAATTCTCATCCCACATCGTCCGGAATTTGGCTGAGGCGCCGTGATCGCCATGAGCAATTCTGGCTGGACTGACTTCCACAGCATTCTGCCAAATCTGGTCCATTGCCCCGTCGATAACCGGGGTCCCTTGAATGGCCCGGGTCTTTTCCTCAGCCGATGTTGGCGCCGGAAGCGCGGTTTTTATCACCGCCGGTTTTACTCCGGGTTTGCCTCTCAAGACCACCGTCGCAACACTTTGAGCCGGCAACTCCACGATCCGGTCGTCCCCCAGGCTTCCTTTGGCGACAAACCGTGCTTTGGAATCCGGTTGAAAATTGGATAGATAAATCTCAGAACTGGTTGCCTGATAACCGTTGAGTTCCAATCGGACTTTGGAATTGGCGTACTTGGTATTGATCAGCACGATCGTCAGCGCATCCTGCTCCGGCGAGGTATAGGCCGAGGTCTTAATGTCGCTTGCGGTGCCATCCGCCGCGGCATCAATCCGTTTGTACCCTGGTTCGACGAATTTCGAAAAATGTTTGATGGCATAATAAGCATCTTTTATCGTATAACCTTGCGGCGTTTTCCATGAGGTGCGCGCCGCCGGATTCTCCATGGCGATGGTCGAACCGGTTTCAGTCCAAACCAGATCCCAGAGCAAATAAGCGTTGGCGTCTTCCTCGACCATGGTGGTATTGATGGTCCAGGCGCATTGAATCCCGTTGCCCCGCGAAAACTCGGTCTGCCATTTGGGCAGATCGGGATAGGCCTTTTTGAGCTTATTCATACTTTTAATATAAGTATCCGGGTTCTCATGGGTGCCACCGGCGTATAGATGATGGGCAATACCGTACAATTGCCAGGGATTCTCCGCCATCAGCGGCTGGATGTATTTACTGATCTGAACGAAATCGACATTCATGCTATCGGGGCCAAACATCTTGGGGGGATTGGGCAATTCTTTCAGCTTGTCATACACGGCGCTAAACGCCTTACTATATGCAGCCATGGTGTCCGTCTCGGTTCCTTCGAATTCGCACCCGTCATAGCTCGCTTTAAAGTCCGGCTCGTTTTGGATGCTTAAGTAGTCAAGCGGCACCCCTTTGGCATTATAGGCTTTGACCGCATCGTAAAAATATTGGCCCAATTCGGCATACATATATTTGCCGCTAGCGTCTTTTTTGAGCGAACCCCCGCCCACAATGGTCCGATTACTCTTTAAGTAAGCCGCCGGCGACCAGGAGCTCATCAAGACTGTAACCCGTTTTCCGGCGGCCTTGTTCGCCCCGGTGATGACCTTGAGGTCATTCGCCACGTTGTTGATTTCGCCCGGTTTCGAATAGCCATAATTGTTTTTAATCCGCAAGATGTTTAAACCGGCTTCCTTGAAAAGCAAGTTATAAACCGCTTCGCTATAAGGGTTTTCAGTCAGCCAGTTATTATACCAGGTAACCGATCCGCCAAAACCGTCGATTGTCTGATGGGTGAGGTAGGGATTGACACAGACATTGACGATTTCATCGCGAGTGGTAATCGGCTTGGCGTTTGCGGCTCCGGCCGCCGCCATCACCGCGGTTCCATATGAGTTTTGCCCCAGCGGTAATCCCAGGCACGCTATGAACAGGAATAGCCCGATTGAACCCGCTAAGGACTTTAAAAACCTATTTGCCATTTTACATCCCCTCCCGATCAACTCGGTGTTTGTGTTATGATGCCAAATATTTAACTGTTATTTATGAATATAAACCAGCTGCAAACTTTATAAAAGGACTTTCACTGAACTCCTATAATTGACACGGATTGTGTTTAATTTTCTTCATTTCTTTTTTCGAAATCCCCGGTAATATTTAAAGTAAGATCTATTTATTCCGATCCCCTCAATCCTTCAATGTAAAGCCGGATGCGGTAGATCGTTGCAACTCAATCATAAGGGAGTGTAACATGGTGAGAAGATGTATCGACGATAATTGGCGGTTTTTCCCCGGCGGCGAATCGATCTTTTTCGGAGTGGACAATGACGGCTTCCCAGTCAATTTACCCCACGATTATAGCATCATCCAAAAGCGCGACCCGCAGACGCCGGCGAGCGCATCCAATGGGTTTTTCCCCGGCGGATTGGGCTGCTACAAAAAAACATTATTCATCCCCGAAGAATGGACGGGCAAAAAGGTCGGACTGGAGTTTGAAGGAGTGTATATGAATGCCGCCGTACATGTTAACAAACAACTGGCAGCCCGTCATCCATACGGCTATACCAGCTTTTTTTGCGACCTAACCCCCTATCTAGATTATGGCAGGGATAACATTATCAGCGTGAATGTCAATAATGGCGCTCTTCCAAATACGCGATGGTACAGCGGATCCGGCATCTATCGCCATGTATGGCTGGAAGTGCGCGAACCTGTTCATATCGCGCCTTGGGGTGTCTTTGTAACGGCTCCGGAGGTCGCTTCCGAAAATTCAACGGTAGCGGTACGGACAACTATCGAAAATAGTGCCCCGGCAAAGGATGGTGTAAAATTGCGTTCGATATTGCTGGCTGAGGATGATACCGAAGTGGCGATCTCCGAGCAAGCGGTCGCAATCCCGGCCGAAGGCAAATCTGAGGTTCTGCAAAGTTTAACTGTTTCTCCCGCAAAGTTATGGTCCATTGAGACTCCTTATTTATACACATTAAGGAGCGAAATTATAAAGGAAGACAAGGTAATTGACGCTAAACTGACCAAAGTGGGTATCCGGTCCATCTCGTTCGATGTAGATCACGGCTTCCGTTTAAACGGAATTAGCCTTAAACTTAAAGGGGGTTGCGTGCACCATGACTGCGGCCTGCTGGGGACGGCGGCCTATGACCGGGCAGAGGAACGCAAGGTCGAACTACATAAAGCCAATGGGTTCAACGCCATCCGTTGCGCCCACAATCCTCCTTCCCCGGCTTTCCTCGATGCCTGTGACCGGCTGGGAATATTGGTAATCGATGAAGCATTCGACTGCTGGCGCGAGAACAAGACCCCCAATGACTATGCTTTGTTTTTCGAGGAGTGGTGGGAACGGGACCTGACCGCCATGATCCTGCGCGATCGCAATCATCCCTGTATTATCATGTGGTCAACCGGAAATGAGATCATCGAACGGGACGGGCGTTCGGAAGGGAACGAGTATGCCAGAAAACTCGCCGATTTTGTAAGAACGTTGGATGCCACCCGGGTCGTCACCAATGCCTTGTGCCCAATCCCGGGGGTAAACCATCAGTACGAATTAGCAGGCGATGATCCCTGGGGAAATCGGACCGAAAAATTTGCCGAGCCATTGGAGGTAGTCGGTTATAACTACCTGCGCCAACGGTATGAAAATGACGGAGTCAAATATCCGGGACGGATCATCTGCGGCTCCGAGACATACCCCTCCGAAGCCTTTGAATATTGGCGCGAAGTCGAACGTTTGCCCCATGTCATCGGCGATTTTGTCTGGACGAGCATGGACTACCTTGGCGAAGCCGGGATCGGCCGGGTGTGGTATGGCGAACGGAAAGGCTGGCTTGGTGATTACCCGTGGCATATGGCCTATTGTGGCGATATCGATATCTGCGGTTTCAAACGGCCTCAATCCCATTACAGAGATTGCGTTTGGGGAATCTCAAAAGCTCCTTATATCGCAGTTCATAAGCCCCAAAACCACGGTAAAACTACCGGCATGATGGCCTGGGCATGGCCGGATGTCAGCTCCGCATGGGATTGGCCGGGGTTTGAGGGCAAACCCGTTTTCATCGATTTATATTGCGCCGACAGCGAAGTGGAGCTATTTCTCAATGGCCGATCACTCGGACGAAAAGTCTCAGGAAAACCGAGTCAATATAAGACATCCTTCGAAACATTGTATGAACCCGGAAAACTCGTTGCCGTTGGTTATGAAAATGGGATAGCGACTTCCCGGACAGTGCTTAAAACGGCGGGAAAACCGGTTACCATCCGGTTGACTCCAGATCGCAAAATCCTTCGTCCAGCAACAACCGACCTGTCCTATATCACCGTAGAGATCGTGGACGCCGCAGGAAATGTCGTCCATAACGCCGCTAATGAGCTTTATTTCACGGTTTGCGGTGCAGGTTCTTTGCTAGCGGTCGGCAATGGAAACCCATTAACCGAAGAAGTGTATATCGGCAATCAGCGCAAAGTTTATGATGGCCGCGCTATGGTAGTTATCAAATCCACTGGAGAATTGGGTACGATTGAATTGACCGCTACCGCCGATGGCTTTCCCGCATCAAGTGTAACTCTTGAAACAACCTAAGATATTCGTGAATTACCAAAACGCTTCGCGACATAATACACTTAGCTATCAATATATTGTGTCGCTAAGCTCTTTTTTTCTAAAAGATCTGAAATTTTCTCTATCAGCTATCACCGGGATACCAAACGACATTTAAAGGCAAACTTAACATACTCCTCGAGGGCTTTCACCAACTGTTCCTGCTCATTTAGCGTGAGAGAATCCAGTTCGGTGGTTTCGATGGCGTCTTCGAGAATCTGCTTGATTTGAAACGGATGATACCCCAAAGCGCTCAATTGTTCCAGTAAATCCCGGATGCGTTCCAAGTGTTCCAAGCGCTCCATTCCCCCCATCCCCCTTGCCCCAAACGATTCGAATATTTCATTGCCCACGGCCGCGGTCTCTCGCTCCAGCCGCCTTTAAGCCGGCCGATGTCTATAAAACGGCCTGAAAAGGCACTGCCGGTAAACCTTCCTTATTATATAAATTGGCGCCCGCGGGATTATCAGCCCAGGCGTATCGGAGAGCCACCGGAGCGGTTATCCCATCGTTCCAAACCACGACCCGGTCGCCTTCGATCTTTGCCTTTGCCCAGACATATTTCCGGTCCGCGCCGGCAATGGCAAAGCCCTTCAGTTCGGGGCCGTCTTTGATCATGAGTCCGCCACCCGTGTCGGAAAAAGCGATCGTGATGCGATTGCCCGCGATCTCCAGCGACCGGTAAGTGGGTCCCTCATGAACCAGCTTTTCGCCATGGGCCACTTTTTGAGCGGCGAGCGCCAGACGGTATCCCACCTCCTTTTTATTCAGCGGATGAAGATCATTCCATTCGCCAAGGTCAATCGTTACGGCCATCCCGGTATGGGGGAGCGCGAGGGCTCCGGATTGGGCGTCCCGCAACTCGGCCCACTCGCTTTCGGCGGGCTGGGCATCGGCCGCCCCATAGTTGGGCAGTTGGACATATAGGAAGGGGAAAGCGCCCCGGCCCCATTGGCTCCTCCAATCGGTGATCAGCGCCGGGAAGAGCCGCCGGTATTCGGCAGCCCTTCCGACATTGGCTTCTCCCTGATACCAGATAACGCCCTTAATGCCGTAATTGGTCAGCGGAGCGATCATCCCGTTAAATAAACCCAGCGGCTGCCACTGAATCATCAGCGGATCGGCCAGCGGCGGAGCGACCGCGCCGACTCGGTACTGCCATTCGCCCCGCAGATCGATGGTTCGCCCCCCGACTGACAGGGAATACGGTTTGTCTTGGATAAAGCCCCCGGCGCCGGATGAGTTGACGACCCTGACCACAATGGTGTTTTGGCCGGCCTTGAGGATGTTTTCAAGAACCTCATAGATCCGCGGCGGATATTGGTATCCGGTGGAACCGACCATGATGCCGTTAACATAGGTGGTGTCACTGTCCACAATCCTGCCCAGCCAAAGCCGAGCCGCCCGGCCGGCCAGCGCCGTCGGGAGGGAGATTACTTTCCGGAACCAGACGACCCCGTTCAGCCGCTTCAGCCCCTCGTCCTCCCAGAAGGCCGGCAATTTCATGGTGGGCCAGGCCGAAGCATCGTATTCCGGATCGAACCACGCTTTTTCCCCATGGATCAAGCCCCGGTCGCGCCACCGAATATCGCTAAACCAGCGCTCGTTGGCGGCCTGGGTTTCCCGCTGCAGCCGGCGGCGGTATTCTCCATCTTTAAATCGTTCGGCTGTGGTCCAGTGCGCCGGAAACTCGCGCAGCACCGCTTCGCTGCAAAATGCCTCGGCCGGGGCTCCCCCCGCGCTGGCATTTATCAGGCCGATCGGGACACGGTATTTTTCATACAGCGTTTGCGCGAAAAAATATCCGACCGCCGAGAAACTCGATACACTCTCGGGGGTCGCCGCTATCCAAGCGCCGGACGGCAGATCTTCCCGTGGTTCATTGAAATCATACTGTTCGGGAACGAGCAGCTGTCTGATGGCGGGGTTTTCGGCGCGGGCGATCTCGGCGGCGTAGCGTTCTTTCACCCTGGACATGGGCAGCCCCATGTTCGACTGACCCGAACATACCCAGACATCGCCGATGAGAATATTTTTGATGCGGATGACATGGTCACCGGTTTTAAGCTCCATGGAGTACGGCCCGCCGGCTTTAAAGGCGGGAAGCGTCACCAGCCATCTCCCGTCCGCACCGGCCGTGGCGGAATACGATCGTTCCATAAAATTGAGGGTGATGCTCGCGCCGGCCTTTCCCCACCCCCAGACCTTTAGGCCGGCTTCCCGCTGCAGCACCAGATTATCGCTTATCAAGCGCGGCAATATGATCGGGTTGCTGATGTTCCGCTTCATGGGTCGATCCCCTGGTTCATTTTTATTTTGGTGACCGAAAAATGGCAATAACCTCGTTTAATCGATCTTTCGGCCCCGTTGATCCGGTATCCCCGATTTCCGGTAAAAGTAAGCGTTGACGACATCGCGCCACTCCACGGCATTGTCGAGCTGGCGGCGCAACCGCTCCCGCACTTGTTGGAACCGGCGCAGGTCGATCTTGTCCTTCAGCCCTTCCCAACTTCTCTGCAGTTCCTCGACCTGCTCCACCCCGGCGCAATGCGTGTCGTAAATGTGCTGGATGATGGTCTGGCCATTTTTCAGCCGCTGCGTATAGGGCAGGTGGTGGAAGAACAACAGCAGTTCATCGGGACAGGTCTCCGGCGTTTCGTATTTCAGCGCGTTCTCCGGATGATACTGCCCGGCGTAACCTGTTCCGGTCCGGACCGAGCGATCGATTCCGATCCCCCGGCAGTCGGCCCGGTGATAAGTCCCCCAACGCGAATACTCGTAACCGTCGACATTCGGGCCGTAATGGCAGCCGGGATTGACCATCCAGCCGATGCCCAGCGGCGCGGTATAATTCTCATAGATTCGCCAGGAATTGGAAAGCATCGTCTTGATCGTAGCCACCACTTCCGGGTCATTCCCAAAAGTGCACCGTACCCACTCTTCGGCGATCTCCGCCGCGCTCAGATCCGGATTCCAGGCCAGACGGGCAAAGCTATACAGGTTGGCTTGGGCCAGCGGATGGCCGGTCCAGTTGGAATCGTCGCCGATATTGGCCACGCCGGCCATCCCGCAGCAGCTCCGGCCGAACAGCGAACCGTCCACGATCCGTTTGACGAACGATCCCTGTCCCCGGGCATACGTATCGAAAGCGAGGACCTCCTGCCATTGCGGCGCCAGGTAACAAAGGTCGATCTGCTGGCCGGTGTATTCCTGGGTTATCTGCAGCTCCAGCATTTGATTGGTATGTGCCATGGCTCCGAATAAAGGAGAAACCGGCTCCCGGACCTGAAAGTCCATGGGACCGTTCTTAATTTGCAGGATCACGTTGGCGGCGAACGCGCCGTCCAAGGGCTTGAAGTTATCGAAGGCCGCCTTGGCCCGGTCCGTCGCCCGGTCGCGCCAGTCCTGCCGGCAATTGTAGACGAAGCAGCGCCAAATCACCAATCCGCCAAAAGGCTGCAATGCTTCGGCTATAACATTGGCGCCTTCCGCCTGGTTTCGCCCATAAGTGAAGGGACCGGGCCGGTTTTCCGAATCGGCCTTGACCAGAAAGCCGCCGAAATCGGGAATTTGCTCGTAAATCTGCTCCACCCGCGCGCGCCACCAGTCCCTGACCCTGTCGTCCAGGGGAGCGGCGGTCGTCAGCTCTCCCAGCGTGAGGGGAGCGGCGTAATTGATGCTGAGGAAGACCTTGATGCCGTAAACACGGAAAATATCCGCCATTTTGACTACTATCTCCAGTTTATCCCGGATCAAGCCGGTCTCTTCCCGATGCACATTGACGTTGTTCACCACCAGGCCGTTGATCCCGACCGAGGCCAGCAACCGCGCGTAATCCCGGATTCTGGCGCAATCGGCGCTCAGCCGGTTCTGCTCGTAAAAAATGGATTTCCCGGCGTAACCCCTTTCTACCGTGCCGTCCAGGTTATCCCAGTGGTTTATCATCCGCAAGGGATTGCGCGGCGCCTCGCGAAGCCGAAGATCGCTTATCTCCCGCTGGGTTTGCAGCAAGCGCAAGAAATGGTGGATTCCGTACAAGAGCCCTGGGTCGCTCCCGGCCGTGATCGCGATATACTCCCGCTCAGGGTTCCGGATAGTCGTGATCGCAAAGCCTTCCCCCGCCGTCCCGCCAGTCTGCCCCGGAGCGATAGCGGCCTCGAGCAACGGATGGCTGTCGGCTCTCCCCACGACGATGGCCCTGTTCCGTCTGGGAAGCTCGGTAGCCGCAGGAATGATATTCAACAGGTTTTGGATGCCTTGGCTCAGCTCTTCCTTGGCCGCCTGGAGCACCGGTGATTGGTTTAAAAAAACAATATTGCCGCACCAGGCCCGGTATTGTTCACGTAACGACTTCTGCTGAATTTTGTCATACCTCAGCCAACAGTGGTATTCAATCTCCCGCGGCGACGAATTCACTGTCTCACCCTCCCTTATGAATTACCAGATCCGGTAGTTGCCGCTTAATCCCAGCAAACTGAAGAAATATAAACAATTGTCATAATAGCGGCGTTTTCCCGTGCGCAGCGGCGTATCCCAGAACCGGCGGACGAACATCTCCGCATTCGGCCCCCGTGCGGCCAAAGAGGCGAAGGCATTCATCGCCAGTAACCCCACCGGATGTAAAATCTCCTCCGTCGTGGCCGCACCGGCGATGGTATACTTATAATTCCAGGCAGAGCAGTCCATCCCGGTGAAGAACGCCTGAATCTTCTCCGCTTCCTCCCGTTCCCATTCGTCGCCGCGGAACCATTCGTAATCCAGGGCGATGTTGCCCGCTACCCGGTACGAATCGCTGTAAAAATCGCCATGTCCCTGGGCAAAATGGGGTGTCCCGTCGAAATTAGCGTACTCGGGCGCCAACCCGGTCCGCGGATGACAGGCCTTTTTCAGATACTCCCGGCTCGCCTGGGCCGCTTCGGCCCAGAACCGGCTGTCTTGCGGATCGCCCCATAATGAAAACAATTCATAAAAATGAGGCAGGTGATAGGAGGGATCGGAAAAAGCGCTTTCCGGCACGAACTTGATCAGCCTGTTCTCCCTGTTCCACATGGGATCGCCGCCGCCATCCTCTTCCCCCTGATGGATGCAGGCCTTAAGTATCGCCCTGGCTTGACGGCCGTAGTCATAAGGCTCGGGTCCGTCGCCCCAGCGGTGTGACGCAAATAGTAAGGCCATAGCGAAATACTCTTCGCCGTCGGGAGCCGGTCCTTGCGCTCTCCGGGTTCCGTCGGGATTGACCGACCAGGCGAAGTATCCCGCATATTTGCCGCTGTCATGCCACATATAGGTTTTGGCCCAGGTCCAAATCCGGTCGAACTCCTCCTTTCTATCCATTTGAACGCTCATCATCATGCCGTAGGACATTCCCTCAGTCCGGACGTCCAGATTGCCGGTGTCCAGGATGTAACCCTTATCGGTTCCCACCGGATAGAATATCCGGGTATCCGCGTCGCCATGAAACAGTTTATTCCAGGCATCGTCAATCTTGGCTCGAATGTCCGATTCCGAATAACCGTATTCCTTGAAAACATTGCGATATTCACCGCTGGCTGAGGCTCCTTCGTTTCGCTTCACTTTTGCGGACTCCTTTGTTTCGATTTACAACTTCGAATCCGGGTTCAGTTCATTATTGAATCACTACCGTTGTAATGGATTGGGCCGGTAAAGCAACTGCATTTCCGGAACCGAGGGAACCGACGTCGCTGCATTTATCGGCTGTGCCGGAAACCGTACGGTAAATGGCCGATCCGGACATCGGAAAACCGTTAAGATTCAAAGTGGCAGTCGTCGTTGAATTGCCCGGATTGATCAGGATCACGCTGAGCTGTCTTTGATTTTGACCCGGCGAAACGAAAGCCACCGTCTTAATGGCGTTAGAATCCGCTGCAGCCGCCACTCTGGTATAACCGGCATCGGTAAACTTGGCGAATTGTTTAAATACATAATACCAATCGGAAACCGTATAGCCGCTGCCACTTTTCGGAAAGGCCACCAATGGCCTCTGGCTGGAATCCCAAATGAGATCCCAGTAAAAATAGGCATTAACATTCTCATTTACCAAAGCGTTAATGATCAGTTGGCCGGTTTGCAATGGAGTACCGTAATCGTACTCGGTTTGGAAAAGCGGTTTATTCGGATAGTAAGAATTAGCTAAGCCTTGCATGTTCGCGATGAAACTATCCGGGGCGATATTCGCCTGGTTTCCAGTCCCGCCATTGTACAGATGATGCGCGACGCCATCGAGTTCGGAACCGTTTAAATTGGCATAATAGGTCTGGACTTTGCCGGCGATGCCAGAAGTCTCTGGTCCAATGAGCTTCGGTTTGTTGGGTAGGGCCTGAATTCTATTAAAAACGGCATCTAACGCCTTACCGTACCCGGCATTCGTTCCTTCAACCGGATCCAACAGGCAGGTTTCCCAGCCTGTATTTTGATAATCGGGCTCATTCTGAATGCTGATATAATCCGGAACAATTCCCTTACCCGCATAATTCACCAGCGAATTGTACCAGTAGTCGGCGAAACCGCTATAATTAAAACCCCCATTTACCTTGGCCAACGTCCCGCCATTCAAAACACCGTTCATTTTGAGGTCGGTTGGTGGCGACCAAGAACAAATGAGCACTTTTAAGGCGGGATTTCGTGCTTTGGCCTCTCTAACAATCTCATCTTCATGGTTGGGACAAAAGGAAGCGCCATTCCGGTCGCCGTAAGTATTCCGAAGACGAAGGATATCCAAACCGGAATCTTTAAATAACAAGTCATAAATCTCGGCCTTATTCGAATTTCCAGTCAATAAATTGCCATACCAGGCGATAGCCGCGCCGAAACCTTCCAGAGTTTGATAGGTTGTTCCAGTATTGACAGAGACATTACAAGCCGCTGGAGATACTGTCTGGGATCCGCTCCCCGCCCCGCTACTGCCGCAACCCGCCATCCCTATCACCAATAACAAACAAGCCATAACCGCTTTGAACAATCTCCCGGACATCTTGTAAGCCCTCCTATTGTCAAAATCGCCGCAGATAGCCTTATCGAGAAAATAATCCCCTTTACATTTCCAAACCCAAAGACCCCCGCTAAAGGGGGCTTTGAGTTTGAAGCACCATCAATCATTCAAAGCGGTTTTACCAGAAATTAATCGTGACCACAGCACCATAGCTTTTGTCGGAGCGGTAAAAAACTTTTAAATAGTCTCTCCAGCTCGGGTTCAAATCGTGTTTGACGTAGTACTCCGCGACATAACCGTCATCATGGGCCTTATCATTTTCCGCATCCATTGCAAAATTGCGGTAATTGATGCCCACGGTATAAGGTTTAAAATAATAGGAAGCATCCGCCCAGTATTTATCCCACTTATCCGTTTCGACGTCGTCAAGAATCCGCAATTTGAACAGATAATTCTTGTAATTGAGCCTGGAATTAATATGGCCTTTAATATGAAACTCTGTGCCGGGATAAATCTCAAGGAAGTCAATGGGCTTCCAATAGGCTATGTATCCAGTTTTATTTCCGGTGCTGTCCTTATCGTATCTGGAAGAATAATCAACTTGCAACTCGGTGTCGGACGCGAGCATAAAATCAGTGTGTACGGCATAATAAGGCGAGTACACCGGATTCCTGTAATTAGAGCCAACCATCTTCGGCTGATAAGCCAAAGCGAATTTGTTATTACCGAGCGTCACTTCGGCGAAACCTCCGGCCCAGTGAATCGGATTGCTGTCATTGGGATCGGCCTGCTCGAACGAGAACAAACTCACTACCCGGCCCATGTCGAACGGGACTTGCACGGTCAACTGCTTGGCGTCGTTCTCAAAATCTCGGTAAATGTGAGGCTCGGCATCCTTCGCGAAACGCCGGGCCACATTCAATTTAAGGATCTCATCGTCTTTGATGCCCACCAGCAATTCCTGCCCCTTGGTGTCGAGCATGAATAAGGCAAAACCGGGATTGTAGGTCAGATTGACATTCTGAATCGCGGAAGAAGTCAGATCCTGGGTACGCGCACCTTCGTCCTTATATATTTCCCACTGGTTAACCAGTTCGCCATAGAAACCGTTGCAAAATGTGACATCATTGATTAATCGCAGTTTCATGCTGCGAAACTCACTATAAAACGCGCCTTTGTCATAAGCTTTATTATGATTGGTCCACTCGCCTAAACTATCAGCTGTATAACCCGGCAACGCCAGATATCCCCCCCATAATTCGCCTTCTAAATGGATGGTGGTGTTGATGCCGCTGGCCCAAGTCATTCCGGTTATACTGAAAGTAAGGATTATACCTGCAATGATTGCCAGTAATTTTTTCATTTCATCAGATCCCTCCTTTACCTACCGTTACTCAAAGACGACCACGACACAGGCACCGAAACTTTTGTCAGTCCGGAAGAAGGCTTTCAGATAATCCTTCCGGTCCGCCGTCAGATCGTACTTGCCATAGAGTTCCCCGACATGACCATCCGACTGCGCGTCGGCGCCTTCCTCGGTAAAGGCCCAGTTCCGGTAGTCGACGCCTACGGTAAACGGCTTGAAATAATAGGATGCACCGGCCCAGTATTTGTCGTTGAGGAGACGCAAGGATAGTTCATAATCGTTAATGTTAAGTATCGAATTCACTTGGTTGGTAATTAGAAAAGGCGTTTGTGCATAATAGTTCAACTCAGCGACCGGTTTGAACCACGGCTGATAACCGGCGCCACCATTGTCCCGGGTGGAGTAATCCAGTCGCAGCCTGAGCCGCTCGTTGAACTTGTAGTCGGCGGCTAAAACATAATATCCGTCCGGCATCGGATTGTTAAAACCGGAATCCGTCATCTTTGCCTGATAACCAAGCGAATATTTGCCAGTGCCGAACGTCACTTCGCCGATGCCGCCGACCCAGTGAACCGGCTTACTCGCATCTTGGTAAGGCTCCAGTGAAAACACCGACACGATCTTACCCTTTTTAAGTGGGACATCCACGGTCAGTTGTTTCGCTTGCCAGTCATTGTAATACCGGTAAATGTTCGGATCGCCATCTCCATTAACATGAGTCTCAACCACATAGCGCCGAGCCACGTTCAATTTTAAAAGTTCCTGGCCCTCGATACCCATTACAACATCACGTCCCATGCCGTCAAAAGTCAATTTGACGAGGCCGGGGTTATACATCAGGCTATAATTGGCAATTGGCGAACTGACCGTTTCAATCTTAGCATTCTGTTGCTCATCTTTATACATTTCGAACTGGCTGACGAGTTCGGCGGAGTACTCGTCCGAAAAATTAATATCCGTATAAAGCCGCAGGTTAAGCGAACTGATCGAGGCAAAAAAGGCGCCGCCATCATAATTGGTAACTCGCTCATTGGGGTAATTGTTATCCGTGCTAAAGCTATAGCCGGGCAGCTTGAGATAACCCGCCGCCAGATCGGCTGATATTTTTTGAGTGAAGATCTTGCTATCGTCCGCCAAAGTAAGACCCGCGATACCCAACGTCAGGACCAGACTCATGACGATTATCAATAATTTTTTCACTTCATATTCCTCCTCGTATGTCGCTTGAGCGAATTGGAACTTCGTTTTGACAATAACGTTATTAGAAAAGAGAAAAGTTTAAGGATGTCTGGAACAACTCGCCCCTGGTCGCCTCCGTCAGATGAGACCGGGGGCGAGTTATTATTGGGTAAATAAATTCTCCTATTGTTCGTCTAATTCAATGTCATCAAGATAGATATTGGCATTAGCAGAACTATTTGAAAAATTAAATATGAGATTGAGTGACTCGCTGGTAGTAGGACTATAAGTTAAAGTATCGAATTGCTGCACTGATGATGTAATCGTAAAAGTTTTATTCGCTTTCCACGAATAACTGGGAGTCTGGATGACTACCTGGACTTGTGCGTCTGTATCAGCTACGGCTTTAAACTTTACGGTATAGGTTTTACCCGCGGTAAAACCATAAGCTATTGCTGCATAGCTCGAAGAGTTGGCTTTGGTAAGTTGCGCACCACTAAAACTGGTCGCAGTTAAATGTAAGCAACTACCGGATAAACCCGCATGAGTCGTTACATCTTTCGTAAATCCGGTACCACCGTAAGCATTCCAAGTCTCACCATCGGCAGTTAACCCTTTTTCGAAATCGCCATTTAAGAGTAAGTTAGTCACTGTAGAATTTTGTGTCCACTTAGCATATAACGTTATATCGCTATTTACCGTATCTGTAGCGAAATTCCAAGCATTAATGCAGGCTGCTTCCTTATACCAGCCACCGAAAGTATAGCCTGACCAAATCGGATCGACCGCTGGCTTTGTGATCGTGGAGCCGGAGGCGACATTAGTTGTAGAGGCTATTGAACTGCCGCCTTGCGAATCAAATTTAACAGTATAAGTCGCCGCCGCGTCCGGAGTCACTGATACATCATCAATCCAGAATTCAGTATTAGCAGGATTTTTACCCACATTGAGTACAAACATACAAGATGCATTTTCAGTAGCCGTATAAGTGTATGAATATGTGGCCACTGATGTTGTAATATCGAAGCTTTTACTACTTTCCCAATGATAACCGCTGGTTTGGAAAAGAGTTGTGATAGACGCGGCACCTGAAGCTTTAGCTTTAAAGCTAATCGTGTAAGTGGTGCCTTGTACTAAATCGTAGTATTTATGACTACCATTATATTGGTTTTCAATTTGGACATCTTGGGATCCTACAGTACCATAATTGGTTGAAGTTACATGTAAGCACTGACCGGTAAATCCAGCCACACTACTTAGGAAATCTAATGTCGCATTAATAGCATCGTCACTTTTCCAGCTATTCCAAGTCCATTGACCACTTGTTTTTCCAGCTTCAAAATCGCCATTTACAATCAAATTATTGGTTACAGGAGGTGTTGGAGTCGTTGTCGTCGTTATCGACTTGCTACTCCCGCCGCAACCTGCTATCATTAGCGCCAATACCAGGCAGATCATTAACGCGATTCCGGATTTACGATACATCTTTGTTCCTCCCTTTGCTTTTAAATTCAAAATTACTTTCAAAGCATCATTGTTACATAATGTTTCACTCTTCAACCTTCAATCAATGCGGTTTTCCTTAGACTGGCATCACCTCGTTTTACTGGAGACTGGAAGCTTGAGACTGGAGTCGAACCAGACAAGGTTCGCCCAGCTTAAAGTTACAGTTTCCAAAATCCGGGATTATTGAAGGATCAAAGATCCGAAATAAGTTGTATCGATATAATCGTTGCCGATCGGATCATTCCAGGTAATCACGCCTTTTCTGCTCCCGCTCTTATCGGCTTCGTTCACTTGGACATCAAAACCAATGACCAGACCTGCTCGTCCCTTGATAGTCTTAAAGGGAATAGCGGCTTCGACGATATAACCACCGTCTGTCACCCTGGCCGCGCTTTGGAACCGGCTGTCCGGCCCGTTGCTTCCAAAGGTTTGCTCATTAGCAAAATTAACCCGGTACTGTCCGTCATCGGCTTCATAATGGGCTGTTTTGCCGTTATTCTCATCGATAAAGAACTCGACGGAATCCTGTTCATGAGGGGCCGTATTAGCCTTGTTTAAAACCGCATCGCTCACCTCGGCCAGCACGTACAGATAGTTTTCATCCCATATCGTCCTCACCTTGGCGGTTGCCGTCTTGGAGCCCTGAACCACGGTTTGGGTCGTGATCGTTTTGGCCCCTTCCCAGATGGAATCGATCTCGGCATCAATCTTCGGCGTCCCTTGAATGGCCTCGGTCAGCTTCACTTCCGGTTTTAGAATAAGCGTCCCATATTTCGAAGTGTCTCTATCCTGGCTGAAGGTGAAATCATTCCAGCAGATCGCCGCCGGCTGATCCGCATCCGTCAGGCGGATATCGAACCCTATCTGCTTTCCCGCGCCCAATGCCGTCTGGAGCGGAAGCACGGCTTCCAACGAATAACCGCCCTGATGCTCCCGGACCTTAGCAATAACGTTCCCGGCTGACACGCCGCTCCGCTGAAATGAATAATGCTTGTCATCCTGCTGGTATGATGCGGTTTTACCGTTGTTTTCGTCGAGGAAAATCTCGACCCGGTCATTGCCGTTTATTGTGGTGTCCTTCACGTCCGCCAGAACATATAGGTGCTGTTCGTCCCAGAAGGCTTTAAACGCTCCGGATAAGCCATTTCCATTTTGAATCAAGACCCAGGGAACCGTCTTCCACTTCATATCCTGGTCACCATTCGGCTGCGGCGTTCCCCTGAATACGTTGAGCTTCTGCGTTAATACGGGAAGCCTGGACGGATCCACCATGCCCCAATAGGCCGGTTTCGGCTGATATTTTTCATCGAAGGCAAAGGGCGCGTCCCGACGCGGAATCGGCCGGTTATGGAGCCAGGTATGATCATCAGCGATGCCCCAGAAGGTAACATTGCTGATATAGCCCTTCAAGCGCCGGAATTCATCGAATAACTCCTTAAACCTGTAACCCTGCTGGATGATAAGATCCTGAGGCACCTTGTTATAGGCGGTATTGTTGTTGGTATAGACGCTCACATCCATTTCGGTGATCTGGTTGTCCAGGCCGAGTCCGGCAAAGAGTCTAATGGTCTCGTCGATGGCCGCGATCGACGGCGCATCGATATTGATATGCATCTGATGGCCGATCCCGTCGACTGGCACTCCCTTGGCCAGCATCTCCTTGACCAGTTTGTACAGCAGATCCCGCTTCACCGGATCGGTGGTGCTATACTCGTTGATGTAAAGCTTGCCCTTGGCTCCCGCCTCGCGCGCGGCACGGAAGGCCGTCTCAATATAATCCGTTCCCGTAATCTGGTACCACTCACTGTTACGCATACCGTTCGGCTGGCTGGGATCGATGACTTCGTTCACCACATCCCAGGAGTCCACCCGATCCTTGTATCTTGCGACGATAGTCGCGATATGTTTCCACAGCCGTTGCAGCAACAATTTCTTGTTAGCCTCCCGTTTGGCCGGATCGTTCTCCTTGACCATCGGTTGGCCGCTGGCGTCCATGAAAAACCAGCGCGGCACCTGTTCGTGCCAGAGCAGGTTATGAAAACGCACCTTCATCCCATTGGCTTCCGCAAATTCGATGATCCGGTCGGCGTTGAGCCAATTGAAAACGCCCTCTCGCGGCTCCATCGCTTCCGGCTTCATGGCGTTCTCCGCAACGATGCTGTTGAAATGTTTCCTTAACAGGGCGCTCACCGGCCCAGCCAATTGAAAGGGTTCCACCGCCGCTCCGACGGCGAAATAGTCCGCGAAAACGTCCTTCAGCGCTGGAAAGCCTTTTTGAAAATCACTGGTTGCCGCGGCGTCAGTCTTCGCGGTCGCGGCATCATTCGTGGCGGCCTGCGGCGGCGGAGCGGTCATGGTAATCGTCACGCTGTCCAGGTAAAAATCTTCGTTCGGGTCCGAGCTTTCAGCATAAAGTAGCAGCGAGTCCATATCCTTGTTAAAGGTATAACTGCCGGATAGTTTCTGCCATTTGGTGTTCATGATGTCTTTTTGAGTCACTGTTTTCCAGTTGGTACCGCCACCCGCTTTTTCTTCGACCGTAAACTTGACGGTGCTCGGTTTGCGCGGCGTATTGGCCAACTTAATATAGCCCGTGATATTATAAACCGCGCCTTTCTGAAACAGATTGATCACATCTAGGCTCTGACCATTCCAGTTGGCGGTCCGGCCGCTCACCTTCAGGCTATAGGAGCCGGCTTGCGCGACTTCATTCACCGAATTGATCGCCACTCCCCCGCCGCGCGGCACCCACCCTTGCGTATCGCCGTTTTCAAAATCGTAATCCGCGACGACTAACGGCTTAAAAGCGTCCTTAGCCGCCATGACGCCGTGCGCCGCCGGAAAAAAGTCCAGGCCGGCGACTAACAGCAGCATCGCCAGGAATATCATCAGCTTTCTTACCATCAATATCCCAACCTTCTCCTCTAGACTTGAGTTAATTAACAAAGTCGATCATGGCATTCACTCGGTTAAAAGCCGAGACCTCCGAAAAGTGCACGGTTTATTCAGTGGTGAATCCGGGACCCTCGCCCGCTTCTTGGCAGGCCTCCCCTCGTTATGCGTTGCGATGAATTGAAAAACGGTTTTGATGATTGTCGATTCAACAGAAGCCACTTGACCAAATTCAACAGAGATTGTAATAAGTTCGACCGCAAGGGAGGCGGGGTCCCTTCACCACTTTGAGCCGGATCATTCAGGACTTGAAGACAGTTACTCTTTCGGCGGAGCGGTCATGGTAATCGTCACGCTGTCCAGGTAAAAGTCCTCGTTCGGGTCAGAGCTTTCCGCATAAAGTAGCAGCGAGTCCATATCCTTGTTAAAGGTATAACTGCCGGACAGTTTCTGCCATTTGGTATTCATGATGTCTCGCTGAGCCACTGTTTTCCAATTGGTGCCGCCACTCGCTTTTTCTTCGACCGTAAACTTGACGGTGCACGGTTTGCGCGGCGCATTGACCAGCTTGACATAGCCAGTGACATTGTAAACGGCGCCTTTTTTAAAGAGCGTGCTCACATCCAGGCTCTGGCCATTCCAGTTGGCGGTCCGGCCGGTCACCTTCAGGCTGTAGGAACCGGTTTGCGCGGCTTCATTCACCGAGTTGATCGCCACTCCCCCGCCACGCGGTATCCAGCCTTGGGTATCGCCGTTTTCGAAGTCATACTGGGCGATGACTTCCGGTTGAGCGGCGGCCACCATGGCCGGAATTCCCAAAGCGAACAGACTGACTGCCAAAAGAACCGCCAGCAGTAATCGAAATCCCTTAATCATTCATCTTCATCTCCTCACCTGTTTTTAAAAATCACACGGATCAAAAAAGACCTATGGTTAATCGCCCCCCTTTCATTCCTTGATGCTCCCTACATTCAAGCCGACCACGAAATACTTCTGCAAGAACGGGTAGATCAAAACGATCGGCGCCGCCGCCACGATCGTAATCGCCGCCCGGATGGAGATGGGCGTGACCATATTCACCAGCGACTCGCCGGTGGCTGACTGACCTACCGCCATGGCCGGATTATAATTAGTCTGGGAAGCAAAGGACATTAATTTCATCAGCTCATACTGCAAAGTGCTCAGCTCCGGAATGGATGAGCAGTACAGAAAAGTATCGAACCACGAATTCCAGGCCCCCACGGCGACAAACAGCGCAATGGTAGCCAAAACTGGCTTACATAACGGCATGATCACTCGCAGAAAAATTTTGAAATCGGTCGCGCCGTCAATTCTGGCCGATTCGATTAAGCTTTCCGGAATGGTCCGGATATAGGTTCGGACGATGATCAAATTGAATGCTCCCACCAGAGAAGGGAGAATATATACCCAAAAGGTGTTCAGCAGTTTCAGGTTTTTAATCAAGAAGTACTGCGGGATCATCCCCGCGTTGAAATACATGGTCAGTACGAAGACCAGCGTGATGAATCTTCGGAAAACGTATTCCTTTCTGCTGATCGCATAGGCCAGCATGGTCGTGAAGAAAACATTCAAAACCATGGCTGAAGCCGATCGGGCCACTGAAACAAAAAAGGCGTGAAAGACGGTTCCGGTAAAAAACACCGCCTGATAGTTTTTCAACGTAAACTGTCGGGGCCAGAGATAAATGCCTCCGCGGAGGCTATCCATGCCGTCATTAAAAGAAAGCGCCAGCGTATTCAGGATCGGATACAGGGTTACCGTCACCACCATCAACATCAGCAGAGCGTTCAAGGCATCGAAGACAATATCTTCCGGATTGGGCTTCCTCTTTTTGTTTCTGCCCCGGCCCTGGCTTGAACGATTCGGAGCGACCCGTCGCTCCGCCAAACTATCGTCGCTATAAAACTCTTCCATCATGCGATACCTCCTACAACAGCCTTTCCTCGCCGATTTGTTTGGCGGTGTAGTTTGCCAAGAGAAGCAGGGTGATATTGACCACGCTCTTAAAGATGCCGGCCGCGGTCGCCAGCGAATAGTTGCCGATCTGGATTCCATACCGCAGGGTAAAGATATCAATGGTCTGCGACCAGTCGACCACCATCGGATTCCCTAACAGATACTGCATTTCGAATCCGGCATCCAGGATGTGACCGACTGACATAATCAACAGGATCATGAAGGTGGGTTTGATCCCCGGCAGGGTAATGTGCAACATTTTGTGAAAGCGGTTGGCGCCGTCCACGTCGGCCGCTTCATAAAGCGTCGGATCGATCGCGGCCATCGCCGCAAGATAGATGATCGTGTTCCAGCCCACTTCTTTCCAGACATAAGAGGCGCCGATAATACCCCAGAAATATTTTCCCTCGGAGAGCCACAATACCGGTTCTTTAATCAGGTGCAGCTTCATCAGCACGATATTGACGACGCCGCCGTCGGTCGAAAGACAATTGGCCACCAAGCCGCTGACGATGACCCAGGAAAGAAAGTGCGGCAAATACGAGATGGTCTGCACCGAACGCTTGAAAAAAACGTTTTTGATCTCATTGAGCAATAAGGCCAGAAAAATGGCTGCCACAAAACCGAGCGCCGTGTTGATCACGCTCATGGCGACGGTATTGCGCAGCACCCGCAGGAACCCGTCGTCGAAAAAGAGGAACCCAAACTGCCGCAGCCCGACCCATTCCTGTTGAAACAGGGAATTCACCGGATTGTAATTCTGAAACGCCATCAGCCAACCCCAGATGGGTAAGTAAGAAAAGATCAGCACATGGATCAAAAACGGAAAGGACATCAAGACAAGCTGCTTTTGTCCGGCGATCTTCTTCCAGCTTATCCTGGCACTATGATTCGTAATTTTAGCGTCGTTCATGTTTGTGCTCATTTTCGCCATTTCATTTCTCCAAAAATTAAGCCCATGGTTTCTATGGTTTATCATTATGAAAATCGTGCGTATCAAAAACCATCACTGGTCTTTCAAAAAGGCAATAGCAAAGCTGGGGTGAAGATATATGGGATTCCACATATCTTCATCTCTTGCTGCGGATACCGTTTTGAGGTCGATCCATTCCGATAATCAGTGCCGATCCTGATTATCTTTTACTCTTGCTGCCCCAATTTTTGATCCGCCACTGGATCTGTTCATTGATCCGATCTTCATAGGCTTTGATATCGACTTTGTGAAGTTCCCGGACATATTCGGTCCAGACCTTGTCGAAGTCGCCGGGTTTGGCCAGAATCGCCTTGGGCAGGTACTTGCTGCCTAGTTCGTTCAGTTTGGTCTCGGCGAGTTTAGCCGGCGAGCCCTCGATCAGATTGATCTGCCAAGCCGGATAATAGACGGGGTTGGGCGGCGCCGGGCTGAAGAAGTCCGCCCAAGTTTTATAACCGTATTTGGTGAGAAATTGCTGTTCATAGGGTTTCAATGTTGCGAAGAACTCGCCGGGCTGGGTCCCGGGACCGGTCGTGTTACCATCCTTGAAGGTCCCTTCCATCTTCGGAGCATAATTGTATAAGGCATCCGCCTTGTTGGCCAACTTCCACATGGGATCGTCACCGTGGACCCGCTGCTCGGGGGTACGATAAAATATCCCCTTGGCATCCACTTCATAATCCTCCCCGCGAATGCCCCAACCCAGGATCTTCTGCCAGTCCTCCGCTAGCAGTGTGTCCAAGAATTTGATGACCCGCACCGGATCTTTGCATTTGGTGGTGATCCCGAAACCATTGTTGAGATTCAGCACCGAACGGTCGAGATACCAGTCTCTGATTTTCGAATCATAGGTGATCGGACAGGGTGCATAGGTCCTTTCTACCAGGCCCCGCGTTCTCAGGGAATAATCGGCGTTGCCGAAGTCCCAGCGCTGGTCGAACATTCCCAGCACCCTGCCGCTGGACAGCTTGGCGATATACTGGTCATAGGTCTGGACGAAGGATTCCTTATCGATGATTCCCAGTTCGTTCATATCGCACAGCTTCTGATAATAACGTTTGGCATAATCCTTATCGGCGAAGATTTCCGCCTTGAACGTCTTCTGGTTCACCACCACGCCGCCGTCATTAGGATGCCCGATCAGGTGCTGGGGTGGATTCTTCAGACAGAAATCCCGCCACCCGTCGCAAAGGATCGTAAAACCGATGATCGGCTTGTCGTCGATGGTGGAATGCTTCTGTTTGTACTTGGCGATCAAGTCAAAGTATTGATCCAGCGTCTTGACCTTGGGGTAACCGAACTCCGCCAGCACCGTCTTTTGGATCCAAAAGGCCGGTCCATAAGACATGGTGGGTTTATATTTGCCGTAATGCCGCCCGTAATTGGGCAAAATATAGATATGTCCGTCCTTCGGCTCCTTGATCATGTTCCAGTACGGCTTGTAATGCGCATACAGATGGGGAGCATATTTTCGAATCAAGTTCTCCAGCGGGATAAATGCCCCCGCATCCACCAGTCGGGTGTGGCCGGTCATGATATCCGGATAATCGCCGCCGGCGATCATGATCCCCAGTTTCTGATCGCGGTCGCCGACCAGGAATTCGGATCTCAGGGAGACGCCGAGCCGTTGCCGGATCAGTTTATAGATCTTGTTGTCCGGCGTCGGCGGCTGACCGGGATCGGCGATGAACACCCTGAATTCGGCCGGTTTCGGACTTGCGGCCTGAATGTTCAGCCCGGAGCCGATCAAGACGCAAACCAGCGCCACTATTCCGAGCCAATGTCCAACCGGCAAAAAACTGCCTTTCCGTTTCATCTTTTCCTCCTCGTTCCATAAAAAGTTGCTCGACTCGGCTCATTCCCAGATAGCGCGGAGCAGGAGAATTTCGTCGCGTCCGCCTATTTTTTGCCGCCCCAATTTTTGATCCGCCACTGAATCTGTTCGTTGATCCGGTCTTCATAGGCCTTGATATTGAGTTTGTGAAGCTCCCGGACATATTCGCTCCAGACCTTGTCGAAGTCGCCGGGTTTGGCCAGGATCGCCTTGGGCAGGTATTTGTCGCCCAGCTCATTCATTTTGGTCTCGGCGAGTTTGGCCAGCGAGCCCTCGATCAGATTAATCTGCCAGGTCGGATAGTAGATGGGATTGGGCGGCGCCGGACTGTAAAATTCCGCCCAAGTCTTGTGCCGGTATTTCGCCATGAATTGCTGGTCATAAGGTTTTAACGCAGCGAAGAACTCGCCGGGCTGGGTTCCGGGACCGGTCGCGTTGCCATCCTTGAAGGTCCCTTCCATCTTTGGCGCGTAATACCATAAAGCTTCCGCCTTATTGGCCAGTTTCCACATGGGATCGTCGCCGTGGACCCGTTGCTCGGGGGTACGATAAAATGCTCCTTTAGCATCCACCTCATAATCTTCCCCGCGAATGCCCCAGCCCAGGATCTTCTGCCAGTCCTCCGTCAGCAGCGCGTCCAGGAATTTGATGACTCGCACCGGATCCTTGCACTTGGTAGTGATCCCGAAACCGCAATTGATGTTCAGGACCGTCCGGTCCATATACCAGTCCCTGATTTTGGAATCGTAAGCGATCGGACACGGCGCGTAGGTCCTGTCCACCAGACCCTGTATTCGCAAGGAGGACTCCGCGTTATCGAAGTTCCAGCGCTGGTCGAACATTCCCAGCACCCTGCCGCTAGACAGCTTGGCGATATATTGGTCGTAGGTCTGGACAAAGGATTCCCTGTCGATGATGCCCAGCGCATTCATCTGGCACAGCTTTTGATAGTAGCGCTTGGCATAATCCTTATCGGCGAAGATCTCCGCCTTGAACGTCTTTTGATTCACCACCACGCCGCCATCATTGGGATGCCCAATCAGGTGCTGAGGCGGGTTTCTCAGGCAGAAATCGCGCCATCCGTCGCTGAGAATCGTAAAACCGATGGTCGGCTTGCCCGCGACGGTGGGATGCTGCTGCTCGTATTTGGCGATCAAGTCAAAGTATTGATCCAGCGTTCTGACCTTCGGATAGCCGGACTCCGCCAATACTGCCTTCTGCATCCAAAATGAAGGCCCATAAAAGACCGTGGGTTTGTATTCACCGTAATACCGGCCGTAATCGGGCAAAATATAGATATGCCCGTCCTTCGGCTCCTTAATCATGTTCCAGTATGGTTTGTAATGCGCATACAGGTGAGGCGCATATTTTCTGATTAGATCCTCCAGTGGGATGAAAGCCCCGGCATCCACCAGCCGGGTGTGCCCGGTCATGATATCCGGATAATCGCCGCCAGCGATCATGATCCCCAGTTTCTGATCCCGGTCGCCGACCAGAAATTCGAATTTCAAGGAGACGCCGAGCCGTTGCTTGAGCAGTTTATAGATTTTATTGTCCGGCGTCGGCGGCTGGCCGGGATCGGCGATGAACACCGTGAATTCGGCCGGTTTGGTGCTGGCGGCCCGGCTGTTCAGCCCGGAGCCGATCAAGACGCAAATCAGCGCCACTATGCCAAGCCAATGTCTTATTGGCGCGAAGCTGCCTTTCCGTTTCATTTTTTCCCTCCTCACTCGCATCGTTCTGTTCGTTCACCGGCGCCAACCGCCGGGCAACGGCATGGGCCCAACGGAGGCGTTCCATCCTGATCATGATCATGGCCGTGGCCCTGTTAAATTCCGTCGCTAAATCCCCCTTCTGGCTGACTTAATTTAATTATAAAATTTAGCTGCGCTTTTTCAATGAAGCAATTAAAGATCCATCCCCCAAAATTTAAGGGGAACGTAATCCCGCCGTAACGGTTTGCCCTTCCAATATCAAAATCCACCCCGCCATCACGGCCGGGTGGATAAAAAAAGGAGGTAGAGTTGAGCTTAGATTCATTATAAGATTTAGCCGCGTTTTTTCAATGAACCGATTAAAGATCCGTCCCCCAAAAATTTGAGGACCGGCGGCCAGAAATGGTCCGTTGAGGCGGCCGGAGATGATCTGTTATAAAATAAAACTCCGGCAGTTACTGCCGGAGTCGGTTCCGGAATAAAGCGTTCAGATTTCCATTTCGCATGAGCTGCAAGCAAGCCACGGGTTAAAACCCTTGGCTTGGCCCGACCCGGATCCCGAAACGAAAAAAGAGGCCGCTCAAAAATCGGTCCCCGCTCCTGTTTCTTAACCTTCAACCATCGGCCCGGCTTTTATAGTCGGCCGGCGTGTGGCCCGTATACTTCTTGAAATTATCCAGGAAACTGTGGTAATTGTTATAACCGACTTCCGCCGCGATCTCATGCGACTTCAGGGAGGTGGCGGCCACCAGCTTTTCCGCCTCGGCGATTCTTAAACGGTGCAGATACTCATGAAAGCTAAAACCGAATTTCTTCATGAACAACTGCCCGAGGTAAGCCGGATGCAGGTAAAAATTCTTGGCAATCTCTTTAATGGTAAGATTGTGTTTGAAGTTTTGTTTGATATATTCCTCGATCTGATAAATGTTCGGTTGCGAATTGCGCTCGTGAAGCGCCTGCAGATACCGGCAGCATTCGGCGGCGTAATCCTGGAGGATCCGTTCCCAGTCGGCCAGCGTGGCCTTGGTCCGATCGAGATTGAGCCGGTCGATCCGGCCTTTGGCTTGCAATGGGTCGGGAACGCCGTTCAGCTCCAAAACGAGCCGGGTGCCACGATAGACAATATTATTCACAAACATTTTGACGATCTCCGGCGCCATCCGCCGGGTCCGAAAGTAAGCAAAGGCCCTGGCGATGCCGCTGGCGATTTTGGGGCGGTCCAGTTCCTCAAAAGCGTCCACTACCGCATCCAAATAGCTCATTTCATCGAATGTCTGCTGGATCGCTTCATCTTTTACCCGGTCATAAAGAATAACCCGGCCCGCCTCGCTGAAAAAGTGATAACGCCAGGCCTGGCACGCGGTTAAATAGGAATCGCGGATCGCATAGAGATCTGGCGCCGCCCGCCCGACGACGATGAAAAAACCGTCGATCCCCGCCGCGGCGATTATCCGGCCTAATCGGGCGGCGGCCTCCGGCAGCTCCGCTTGGCGCAAAGCGTCTTTCCCGATTAAGATTCCGAAGCGCTCCCCCTCCTGCTCCAAGATAAAACAGGGATTGTCAAACGCCTCGCGGATCACACCGCGGATCGCCCCACGCTCCGCCGGGCGCTCGCCGCCGAAACCCGTTTCCACCATCAGGTAGGACCAGGGCTGAAGAAGCTCGGCACCACTGAAACTTTGCTGCAATAGCGGCTGATACTCCGGCGCATAGCCGTTATCCAGCATCTGGCAAAGGACGTCGTTCAGCAGCAGGCTGTTCTTCCCCGGGCCGATCTCCACCAGGCTCCGGCGAGTGAGGACCGCGAGCTGGCGGCTCATGTCGCGCAAAACCTCGGTCATTTCCTCCTCGAAGACCGGCTTGAGCAGATAATGATGGATCCCGAACTGCAGGGCTTTTTTGGCGTATTCAAACTCTCCGTAGCCGCTTAAGACGATAAATTTGATGTTGCAATCGATGTGGCCGATGACCCGTTCGATCAGGCCCAACCCGTCCAATCCGGGCATGCGGACATCGGTGATCACTAGATCCGGGGCCAACTCTTCAATGAGCGCGACCGCGGTCTCGCCATCGCCGCATTCGCCGCAGATTTCATACCCCAGCGCCTGCCAGTCCACCACTAGTCGCAAGCCTTCCAGGGCGAGGGGTTCGTCATCCACCAATATCACCCGATGCATGAGTCGCATCCGCCTTCTTCCCGTCTATCGCCGGACTCCGCCAATTGGCGCGCCGGAATGGCAAACCGCACTTCGGTCCCGCTGTTTACCTTGCTTGAAATGGCGAATTTCACTGCCTCGCCGTAATACAGTTTCAAACGTCGGTAAACGTTGCGAATGCCGATGTTGCCATTGGCCTCGCTGTCACTGGCCATATTGGTGATGATCTCATTCAGCTTCCCACTCTCGATGCCGCTGCCATTGTCCTTTACCGATACGGTCAGGATGGCATCGGCCACTGCAATTTTGACGGTAATCAGCCCGACCCCCTTAATGGTTTGAATTCCGTGCTTGCACGCATTCTCGATCAGCGGCTGGACGGTCATTTTGGGCACCCGGCAGAGCCGGGCCGCTTCCTCCAGCGCGATCTCGAACTGAAACTTGTCGCCGAACCGGAATTGCTCGATCCGGAGGTACATCTCCGAAAAGGCCAACTCCTCCTCGATGGTCACCAGATCGTCTTTCCAGCTGAGCAGCCGCCGCAACGTCTTGGCGAGGTATTTGATGACCGGGCTGATCTCGGTATAGTTATTTTTGACGCAGACCACCAGGATCGCATTCAAGGTATTGAACAAGAAATGAGGATTCATCTGGCTTTGCAGAAAATTCAACTCGGCCCGGACCCGCTCCAGCTCCAGATCCTTCTTCTGGATGTTCAACTTATACACGTCGTTGATCAAGGCGTTAATCTTCGCCGTCATCAGGTTGAAACTCTTGATCAAACCGCCGATCTCATCTTGCCCTTCGTTCATCGCGATCAGCTCGAATTGCTGATTTTCCACCTTG
The DNA here is from genome assembly GCA_023400055.1 of Bacillota bacterium. Lineage (GTDB taxonomy): Bacteria > Bacillota > UBA4882 > UBA8346 > UBA8346 > Hydrogenispora. The sequence goes on from JAEXFN010000043.1 coordinate 28,378, forward strand.
CTCATATGCTTCGCCAGAATACGGATCCGGTCATTGTAGGATCGCACCATGACCAGGATTAACAGCGAGGCTGCCAGCATGCTGGCCAAAGCCAGCCAAAAAATGAAATAGCGGGACTGGTTCAATGCCTTAAGGATGATTTTTTTGTCGCCCACGCCCACCACTTTCCAGCCGTCGAAATAGTTGGCGTTGCCCAGCTTATACTGGAGAACGATGGTTCCCTTGCCGAAGGCCAGCGGGTTATAGTACGGACTCTTCCGGGCCAGGCGATAGAAGAGCGAGTTGTTGGGCGCGTAAATCATCCGGCCTTGGTCATCGACCAGGCAGATATCGATATAGTTTTGTTCCCGGCTGAAGATTTCAAAAATCTTGTTAATATCGATATTAATCTTGATATAATTCTGGATCTCATTGGGGAACGAATAGCTGTTCATTCTCCCGAGTACGCATAAATACTGATCACTGCTCGTAGCGACGCTGGGTATGGTCTCCTTATAGGCATACAGTCCGATCTTGTCGCTGGATCGGATCATCGCTTGATACCATTCCTTGCTTTGGACTTCAGAGTCGATATAAAGGTAATAGCCGCTGCAGGCGATGGTATCGTTGGTGGTATAGAGCCGGATCTCGCTGAGGCAATCATAGATCGAAGCATAACGGTTGAGCCTGTCCCGCAGGTATGCATCGTAAGAGTCATAAAACTCATTGAAATCGGCATACTTCCGCTCCAGCGCTTTATAGAGAATCTTATCCGTGGCGATGGAATGGCTGACCGCGACGCAGCCTTGAATGATCCCCACGATGTCGGTGCGCGCCCTTTCCATGGCGATCCGGAAATTCTCCTCCTCCCGCTCTTCCGCCAGCGCGGATATCTTGCTCAGAAAGATCAGGTTGACGGCGACGAGCGGGACCAGCACGCACATGACATAGATCAGGATGAACTTGTATTTCAGGGGAATATCATTGATCTTATTAAAAAGCTCAAATCGGGTTTTCATAGAGCGCACCCCTCCCGGCCACCGGCACGGACCTCATTTCCCAAGCCCTTTCCGGAATTCCGACGGCGCAACCCCGGCAATGGCCTTGAATTTGCTGACGAAGTAGTCCGGATCATGATAGCCGACGGCCTGGGCGATCTCCGTTATCTTCATATTGGTGCGGCGCAACAACTTTTTTGCCTCTTCGCTCCGGATTTGGTGGAGATATTCGCTGTACTGCAGCCCGGTATGCTTCTTGAACAACTGCCCCAAATAGGCGGGGTTCATATAAAACTCCTTGGCCAGCTTTTGCAGGTTTAAATCCTGATGATAGTTTTCTTTGACGAAACGCTTGATCTCCTGGATGATAGCGGAGCCGTTCGGGCCGCTTGTGAAGCGATATTCCTCCAAATCGGCGCAGAACCGGCTGAAATCGGCCTTCAACCGCCCCAGGGTTTCATCGTCCAGCTGCGCGCTGAACTTGGTAAAGCGCTCGGAGAGCGCGGCGGCGTCCCCGTTCCGGTCCGCTATCAGCTTGATGGCTTCCAAGCCCAGGGTTTTGATGGTCGCCTTGATTACCTCCGGCGCGCAGCGCTGGCGCTCAAAATCCTGGAACAGCTCCTCGATCCGGCGCGCCAGCCCCTCCCGCTGATGGTGCCGGATATCTTCCAACAGCCGTTCGATCCGGGCGGCGGGATGAGCATAGTCATGGCTTAAGGGAAGCGCCTTCAGGTCCCCGTGATAGAGAACGCTGCCCTCGCCCGCGAAGAATTTGTGATTCAGCGCCGTAAGCGCCTGTTGATAGAGTTGCGCCAGGGATTCCAATCCGGGCAGAATTTCGCTGACGGCCACGGAAACACTGCCGGGGCAGCGGCGGTGCAATGCCGCTTTTGTCGCGGTGATGAACGCCTCCGGCTGATCAAAAGCTGTCATACCCGGGGCGGCGATCAGGCAAAAATGGTTGCCAGCGGTCTCCAGCAGCCGCCAGCGCAATTCCTCCGCCGAGCCCGCGGCGATGGCCGCTTTGATATCATCCTTCCGCGAACGGATCTCCTGGGCCGTAAACCGATCCGGCCAGCTGGCATAATGGTCGATCTCTATCAAAATACAGCGTAAGCTTTCGGCGGCTCCCAGATTTAAGAGGTCCCTGGCTTCGGTTAGCAGGGCATCCCGCCGCTCGCCCTTGAGGATCCGTTGCACCAGGCCCTGGGCGAGCAAGGCCGTCCGCTGGTCGAGCCCGGCCCGTTCCCGGTCCTCCGCCTGAATCTGCTCGCCAATATGGGAAATTACCGCATTCAGCTCCTCGTCATCGATGGGCTTCAGCAGGTAATCGCTGACCTCATAGCGCATGGCGGACTGGACATAGGCAAAATCATCGTAGCCACTCAAAATGACGAACTTGGTCCGGGCGGCGGCCCACTCCTCCCTGGCCTGCCGGATCAGTTGCAGTCCGTCCTTGGCGGGCATCCGGATGTCGGTGAACACCAGATCCGGGTCGGCGGCGGCCATGATCTCCAGGGCGTCCTCGCCGTTGCTGGCCTCGCCGCAGATCCGGAAACCGTATTTTTCCCATTCGCCCATGGTTTTCAGGCCCTCGATCACATAGGGCTCGTCATCCACCAGCAACACCTTGTACATCCTTCATTCCTCCGTCCTGCCCGCAATGCCGGACAGTTTTGTCGCTCCGATGCAACGGCATATTTGTGAACACCCCGGCCTGTAGACGAGGTTAATCCCAACGCTTTTAATCCAATTATAATATAAATTTACTTAAAATTCACAGGTCCGTCGTTAAAATTACATTCTTTGATCCTGACGCGACGCCCAGGATGGGTATCCGCCGGAAAGAGGCTCGGAAGAGGAGTCGCTTTTGGAGTTCATTGCCTACAATCTCAGCTGCACTTTCCCGACTTATCAACGGCTGGGACCATTTATCATGTTCAGCGATTCCATTTATCCAAAGAACAGATCGTTTATTCACAAAATGAGCTTGCTGAACGACTGAACGAGCTCTTTCATTAACAAAACAAGCTCTTTTATCCACAAAATGAGCTTGTTGAACGACTGAGCGAGCTCTTTCATTAACAAAACAAGCTCACTTATCCACAAGACGAGCTTGTTAAACGACTAAATAAGTTCACTCATTAACAGAACAAGCTTTCTAATGATTATCAACTCAACTCCGCATAGATAACCGGGGCAGAACCGCTTGCTCAGCGATTGAGAGAGCATATTGATTCGCAAAAAGACTTGATCGCGGATTTAACGGATGAAAAGATTCCACGGCCTAGCGATCGGGAAGTGGGTTTTTTCCGTGAAATCCTTAAATCCATCCGTGAGCGGCTTTTTTTATAGGGACCTTCGACTTTGCATTCATACGGCCACCATCCTTGACGGCGTATGAATGTAAGTTGGGATTTCCCTGGGATCCCCGGCCAAATTGAATCATGTTAATCATTGAATCCTGCGAATCATGGTTCGGGATGCGGGATGATATTTTTCGGGTACAAAAACGATACTTCGGGCCCGGCTTTTCGCGGTATAATATCAATCATAGAAGTTGTTTTTCATTGAAGAGTCCGTCGGTTATACCGACGGACTTTCGGTCATTGCTCGAAAACGCTCTCTTTCAACGCCTCAACAGACTCACAACGAATTCTTGATATTGCATGAAGCGGATTCGCTCTGTTTTACGCAAATCATGCGTTTCAAATCATGGCGGTTCATGAAGGGGCATCGCAAAATGCGTCCGCGAATGAGCCACGTACGTGGCTGATATTGTTCATTGGATTATTGCCGATGCCAGATTTTCTTGTCAATTGAATACACCAAAGGGGCGGGCGAACTTGCGAAGCCTCCCGTTAGGGAGGATCCCGGCCGGGAAAGAGGGGATGAAACGCCGGACCCCCCGACCGCGGCGGCGAGGGTCCGGCATGCCAAAAAATAAAAGGGGTTTTTGGAATAAATAAAAAACCCGTCGGCGACGGGTTATTTAAACTTGCGTTTTCTGGCTGCTTCTGATTTCTTTTTCCGTTTAACGCTTGGCTTTTCGTAATGTTCGCGCTTGCGAACCTCGGCTAAAATACCGGAAACTTGACATTCCCGTTTAAAACGCCGTAACGCGCTATCCAAGGTTTCGTTTTTACCAATTTTAATTTCAGTGGCCAATTATTTCCCTCCCCTCACTGCTTTCCTACCCATGACCCATACAGCAGTGTCCGGTTCGAAAACAAAATCACATTATAATATTGTACTATATAAAAGGCATAAATGTCAATAAGTTAACCAGGAGGCCATGCCAAAGAACGGCCGGCCAAAACATGAAAATGCAGATGATGAACAGCTTCACCCGCATCCCGGCCATAATTTACAACGACACGAAACCCGTTTTCTTTGAGGCCCTCGTTGGTTACGACATCCTGAATGCCTTGAAAGAGGCCGGTTAATAACTCGCCGTCCAACAACTTGGGATCGGCGATATTGTCGATATGCCGTTTGGGAATGGCCAACCAATGTACCGGGGCCGCCGGCTGGATATCCTTGAAAACCACGATCTGTTCGTTTTCAAAAACAATCTGGCTGGGGATCTCACCCTGGACAATCTTACAAAACAGACAATCAGACACGAAGATCGCTCCCTTTTTTGGCTTATTCGACATCTTTAAAATAAATTCCTGCAACAATTGTTAGAAAGTTTTGCAGCCGCCCGGCAAAGTCGCCGCCTGGCTTTTATCGCTTATTTTATCGGACATTCGGCCCACCCTCTCCAGCGTGAGCCGGGGTTTATTGCGACATTGCTAGCCAATGGTTCCTTCCAAGGTATCCTGGACGCTCCGGGTAATCCGGACCGGCAGCAGCCGGTTATGGAGATCCGCCGCCGCTGCCACCGCGACGCGGAGATATTCGCCGGATAACCCTTCCCAAACTGCCGCGCGCTGCTCTTCGAACAATGCCTGGACCTGGCGGCCGACGAATTGCCGGGCGAACCGGGCGCCGCTTTCCTGGGCGATGGCTTGAATCGCGCGGCTGCGCCGTTCCTGTTCGGCCGCGGCCACCCGGTCCGGCAGCCGGGCGGCGGGCGTCCCGTTGCGCGGCGAGTACCGAAAAACATGAACCCGGCTGAATTCTTGCTGGCGGACGAAAGCGGCGCCGGTTTCGAAATCCGCCTCCGTCTCGCCCGGGAAGCCGACGATCAGATCGGTGCCAATGGCGATCAACAGATTGCCCCGGCGCAGACCGCTGAGCAATTCCGCATATTGCTTCAAATCATAGTGGCGGTTCATCAGCTTTAAAATGCGGTCGCTGCCGCTTTGCAGCGGAATGTGCAAATTCTGGCAGATCCGTTCCGGATGGCCGGTGATCAAATCAACCAGGCCGGGAGTCAGTTCATGAGGATCGATGGAGCCCAGCCGCACCCGGAACGCGCCGGCCATCTTCACGACCGAACCCAGCAGCTGCTGCAGGCTGGAACCGCAATCCGTGCCATAGGAGCCCAGGTGGATTCCGGTCAGAACGATCTCCTGGTAACCCTTATCCAACAGCAGCCCGATGCCTCGAGTGGCCTGTTCGGGCGGCATGCTCCGCACCGGACCGCGGGCATAGGGGACGATGCAATAAGAACAATATTGCTCGCAGCCTTCCTCGATCTTCAAGGTGGCCCGGGTTCTGACCCCGGCGTCGCCCGGCGGCAGCTCATCCCAGGTGGCCTGATTGGGGCGGACTTGAATCAGGTTCCGGCGGGTGGCCTGAAATTGGTCCACCAGTTCCACGATGCGGCCCCGGTCGGCCATGCCGACGACCAGATTGACGCCGAGGATTCCGGCGATCTCCTGCGGCGAGGTCTGCGCGTAGCATCCGGTGACCACCAGCACGGCCCGGGGGTTGTTTTGAATGGCTTTGCGAATGGTCTGGCGGGACTTGCGTTCGCCGATCTGGGTCACCGCGCAAGTATTGACGACATAAACATCGGCCGGTTCGGCAAAGGGCACGATCTGATAACCCGCCTCCTGAAACAGGCTGCTCAGATTGTTGGTGTCATTCTGGTTGACTTTGCAACCCAACGTATGGAAAGCGACCTTCATCGTTTTCTCCTCAAGAGCGGATCCTGCGGTTGAAACGGGGGATGGTCCACCCAGACCAACATAAAGAGGTTTCCGTTCAGTAAAATAATAAATGTCAGCAGTTTGGTGACGAAGTTGGTCGCGGCGATCGCGTAAAAGATCATCAAGAAGGTCAAAACCGTCATGCCCAGCGCCAGGTGATTACGGCACGGCCACGGGCAGTTCCGGGCGATGTTCTTATAAATGCACACCTCGACCAGGATCAAAAAACTCCAACCCAAAATCTCCAGCTGGTCGGGGCCGATGCCGCTGCTGGTTTTAATCCGCCACAACAACAGCAGGGTCAGGAAGAATCCGCTGGAAACCCAGAGCGAGCCGGTTACCACATGAAACCAACTGAAAGTGGGGCCTTCCTCCGGCAGCCGGTTGGAATCGGGCCGGGTCGTCAAAAAGGCGCAACTGATCCAGCAGCCGCTGAGCAGGCCCAATGCCCATAACGGCGGCAGCAGGAGCACCAGCAGAAAGGAACAGAGCATCACCAGCCAGGAAGGCCAGCGCAACAAGACTTGAGCGAGTCCGCCCGCGCCGACCCATAACAGATAGGAGCCAAACCAACCCATCATCTCCATCAGGCGCCCTCCGAAAGTTCCTGAGCGGCCGGACCCGCCAGGCCGTTCATTAAGATGGAACGTCCCAAACCCGGATCAAAAGCGGACCACCCGGCGACGTTATTCTCGGTGCGCATGACTTTTAAGAACTTGGTGACCTGCGCGTCCAGATTGTCGGCGTGATGGAGGATGCACGCTTCAATGGTCAACGGTTCCACCGGCGACCCCCATTCCATAATGCCATGGTGACTGACGAGCAGATGCAGCAGGTTATTCTTGAGCAGCTCCGCCTGGGCGTCGAACGGGCCGAAGGATTGGGCGATCGCCTGGCTTACCATCTCGACTCCCAAAACCAGGTGGCCGATTAATTTGCCCTCGTCCGTGCCGTCGATCCCCTTGTCCAGCTTATATGTTCTAGTTTTCCCAATATCATGTAAAATAGCACCAACCAATAATAATTCCCGGTTGACCATCGGGTAATAGGCGGCGGCCGCCAGGCACATCGCGGCAACGCCGACCGTATGTTCCAGGAGTCCCCCGATATAGGCGTGATGCCGTTTCAAAGCCGCCGGCACCTTCATGAAATGGGCGGCGAACTTCGGGTCGCCGAAGAAGTGATGCAACAGCCGTCCCAACTTTTCGTCGTGCACGGAAGCGATATAATCGTACAAACGCTGCCGCAGTTCCGTCAGGTTCCCCGGCGCGGTGGGCAAAAACTGGCTGAAATCGATCTCATCATCGGGGATAAGCCGGTAAACGGCCTGGTTCCTGGCCTCCCATTCCAGCTGAATCTGCTCTTTAAAGAGCTTCGGCTGGATGTTTTGGATCTCAATCACCTTGCCCGCTGCCAGGCACCGGAATAGCTCCTCATCCGCGCTCCAGACCTTGACCGCCAATTCCCCGGTCTGGTCGCCGATTTTCATTGCCAGATAGTTACGGCCGTTTTTGGCCGTTTTCAATTGATTCTCGATAATCAGGTACCGGCCCGCAACGGGGACGCCCTCAACAATTTCCCGGATCTTCATTCCCTACCGCCTTTCGCTGGATGTCGTTTGGTTGCTGCCATTTATTTCCCGGCTGGCACGGATCGTGCTTCATTAAAATCCCCATAAGCTTGGCCATGGATAACAAATCCAGGGCATTATGCTTCAAAATCGCCTGAATGCATAACGGATCGCCGGTTTCCACGAACCGGTTGTAATAATCGGCAACCTGCGCTCCCGGCAGATCGTCGGTCCGTTCCGCGGCCAGCAAATATCTTTCGATGGTCAGTAAGCGGCAATTGGGCAAGGAGCTCCGATAATTGCGGCGGGTGGAACGCAGCAGATCGATATGGAGGAACGGATGGTTCGCGGCCAGCTGATGAAAACGAAACCGTCCCTTAAGATAGGGCAAGTCAAAACTCTTGCCGTTGTAACTGGCAATCAAGGCCGCCTGGTCCAGACAGGCCCCGGTTTCCTGCAATATGGCTTTCTCCTCGCTGTAGTCTCTTGCCAAAAATTGGCGGACGCGCCCCCGGCCATTCTCAAATTGTAAAATGCCCACCAAAAAAGCGGGGTTGATATTATATAAGCCAGTCGTTTCAATGTCGATAAACAGCACCGACTCCGGCTTGAAAAAGCTAAGCAGTTGCAGATCGGACGCACCGTAGGCCGCGAGCCGTTCGGCATTGCCCTTTTCGATCAGGCGCAGCAATTCAGCGGCAGCTCGTCCCCAACGGGAATGCCCGGTCAGATCATGCAGCGATCGATATCCATCGGCGCGCAGTTTGGCCGCGGTCGTTTCACCGATGCCGTAAATTAGCTTGAAATCCGATTCCAGACATTCTTTCCCCGGAAAGTAAAAACGGACCTGCTCCGTTTCAAGTTCCAACAAGCGGTAACTGCCCTGCTCATTTTGAAACTCGTCATCCCCAATTAACCGGAACTCGTCACCATACCACCGGGAATCGGTCAACCCTCCGTCTTGCATTAGCCCGCCTCTCACCTCGCGGAGCAATTTGGCCCGCCGCGGCCGGCAAACGCGCCGGCTCATTTACCATCATCATCTTGTTTTACATCGAAACTAAGATTAACTTTATTATTAACGATAAAGCTTTTATCGTCAAGATTGATCGTTATCTGTTCACCCTGAACCGTTTCACCTTGCGGCCGCTTCAACACGGCGTGTCCCTTCATCAGTAAGCGTTGCGCCAAGTCATCATATTCGATCTGGTCCGCCGTGCCCCGAAAGTCTGGGTGATCCAAAGCGGCTTGCTCCGCAGCGACAAAATTCTTGCTATTGACCGCCAAAACAAGCTGATTGCTCATCAGTTGGAAGGGCTCCCTGTTTTTAGCCTCTTTTAAAGAGCCATTCTTCCGGGCAATCCGGTTAAACTGAACGTTCCCGCTGAGCGTCAGCTCCTGACGATTGTCATTATACATCATCTGCGCTGCAGTACCAACAAAATCATTTTGAACCAGCTTGGCACCACCGCTAGTGGTAAAATTCTTGGTACTGCTGGCCAGACTCAGCCGGTCACTGGTCAATTGAAAAGGCTCTTTACCGTTAGTTATGGTTGTTCCCGACGAATTGTTCCGCGCCGGCCGGCCAAACGCCACATGTCCTTGGAAAAGCAATTCCTCGGTATTGTCACGGTAATCAATGCGATCCGCTGTTCCTTGAAATTCGGTCTGTTCCAGCGCAGCATTCCCGGTGGCCGTAAAGTTTTTGGTCTGAGTCTGCAGCGCGATTTGATCACTCTGCAGTTGAAAAGGCTCTTTACTTTGACCCGGACGGGTCTGAGCCGGACGGTTCAAACGAGCCCGGCCCCGAAAAAGCAGTTCCCTGCTCTTATCCTGGTAATCGAGGCGGTCGGCGGAACCGTTAAAAGCGCTATGTTCAACCCGGATCTCCTGGCTGGCGCTGAAATTTTTGCTGTCCGCTTCGAAATATAGTTGTTGACAGGTAAGATTAAAAGGTTCGGAAGCCAATTTGCCGGAGCGATTTGGGGTCGGCCGGTAATCCAAACGGACCCGCCGTTGAAAAGTCCCCGTTTTCTTGTGCAGGTCATACCCTAAGTAATCTGCGGCAATGGTAATTTCGGCTTGTTGAAACCGGACTGAATTTTCGAGGATGGCGTTTTTGCGATCCATATCAATCGTGGCGTTTTGTGCACCGATTACCATGATGCCCTGGACGATCCGGACATCTCCCCGGATGTAAGTGATTTTCCGTTTGGTGTCGCCGCGGATATCCCGCCCGGTAATCTGAACCGGCTCCGCCGCCCAACTCAACCCACCAGTCCACACAATGCCTGCCATAAGCAGCGGCAACAGCCAGCTTTTTCTCATAGGTGCAATGTGACTTCCCGGGGTTCTTGAAGTTCGTAACGATTCTCCTTCAAACTGTAAAACAAGCCTTGCGCCCGCAGACGGTCGCCCTGCTGCTCCAAAGTCACATCCCCTTCCAGCAAAAGTTCTTCTTTATTGATATCCGCTTGCATCTTTTGGGCGGATATACTCAATTCGGCGCCACGGAAACGAATCCCTTTTTCCGAACGGGCGACTTGCGTCTGATAATTCAGTACTGCCTCCGGCGTGGTGAGCGTTCCATCTTGAAAACTGATGGTCAAACCGTTTCCAAAATACAATTCGCTCCGGAGTTTTTCCCAACGCGCCCAGCCGGCGGTGAAATGAACCCGCCTTCCTTCCACCGCGTAAATGATCCCTTCACTGATCTTTTCAAAGTACACCAAATTACCGTCCGTTGTCTGGCGGATATTCTCGGCCTTGATTTGCCAGGCTTTTTGATGATTTCGCCATCCCATGAGTACGTTCCGGTGAATCTCCAGGTCAGGTTTAGCCGTAGCGGGCTGCTCGACTGCCGGACTCACTCGTCTGGGCTCAAGCAGATCCCACCAACCGCCATAATGACCGGCCAACCACACCGCAATGACGATTCCCAGGAAGATGATTTTATTGAGATAAATAGTACGGATCATTTAGTAATGGCATATCCTTATCAAATTGTAGTGTAGCCCGCGGAAACGCTTTAAAGACGACCTGGAACCAGAAGGAACGAGTCGTCCAGTCGTAGTGGAATAACAACTGGCGGCAGTGCCAGTCGTAGGTAAACGTAACATTACCAATGGAAAAATCGTTCTGAACCATGCTGTATTGCACTGCCGCTTCCGCTTCCCAGTTGGTGGTGAGCTTCTTCTTGACGAGCGTTTCGAATTGCTTGGTGCTCCACGCCTGGTATTGAAAATCATATCCCAAAAGCAATGCCAACTTCAGTTCTTCATTGAGGTTATACCGCGTTTCGAAGCTGGTGAGACCCAGACCCTGGGTCCAGTCATACTGGGTATTGAAATTAATGGACTGAGCGGGCGCCGGGGTCCATCGGGAACTCAACGTGGAAAGGCCCGATTTCGTTTGGAAAAAATATTGGTTATTCAAGGAAGCATAATAATGCGGATCATTGAAAGTCCACAGATTATTCATAAAGCCGCCCGGTTGCAGACTGCTGTCCTTACTGGAGAAAAACGGGTTCGTCGTCCCGTCCACAAAACTATAACCTACTCCCAGACTAGCAGATAGGCGCGTATTAAAATACTTGGTGGCGCTCAGGGCCGAACTTAGGTCCGCTAGATCGGAAGGTACATCATCGACTCGGTACTGGCGCAAATATAAATTGTTGGTCAAGGACAGGTTTGGCAGCCACTGCGGACTCCCCAAAGTCCAGCGTTTCGACAAATCCAGTCCCAGCCGGTCGCCGACTCCGGTTACGGTATTGTTTTGGAAGCGCTCCATCCGGGTATAATTGCTTGATACGCTAATCTGGCCGAGATAGGGAAGATTCCATGCCGGAATGGTATAAATCAGATCCGGTTTAAGGTTTTCGGCGTAAGTATTGCCATTAAAGACAGCCGTCTCTTTATACCGGAGATTCAAATTGGACCAATCCCAGTTCTTTAAGTAATTAATATCATATAGGAAATTATTGTAATTACTCGAAGCGTAGCTTTCGTTACGCAAATACTTTGAAAAACTCCAGCTGCCCAAGAAATGCAATACGGACGTGGGATCCACATTATAGGTCCAATTCCCGTTGAAATTCATGGTGCGCAGCGGATCTTCCCCGGTATCCTGGTACTGGAAGTTTAAATACGGATAAGGCGCCATTCCCCGATAAAAAAAGGCCAGTGCGTTTTCGGAATATGGGTCCCCGCTCAAACCGGACCGCTGCCAATGGGTTAGTGTGGATTCTACATTGCGTTTGGGATCGGTCTCATCCTTATATCCCACGGCAACTCCATAGTCGGGATTGGGATAACCGAGATCGGACTTGTCCTGCAGGTAATATTCTTCGTACCATTCACGATGTTCGGCGAGGATCGAGCGGTGTTTCACCGCATATTGATTCCCGTTGAGTTCCGTCAGTTTGCTCTCGAATTTCAAACGGTTTTTTTCATTGACGAAGTAATGATAGCCGATCAGCCCATACCAGCCATCCACATCGTTATGGCCCACTTCGAACTCGAAATTGTCTTCCTTGTCGTCCAGTGAAATATAAAAGTAAGGCAGGTAGATCAGTCGCCAACCGTGTTCCCAATACCAGACCTGGCGCAGGATAATCCGTTTCCCAGGGTAATACTCCATTGTTTTTGCAGTAAAATTATAGTGCGGATTTTCCAGATCACAACCAGTAAAGAACGACTGTTTGGCAATGATGTCTTCCCCTTTGATGAATGCTTCCTCCGCCGAGTAGCGCAGGGGTTCTTTCACTTCGGCATCATCCGCAGCGGTAATCGTAGTTTGCACGGGACTGAGCCACCCCCGTTCCCCCTCAAGGTCATAAAGAAAACGGTCGCCCCGGAAACGATCGCCTTGCTTCTCGACTTCAACCGCTCCGGTCGCTAAAAGCATATTTTGCTCCTGGTCAATAATCGCTTGATCCGCGCTAATCTGAATTTCTTTGTAACGAATGGTAACTGCTCCCGAAGCACTAATCTGCTTGGCATCATAATTGTATCGCACTGTATCGGCTGTCAAAACGACCCGCTCGGGTGCGCCATGGGCAGAGCGGCAATAACCAAACGTTAAAATGATCATAATTCCAAGGAGCCAATACCCTTTTCCCATTTTACCTCCGTTGTTCGCAAAGGATTAATAAGAAAAGTCCCGTTACCAAAAAAGTGATATTGGGGAGCCATGAAGCCAGCCAGGGCATGATCAGCCCGTTGACTCCCATGGTGCGACCGATCACCTGGATTACGTAATATCCCAAAATAATCAGAAAACAATATAACATCCCGGACCACCACCGGGCGTTGCGACCGGTCAAAAGGGTCAACGGAATAGCCAAAAAAACAAAAACTAACGGGCTCAAAGGATCGGCGAATTTCGAATAGTAAAATACTGAGTAAACAGGCAAATTCAAACCGCTTTTCCCATAAAGCACGGCAAGCTTTTTTAGCTCACCGGCACGCATCTCGGCCGGGCCCTTTTCATCGCCGATGATCGTCGAATAATCAGTATTCATTTTTAATTGCATTTTTTGAAAGGATAGTTCCGATACGATGGTGCCTTTGGCGTCGAATTCATGAACGACTCCGTTTTGCAACTCCCAGACACCGCGCTGGATTCTGCCCGACGCTGCGGAGATGAGAGAAGGCCATGGCCCAGGCCATTTCGTCGCGATAATCAAAATCCCCCGGATCAGCCCTTGCCCGTGGTCGATCTGATGAAAATAAACGAACCGATTCCCCGGCGCCTTAAAAACAACATTTTCCCGTAGCAATGGTAACTCTTGTTGATTGGATAAACGGCGGACCTCGACCTCAAAATGGTGATTTGCCGCGGGTACCACCAGATCGTTCCAGTAAAATGCGCCAACGCACAACAGAAAAATCCCCCCGAAAACCGGTAACATGGTTTGAAAGATGCTGAGGCCGCTTAATTGGATTACATCCAGTTCTCGCTCGCGAAGCAAACGTCCAAAAGCTAGAATAACTCCGAAAAGCGTTGCCGCTGGAAAAACATCCATCCAAAGATAGGGGATCTGATTCAAAAGTAAAGTCGTTAAAATCCTCGGGGTAACGCGGTAACCAATGAAAAGATCGTTATAATCGAAGAAGATCTTGCCAATTCCTAAAACCGTAAAGCCTACCCAACATATCAAAAACTGTTGCAAAAATTCATTCCAAATATAGCGATGCAAAGTTTTCAATCCCAACCTCACAACAAGCAACATATTAAAAAAGCGCTCGATGCGCTACCCAAACTTTCCTCAAGTCAACTTTCATCGGCTGACGATAAACCGGTCCGCGATATGCCAAAGAAATCGAATTTTCGCATATAAAAAACCTGCCAAAATTACTAAATGGTAATTTCGCCAGGTTTTATCAAATTCCTTCCTGCTTTGGCTTATTTTGAATAAGAAGCCTTTTCTTCCAATTCCGCCACTCGTTTCTGCAATTCTTTGAATTCTTTGATCAAATCTGGCAAGCGGCTGGCTATTGCTTGTATCCGCATATCAGCGGCATGGGGTCTGGCGGGAATTCCCGAAACAAACGAATCGGCGGGCAAACTGTTAATAACTAAAGCATTAGCGGCGATCACCGTATCAGAACCGATTTTAATATGCTCGACCGCAGCTGATTTACCGGACATGGTAACCCGGTCACTTAACTTCGTACCGCCGGCGATTCCTACTTGGCCCATGATCAGATTATCATCACCCAGCCGACAATTATGCGCGATCTGGACTAAATTGTCAATCTTGGTACCACATTGGATAAGCGTTACGCCCGTAGTAGCGCGGTCAATGGTAACATTGGCTCCGATCTCGACATCATCTTCAATAATAACACTCCCGACTTGTGGGACCTTATGGTGCTTGGCATTCTCTGTCACATAAACAAAACCATCGGCTCCCACCACGGTTCCGGCATGAATTTGAACGCGGTTGCCGATGACACAATCTTCCCGAATTACAACATTAGCGTGAATCACCGAATTTTCGCCGATTTTGACCCGATCCATGATTACCGCGCCGGGATAAACTACCGAACCCCGACCAATAGCCACCTCGTCGCCAATAAAGCTTAACGCGCCGACAGCACAGGCGTCTCCGTGAAAATCCTTCCCGATGACCGCCAAAGGGTGAATGCCCGGAGTGTAATTTGGCTGAGGGTGGAAAAAGGACAAGATTTGCGCAAAGGCCATTCTGGGATTGGTTACTCGAATGGCCGGTTTGTAAATGTTTTCAATACTGGAGGGAATAATTATCGCGGCTGCGCAACTGTTAACGATGGGTTCAACCGCTCTCAAAGTAGCGGCAAAAGTAATTTCACCCGCGCGGACATCTTCAAAACCGGCGGCTCCGGTGATCTGGATATTTCCGTCGCCAATTAACTCTCCTTGGACCAGGTTTGCCAATTCGGATAAAGATGCCATGGATCGACCCTCATTCCAGGTTACTTCAACGCCTTAATCACATCGGCGGTGATGTCGGTATCGCTGTAAAGAAAGACCTGAGGACTACTGACCACTTTAACTCTTTTTTGTTTAGCCACGGTTTTAACGGCTTGCGTAGCTTTATTAACAAATTCCGCTTCTTTACTGCTTTTATAACTTTCAAATTCCGAGCTGATCTGACTCTTTTCCGCATCCGTCTTGGCGGCTTGGAACTTTTTTTGCAGTTCTTTCTGCTTCGCCACGATATCTTGGCTATACTTTTGGCCCAATGGACTTTCTTTGGAAATTTTATTGAGATCGACTACGGCCATCTTGAAAGTAAAGGCATTGGCGGCCCAAACTAACCCTCCCAGAATGATTAGCGAACCCAGAATAATGGAACAAGGTAACCAAAAGCTCTTATTATCAGGCATCAAAAACTTCCTCCCAATCTGTTTCCAAAAATTTGACGGTCAATTTATCGCTGTTTAAGAGCTGATTCGTTTCTCAGTTGAATTGCCCGTTGGCTCTCACCCTGCCAGCGCGAATACCAAGCTCGATATTCTTCTTCCATCCGGGTTTTTAGGATATTAATCTGCTCTTGATAATATTGTTCTTGTTCAGCTCGAAAGGTATTCAAATTATTGTTAAATTCTTCATTCCTTTGTTTCAGATAACCGTCCAATTCCAGTGTGAGTTTTTCTTTTTCCAGTTCGTACTTGTTGGCGATTTGACGCCGGATTTGATTAATTTTGAGTTGAGTCTGATCCTTTATCCGTTCTTTTTCTACCGGGTCATTCGACAAATCGTTAATATACAGCTTGAGCTGTAAACTGCTTAAATTGACCTGTTGTTCGTTTTCCAGACTCCGCCAGCATTCCGTCAAATTTTTAGCGTATATTGCCTTCTCCTGCCGAATATCAGAGTTAAGCGAATCAGTAAGTTGTTGTTCAGTTTCACGAATCCGGGCGTCTTTTTCGCGTTTTAATTGTTCAGCGAAACGCGCGAGCTCCCTATTAATTTCAACCTGTCTGACGGCATTCTCCGCTCCAAATATTCGTTGAATCTCAGTAATTTGCTGATTAAGACCTGTAACGATAGAAGGCTCGCCATCGGCCAAGAGACTGAGATCAGGAAGAACCTGATCTCCCCTCTCGTCATGACCAGCAAGGCGTTTAAACTCTTTTTCGACGCCTCGATAATTTGCCCATGACGGAACCTGCCGTGCAATTTTCTTCTGACCCGGCACTACCACGTGAATAGCTCTTTTGGCGCACCAGTCATTTAAGAAAATCAAACCAAGGCCTATAAAAATGACGAAAACCGCAATGACTATCTTCCATCGTTTATTCATTGTGTTTTGCTAGTGGTTTTTATTTTTTAGTTTTCGAATCTTCTTTGGTGGCCTTATCAATTACAGCTTGCGTAATGTCAATTCCGCCATATAGTACGGCCGCTTTATCAAGAACCAACGCAATTTTTTGATCCGCTGCGACGTCAGCAATTAATTTTTTCTCTTTATCCATTGCCGCAGATTTTTGCGCGTCCAGTCCTTTTTGAATTTCAGCGTATTTTTGTTCTAATTGTGCTTGCAATTCATCATTCTTTTTTTGAACATCATCCTTCAGTTTTTTGTCGATGTTCGCCTGTTCGTCAGCTGATTTGCCGACTTTATCCTGGGTGGCTTTATCCTGTAATTGTTTCACGGCATTCCGCTGTTGCGTATAAATATAGCCACGGAAGGAATCAAATTCGGCTTGCTTATCTTTGACCAACGATTCCAAGCGCTGGAAATCGGGAAGTTGACTATGAAGTTTATCGGAATCGACATATCCCATCGGCCCGTTTTGGGGAGAGGCCGCTCCGGTAAAACTGCTTACCAGTAAAACAATGGTCAAAACTAAGACGCCTAATGTCAAAACTTGAATCAACTTTTCATTCTTTTTCATTTTTACGCTCCTTAATAAATTATATTCAAGGTTAACTCACTTATGGAAAGAGAATATCATAATATTTTACGAACAAGCCCGGAACACAATTCAGTAACCCCCTTCTTTCAATGTTGACTTGTATTCCGATAAAGTAATGATGATTTATGAAATTCTCCCAATCAAAAATGGAACATTAATTGAACTCCAAACATTTGATCGAATTTTAAAAATTCCAAATTAACAGCGTCATTGAGTTTGATACCTACCAGCGTTTCATTGGGACTGTGGTCCAGTCCGATACTCATATCGAAATAATCGCCGCGTTCGAACTGATAATGAAACCAAAGATCTTTATATTTTTCACTGGGTGCATACTCGAAAGCACCGGTGAGATTGGGAGCCACCGGAACTTTCAGTCCGATTTTAAAATTGCTTCCCGGATAACTACCCCAATACTTTCGTGCAAATAATTCATAATCATTCGTATGATAACCCAGATAGCTATATAGATTGCCAAAAGAATCATCCGAACTCATAAAATACCGCGCTTCCAGTTTAACCTGAACGGTTTTAGAATCGATTGCCAGATCAATATCGGTTTTTACTCCCGGCACGATCGACAGTTTGGCAATCATTCCCAAACGGCGCATCTCTGGAATATCATCTAATGAACGAGTAATATATTTTTCCAACAATCTTTGGTTATCCGTGATAAACTCGACCGGCAATCCTTTTAAAATCTGGAAATTATCCTGATAAGGTTTTGCCTTGAGCGCTAGGAACCAAGCAGGAATACTGGAAGAAGTAAAATGTACATTTATTTCCTCCACCACTGGGTCTTTCGGAGTCAACACCAAAGTAAATTGGGTTTCCGGTCCCGCTTTCATCTCAAAATGGCCAGAGAATCCGGGGAACTCCCTTTCGATCAAAAAATTAGTGACCAGATTAATACTCGCTTCCGACCATGACACGGATGCGACTGGAAGTCCGTTCAATACTTGATTCAGTTGGTCTTCCACTTTCCGGCTCAGTTCATCGATAAAAAGACTCATTTCCGGAGATACATCTTTGACTTTCACTTGAAGATGAACTTTAGATATCACCGGAGGTAATGGGGTCAACTGAATTACGACCCGCGTGTGTTCACCCAGGGACAAATTTACCGCATCCAACTTAAACCCGGTCAAGACTTTGGAGAAAACATTAAAGATCGCCGTTTGCACGGTTTCCTTGTTCTTTTCCAATAAAGAAACGGGTTGGGAGAGTAAAATCTTCTCCCCCACCCGACCAATACTATATTCGATCCGGTCCTGTAATCCTTCATAAACCTTTCCGGAGATCATCAATTGAACCTCGACCGATTGGACTTCAACATCATTCGTATTGGTTGCGGCCAAAACAAATCGATTACTCCCAAAAAAGCTGCCAATCAGAACCAATACCAATATAAAGTGAACTAACAGCTTAGGAAGGTTTTTCAATATATCACCCCAAGCGATTAAAACATTTCACCTAAGCTAAAGACCAACCGGTTGCCCTCGCCTTGCGTATTCCATGCCTGGTCCAAACGTAAAACACCCAGCAACGGAATGTTGTAACGAAGACCTAACCCGTAATCCGAACGGAAAGAACTTCCGCCATCAATGTTATTCATTTGCCCGGCATCTAAAAACAGTACAAACTCCAGGCTCTTGTTGGAGGGCATCCGATAACGGAGCTCTGTATTGGAAAGTAAATATTGATTGCCGATAAGCTGCTTGGATAGGCTATTATCAAAACGTTGGTCGGCATAACCGCGCAATTTATACATACCGCCAAGATACAGAGCATCATAATCCGGATAATCTCCAGTAACGAACGCTCCTTGCAGCCGGGTACCCACGACTAAATTGGACGACAAGGAATGGAACCACTTGCCTTCCAACGTTCCTTTTTGATAATTGAATGCTCCGCCGAGGTACTTGCCGGAAACGGCATAATCGGCTGAAAGTTGATAGCCGCCATCAACAAAGTTACGATCGAGATACGATAATTTATTTTTAGTTACATTCAACCCCACCGAGTTATCCCAAAACTCCATGGGAAGAACCGGGTTTCCGCCCAAATTAACGGTATTACCATTATTGGAATCCAAAATGTCTCCTGCCGGAATATTATCACGCTGGAAACTGAAACGGACCTGACCACGGGTATCTTTTGCCAACGGGCGACCAAACGACAATGAAAGTCCCGTTTCAATCAGATGGATATAATAGTCATTATTGCCGAGCGATGGATACCAAGTTGACAAGGTGGAATAAAAATTATTATCGGTATTCCACATCGACACTCCGAATGATGTGTGCTTGCTGTCTAACCACGGTTCATAGAAAGAAAACTGGGCGTTTTTTTCCGTTGAAGAAAAATTCAGATCCAATGAGATATTCTGACCCAAACCCATCAGATTACCCTCTGAATAGCTAAGAACTCCACCCACCTTGCCGTCGGATTGGCCAAAAGTAACACCGAATGAGAAGCTGCCTGTTTGAGCCTCTTTTACTTCAAAGATGACATCATATGCATTGGGAATTACGCTTTTTTCCAAACGAGGCTCTACGCTGTCAAACAGGCGTAATTGCATGATATGCATATAATCATCTTTCAATGCATTATAATCGATAATGTCTCCCTCGCGAATCGATAATTCACGCCGGAGAACCGATTCCTTCGTTTTCTCAAGGCCTTTGATGATAATTTTGCCATAGCGCAGCTCTACCAACTCGACCCGGACGACACCATCCGGCGAGATACTGATCTGGCCTTCGGTTTTCGGTTCGATAAAAAGACCTTTCTTTTCCCGACAATACTTTAAAGCCTTAGCAAGATCATCTTTAAAAATCGCTGCACTAAAGACATCCCCTGGTTTTTGGGTGAAGAAAGGTTTTAATTCCTCCATTTTCACCTTGGTTAACCCAATAATCTGTATCTCTTTGAGAGCAGGATTTTCTACCACATTAAAAATCACTTTCACACCGTCAAACATCTTTTCTGTTTTTAGATTGATATCTGAAAAATAGCCCAAAGCCATAATCGATTTCATGTCTGCCTCGATCTTCTGGGCGTCAAACGGCTCACCGATTTTCGTATTAGAGATTGCACCAAGAATCTTTTCAGCCGGGACTCGGGTATTACCTTCAACATCAAACATTAAAACCATCGGATTCGTTTCAGCGGTGACCGGATGGGTCAAAGTCGCCGTCAAGCAGAGAATAAGCAGCAGTAAAGCGATTCCACGGATCCGGCTCGATAAGTTCAAAAATATCCCCCTCTAGAAATTATTTCCCATTCCGCAAGCTATGAGAAGCCTCCCGGGTTAAAGCCTCTTCATCGATAGAAAATTGGGCAACCGGTTGTATCCTCGTTTGATTTGTTTGATTGGAAACCGGAACCGAATTAGTAAGATGCTCTCGGGTCGGTGTCGTTTCACTGATAACCACTTTTTCGTTCTTACTCGCTTCAACTTGTGCAACCTTGGTTTTTCCCTCGGGTTCCACTGTTGCTTGCGGAAGAATTGGAGTTGAATCAGCCATGATAGGTAGCCTTTGTTGTGGCTCATGTTTTGAAATCATTGGCTTCCGCTCTTCCAAGACTACTTGCTTGAAAATCTCCATTGCCAATCGCTTTGAAGTCGATGGTTGCAGTGATGCTAATTGATTGGGAAGCGATTTTTCCTCCTTCAGACTTGAAGCAGGATGGTTAGCCATTTTTTTAGTGGTGCTTAGCAATGGTTTTGGCATTATCGCCAAATTTCGGGTACCATGTTCCACCTTACCCATCTTAATGGAAAAAATCATTCCAATCAACACAATAATGGAAGCGGCCATCGGTAACCAATACCTCTTTTTACGGTCAAAACTCAATTTCTGTGGTACGTCTGCTGCAATAGTAGTTTTAACGCTTTGATTGCGACTTAGTTCCCAGGCATGTTTGACTTCCGCCTGGGCTAAATTCAGGATAATCTCGCCGCGCGTTGGATTCGCTTGAGTATATTCACTTTTTGCTTTATCTAACCAATCTTTCGCTTCTTCAATATGTTCAATTAAAATCGCCGGATGATTCTTATCCATAAAAACGCCGCCCTTCATCGTCTTTATAAGAATAATATCCTTATTTCGCATCGATTTTTGTCTGGCGGAATTACCGAAAATTTCGCGTTTTAGACGCAATAATTCTCTCTTGCTCCAATTTTAAGCCATTTATAACTATATATATTAAGCTGGACACACGCCATTTTTTCATTAAGATAATTTCCATAATTCATAGATTCTCCCGTTAATTTATAATACTTGAATTAACTGCTGATTTTCAATTCAGCGCGAAGCTTTGAAAGCATGCCACGCAGCCTCTGCAAGGCCTTTTTTTGAATTTTATAATAATATGACAAGCTTATCTTCATTTCTTGGGCGGAAACCAACGGCTCTTTATCGAGTCGATAGAGGTCATTAATGATTTTTTGTTCTTTAGGATTCAAACGCGCGATCGCCGAGTTAACTTGCTGACCAATCAGCTTCAGCGATACTTCTTCCTCCACATTCACTTGATTATCGGCAATCCGTAAAAGCCATCCTTCTAACTCTTCCCCGTTCAACGCGATTTCTAAAGAATCCTGGCTAGAACGTTGTTGTTTCAAATAATCGATCATTCTGCCGCGAATCCGATGTTGGGCGAATGTGCTAAATTTCACCCCTACCCGCGGATCAAAGCTTTCGGTAGCCTCAATCAGGCCAATTGTGCCCTCCTGAATCAAGTCAAAAAACAGCTCTTCCTGGCCGGTAATTCGCGAAGCAATCTTGTAAACCAGCGGTTGATATGCTTCAATAATGCGCTGTCTCGCTTCACGTGATTTATTATTTTTAAAATTTTCCCATAAAGAACTTTCTTCCGCCTGGGATAATAAGCGAATTTTCGAAAGTTCCGCCAGATATTGCTGGATCAAAGGGCACCTTCCCCGGGAAAATGTTAGGTTAACCAATATGGTTCGGGAAACTTTTCGGTCGCATCACCCCGAACCAAATAAAGTCAATACCCGATCCGACCGCGCACTTTGCGCAACCCATGACAAATGGGATCAGGTATTAACTTCAATGATGGCTGGAAGTTTATTATTTAAGTTCGATTTCAATTTAGGTTATCCTCCAGTAAAATCTAGGAAACCGTAAGAACTTAAAAATGAATTCGATACATCAGTCGATAAGAGGTGCCTTCGGTATAAGAATACGTGCTTCCGGCCAATAATTTGGGAGTTAACTGATAATCAAGTCCCCAAACATCATCGGATTCATCGTTGACCGACCGACTGTAAGATAAAAACAATTGATCCGTGATATAATCCCCGACATTAATCCGAAACTTTCTATCCCGGTAATCTTGTTCAAGATAAAAATAATCGACTCCCAACGCGCGCCGAATCTCATAAAAGGCGTCCCCAAACAAAGTATCGGTGACTATCGAGAGATTACCGGAAACAACGCCATCCATCGTCAACGGTTCCTCGCCGTTTAAATCGGACCAGTTCAGAGCCGCAAACAGCTCCGATTGTGACAGATACGGCTGGGAGCTCAAATTATATGAAAGATTTTCGCCGATCTGCCCCTTCACTGACAAAAACACCTCTACTTTGGAAGTTTTCAAACTGGAGTCCACATCAATATAGGGCGTGAACCCCTGAGAATCTTTGAAGACAGCGGTGGCCTTGTTAACTTTAAATGATTGGCCGTAGACCGTTAAAACTCCCGTCTTTGATTGTGCTGTTCCGTTGATTGCCAGATTATTCAATGGCCCTTTCATCGTAATTTGCCCTTCAACTGCCACATCGGCCAACCCATATTGCCGATAACGAATATTTTTCCCGGCTTTAATTGCCAGATCCAACTCAGGACTCCAAAGACTGGCCGAATTCTTTTTGTTTTGTACGCCCAGGATGCCTATTTTGCCATTACTTAAAGTAATATTGCCACGAATAACCGGATGTTCTAACGTGCCCAGCATACTTACATCCAGATCGCTATAACCATCAAAGAAAAGATTCCGATAATAAATGCGATTACCGTTGAAGAGCAGGTTCAATTCGGGATTGAATAAGTTTTGTTTAAATCCGACCGAACCGTTCATCGAAAAGTGACCTTTTCCATAAAGAGCATGGGCTGAATCAATTCGCAAACTATCGCCTTGAAGCGTTACCGAAGCTTCCAAATTATCCACCGGTACCGGCAAGAGCGAGGCACTTACCCTCACCGAACTGCAGTTTATTTTCCCATAAAACAACGGTTGCGCAATTTCCCCCTTCATTTGTACGCTGCCGTTGATCGTTCCCTTCTCGACTTTAAATTGTTTGTCCGCAAAATTCAATGAATCGGCCGGGAAGTTTTTCAAATCGACTTGCAGGTTATAATCCCGAAGATCCCGGCTCAACTGCATTGGAAGGTTGAAACGCTGCAACATCTCAACCGGCCAAGGAATATAACCGCTGACGGAAAGCAGACCTCCTTTATTCGATAATTGTCCTTTGGTGATCGCCAGACCCTGACCGGACAATCCGCCTTCCATTCGCAACTCGCCTAAAACTGATTGATTCATCGTAAACGCCGCGATATTAACCTGATAATCGCCGGTTATTTTCGAATTATCCCACTTCAGATCGACATCGGAATTCACAATGCCTTCCAAATGACTGGTCGGCTTAATCAATGGATTTAGTATTTGTAACGGAAATTCCCGCAAGGAAGTCTTTAACTTCAGCACTTGCCCATTTTCCCACATTCCGCTGGCGACCAAGGAACCTTTTTCAGGTTCGATATGAACATTCTCAATATTTACCTGATTGTTGGTATATGAAAGAGTGAACCCGCCCTTAATCGGTATCTGGTTAATTGAACCCTGCGGGAGCTCGGCGTCGACCCGAACAACGGGATTATCGACCGGGCCGGTAATCCGCGCCAAACCGGAGAGTTTTCCTTCAGCTGTTACTCCGGAAATGTTCGCTAACTGCAATAAGTCCTGCAAATCGCTGGAGATAACCCTGACGCCGAGGTTCAGTTGGGCCGGTTGCGCATTTTCAATATCGCCAAAGACATCTAGCAGGCTCTCATTCTGCTGAAGCTGCGCTTCCTTGATCGCAAAACTTTGCGAATTCCAAACGATGCTGGCCAAAAAGTGCTGATACTTGTATGTTCCGAAGCTGAAATCGGTGCCGTCCAGATCCGCCGCAAACTCAGGATGCGCAAAATCCCCGGTCAAATTGCCGTTGACCTTGACATTCCCTTTGAGCACTTTGCCGGTATATTTTAAATTAAGCCATTCCAGATCGAACGAGTTGGAAGTGACCTGCAGATCCCAGGCATCCGTCGTAATATGGCCGGTAACTTGGATGCGAGTGTCCTTTCTCACCAAATCAAACTGTTTTAACTCGATATCTTTTATATTTCCCGCGAAGCTGATTGTCCCTCGTTCCATCACAAATTGATTAAGGCTCGGCCGATCCAGCTGAATCTTACCCGATAATTGCGGATTGGATAGCGAGCCGTCAACCGTCACCATTACACTGCCGTTGCCATCGATATTAAGGGCCGGTTGTTCAGGGAAAAATTTCAGGAACTGGTTTAATTTAAAGTTGTCACTGGCCAAACTGCCATGAACGATCGGCTCGGATTGCCATGCCACCTTGCCCAATAGCCGGAAATCACCGGCCGTGGTCGTCACCCGAAAATTGCTCAATTCCAACTCTCTATTGGAATAAAGCAACTCGCCCTTGGCATCGCCAATTAACTTGGAATCCCATATCACATGGGAAAAGTCGCCGCTGATTGTGCCGGTGGGATTATCGATCGGTCCGTGAAAGCTGAGCATCCCGCTGAAATCAGCATCTATCGGATAAGCGGCTCCATTCGGCAGCAACCGTCGGACTCGCAGATCTTCCACGTCCAGTTGGGTCTGGATGCCGTCTTTCGAATATGCAAATTGGCCAAAGAAATGACCTTTATCGATCCATCCTTCCAGCGAATCTACTGAAAAGACTCCTTGGTTCCAAGTGAAGATTCCATTGGCTTGATCGACACGGATGCCTTGGTAAGCAAAGGAATCGCCGTGAAACGATCCCAAAACAGTTCCAGGGTCGAAGTTCTGCCCAGCGTGCCAAGCACCATGCGCCACGAGATCCATCGATACATTGCCAGCGAGTTTCAGCTGGGGATAAAAAGGCAATTCTGCTAGATTTAAATTGGCAACCTTACCGGACATCCGCCATTCGGCTGCTTCGGGGCTCAGCTTGATTGTTCCGTCGGCTACCAGCCGGCTCCCCAAAACATTGCCGTTTACTTGATGGATTGTCACGACTTGGGTCCCTGACTTCCAGCTAAGTCCGGCCTGGACATGATCGGCGGCCAGATCGCGATATTTTAATCGGTCAAATTCCACTTTCCCATTGAATAATACGCCTGACAAACTACCGGCCAATCGCCCCGTAACATCGGCCTCACCCAGTACTAAATCGGACTGCGACAGTTTTGTCAGCCCCAGGCTTTGATAATCAGGCTTTAAATCGTGTCCGTAAAGATCGATCCTGAATTGCGGATGTAAAACATCATGGATCGTTCCGGTTGCTCCGACCAAAGAAGTCCCCCAATAACCTTCCAAGCTCCGAATGGCCAGGTTATTGTTTTCAATGCGTGCCCGGCCGGAGATAAAATCGATCTTTTGTTTTCCCCAAGCGACGCGGGCATCCCGCAGGGAAACATCGCCGTTTATCAAAGGATGACCTAATTTTCCGCCAATACTCAGTTGCAAATCGGCCAATCCCGCCACTGTCGTCGTGGAGCAGGGCACGAACTGCCAAAGTTTCTCCAATTGAAGACGACTGGCATTCACCGTGGCACGCAACGTCATATCGGAGGTCCTTAAGCTACCGGTCGCCCGAATTGTCGCGCCTTGATAATTCAATCGCGCTTTGCTAATCTTAATTTGCTGCGGATCAAACCATCCTTCCAAATAGTTCACGGCCACTGTTTCATGGGATTTAGCCAAAACCAGCTGGAACTCGGTCATCTTTACCCGACCGTTGTTAAGCCAGGCCGTCTTATTTCCCCAGCCGAAATTCAACCGCAAATCCGCCAGACCGGAACGAACCGGATAATGAAAACGGCTCGGCAATAAAGCCATGATCTTTGTTACTGACCCCTTTTGAAGCTGTAAAGTTCCCTGTCCCCAATTCTGTCCGGTCTGAAAAGTGCCGCTGAGCTTCCAACGTAATTCATCATTCAAATCGGCTCTACCGGTCAGTTGGTAACGAATCACCGACAACGTGCGTAAATCGATTCGCCCCTGAATCTGACTGAATCGGTGAACGCCATATTGGTAGTCATCCAACTCAATGAAACCGTCGCGGACGGTCAGAGGCGCTTCGAAGACCATTTTTCGTTTACTGGCGGGGAAATAGCGTTGAATATTGCAGGTGCCGTCTGGGAAGCGGATCAGCTTGGCGTGCAGTCGAACCAGATCGACCTTGGAAATGATCACTTCGGGATGGCCCGGATTTTGTATCAGGCGCAGCGGATCGAGACTAATATCTATCCGGCCGGCGGTGAAAGGGATCTGTCCGGTCCGGGGATCCGTCAAAACCAAATCGCTGCCGCGCAATTGCCCCCAACCCGTCCATCGGACGCGGCCTAGCTTTACCTTTAATCCGGAGGTCTTTAGCGAAACCTCCAATTGACGGCGGATTTGATTGGAAAGCACCCAATCCTGCGCAAAGTAAAAAGAGACCGCCGACAAGGATAGTCCCGTCACAATAATTGTGATAATGATTCCAATCATCGTCTTTTTATAGACAGTTACGCTCATTTACGTCCTCTCCGAACTTCAAGCATCTTTTAGCGGGACAGGATCTCTATGGTAACCTGGGCATCGCCGATGAGATAGTAATTAAGATTTGCTTTTAATTGCTCGGTCAACGGCGCTTTGTCTGAATCGCCCGCCGGTTTTACGCTGCCGGGATACTCAAGGACCAGTTGCCGGCTGGTCGGCGAATTCAAATATTTGGCGACTAATTTCTCCAGTGAATCGACACTGGCGTAATCGACTTTGAACGACTCTTTCTTCGCGGAGTCGCTGTCTTCCAGATTGCCTTGCTTATTTCCGCCGCGGACAGTCAGGGAAAGCTTGCCGGATTCAAGATTGTCGGGCAGTTTCACTTCCAGCGGGACGGTCAGATTTTCACCGCGGAAGGTGTGCAGCGTCGCTTGGAGTGTAATCGTCTCGCCAGGCCTGAAGCTTTGCTTCTGCGTTTCCAACTTGATGATCCGCGCCGTCGCCTGCCGGTTCTGAATCTCGACATCGACTTTGACCGAGTGAATCGCGGCCGCCTTGAACTCATTGACGGCTAAAATCTCCAAAATATTACGCAGATCGCCCAAACTGGCCAGCGCGATATCTTTGCCGCAAAATAGATTTTCGCGGGTAATCGGCGCCGGCAAGGCATCCGTCTCAATTTTCAAAGTAACTTTGGCGGTTCCGCCCCCGACCCGATCGATGGTCTGGTCGATAGCATCGGTAACCCCGGAACACATTAAATCGCGGTACAGTTGTTCATTGCGGATTACCTGAAAATTCGTGGTCCGGAATAGTTTGCGGTCCAAGTCGGTAACCGTTACCGTTACCGGTATGAGTTGGGGCGGTTCCGACAGATACCCCATGATTCCCGCCTGTCGATCCTGAGCCACCCGTCCGATAGGCTGTAACGGAACGCCGAGCTTAAAAGACATGACCGGACTTTTGATCGTATCAAGAATATAGGCTTGTAACGCCAAATAATCCACTTCGCCCTTGTTGACAAAAGGATGGCCGAAGGCCAGGAACCTCTGTTTATCCATCCAGGTCAAGGTCCCGATCGCCGCCACCTGGTAATCGCCGGAAACCATTTGAACCGCGATGGCGCTTCCTGGTTTCAAAGGATCGCCGCTCTTCCTGGCCTGGGCTATTACGGCGGGCGTCAATACGGTTTTCAAACCATAACCGTTGAACGAATGGTGCAACATCTCATAGGCCCGTTGCCCCATGCCGCTAATCATGACTGGGGTGGCGACCGGTACGAATTGCGGCGGCGCTTTCATAACATTCCGAGATAAACCTGAAAAATCTTGGCTGCCGCCGGATACCAGTTTCAACATGGCATCTATCGGGGTAACCAAAGCCAGAAAGGGATCGGCGTTTTCAAAACCGAAGCTGATGGCGCCGAGCAACTTTTTATCGACATAAACCGGACTGCCGCTCATCCCGGCGGAAAGACCGCCGTTTTCTTGGAGGAGCTTACCGGAGAGTTTGACCAGAATCAATTGGCCTTTGCCGAGATTGTTTTCGACCGTTGATAAAACAGTGACGTCGAAAGGCTCGACCTTCGTCCCTTCAAAGACCGAATAACCGACGCCCTTTAATCCCGGCCGAAGCTGATCCATCGGGAAAAACTTGGTCTGCGCCTGTGCCGCCAGGGATAGCGGAGCGACAGCCACAAATACCAATATGTAAAAACATAACCAGATAAAACCTTTACGGCCGAACACGCGACCACTCCTCATCCAAGTTGTTCCCGATTTCATTTTAAGCTCGCGAGCTTCTGAAGTTCCTTTACCACCCGTAGAATTGTGACCGATTTCGGGCACCATCCGTATTTCTTTTATTCCGATGATGGAATATATTCGGCTAGGCCGGGTTAAATCCTGCAAAAAATTGCTCGGTCCGGCAAAGGTAGTTCTACTAAAAAAGAAACGCAGGGAGCGGCCGAGAGTTGCATGAATCCCACAATATTATTTAATTTTTCCACCCTTAGCATTTGACGGCAGCCGCGGAAATCCCCCGATCATTTGCATAAATTACCATGAATTGAAACCACTTTCCCAATTTTAGCGGTGGATTTATCGGGACGCCACCTCTCGCTCGCGGATCGCATCCAGAATCCACTCGAATACCCGCTCTTTTTGCGGATTTAAAGCCACGGTCAAGTTATGGTGTCCGCCGGAAAAAGCAATCAGCCGCTTTTCCGACTCCGGCAACCGACTTAGAGAATGAAAATAATGGTGGGCGCCGCCGGGCCGGACCATTTGGTCCTCATCCGCCTGAATGATTACGATGGGTCTCGTCATCACGGGCCCGGTCCGGCGGGACGCGACGGCGATCCGCACCAATTGGGCCACGGCGGAGGTGGGGAGCACCGGATACCAGTAGCCGTGCATCCATTCCGGCAGCGGGCCCATGGCGAAGCGAGGCATCAGCCAGCGTACCGGAGGCAAGCGGGTGACGCCGGCCAGCGGATTGGCGATCTCAAAACAAGGCGCGCATAAGATCAGTTGCTGGATCAGATTGGGAAAGGCCTGGGCCAACAGGACAGCCAGGCTTCCGCCCATGCTTTCGCCGACGATCACCACGCTGCGTCCGCTCAGAGCGGCAATCGCCAGACCTTGGCGCGCCGCCGCCCACCAATCCTCAGCGGTAGAACAGGCGAAATCCTCGACCCGGGTGCCATGCCCCGCCAACCGCGGACCGACCACGTTCAGTCCTGTGCGATGTAACCTCTCACCCAGCTCGCGCATTTCAAAGGGGCAGGCCGACCAGCCGTGCAGCAACAAAACCGCGCGATCGGTCACCCGGTCGTGATCGAGATAAAAATTGCGTTGTTCGGACCGGGCATTGGCCTTCTCACACTCGGGATGATGATAAGCTTCATCCGCCAGGCGGCGGGCCAACGCCAATCGTTGGCGTTCGTCGCCGGCTAGCGCTGTCTCGATCTGCTCTTCCCACGACGGATTCAAAAACTCCGGCCGACTGAAAGCTTTGGAAAGCATCCTGATCACCCCAAACTCCGTTTGCTCGCCGCTCTTATGCCAATTAGACGATGGCCACCGCAAGAATGGTTCCGTTTCATTATCCCTCGCACCCGGTAAACCCGGCACCGGACAAGGACGGTTTTTTCCCATCCCTACCGTAACTGTTCGTGCGCCAAGGCGATAAACGCGCGCAGGGGCGGCGAGAGCCATTTATCTTTGTGATAGACCAGCTGCGTCTGCATGGCAAACTCCGGTCCCCGCCACGGCAATTCCACCAGATGACCCTGGGCCAGCTCGGCGGCAACGGCGATCCGTGGCAGCAACGTAATCCCCATTCCATCCATGGCAAACTGTTTGATCGTCTGCAGGCTGCCCGTTTCCAGAACCGAGTGCGGCTTTACCCCGACTTGCGCCAATATCGACTCCAGCGCCTTCCGGTAACTGCAGCCGGCTTCAGTCAAAATCATCGCTGCCCCGGCCAAATCCTCCGGGCGGACCTGGGGACGGCCGGCGAACGGGTGGCCGGGCGCCGCCAGCAGCGCCATGGGCTCCGGGAATTGCAATTCCGCGACCAGATCCGGCGCCACGATGGCCTGATCCAGATAAAAGGCCACATCGATCTGGTTCTCCCACAGCATTCGATGAAAGTCCGCGCAATTGCCGATCTTCAGCGCGATCTCCACTTCCGGATAACGGCGCCGGTACTCCTTGACCAGCTCCGGCAGGCGGATCACACCCAACGATTCCACCGCTCCGATGGCCAGCAGCCCCCGCAACTGCTCCCCTACCGCTACGGCCTGGTGCGCTTCCGCGCAAAGCCGCAGGATCGGTTGAGCATACTCTAAAAGCTTGGCGCCGGCGGCGGTCAGCGCCACATTGCGGCCCAGCCGTTCGAAAAGACGGGTGCCCAGCTCCTGCTCGAACAGTTGAATCTGGGTGGTAATGGTCGATTGCGCATACCCCAGCTCCTGCGCGGCCTGGGTAAAGCTGCCCAGCCGGGCGATGGCGGCAAAGGTCTGCAACTGCTTGATTTCCATGGCCGAAACCTCGTTATCAAGATAAGCGAATGAATGCTTCGAAATTATCAATTTTACCAATTGGATATTTCTATGATATCATGATTGCTAATTAAATGCGATCATTTCCAACAAGGAGTCAAACCAAATGATGCAATCGTTACCGGACCGAAAAACAGCTTCTTTTCCATGGACGGCACTCATTACGACCTTAGTGTTGTGGTCTTCCGCCTTCGTAGGGATCCGGGCGGCCCTACACGATTATTCCCCGTTTCAATTGGCATTGCTGCGTTACCTTACCGCTTCCGCCTGCCTACTGGCGGTGGCTTTCGGCAAGAGAATCCGCCTCCCGGAGCTTTCAGATTTGATCCCCCTGATAATATTGGGGTTCGTAGGCATCGGCGGCTATAACATCGCGCTCAATTACGGCGAGAAGTCGGTCACCGCGGCGTCGGCCAGCCTGATAGTGAATACCGCGCCCATCTTCACCTTAATCTTCTCGGCGGTCTTTTTAAAAGAAAAAGTGCGCTGGCTGGGCTGGCTGGGGATGCTGGTCAGTTTCGGCGGGGTCAGCCTGATCGCCCTCCAAGAAGGTCCGGCGCTGACTTTTTCCCATGGAATCTGGGTGATTCTCGCTGCCGCCGTCTGCCATAGCATTTATATCATCGCCCAGAAGCCGTTGCTCAAGAAATACTCGAGCCTCGAAGTCACCGCCTACGCGATCTGGTTCGGCACCATATTGCTGCTGCCTTTTATCAATCATCTGCTTAGCAATATTCGTCAGGCTCCGCTCCCTTCGACTCTGGCCGTGATCTATCTCGGCATTTTTCCGGGAGCCATCGCCTATTTCAGTTGGTCATCGGTATTAGCGAAGCTGCCGGCCGCCAAAGCGGCCTCGTTTTTATTCCTGATCCCGCTGATCACCGCGCTCATCGGACTGCTCTGGCTGCATGAGATCCCGAAGACTCTGGCCGGGATCGGCGGCCTGTTGGCCATCGGCGGCGTGATGATGACCAATCGCAGTGCGAAACATAAGCGGCTGAAGCCGGGCGAGACTCTTGACAATTCGCGGGAGTCCGGCGGTACGGCCATTGACAACTTCCGGTAGCCGACATCGATTCCGAAAATGCCGAGAAGGGTCGCGCAACATCCTCCTTATTTTTATTGCATCCGTAATCTTCAGCGGCGGTCATCGCCGCATCTTATTCGATAGCTCCAAACAGAACGGCGGTGACCGCCGTTCTTTCTTATGTTACTGATGAAACAATGGCAATAACCGCGACACTTCATTTACTTATTAAATATGGTGCGGCAGTTACTGAAACAGTTTATTCTGTTACCGAAACAGTTCATTTAGTTACTGAAATAGTTCACTCTGTTACTGAACTAGCTCATCCTGTTACTGAACTAGCTCATCCTGTTACTGAACTAGTTCATTCTGTTATTAAATGAAGTACGGCGGTAATCGCCATAGTCTGTTCAGCTATTAAATGGACCGCGGTGGTTACTGCCGTAGTCAAAACCGGAAACTCACTCTAGCCTACCAGTATAACCGCCAGTCCTTCAACAACCGCACCAGCGCCTCAAAGTAATAATAATCGCCCCAGATGTTGCATTCGTCGACCCCTTCGCCCGAAGGTTTGTTGTAAACGGCGTGGCGCAGGATCCCGTTGGAGTGTTTCAACTCGGCCGTGGTATAGGCCTCGGTCAGCGATTGGACCATCGCCAGGGCGGCGTTTTCGTACACGGTGCGATATTGGTGGGTTAACGGCAAGGTTTTGGCGAATTCCAGCAGCCCGCAAGCGGCGATCGCCGCCGCCGAGCTGTCCCGTTCCTCATTCCCCGCGGTAAAGATGAGATCCCAGTAGCAGACGTTATCCTCCGGC